>JAKLKU010000017.1 GCA_023150475.1 Planctomycetota bacterium
GCGCTCGCCGTCGAGTGGGTCGCGATCGACTCGCTCTTCCTGAACCCCTCCAACCCGCGCCTCAACGATCCCGCCGTGCCGCACGTCGCGGCGTCGCTCAAGCGCTTTGGCTGGCAGCAGCCGCTGGTCGCCAAACCCTCGGGCGAGGTGATCGCGGGCAACACGCGCCTGAAAGCCGCGAAGTCGCTCGGGATGCCCGAGGTGCCGGTTGTGCGCTTCCTCGGGACTGATCTCGACGCGACGGCGTACTCGATCGCGGACAACAAGACGCACGAGTTCGCGCTGTGGGACGAGCCCGCGCTCGCGAAGCTGCTCGAAGAGTTGCGCACCGAAGACTCGCTCGAGGGCGTGGGGTACAGCTCGGCAGAGATCGACGCGTTGCTCGCCGAGCTCGACGGTGCGACGCCGCGCGTGATCGAGGACGAAGGCCCCGAGCCGCCGCCGGTGAATGCCGTCGCGCGCCGCGGCGATCTGTGGGTGCTTGGTGATCACCGACTGCTCTGCGGCGACAGCACGAGCGCAGAAGACCTCGCGCGGCTCATGGCGGGGGAGAAGGCGACGCTCTTCGCCACCGATCCACCTTACTGTGTCGACTACACCGGCAACGACCGACCGATCCACGACGGCAAGGCGAGCGGCAAGGACTGGAGCCACGTTTACCGGGAGGTCGACATCGAGGATCTCGGGAAGTTCCTCGACGGCGTGTTCACGGCCGCGCTGCCGCATCTGGCCGAGCGCACGCCGATCTACGTCTGGCACGCGCACGTGCAGCAACCGACGATCGCCGCGGCCTTCGAGCGCCACGGCCTCTTGCTGCACCAGGTCGTGGTCTGGGTGAAGCCCTGCGCGGTCTTCGGGCATTCGTACTTCCGCTGGCGGCACGAGCCGTGCGCGTTCGGGTGGGTGCAGGGCAAGAAGCCCGAGCACGGAATCGCGCAGCTCGATTCGGTGTGGGAGTGCGACTGGGAGGGCAAGCAGCGCGTGGTCGGCAACGAGCACCCGTGCTTGCATCCCGATGCGTTGGTTTTGACCGAGCACGGCTACCGACGGATCCGCACGATCCAGGTAGGCGATCGAGTCCACGCAGGCGACGGCGAATTCCACGCGGTCACGGATGTGTCGTCGCACCCGTACACGTCGGCGGATCTGTTCCGCATCACGGCGAAGGGCGGGAACATCAGCACGCTCGCTTCGGACAACCACCCGTTCCTCGTGTGGCGGCCCGAGCGCGTCAAGCGTCGCGTCGTTGGAGGCAGCGTGCAGTGGGTGCGCGCCGACGAGCTGCGCGTCGGGGACTACACGATGACGCCGGTGCTCGTCGAGTCGGACGCCGATCCGTTCCCCGAGAAGGACGAGGAGTACTGGTTCCTGTTCGGGCTCTATCTCGCGCAGGGTAGCTTGCAGAAGGCCGGCCACGGCGAGAACCGCTATCCGGCGTTCGCGCTGCACAAGAAGCGCCAGGACCTGATTCAGCGCGTCCACGATCGCTGGAGCTCGGTCGGCGAATACGACCCGAACGAATACGGTCCGCCCAACCAGGGGCTGACCGTCCTGGCGTTCGACGCCGATGCCGGCGCGGAGTTCGAGGCACTCGGCGGTCGAGGCGCGAGGACGAAGCGTCTCTCCCCGCAGGTCTACCGATTGCCGCGCGAGAAGCGCCGGGCGGTCTTGCAGGGCTGGCTCAACGGCGACGGATGTCGGGTGCACAACCGCAACTACTGGCAGGGGAAGACGGTCTCGCCCGACCTCGCATCCGCGCTCGCGCTACTGGCGGAGTCGGTTGGCTACTGGGCGAACGTGTTTCGCTACGAGCCACCCGAGGAGTTGGGATCGATCGGCGGTCGGCAGTTCAAGAGCCAGAGCCCCGAGTACCACCTGTACTTCTACGAGCGCAGCGAACGCGGCATGCCGACGCACGTCGAGCACGATGGCCGCACGCATCGCCTGCGCTACGTGAAGCGCATCGAGCGTGTGCCGTACGACGGCGACGTCTGGAACCTCTCGGTCGAGGGTTGCCCGAGCTTTCAGACGTCGGTCGGGCTGTCGCACAACACTCAGAAGCCCACCAAGCTCTTCGAGTTGCCGATGGAGCTGCACACTCAACCCGGCGACATCGTGCTCGAAACCTTCTCGGGCTCGGGGTCGCAGCTCGTCGCGGCGGAGAAGCTCAAGCGGCGATGCCGTGCGATGGAGATTTCTCCGGCCTTCGTCGACGTGGCGATCCGTCGCTGGGAGAAGGCGAGCGGCAAGCAGGCGACGCTCGACGGCAAGCGCTACGAGGACGTGAAGCTCGAACGAGGCGCGGCGTGAACACCGACACGTGTGCGTTCGCATGGTTGCGGGCTCGAGGTGCGTCGCCATGAGACGCAAGCTCGGGCTCGACGCGTTCCAGTTCTACTTTTCGCTCGGCGAAGGCCGCTCGTACGAGGCCGTGGCGAATCACTTTGGCGTGTCGAAGACGACGGTGGCGAACGTCGCAAAACGCGAAGACTGGCAAGCGAACATCGAGCGGCTCAACGCTGCGGTTCGCGAGACGAACGAGAAGCGCGCGGTCGACGCGGTGGCGGCGATGAACGAACGGCACGCCAAGCTGGCTCGATTGGCGGCAGGGAAGGGAGCCGAGCATCTGGCGCAGGGGCGGATCGAGCGAACCGCAGACGCGCTGCGGGCGTTGAAGTTCGGCATCGAAGAGGAACGGCGCGCAGTGCTGGGCCCGGGGACGAAAGACTCAGCCCGGACGGGCGAGGAAACGGCCGAGAGGGCCCAGGCACTTGCAGCGAAGATTCGCGCGGCGCTCTCGGCTGCCGAAGCAACGGTGCCCGGTCCGCCGCCTGCGTAGCCGGCTCGCGTGTGTCGCGACGAAGTCGATCACGCTCGCCGGCGAGCGGCTCTCGCGCGAACCTCACTGGCGAGGTGCGCCGCTCGTCGAAACGCATCGAGGTCGGCGAGGTCGCCTTCAATACTCCGCCGAGTTGAGCGTGCATGTCGTCGCGCGCCGATGGTGGCGCGCACCAACCACCGAGGCAACGACATGACGAAGAAGACGAAGCAGACGGCGAAGACGAGCGACCTGCATCAAGAGGCGCAAGTGGCGATGGCGAGCGACCAGACGATCACGCTCGGCGAGCTGAGCGAGCGCTACCTCAAGTCGCTCGAAGAGAAGGGTGCTGGCCCGGGCACGATCGCGAGCTACGGCATGGAGCTCAAGCTCGCGCAGAAGCAGCTCGGCAGCGAGACGCCGATCGGGCTCTTCACAGTCGATCGCATCGCCGAGTACTTCGCGTCTGACGCGGTGATGAAGACGCGCGCGGGCACGCCGAAGGCACCGCCGACGTACTTGAAGAGCCAGCGTGTGCTTCGCCTCGCGCTCGCGTGGGCCGCCGAGCAGAAGCTGATCGAAGCCGCGCCGATCCCGACGGTCGAACCGAAGGCGTGATCCGCAGCGACAGCCACGGGGTCGGTCGTCGGTAACGGCGATCGGCCCCGCGTCCTCACCAAGTCCAAGCTCCAACTCCGAGGAGGGCGCATGCGTCTGCAAGACGCGCTCGACACCTTCGTGCTCCAGCTCCAGGCCGATGGTCGGAGCGAGCACACGATCGGCAACTACCGCCGCCACGTCGCGCTGCTCGCGCGCTGGCTTGGGCCAAGCGACGATCTCGACGACGTCACGCCGCAGACGCTCGCGCGATTCCTGACGAGCGACGTCGCGCGGCTCGACTCGAACGGCGTCGCGCGCAGCGCCTCGACCGTGAACGCACTGCGCACGTCGCTGCGCGTGTTCTTCGGCTGGCTGCACGACGCGGGGCTCGTGCGCACCAACGCCGGGCGCCTGGTGCGGCGCGCGATCTGCTCGCCACCGCCGCCTAAGACGTTGACCGACGACGAAATCGACCGCCTGCTCGCGACGATCGCCCGCGACCCGACGCCCGAGGGCAAGCGCGACCACGCGCTCTTCGCGCTGATGGCGCGGACCGGGATCCGCCTCAGCTCGGCGATCGGCGTCGATATCGAGGACATCGACCTCGACCGCGCGGAGATCCTGGTGCGCCGGGTGAAGCGCGACCGCGTCGAGCGTGTGTTCCTGAACACTCGGACCGTCGAGGTGATTCGCGCGTACCTGGGCGAGCGCCGGACCGGGCCCGCGTTCCCCGCCTTCCACGGCGGATACCTGGGCCGGCGCCAAGCCGCACGCCGCCTCGAACTCTGGCTCGAACGGGCTGGCCTACGGCACTGCGGTGCGCATGCGCTCCGGCACTCGTTCGCCGTCGGCCTCTACCGCCGCACGGGCGACGTGTTGATCGTGAAGGCGGCGCTCGGGCACCGCTCCATCATGAGCACCGTGGTCTACGCTCGCGGGTCTGACGACGGATTGCGTCTCGCGCTACCCTGAACGCTCCCGCGGCTCGCCTTGCTTTCGGTTTCCGTTCGAGCCAAACGGCGCGGAAAGCAGAGCTGCAACGCCTATCCCAGACGACCATGACGTCGCAGAGCTTCCCCGACCTTCCGCCGTTGTGCGTCGAGTTCCTGATCTTTCTCGACGGGCGGGACAAGCGGCAGGCCAGGCCGGATCAACTGCCCGAGCACCTCCGATCCGCCGACATCGTGGCCTTGTGCGTGCATCATGAGCTACTTCGCGCATCCCGCACGATCGTCTCGTCCTTGTTCGGTGGCGAGGTGAGGTCGGACACGGGAACGACCTACGTTCTCACACGTCAGGGTGAAGCCTACCTCGCTCAACTTCGCCTCGCTCCACCATCCTCGGAGACCCGAACTGGCGGCACTCGTCCCGTGACGCCTCCGGCGATAAGGGGCGAGTCGCTGGCGTTGGCCCTGCTCTTTGCGCACCCCGACTGGACGAATCAGCAGATCGCTGACGCGACGGGCTGCGCCCGAACGACGCTCTCGCGGTGGCCGCGATTCAAGTCCGCACGAGCTGCGTTGCGACCGGAACCTGGGGAGGTCCCTCACGGTCAGAAAGACGGGACTTCCGGCAAGGTCGAAGCGTCGTGGGACGACGACGAGCGCTAAACGCGACAAATTCAGCGACATCCACGTCGCGCGTTCGGCCCGAAAATCGGCTCTCTGAACCTCTTCCAGGCCGATCCGGGCACGTGTCGCATGCGACACCGATGCGACGTGCGATCCCTGATCAGGTAAGTGGTCAGGGACGAGATAACCCGTTGCGAACCGCACTGCGACTCGGGCGCCGAAGCCAGCGGTGTGGCGGTCGCGTGGTTCGCGTTCGTAGAGAACGCAACGCCATGTCGCGACCGGCGTCTCGATTCGGCACTCCGAGGTGAGTTCGCCCGAGCCCGCGTACGTGTCCGGGTAGGGGGCCGCGCGATCGTTGGGCGATGGAGGCCGCGGTGATGGCTCGCACGCCAGCCTCGAACACTTGCGATGGCGAGGACTCCAAGCCCCGTGGACACGGCGCGCTCCTCGCTCGCTTGAGGGGGCCGAGCCTATCCGAGCTTGTCGTTCGCCGTGCAGAACTGCATCTCGACGACGGCATTCAGCACGGACGCGTTCTCGCGCACTCGGACCTTCGATCGCGGCTCGATCTGCTCAAGCTGTCCGTTTGGCGCGCGTATGCCGCAGTACTCGCCCTCGGAGGTTCGCGAAACGAACACGGTGCGTGCTCCGCGACCCGCGAAGAACTCAGTGCCGCAGCCCGGCGGATTTTCCCCACCGACAGGTTTCCTTGGAGCGAACGACACGTCTCGCGACTGCTCGGCGAGCTCGAGCGCGCCGGGCTCGTTGTCCGCGGCGAGCGCCGAGCGCCGCACTCGGCCGGCGGCAACGTCTACGTACTGTTCGTACTCGGCGTCGACCAGCGAACCGGGGAGCTCGTCGGATGCAGCGAGGCCGTGCGTCTGTGGCTCGCGGGCGAACGCGAGGTGCTGCGCTCGCGCGGGCTGACGTTTCGTGCGGCGGACGGCAGGTCGATCGCATTCGCCGATCTGTACCGGCCACGTCGATCCGTCGCCCAGAAGCAGGCGTCCATGACGGGACATCCGATGTCCCGTCTTATGTCTTCTTCTGAGTCTGAATGTGTTCTTAAGACACATACAGGCAGGAAGACCGAAGAGTCAGAGAGACGGGACACGTCGCGGCCCGTCATGGCTTCCACGCCGAGGCCGGATCGGCTCTCGGCCGTCGAGGCGATGCTCTCGGAGCGCCACCCCAGGTGGCCGCGTTTCGACCCGAACTACCGCGCCTTCGTCGCGGCCTTCTGCGATCGGGCTTTCGCCGACGACCGCGCCGCGATCGAGTGGTTCGACGTCGTGGCGTTCGCCACGCGCGACATGGCGAACCCGCCCGGCTTCGTGGTGTGGTTGATTCGCGAGAGCCGGGCCCAGCCGCACCTGCTCAACGCCTGGCGGCTGCTCGACGAACCTAGCGAGCGTGCCTTCCGAGATCAGCGCCGCCCCACGGTGCCCGCGCTCGACGCCGAGGATCTCGCACTCGTCCGCGCCGGGGCCATCGCGGCGAAGCGCGAGATCGCCGCCGAGTCAGCAACCCCGGAGCGCGAGCTCAGTGCCTTCGAGCGCCGCCTGCTCCAGGCGCAGGAACGACTCCGGTCACGCGTTGTGGCCGAGCGCGGGCCGAACGGTCGCCCACAACCCTTGTTCGCGGCATCGAGCCGCATCGCTAGCTGAGGATCTGCATGAACCCCAATCCCCCCCACGAACTCCCTCACGACCTCCAGGCCGAGCGCAGTGTGCTCGGAGCGATCCTGCTCGACAGCGACCGCGTGACGGACGCGATCGAGCTCCTCCGCGAGACCGACTTCTACGAGCCGCGCCATCGGCACATCTTCGCGGCGATGCGGCGGCTGCACGACGGCGCGCGAGCCATCGACCTCGTCACCCTGCGCTCCGAACTCGAGGCGCGAGGGGAATTCGAGGCGATCGGAGGCCATCTGTACGTGTTCGAGCTCATGCAGTCCGTGACGACGTCGGCGCACCTGACGCACCACGCGGAGCTGGTCACTTCGGCCGCGCGCATTCGTGACTGCGTCCGAGCTGCGGACCAGTTGCGCGAGGACGCGCTGGGTGCGCGCCGGACGGCGGAGGACGTCGACGCCTTGCTGACGCAGGGCATGGATCGACTCGCGGCGATCGGCCAGGGCCTGACGCGTGGCGGCCCGGTGATCGTGTCCGATGGACTCGAAGAGCTGCTCGACAGGCTCTGCAACCCGTTCACGGCAGCCTCGTGCGAGTTTGGTTCGGGATTCGTGGAACTCGACGAGCTGACCGGCGGCTTCAAGCGCGGAGATCTGATCGTCCTGGCAGCTCGCCCCTCGATGGGCAAGACCGCGTTCGCCTTGAACGTTGCCGACCACATCGCGTTGCCGGTCGAGTCCGATCGCCGTCCGACGGTGTTGGTGTTCTCGCTCGAAATGAGCCGCGAGCAACTCGTATCGCGCCTGGTCTGCGCTCGCGCCGACGTTTCAGCCCGAGCGGAGGGAGGCGGTCCGCGATCCGAGCACGAGCGCGCAGCCTTGTACGAGGCGGGTGGCACGCTGGCAGGCGCGAACCTCTGGATCGACGACGCGTCCGCGCTGTCGACGCGCGCCATCCGTAATCGCGCGCTGCGCGTGAGGCAGAAGCACAAACTCGACCTGATCGTCGTCGACTACCTCCAACTGATCACCGCTCCCTCCGGCGCAGAGAGTCGGCAGGTGGCGATCTCGCAGGTCTCTGGAGAGCTCAAGTCGCTGGCACGCGAACTCGACGTGCCCGTGATCGCGGTATCCCAGCTTTCGCGCAAGGTCGAGGAACGCAATCCGCCGCGACCGATGCTCTCCGACCTGCGCGAGTCCGGCGCAATCGAGCAGGACGCCGACGTCGTGATCCTGCTCTACCGCGAGAACTACTACCAGCATCTGCGCAAGCCGGAGAACGACGGCAAGACGGAAGTGATCGTCGCCAAGCATCGCAACGGCCCGACCGGTTCGGTGCTCGTGCACTTCGATCCGACGCGGGCCCGGTTTCGATCGTCGACGGTGATCGAGTCCGTGCCGTTCGATGCGGACCACGTTCGCTGAGGAACGCGGGGTGACCATGTTGCGCCCGGCCGTGAGCGACGTCGCGTTTGTGATGGCTTCGCCGAAGCTGCACCCGACCGGTTTGCTCGGCTGGGCGCGTTTCACGCTCGACGGTCGCTACTGCCTCGACGGCATCGCCGTGCGCAAGACCTTGAGCGGCAGGCTCACGCTGTCGTTCCCCGAGCGCGTCGACAGGCACGGGCGCTCGTACGCGGTCGTGCGGCCGCTCGATGATGCGACGCGGATCGCGATCGAGACCCAGGTGTTCGATGCCTTGGCGTGTGACGGAAGGTTGTCGGCGTGAAGGCGACGAAGCCCAAGCGCGCAGACCCTCTCGTCGCCGCCGAGCAGGCGCTCGCCGCGATCGACCGTGCGCGCGAAGACCTGCGAACAGCCCTGGAGCTCCTGCGCCGCGACCGTCAGCGTGTGGACGTGGAGAGCGACGAACTCATTGGACCGAAGGCGGCGGCGGAGGCGCTCGGGTGCGACGTGCGCACATTGAGGCGCTGGAAGCACGAGGGGAAGCTTCCGCCGCCGCTTCTTCTCGGGCGCTCGCCGAAGTGGCGGAGGGCAGAGATCGCAGCGTTGGTCCGCAGGGAGGGGGCGGCGTGATCAACGCCTTCGAGATGCGGGTGGACCTCGCGAGCCGACTTGCGGCGTGGATGGTCGAGCCGAGGTTTAGCCCGGTTCGGGCGTGGCGCTGGCAGCGAGACGTGCGGGCGTTTGCTCGCGACACGAACCAGCCCGTCACCCTGGTCGTGCGCGGGCTCGTGCAGGACGCGCTCGTGCTGACGGAGGACGAGCCGTGATCGCGATCGCCGCGAGTCGAGGCCGCCTCTATCAGCGCGAACGCATCGGCTCGGGACCGATCTGGACGCTCGACTACCGCGACGATGCGGGGAAGCGTCGGCGCATCGTGCTCGGGTCGGACAAGCGCGCGGCCGAGAAGCGGGCGGCAGAGATCTTGCGCAAGCGCGATCTTTCGACGGGCCGCTCGACTGGCGTCGGCGTCGATCTCCTGGACCTCGCGCAGCTCTACATCGACGACTTGAAGACCCGCGCGGTGCCGCGCCACGTCGAGCAGGTGCAGGACCGCTTGCACCGGATCTTCCGCGAGCTCGGCGCGAAGCAGGTGGGGGACCTGACACCGCTGGCGATGACGAAGCTGCGCTCGAAGCGGCTGGCGGAGGGCGTTTCGAACCGCACCGCGAACCTCGACCTCGACGTCGTGCGCGCGATGCTCACCTGGGCCGTCTCGATCGACCTGCTCGAAGCGAACCCGCTGCGCAAATTGAAGCGCCTGCCCGAGAGCGAAGCGACGCAGCGCGTGCGTCGGCGTGCGTTGAGCGAAGCTGAGATCGCGCGCTTCCTGGCCGCCGCCGAAGCCGACGACGAGCACCAGGCGAACCGGCTCGCGGCCGAGGCCACGATCGCCGCGCGCACGCAGGGCGCGGCCTACGCGCTCGTGGCGCGTCCTGTGCGCGTGCCGCAAGCGCCGCTGTGGCGTGGCTTCTTGGCGACCGGCGCGCGCTTCGGCGAGCTGACGCGCGTCACCTGGGCCGATCTGGACATCGAGCGCGCCGTGCTGCGGCTGCGCGCGGAGACGACGAAGGCCGGGAAGCAGCGCCTGATCCCGCTGCACGAGAGCTACGTGCGTCAGCTAACCGAGCTGCGGGCCGTGCATGAGAGGGTGCGAGGACGACCCGTCGAGCCCGGCGATCGCGTGTTCCTGACGCCCGACGGCGCGGATGTGTCGCGCTACTCGAACAACTTGATGCGGCTCTTCGAGCGCCTGCTCGTGCGGTCAGGCATCCCGAAGCTCGACGCGCACGGTCGCAAGGTCGACGTGCATGCGCTGAGGCACACGGTCGCGTCTCGCTGCGCTCGCAACGGCATCTCCCTGATCCAGGCTCAGCGGCTGCTCGGGCACAGCGACCCGAAGCTCACGGCGAGGACGTACTCGCACCTGGAGGTGGAGGACTTGCGGGGGGCGGTGGAGAGGCTGCACGCGAGCTGACCTCAAGCGCGCCGTGAACCACCGCGATCGCTCATGCGCAACCCTTGCCTCGGGGTCGGCGGCCGCAAGGTCGTCGGCCCCTCATCTGTCGCGCGAGCGCGATCGGGTTCGTCCTTGGTTCGGCGGCGCGCGAGTGGCAAGCTCGGCCCGGTCAACGGCACCTGGACCGAACTTCCCCTGGAGTCGCGAGAAAAGATGGCTGTCAAGCAACTGCACAACGTCGGCATCGTCGTCGAGTCGCTCGACGCAGCGATCGCGTTCTTCGAGGAACTCGGCTTGACGCTCGAAGGGCGTGCGATGGTTGAGGGGGAATGGGCCGGGCGCATTACCGGGCTGGGCTCGCAGCGCGTCGAGATCGCCATGATGGTCACGCCCGACGGCCACAGTCGGCTCGAGCTCTCGCGGTTCCTCTCGCCAGCGACCGTCGCCGATCACCGAAGTTCGCCCGTGAACTCCCTGGGCTACTTGCGCGTGATGTTCGCCGTCGATCACCTCGACGAGACGCTCGCACGACTCCGAGCTCGCGGCGCGGAGCTCGTCGGAGAGGTCGTCCAGTACGAGAACGTCTACCGGCTCTGCTACATACGCGGGCCAGAAGGGCTTCTCATCGGGCTCGCCGAGCGCATCGGGTGACGCGCGCTCGATGACGCATCAGGGCGGACCCGACCCCGAGCTGTGCTCGCCTCCGGGGATTCGTCGACCGCAGGCCGGACCGCGACGACCCGGCCGCTCCAAGGGACCTTCGGCTCGCTCGACTTGGGCATGCTGCTCACGGATCGTGGCGCGTTCGATCGCAGGTCGACAGGTGCTGGGGCTCAGGCTGCGTGCCCGCCGAACTCCGCCGCGAACGGGAGCGCGAGGACGACGACCCGGCCACGGTCGGTTCTCTCCACGGTCACGGAACGGCCGTCCTCGCGCCCCGCTACATCTCCGCACGCGCTCGACGCGGCGGCCACGCGAGATTGGATTCGAGCGTTCGAGATCCGTGCGTTGGCCCAGATCCAGGCGAGCTGAGGCGGTGCGCGTTGCCGATCCGTGGCTCGTGCGGGAATCGAATGAAGGGGGTGGCTCGCGCGGTCGGTGCCCATGGACTCGATGGCCCCGCTCGCGCCGATCCACCGATCGCGTGTTTCGGCCGCATCGCTGGACCGCGATCTCTCCCCAATCCAAGAGACCCGTTGCTCCTTCGGCGCCTGCTCGCCACCCGTGCGCGGTGGCGTGATCGATCGTGTTCCTGCCGGCGCGTAGTAACTCCGCCCACCGGCGTCTGGCCGCCGCTGGATGGTGGCCCTGCACTTCCGAGACAGCTTCTGGCATCGCGCTCGCCAAGCCCCGCCGGTCGCACCCGGGACGCGTCCTAGGCCCAGGTGTACACGTTCGCGGCATCGTGACCGCGCAGCGCGCGCCCGTCGCTCGACTTGCCCAGGAACCTCCCGCCGCGTAGGGTCGCGAGAGAAAGTCCTCCCGGTTCCCGACCCAATGCGCCTCACTCTCGATTCTGCTGTCGCCTCCTATGGAACGAGGGCTCGGGCCAAACTCGCGAACCCTGGTGTCAAAGGGCAGCAGGAGGAGCAGCTTCGGACGCCGTTCGAACAATTGCTGATCGACCTGGCCGAACTCGCGGCGTTGTCGCGCGATGAGGTAACGTTGGTTGGTGAGTCTGCGATCGGCGACCTCAAGACGAGGCCCGATTTCGCGGTGACGCTTGCGGGCGCGCTCGTCGGATTCGTCGAATTGAAGGCCCCCGGCAAGGGCGCCGATCCGCGCCGGTTCACAGACCCGCACGACAAGGCGCAGTGGGAGAAACTGCAATCGCTACCGAACATCCTCTACTCGGATGGCAACTCGTTCGCTCTCTGGCGCAATGGCGTGCTGGTGGATGCGGTGGTCACGCTGACCGGAGACGTCGCTGCCTCTGGCGACGCTATTCGTGCGCCACGTCAACTGTTGTCGATCGTCGCGGACTTCCTACAGTGGGAGCCGGTTCCGCCGCGTAGCGCAAAGGAGCTTGCGCAAGTCACTGCCCGACTCTGCCGCCTGATGCGGGACGAGGTCGCTGAGCAACTTGCCTGCGAGAGTCCGGCGTTGACCGAGCTTGCGACCGACTGGCGCAAGCTCCTGTTCCCAGATGCGACCGACGAGCGCTTCGCGGATGGTTACGCCCAGGCCGTGACCTTCGGGCTGCTCATGGCGCGTGCACAGAACATCCGATTGCGCGACGGACTTGCTCCCGCGGCCGCGCAACTCACGCGGACTAGCTCGCTGATCGGAGCTGCCCTACGCCTCCTGACCGACAACGCTGCGAATCAGGAGACCCTCAAGACTTCGATGGGAACCCTCGTCCGCGTGCTGGACGCCGTTAACTGGAAGGCGATCAGCGACGACGCGGCGGATGCGTGGTTGTATTTCTACGAGAACTTCCTGGAGGTCTACGACAATCGACTCAGGAAGCAGACCGGTTCCTACTACACGCCCCCCGAAGTCGTGAGGGCGATGGTGTCGTTCGTCGACCAAGCGCTCAAGTCACCACGATTCGACCAGCCCCGCGGCCTCGCGGCGCCGTCAGTCACTATCGCGGACCCTGCGACCGGAACTGGAACCTTTGTGCTCGGCGCTCTCCGTGCGATCGCGAACAACGTCCGTAGCGATGAAGGCGAAGGATCCGTTTCAGCCGCCATCACCGCGGCCGTCCAGCGGCTGATCGCGTTTGAGATCCAGCTCGGTCCGTTCGCCGTTGCCCAGTTGCGGATCACCGCGGAAATAGCGATGTTGACGGGCGCGGTTCCGCCGGAACCTGTGCGGATGTATGTCACTGACACACTGGGCAATCCCGACGACGACGGAAGCTGGATTCCCGGGATGCTCGCGCCCATCGCGAAGTCAAGGAAGGACGCGAACAAGATCAAGCGAGACGAGCGAATCACGGTCGTCATCGGTAACCCACCATACAAGGAGAAGGCGAAGGGGCTTGGCGGTTGGGTCGAGGGTGAGGACCGCACCGCGGAGAAGACGGCAATCCTGAACGCGTGGATGCCTCCGAAGGACTGGCACGTAGGCGCTCATGCGAAGCACTTGCGTAACCTCTACGTCTACTTCTGGCGGTGGGCGAGCTGGAAGGTGTACGACCAGCCTACGTCGGCGAAGAGTGGCATTGTGTGCTTCATCACTGTGTCGGGATTCTTGGCCGGTCCAGGGTTTCAAAAGATGCGGGACTACCTGCGTCGAACCTGCGACGACATCTGGGTGATCGATTGTTCTCCAGAAGGACACCAGCCGGAGGTGCGCACACGCATCTTTCAGGGCGTGCAGCAGCCAGTTTGCATCGTGCTGACCGCGAGACGCGCTACAAGGACGCCGAACGCCATCGCGAAGGTTCGGTTTCGCGCGTTGCCACCTGGCACGCGCGACGACAAGTTCAAGGATCTCGAAGCGATCCGACTAGACGGCGATGGTTGGGTCGAGTGTCCAACCGACGGCCGCGCACCGTTTCTGCCGCGTTCGTCAGGTGCCTGGGCCGATTTTCTCGCCGTCGAGGAGATGTTCTCGTACCACGGCTCTGGCGTCATGCCCGGCAGAACGTGGGTCGTGGCGCCCGATGCGCGGACACTTGTCGAGCGATGGAACGCCCTAATCGCTGCGCCCGACCATGATCGGGAACGTCTGTTTCACCCCCACCTTCGAAGGAAGCAGCTCGGGGACAAGCACAGTCGAAAAGTGGTATCGGAGCCACTGGCCGGGCAAAGCGTCCGAACCATCGCGGTTGCAGACGACCGAGGGCAATGCGAGCCCCCTGTGCGGTACGCGTTCCGTTCTTTCGATCGACAGTGGATTATTCCAGACGCACGCCTTATCAACCAGCCGAATCCGACGCTGTGGAGCGCCCACTCTGAGCGTCAAGTCTACTTGACGCTCCTGACCCGCACGTCGCCAACGTCCGGTCCCGCGTTGACGGTCACCGGCTTGATTCCCGACTTAGATCACTACAAGGGGTCCTTTGGTGGAAGGGTATTTCCGCTGTGGCTTGATGCGCTTGGAGAGGAGTCGAACACGCCTGGACCTTTGCTGCGCGCGATCTCGTCGGAACTCGGCTGCGATATCGGCGCCAGCGAACTCATGGCGTACATCGTCGCAATCACTGCCCACCCTGGATTCGTTGAGAGATTCGAGGCGGACCTTTCGACTCCGGGTTTGCGCATCCCGATCACGCGCGATCGCGCGCTATTCTCAGAAGCTTCGGAACTTGGCGCAACCGTGATCTGGATTCACACATTCGGCGAGCGAATGACCGATCCGACGAAAGGGCGACGGACGCAGCCCCCTCGCTTACCGCACGGATCGTTGCCCCGCATTCCCGCCGAGGGTGCCATCCCTGGTTCGGACTCTCGGATGCCCGACTCCATTGAGTTCGATGCGAAGTCCCGGCGCCTGCTGATCGGCGAAGGGTTTGTCGAGAACGTCGATCCACGTGTTTGGCGATACGAGGTGTCGGGAAAGCAGATTCTGCTCCAGTGGTTCAGCTACCGTAAGGCGAATCGCGATCGACCCGTGATCGGCGATCGCCGACCGCCGTCACCGCTCTGCGACATTCAGGCCACGCACTGGCTGGCGGAGTACACGACCGAACTACTCGACCTCTTGAATGTCCTAGGGCTGCTCGTAGAGCTGGAGCCGAAGCAAGTGGCCCTCCTTGATCGGGTATGCTCCGGCCCATTGATCTCGGGAACCGCGCTGCGTAATGCGATGGGGGCCGCGCCGCGTCCGGGGAGTTCCGGCAAGCGCTCACGCGGGAAGACCGACCGCGGTTTCGGCTGGTAGGGAGGTGTGTGGACATGGGCGTTCGTCGCCGAACACCGCCGCGGTAGCGAGCGGATGTCCATGATCGCTGCTGGACTCTTCCTTCTCGTGAACCGAAACGGCTGCTCATGCTGCCGTCACCAACGGACCTCAACGGAAGAGACAAGGCCGGTCGGTTCGGTTCGGGCAACCGGATTGCTACTGGGAACCCGCACGCGGAGCGCGTGCGCGAGTTGAGAAACGCGTTGCTCTGCGCGGTCGGTCCAGACGAGATTCGCGACGTCGTGGCCGCGTTCGTCACGCGGGCGAAAGCTGGCGACGTGCAAGCGATCCGCAAAGTTCTCGATCGCACGCTCGGTCGGCCGACAGAGGCGGACCTTCTGGAACGACTCGCCCAACTGGAATCGCTTGTGAGCCCGCTCGGCTCGCCAGGTATTCGATAGGCGAGCGCGCCGGGCTTCGCACGGCGCGTCGGGTGCCTCAGCCCTTGGGCCAGCGCGTGGCCGTACCCGCGCACGGGCGGCGTTCGAGTCGTAACCGTCCGGCGAACCGCATCTGGTTGAGCGCGGCGTAGTCGAGGACGATCGCGTTCACGATGGACGCGAAGCGGAGGACGGGAGCGGATGCGCGGTGGCGTCGGCGGTGCGGTTGGCCCGGAGGCCGGGCGACTTCTTGGGCATGGAGCGTGATCGGGGAGAGGGACCCGCGGGGCGGCTCCACTGGCGGGAAGGCCGCGGGCGGTGCGACACGATACCGAAGGCGGCGCGCGTGCCGCCGCGAGAAACCCCAGGCGCACGCTGCTGGTCCGCATCGACGGCTCGATCCGGCCGGAGTAGCCTGTGCCCGGTCTCCGTTGAGAGGCCATCGCGCCATAGCGAGCGGCGTGGTGGCCCGAAAGCTCGGCGGGGCTCTCTCCCTCGGAGCCGTCAGTCGCGAGACCGGCGGCTCCCGTGATCTTCGGCGCGTGGGTCTCGCACCGACGGCGTGTCGACCGGCGGTCGCGAACGCGGTCCGTGCTGACGTGCCCCGGTCGCGGACCTCGACGCATGGTCCACGCGCGTCAGCGTGGTCCTCCTGTCGGCACGGTCTTGTGAATCCGCCGGCTCGGTCGGAGTAGGCCCGGCGGCAACGACTACGACACAGGCTTCTCAGCTTCTCTGTTTCCCAGGCTTCTCAAGCTGATTCAGGCCACACACGCGTCGCGCATCCGCGCGACTTCCACAGCTCCCATCGCATGGCGAACTTCGATCTCGACGACGCATGCTTTGAACTGCCCTTCCCCGACTTCGTGCGTACCGCGATCGAATGGATCGAGGCGGAAGAGTGGGACCAAGAGGACGCCCCGATGTTCCACTTCGTGCGGAGCATCAAGGGCTACTCCGCTGCGAAGCAACGCCCGGCCGCCGAGGCGTATGCGGCCGTCGTGAATGCCGCTCCGAAGGCGACTTTCGAGCCACGATCGACGTGCTTGGATCTTTGGAGCGAAGACGGCGAGGTCGGGTTCCACCACATGTGGGAGCGCGTGCGTTTTCCGATGCGATCGGATCCGCTCGATGTCGCGTGCGCGGCCGCGACGACGGGACTGCTTCGCACGCAGAATCAACGTCCAGGGAAGTACACGCGGTTCCTGACAATCGCCGCGCTGCTCCAGATCCAGGTGCGAGAGAAGCCCATCCTGCTCCCCGTGCGTCGGTTGGCGGAGGCGTTTCCGTGTCAGCCGAACACGATCACTGCGTGGACCGCGTGGGCGCGTCAGGATGGAGTGCTCGTAAAGGTCCGTGATCATGCCTTCCGGTCGACCGGCGACAGCCGAGCCGCCGAGTACGTGTTCGGGCTTCACTGTTGGTCGGAGGGTATGGATCGCGTCGCGGCGCTACTCGCGGTGAAGGTGTCACCTTCCGACATCGCGTGGACCCGCGAGCGCTTCGAGGAAGCCGCCGAGTCTGCGTAACGATCGGCCGTCGAACTCCGGCCGGGGCGGCGTCGGCTCAATCCCGGCGAATCGGTCCGGTCTCGGAGTCGCGTCGACGATGCGGGTACTCTGACCAGCGACGCCGCGCGTCTGCCGTGAATGCGGACACGGCGGCGCAGTAACGACCTCAAGCAGAACCGCTGCCGTCGATTCCGGCCGTGGCGGAGTTCCTTCTTCGTCTCGTTCGACGGAAAGGAGGTGCGCGATGAAGCTTCTGACGAAGCTCCTCACGCGCGAAGGAGCTCGGTGCTTTCCATCTCGCCCAGGTTCGTAAACGGGTGCACCGAGCAGGGCGACCAGGTCAGAGAGAAAACCACGGCGTGGCTACGAACCTGGAAGCTTGGTCGACCCTACTTCACCGACGGCACATCGGTCCCGACCGCGCGGAGTCGGCCGCCGATTCGGTCTGGCGCGAGGGACGCCCCTTGCAATGAGCGTCCGCCCTCGCGAGGCTCTCTCGCAAGAGGAGCACGCCCATGCCGACATCCACCGATCAGATCCGCCAGAAGATCGCCGCCTTCGTCACCGAGATCGAGACGCTCACGCGCCAGGCCGCGCTGGAAGCGGTGCAGGCTGCGCTGGGCGGCGTTGCGGCTCCCGCTCGAGCTGCGCGTCCCTCGGCGCCCTCAGCTCCCCGCAAACCCGCGCCTCGCGCCAAGGGCGGCAAGCGCACGCCCGAACAGGTCGCAGCCGACGCCGAGAAGATTCTCGCCTTCGTGAAGTCAAACGCCGGGTGCAGCGCGGAGCAGATCCAGGCTGGGCTCGGGCTCTCGAAGAAGGACATCGCGCTGCCGCTGCTTCGCCTGCGCGAGGAGAAGCGCGTGAAGATCACCGGGCAGAAGCGGGGGACGAAGTACTTCGCGGGTGGGGCAGGTGCGCCTACGGCGGCCACGCCTGCGAAGCGAGCTGCTCCCAAGGCCAAGCCCGTCGCGGCCAAGAAGCGCAAGCCGATGTCCCCCGAACAGCGCAAGGCGCTCCTGGAGAGGTTGGCGAAGGCGAGGGCGGCGAGAACTGCTAAGTTGGCGAAGGCGAGGTAGGTCGGCGGTCGACGAGACGCGATGGCAAGATCCCTTCCGGGCGCGGATCTC
This sequence comes from Planctomycetota bacterium, assembly GCA_023150475.1. Classification (GTDB taxonomy): domain Bacteria; phylum Planctomycetota; class UBA1135; order UBA1135; genus JACRIN01. The sequence continues at coordinate 17,922 of JAKLKU010000017.1, forward strand.
TAGCGGTCATCGACACTGGGACCGATCCGAACGGTGACCTACTCTGCACGTGCATCATGGCTAGCGAGAATCTCGAGCGGCGGGCACCCAATCCCCGGCACATGATCTCTGCCACGCTCTCGAAGCAGCGTCTTGAACTTGCCGCGCGCCTGTGCCGAAAGTTTCGACTCGACATCGCGACGTTCCCGGAGGCTCCAGGTGTCATTGAGTCCCTCTATGAACGGGGCAGGTTCCGCGAGATCCTTCTGGCGTTCCGACATGTGGGTATTTTTGGCCCGTACAGCGACGCCCACCTGTTGGAGCGGCTAGCGCACAGCGGGAACGCGGTGGCGATCCTGAAAGCGACAGCGAAGGACGGCAGGGAGGTCCCGCGACCGGTCGTCCTAGACGCGCTGCGAAGCCGCGTTGATCAACTGCTAAGAAAGGGAGCGCTAGTAAGAGCGGCGAGGGTGTGCCGTCGTCACGGCGTCAGGCCAGATACGCTACCCGGCGTCAACGAGGCGGTCGAAGTGGCAGTTCAGCGGGGTCAGGCCCAAATCGTTCTGAGTGCCTTCTATGAAGCAGGTGCTTTCGGCACGCACACGGTGGACGAACTGCTCCGCCTCCTGTCGAAAAGCAACATGCCGGCCGCGTTTCTCAAGAATGCGTATCGATTCGGGGTTCGTGTCGGATTTGAGCCCGAAATCGATGCCGCGATCCAGTGGCATCGGGATCGAGGCATGAAAGACGCGGACGCGTGGCAGCAGAAGTTCGAGCGACTCATCGGGTTGCCTGCTGCACCACCTGCTCTGTCCGAGGCGCGTGCCACGAGCGTGGTGCGGCTCCAGCCGGTCTACCCTTCTCTGAAGGGAACCGCCCCACCCTTGCCCGAGGCTAGCCGTGGCGTCGACTCCGACCCGTACATCCTCTCACAGGTATCACGGGCCAAGCTAGAGAAGGCAACTACGGAGCATCAACGCGCCCTCAGTGTTCTTGAGCGTTGTCTCTCGAACGAAGGACTCACGCTCTCCAACAGCAAGCTGATCGACCTCCTCGGTGAAGGCGACGGGTGGATCGGCATTTTTGAGGTGAAGAGCATCACGCCGGACAACGAACGAGACCAAGTTCGACACGCCGTGAGCCAGCTCTTCGAGTATCGGTTCCTTCATCAACTCCCAAGTGCAGACCTGTTCGTGGTGTTCTCCGGCGAACCATTTTCTGGGTGGCTTGTCGACTACCTTCGGCAACTCGGGATTGGCGTGATTTGGATCAATGCAGAAAGGATCGATGGGCCGGATGCGATCCGCGCCACCCGCAGGATAAGAGGTGTGCCGATGCCCGCGAAACAGTCCCCTCTGTCGGCGGACTGAGTTCGTGGATGGGGCGCGCAGGAACGCAGCGCGGCGACCCCGTCAGTGGTTGGAGAAGGCAAGGGCGGCAAGGAAGGCGTGAGACACCTGGACTGCGATCGTAATCCGGTCGTCTCCGTTCGGCGACGCTTCGATCGTGGCGACATGGAGAATTATCTCTATCGCATTCGGGTGAATCCTGCGCATGATCGGATTCGATCGGTCTACACCACCTTGTTGAGATCCACGTCGAGTCCGCTCTCTTTGATTTCTCGCGCGAGCGCGAACTTCCAGGCGCCGCCAGCGTCCAATTCCGTGTACAGCACGCCCGAATAATCCGAGGGGACTTCTACGCCATCAGCCACCAGCGCCCGTACCTTCCCACGACCTAGGCGTCCTAGGAAGTAGCCGAGCTCTAGTAGTACGTTCTGTCTCGCCCTCGGGCGCAGCTCAGGCGTCAGACCCTTCTTTGCGCCTACGTCATCGCCGGTCAAGAGTACGACTGCGTAGGCGACATCGGCATGCGCAACGAGCTTCTCAATGATTGTTTGCCCGGCGTCGGCACGCTCATGCAGGATAACTACGTTCAGGCCAAGCTTCTCCAAGAAGCGCGCGACGGATTCCTTCGCCGCGCCATCGTGTCCGTGCACGAGGAAGACCCGGCGGTCGGTTGTGGAAGTGTGCGCCGCCGGGGGCTTGCCAACGTCTAGCGACGGGAAGAGTTCAAGTCGTCCAAGCACGGACCGAAGTCTTGTCAACGAACGAGAGACGTCACGGTGGACATAACCGACTTGCTGCTCAAGCGTGGGGTCGAAACTGAAAGCGCCTCCAGCAGGCTCCGCGTATTCCTCGGCGACGGCGGACGACGTGAAAATGCGCGAGAGCAGTTCCCGATTGTAGTCCGACCAGATGTGATATGCCTCGCGAAGCTTTTCAAGCTGATCCCGTGATCGCGGATGCGTGGCAAGCAGCGCTTCGCCGTCTTCAATGCGCCGCGAGATCTTTGCTGTCGCCTCCGCAGTCGGTACTGCCAGCACCGGCGAGACGCCAGTTCTCTCGGAATTCGTTTTCTTCGACGGCATGAGTTGCGGTGCGCGATGCAGAGGGTGAAACGGGGTTATCCAGGACCCGTCGCGCGGACCAAGTCTCGCTTGATCCCATGTGTAGTACGACACAGCGCGTAGGTGCGGCACTCCCTCGGCACTCCCTGCGCGGCGAGCCCGGGAGAGGTAGCCCTAAGTCTTTGGTGTGTATGGAGCGGGCGACGGGGATCGAACCCGCGACATTCAGCTTGGGAAGCTGACACTCTACCAGCTGAGTTACGCCCGCTCGCCGAGGCAGGGACAGGGTAGCGCGGTGGGGGCGCGCCGCGCAATGGGCCGGGAGATGAGCAAGCTGGGGCTCGACGGTGCATCCGCCGGGTGCCGGGCTGCGAATGAACTGCGGGAGGCGTTGATGTTGGGACTCTCGATTCTCGTGGGACTTCAAGCGTGCGCGTTGAGCGTCGGGCGGTTGGCGGATGACTCGGCGCGCGGGGCGCTCGCGCCGACCGCGGGGCGCGGCGAGGTTGCGCGCGCGCTCGAGACGGCGCTCGTGCGGGCCGAGTCGGTCGGCGTAGGAACGAGCCCGTCGGAACGGCTCGCGACGTTGGCTGCGGAAGTCACGGGATGCGTGCAAGCGCTCGGCGAGGAGTCCCGTGTCGGCCGCGAGTTGCGGCGAGCCGCCGGCGTGGCGGCCGCTCGAGCGCGTGAGGCGTCTCAGATCGCTGGCGCGTTCGACGAATTCGTCGGGGTGGTGCGCGAGCGAGCCATCGACCTGGCGTTCGTGCCTCGCAGCGAATCGCCGCGGCCCGTCGGGTTCCCGGACGCAACGCCGGTCGGCGAGATCGTCGTGCTCGAGTATCCGGCGTACCGAATGGCTCGAGCGGCTGTCGCCCGTGGCTGGGTCGGAGGCACCGGTCGCACGTTCTGGACTTTGTTCAGGCACATCGAAGAACGTTCGATCTCGATGACGGCGCCCGTGGAGATGACCTACGCGGATCGCCGCGACGAGGAGCGCGTGGAGACGATGGCCTTCCTCTACGCGCACACGGGCATCGGCGAGACCGGTCGGGCAGGCGAGGTCGAAATCCTCGACGTGCCGGCCGCCCGCGTCGTCAGCCTCGGCCTGCGCGGCGCGGCGACCGAGCGGGAGTTCCGCAGCGCGCAGCGCGAACTCGAAGCGTGGTTGAGCGCGCATCCTCAGTGGTGCACGGCTGGCCCGATGCGCGTGATGGCGTGGAACAGCCCGATGCTGCGAGCCGCCGAGCGCTTTCACGAAGTGCAACTACCCATCCGCCCCAGCGTGCCGGCCACCGATGCGGGACGTGCCGAAAGCCGCGGAGCCGCGGCGGATGCGAAGCGGTGACGTGTCGAGCAGGGGGCGGTTCGAACGCGGGGGCGAGTCTCGACGGCTCCTCGCGTCGGAGGGCGCGCAGGCTGAGTTCGGCTTCCGAGGCCGGTGAATCCGTCCGCTGCCTGCAACGCGGAGCGCTTTCCCAAACGAACGAGCCCCCGGCGAATGCGTTTCGCCGGAGGCTCGCCATTGCGGTGACGTCCGCTCAGCCGAGGATCTGGTCGAAGAGCGGTTGATACTGCGGCTTGTCGCCGGCGATCGCCTTGAGCTTCTCGGCCCACGACTTCGCCGCTTCGGTGTCCTTGATGTACTCCATGTTGAAGTACGCGGACGCCGCGTAGCAGTTCTCCTTGATCTCGGTGTCCTTGATGCCGAGTTTGTCGAGCTCGACGATCTCCGCGAGGATCGCCTTCACTTCGGCCTCGCTCTGCAGGCTGTTGAGCTTGACGAAGATCACGCGTTCGAGCAGCGCGTTCTCGTTCTTCGGGTCGAGTTCGCGAGCGAGCTTGTCGAGCTCCGCGTCGTACTCACCGGCCTTGAGCAGCGCCTTGACCGCGCGCAGCTTCCGACCTTGTTTGTTCTCCGGATCCGACGTGAACGCGGTGCGGACGACGGGGCTCAACTGCGACGCGAACGGCGAATCACCCGACAGGCTCTCGAGCGTGCGCAGCGCGCGGTCGAGCAGGATGTTCTTCTCTTCGCCGAACGCCGCGCCAAACTTGGCGACGATCTCCTTGCACTCGACGAGCGCCTTGCGGCCGGATTCGCGCATCGAGGCGAGGCTCTCCACGTACTTCACTGGTCCGCCGGCTTGGTATCCGGTCTGAGCGAAGACTTCGCCGTCGACGGTCATCAGCAGCACGGTGGGGAAGCCCTGGATGCCGTACTTCTGCGCGAGCTCGTCGTTGCGCTGCGGGTTCGGGACCTTCTTCTTCACTTCCTCGGCGCGGGGGAAGTCGAGGGAGACCAGGACATAGTCCTTTTGGACGGCGTCGAGGAACTCCGACTTGCTGAAGACTTCGGCGTCGAGCTTCTTGCACCAGCCGCACCAATCGGACCCGGTGAAGTCGACGAAGAGGTCCTTTTTCTGGGCCTTCGCCGTCTCGACGGCCTTGTCGAAATCCGCGATCCAGTTCGCCGAGTCGCCGGCGAGCGCGAGGGCCGGCGCAGCGAGCGTCACGCCGACCGCGACCAGGCGTTGGAAGAAATTCATGAGCATCCGTTCGTTGAAGGCCTCGGTCGTCGATGGGACGTCGCCGGGCGCGGACGAGGCCACGCGCGCGGCCGCAGGGGAATGACCGGCCCGTCTGGGCCGTTAGGAGGCCGGGATTCTCGACCGAGGTCGCGGCGCCGACAAGGTCCGAGTCCGTAAGGCGCAGCCGTCGTCGGTGGCCTGCAGCCGTCCGCATGGCCGCCGTGCGGCGGAGCGGCGGGGGCGCCGCCACGGGTGAAACGGCCCGCGCGGTCCTGGACGCGGTCGCGGGCCGGCGGCGCCGAGTCGAACGCTTCGCGGCGATCGGGCCGACGCGCATCCGCGCGAGACCTACACCGGGGGGCCAATCGAAAAGACTCGCGTCGGACGCGGCGGTTGCACCCCTGTCGCGATTTCCTGCGCAGCGAGAGGTGGCAGTAGGACCGAGGCCCGCGCCGCTCGCTCGAAACCGCGGTCCGCGACGCACGGAGTCACCGTCCAGTCGCTGGACGGCGAGCGACGGACGCGTCGTCGTCCTAGTGCGCCGCGACGTTGCGCAGCAGCGCGACGTCGTCGCCGAACGCGTCGCACGCGAACACGTCGGGGCGGCCGTCACCGTCGGCGTCGCCGAGGGCGACATCGAGCACGCCGAGCCCGGCGCCCAGGCTCGGCTGCGCGACCAATTTGCCGGCGCGCGCGAGCCACAGGTTCACCGTGTGTGCATTGAGCGACGCCACCAAGACGTCGTCGTGGCCGTCCTGGTCGACGTCGCCGACGGCGAGACGCGAGGACTTCAGACCGGGAACGTGCTGCTCGGCGATCGCGCCGCCGCGCACCACTCTGAGCCAGCCGTTCGCCGCATCGCGCGAGTCGGCGCCGAGCACCACGAGCGCGCGCTCGTCGAGCTTCGAACTCGCGGCGTCGAGGCGGGCGAACGCCACGTCGAGCGGCACGCCGCGCAGACCGACGAACTCGCGCTCCACGAGGCTCCACTTGCCGTTCGGCGTGCGTGCGAGCTCGATCCGCGCGACGCCCGTGCGCGGTCCGGGCCCGGCGAGCGCGACGGCGAGCGCCGGGGCAGGTGCCGGAGCAGATGTCGGCGCAGCGCCGCTCTCGCGCGGCGCGCTCGCAGCGGCACTCGCCGCGAGCGCGACCGGAGCGGCGGCGCACGCGAGGCGCACGGGGGCGGGCGCGAAGCCTCGCTCGCCGCGCGAGAACACGCAGAGTTCGTTCGCTTCCGCGTTCGCGGCGACGAGCTCGATCGTGCCGTCGCCGTCGAGGTCGAGCGCGAGCAGATCGTCGCCGCTCGCACCGATCGCGAGCGGCGGCTCGTCCACGCGGGGCGCGAACGCGCCGGTGCCGTCGCCGAACGCGAGTTCGATTTCGGCGCCGTGCGCGTCGGACGCGATCCACGCGGCGTCGACGTGCGTGTCGCGATCGAGGTCGGCGAGGACGAGCGCCTTGGCGCTGGGCCCGATCGGCAAGCGTGTCGTGCGTTCGACGCGTTCGTCGCGGATCCGCACGACGTTCAGCTCGTTGACTTTCGCAGAGACGGTCACGGCTTCCGCGCGGCCGTCGCCGTCGAGGTCTCCGCTCGCGATGGAGTTCGGAAAGGTCGCGACGTCGACCAACGTCGGGAACTCGAACTCGCCGCGCGCGAGGCCGCGCACGACGCTCGCGCACGTCGCGTCGCGGTTCGCGATCGCGAGGTCGAGCACGCGGTCGCCGTCGAAGTCCGCCGCGGCGAGCGAGAGCGCGCTCTGGCCGACGTAGCCGAAACTCGCGACCTTCGGGCCGGAACGCTCGAAATCGTTCCAGACGGAGACTTCGAGGTCCGCGAACGCGAGCACGGCGAGGTCCGCGGCTCCATCGAGGTCGAAGTCGCCGTGCGCGAGCTCGAGCGGCACGCTGGACGTGTTCCACTCGAGACGTTCCGGCTCGGCGACGCGCCACGCCGCCGCACCACCCGGCGCGCCGAATCCGAACACCCACGCCGCACGGTCGCCGCCGAGCACGACGAGCTCGAGATCGCCGTCGCGGTCGACGTCGAGCTCGGTGAGCTCGCGCGGGAATCCCGGCAGGGCGATCTCGCGTTCGAACACGAACTCGCCGCGCGGTTCGCTCGTGCCGCGCGCGAGCACGACGAGACTCGCGCTGTCCTGGAAGCCGATCACGACGGCGGTGCGCGACTCCCGGTGGCTCGCGTCGTGGGTCGGCGCGTCCGCGAGCACGGTGACACACCGCGGCAGCGCGTGGGGCAACGCGCTGCGCACGAGGCGCCGCGACTCGTCGACGACGCAGAGCGTGCGGCCGTCGCAGGCGAAGACGAGCTCGGCGCGCTCCGCCCGCGTCTCTGGAGTCGCGCGGTCCTCTCGGACGTCTCGGGCCGGCGCGCCGAGCGCGAACGCGCGCGGGACCTCGGGCAACGTGACGAACGGCGTGCGCTCGCCCGACAGCGGATCGACGAATTCCAGCGTGCGCGTGCGTCGCGAAACGAGCGCGAGGCGCGGACGCGAGGCTCCGAAGAGGCCCGCGGGCACCACGAGCGGCGCGAGCGGCCACGGGTCGATCGTGATGCGCGTCGCCGCCTCCTCCAGTCCGTGGCGACTGCCGCGGCGGACGACGAGTTCTCCAGGGTCGGCGACGGCCGCGACGAGCTCCGCACGACCGTCGCCGTCGAAGTCGGCCGCCGCGACGCTCTCGGGCTTCGCGCCGACCGCGAACTCGCGGCGTGTGGCGAAACGCGGCGGGTCCGTCGAAGCCGGCGCATCGTCGGTCGGCGGAGAGCCGCTCCGCGCGCGGGTCACGGACGATCCGTGTTCGGACCCGGCTGCGAGGGCGTCCTGATCCGGCGCGCCCACGCCGGCCGCGGAGGCGTCGCCGCGCGGCTCGGGTGGAGCGCTCGGATCGCTGCACGCGACGGCTGCGCCAGCGAGCAGCGCGCAGAGCGCACGTTTCGCGCTCGCGACGAACGGCTGCCCGAACGGACAGTCCGCGAGGTGCTCGAACGGGCGGTCGAACGGGCTGGACACGGCATCGCATTCTGCGGGTCGGCGTCGCGCGGCGCCAGGACGGTTTGTCCGCGCGCGTGACGTTCGACATGCTGTGCTTCGGCCGATGCAGACTCAGGTCCCGTTTCGCACCGCGCTTCGCGTCTGGGCGAAGATCGGCTGTCTGTCGTTCGGCGGGCCGGCGGGACAGATCGCGCTGATGCACGAGGAGCTCGTCGAGCGGCGCCGCTGGATCGGCGAGGCGCGCTTCCTGCACGCGCTCAACTACTGCATGTTGCTGCCCGGGCCCGAAGCGCAACAGCTCGCGACGTACATCGGTTGGCTCCTGCACGGCACGAAAGGTGGGCTCGTCGCCGGCACGCTGTTCGTCTTGCCGGGCGCGTTGCTCGTGTTCGGACTCTCGTGGCTCTACGCGAGCTTCTCGGGCCTCGCGTGGGTCGCGGCGCTCTTCTTCGGTTTGAAGGCGGCGGTGATCGCGATCGTCGCCGAAGCGTTGTTGCGGGTCGCGAAACGTGCCTTGAAGTCACGCGCTCAAGTCGCGCTCGCTTGCGCAGCCTTCCTCGCGCTCTTCGTCTTCGCCGTCCCGTTTCCGTGGGTCGTGCTCACTGCGGGGACGCTCGGTCTCGTCGCGGGACGCCACGCGCCGCACGCCTTTCCCGTCAGCGGAGCGCACGCGCCCAAGTCGGCCGCTCGTCCAGCACCTGCCGCGCGCGGGGCGCATGCTTCGTCGAAGCCGGCGGACGTCCGGACCGACGGCCCGTCGGTGCAGGCCGATTCGTCGCTCGCGGACGAGCCGGTCGTCGACGCGGCCTTCGCCGCGGGCGAGCTCGAGCACGCGCGACCGAACGCGGCGCGGGCGCTGCGAGTGCTCGTCACGTGGCTCCTCGCGTGGGCCGCGCCGTTCGTGCTGATCCTCGTCGTCACGGGGCGCGAGAGCGTCTTCTTCGACGTCGCGTCGTTCTTCAGCCGCGCAGCGGTCGTCACGTTCGGCGGCGCGTACGCCGTGCTCGCGTACGTCGCACAAGCCGCCGTGCAGTCGTTCGGTTGGCTCTCGACCGAGCAGATGATCGACGGCCTCGGACTCGCGGAGACCACGCCAGGACCGTTGATCCTCGTCACGCAGTTCGTCGGCTTCATGGCGGGTTGGAACCACTCCGGCGAGTTCTCGCCGTTCGTCGCAGGCGCGTGCGGCGCAGCGTTGACGACGTGGGTGACTTTCGTGCCGTGTTTCCTGTGGATCTTCCTCGGCGCGCCGTTCGTCGAGGCGTTGCGCGGCAACCGCGTGCTCGCGAGCGCGCTCGCGGCGATCACGTCCGCCGTCGTCGGCGTGATCGCGAATCTGTCGGCCGTTTTCGCCCTGCACGTCGTCTTCGCCGAGGTCGGGCGCTTCGAGTGGGGCCCGGTCGCGATCGCGCGACCGGAGTTCGCGAGTCTCGACGCCGCTGCGTTGGCGCTTTCGCTCGTCTGTTGCGTCGCGAGCTTGCGATTCCGCACGCCGCTCGCGGTGACCCTCGCGCTCGGCGCGGTCGGCGGAGCGGTCTCGTACTTGCTTCGCGGCTAGGCGCCGCGCGCCTACAATCGGCGCCCACGCTCCCGCATGGCCCGCCGTTCCAATCCGCTGGCGCTCGTCGTCGTCGTCCTCGTGCTCCTCATCGTCGGCGGCGTCGCGTTCTTCGTGTGGCGCGAGCCCACGAACGACTCGATCGGCGTCGCCTTGCCCGATCCGTCGACATCGACGAACTCGGTCACCGACCGCGACACCGGCACGAAGCCGCGCGTCGAGCTCGTCGGCGAGGCGCCGGGCGTCGAACCGGTCGCGGACGACGTCTCGACGACGGTCGCCTGGCCGGTCAAGCTCGCGCTCGAGCTCGTCGTCGACGGCAGTCTGCCGGTCGTCGACGGCGTGCCGCCGCTCGGCAGCGGACGCACCGCGCGCCTCTCCGGCATGCTCGTCAAGGAAGGCGGCTCTCCGGTCATCGGCAAAGTGACGTTCACCCACGGCATGAACGCCGGCCGCGTCCTCTACTGCAATGCCGAAGGTTCGTACGGCGCGTCCGATCTGTATCCCGGGCTCTCGATCGTCGAAGTCGAAGGGCCTGGCATCGGCGGCTCGACGCGCGAAGTGCTGCTGCGCGCCAACAAGGACTCGCTCCTGAACGTCAGTTACGACGCTCCGGCCTCGATGCGCGGACGCGTGTTCGACGCGGCGGAGCAGAAACCTCTCGATGGTGTCGTCGTCGAGCTCGACGGCCAACGCACGGAGACCGACATCGAAGGCGAGTTCCATTTCCCGGCGATGACTGCGGGCGACAAGTTGTTGCTCGTCTTGAAGAAGGAGGGCTACGCGAGTTATCGCGAGATCCTCGGCGTCACGCGCGGCACGAGCGTCCCGCGCGATCGATACCTGTTCCAGATGCGCCGATCGGGCGGGTTGCGAGTGACGTTCTCGAACGCGCCGAGCAAGGCGCCCGCGCAAGTGCTCTTCATGAAGAGCGTCGCGTTCGGTGCCTACGGCGAACTCGCCGGCGCGCGGACGTATCCCTGGCACCGCATCAATCCCACCCAGCTCACGCCCGGCCAGAGCCTCGAAGTGCGCGACCTGCCGGACGGCGACGTCGACGTGCGTGCGTACTTGCAGGGTTGTGTCGCGGTGCCGCCGGTGACGCGCGTCACCGTGCGCGAGGGCGTGGTCCAAGACGTCGTCCTGAAGTTCGAGGCGGCGCCGTTGGTCAAGGGCCGCGTGCTCGATCGAGACGGCCACGCCGTCGAAGGTGCCGACGTGCGCTTGGAGGCTCCCGATCGCACGTTCGCGCTGCTGAACCACGTCGGTCAAGCCTCCGGGTTCCTCGAAGCGGAGATCTGGCCCAACTTCCCGATGTCCGTGCAACGCACGGTCACCGGTTTCGACGGCCGGTTCGAGTTGACGGCATGGCACGACTGCGCGCCGACGCGTTACCTCGTCGCCGAGAGCAAGGACGGCAAGCTGCGCGCGGTCCAAGTGGTGCGCGCGAACCAGAACGAAGTCGAACTCGTGCTCGAGCCCGACACCGGCGCGCTCGCGAAGCTCTCGATCGAGTTCCCGAATCGCCACCAAGGGCTGCCGATCGAATGTTCGATCAACGGCGTGCCCTTCACGGAACAGGTGCTGCCGGCGGCGAAGCCGCTGGTCGTCGAGAACCTCGACGAAGGCGTGTGGCGCATCCTCGCGACGTGGAACGGCGAGCCGCTGTTCGGTGCACCGCCGCAAGTGATGGTGCGCGGGGACGCGACGTTCCGCATTCCGCTGCCGGTGGGTGCGATCGACGGACAGGACGAGGACACGCTGCGCCGCGCGGGCAAGCTCTGAGCTCGTGCGTGCGGCCGCGCTTCGGCCGCGGGCGGGCGTCGCTATGATCCCGCGTCTTCGAAAAGAGGTCGCGGCTTGAAGGCAATCGTTCTCGACGGTCGTTCGCTCACGCTCTCCGATTTCCTGCCGATCTTCCGCGACGAAGTGGTCGGGCTCTCGCTCGCGCCGCACGCGATCCGGGCGATCGAACGAGCGCGTGAACGGGTCGAACGCCACATCGCGGCGGGAGACGTCGTCTACGGTCTGACGACGGGGTTCGGCAAGCTGAAGAGCGTCGCGATCGCGCGCGGCGATCTCGCCGAGCTGCAGCGCAACCTCGTGCTGTCGCATTGTTGCGGCGTCGGCGAGCCGATGCCGCGCGCCGAGGTGCGCGCCGCGCAAGTGTGCCGACTGAACGGCCTCGCGCGCGGCCATTCCGGCGTCCAACGCTCGACGTGCGACGCGCTCGTCCGCTTCTTCGCCAAAGGGTTCGTCCCGGTCGTCCCGCAGCAGGGTTCGGTCGGCGCGTCCGGCGACCTCGCGCCGCTCGCGCACATGGCCGCCGCGTATCTCGGGCACGGCGACGCGTGGCTCGGGGACAAACGTCTGAGCGCGGCCGACGCGCTGCACGCGATCGGCGAGCCGCCGCTCGAGCTCGGGGCGAAAGAAGGTCTCGCGCTGATCAACGGCACCGAAGTGATGAAGGCGATCGGCGTCGGCGTGTTGCTGCGCGCGAGCGAAGTGTCGAAGGCCGCCGACGCGCTCGCGGCGCTTTCGATCGAAGCGCTGCTCGGCTCCGTGAAGCCGTTCGACGCGCGTTTCGCGGAGCTCAAGGGCCACGCGGGCCACGCGCGAGTCGCCGCGAACGTGCGCGCGTGCCTTGCGGAGAGCCGCGTGCTCGAGAGCCACGCGGACTGCGATCGAGTGCAGGACCCGTACTCGCTGCGTTGCGTGCCGCAGGTGCACGGCGCGTGGAAGACGGCGCTCGAGCACGTGCTCGGCGTGCTCGCGAACGAGCTCAACAGCGTCACCGACAACCCGCTGATCTTCCCCGAGACCGACGAAGTGATCAGCGCGGGCCAGTTCCACGGTCAACCGATCTCGATGGCGCTCGACTACCTCGCGCTCGCGCTCTGTTCGGTCGCGAACATCAGCGAGCGGCGCATCGAGCAGCTCGTGAACCCCGATTTGTCGCGTCTGCCGGCGTTCCTGGTCAAGAAGCCCGGCCTGCACTCCGGAATGATGATCGCGCAAGTCGCCGCGGCGTCGCTCGCGAGCGAGAACAAGTCGCTCGCGCATCCGGCGTCGGTCGACACGATTCCGACGAGCGCCAACCAAGAGGACCACGTCTCGATGGGCGTGACGGCGGCGCGCAAGGCGCGCGCGATCGTCGCGAACGTCGAGAACGTGCTCGCGATCGAGTGGCTGTGCGCCGCGCAGGCCCACGACTTCCACCGCGAGCTACGCGCCGGGCGGGGTGCGCAAGCGGCCTACGAGCTCCTGCGCGAACACGTGCCGACGCTCGACGGGGATCGATTCCTGCACGCCGACATCGAGACGGCCCGCGGGCTGCTCGTCTCGGGCGAACTCGTGCGGCGAGTCGAAGCGGCGGCCGGTCCGTTGCTCGCTTGATGGACGGGCTCGACCGCTTCTCACCGGCTCGGTTCTACGCGCGGCAGACGGCGTGGCTCGTCGGGCTCGCGGCGCTCGTGTTCGTGACGTTCGAGTTCACGGACCTCGACCTCGCGATCAGCGACCTCTTCTACGACGCGACGCGGCGCAAGTTCCCGCTGCGCTACTCGCCGTGGATCGAGTGGCCGTTCCACGAGTTCGCGAAGTACCCGGTGATCGCGATCGGCGCGGGCGCGCTGCTCGGCTTCGTCGCCTCGTTCCGTTTCGAGCGTCTGCGTGCTCGACGCTGGCACTTGCTCTTCGTCGCACTGTGCGTCGGCCTCGGACCGTTCTTGATCGGCGCGCTCAAACACTCGTCGTTCAAGCACTGCCCGTACGACCTCGAGCGCTACGGCGGTTACGCGACGTACACCAAGCTCCTCGATCCGCCGGTGCCGGGCGAAAAACCTGGCGGCTGCTTCCCCGGCGGCCACGCCTCCGGCGGCTTCGCGCTGATGAGCCTCTACTTCGTCTGGTTCCGCACGCAGCCCGTGCGCGCGCGCCGGATGTGGCTCGCGGCCTTCGTGTACGGCAACCTGCTCGGTTTCAGCCGCGTGCTGCAAGGCGCGCACTTCGTCTCGCACCATCTCTGGACGGCGATCCTGGTCTGGGCGCTGTGCCTCGCGCTGTACGAACTCGTGCTGCGTCGCGTCGACGACCGCGCGTTCGCCGCGCGGTGACGCTCAGCGCGGCGTCGCACCGCGCGGGCTCGACGCCTCGAGCGGGCGCGCGCCGAGCGGCGCCTCCAGACGGTAGCGACGACCTTCGTAGAGTTCGTCGGCGAGCTGGAACACGCTTGCGGCGTCGAGCGCGAGCTCGCGCAGGTTCGCGTCCGCGCGCGCCGCGGGCACCGGGTCGAACAGGTCGCTCGTGCGGCCGTCGCGACGGTAGTAGTGCACCGTCTTCTGCAAGCCGAGCACCACCAACGCATCGTCGGTGACCATGCCGATATCGCGATTGTGGTGGACGAACGCTCGGCCTCCATCGGCCGGGAGCCCGCGCACGTCGCGACCGAAGAACGGCGCAGGCGTCGCGAGACCGAGCAGCCCGAGCAACGTCGGCGCGAGATCGATCTGCGAGCACAGCCGCTCTTGGCGAGTCCCGCGCAGCGTCGGCTCGGGCGCGAGGAAGAGCGCGGGGATGCGGTAGCTGCCTGCCGGGATCTCCGCGGCTCCGTACACGCGAGCTCCGTGGTCGCCGACGATCAGCACGAGCGTGTCGGCGAGCAACGCTTCGTCGCGGCACGCATCGAGCCACCGACCGAGCGCCCAATCGGCGTACGCGACGGCGCGCTCGCGGCTCCGCTTGCCTTCCTTGTAGATCGGGTTGCCCGGCGGAATGTCGTAGGGCTTGTGGTTCGAGACGGTCAGCAGCGTCGCGAAGAGCCGTTCGTGTTTCGCGCGCGCGTCGCGTTGGCGTTCGAGCAACGCGTCGAAGATGTGCTCGTCGGCCGCGCCCCAGGCGGTCGTGAACACGTCGCTCGGGAAGTCCGACTGCTCGACGAACGACTCCCAGCCGTTCGCCTGCATGAACGGCTTCATCCCGTCGAAGATCCCACGGCCGCCGTAGAAGAACTCCGTGCGCCAACCGAGCTCGCCGAGCACGCGCGCGAGCGTCGCGACGTCCTGGTTCTTCGTGCGCTTCAAGATCGCGTCGCCGGGCAACGGCACGAAGCCGGCGAGCACGCCTTCGAGTCCGCGCACCGTGCGATTGCCGTTCGCGACGAGACCGGAAAGCAGATACCCCTCGCGTGTCCAGCGATCGAACTCGGGCGTGTAGCTGCGCGGCGCGCCGAGAGCACCGACGAACTCCGCGCCGAAGCTCTCTTCGACGACGACGACGACGTTCCACGCGCGCGGCTCGGAGCTTCCGTGCGCGGCGGTCGCGACGCCGCGGCGCGGCACGAACTCGCCCTTCGGCAGCGCGAGTTCCGGCGCGGTCGGCGCGTCGAACCCGAGCAGCCGGGTCGCGCGTCGACGGCCTTCGTCGCGAGGCAGAGTCAGGTAGTACTGGTCGTACTCGAGCGCGCCCGTGAAGAAGGCTCGGACGAGCTGCAACGTGCCGTTGGAGGTCAACTCGTTCTCCAGACGTTCGTTGGCGAGCGAGAGCGGCGCCTTGACGAGGACCAGCACGGCGAGCGTGCCGAGGACGAGCGCACTCGCGACTGCGCCGGTGCGGCGCTTCAGGCCGAGCGGCGCGAACGAGATGCCTCGCGTCACGAAGAGCATCGCACCGGCGGCGAGCGAACCTGCGCCGAGCGCCAGCGCGACGAAGAGCGGCACGTCGTAGCTCTGCCACACGTTGCCGACGACTTCGCCGGGGAACAGCAAGTAGTCGAGCGCGATGTGGTTGAAGCGCGCCTTGAACTCCTCGAAGAAGAAGAACTCGATGAAGCCGTGGAAGACCAACGCGGAGTAGAACGCGGCGAACAACGCGCCGCGGAGCCAAGTCCTCGCGAGCCAGCCGAGCGGCAACACGAACACGCCGAGCAACACCGGCGTCGAGAGCGCGAGCGCGACCAACGCGTCGAGACCGGCGCCGAACCCGAACTCGCGCAGCAACGCTCCGTTCGTCGGTTCGTCGGAGAAGCGCACGTGCAGGACGAGCCGCAGGATCCCGGAGAACACGATCGGCGGGAGCACGATCCACGAAGCGAGGTGGAGGCGAGAGCGCAGGGCGGCCATCGACTGGGTTCCGCACCCTACGCGAGCGTCGTGCCGAAGTCAACGCAGCGGCGGAGCGATTCCAGCGCTAAGCTCGAGCCTCCGCCGTTGTCATTCTTACAAGCCTGGCTGCCATGACGACTCGTACGACTTCCTCGAGCGCGCCCAGCGTCGCGCACGCCATTCCGATCGGTCCGCAACGCGCGCCTCGCGGCGCGACTCGCACTGCCAAGAGTTGGGCGGCCGAGGCGGCGAAGCGGATGCTGATGAACAACCTCGATCCGGAAGTCGCCGAGGATGCCGCGAACTTGGTCGTCTACGGCGGCAGCGGCAAAGCCGCGCGGGATTGGGACTCGTTCCGCGCGATCGTCGCGACGCTCGAGCGGCTCGAGCCGGACGAGACGTTGCTCGTGCAGTCCGGGAAGCCGGTCGGCGTGTTCCGGACGCACGCTCGCGCGCCGCGGGTGCTGATCGCCAACTCGAACCTGGTCGGCGAGTGGGCGACGTGGGAGCACTTCCGCGAGCTCGAAGCGCGTGGGCTGATGATGTACGGGCAGATGACCGCCGGCTCGTGGATCTACATCGGCACCCAGGGCATCCTCCAAGGCACGTACGAGACGTTCGCGGCGAGCGCGAACCGGCACTTCGGCGGTGATCTGCGCGGCCGGCTCGTCGTCACGGCCGGACTCGGCGGGATGGGCGGCGCGCAACCGCTCGCCGCCACGATGAACGAAGCGACGTTCCTCGCGGCCGACGTCGACCGCGCGCGGATCCAGAAACGTCTCGACACCCGGTATCTCGACGTCTGCATCGACGACGTCGATCGAGCGATCGACCAAGCGCTCGAATGGAAGGCGCAGGGCGTCGCGAAGTCGATCGGCGTGCCGTGCAACGCGGTCGAGCTGCTCGGCCGTTTGATCGCGCGCAAGGTCACGCCGGACCTCCTCACCGATCAGACGAGCGCGCACGATCCGCTAGGTGGTTACGTGCCGTCGCGGATGACGCTCGAGCAGGCGCTCGAACTGCGTCGCACCGATCCGAAGGCGTACGAGAAGCGCTCGTTCGCGACGATGGTCGAGCACTGCGGGCTGATGATCGAGCTGCAGCGACGCGGCGCGGACACGTTCGACTACGGCAACAACCTGCGCGGTCACGCGAAGGCCGCCGGGCTTTCGAACGCTTTCGATTTCGAGGGTTTCGTGCCGAAGTACATCCGACCGCTCTTCTGCGAAGGCCTCGGACCGTTCCGCTGGGTCGCGCTCTCCGGCGATCCCGCCGACATCGCGGAGACCGATCGCATCGTGCTCGAACTGTTCCCCGAGAAACGTTCGCTCGCGCGCTGGATCCGCATGGCGGGTGAGCGTGTCAAGTTCCAAGGTCTGCCCGCGCGGATCTGCTGGCTCGGTTACGGCGAGCGAGCGAAGGCCGGACTCGCGTTCAACGACGCGGTTCGCAGCGGACGGCTGAAGGCTCCGATCGTGATCGGTCGCGACCATTTGGATTGCGGCTCCGTCGCGAGTCCGAACCGCGAGACCGAAGCGATGAAGGACGGGACCGACGCCGTCGCCGACTGGCCGATCCTGAACTGCATGGTCAACGTCGCGAGCGGCGCGTCGTGGGTGAGCTTCCACCACGGCGGCGGCGTCGGCATCGGCTACAGCCTGCACGCCGGCCAAGTGACGGTCGCCGACGGCTCGCCCGAAGCGGCGGAGGCTCTCGACCGCGTGTTGACGAACGACCCCGGCATGGGCGTGATCCGTCACGTCGACGCGGGCTACGACGAAGCGCTTGCGTGCGCGCGTGCGCGCGGCGTCGACGTGCCGATGGCGCGTTGACTGCGCGCGCACCTCTGGAGAGCGAAGCGCAGGTCGCGAGCGCACTCGTCGCGCGCGATCCACACGCCTCGACGACGGCATCACGCTCGGAGGAGGCGGCGCCTCGCCGCCGGCGGCGACCACTGGGGGCGACCACTGGGGGCGACCACTGGGGGCGACCACTGGGGGCGACCACTGGGGGGGGCGGCCATTTGGGGGCGGCCACTTGGGGGCGACCATCTGGGGGCGATGAGGCGCGCGTACGGAGCGCGCTACGCGTTCCGTCGTAGCTCGACGGGACCGCGCGAGCGTCGAGCACGACGCGGTCGAGCGAAAGCCGGGCGGCCCGCGCACATGTGCCGTCGCGCGCGCCGGCGCCCAACGCAACCCTCCCTTGCGCACGGTGCCGAGATAGCGCCAGATCGTGACGGCGTTCGGCGCGCGTTCGCACCGTCGGACGTGCGCGTCCGATGGAACCGCGGTTCGCCAAAGTCGCTCGCTTCGCGCCATGGCTCGTCGCCGCCGTCGTCGCCGCCGTCTGCCTCGTCGTGTCGGCGCAGACCACGTTGTGGGATCGCGACGAGCCACGTTTCGCGCGCGCCGCCATCGAGATGGTCGAAAGCGGGCAGTACCTCTTCCCGACCTTCAACGGCAAGCTCCGCGCCGACAAGCCGATCCTCGTCTACTGGTTGATGTCGGTGCCGATCCGACTGTTCGGCCCGAGCGAGTGGGCGGTGCGGTTCTGGTCCGCGATCGGTCTCGGCGTCGCGTGCGCCGCGACGTTCTCGCTCGCGCGCCGCTGGTTCGGCGCGCGAACCGGTTGGCTCGCCGCGGTCGTGCTCGCGACGACGCCGCTCGCGTTCGCCGAAGGCACGCTCGCGACCACCGACGCGGCGTTGCTCGGCGTGCTCACGCTTGCGCTGCTCGTGTTCGCACGCGCCACGAACGGTCGGACTCGCGCGAGCCACGTCATCGGTTTCACGCTCGCGCTCGCGGTCGCGCAGCTTTTGAAAGGCCCGGTCGGGCTCGCGATTCCGGTGTTGGGAGTCGGCACGGCGCTGTGGCTCGGCCGCGAGCTTCCCGAGCTGCGGCCGTGGCGTTCGCGCCTCTGGATCTCGGCGTTGGTCAGCGTCGCAGTGTTCGTCGCTTGGGCGCTGCCGGCGAACCGGGCGACCGCCGGTCGGTTCGCGAGCGAAGGGCTCGGTCACCACGTCGTCGACCGGATCCTGCGGCCGCTCGAGGGGCACGGCGGCTCCTACTTCGTGGGCCTCTTCGTCTACTTCCCGATCGTCTGGGTCGGACTGGCCGCGTGGTCGCTCTACGCGCCGGCCGCGCTCGCAGGGCTCATCTCGCGCGACACGTTCCCCAAGCGGGAGCGCGCCGTGCTGCTCGGCTGGAGCGGCGCGACGTTCGTGCTCGTGTCGTTGATCGCGACGAAGTTGCCTCACTACGTGTTGCCGATCTTCCCTGCGCTCGCACTCGCGCTCGCGCGCACGATCGACCTCGCGGAACGTGGCGCGCTCCCGCAGCGCACGCGTGCGTGGCTCGCACGAGGCGTGTGGTGTTTCCTGCCGCTCGGTGCCGCGAGCGTCGGCGCTCTGGTCTGGCTCGCGGCACGCGAGCCACTCTTGCGGTCCGGCGCGCTCGCACTCGCTGCGTGCGTCGTCGCGACGTCGTGGGCCGCGTACACGGCGTTCCGGCAAGCCAGACACGTGCGCGCCGCGAAGTGCCTCGCCTTCGGTTCGGTGGTGGCGGCCGGCGTGTCGGTCACGTCGATCCTGCGGCCGCTCGACCTCGAGAAGCCCGTGCCCGAAGTCGCCGCGCGCATCCGCGGCGAAACCGATGCGGACGTGCCGATCGCGACGTTCGCGTTCGACGAGCCGAGTCTGCTCTTCTACGCCGCGCGCGGCCCGATCAAGAAGCTCGCCGACGCCGAAGCGGCTCGCAGTTGGTGCGAGCGGCATCGCCCGGGCGTGCTGGTCGCCGCTGCGCAGGACCTGACGCCGCTCGCCGCGACGTTCGAGCGCCTGGGCGCCCGCGAGCTCGCGCGAAGGCCTGGTTGGAATCTCGCGACCGGCGAGCGGATCGAGCTCGTCGCCGTCGTCTGGCCCGCGGCGCCGTGACGCCGAGAACCATGGGGGCACACTCGCGGAGCGCAGGGGCGCGACGCCACACCTGCGCCTCGTGCTTTCGCGCGACGCGATCTGCGTACTCGTTCCGGCCGAACGTACGCAGTTCGACGAGCAGTAAGGCGGCGCGCGTGCACCTACAGTGTTCCTCAATCGCCGCGAGGTCGAAGCGCCTCGGTTGCGGATCCTGCGACGTCAGGGGGACGGGCGGATTGCGATTCCGGAAAGCTTCGACCCGCGGTGCTTTCTTGCCCGGACCGCTCCGTCAGGCCTGCGCCGCGCCGCGGACGTCGAGCGTCCCGCGCTCTTCGGCCGCCACGCGCTCGCGCAGCGCGACCTTGGTGATCTTCCCCGTGCCCGTGCGCGGCAGCTCCGCGAGGAAGTCGATCCGCCGGGGCACCTTGTAGCCCGCGAGGCGAGCGCGGCAGAACGCGCGCAACTCCTCGGCGTCGGCGGTGCGTCCGCCGCGCAACACGACGGCCGCGCGCACCGCTTCGCCCCAGTCGGGGTCGGGCACGCCGAAGACCGCGGCCTCGAGCACCGCGGGATGTTCGTAGAGCACGTGCTCGACTTCGGTGGAGTACACCTTCTCGCCGCCCGTGTTGATCATGTCCTTCTTGCGATCGACGATCTGCACGTAGCCTTCCGCGTCGATCGTCGCGAGGTCGCCGGTCTCGAGCCAACCGTCGCGGAACGCTGCGCGCGTCTCCTCCGGTCGATTCCAATAGCCCGGCGTGACGGTCCCGCCGCGGACGACGATTTGGCCGACCGCGACGCCGTCGCGCGCGACCGGTCGGCCGTCGTCTCCCACGACGTCGAGTTCGACGGCGAGGAACGCACGCCCGGTCTTCGCGCGGAATCGGAACTGTTCGTCGGGCGGCAGGAGCGCGAGCGGCGCCTTCAGCAGGCTGAGCGTCAGGTAAGGGCTCGTCTCGGTCATGCCGTACGTCTGCACGTACTCGCAGCCGAAGACCTGCATCACGCGGTGCACCACTTCCGGTGCGATCGACGCGCCGCCGGAGAGGATCCGCCGGAAGCTCGAGAAGTCGCGGTGTTCGACGTCGTCGCGTTTCACCAGCCGATTCAGCATCGTCGGGATCAAGTTCGTGATCGTGATGCGTTCGCGCTCGATCGCGTCGAGCACGCGTTCCTCCTCGAAGCGCGGCACGAAGACGTGGCGACCGCCGACCCACGTGATCGCGAAGGTCGCCCACGCGTCGGCCAAGTGGAACATCGGCGCGATGTGCCCCCAGACGTCGCGGTCGGAGAGACCGAGCTCGGCGATCGCAGCGAGCGCGTGCTCGCGAACGTTGCGGTGCGTCAGCATCACGCCCTTCGGGACGCCGGTGGTGCCGCTCGTGTAGTAGAGCTGCGCGACCACGACGTCGCTTTCGGCCGCGACTTGGAGCGCGCGCCCGTCGGAATCCAGCGCGTCGTCGTAGACCAACGTGCGCACGTCGTCGAGGCGTCCGCCGTCCCCTCCGATCCACACGACGACGGCGATCGGCGGTGCGAACGCGAGCGCTTGCCGGACGAGGTCCGCGAACTCGACGTCGGCGAAGAGCACCCGCGTCTCGGCGTCGACGGCGATCCCGGCGAGCTCGCGTGCGGCGAGACGCGTGTTCCAAGGGCAGAGGATCGCGCCGACCGCAGCGGCGGCGAAGTAGAGCTCGAGGAACTCGACACGGTTCGCCGCGAGGACGGCGATCCGCTCGCCGACCCGCACGCCACGGTCCTGCAGCGCGGCACCGAGCGCGGCCGCGCGTGCATGCACCGTCGCATAGTCGAAGCGCCGCGCGCCGTCGACCGCCGCGAGTTCCTTGGGATGGAGCTCGTTCGCTCGTGCGAGCATCGTCCAGAGATTCATGCGGCGGGAGTCTAACGCGACCACTCGACGCGCCGAGTCGAACGGCGCGCTTGCGTGCGCCACGGAACGCGCGCCGGAAGTCGGGATCGCTCCGAGTCCGCGGCTGCTCGGCGCCGTGCCGGTGACGGGCCAGGGTCGTGCCGGCGTCGTGCTTGCGACGGGCCTGCGACGTGCTTGCGACGGGCCTGCGACGGGCCTGCGACGTGCCCGCGACGTATCGGGGGCGCGCGAACGGAGCCGGAGCACGCGAGAGTGCCGCGGTCGACGGCTGGAGAAAGTCGCGCGACACGGTACAACGCCGTCGTGTCGGAGCTTCCGTACCTCACTCGCGACGTGCCGGCGGTCCACGGTGCGTACAAGTCGCGCCCGGAGGACTTCGTCGTCGACGAGCTCGGCGCGTACGCGGCCTGCGGCGAAGGCACGCACGTCTTCGCGTGCGTCGAGAAGCGCGGGATCACGACGACCGAAGCGGCGCGACGTTTCGCGCGAGCGCTCGGTGTCGCGCCGCGCGACGTCGGCTACGCGGGCTTGAAGGACGCCCAGGGCGTGACGCGGCAGACGTTTTCGGTCGAACACGTCGAGCCCGAGCGCGTCGCGGAGCTCGGCGACGACGCATGGCGCGTGCTCTCGGTCGCGCGCCACAAGAACAAGCTCAAGCTCGGCCACTTGCACGGCAATCGTTTTCGCATCCGGCTGCGCGACGTCGAGCGTGCGCGCATCGGCGACGTCGAGCGCGTGCTCGCGCTCCTCGCCGCGCGTGGAGTGCCGAACTACTTCGGCGAACAACGTTTCGGCGCGCGCGGCGACGGTTGGGAGATCGGCAAGGCGTTGCTTTCGGGCGACGCCGAGCGTGCGGTCCAACTGATCGCAGGCGATCCGCGGTCGGCCGACCGCGGCGCGGTCAAGAAGGCGCGCGAGCTCTTCGCGCGTGGCGAGTACGAAGCCAGCGCCCGCGCGTGGCCCGGTTCGTTCCGCGACCCGATCCGCCTCGCGCACGCGATGGCGAAGAAGAAGGGCGACGCGCGGCGCGCGCTGTTCGCCGTCGATCGGCGGATGCAGCAGTTCTTCGTCTCGGCATGGCAGTCGTGGCTCTTCAACGCGGTGCTCGCGCGGCGACTCGACACGTTCGATCGCGTGCTGGCGGGCGACCTCGCGTGGAAACATCCCGGCGGCGCCGTGTTCCGGGTGGTCGACGCGTCCGCCGAAGCTCCGCGCGCGGAGCGGTTCGAGATCTCTCCCACGGGGCCGCTCTTCGGACCGCGCATGACCGAGCCGACGGACGAGCCCGCGCGCATCGAGGAAGAGGCGCTCGCCGAAGCGGGCGTCGCGCGCGAGCTCTTCGACCGCAAAGGGCCGCTGCAGCCCGCGGGCGGCAGGCGTCCGTTGCGCTTCAGGCTCACCGAACTCGTGACGCGCGTCGACCGCGACGACTCGGGAGACTTCGTCGAGCTCGCGTTCGCGCTCGATTCCGGCGCGTACGCGACCGCGGTCCTGCGCGAGCTCCTGAAGGACGAAGCGCGCCGCGGCGAGAATTGAGCGCGCTCAGCGTTCGAGCAACTCGGCGAGCACGCCTTCGACGGCGCGCTGGTTGCGATCCGGCGCGCGGAACCAGACGTCGTCCTCCGGATCGTCGTCGAGTTCGATCGTCTCGATGCCGAAGCGATGCGCGTAGAACTGTCTGCCTTGCGCGTCGGCCACCACGACGGCGAGCGAGATCGCGGCTCGAGACCCGTAGTGGACCTGCATGCGACCGACGAAGCCGTCCGCCGCACTGATCCCGCTGCGATCGGACTCGGCCGTGCCGTCCCACGTCGAGACGCTGTCGAGGATCCTCGCTCTCGCGCCGACGACCGCCGAATGCAGGTGCAGCGCACCGGGTTCGTGGCCGCTCTCCGCAGGGTCGATCACGCGCCAACCGGCGGATTCGAGCTGGCGGACGATCTCTGCGTGGAACACGACATCCGCGCGACGTCCGGCGGGGTGTTCCCGCGGATACTGGACCGCGTGCACGACGAGCGGTGGCCGCGAGGCGATCCACGCTCCGCCGTCGGCGATCGTCGCTCGATGAGGGGCGGCGCAATCCTCGCCGAGCACCACGGTGAGCACGAGGAGGAGCGAGCCGGCGAACGGGTGCGACGACGGACTCGACGGGAACGCTGCGGCGGATCGGTGGGCGAGCACGGCGTCGACGGCAGGGGCCATGCGCTCGCGAAACGCAGTCCGCGCCTCGCGAATTCGCCGGACTCTCGCGCCGCCGTGTCCGCCCGAGCCGCCCGTCAAGGCGAGACGCGCGTCGGACCGCCGCACGCGCGCGGGCCCGACCGGCGGCGGCCCTCGACGCCTCGGGCCGGGCACGCTAACACTCGAGCGCATCGATCGTCCCCCGATCGTGTTCCATCCGCTTGCAGCGACTTCGTTCCGGCCCGTCCCGAAACCGCTCGCGCGGGTGCGCGCCGGTTCCGTCGTCGGCCGGGCGTTCGCTGCCGGCGGCCTCGGCGCCGTGTGGAGGCGCCCAGTGAAGCGGCCGGCGCCGCGCGAGGGCACGCCGGAGGTTCCGCCGCCGGCGACCTCGGCCGAGGCGGCGAGCGCCGGAGCTCCGTCGCGCGACGCGGACACGGCGTGGACCGAACTCGCCGAGCTCGCGCGCCGCGGCGACCGTGGCGCGTTCGGTCGGCTCTTCGAGCGCTTTCGCAGCGTCGTCCACGGCATCGCGCTCGCGCACGGACCGAAACACGAGACACGCGATCTCGTCCAGGAGGTCTCCTTGCTCGCGCTGCGTTCGATCGAACGGCTCGACGAACCCGAGAGTTTTCCGGGCTGGCTCGCGAGCATCGCACGTAACGCGGCGCGCGACGCGCTGAAGCGCGCCCGAGGCTCGCACGAACTCGACGAGAGCTTCGTCGCGCCCGACGAACCGCCGCGCGACGAGCGCGAGGACGCCGAGCTCGCGCTCGACGCCGTGCGTTCCTTGCCCGAGGCGTACCGCGAGACGTTGATCCTGCGGCTCGTCGAAGGTCTCTCCGGTCCGGAGATCGCCGCACGCACCGGGATGACGCACGGTTCGGTGCGCGTCAACCTGACCCGCGGCATGAAGCTCCTCCGCGAAAGACTGCTGCCCGAGGGACGGCGATGAGCGACGAACACGACGACTACCTGTGGTCGCGCTCGGGCGCGCCGGATCCCGAAGTCGCGCGGCTCGAAGCGTTGTTGGGCCGCTTCGCTGCGCCGAAACCGCGCGTGTTCCCGTGGCGCGCGCTCGTCGCGGCCGCGGCCGTGGTCATGCTCGCGTTCGGCGCGTGGTTCGCGCTCGCGCGCGGCGGCGACGGCTACGAGCTCCGCGGCGCGGACGGCGTGCGCAGGCTCGGTCCCGGCGACGAATTCGTCGCCACCGACGATGCCGAGCTCGATCTCGGTCGCCTCGGCGAAGTGCGGGTCGCTCGCGGCGCGAAATTGCGCGTCGTCGAGCGCAGCGAGGAACTCGCCAAGCTCTTCCTCGAGCGCGGCACGCTCTCCGCGTCGGTGATCGCTCGGCCGCGCCACTTCCAGATCGGCACGCCCGCGGGCCTCTCCGTCGACCTCGGCTGCGAGTACGACTTGTCGGTCGACGACACGGGTGTGACCACGTTGAGCGTGCGCACCGGCCGCGTCGCGTTCGAGACCGAAGGGCGCAAGGTGCTCGTGCCGCGGGGCGCGAGCTGTCGCGCCGTGCCCGGCCGCGGGCCGGACACGCCGATCTTCGACGGCGCGGCGGCCGACTTCGTCGCTGCCGTGCGAGCCGTCGAGTTCGCGAGCGCACCCGACGCGGCCGCGATCGCGAGGCTCGTCGAGCTCGATCGACGTGAGGATTCGCTGTCGCTGTTCCACCTGCTCGACGCGCCGAGTCTCGAGCTGCGCGAGCGTTTGTTCGACCGGCTCGCGACGGTCTACCCGTTGCCCGACGGAGTGCTCCGTGAGGCCGTCGTCGCCGGCAGCGAGCTGGCGCGGCTCGCGTGGCGCGTCGAGTTCGAAAGCGATTGGCGCTGAACGCTTCGGCGGCCGGCGTCGAGCTTTACAGCGGGGGGGCGTGCCGCTCCGATGTGCGCGGCCGAAACCACGGAGTCGTCATGACGCTTGCTGCACTGGTCTCGTTCCTCCACCTGATGGCGTTCGCGATCGGTCTGCCTGCGATCCACCTGCGCGCGAAGTTCTTGAGGCAGCCGCTCGATGCGGCGGGACTGCAGCGCGTGTTCAAGGCGGACCTCTGGTGGGGGATCGCGGCGCTGCTCTGGCTCACCACCGGTCCGTGGCGCGCGTTCGGATCCCTCGAGAAGGGCACGGAGTACTACATGAGCACGTGGGTCTTCCACGCGAAGCTCGGCATCGTCGTGCTGATCCTGTTGCTCGAGCTCGCACCGCTCTTCGCGCTGCTGCGTTGGCGCGCGGAGGTCCGTGCCGGACGCACGCCGGACACGTCGAAGGCGCGTGGCCTCGCCGCCCTGAGTCACATCGAGCTCACGCTCGTCGTGCTTGCGGCGCTCGCCGCGTCGTTCATGGCGCGCGGGTTCGGACTGCGCGCGGAGTGAGCACCGTCAGGTCCGCGCGCATTGGCGCAGCTCGACGTCGATCTTGCAGATGTGCTTGACGATCCAACCGGCGATCGCGTCGTGGAGGTCCTGCACGAGTCCGCGCGTCGCCCCTTCGGATGCGAAGCGGCTCTTGAACTGCGCGAAGAGCGCCATGAACTTGGCATGGGCGTCCTTGTTGGTCTGCTGGACCGAGCACTTGCCCATCGCCATGCAGAGCTCCTCGTAGCAGAAGTGGATGTTGACGAAGGTCTCCAAGTAGGAGAGCACCGGCGTCGGATCGAGCTTCTCTCGGCCAGCGAGCATCGCCTCGAGTCGGTTCGTCAGTTCGAAGAGCTTCAGGTGCTGACCGTCGATGCGGTCGTTGCCGGTTTCGTACGTATCGCTCCACGTAAGGGTCACGCGTGCACTCTCTCGGTTGGGTGAACAGGACGCCGGGGAAGTTCGGCGCTCCTCTTCGGACTCCGTAGCTCACGCGCTCGCTACGACGAGCGCCGTAGCACGCCGTAGGGCGGTGGCCCGCAGTGGGTCGCGCGGCCCGCCCGCCCTACGCCGGAGGAGTGCGCGGAGCCCTCACGGTTTCACGAACAGTCCGTCGGCGACGACGGTCACGTTGCCCTTGGGGTCGACCTTCGCGACGCCTTTCACCGTCACCCACTTCAGGCGATCGAGTCCATGGAACCCGGCGGCGTCGACGCGGCGAATCGAGCTGCCGTCGTGGAACTCGACTCCCGCGCTCGCGGCCGAGACCTCCGCCGGATCCGTGCAGCAGTAATCCCACGGCGTCTCGCAGTCCGGCATCGGACCTTCTTCGTTGCACGGCCGGAGCGAGCCATCGGTCATCACGAACGCGGCGAGACCGTTGACGAAGTCCTGCACGCGGCCGCGGACGACGACGGCGTCGCCGTCCTTCAGGTCCTGCTTCAACGCGAGGATGTCCTTCGCGTCGGCGGGTTCCGCCGCGAGGTGATAGGTCTCCGGCAAAGCGGACTTGCTCGCCTCCGACAATGCGCTTCCGGCCGGCGCGCTTCCGGCTGACGCGTTTCCGGCCGGCGCGGACTCCGAGCACGCGGCGAGCGACAACAAGCCCGCGGCGAAGACGATACGGATGTTCGAGATCATTGGATCAGTTCTCCTTGAGAGCCGCCGCGACGGGGAGCTTCGACACACGCCAGGCGGCGGGCGCGGTACCGAAGAGTGCGAGGAAGAGGGCGCCGACGATACCGGCGAGGATCGCCGGGGCGTCGACCGAGAGCTCGAACGCGCTCATCGCGATGCGCACGGACGAGCCTGCGAGGAAGAGTCGCGCGGCGGCGAGGCCGATCAGCGCGCCGGCGGCGGCGAGCACCAGCGCTTCCGTCGCGAGCGAACAGACGAGCGCGAACGTGCCGTAGCCGACGGCCCGCAGCGTCGCGAGTTCGCGCACGCGATCCTGCACCGCCGCGTTCAACGTGTTCGCGCCGCCGAAGAGTGCCGCGAGCGCGATCAGGCCCGCGAGTGCCCACGAGAGGCTCTGGATCGGCGCGAAGTAGTCCGCGAGCTCCTTGTAGTACACCGCGGTCGGGATCACGACGAGCTCGAGGTCGAGCCGGCGTTTCGCGAAGAGCTCGAGCTCGGCGAGCGCGCCGGGATCCGCGAGCTTCACGAACGTCGCGGACGAGTCGTCGCGCTTCGTGAGCCCCCGCAACGGTGCGAGCGGCGTCCAGATCTCGCCTTCGATCGTCGTGCCAGGCGCCGCGAAGCGACCGACGATCGTGAACGACGAACCTTCGAACTCGAGCGACTTGCCGAGCGCGAGTTCGTGCTCGGGCACGCCGAGCTGTTCGGCCGCGAGCCGACCGATGACCACTTCGCCTGCGCGCGGCGGCCGGCCTTCGAGCAGCGTGACGGCGTCGTGCACGAGGAACGCACGGTCGGTGACGCCGCGCACGAACCCGGCGCGCGTGCTCGGGTCGCCCGCGAGCCGGACGTTCGTGCCCATGTGGATCTCGTCGGACACGAGCGGGGCGCCGTCGACCGCCGCGATGCCTTGGACCGACGCAGCGACGAGCTCGCCCAGGCCCGCGACCACCGTGGAGCGCACGACATCGCGTTCGGCGACCGACGAGAGCAGGATCACGGTGTCGTCGCGCGCGGCGCCCTGGAACGTGCGCTCGAGTCCACGCACGAACGCCGCCGTCGCGACGAGCAACGCTGCGACGAGCGCGCTCGACGCCGCGGCGAGCAGCGTGCGCGTCCGGCGGCGACCGAGGTTCCGCACGGCGTAGTCGAGGGGCAAGAGGCGCATCAGGCGCTCCTCAACGAGACGACGATCGGCGCGCGCGCGGAGCGTATGGCCGGGATCAACCCGGCGGCCACGCCGCACGCGGCGGCGACGCCGAACCCGAGCAACACCAGCGTCGGCGACGTCGCGAACTCGACCGTGACGCCTTCCGCGCCGATCGACACTCGCGCGAAGCGCACGACGAGCCACGCGATCGTGAGCCCGAGCGCGCCGCCGGAGAGCGCCAGCGCGAGCGCTTCGACGACGACGAGGCCGGCGACGTGCGTCGCTCGGTATCCGAGCGTGCGGAACACGCCGAACTCCTTCACGCGCTCTTGGACGCTCATCAACACCGTGTTGCCGACCAACACGAGCACGACGAGCACGCATGCGAAGCCGAGCACCCGCGCGAAGCCGAGGATCTCGGACAAGTCGCGCGTCGCGCTCTGCAGGAACAGGATCTTCGCGCGCGTGTCGGTCGGCTGTTCCGCGGTGCGGAAGAGCTCGTCGATCTCGCGCGCGATCGACTCCGCGCGGCCCGCGTCGTCGACCTTGACCTCGAACTGCGTCACGGTGCCGAGCTTGTTGACGGGGCCCGCTCGCTGCAGGAACTCGAGGTGCGTCAGGATCACGCCTTCTTCGACGGGTTCGTCGCTCTCGAAGATGCCGGCGACCTTCACTTGGATGTTGCCGAAGCGGAAGTTCTCGCCGACCGTCACGCCTTTGCGCTCGGCGAACGCGCGGCCGACGAGCGCAGCGTCCTTCTCGCGGACGAAGCGTTGCGCGTCGCCGTCGGTCACCGCGATGCCGCGCGTCGCGAGCAACCGGTCCGCCGGCGCACCTTGGAACGCGACGAGATCGAGGCTCGCGCGGCAGTTGTTCAAGTAGACCTTGACCGGCAAGACGCTCGCCACGCCGTCGAGTTTCGCGATCCGTTCGCCGTACCATTCGGGCAGGAACGAGGTCTGCGGGCAGTAGCGGTTCTGGCGATAGACGACCAGCGTCCTCGCGGCTTCCGAACCCGAGAGCGCGCGGTCCAGACCGGCGCTCAGGCTCTCGACCAACACGAAGAGCAGCATCGCCGACGCGACGCCGAACACGGTCAGCACCGTGCGCATCGGCCGACGCGTCAAGTTCTTGCGGACGAGCGACGCGAGTTTCATCGCACGGCCTCTTCGAGGAGTTCGCCTTTGTCGAGCACCATTCGCCGCGTCCCGAAACGCGCCGCGCGCGGATCGTGCGTGACCATCACGATCGTCTTCCTGCGTTCGCGGTGCAGACGCGAGAGCAGCTCGAGCACGCCTTCGGCCGACTCGTGGTCCAAGTTGCCGGTCGGTTCGTCGGCGACGAGGATCTCGGGATCGGCGACGAGCGCGCGCGCGATCGCGACGCGCTGTTCCTGGCCGCCGGAGAGTTGTTTCGGCAAGTGCGTCGCCCGATCGGCGAGTCCGACCGCTTCCAACGCGACGGCGACGCGTTGGTGCCGTTCGTTCGCGGAGAGGCCGAACAGGAAGAGCGGCAGCTCGACGTTCTCGTACGCCGTCAACACCGGCACGAGGTTCGCTTGCTGGAAGACGTAGCCGACGTGTTCGGCGCGCCAATCCGAGAGCTTCGAGTCCTTCGCCGTCGCGAGTTCGACCGCACCGACGCGGATCGAACCGCGGTCGGGCCGGTCGATGCCGGCGATCAGGTTGAGCAACGTCGTCTTGCCGGAACCCGACGGGCCGAGCAACACGAAGAAGTCGCCTGCTTCGACCGAGAGCGACACGTTCGCGAGCGGAGTGACGACGTGCTCGCCCTTCTTGTACGTCTTGGTGACGTCGAGGAGTTCGATCAGGGCCATGTCAGCGCTCCTGCACGGCGAGCCGTGCGCCTTCGACGAGGGTGCCGCGGCCTTCGTCGATCAACTTGTCGGAGAGGTTCAGACCGCGCAGCACTTCGACCCACTCGCCGGCTTCGCCGCCGAGTTCGATCGAGCGCTTCGTCGCGTGACCGCTCGCCGCGTCGACGACCCAGATCGAGCCGTTCTCGACGAGGCGTTTCGGCACGAGCACGCGCTCGCCGTTCGCCGCGGAGCCGTTCGTGTCGCCCGCGGCCGTCGCGGAGGACTCCGCGGAACCGGACGTACCGAAGAAGCGCACCTGGCAGAGCATCTCGGGCCGCAGCAGCTCGTCGGGTTCGAGCACGCGCACGTGGACCTGCAGCGTCACTTTCTGGATGTCCGCGCGGTGCACGATCCGCAGCACTTCTCCTGCGTAGGGCCGACCGGAGCGCGACTCCGCCAGGATCTCCGCGCGTTGACCGACCGCGACTTTCGCCACGTCGCCTTGCGGGACGTCGACCCGCACGCGCACGGAGCCGGGGTCGTAGAGCGCGACGACGTTGGCGCGTTCGCCTTCGAGCACCGCGCCGGGCGCGACGAGCCGTTCGAGCACGACGCCGTTCGTCGGCGCGGGGATCACCGTCCGCGCGAGCGCGAGTTCGGCGCGCGCGAGTTCGACTTTCGCCGCGGCGACGTCCGCCCGGGCCACGGCGATCGGCGCGCGCGCGGACTCGAGCCAGACCGGATCGTCGAAGCGCAGCTGCGCGTCCTCCGTCGCGCGCCGTTCGCGCGCCGCGGCGGTCTTCGCTTCCGCCGCTGCGGCGCGCGCCTCGGCGTCGGCGACTTCGACGGCCGCACGGGCGGCTTCGAGCCGAGCGCGCGCGAGCGAGAGTTGGCGCGGCCCCGACGCGTTCGCACGAGCGAGCTCCTCTTCGACGGCGAGGGCTTCTTCGGCGACCGTCACTTCCGCGCCGGCGCGTTTCGCGGCGGCGGCGAGTTTCTCGGCCGCTGCGGACTTGCCTGCGAGTTCCTCGGCGGCGACGGCGGACGCTTCGCGGATCGCGAACGTCGCCGTGGCCGTGTTCACGTGCTCTTCCTGCGTCGCGCGCGCGAGTTCGGCCTCCTTGAGCGCGAGCGTCGCGGCCGCGGCGTCGCGTGCGAGCCGCGCCTCGTCGTCGACGAGTCTGACGAGCGGTTCGCCGGCGGCGACGTGTTGCGCTTCGCGCACCAGGACTTCGGCGACCACGCCCGGGACGAGCGCCGTCGCGAAGTGGGGGAACGGATCGGGCTCGATCCACCCGGCCGCCTGCAGCGCGACCGTCGTCGGGCTCGAGTTCGCGCCGGAACTCGTCGCGGGTTTCGGACGCACGAGCGTGACCGTCGTCGCGCCGCGCCAGAAATCGCCGAGCGTGCTCGCGACGAGCAGTCCGAAACCGACCAGCAAGGCGAGTGCGACCCAGAGCCCGAGCCGGCGCCGCGGCGGCCGCTCGAGCGGTTGTTTCTCCCTCGCGAGCAGCGCGAGGTCGACGTCCGAACGCACGGCGGTCACGGCTGCACCTCCGCCGGGTTGGCCGCGGGGGCGTTGGCGCCGTCCGGGCTCGGCGCTGGGCGCGTCACAGGTCGCGCTCCGGAGGCTCGGCGGAACTCGAGCGCAGCGAGCGCGAGCTCGGCGTCGTGTTCGTGCACCATCTTCAGCGCTCGCACGCGTTCGCCGAGCATTCCGCTCGCTTCGGCGAGCGCCTCGACGTCGTTCAGGAACCGTGCTTGGGCCGCCAACCAGCTCGAACGCGAATCCGCGTCGAGTCCGGCGAGCTCGCGCCCGTGCACGGCGTGCGCGGCGCGCCACTCGGCGGCCGCGGTGCGCGCGCGGGCGACGGCGGCGAGCAACTCCGCTTCGACCGCTTCGCGCATCTCCTCGCATTCCTGGCGCGCGGCCGCGATGCGGCCGTCGCGAGCGCCGGGCCACGCAAGGGCCGCGTCGAGCATCGGGCCCGCGAGCACGCTCTCCGGCGTGAACATCGACTTCACTCCGAGTCGGAACTCGGGGATGCGCTCGGCGAGCACGGAATCGAGCTTCGCCTCGGCGAGCGTGCAGCGCACGCGCATCGCCCGCACCTCGGGTCTCGAGTCCCACAGCTCGGCGGCGCTGGGCTCGGTCACGGTCGTGATTGGGTCGGCCTCTCCATCGCCGAGCGGGGCCGCGACGGCTTGCGCTCGAGCGTTCGGCGGCGATTCCGCGAGCAGCCGAAGCAGCCACTCGTCCGCCGCAGCATCGAGCGAGTCGCTCTCGATCGGCACGCCGGCGGCGAGTGCGAGTGCCTCGCGCGCGGCGGCGACCCGCGCGTGGAGGTTCGCCCGTTCGGTCGCGAGCATCGCGTCTTGGGCGCGCGCTCCGTCGAGCTCTGCAGCGGGCACGAACCGGCTCGTGGCGAGGATCTCGCGTCGGCGCACCAGCGGTTCGTTCTCGGTCGCGAGTTCGTCGAGCGCGGCGAGCAGGCGACGGCGCGTCACGAGTTCGACGCGTGCGCGGTCGACGTCGATCCACGCGTTCCAGACGCGCGTTTCGTACTCGGCGTACGCCAGGCGAGCTTCTTCGGTCGCCAACGCGCGCGCGGCGCGAGCCACGCCCAGCCCGAACACTCCGAGCACGTCGAACGTCGCGCGCAACTCGCTTTCGCGTTCGCCGTCGCCGGCGATCGAGTCGCCTTCCAAGGCGAGCGGTTCGGGCGCGCCTTCGCTGTCGATGAGCGCACGCGCTGCGAGGAAGCGCCTGCGCGCCTCGCGCACGCCTTGGTTCCAAGCGAGTGCGCTCGCGTGCCAATACTCCTCGCGGCGTGGATCGCGCCGCAGCGCGTCGTCCGGCCACGCGAGCGAGAGCGGAGCGAGTTCGGCGAGCTCGAGCGCGCGTTCGAGCTCGTCCGGCGTCGACGCACGCGCGTCGAGCTCGTGCAGGACGGCGTCGAAATGCGGCTCGTGATACTTCGGCGCCGCACAGGCCGAGAGCGAGAGCAGAGCGAGGAAACTTCCGGCTCGGCGAGCCGGGTCGCGCGCCTCGCGCACGCGACGATCTCGAATGGACACGAACATGACGACTCCGCGACGAAGGAAAGCGGCGGAACGAGCACGCGCTCGCTTCCGGGGCGAGCAAGCGCTCGCCAGGCCCTACACGTCCGGAGTCGTTTCTAGATCCGCAGCGGAACGGCGGCCGCGGCTCGAGGCGGCGCGTGGCTGGTCGTCGGGCGTAGGGCCGCGCGGCGCGGCGCGGCTTCGAAGAGCGCGATCGCAAAGCTCTTCGGCAGAGGCAGCAGCAGCGCCGGGTCGAGCGTGTCGTGTTGGTTCGACGGCGCGCGCGTCGCCGGAGCATCCGGCGTGGAGAGGTCGCGGCAACTCGCGCACGGCGCGTGCGCTTCGACCGGAGTCTCGCCGTCCTGGTCGGCGCTCGGCGCTTCGCAGCAGCACGAGCGTTGCTGCACGGCGCAGCAGCTTTCGTCGAGGCTCGCCGCGACCATTTCGTCGCAGAGGCAGAGCACGCCGCTGTACCCGCTCGGCGCGAGCAGCGCGGGCAGGCAGAGCAGCAGGACGAGGAAGCGGCGGAGGTCCCTGGACGTCTCGGAAGGCGGGTGACGCTACCTCTTCGGTCGAAGCGGCGTCAATCCGCGAGGGGGCATACGCGATCCGGGGCCTCGCCGTGAGCTCGGCGGCGCGGATTCGGGCTCACTCGGAAGTCTCTTCGGTCTTGGGCGGCACTTTGGTCGGGAAGCCGTTCTCGCGGTAGGCCCGTGCCAGGATCGTCATCGGGTGCATCGGTTTCTTTCCGGCGTGCTGCGCGAACTGCAGCGCCGCGAGCGGGCAGTCGGTCGCCCACAACTCCGCTTCGGCGGCCTGCATCCCTTCGAACGCGTTCTTGCCGACGCGCTGCGACACTTCGAACCCTTCGACCTTCATCGCGTACGTGCCGTCGTGGCCGCAACATTCCATCGCCGTCTTCGGGACGACGCCCGGGATCTTGCGCAGGAGATCGCGGCCCTTGAAGCCGACGGCTTGCGCGCGCAAGTGACACGGCGCGTGGTACGCGACCGGGCCGTTCGGCGTGCTCTTGAAGTCGGTGTTGAAGCGCGGCTCCTCGCGGATCGACCAGAGGTACTCGCTCGGATCGCGCACCGCGCGCGCCAGTTTTTCGGCGCGTTCCTTGTCCTCGGTCGCGACGAGCTCGGGGTACTCGCGGCGCAGCATCATCGAGCACGTCGGGTTGATGACGAGCACCTTCGAGCCCGACTCGACGTGCGGCAGCAGCCGCTCGAGGTTCGCTTTCGCGTGTTTGCGCAGCGTGTCGAGGTCGCCGTGCTCCCACGCCGGCATGCCGCAACACTGGAGTCCGCGCACGCAGCGCACTTCGACTTGGTTCTTCTCGAGCACTTCGACCGTGTCGCGACCGATCTCGGGCTCGTTGTTCTGCACGTAACACGTCGGGAAGAGCACTGTCTCCGCGCCAGTCTCCTCGCTGACGAGTCCGCGCTCGTCCGCCCAACGTTCGAACGTCGTCGGCGCGAAGTCCGGCAGCAGCTTGTCGCGGTGCACGCCGAGCGTCTTCTCCATGAACCAGCGGTGCAGCGCGACGCGGTTCAGCTTGTTCGCGAGGCCGAACGATAGCCGCGCCATCTCGCCTGCGAGGTCGGGATCGCCGAGCACTCGGTCGCGCAGCTTGACGCCGTGTCGTTTGACGCGGACCGCTTGATAGCGGTGCACGAGCTTCGGGAAGTCGAGCATGAACTCGTGCTTGTCGCGCGGCGTGTACGGGCACTGGACCTCGCAGAGCTTGCACTGGAAGCACGCGTCCATGACGCGGTTCGTGTCGTCGTGCGAGAGTCGCGTGACGTCGCCCTCGTACTGCTTGTCGATCAAGTCGAAGAGCGTCGGGAAGCTGTCGCAGTACTTGAAGCACATGCGGCAGCCGTGACAGATCTCGAAGGCCCGCGTCACTTCCTTCGCGAGCAGCTCGACCTGCCAGTACTTCGGGTCGTTCGGGTCGTAGGTGAGCCCGTCGGTCGGCGCGAACGAGATCGGCGCGTGAGAGGCGGGGGCGATGGACGGCGCGTCGTGGGATTCGCTCATGGCGCTCTGGTGCAAGGGAGGGACGAGCAGGACGGCGGGACGAGCGGGAGGTCGGGCCAGACCTAGAAAACAGAAGCCGGCGCCCCGTAGCAAGACGAGACGCCGGCCGAGGGAGAGAGAGTGAGCGGTCTCTGGGCGATCAGCTGATGCTCTTCAACATCGCGGTGAACTTGCCCGCGTGCGCTTTCTCGGCTTTGGCCAACGTCTCGAACCAGTCGGCGATTTCGGTGAAGCCTTCCTCGCGCGCGGTCTTGGCCATGCCCGGGTACATGTCGGTGTACTCGTGGGTCTCGCCCGCGACCGAAGCCTTGAGGTTCGACGCCGTGTCGCCGATCGGCAGGTCGGTCGCCGGATCGCCCGCCTTCTTCAGGAAGTCGAGGTGGCCGTGCGCGTGGCCGGTTTCACCCTCGGCGGTGTCGCGGAAGTTGCCGGCGACTTCCGGGTAGCCTTCGACGTCCGCGACCTTGGCGAAGTAGAGGTAGCGGCGGTTCGCCTGGCTCTCGCCGGCGAACGCGGCCTTCAGGTTGGCGTGGGTCTTCGAACCCTTGAGCTGCTTGGACATGCGGTTCCTCCTTGGACTTGGGGGGCGTTGCGGTGCGTTGGAATGGGGGTCGAAAGGGCCCCGAGAATGGCAGAATTCGTGCCACCACGCCTCGGCGCGTGCAAGGGGCTCGCCGGCCCTACGCACCGGAAAGCGCCGCTCGGGCGTCGGCGACGTTGGCTCGAGCTCACCGGATTGGCGGTGCGGCACCGAAATTTCGGTGGCCGGGCGGACGCCGAGCCACTAGAACGGCGCACCGCCGTGTCGTCCCGTTCCGCATCTTCCCGCGCCTCGGGCGTCGTCGCGCCGCGGTCGGTGATCGACCTGACCCGCGACCTGCACGAGCTCGCGTTGCTCGCCGGCGAGCCGCAGCGAGTCGACCAACTGCTCGAACGCGCGCTCGACACGTTGCGCGACGTCATTCCGTACGACTTGGCCGCGGTGCTCGAACTCGACGGCGAGACGCTGCAGGTGCGCTGCGCGCGCGGGCCGCTCGCCGACGAGCGCGTGCGGCGCCACCGGATCGAGCTCGCGCGGTTCCCCGACCTGCGCCGCGCGCTCGAGACGCGTCGCGCGCGCACGCTCGACGAAGCCGACCACGGTTACGGCGCGGACCCTTACCACGGTCTGCTCGACCTGCCGCACGGGCACTCGTGCATGGTCGTGCCGCTCTTCGCGGGCGAACGCACGCTCGGAGCCTTGACGTTCGATCGCACGCGCTGCGAGCGCTACGAGACGGCGTTGGTCGACCTCGCGACGATCTACGGACAGATCATCGCGCTCGCGCTGACCGCGGCCGAGTACGCCGCGTCGCTCGAACGCAACTCGCGGCAGCTCGCCGAGCAGAATCGTCTGCTCGAAGGCGAAGTGACCGGCGAACGCGATGCGGGCGAGCTGCTGCTGCTCACGCAGAATCCGCGCATGAAGCGGCTCGCGGAGCTCGCGCGCCAAGTCGCGGCGACCGACGCGCCCGTCCTGATCACCGGACCGACCGGTTCGGGCAAGGAAGTCGTCGCGCGCGCGATCCACGGTTGGTCGAGGCGCCGCGCGCGGCCGTTCGTGAAGCTGAACTGCGCCGCGTTGCCGGAGAACCTGATCGAGAGCGAGCTCTTCGGGCACAAGCGCGGCGCGTTCAGCGGCGCGACCGAAACCCGTCCCGGTCGGTTCGCGATCGCGAACGGCGGCACGCTCCTGCTCGACGAGATCGGCGACTTGCCGCTCGGCGCGCAAGCGAAACTCTTGCGCGTGTTGCAGGAAGGCGAGTTCGAGCCGGTCGGCTCGGACCGCACCGTGAAAGTCGACGTGCGCATCCTCGCGGCGACGCACGTCGATCTCGAACGCGCGCTCGCCGACGGGCGTTTCCGCAGCGACCTGTTCTATCGACTCGACGTCTTCCCGCTCGCCGTGCCGCCGCTCGCCGAGCGCAGGGAGGACTTGCTCTCGATCGCCGTGGAGATCCTGCGCGGGATCGCGAAGCGCACCGGTCGCGGGCCGTGGCGGCTCTCGGCGAAGAACCTCGAGCGGCTGCGCGCCTACCCGTGGCCCGGGAACGTCCGCGAGCTCGTCAACTGCCTCGAACGCGCGACGATCCTCTCGGACGGGCCCGAACTCGCGCTCGAGCTCGAAGCAGGCGCGAACGGTCGCGAAGTCGAGCGGTCGTTGCCGCTCGTGACGCTCGCGGAGCACGAGCGGGCGTACCTCGAGCGTGTGCTCGACCACACCGGCGGCAAGCTCTACGGCAGAGGCGGCGCCGCCGAACTCCTCGGGCTCAAACCGAGCACGCTGCAGAGCCGCATGCAAAAGCTCGGCGTCGTGCGCGCGCGGCCGAGACCCGCTCGCTAGCTTCCTCCTTTCGCCGGCGCGCGGCCGGTGTCCTCCGTCACGCCCGCGCCCTCCACGTCGATGAAGAACTTCCTCCTCCAGATCCTCGCGACGTTGATCGCCTTCGCGATCGTCGCGGTCTTCTCCGCGTTCGCGGCGTTCCTCCTGTTCGCGTTGCTCTTCGCGTCGGGCGCTCCGCCGACGACGCACGCCCGCGGCGCGGTCCTCACGCTCGATCTCTCCGAACCGATCGACGACAAGGGCGGCGTCGAGGATCCGTTCGGGCTCCTCGGCGGTCGTTTCTCGCACCTGCGGCTCGCCGACGTCGTCGACGCGCTGCACACGGCGGCGTACGACGACTCGATCCGCGGGCTCTTCGTGCACGGCGCCGTGAACGGCTCGTGGGCGCAAGCGCGCGAGCTGCGCCAGGCGCTGCTCGCGTTCAAGGAAGGCGGCAAGCCGATCTGGGCGCACTTCTCCGACTACGAAGAGGCCGAGTTCTACCTCGGATCGGTCGCGGACCATTCGTCGATCGCGCCGCTCGGCATCTTCGTGCTCGACGGGCTCGCGGCCAACGTCATGTACTTCGCCGACGGGCTCGAGAAGCTCGGCATCGAAGTGCAAGTCTCCCGCGTCGGCAAGTTCAAGTCCGCCGTCGAGCCGTTCATGACCGACACGATGAGCGCGGAGAATCGCGAGCAGCTCGACACGTTGCTCTCCGACCTGTTCCAGGTCTTCCTGTCCGAGACCGCCGTCGCGCGCAACGTGCCGGTGGACGCGCTGCGCGACGTCGTCGAGCACCAAGCTGCGCTGACCGCCGACGAAGCGGTCGCCGCGAAGTTCGTCGACCGCGTCGCGTCGTTCGATCGGGTGCTCGACGAGCTGCGCGAGTTCGCGGGCGAAGGCGAGTGGGGGACGAGCTTTCGCCAAGTCGCGCTCCGCGGCTACGTCACCGAACTGCAGCAGCCGTTCACGACACCGACGGTCGGCTCTGGCTCCAACGAAATCGCCGTCGTCTTCGCGCAAGGCGAAATCGTCGACGGCGAGAGCCTCGAGGAGATCGGCGGCGCGACGCTCGCGCGCGAGCTGCGCGACTTGCGCACGAGCTCGGACGCGAAAGCGGTCGTGTTGCGCGTCGACAGTCCCGGCGGCAGCGCGGCGGCGTCCGAGGAGATCCTGGTCGAAGTGCGACGCCTGCGCGAGAGTGGCAAGACCGTCGTGATCTCGATGGCCGGTGTCGCCGCGTCCGGCGGCTACTGGATCTCGTCGCAGGCCGACGCGATCGTCGCGCAACCGAACACGATCACGGGCTCGATCGGCGTGTTCGGCATGTTCCCGAACGCGGAAGGCGCGCTCGCGAAGCTCGGCCTCAAGTCGGAAGTCGTCAAGACCGGTCCGCACGCGGATTGGACGTCGCCGTGGCGGCGCAAGTCGGCCGAAGAACTCGCGCTCGTGCAGCGCCACATCGATCGCATCTACGACGGTTTCCTCGAACGCGTCTCGACCGGCCGCGCGCTCGACCGCGCCGTCGTCGAGGAGCACGCGCAAGGCCGCGTCTGGTCCGGCACGCGGGCGAAGGAACTCGGGCTCGTCGACGAACTCGGCGGTCTCGACGACGCGATCGCGCTCGCGGCGGAGAAGGCCGGCGTCGGCGACGACTACTTCGTGACGTTCCCCGAGCGCCGCAATCCGTTCGACGAGTTCTTCGACACGCTCTACGCCGACGAACGCGGGGTGCCGGTCGGATCGAGCGCGCTCGACGCGTGGCTGCCGAACGAACTCGCCGAAGTCGCCCACACGCTGGCGCTCATCCGCGAGCGTTTCGAGCGCGGCACCCACGTGCTCGCACGCCTGCCGTTCGCGCTCGACGTGCGCTGAAAGCCGTGCGAGGCCGGTCGCTCGGGCGACCGACCTCGCGTCGTCGAACGAGCGAGCGTTACGGCTAGTTCGTGCCGAGCGCGAGGACCGCGATCTGGCCTTGGCGGGCGTAGTCGATCGCTTCCCCGAGGATGCGCGCGGCCTCTTGTGGCGCGTGGAAGCCCATCGAGTTCTCCGCCGCGACGAAGTCGGTGCGCCACTGCGCCTTGCGTTGCAGGTCGAACGCCGCGGCGAGCTCCGTGTCGGTGCGGCCAGCGGCTTTCGCCTTCTCGAGCGCGTCGATCAAGTCGACGGTCGCGCGTTCGGCGGCGTCGAGCAGCTTCTTCGTGCGCTCCTGGATCGTCGTCACGCGCGACACGACCTCCTCGTCGCTGTACGGGTGGCACGTCTGGCAAGAGCGAGCGACGTGGAGGAGCGGACTGTTGACGTGGTGGTCGCTGAACTTCTGCGCGCCTTCGCGCTTGTAGGGCATGTGGCAGTCGGCGCACGAGACGCCCGAGCGTGCGTGGATGCCTTGGCTCCAGAGCTCGAACTCGGGGTGCTGGGCCTTGAGGACCTTGGCGCCGCTCTTCGCGTGCGTCCAATCGGCGAAGCCCACTTCGTCGTAGTAACGCTCCATCTGCTCGACCTTGAGCCCGTTGTGCCACGGGAACGTGACCAACTTGCCGTCGCCCTTGAAGTAGTACTCGACGTGGCATTGGCCGCAGACCATCGAGCGCATCTCCTGCCGCGACGCGTCGACGTTGGGGTCGTAGTCGGCGGCTTTCGAGCCTTGGCGCCAGCGTTCGATGCTCGGCAGGTGCGGCACGGGGTCGTCCGAACGCGCGAGCGCACGGATGCCGTTCAGGAAGCCGGGCTTCGTGATGCGCACGGCCATCGACTCAGGGTCGTGGCAGTCGAGGCACGAGACCGGGTGTGACACGAGCTTCGTCGCTTCGTCGTAGGGGATCGCACACACCTTCTCGAAGCCCGTCATCAACTGCGTGATGCCGTCCTTCGAGAGCAGCGCGTCGGTCAATTTGCCGGGCGCGCCCGCGGCGAGTCCGGCCTCGCGGTAGGCGACGACGTTGCTCGCGTGGCAGTGGAGGCACGCACCGGGCTGCTTCTTCTTCGTCACGCGCTCGGTCTCGCGTTGGTCGGAGAGCATGTACGCGTGGCCGCGTTCCTCGCGGTAGTCGATCGAGAACGCGTAGCCCGCGAAGATCGTCCGCAGCAGCGGATCGTCGTCGAGCTTCTGCACGTTCTCGCTGCCGCCGTACTTCGTGCGCTCGATGTCGACCGTGCGCGAGTAGCTGTCGTACTGACGCGGGAACGTCTTGCCCCATTCCTTCGGGTCGATCGTCGTTTCGTCGATCGGCGCGAGACGCACGATCGACGTCGCCGCTTCGTGCTTGCGCGTCGAGACGTTGTCGTAGAGCGCGAGCACGCCTGCGGTGGCGAGCGCGGAGAAGATCGCGACGAACCAGAGCGCCGCGCGGCCGGAACGAGAGAGTCTCATGGGATGGGTTCCAAGTAGGGAGTCAACGCAGCGGCCCGTGGGCCACCGCCGAGTGACATTGGATGCAGTCGACCGGACCGTCGGAGTCGCGGTGCGCGGGCGCGAGGCCGGACACCATCTCGCAGTGGCAGCGCACGCAGTTCGCGCGCACGATGTCGAGGTCCTCGGGCGTGATGCGGATCGGCTCCTTGAAGTCGTTCAACGTGAACGCCTTCGAGTGACGCCACCCGTGCTCGGCCTTCGCGAGGTACTTGCCGACGAAGTCGTGCGGCACGTGGCAGTCGTTGCAGACCGCGTGGGCGTGGTGCGCGGACTTCTGCCAACCGTCGAGGTGCTCGCGCATCACATGGCAGTTCACGCAAGCCTGCGGGTCGTCGGAGAGGTACGAGGTGCCTTCGGCGAAACGGAACAAGTAGAGCCCGCTGCCGGCGAGCGCGCCGACGAGCAGAGCGGCGGACCACGCGGCGAGTCCAAGTCGCGGACGGGCGGGCTGGGCGGTCATCGGTTCACCTCGCGCGTATTCGGCCGAAGTTGGCGGTCCGAAGCACTTCGCCGTTCGACGTACGCCCGCTCGCTCTTGTGCGTAGCTCGCGGCGGTCGCGCTCAGCGCGGAGCGGCTTCGAGCACGGCGTCGAGCAGCGCGTTCTCCGGCGTGTCCTTGCGCCACGCCGCGACGACCGGGTACTCGACCTTCGGCGCCGCGAGCGGCACGGCGACGATGCCTTTGCCCTTCGGCCCGTCG
This sequence comes from Planctomycetota bacterium, assembly GCA_023150475.1. Lineage (GTDB taxonomy): Bacteria > Planctomycetota > UBA1135 > UBA1135 > JACRIN01. Next base: position 59,555 of record JAKLKU010000017.1, read on the forward strand.
GGATCGATCGAAGGCACGAGCGAGAAGCCCATGCCGGCTTCGACGAACCCGAGGATCGTCTCGGCGCTGCTCGCCGACAGCGTGCGTCGCGGCGAGAGCCCGTGCAGCGCGAACGCCTGCATCTGCAGATTGAACGGCACCATGCCGGGGTTGTAGCTGATGAAGGTCTCGTCCTTCAGCGCGGCGAGCGACGCACGCTTCTTGTCGGCGAGCGGATGGTTCGCCGGCAACACGAGGAACGCGCGCAGCGTGCCGACCTGCATCGACGCGATGTCGTCGGGCACTTCCGGCAGGTAATCGACGATCAGGTCCGCCGCGCCGTCGCGCAGCACCTTGAGGTCGGGCTCGACGAGCTCGCGCAGCTCGATCTGCATCTCGGGACTTTGCTTGTGCAAGCGTTTCAGCCAACCGGGCATCAGTTGGCGCAGCACGAGCGGCGCCGCGACGATGCGCAACACGCCGCCGTATTCGCCGGCTTGCAGCGCGCGCACCAACGTCGGCAGTTCCTCGAAGAACGGCGCGCAGAAGTCGAAGAGCTTCTTGCCCGCCGGCGTCAACTGCATCCGGTCCTTCGCGACGCGCTCGAGCAGCTTGAAGCCGAGGTCCGCCTGCAACTTCGACACTTGCTGGTGCACGGCAGGCTGCGTGATCGGGTAGGGGAACGCGCGAGCCGCTGCGTGGTAACCGCCGGTGCGTGCGACCCAGTAGAAGCCTTCGAGTCGGTGGAGCTGGAGCATGCGCGGCATTCTGACGCCGCGGTCACGTGGGACGAAGCGATCGGCCGGATTCGCGCGGGCCCGGCAGCGGTCCGCCGCGGCATCGATCGGTGCTCGCGCACCGCGGAAGCGCGTCGCCGGGTTATCGTGGGATCTCGTCCGCGTTCCGTTCCCCAACACCAGGGTCGACATCGACTCCGAGGAGGCCCTCTTGTCGCGAATCACCCGCGCTTCGTCGTCGTTCGCCGCCTTCGTGGTGACCGCGAACGCGTTCGCAGGTCAAGTCTCGGTCTTCCTCGGCGAAGCCGGCAAACCCGGCGACGTCAAGGTCTTCGACACGCAGAGCGGTGCGCCGACGTGGCCCGCGGCGCTGCAGGACATTCGCTTGCTGCCGCTCGACTTCGGCGGCCGCGTCGAACTCCTCGACTACCAGCCCCAACGTCCGCGGCGCGTCGCCGACGTGCCGCAGGCGACGCGACTGCTCCTGCCGAACGGCGCGGGCGCCTTGTATCGCTACGTGCGCGGCGAGAACGACGGCTCGCAGACGTACGGCCTCTTCCTCGTCGACGGTTCGGGAGCGGCGAGCTCGCTGTGGGAGCTCTCCGACGCCGGCAGCGGCTCCGATCCGTGGCTCGACGTGCTCGCCGTCGCACCGGCGGGCGACGTGCTGCTCGTTGCGACGACGCTCGCCGCGGGCGGTGACCTCCACGAGCTCGACCTCGCGCTGCACACGGCGACTTGCCGCACGAGCGCCATCGCGCCGCTCGACTTCGCGGGCTCCGGTCTCGCACTCGGCGCCGACTTCGGCGTCGGCGTCGCGAGCACCGGCATCGTGCGGTTCGTGCGCGGTGCGAGCGGCGACGCGAGCTTCGTCGCTTTCGCCAACGCGAGCGAGCCCACGTGGTTCGGCCGCGAAGTGGTGCTCTCCGCGAACGGCTGCTTCGCGGCGACGATCGCCGGAGCGTCTCCGACCGAGGCGCACCCGTTCGTCTTCGACGCTTGCCACGACGCCGTCGCCGTCGATCCGACGCCGCGCACGCTCGCGAGCGCCGGCTTCCTGCCCGACCATCTCTCGGGTCCGTACCTCGCCGTCTCGGACGACGGCACTCGTTGCGCGTGGTCCGTGCTCGAGGCGACGCCGGAGCTCTACGTCGGCCTGGTCCCGCCGTTCGAAGTGGGCGGCGGCGCGAGCGGCGGCGTGCACGTCACGCACGACGCGCTCTTCCACCCGTTCCTCGACGAGATCGGGCTCTACGGCTTCCTCCCGACCGGCAAACTCCACGTCGGCATCGGCGATCGCCTCGACGCGAACCTCGGTGGTCTGACGCGCATGGACGTCTTCCTCGCCGGACTCGCGGACGACGGCGTCAACTTCGCCGTCACCGACCTGTCGCAGTCGTCGGGCTCGTCGTATCCGCCGTTCAACTACTACCCGACGCTGCAAGCGGACCGCGTCGCGCTCTCGCCGGACCGTGAGTGGACGATCGTGTACTCGAACCCGACCGGCGACGACGGGCTCGTGCTCGTCGTGCCGACCGATGGCCACGGCGTCACGCCGCAGCCTGCGATCACGGGCCTCGACGATCTCGGGTTCCTCGAGCTCACCGACACGCACGTCCTGCTCGGTGGCGAGCGCGAGCTCGTGAGCGGCGACATCGAGGAGATCTATCACCTCGCGTACGGCTTCTTCACGCAAGCGGCAGCGGTGTTGCCGCTCGACGACGAGGATCTCGGCGCGCTCCACGTGCGAACGAACGGTTGGGCGGGGCTCGCCACGCCGAACGACCAAGACGGGCAGTGGCTCTGGCGCGTCGACGTCGCGACCGGCACGCCGCAGAAGTTCACGAACCGCAACTTCGACTACGGCCCGACGCTGTGGGTCGACGCGAGCGGCGCGCTCGCGACGAGCCTCGGCGAGCTCGACGAACCTTCGCTCTTCTTCGTCTGGCCGCCGGTCGGGCCGCCGAAGCGCCTGCAAGCGACGCCGGCGAAGGGCTTCGTCTTGCCGGGTGCGTGAGCGGCTGACGGTCGCTCAGAACTTCACGTCGCGGCCGAGCTTCGTGGAGATCACGCGCCCGACGTTCTCGAGGAGCTCGTGCCCATCGCGATCGTCGCACCACGCGCCGCGCGCGGCGTCCCACGAGTAGTGCCACGCGCGCGCGCCGGCCGCGAACCACATCTGCGAGGCCGCGGTCTGGCGGTTCAGGACGTAGCGCGTGCGGTCGGGGAACTCGAGCGTGATCACGCCGTCGCTCGTCGAGTAGTCGAGCACGTCGGGATCGAACGCCTCGAGCCGCCGCTGCACGCGCTCCAACGTCTCGTCGACGTGTTTGTGGTAATCGCTCGCTTGCATGACGGCCGCGATGCTACGCCTTCGTCTTCTTCTTCGCCAAAGGGCGCTGCTTGGACGCCGCTACGACCTTCTTCGGCGCCGCCCACGAGCAGATCGGGCACTTGCTCGGGTCGTGGCGCAGCGCGGGGCAGTGCTCGCGGCCGAAGTAGATGAGCTGCAGGTGCAGGCGCTCCCAGTCGGACTCCGGGAAGAGCGCCTTCAAGTCGCGTTCGGTGCGTTCGACGCTCGAGCCGTCGGAGAGGCCCCAACGTTCGGCGAGCCGATGGATGTGCGTGTCGACGGGGAACGCGGGCTCCTTGAACGCGTGGATCATCACGACGCTCGCGGTCTTGTGGCCGACGCCCGGCAGCGCTTCGAGTTCCTCGAACGTGCGCGGCACTTCGCCGCCGTGTTTCTCGAGCAAGAGCTTCGAGAGCCCGAAGATCGCTTTCGACTTCGCCGGCGAGAGGCCGCAGGGCTTGATGATCTCGCGGATCTCGTCCGGCGTGAGCTTCACCATCTGCTCGGGCGTGTGCGCCTTGGCGAAGAGCTTCGGCGTCGTCTCGTTGACCTTCTTGTCGGTGCACTGCGCGGAGAGCAGCACGGCGACGAGCAACGTGTACGGATCCCGATGGTCGAGCGGGATCGGCGGCGCCGGATAGAGCTCGTCGAGGATGCCCTGGAGCTTGCGCGCCTTCTCCGCGGGTTTCATCGCGTCGAGTGTAGCGCGGGCGACTCGCGCCGCCCGCGCCGAGCAAGAACGCTCACTTCTTCGAGAAGCCGAACGGATCGTCGTCCGCCGACGGGCCGTAGATCGACGGCACCGGGGCGTCGCAGAGGCGCAGGTAGACCGACAACTGGCCGCGGTGGTGGATCAAGTGGTTCATCACGAAGCCGCGCAGCACGCCGACCTTCGGTTGAGTGAAGAACACGGTCGAACCCGCACGGAACGTCCAGGTCTCTCCGAGCGCGGCGTCGGTCGCCTTGGTCAACGCCGCGCGGTACTCGGCGACGTTCTTGTCGAAGTCGGCGACCAACTGCGCCGTGGTCTCGAAGCGGCGTTTGGGGAACGGCTGGCTGACGTCGAGCTCCTTGGTCGCGATCGTCAGCGGACCCCACGAGAAGATGTTGGCGACGTGCGCCGCGAGGTCGTGCATCGAGAACGACTTCGGATGCGGCTTCCAGTCGAAGCGTTGCTCGGGCACCCGCTCGAGGACCTTGCGCGTCACGGCGGCTTCCATCTCGAATTCCGGCAACAACGATTGGGCGATCGGCATGGCGTTTCCTTTCGGCGCGACATCGTAGAGCTCGCGGTCGTGCGGAGGAATGTGTTGGTGTCGAACGCGCGAGCTCTTGCACACCGTTCGCGCGCGGTCCAGTCTGTGGTCCGCATGAACGTGCAAGAACGCATCAAGGATTTCCTCGCCGGCACGACCTACGCCGTCGTCGGCGCGTCGTCGAACCGCGAGAAGTACGGCAACAAGGTACTGCGCTGCTACCAACAGCACGGCCGCGAAGTGTTCGCGGTGCATCCGCGCGAGACCGACATCGAAGGCGCGCCGACGGTCACCGAGCTCGCAAAGCTCCCCAAGCCCGTCCACGGCGTTTCGATCATCACGCCGCCTGCCGTGACCGAAAAAGTCGTCGAAGAAGCGGCGAGGCTCGGCGTGAAGCGCATCTGGATGCAGCCGGGCGCCGAGAGCCCGAAGGCGGTCGCGCGCGCGGAGGAGCTCGGGCTCAGCGTGATCGCGAACGGTCCGTGCCTGCTCGTCTCGCTCGGCTACCGCGAGCATTGACGTCGAGCTCCGCGCGAGCGCACGTTCGCGCGCAGTGCTCGTGGCCGCCGGGCGTGCGCGCGGTGCTCGTCAGAACGTCGCGACGTACGTGGCGAGCGCCTCGAAGTACGCCGGCAACGTGTCCCACGGATTCGGGAGCACGTCGTCGGTGACGTACACCCAGCCACAGTTCTCGGCGAACGCGTGATCGACCGCGGCTTGCCAACCGGCGGCCGGCGTGCCGTACGGCAACGCGTAGAACTTCTGCCGCGGGCACGTCTTCACCCACGCGTCGGACTGCCACGTCGAGAAACCGCTGCCGCCTTCGTAGATGCACACGGCGGTCGAGACGAGCTGGTTCTGCGATTGCAGGTAACTCGGGCTCGTCGACGTGCCCGGATTGCCGACGACTTCGGCGTGCGGCACGAGCGCGCGAGCGTGTTGGAAGATCGCGCGGTAGTAGCTCTCGAACTGGCCCGGTTGGTTCGCCATCTCGTCGACGAAGAACCCGTCGAGCGGATACCACGCGAGCCACTGGTCCATGTCGGCGAGCACCTGCGCGAGCGGCCGAGCGCCGTAGCTCGTGTAGACGTACCCGAGCAGCATGCCGCCGTGCGCGCGGAAGTCGGCGAACGCCGCCGCGTACGTCGGATCGAACGCGAGCCCCGGCCCGTTGAACGGATCGCCGATCGCCGCGATGCGGCCGGGATGCGCGGCCGCCGCCGTCGAGAGGCGCGTCCACGGCGAGTTGGTCACTGGATAGAAGTACGCCGGAACGAGCACGCGCATACCGGGTGCATTCGTCGTGCGCTGTAGAACCGTCGCAGGCCCGTGTTGCGTCGAGGTCTGAGCGAACGCGAGCGTGAATGCGAAGAGCACGAGGAGCCATCGGGCGGAACGCAGCATGGTGGCTCGAGCTTAACCTCGCCGTGCACGCGCCGCGCACGCGCGCCGGCGTTCGGCGTGAGGTCCGAGCCACGCGCGAGCGCGCGCCGCGGCTCGACGTCAACCCCGGGCGCCCGCCGCGCGGAGGATCCGGGCTTGTTGCGCGTTCCCGTCCTTCAGCGCCACTTGCAGCGGCGTCTCGCCGCGTCGGTCCCACCGGTAGCTCACCGCGTCGACGTCCGCGCCGTGCTCGATCAGCCAGGTCGTCAGTTCGGGCAGGTCGCGGCGCACGCTCCAATGCAGAGTCGTCAGTCCGACGCTCTCCTGGTCGATCGCCGCGCCGCGCTCGTGCAGGAGCGCCGCGATCTCCACGCCGCCGCCGCCGATCGCGGCGTAGTGCATCAGGGCGAAGTCGTGGGCGCCGCGTTCGTGGACGAGCCGCGGATCGCGGTCCAAGTGGCGACGGATCAGCGCCGGGTCGCCGAGCGACACTGCGGTCGGCAACGAGCACGGCGCGCCGTGATCGAGATGGAAGCGCATCAAGTCGCGGTTCCCCATGTGCGCGCTTGCTTCGATCGCGAGTTCGTCGTCGGTCGAGACGGCGAAGACGAGTCGCGGATCGGAGGCGACGAGCGCCCGCAGCCTCTCGAGGTTCGCGTGGGACGCGCCGGTCACTTCGTTCTGTTTCGCCTGCGGCACGTCGCGGAGGTCCGGGCGTCGCACGGCGTCGCCGTTCGCATCGCACAGGAATCGCGACGCGCGATGATCGCGGGGGAGCCGCTCGTGGTGCTCGAGCAGCGCGACACCTTCTGGCCACGCGAGTGCGCGGGCGAGGTCGAGTGGGGTGCGGCCCGAGTCGTCGCGGGCCGCGACATTCGCGCCCTTGCGCACGGCGACGCGCACCAAGGCTTCGCTGCGCCGCCGCACCGCACCGTGCAGCACGCTGTCACCGCTGCGTTGGCGCGCGTTCGGATCGCTGCCGTTCCCGAGCAAGTCGGCGGCGGCGATCCACGCGCCGGGCAGCGTGATCTGTTCCATGGCGGCGCGAGCGGGCGTGAACCCACTGCCGCCCGGCGGCGCGCCGTCGCGGTCGCAACCGAGAGCGCGGATGCGATAGAGGTCGGTCGAGCCGGCGAGCGCGCCGGCGTAGAGCAGGTTGCCGCCGATCGGGTGCAGCGCGTTCGGCGCGGCGGGATCGAGAGCGGCGAGCTCGACCATCCGCTTCCAGTCCTCCTCGAAGACGCACTCGGCGAGGTCGAACTCGACGCCGAGCTCGAGCCGCGTCGTCGCGAGCAGCGCCGCGATGCGCGGGAAACCCGCGAGGTGCGCGTGCAGCAACGCCGAGAGCCCCGCGGCGTCGCGCGTCGCAGCGAGCGACGGCAGCGCCGCGAGCCGCCGGCGCACTTCGTCCTCGTCGCCCGCCTTGACCGCGGCGAGGAATCCGTCCGTGGCGTCGTTTTCGCGCCCACCTTCGAGCGCGAGGCCTCGAGCCGGCGCCGCCGCGGTGCAAGCGAGTCCGGCGACCGCCGCGGACAACGAACACAGGACGTTTCGACGCGTCATCGTCATGGAAGCACCTCTTGCAGAGCTCGAGCGAACGGAGGCGTGCGCGTCGATCAGGTTCTTCGGAATTCTGTTAGGTTCGGACCACGGCGCGCCGGCGCCGCGTCGTCGTGAGCACCACCACGTCCGCGAACGAAGCCGAAGTCGTCGAGCTCCTCCGCGCACGTCGGTCGGGCGATCCGACCGCCGGCCGGCGGCTCTTCGAGCTCCTGTACGCGGAGCTCCGCGGCCTGGCGCGGCGCAAACTCGGCGCGGAACGCCGCGACCACACGCTCGCGCCGACGTCGTTGGTCCACGAGGTCTTCTTGCGCCTCGAGCACACCTCGCTGACGTGCGAGGACCGCCGCGACTACCTCGCGCTCGCCGCCGCAGTGATGAAGCGCATCCTGATCGACAGTGCGCGGCGTCGGCTCCATCGGGAGGACGTCTCCACGAACTCGCGCGAGTCGCGAGTGCAAGCGCGGCCGATCGTCGAGCGACGGGTGCTCGCGCTCGAGTGCGCCCTCGAGCGACTGCAAGGCATCGACCCGGAACTCGCGCGTGTCGTCGAGCTCCGCTTCCTGCTCGGGCTCGACGTCGAAGCGGTCGCTCGCCTGTTGGAGCGTTCGACCGCGAGCATCCAACGTGATTGGCGCAGCGCCCGCGCGTTCCTGAAGCGCGAGATCGAGAAGGAGGACGACCGTGAACGCTGACGCCTGGGCGCGCACGCGGCGCGACTTCGAGCGTTTGAGAGCGCTGGAGCCCGCGCAACGCGAGTCGTGGTTGCGCAGAGCGGAGGCGCGCGACGCCGCTGGAGCGCGGGAACTGCGCGAGTTGCTCGCCGCCGACGTGGCGGACGACGCTTTGCTCGACACCGACGGTCCGACGCTCCATGCTGCGTGGTCGACGGCTGGGGCGAGCGCGGACACGGCGCCGCGTGAGATCGCGGGTTGGCGGATCATCGGTGTGCTCGGCGAAGGCGGATCCGCGATCGTCTATCGCGGCGCAGGCGACGGCACGGCCGCGATCAAGGTGCTGAAGCCCGAAGCGTGTTCACCCGGGCTCGCGCGCCGCTTCGAGCAAGAGGCCGAGACGTTGATCGGACTCGAGCACCCCGGCCTGATCCGCGTGTTCGGCGCCGGTCATCTCGACGACGGCCGGCCGTACCTCGTCACCGAATACGTCGACGGCGAACCGCTCGACGCGTTCTGCGAGCGGCGCGAGCTCGGGCTCGCTGCGCGACTGCGGCTCTTCGTCGAAGTCTGCCGCGCGGTGCACCACGCCCACGCGCACTTGATCGTGCACCGCGACTTGAAGCCGTCGAACATCCTGGTCGACGGCGACGCACGACCGAAAGTGCTCGACTTCGGCATCGCGAAGCTGCTCGATCCCGCGCGCGACCCGCGCTGGACCGACCTCTACGGCCGCGGACCGTTGACGCTCTCGTACGCGAGCCCCGAGCAAGTGCGTGGCGAGTCCCTCACGACGGCGTCGGACGTCTATTCGCTCGGCGTGCTGCTGCACGTGCTCGTGACCGGCGGCAGTCCATACGCGGAGTCGCCGGCGGAGCGCGAGGCGCTCGAACGCGCGGTCGCCGCGGCACGACGCCGCGCACCGGACGCGGCGGCGCGCGCGAGCGGTCGCATGCCGCCGCCGCGCGACGTCGTCGCGATCGTCGAGCGCGCGCTCGCGCTCCGAACCGTCGACCGTTATGCGTCGGCGGAGCACCTCGCCGAGGACGTGACGTGTTTCCTCGAGGGACGGCCGTTGCGCTCTCGCTCCGAACCGTGGACGCGTCGGTTCGCCAGGTTCGCGCGTCGGCGGCCGTGGCTCGTGGCGGCGGGAGTCGCAGCGGTCTTGGTGTCGATCGGTTCGTGGATCGGCACCGAACGGAGCCTCAGGCGGGTCATGGCGAGCGAAAGCGTCGCGTGGCGAGCTCACGCGAACGCGGTGCACTCGACGAATCTGCTCGCCGAGCTCCTCGAGCGCATCGGTGCGAACGCCGTCGCGAGCGCCGACCTCGCGCGGCTCGTCGCCGAGACCGAGGGGAGCCTGGAGGAGCTCGGCGACCAGCCCGAAGCCGAAGCTCGCCTGCGGATGGCGTTGGCGCGGCTCGAAAACGCTCGCGGAGCGCTCGACTCGGCCGAAGCGCATCTCGTGCGGGCGCTCGCGCTCTCGCGCGACACCCGCGGCCTATCGTGGCGCGACTCGGAGCAGTGTCTCGCGCGCATCGCCGAGCTGCGCGCCCGGCGCGACGACCCGCGCGCGCTCGAGCCCGCTCGCGAACGAGTCGAGCTCCTGAACGCGCAGGGCGAGGACGCGGCGGAGGCTCGCGCCACGCTCGATGCTCTGCACGCGCGTTTCGCGGCGCGTTGACGCCTACTTCGTCGGCGCGGGGATCTCGAACGTCAGCGAACCCCAGTAGCTCTCGTAATCCGCGCGCTCGGGGTGCTCCTGCGCCGGGCGCATGTGCACGGCGGCGATCAGCCAACGGCCGGCGCGCGGCAGCGCGAGCTCGACGCGACCGCGCTCGTCGGTGCGCGCGAAGAGCGGCTTCGTCGCGTCGGCGTGCGGCTCGTCGAGGCACAACGCCGCGACCAAGGCGCCCGCGAGCGGCTGCGCTTCGAAGTAGAGCGAGAGCGGCAGCGTTTCGTATCCCGCTCCCTCGGCACCGCGACCGAGCGAGCTCGGGTTCTTGTGCGGGATCAGCTCGAGGGGGAGGTTCATGGCGCGGTCGAAGCCGTCGGTCGCGCGGCCGCCGACGGTGATCAGGGACTTCACGGAGCGCGCGTAGAGCTCGCGCGCCGGTTGCTCGAGCTCCCCGCGCTCCGCGCGCCGCCGCGCGATCGCGTCGAGGCCTTTCTCCTCGAGGTAGCTCGCGAACTTCGGTCCGTCGAGTTCGACGAACGCCTGGTTCGACACGTATCCGAGGAGAGTCGTGCCTTCGGATTCGAGCCGCACGAGTCCCGCGACCTCTTGGCCGTCGCGACCGACCAACGACTTCGCCGTCGCGCCGTGGACGAGCTCGAAGCGCACGATGCGCTGCTCGCTGCGCGGCACGTTCTCGCCGCGGCCGACGTCGCCGACTCTCAGGCGGACCTTCAGGATCGCGCCGACCTTCGGCGTGAAGCTCTCGGGCTCGATCCAGAAATCGTGTGCGAGAACGGACGGCACGAACGCGAGGCAGGCGAGGAGCAGAGCAGCACAGCGGCGCATGACGGCGGCTTTCGGAAAGGCTCGTCCCCGGCGCGCGAGGAGTGCGGTGCGCGACGGGGACGAGCGGAGGAGAGGAGGTGTGGAGCGGATCAGTTCGCGGGCGAGCCCGGGAACGGCGTCGTCACGTAGGGGAAGTGGTCGTAGAACGCCTGATCGTCGGTGTACGCGCCGTCGGTCAGCGGCAGCTGACCGGCGGGAGCGACGCTCGGATCGAGCAACACGCCCATCACGACGCGCAGCGACATGTCGACGACGTCGTCACCGAGCCTGCGACCGTTCGGGTAACCCGCGAGGTCGCCGCCGAGCACGCCGAGGTTCGACTGCTTGCCCTTCGGCGTCGGCGGGATCGCCGTGTTGAGGCGCAGCATCTCGCCGAACGAGCCGTTCTTGTTGAGCCCGTCGACGCCGGTCGCGAAGACCGCGACGAGGTCGGTGCGCGGGTACACCGTCGGCGCCGGCGCGGCGAAGAGCGCTTCGATCAGCGCCGGCAGCGTCGGATGCGTGATGTAGTCCGCGAACTGCGCGTCGTCGTGCGGCTGGCTCGCGTTGAAGCGATCCTTGTCCTTGAGCCCGATCACGAGCTCGTTGACGAGCGGCATCGAGAGGCGCGAGACCTGCACGTACGTCCCGGTCTCGAGCGCCGGTTGGTCGAACGTCGGCTGCTTGAGGAGCGTGCGCTTCTGCGGCAGCAGCGCCGCCGTCCACGCGCCGATCGTCGGTTGGCCCGCCTTCACGAGGAAGCTCTTCGGGATCTCGAGCACGAAGCTCGTCACGTTCGCGTCCGCGATCGTGTCGGTCTCGCCTTTCGGGTCGCCGAGCGGGTTCAAGTTGATCAAGTCGAACGCTTCGCCGAGGTTGACGACGAACGGGTCGTCGCGTTGGCCGACGAACATGCGGCCGACGGAACCGTCCGGCAGCTCGATGTCGTAGATCTTCGAGTTCGCGTACGTCTCGTAGTCGGGCAGCGACTTCGTGCCGATGTAGTCGACGGGCTTCGAGAAGGTCTTCTCGCCGTTCGCCGCGTTGCGCACGGCGACGGTCTGCGAGCCGGAGCCGTTGCCGAGCACGACGTCGAGCTTGTAGCGCTCGAGCTCGTTCAACGCGGACTCGTCGCCCGCGAAGATCGGCCCGACGTTCTTGAGCGGCACCGACACCGTCTTCTCCTGACCGGGGTTGCCGATCTTGAGCGCGATGTCGCGCAGCACGTTGTCGAATTGGAAGCGGAACGTGACGTCCGCCTTGGCGTCGGCGTCGTTGTCGACGCGGATCTCGTAACGGGCCTCGGGATCGAGGGTGAAGTAGTTCGGGCCGCCGTACGGGTCTTGCAGCGGCAAGTAGTTCGCGATGAACGTGACGTAGCCTTCGCGGCCCGCCTCGTAGCTCGTGAACATGTAGAAGTCGGTCGCGTCGACCTTCGGGTGTTCGGTGACGAACGGAGCTTCACGGTGGCTCGACGCGTGCACGAGCTCGATGGAGCCCGCGAGCACGCCGACGCCGACGAGGGCGGCGAGCGCGAAGCGGCCGCGAGCGAATCGTTGGATCTGCATGGGTGAGGTGTGGAAGAGGGTTGAGGTTCGAAAGACGCTCCCCCTTACGCAGTCGGGATTCGCGCGGATTCAGCGATTCGTGGCCGACTTCGGCGGCGATTGGCGCCTCCGGCTTCGCGCGAAATTTCCGCGGATCCGATGAATCCGCTCGCTCAGGAGGCTCCGTAGGATGCGCGTCATGCACGGACTCCCCGGTTCCTCTTCCCCCGGAACGTCCTCCTCGGAGCGACTCACGGCGGCCCGCACCGGAGCGGGCGCCGGCGTCGCCCCGGCGACTCCAGGCCAAGAACGACTCGCGTTCCTGGTCTCGGCGGTCGCCGCCGGCGAGCACGCCGCGATGGCCGAGTTCTACGACGCGACCCAACGCTTCGTCCTGACGTTGGTGTCGCGGCTCGTGCGCGACCGCTCGATCGCGGAGGAAGTGACGCTCGACGTCTACCTCCAAGTGTGGCGGCGCGCGGCGAGCTACACGAGCGCGCGTGGCAAGGTGCTCGCGTGGCTCCTGACGATCGCTCGCAGCCGCGCGCTCGACCGCAATCGCTCCGAGCGTGCGCGGGTCGCCGAGACCGACGTCACGGAAGAGACGCGACTCGCTGCGCCGTGCGCCTGCGATCCGACGCTCGAACCGGAGCGCGCCGAACGCTGCGAGCTCGTCGCGAAGGCGCTGGCGCTGTTGCCCGAAGTGCAGCGGCGCGCCGTCGAGCTCGCCTATTTTGGCGGCCTTTCGCACACCGAGATCGCAGCGCGCCTCGGTGAACCGCTCGGCACCGTGAAGACGCGCGTCCGCCTCGGCCTCCTGAAGCTGCGCGAGCTGCTGCGCCCGTTGGAGCAAACGTCATGAGCCGCCCGAACGAAACCACCGAGCCCGAGTGGCGTTGCGCCGAAGCGGAGCACGCCGCGCTCTACGTCGCAGGCGCGCTCGACCGAGCCGAACGCGACGCGTTCGCCGCGCACGCCGAGACGTGCGCCGCCTGCCGCGCCGAGCTCGACCTCCATGCCGCGACCGTCGCGCAGCTCGATCTCGTGCAAGTCCAAGACGATCTCGCGCATGGTCGCGGCGTCGAAGCGCGTGGTTCCTTGCGCGAGGCGCTCTTCGCGTCGCTCGGTGCCAATGCTCCGCGAGTCGCGTCCGAAAGTACGCCGTCGGTGGCAGCTCGCGGCGAGGCGGCGAGTACGTCCGCCGCCTCGCTCGACCGCAAGTGGCAACACTGGTCGGGTACGCCCGGTGAGACGATCGCTCCCGGCCTCGTCAACGTGCCGAACTCCGACGCCGGCTGGGAAGCGATCGGCATCGCCGGGATCTCGGTCAAACGTCTCTCCGTCGACGCAGCGGCGCGCAAGGCGACCATGCTGATCCGCATGGCGCCGGGCACGAGCTACCCGCGCCACCGCCATGCCTCGCGCGAGGAGTGTTTCGTGCTCGAAGGTTCGCTCCAAGTCGGCGAGAGCACGCTGCGCGCCGGCGATTTCCAAGTCGCCGAAGAGAACTCGATCCACGCCGTGCAGTCGACCGAAACCGGCTGCCTGCTCTTGATCGTCTCCTCCCAAGACGACGAGCTCGTCTAACGGCTCGCGGCCCGAGCGAGAGAAGCCCGCACGCGCGGCGCCCGCCTCCCGCGGACGCCGCGCCCTTTTTTCGCCCGCCTCCCTCGTGACGCTCCGCGCCGCCGCGCACAGTCGTCACGATGCTCACCACGTCGCTCCTCCTCGCGCTGCAGGCCCCGACAGCGCCGATCGCAGGGCTCCCCGCCAATCTCGAATCCCTCGGCTACGCGATCGCCGTGGTCGGCGATCCGAGCCCGTCGCGCGCGTTCGACTTCGCGGTATCTGCTCCTCGACGCATTCATTCGGTCGGGGAGTCGGGACGGGTGTCCGGCAGCGTCTGGCTCGTCTCTTTGTCGCGACGGGTGGTGGTGCGCAAGCTCGAGGGCAGCTTCGGATTTGGACGCGAGCTTTGGTGGCTCGACGACGTCGGCTTCGACGGCGAACCGGAGCTATTGCTTCACTGCGGTTCCGGGCCGTTGGTCGTCGTCTCCGCTGCGACGGGCGCGACGTCGTGGAGCTGGAGCGGCGAGGATCGGCTCGCTCGACCGACCGGCACCTTCCGAGACATCGACTGCGACGGAGTGCGCGACGTGTTGTCTTGGTCGTGGGACTCGGGCGCCTCGCCACGCCGCACGAGCGTCGATCCTGCGATCGTGCTGCGCTGGACCAGCGGTGCGACTGGGCGGGTCATCGATGAACGAGACCTGCGCGCGCGCATCGATCCGTGCAGTGCGGTCGTCGACGTGGGCGACATCGACGGCGACGGCGACGCGGAGCTCGTCGCCGTCCACGACGAGTCGCTCCCGGATGGCGGTCGACGCGCGAGCTTGGTGGTGCTCGATTCGGCGTCGCTCGTCGAGCGACGCCGGTTCTCGATCGCGACGCGAGCCGATCGTGGCGAGCGCGCGTGGTGCGTCGACCTCGCGGCTCGTTCGGTCAACCCAGCCGACAGCGATCCGGTGGTGCTCCTCTCTGTCATCGATGGAGCCGACCGGACGAGCGCAGCGTGCGGCGTGGTCCTCGCCGTCGATGTTCGGCGCGAGTTCGTGGTTTGGAGCAGGTCATGCGGCTTCAACGGGACATCGCGGCCGGACTGGGGCTCCGTGGACGACCATCCGTTCTTGGGCATGAGCATTCGATCTTTCCGGGTGTCGTCCGGAGCGGATGTCGACGGCGATGGAGTTTCCGACGTGCTCCTCTGCGAGTACGCCGACCACGCCGGCCTGGTCGCACGCGCCGGTCTGCTCACCCTGCTCTCGGGTCGCGACGGCCATACGCTCGCGGAGCAGCCAGGTCCCGTCTTCCCGACCGCGACGTATCCGCAGTGCGCGGCGTTCGTCGGCGATGTCGACGGCGACGCCGTACCGGATTACGTCGCGACGGAATCCTGCGGTCTGGAGGACGTGGCCGGCACCCGAGAGGTCGTGCGCGTGTTCTCTGGACGGACGGGTGAGGAGCTGTTGCGTTTCCCGTGACGGGCGAGCGCTCGTTTCGATCTAGACGCCGCCTATCTCGACGCGGCCGGTCTAGACGCGGCCGGTCTCGACGCGGCCAATGCGGCCCGCGAGTGGCCACACGATCGGGCGGCGGCGGTTCGGTGGGCCCCATGCGGCGAGCAGGTCGCGTTCGAAGCGTTCTAGCTCGCTCGCGCCGCCCGAGCGTACGAGGCTCGCCAGCGCGGACCACGTCGACACGTAACCGAGGAACTCGCGCGCGTCGAGCTCGGCCTCGATCGCGAGCGCGGGGAACGGCAGCTCGGCGAACGGGAAGTCGAACTGCGCGTAACCGTCCTCGACGTGGCGCCGCGCGGGATCCCAGTGGGGGCCGAGCGTGCCGGAGTAGAAGCGCTCGAAGACGCCGGCGAGCTCGGGCTCGAGCCGCGGCGTGCGGTACGTGACGAGCGCGAGCACTCCGCCGTCGCGCGCGACGCGGCGCACTTCGCCGTAGAAGCCCTCGAGCTCGAACCAGTGGGCCGCCTGCGCCGCGACGATCGAGTCGGCGCTCGCGCCCGCGAGGCTCGCGTGCACTTCGCGTTCGACGCGGTATTCGATCCTCGGGTGCCGCGGCGCCTTCTCGAGCTGCGCGGCGCTCGCGTCGGTCGCGATCACGCGCTCGAAACGCTCCGCGAGCACGAGCGAGAGCTGTCCAGAGCCCGCGCCGACGTCCCATGCGAGTCCGCGCGCCGGCGCGAGCTCGGCGAGCACGTCGACCAACGCCATGGGATAGCTCGGCCGGAACGCCGCGTACTCGCGCGCTTGCCGCGAGAAGAGATCGCGCGTCTCGCTCACGCGCTCTCCGCGACGGCGACCGCCGCGGCGAGCCCGGCGTCGTGCGTGATCGTCACGTGGATGCGTGCGATGCCTTTCCGTTCGGCGATGCGCGCGGTCGCGCCGTGGAGCAGCACCTCGGGCGCGGAACCGGGCTTGCGCACGACTTCGATGTCGACCCAACGCACGCCGCGCGTCCAACCGGTGCCGAGCAGCTTCATCACGGCTTCCTTGACGGCGAAACGGCCCGCGTAGCTCGCCGCTTTCTCCTTCTTGCGTTCGCAGTACGCGCGTTCACCCGCCGTGAAAACGCGAGCAGCGAAACGCTCGCCGCGGCGCGCGAGCACGTCCTCGATGCGCGCGATCTGACACAGATCGAGGCCGAGCCCGAGGATCGCCATCGGCCTCAGGCGAGCACGTCGGCGAGCGCCGGCGCGAGCGACGGGAACTTGAACTGGAAACCCCGCGCCTGCGCGCGTTCCGGCACCGCGCGTTGGCTCTGCAGCGCGACCGCGGCCGCGTCGCCGAGCTTCAGCTTCAGCAAGAACGCCGGCACGGGCAGGAGCGCCGGTCGCTTGACGGCGTCGGCGAGCGCGCGCGTGAAGGTCGCGTTCGTCTCCGGGTTCGGCGCGACGGCGTTGAGCACGCCGCGCACGTCGTCGTGATCGAGCGCGAAGAGGAGCAGCGCGACGAGATCGCGCCAGTGGATCCAGGAGAGCCATTGTCTGCCGCCGGCGACCGGGCCGCCGAGACCCGCGCGGAAGATCGGCAAGAGCTCGCCGATCATGCCGCCCTGCGGACCGAGCACCGCGCCGATGCGCAGGCACACCGTGCGCACGCCGTGCGCTTCGGCGCGCAGCGCTTCCGCTTCCCATTGCTCCGCGAGGTCGGCGAGGAAGCCCGCGCCCTTCTGCGAGCTCTCGGTGAGCACTTCGTCGCCGCGATCGCCGTAGAAGCCGACCGCCGACGCACTGACGAAGAGCCGCGGGCGTTTCGCGCTCGAGCCGATTGCCGCGACGATCTGCTTCGCCGTGCCGACGCGACTCCGCACGAGCTCGTCGGCTTCCGCGCCGCTCCACTTGCGCGTCAGGATCGACTTGCCCGCGAGGTGCACGATCACGTCGTAACGGGACACGTCGGGCAACCACGCGACGTAGTCGACGCCCGCGCGCGCCGTGCGGTGCTCGTTCGGATGGCGCGTGACGATGTGGACCGTGTCGCCGTGCGCGACGAGCGCGTTGACCAGCCGATTGCCGACGAACCCGGTGCCGCCGGTGACCAGAACCTTGTTTCCTTGCTTCATGGCCGAGGTCGAAATCCTGGACGCGTGATCTTGCGCCGCGCGCGAGCCCCGCGCAACGCGCCGCCCGAGCGGCGCCCGAGATCGCCGAGCCCGGCTGCCGGCGCGCGCCGCGCACGCGGCAGGCGCGGCCCCAGTTCGGCCCCCGTGCGGCCCCCGTGCGACCCCCGTGCGGCGTCGCGCGTGACGAGATCGCTTTCGGCGCCGCGCACGCAGGCGCGCTTTCGTGGAGCTCGCGGAGCTCTACAATTCGAGCCCCTTCGCGGCCGTCGAGGCGCTTCTCCGCCTCGCGCCGACGTCGAGCGGTCGACGGCCGAACGCCGCCGAGCGTGCGACGGCTCCCCACGTGCTCGCGCGTCCGCCCACCCCAAGAAATCCGATGCTCACCTCTCGGTGGCTCGCCGTCGTCCTGCTTTCCGCCCCTGCTCTCGCCCAGTGGAATCCGCCCGCCGCGCAATGGGGCAAGACCGACGCGGCCGATCTGCGCGTGATGTCGTGGAACGTGCTCGACACGGTGTGCTCCACGAACACGAAGACCGAGGGCAACAACAACTGGACGGCGTGCGCGCGCATCGTCGCGGCGCTCAAGCCCGACGTGCTCCTGCTCGTCGAGACCGGCGACAACTCGGGCAACGGGACCGGTTCCGGCGTCGACGGCACGACGGCGCTCACCAACACGATCAACTACTTCCTGCACGGCGGGAACGACCAGTACCACTCGAACCAACCGGTGACGGCGTACGTGCAGAAGTACGCGCCGGGCTACGACCTGCCGTACGTGTACGTCTCGACGATCAGCGACGGCTTCAACAAGAACGTCGTGCTCTCGCGCTTCCCGTTCGCCGACCAGAACGGCGACGGCAAGGCGACGCAAGCCGACATTCCGAACGTCAGCTCGACTGCGTGGGCGCCCGGCGGCAACGGTGGGATCCGCGGGTTCCTCTTCACCGAGATCGATCTGCCGAACGCGACGTATCTCGGCGACTTCGTCTTCGGCGGCGCGCACTTGAAGGCCGGCAGTCAATCGAGCGATCACACCGATCGCATCGAGGCCGCCCAGAACGTCTCGTACGTCGTGCGCTACTGGTACAACGGCAACGGCGGCGGCACGCCCGACCCGAACGCGAAGATCTCCGACTCGCCGGCGGCGACCAGTGTGCTCGACGCGTTCACGCCCGTCGTGCTCGCCGGCGACTGGAACGAGGACGAGCTCACCAACGGCACCAAGGGTCCGACCGAGTGGCTCGCGAACGCGCAGACGACCGGCGGCACGACCGACGGCACCGACGCCGACGGCACGGACATGACCTATGACGCCGCGGTCAACTACTTCAACCTGAGCCGCTCGACGTACCAATCGGGCGGCAAGCTCGACTACCTCGCGTGGCAGGACAGCCTGGTGACGTTGCGGCTCGCGTCGGTGTTCAACTCGGGCGCGACGCCGTCGGGCTCGATGCCGCCGGAGACCGTCGGTTTCTCGGGAGGGCTCTCTTCGATCAGCTCGAAAGCCTCGGACCACTTCCCGGTGTTCGCCGACTTGCGCCTGCCGGTGATCGACTGCAATCAGAACGGCGTCGCGGACACGTCCGACATCGCGCTCGGCACGTCGCTCGACGTCAACGGCAACGGGATCCCGGACGAATGCGAGTGCCCGACGCCGGTCGTCTACTGCACGTCGAAGTTCAACTCGCTGCTCTGCCAACCGGTGATCGCGTCGACGGGCACTCCGAGCGCGTCGAGCCCGGCCGCGTTCGACATCACGGCCTCGCAGTTCCTGAACAAGAAGTTCGGCCTGCTCTTCTACGGCAGCCAAGCGAACGGCGCGCCGTTCCAGGGTGGGCACCTGTGCGTCAAGCTCCCGATCGTGCGCACGAGCGTGCAGAACTCGGGCGGCTCGGCGTCCGGCAGCGACTGCACCGGCGCGTTCTCGTACGACTTCAACGCGTTGATCCAGGGTGGCTCGGATCCGTCGCTGGTCGTCGGCGCGACGATCTTCGCGCAGTACTGGGGCCGCGATCCCCAGGACGCGTTCACGACGTCGCTCTCGAACGCGCTGCGATTCACCATCTGCAACTAGCTCTCGAGGTCCGTAACCCGCTCCCGAGGAAGGAAGTTCGCGATGGACCGCGCAGCCCGGGCTGCGCGCTTGACAGGCCTCCCCGGGCCGTCGAGCATCGGCCGATCGTCGTCGCGAGCCCTCGGCTCCGCGACGCTTGCCCTTCCGAGGTACCGTACAGCGTGCACACCGATCCCCGTCAGCCCGAGACCGCGCCTGCCGCGTCGCCGGTCCCCGCGTCGTCGTCGATTCCTCACGAAGGCTTCGTCGACGACTGCGACTGCACGCGGATCGCGGGTTGGTGTTGGCGCGCCGATCGGCCCGACGAGCCCGTCGAGCTCGTGATCCTGGACGGCGAGCGCGAGCTCGGCCGCACGTTCGCCGACAAGTTCCGCCGCGACCTGCTGCTCGCGGGCAAGGGCAACGGCAAACACGGCTTCCACTTCGACTTGCCCGAGGAGTACCTGCACCGCGCGAGCGGCAGCCTCTCGGTGCGCACGGCGCAGGGCTCGTTCGAGCTCGTCGGTTCACCGGCGCACGTCAAGCCGCTGATCCAGGAGCTGATCCTCTCGCCGCCGGTGTTCGAACGTTACGTCGACGGTCCGCCGCTCGAGTTCGGCACCCTGCGCGTCGACATCGCGAACACGTGCAATCTGTTCTGCGTGTACTGCCCGACGATCGCGCTGCGCACCAAGGAGCGCGTCGACTTGCCTCGCTTCGAGCGTTTCCTCGCGCAACGCGTCGCGAAGGCGCAGAACTTCGCGATCGGTTGCGGGCAGGAGCCGACGACGAACCCGGAGCTCGTCACGTTCCTCGAAGCGATCGCACGTTCGCCGGCGAAGCCGACCGAGCACTTCATGCTTGTGACCAACGGCACGCTCCTGCACAAGCACGATTGGCCGCGCATCGCGGCGAGCGGGCTCAACGCGCTCTACGTCTCGCTCGACTCGGTCGATCCCGACGTGCTCGGCGGCGTGCGCACGGGCTCGAAGCTCGCGCTGATCCAGGAGAACGTCACGGGACTGCTCGCGGCGGCGCCGAACCTCAAGCTCCACCTCAATGTCGTCGTCACGAACCGCAACCTGGGGTACGTCGAGGACGTGATCGCTTGGGGCACGGCGCAACACGCGGCGAGCTTCACGCTGCGCGAGATGTACTTCCCGCCGACGCCGAACCCCAAACCGACGATCGAAGAGACCGAGCTGCGTGGGCTGATGCTTCAGGAAGGCGAGTTCGCCGCGCTGCGCGAGCGCCTGATCCGCCGCTTCGGGCCGGAACGTTTCGTCTTCGCGGACCGCCTGCACCTCGAGCAGGAATACGCGTACTGGGCGCCGAAGCTCGTCTGAAGGCGAAGCTGCGCCGCGGGCGAGCGATTCAGGCCGACTCGAGCTCGAAGAGCGGCGCGCCTTCTTCGACTTCCGCGCCGTCGCCGACCAACACGCGAGCGATCTTCGCGCGCGCCGGCAGCCCGTGCCCGGCGCGGTAGACCACCTGCGTGAAGGTCTTCATCACTTCGACGAGGCCGAGCGGCGTGCCGTTCTCGATCACACTGCCGACTTCGACGAGCGGCTTTTCGCTCGGGCTCGGCCGCTGCCAGAAACGGCCGGCGGACGGCGAGCGCACGAGCAGCTTCGCGTCGCGCTGCGCGGCCTCGAAGCGCGTGCCCGCCAGCGCCTTGTCGGCGGCGAGCTGGGTGAGCGGTTCGAGCTCGTAGAGCCGCGTCTTGTAGCCGACGGGCTCGTGGATGCGCTCGGGCGGCGCGTTGGTGACTCGGCCGCTCGCGTTCTCGGGCACGCGCAAGCGCCGCGCGCGTCCGAGGGTCACGAGGAAGCCCGCGTGTCCGCCAGGCGTCACGATCGCGCCTTTCGGCAGCGCTTCCGTGAACCAACCGACCGCCGGTGCGGCGAGCGACACCACTCCGTCCTTCTCGACGACGATCAGTTCGAGCTCTTCGTGCATCGCTCGTTCAACCGCGCGGTTCGGTCAGGGCGCAGAGATCGTGCAACGACCAGATGCGCGGGTTCTTGAGCCGCCGGTAGCCCGTCGCTTGCCAGCTCGTCTGCGCGAAGAGGCGCACCCACTCGCGCAGCTCGCCGAGCTCGACGATCTCGTCGGTGTCCATCTGCGCGGCGGCCTTGTACGGATCCATGTCCTCGTCGATGCGGGCTTCGGTCGCTTTCATGCCCGCTTCGATCCGCGCGCGTTCGGCGGCGTCGGTCGACGCGATCTCGAAGTCGTCGTCGAGCTTGGTGTTGAACGCGGCGATCGCGAGCGTGCGACCTTCCATCACGGCGAGCCGCGTGATCGGCGTCGAGAGCTGCACGACGGGCTCGTAGGGCAGACCCGCGAGAGCGTAGTAGCCGGCGCCGCTCGCCTTGCGCAGGAGGACCGTGAACATCGGCACCGAGTTGGTGCTGTTCGTGTAGATCAGGCTCGAGCCGTAGCCGAGCAAGCCGAGCCGTTCCGCTTCGACGCCGATGTCGAAGCCCGAGACGTCCTGCAACCACACGATCGGGATGCCATCGTCGTTGCAGGCGCGCGAGAACGCGGCGACCTTCGCGATGCCTTCCTTGTAGAGGATCCCGAGCGGCTTCTTGCCGCTGCGATGCTCGGGGTCGTTCATCACGCCTTGGCGATCGATGACGAAGCCCATGTAGAGCCCGTCGACGCGCCCGACGCCGACCATCATCTCGCGGCCGCGCTCGGGCGCGAGCTCCCAGAAGAGACTGTGGTCGACGAGCCGCGCGAGCACTTCTTCGGCCGAGTACGTGTGGCGGTGATCGACCGGCACGAAGCCCGCGAGCTCGTGCGCGCCGTAGAGCGGGTCCGCGGCGTCGGCGCCGTGGCGGTAGAACGCCGTCGCCGTTCCGGGCAACCGCTCGACTTCCGCTCGGATCCACGCGAGCGCGGTCGGGTCGTCGGGCACGCGCACGTCGGCGCACGCCGACTGCGCGACGTGGACCTCCGGGCCACCGATGTCGAGGCTCGAGAGGTGCAGGCTCTTCGCGCCTTTGATCAGCGCCGCGCCGGCGATCACCATGTACGCCTGCTCGGTCATCACGACACGGTCCGAGATGATCGGCATGTAGCCGCCGCCCGCGATGCAGTCGCCGAAGACGCCCGCGATCTGCGGCACGCCGGCGGCGGAGAGCTCGCTGTTCTTCTTGAAGATGTGGCCGGCGCCCGTTGCGCCCGGGAAGCTCTGCGCCTGTTCCGGCAAGTAGAGGCCCGAACAGTCGACGAGGTACACGACCGGCAGGCGCAGACGCAGCGCCATTTCCTGTGCACGTTCGATCTTCTCCGGCGTGCGCGGCCACCACGATCCCGACGCGACCGTGTTGTCGTTCGCGATCACCATGCACCACCGGCCGGCGATGCGCGTGAAGAGCGTGATGACCCCTGCGGCGGGACTCTCGAGCTCGCCGAACTTGCGGCCGTAGTTGACGAACGTGCCGACTTCGAACGTGCGCGTGCCGGCGTCCTTCAGGAGCTCGATGCGCTCGCGCGTCGGCAGCTTCGCCTTCTCGCGCACCCGAGCCGCGTACTTCGGGCCCCAGCCGTCGGCGATCTTCGCGCGGCGCGCTTCGAGCAGGTGCTCTCGTTCGCGCATCGCCGCGAGGTTGCGTTCGACGCTCGCCGGCGACGCGAATCGTTCGAGCGTCGAGCCGATCGGAACGAGGGGGACCTTGGCCATGGGGTGGGACGCGAGCGGGGGATTCTGCCGGACCGCCGCCGCGCCTGCCACGCCTCCGCCGAGTTCTCCGCGGTCCGCGATCGGCTCGAGACGCGCCAGCGCCGCGTCTCACCGGCGCAGCGTCTGGTCGGCCGCGGCGCGGGTTCGAGGCCGAAGCTCGAGCTCGGACCGCTTTCGAGCGCCGTCACGCCGAGGCGCTCGGGCCGGGGTGCGACTGGCCCGTCGGACCGCGCACGAGCTCGCACTCGCGCGAGGCGCGGGCGACGCCTACTTTTCCTTCGCGCCGAGCGCGAACTCGATCTTCTGGACCCCGACGCGCTTCGAGAGGTTGATCACGCGCACCACGGCGTCCCACGGCACCGCGGTGTCCGCGTCGATCGTCAGGCCGATGTCGTCCTTGCCGAGCTTCTTGTAGTCGGCGAAGGAGTCGGCGATCAGTTGCTGCAGCTCGGAGTCCTCGGGCACGATCCGCCGGCCGATCTTGCGCTCGACTTGCTGCTTCGCTTCGTTCCAGAAGAGCGCGACGCGCACTTCTTCGATCACCGATCCGACCGGCATGCCTTCGGCGCCCTTGTTCTTCGGCAGCCAGGTGTCGAACTTGCCCTCGAGCTGCTTGAAGCGGAACGAGCACATGAAGAACACGCACAGGCAGAAGATCACGTCGATCAGAGGCGTGACGTTGATCGCGACGGGGTTGTCGTCGCCGTCACCGATGCTCGCGCCGGCCATGGTTCGTGTCCTTTCGTTCGGTTCTCGCGGGAGCGGCGCCGTGGGGCGCGCTCACAGGTCCTTCAGGAAGCGTGACTGCGGGTAGGTGCCGGAGAGTTCGTCGCGCTTGCGGCGCGCGCGGTCGAGGAAGCTCTTCTTGGCCTCTGCGTCGGTCTCGAGTTCGCCGAGTGCCTTGAACGTCTTCGAAGCGCCCGCGAGCGCTCGCTCGTGTTCGTCGGTCGAGCCTTCGCGGCCCGGAGTGTAGAGCACGACGCCGCGCAGGTACGCGAAGAGCGCCTCGCGCAGGCCCGCGGCATCGCGCTTTTGCAGCGCAGGCTCGAACGCGAGGTCGCCCAGGCCGTTCCAGGCGCCCGCGAGCACTTCGTTCGGGGCTGCGGCGGTCACGAGTTCCCTGTACCGCGTGTCCGCGTCCGAGTTTCGGCCGGCGCGCTGAGCCGAGCGGGCGATCCCGAGCTTCGCCGCGGCGAGGACGTCCGCGTCCGCGCCTTGGATCGCCGCGGTGGTCTCGAACGCGCGTTGGGCGTCGGCGGTCTTGCCTTGCTCCTCGAGGATCGCGCCGCGCAGGACGCCGATGCCGGCTTGCAGCGTCGGATCGTTGCTGCCGCTCTGGGCGGCGCCGAGCCGGGTCTCGAGCGTCTTCGCGCCGGCGCCGACCGTGCCTTTCGCGCGGTAGAGCGTGATCAGGTTGGTGCCGACCGTCAGCAAGTAGCGTGTCTTCGGGAACGACTCGAGCAACGCCTCGTACGTCGCGAGCGCCTTGTCGGTGTCTCCGACCCGCTGGTACGTGCGCGCCAAGTGGAAGAGCACGCCGTGCCGCAGCACCGGGCGGAGCTTCGTGTCGGCGGCGAGGTTCTCGAGCTGCTTCAACGCGTCCTGCGGCGTGCCCGACGTGAACGCGTCGATCGCCCGGTAGTACCTGTCGGCGTTCGCGTAGCGGACGGACTGGATCGCCTTCCAGCGCAGGCCCGTCGTCCCGCCACCGTCGACCGCGAGCGTCAGCCCGTCGTAGTCCTCGCTGACGACCTTGGCGATCTTCTCCTTGCCGTCTTGCGTCACGATGCGGTCTTGCCGCGCGTGCGCGACGCCCGTGGCGAACGTCAGCGCCACCGAACAAAGCACGCCTTGCGCGGCGAGGCGGAGGATCTTCGAGAGCATGTACGTCTGCATCGCGGTGCCTCGTCGCGTCACTTGTGTCCGAGTCGCTTCAACTCTTCGTCGAGCGCCAGGAACTTGTCGCGCACGCCGAATTCGGCTTCGTCGTACTCGGGATAGCTGCGTTGGATGCTGCGCAGCGCGATCGCCGCGACTTCGTATTCGCCGCGGTCGAGCAGCACGCGCACTTGGTACTGCTTCGCGTGCCACCACGTGCGCGACGCCGGTTTCGCGACGAGCACGATCGCTTCGAGCAGCGCGGAAGCGCGGCCGAGGCGTTCCGCGTCCGACTTCGGCGCGCCGGTCTGGCGCTCGGCCGCCGCCCATTCGAGCGCGGCGGAGAGCAACTCGGGCCGCGTGCGCGCCTTGTCGATCGAGATCTCGCGCTTCTCGAGGTCGACGAACGGCTCCTTCGCGAAGAGCGCCGCGTAACGCGCCGCTGCGTCGGGGAAGCGACCGAGGAAGCCCAACGTGCGGCCGATCAGGATCTCGGTCTTCGCCGACGGCTCGAGGCGCGCGAGTTCTTCGTACGCGCGCAGTGCTTGTTCGAACGCGTCGGGCGCCGGGCGTCGCGCCGAACCGTCGAGGAACGTCTCGGCGTCGTTCGGCACGGCGTTGAACTGCAGCGCGAGCGCGAAGAGCCGGTCCGCGATCAGCGCGACTTCGGCGACGCCGAGCGCGTTCGGGTCGTCCGGGCCACTCGAAGCGGCTTGCAGCGCGAGGTCGTAGTGCTCCGCGGCGCGGCGGCGCTGGCGTTCGACTTCACTCGACAGCGGATCGTCGCGTTCGAGCTTCGCCGCGTTCGCGTCGATCGCCTGCGCGAGCGACGCCGCGGCGGAGCCCATGCCGGCGAGCGTCGGGTCCGTGCGCTTGCATTGGTCGAGGATCGCGACCGCGTCGTCGATCCGGCCGGCGAGCTGCAACGCCTTCATCCGCACGCGCCGCGCCGTCGCGAGCTTGCTCGCGTCCTTCGCGAAGCGCGTCTCGGAGTCGGCGAACAACGGCAACGCGTCCGCCGCGCGCCCGACGCCTTCGAGCATGTAGAGGTTCGCGAGCGCGACCCGCGCCGAGAATCCGATCGAATGGAGCCGGTCCTGCGTGGTGCGATCGAGCGTGGCCGCCGCCGCCTTCTCGAGCGCCGGGTAGGCGTCGACGAGCAACTGCTCCGCTTTCGCGGCGAGTCCGGCGCCGTCTTGTTTCTTGCGTCCGACGAACGCTTCGCGCGCCGCGCGCGACCACGCTTGGCCCGCGCGGTAGAGCGCTTCCTCGCGGCCGGCACCGCCTTCTTTCGCGATGCGCTCGTAGACCGCCGCGGCGTCCGCGTACTTGCGTTCCTGTTCGAGCTCCTGGCCCTCGATGAACGCGGCTTGCGACGCGTACGGGTGGCTCGGATAACGCTCGGCGAGCTTCTGCATGCCGGCGCGTGCCTTCTCGCGGTGCGCCTTGCTCTTCTCCTTGCCGGCGAGCGACAGGTACGCGTTGATCGCACGCCACAGGCACTCGGGCGCGTCCTTGCCCTGCGGGTAGGTCTCGGCCGCGGTCTCCCACGTCGCCGCGGCGTCGACGAGCGAGCCCTTCTGCGCCTGGAGCGCGCCGATCAGCACGCCAGCCTGCGCGCCGGCGTCCTGTTCGTTCTTCGAACCGCGCGCGAGCCGTGCCGCTTCCTGCGCGAGCTCGATCGCCTTGTCGGTCTCGCCGCGACTCGCCGCGGCTTCCGCGAGTTTGAACGAGTCCGACGCGACGATCTGCGTCGAACCCCCTTCGCGCAGCAGCGTGCGTCCGCGTTCGCCGCCGGGGCCGCGCGGGTCGGCTTCGATCAGCCGCTTCGCCGCTGCTTCGACGCGCGCCGTGTCGCCGTTCTCGCGGTACGCGTCCGCGGCCGCGCCGAGGATCGCGACGCCGCGGTACGCGCGCAGCGGTTCCGGCACCGTCGCGAGGAAGTCCTCGGCGGTCGCGATCACGCCTTGGCGATCGCCCTTGCCGTTTTGCGCGAGCAGCTTCTGGTAGACGGCGTTCGACACGAGGTCGCACGCCTCCGGCGGCAGCGAGTACACGCCGTTCGCGCCCTTCTCGTAGCTCTCGCGCAGCCGAATCGCCGAATCGAACGACTCGAACGCCTTCTCGCCTTCGCCGATCAGCAAGTGGCAGAGGCCTTCGTAGATGAAGCCCTCGTAGCACAGCAGTTGGTCGCCGAAATCGAGTTGGAAGTCGAGCAGCAGCGCAAGCGCCTGGTCGACGTTCTCGCGTTGCTCGTCCGAGCGCGGGTCGAGCACCAACGCGTGGTAGTAGTGCGTGCGCGCCAAGTTGTAGGTCGCGAGCATGTAGCGCCGGTCGAGCTCCGGATCGGCCGCGTCGAGTTCGAGCGCGGAGCGCCGTTCGCCGAGCGCCGCCACGCGTTCGTGCAGGTCGAGCAGCGCGCGTTCGAAGCGTTTGCGGCTCTTCGCCTTGAGCTCCTTCGCGTCCTTCGCGCCGGGTTCGGCCTCGAGCACCGCGGCGGTCAGTTCGCCGACGACGCGGTAGAGATCGGGCAGGCGCACGACGAGCTCCTCGGCGAGCGGCAGGTTGCCGTGATCGGCGACGAAGCCCTCTTTCTCGGTGACCACCGCGTCGAGCAGCGCGAGGCGCTTGCGCAAGTCGGGCTCGCGGTAGGCCTGCTCCTCGCGCAAGTCGAGCCGCAGCGCGTCGATCGCGAGCATCTCGTCGCGGTTCGTGCGGTGTTTCGCTTCGTAGACGGCGAGGAAATCGCTCGCGAGGTCGGTCAAGCCGCTCTGGGCGAGCGCCCGGGCGTACGCGAGGTCGTCGCGTGCGAGCGAACGTTCGTTCTGCGCGCCGGCGGCCGACGCGAGGAGCGCGCCGACGACGGCGCAGAGGAACGGGGATCGACGGGGGAGGCGCATGGGAACCCTAGAGCGCCGCGACGTGACTCGCACGACGGACGACACGGCGCGACGGGCGTTGCCACGGACGCAGCGGCGGACGCACCGCGCTCTTGCGGCGTTTCGACGCACCGAACACGCGCGGATAGCGGTACTTGATCAACGCGCAGAGGCACAACACGGCCGTGCTGTACACGCGGCCGCCGGCGGGCGACCACGGATCGATCGGATCCCACGAGCCGTACTCGCACTCGCCTTCCTTCATGCGCTGCGTGTCGATGATCGCGCCTTGGATCGCGTCTTCCCAACGCTTCCAACGCGAGCCGTCGTCGGCCTGGTACATCGCGAGCGTGCCGTAGTACCAGTAGTAGAAGTCGATCTCGCCGGTCTTCGTGTCCCACTTGGGCAGACGCGCCGACATCAGCTCCGCGCCCTTCGCGATCATCGGATCGGCGTCCGGCGTGCGACCGCCGAGGACGCGCGAGAGCACCCCGACCGCGGTCATCGCTTCCGACAGTTCCGCCGGGAAGGTCTTCAGGAACTCGGTCTGCCGCGACGAACGGCCGCCGGTCTCGTTGTAGCCCGTCCGGCCGGTCTGCTGATCGGTCATCGAGTCGATCCACGCGAGCGCGGTGCTCGCCTGACCTTCGTCGATCGTGAGCCCCGACGAGCGCGCGGACTTCAGCACCATCAACATCCACCCCGTGACCGACACGTCGTTGTCGCCGTCGGGCGGATACGCGTAGCGCCACGCCTCGTACGGGTTCTGCATCTCGAGGATGAAGTTGACCGCCTTCTGCGCGGGCTCCTTGAACGCCTTGGCCTGCGTCATCCCGTAGGCCTCGGTCATCGCCAACGCGGCGCACGCGTGGTTGTAGACGAAGTGGTGCCCGACCTTCTGGCCGAAGCAGCCCTTGTCGTCCTGCACGGTCAGCAGGAACTTGAGCCCGCGCTTGACGGTTTCCTTGTAGTTGCCCGTGACGTGGGTCTCGCCCGCGCCGAGGAAGCAGAGCAACGCGAGTCCAGTGACGCCGATGTCGTTGTTCGAGTAGCCCGGACCGCTGCAGCGGCCCTTGTCGCAGTTCGCCGAGAAACCGTCGCAGTCCCAGCGGCCGTCCGGCGACTGGTGATTCTTCAACCACTCGAGCGCCGCGAGCGCCGCGCCCTCCATCGTGCGGGCGCCGCCGCGGCCGCCGCCGCCGCCTTGGCCGAGGCCACCGCCGCCGCGGCCGCCGAGCCCGGCGACGCGGCTCGAGAACGCCGACGGCGCCGTGCCGTGGTGGCCGACCTTGCCGACGCCGATCGGCGTGCCGCCGGTCGCACCGCTCGGCACGTTCGCGAGCGCGTCCGGGTCGGGGTTGTAGATGCCGGCGTCGCGATCGAGGTTCGTCTCGTCGGTGATCTCGCCCTGGCGGCCGGCGATCGCGTGCGGGATGTAGTCGGGATCGGGGTTGACGACGCCTTCCTGTTCGTCCGGCAACACCGGCACCGACTTGCGGTCGATCAGCTCCGGCGGAATCTCCGCGGGCGGCGGCGCCGAGGGGCGCGTCGCGACGGCGATCTCGACCGGCACGTCGACCTCCACGGGCTCGTCGCCGGAGACGTAGAAGATCGTCAGCGCCGAGAAGAGGATCACGTGTACGAAGGCCGAGATCGAAACCCAAGGCGAGTTGCGCACGAACGACTTGACGTAGTCGACCGTGCCTTGACGCGGTGTGCCGGATTCCATGCGGTAGCCCCACGCGCGCGGGGCTTCGAGTTCTTAGAGCGTGTGGAGACGGGATCCAGCCCGCGACCGCGCAGGACACGCGACGGCCGAGGCGTGGTGGGGGACCGAGGAAGTTCCGGCGACGTCCCCACCCGCGCGTGCGGCGACTTGGGTCGCGCCCAAGCCACGTGCGTCCAAAAGCTCGGGCTCGTGGACGTGCGGAGCGCCGGCCTGCTCGAGCCGCGGGGGCGGCCGGGAGGTCGGGGCCCGCGACGCTCGATGCAGGGGGATCGTCATGGAGCTCCGAGAGGTGAAGACTCTACCTCCCGCGTTCGGTTGCGCTACACGTTTCTACGCCGTGCGATGCCGCGCGCGCGAGGGGCGCGCGAGGGGGGCGCGAGGCGCCGAGCGGGGCGTCGAGCGCGGCGCGCGTGAGGCCTCGTCGGCCGACGTGTTCCTCGCGTCGTCACGCACTCGCGCCGATCCGCCGAAACGCCTGGCGGCGTCGGGGCGGATCGCCCGTCGGCGTCGGGGCGAATCGCCCGTCGGCGTCTCGGCGAATCGCCGAGCGGTGTCCCGGCGAATCGCCCGGCGGCACCCCGGCGGCGCCGGGACGAGCGCGGGTCTTGTGACGCGCGGGTCTTGCGACGCGCGGGAGTCCGCGCCGCGACGGGCTCGATCGAGCGTCGGTGCCGTGAGGCTCGCAGCGTGCTCGCACCGGTGCGCACGGCCGCGACCCGAGCGCTCCGACGCCTCTCGCGCCGACTGCGGTCGACTCGCGTGCGCGGCACGCCTGCGGCCGCGCGCCAGTCTTCGGCGGATGATGCTCGGCGCACCTGTGGCGGCCGCAGCATTCGTGCGCGCTCAGCCGCGCGGCGGGAAGCCCGGCACCGCGGAGGTGTCGTACTCGCCGCGGCGGAACTCCGGGCTCCGTAGCACCGCGAGCGACACCGGAATCGTCGTCGCGACGCCTTCGATGTGCGCCGCGGCGAGCGCACGCTCGAGCGTCTCGATCGCTTCCGCTCGTGTCGCGCCCCAAGCGATCACTTTCGCGATCAACGAATCGTAGTACGGCGGGATGCGATCGCCTTCGCGCACGTGCGTGTCGATGCGCACACGCCCCGGGCCACGGTCGGTCGGGATCACGAAGCGCGCGAGCGTGCCCGGGCTCGGTCGGAAGTCCGCGTGCGGATCCTCTGCGTTGATCCGCGCTTCGATCGCGTGGCCGGAGAGCTTCACGTCGCTCTGCGCGAGCGTCAGGCGCTCGTTCGCCGCGACCTTGAGCATCCATTGCGCGAGGTCGACCCCCGTGACGAGCTCGGTCACGGGATGTTCGACCTGCAGACGCGTGTTCATCTCCATGAAGTAGATCTCGCCCGACGGCGCGCGGAAGAACTCCATCGTGCCCGCGCTGCGGTAACCGATCGCGGCCGCGGCTTTCGCGGCCTTCGCGCCGAGCTCTTCGCGCTCGCGTTGCGACAGCACCGGGCTCGGCGATTCTTCGATCAACTTCTGGTGCTTGCGCTGCACCGAGCATTCACGTTCGAAGAAGTGGAGCGCATGCCCATACGCGTCGGCGAGCACCTGCACTTCGATGTGGCGTCCGCGCTCGAGGTAACGCTCGAGGTAGATCGCGCCGTTGCCGAACGCGGCGCGAGCTTCCGCGCTCGCGGCGTTCCACGCTTGGACGAGCTCGGTTTCGTTCGCGCACTTGCGCATGCCGCGCCCGCCGCCGCCGGCGTCCGCCTTGACGATCACCGGGAAGCCGATCTCCTTCGCGCATGCGAGCGCGCGGTCGAGCGAGTCGAGCGGACCATCCGAGCCCGGGATCACCGGGAGGCCGGCGGCCTTCATCGCGCGCTTCGCGGGCGTCTTGAGACCCATCAACGCCATCGCGCCGGGTTTCGGACCGACGAACGTCAATCCATGCTGTTCGACGAGCGCGGCGAAACGCGCGTTCTCGGCCAGGAAGCCCCAGCCTGGATGCACGGCCGACGCGCGCGTCTGCAGCGCGGCTTGCACGACGCGTTCGGGATCGAGGTAGCTCTCCTTCGCCGCCGCGGGACCGAGGCAGACCACTTCGTCCATCGCGGCGAGCCAACTCGCGCCGAGGTCGCCCTCGGACGCGACGCCGATCGGCGCGATGCCGAGCTCGCGCGCCGCCCGCGCGATGCGCACCGCCACTTCGCCGCGGTTGGCGATCAGGAGTCGCTGGAACATGGTCGCGAGAGCCTAGCGCCGCGCCGCCGCGTCGTCAGCGCGCGCGCAGAAGACGCGCCAACCCGGCCGAGGATTCGGTTCGCCGTAGTCGCGGCGCGACTCGAGCGCGAAGCCCGCGCGCCCGAGCGCGGCTTGCACGTCGTCGGGAGCGAAGAGCGCGAGCTCGTGGCGTTCGACGAGCTCGCCGTGATCGTCGCGTCGCCGCAGTCGGTGCTCGCGCACCATGCTCCGGCGCGCGCCGTCCTCGCGCAGCGTCATCGTCATCCGCCACTCGCCGAAGTCGTACTCGAGCGTGCGCTCGCCGCCTGCGACACGACCCGGACCCGAAAGATCGAAGAGCAGCACGCCGCCGGGCTCGAGCGCGGCGCGGATCTCGACGAGTCGCCGTTCGAGCGCGCCGAGGTCGTGTGCGCCCGGCTCGTGTGCGCCCAGATCGCGTGAACCCAGGTCGCGTGAACCCAGATCGCGTGAGCCGGCGGCTGCGAACGTGTAGTTGAACACTTCGCCGACGGCGCACACGGCCACGCAACGCGGCAGCGCGCTCGTCCACGCCGAGCCGCGGACGAAGCTCGCGCGCGGCGCGTGTTCGCGCGCGAGCGCGAGCATCGCGTCCGAGCCATCGACGCCGACGACGTCGAAGCCCGCCGCGCCGACGAGCGCGGCGAGGATGCCGCTGCCCGAGCCCAAGTCGACGACCGTCCCACCATGCCGTTCGGCGCGCGCGAGCTCCGCGACGAGACAAGCCGCCGCGCGCCGCGCGACGTCGCCGAAGTGCGCGTGGTGCAACGCCGCGAGTTCGGGCCCGTACTCCGCCACGTCGTCAGTGTGTCGAGCGTGTCGCCGCCCGTCGATCCGCCCGGCACACGTTCGTGAGGTCGCAGTCGCTCGAGCGCGTGTCGGCCCGGCGCCTGCTACGCTGCGCGCGATGCGGCTCTTCGCGTGCGCTTGCGTTTGGACGGCGTACTTCGCGACGCTCGGACCGGTGGTCCGCGCGTCGGGCGCCGACGTCGCGAGTGAGCTCGCGGCGCTGTCGGCGCCGTCGGCGGAACAGCGCGAGCGTGCGGCGCGCTGGCTCGGTGCGCGGCTCGAGCCCGACGACCAGCCGCGGCTCGTCGCGTTCCTCGCGACCGCCGGCGTCGAGCCCCGCGCGCGGCTCGTCGACCTGCTCGGCGCGGACGAGCGGCACTTCGAGCTCTCGCGCCGGCTCGCGCTCTCGAACGACGTCGCGGCCCGCGCGATCGGCGTGCGCGCGGTGCGCGAGCACGTCGAACGTTGGCTCGGGGCGCCCGATGCGCCGCCGCGGATCGGGTTCGCACCAGGACAGTTCCTGCGCGATTCGCCGGCGACGTTCCGGCTCGAGCTCGAAGGCCGCACGCTCGAAGCGACCGTCGATCGGATCGCTCGCCGCGCCGGTCGTGCGGGCGCCACGACGAGCGACGGCGAGTCGGTGCCGCTCGTGCTCGACGGTGCGCTCGCGGCCGATGCCGCGCGCGCCTACGAGAGCCGCGCGGAGCTCGTCGGCGACTGGAACGAGCTCGTCACGGCGCTCGCGGCGCGTTTCGATGCGAGCGTCACGGTCTACGGTTCGGGCGGCGAGCGCGCGTTCGTCGTCCTCGCGCGCCGCGCCGGCGCGTACCCGAATTCGGTGTCGCAGTGGCTCCTGCTCGCGTCGCGCGTCGCGTTCGACGCAGCCGACCCGAACGAACGCGAACGGGCCGCGCGAGCGTTGGTCGCGAGCGAGTTCACGCCTGCGATCGACGTGCTCGCACGGCGTTACGCCGAGTCGCGGGATCCGGCCTGGCTTTCGGCGCTGGCGCAGCAGGCGGCGCGCGGGCGAGTCGCGCTCGAGCTCTGCGACGTCGCGGCTCTGCGCGAGCTCCGGGTGCGCGGCGAGACCGCGCTCACGCGCGACGATCCGCACGCGGAGTTCGTCGCGGCAGAGTGCGCTCGGGCGCTCGCAAACCTCGGCGATGCACGCGCCGGTGCGCACGCTCTCGATGTTCCTGACGCTGGGGCCGCGGCGCCCGAGCCGCGGGTCCTCGAGGTCTTGGCGGAGGGCGTCGACGAAGCGTCCGCGTCGGTGCTCGCGTGGCGCTTCACCGTCGCGCGGCTCGCGCGCGTGCGGATCGCCGCGCTCGTCGAACGCGCCGAGGCTCTGCTGACGCGCGCCGCGAACGATTCGGCGACGCCGGACACGGCGCGCGCCGGCGCCGCGGCGTTCGAGTACCTCGCGACGCTCGTCGCCGATCCGCGTGGTGCACCGGAGCGTGCGCCGAGGTTCGCGCTCGCCCCCGGCGCCGCCGACACTTGGCTCGCCGCGGAACGGAATCGCGGACGAGGCGCCGTCTGGCTCGCTCTGTTCCCACGCGCCGGCGTTGCGTACCCGAGCGCCTGGACGCCGGAGCGACTCGGCGCCGAGCTCGGCTTCGTGCGGTTCGCGTGCGAGTGGCGCGCCGAGCCTTCGGGCGCCGTCGCGGTCGAGCCCGAGCTCTGCGCGCGGTTCCTCGCTCTGCTGCGTGCCGACCTGCCCGAACTGGCGGCGAGCGGTGCGCGTGTGGAGGAGTGGCGTCAGAGCGGCCGGCGCGACGCCGTGCTCGCGTTGATCGATGCGGCGCACGCGAGCCTCGCCGGGCCCGCGGGAGTCGCCCAGGAGCCCGGTGTCCCCGGTGTCCCCGGTGACTCCGGCGGCTCCGCAGACCTGCGCGACGCGTTGCGGCGGCTCGAGGTGCGGCTCGCACTGCGCGACGGCGTCGACTGGAGTGCGCTCGGCCGCGGTTGGCTCGCCGCTGGCGCGGACGCGCAGGTCGACTGGGAGGCCCTCGGAGCGCTCGCCGCGACGCCGCTCGGCCCCGAGGTGCGCCAGCGGCTGCTCGCGGAGCTCGGCCGGCTCGCCGCGGACGCGAGTCCGTTCGAGGCTCCAGACGGCGGTCGAGGCGCCAAACCGGACGCGGGGCGGGCGGCGGACCTTGGAGCCGGGCGGAAAACGGGCTCGGAGGGCGGCCCGGGCGCCCCGAAGTTGGCCCGCGAGCCGCAGGCGGGTGCCGTCGAGGGCCAAACCGCTCGGCGCGCGCCGGGGGACGCCGGCGGTGGGCCTCGGGCGGCGAGCGTCGCCCGTGGCGTCGAACGCGCGGTGCTCGCGCTCCAGGCGGCGGGCGCGACGGACGAGGCCGCCGAGTTCCTGAAGAAGGTCGACTCCGTGCTCGCCCGCGGCGCGCTCGGTCGTTTCAGCGACGCGCGCCAGGCCGGCGCCTGGCCGGCCCCGCCGTCCAGGCGGCCGATCGATCTCGACGCGAAGGATCTTCCGGACGGGCTCTAGCGCCGTCCGAGTGGGACGGGCGGCCCGACGCACGAGGAAACGGCTTGGGGGCTGGATTGTCGGCGTCCGAAGAGCAAGCTCTGTCGCGCGCCACGACCATGGTTCCCTCGAAAAGCACTCTCGACAACGCTCCGCTCCAAGTCGCCGACCCCGAAGAAGCCCGCAAGGCGCCGATCACGAGCGAAGACGTCGTGATGGTCACCGACCCGCGTTCGCTGCGTGCGGAGCAGTACCGCACGCTGCGCAACTCGATCGTCGCGTTGAACCCCGAAGGCGCGCCGCGGACGGTGGTGCTGACGAGCGCGCTGCGCGCGGAAGGCAAGACCGTCAGCTCGGTCAACCTCGCAATCGCGCTCGCGGAGATGCCGAACACCCGCGTGCTCGTCGTCGACGCGAACCTGCACCATCCCGGCGCCGAGCGCATCCTCGGGTTGCCGCGGCGCCAAGGATTGTCGGAGCTCTTGTCGGGACGCCTGTCGCTCGACCAAGCCGTGCGCGCGCTCTCGGTGCCGGGCGTGTCGATCCTCGGCGCCGGCGCGACGCCGAAGAATCCGTCGGAGTTGCTCGCGTCCGATCGCCTGAAGATCGTGCTCTCGCAGCTCAAGCAGCGCTTCAACTACGTGCTGCTCGACGCGCCGGAGACGCTCGCGATCAGCGACGCGACGTTGCTCGGCGCGCTCGCCGATGGCGTCGTGCTCGTGGTCAAGCTCTCGACGACGCCGCGCCAATACGTCGAACAAGCGCACAACCTGCTCGAGAACCTCGGGAGCAACGTGCTCGGCACGTGCGTGACCGGCGTGCACGAGTGACGTGACGCCCGGCGCTCAGCGCGGGAAGAGCCAGCCCTGGACTCCGCGCAGCGCGCCCACGACCGGACGGTGCGTGCGCGACGAAGCTCGGCCTCGCGCGGTGGGGCGGCGCAGCAGCTCCTCGATGTGGTCGCGTTCCCATTCGAGCGCGCGTTCGTAGTCGGCGTACGCGGCTTCGCGTGCGCGAAAGCGCGGGCCGTGGAAGATGCGCCGGCCGTGCGCGCCACGCTCGACCGGCATCGCGGCGTGCAAGAGCTCGTGGAAGACGATGTAGCGCACGAACCAGCGCGGCACGAAGTCCTGGTCGAGCACCGGATGGATGCGCACGAGATGCGCGCGCGGGTCGTAGCTGCCGAGCCGCAGCGTGCGGCGCGCGCGGCGGCCGTTGACTCGGCCGAACGTGATCGCGGGAGGCGCGGCGTGTGCGAACTCCGTGCGAAACTCCGCCGCGACGACCTCGGCGAGCAACGGCGCGAGGTCGACCGTGCGGCCGCGCGTCACCAGCGACTGCGGATCCGGCGCGCGCGGGCCTTCGCGCGCGAGTTCGTCGTCGATCCACCGATCGAGCTCGCGCACCGAGCGCCGTGCTCGTTTGCCGGCGGAGAGCCAGCGCGCGACCGACGTGCGCACCTCGAGCGGTGCGCGGCCGAAGAACTCGCTCATGTGCACGACGAGTTCGCCGCGCCCGCCGCGTGCGCCTCGCGGGGCGCGCACGACGCGCAGTACCGAGCTACGCGCGCGACCGAAGCGCACCGAAACGCGAGAGCCGAGCTCCTTCGAGAGGAACTCGGCCCATGCACCTTCGTCGAACGGTTCCGGAGCGGTCGTCACGCGGAAGAGCGAACCTTCCGCGCGCGAGCCGGTCAACGACCGAGCGTCAGATCGAGGGTCACTTCCTGACCGTCGAGCACGTTGAGTTGCCGCGTCGACGCCTGTTGCTCCGCGATCGCCTGGAACGGGTCGGAGCCCGCGACGTTGCCGCGGCTCGCCGAGATCTGGTAGTTGCCGGCGGGCACGTGCTCGATCGTGTAGCGCCCTTCTCCGTCGGTGCGCGCGTCGAACGTGACGATCGTGCCGTCGGTGATCGCCATGTGGACCGAACCGCGGACCACCGGCTGGCCGGCCTGGTCGAAGACCTTGCCGGTGACCTTGCCGCCGCCCTTCATCGTGATCGAGCCCGCGTTGACGGTCTGTCCGTCGATGACGCGCAGGTTCGAGACGATCGTGCGCGTGTAGCTCGGGTGGACGATCTCGAGTTGGTAGTCCGACGGCGCGAGCATCGCGAGCTCGAAGTTGCCGTCGCGGTCGGAACGCACCTTGCGCTTCGTCGCGCCGGAGCTGATCAAGTTGCCGAACAGCGGATCGTTGATGTCGTCGAGACCCGCGTCGAACGAACCGACGACCGCGCCCTTGATCGGGTTGCCGCTCGCGTCGACGAGCTTGCCGCGGATCGAACCACCTTGGTTCACGCGGATCGTCAGGTTGATCGGCGCTTGGTTCTCGACGACCGTGAACTTCTCCGACAGCGCCGTCGCGAAGCCGAGCGCGTCGATGGCAACCACGTACGTGCCCTTGTCGAAGTTGCAGACGGTGAACGTGCCGTCCGCGCTCTCGAACGACTGATCGAGGTTCAGGTTCTCGAGGAAGGTCTGCTCGGCCGCGCCGTCGCCAGCGCGCTTCGGCGAGACCGTGAAGGAACGCACCGGGTTGCCGGCAGCGTCGATCACTCGGCCCATCACCGTCGCACGCGGACGCATCTCGGCGACGATGTTCATGTCACCGACCTGCACGCGGTTCATGCGCACTTGACTGTAGCAGTCGAGCTCGACTTGCAGCATGTACGCGCCCTGCTGCAGGTTCTCGACCAGGAACGAGCCGTCCGGTCCGGAGACCGTTTCGCCGCGCGACTGCGACGTCGCGTTGAACGTCATCGCGACCACCGTCGCGCCGGGCAACGGTTGGTTGGTGCCTTGGACGAGCACGCGGCCGCCGAGCGGGAAGCCGGGCGAGAGTTTGACTTCACGCTCTTGCCGGTCGTCGCCCGTGCCCTTGAACGTCACGTTCGGCACGATCATCGTGCCGTAGCCCGTCGCCATCACCGTCAGGTTGCGCGGACCGCCGGCGACGTTCTTGAACTCGAAGTGTCCGGTGGCATCGGACTTCGTCGACATGCGGTCCGGCGACTTGGGATCGCCGGTCAGGACGTACGCGGAGTCGAGGTGCAGTTCGGCGCCCGCGACGGGGTTGCTGCTGTCGTCGATCACCATGCCGACCAACGTCGAGCCGGGGCGCAGCACGGCGTCCGGCGCGCGCGACTCACCTTCGTCGCGGACGACGACGTTCGACTCTTGCGTCGGGCTGTAGTCGGGGTGCGTGGCGAGGATGTAGTAGTTGCGGCGCGGTTCGAGGTTCTTGAAGCGGTACGCACCGTTCGCGTCGGTGGTCGTCGAGAACGCCTTGCCCTTCGGCTTGTCGATCCCCATGAAGAACTCGCCGGCGAGTTCCTCGCCCATGAACGCGTTCTCGCTGATCTTGACCGTGGCGTTCGCGACCGGCCGCGCCTGGTCGTCGACGACTTGTCCGACGAGCAGGGTCGAGCGGTCGACCGCCGTCGCGTCCGCCTGTTGGCCCGGCTGCGTCGGCGTCTCGGTGGCCGTGCGCGTCACTTCGGTCGTTTGTTCCGGCGTCTCGATCGTCGGCGCGTTGCCGGACTTCGTGGGCGTCGCGGTTTGAGTGGTCGGCTGCGCCACGCCCGGCGTCGGGTCCTTCTCGGGACTGCGGAGAGCGAAGAACAACGCCGCGACGGCGGCCAGGACGAGCAGCAGGACGAGGAGCGGTTTCATGGATCGATGGGGTGTCTAGGAGGGACGCGACGTCGCGCGCGTTCCGTGGGACCGGGCCGTTTCCGAGCAGAATCCCACGAGATGCGGGGGACGATCGGAAGCTCGGGAGTATTCCCGAAGGCGTGGGAGTTTGCGAGCGCGAGGGGGCCGTCGCCGTTCACGGCGCCGGGGACTTGCTCGCAGGCACGGGGGCAGTCGAACCAGCGGCTTTCGCGGAGCCGCCGGCCGCCGCGCCGGGCGCCGGAGCGGGCGCTTCCGCTTCTTGTTCGGGGCCGGGCCACAGGGACTCGAGCCAGATCTGCGAGCCCAAGAAGTAGGCGAACACCAAGAGCTCGAACTCGACCTTGCGCAGCACTTCGATGCGCGCGCCTCGGGAGAGCGGGTTGCCGTGGATGCGGGCCATCTCGCCGGTCTTCGGCGCCTGCAGGCTCCACCCGAAGTGGAACCCCTCGAGCGGGACGAGCCGCAACGGCTTGTTGCCGGTGTGGAGCGCGATTTCGCGGCGCAAGACGTGCCAGCGCAACGAGGAGCCGAGCCACTCGCGTCCTTCGGTCCACACGGAGAACTGCCCGCGCAGGATGCCGGGGTCGCGGCGGAAGCTCAGGACCTCGCCTTTCCCGGGTTGGTACGTGCCGCCGACGACGACGCCCGACGGACCGCGGCGGACGCTCAGCGTGCCGAGCTCGCCGGTCGCGCCGGCGATCTTGTGGCGGGTGTTCCAGAGCCCGGAGACCCGGACGGTGTAGGTGGCGATCGGTTCGGCCATGGGGGAGAAAGGGCGACTAACTCTACTGCGCGATGTACCGGACCGGCGAGGGGCGAGCGGCTTTCGGCGCACTCGATCCCCGACCCGACGCGCGGCCGAGTTCGGCAGGCCCGGGCGGGCGGTGTCGGAAAGGTCGCGGGGCGCTCACGGCCGCGGCGCTCCGAGCAGGCTGCGGAGGTCGCTCACCGCGTCGACGATCGCGGGGAGCGCGAGCTCGAGCTCCGCGTCGGTCGTGTAGCGCGAGAGCGAGAGCCGCAGGCTGGAAGAAGCTTCCGCCGCGTTCCGGCCCATCGCGACCAGCACGTGCGACGGCGCGTGGGTGCCCGACGCGCACGCCGAGCCGCTCGAGCACGCGACGCCCGCCGCCGAAAGCGCGAGCACCGCGGCTTCGCCGGAGACGTCGCCCAGCACCAGTTGGGTCGTGTTCGGCGTGCGCGGCACGCCGCGCGCCGCGACTTCGACGTCGCCGAGCGCCGCGACGAGGCGCGTTTC
Organism: Planctomycetota bacterium; assembly: GCA_023150475.1. Taxonomy (GTDB): domain Bacteria; phylum Planctomycetota; class UBA1135; order UBA1135; genus JACRIN01. The sequence continues at coordinate 99,341 of JAKLKU010000017.1, forward strand.
GAACGCGTCGCGTCGCTCGCGCAACACGCGCTCGCCGCCGCTCGCGAGCCAGGCGCGCGCGAGGTCCGCCGCGACGCCGAAGCCGACGATGCCCGCCACGTTCTCGGTGCCGGCGCGCCGATCGCGTTCCTGGCCGCCGCCGCGGAAGAGCGGCTCGAACGGTGAGTCGCGGCGCACCCAGAGCGCGCCGACGCCTTGCGGTCCGTGCAGCTTGTGCGAGCTGCACGACACGTAGTCCACCTGCATCGCGGAGACGTCGACCGCGAGCTTGCCGACGGCTTGCACCGCGTCGACGTGGAAGCGAATGCCGAGCTCGCGGCAACGCCGACCGACCGCGGCGACGTCGTGGATCGCGCCGGTTTCGTTGTTCGCCCACATCACCGACACGAGCGCACAACGCTCGTCGAGGCTCGCGAGGAGCTCGTCGACCAAGAGCGCGCCGTCGCGCGCCACCCGCGCGCGTTCGACGACGAAGCCTTCGCGCTCGAGCGCGGCGCTCGGTTCGAGCACCGCGGGATGTTCGACCGCCGTGGTGACGATCCGTCGCCGTTCGCGCGGTGCGAAGCGCGCTTGGTGCAACGCGAGGTGATTCGCTTCGGTCGCGCCGGACGTGAAGACGATCTCCTGCGGCTGAATCGCGCCGAGGAGCTTCGCGAGCGCTGCGCGCGCGCGGGTGACCGCTTCGAGCGCATCCTCGCCGACCGTGTGCAGGCTCGAAGGATTGCCGAAACGCTCGCCGAGCCACGGACGCAACGCGTCCGCGACCTCCGGCGCAAGGCACGTCGTCGCGTTGTTGTCGAGGTAGATCATCGCGAGCGCCGTGCGCGGCGCGGCGCGCGTCAGAAGAGAGCGCTGATCGTCTCGGGCAACGGTTGGCCGGTCATCGTGCACGGCTCGCAGAAGTTGTTGTCCGTCTGTGGCGCGTGGCGGCAGCGTTCGCAGTCGTGCAACTTCGTGAGAGCGCGCGCGATCCCGGCGCGCTGTTCCTCGAGCGCCTTGACGCGCTCCGACAGCAGCCGATCCTGCTCGCGCAGCGCCTCGCGAACGCGCGCGAGGAACTTCTCGCGATCCTCGACGACTTCCCGAGTCGACATCAACTCGCGGATGCGCTCGAGATTGAGCCCGAGGTTCTGCAGGTCCCGGACCATGTTGAGCCGGTTGAGCTGGGTGCGCCGGTAGTACCTGAATCCGCCTTGGCTGCGCGACGCCGGCTCGAGCAGGTTGAGCTCTTCGTAGTACCGCAGGGTGCGCAGGTTGGTCCCGGCGACGCGGGCGAAGTCGCCGATCTTCAAGAGTTCGTGAGCGTCGTTCATCGGCGAGGTCATGGCGGTTCGGCGGCGAGCGGTTCGGCGTTGGAGTCTGCGGCAGGCGGAGCCGGTTCGGTCCAAGCCTGACGTTCGCGCTAGCTTAGCCTGCCCGGGCGCGGGCTGTCGCTCACCCGCGCAAGCACCGTCCCGCGGCGGCGCCGAGCCGGCCGGCAGCGCCGGGTGCGGGGACGCGGCAGGGGGGGGCCACCACGGCGGACCGGGGCCGCCCGGGGCCGCCCGGGGCCGCCCGGGGCCGCCCGGGTTCGAGCGGGTCCGAACGGGTCCGAACGGGACGGCTACGCGCCGCAGAAGGGCCGGTCGGGGACATTTCCGCGCCCGCGGGCCGCCCGGGCGCCTTCGGCGAGCGTGGACCGCCCGTCCAGGCTGCGGCGCCGCGGGTTTTGCTTGAGAGTCGCCGGCCTCGAACTAGGGTGGCGCGCCTTCCGACGGTTCCGAAGCTCACGTGAAGAGCCGATCGGAGTCTGCGAAGGAGCCTGCCATGTTCTTCGACCTCCAATACGCCATCTTCACTCTGCCTGCGGTCGCGTTCAGCCTCTGGGCTCAGTGGCGCGTCCACAGCACGTTCAAGCAATTCTCCCGCTACGGCGTGTCGAGCGGCATGACCGGCGCCCAAGCGGCGCTCGCCGTGCTGCGCGCCGGCGGAGTCCAGGGTGTCGCCGTCGAGCGCCACCAAGGCTTCCTGTCCGACCACTACGATCCGCGCGCGAAGGCGCTGCGCCTCTCGCCCGACGTCTACGACGGCCGTTCGGTGTCGTCGGTCGCCGTCGCCGCGCACGAAGCGGGTCACGCGATCCAGGACGCGGTCGGGTACGCGCCGCTCGTGCTGCGCTCGAACCTCGTGCCGCTCTGCAACATCGGCAACTTCCTGTGGTTCTGGCCGTTCCTCGCAGGGCTCTTGCTGCAGCAGATGGCGTTCGCGCCGTACCTGATGTGGGCGGGCATCCTGCTGTTCGCGACCGTCGTCGTCTTCCAGCTCGTCACGTTGCCGACCGAATTCAACGCGTCGAATCGCGCCAAGGCGGTGCTCGCCGGCGCGGGCATCGTGCGCACGCAGGAAGAAGCCGAAGGCGTGAAGAAGGTGCTCGATGCCGCGGCGATGACCTACGTCGCGGCGGCCGCAGCGGCCGTGCTGCAACTGATCGACCTGATCCTGCGCGTGCAAGGTCGCCGCGAGGAGTGACCGCAAGCGAGCCTGAAATCGGCGCGGCCGCGACGTCCACCCGACGGCGCGGCCGCGAATCGTTTCGGCCCGTGCTGGTTCAGCCGCCGCCTGGCCGGCGCACGCCGCACTGGTTCTCGAGCGTGTTCACGGTCTTGATGCCGAGCATCCCGCGCGTCGCAAGCAGCTTCTGCACGTACTCGGGATCGAGCGGCTTCACGCGGCCGACCGAGTGCGCGAGGTAGAGGATCTTGGCCGTGTGCTCGACCATGTCGAGCTTCTTGTAGGCCTCCATCAGGTTCTGTCCGAGCGTCACCGAGCCGTGGTGCGTCATCACCACCGTGTCGGAGCAACGCAGGATCGAGCGGATCGACGCGGCGAGCTCCGGCGTGCCCGGCGTGCCGAAATCCGCGGTCGGAATGCCGCCGATCGTCACGACGATCTCGGGGATGAACGGCGCTTGCATGTCGACGCCGGCGATCGTCATCGCGACGGCGTGCGGCGGGTGCGCGTGCACGACGGCGCGCATCTCGGGCCGCTCTTCGTAGGCGGCGATGTGAATGCCTTTTTCGCTCGACGCCTTCGGTCCGCCGTCGACGACCTCGCCGCGCATGTCGATGCGGGCGACGTGATGGGGCTCGAGGAAGCCTTTCATCGCGCCGGTCGGCGTGATCAGGATCGTGCCGTCGTTCAACCGCGCGGAGATGTTCCCGTCGGCGCCGACGATGTAGAAGCGGCTGTAGCAGAGCTTGCCGATCTCGCAGATCGCCTTGCGCAGCCGCGCTTCTTCGTCACTCCAGCCGCGGGCTCGCGCCAGTTCCTCGAAGCTCATGATCGATTGCTCCTCGCTCGCGCGCCGAGCTGGTGGAATCCGCGGCCGTCCTCGAGGTCGACCGAGTCGACGAACCCGACGACGATGGTCTTCACGGCGCCTTCGGGGTCCTTGAAGATGCCGCGCGCCGAATTGCCTTCGTCGATGCAGAGCACGCGGTCGCCGACGCCGGCCTGCGCCTTGTCGATCGCGATGCGCGTCTTGCCGCTGCGCCGGCCGTCGGGCGTCAGCGGCCGGACGAGCAGGAGCTTCTGCCCGTTCAAGATCGGGATCTGCACCGGGCTCACCACGGTGCCGAGCACTTCCGCGAGGAACACTAGGCGCCTCCTCGTCCGATGTGCCGGCCCTTCGACACGGCCTCTTCGACGAAGCCGATGATCGCTGCGTCGACCGGCACGAACTTCACCGGGCACGCGAGCGCCGCTTCGCGGCCGTCGACGTAGTGCACGAGGTCTCCTGGACCGGTCGACACGGCGGCGCACGCGACGAGCATCGCGCCCATCGGTTGGCCGTCCTCGTCGAGGGGTTGGATCCACTGCAACGGCACGCCTTCGAGGCCTTTGTACTTCTGCGTCGCGACGACGCGGCCGGTCACGCGGGCGAGGTACATGTCACGCCCACTTCTCGTAGACGTTCGCGCCGCCGAGGTCCCACGAATCGATCACCGCCATGATCACCGCGTCGACCGGCCGGCCTTCGGTGAGCTCGGTCTGCCGCGCGCTCGAGCCGGTCGCGTAGAGCACCATGTCGCCCGGGCCCGCTTGCACCGAGTCGACGGCGACGACGTATTGGTCGACCGGCTTGTTCTCGTGGTTGTGCACTTGCACGACGAGCAGCTTGCGGCCTTCGAGCTTCTCGTCCTTGCGCGTGGAGACCACGCTTCCGACCACACGACCGATCAACATCGTTCACTCTTCGAGAAAGGTGTTCACGTCCGCGGGCACGAGCGCTTCGTCCATGACGCGCTTGCGCAGCTCGCGGTGTACGTAGCTCGCCATCGTCTCCCACGGCGGCGGCGGACGGCGTTCGCCGACCCAGACGAGCAACACGCCGCCCGAGCTGCGCACGGGTCCGACGAGCCGCGCGTCGTCGGCGATCGGCGAACCGTCGCGGAAGATCTTCGAGAGCGCGTCCTGCGGCAGCCGCTCGTCGCCGCGCGTCACCCAGTCGAAGAGCCCTTCCTTGTCGCGCGTCGGCGCGTCCTCCGAGCGCTTCGCTGCGAGCTTCCGGAAGTCCGCCTCGCTCTCGATCTCCGCGCGCAAGAGGCCGAGATCGCGTTCGGCTTCCTCGAACGTGCGCGGGTTCAGCTGGTTCTTCAGCACGGCTGCGCGCAGGAAGAGGATGCGCACGCGATACGCCTCTCCGTAACGGCCGTCGAAGTGCGCGCGTTCGTCCTGGTACACGCGCTTCAAGCCCTCGGGGCCGTACGTCGTGTCGACCCAGAGCGTCGCGAGCGCGGCGGAGCGCACGGCCGGGTCGTCGCGCAACGACTCCGGCAGGATGCCGGTCGCCGACGCGGCTTGTTCGTAGCTCAGGCCTTGGTTCTTCGGATCGGCGGCGAACTCGCGGCGGCGCCGTTCGAGCTCCGCGTCGACCGCGCGTTCGACCGTGGCAGCGGAGAGCGCGGGCAGCTTGGCGCGCAGGCGTTTCGCGAGCAGCGCTTGGAAGCAGTCTTCGCGCAACGTCGCCGCGTCGACTTGCAGCCGCAGGTGCGCCGCGAACTCCGCGGTCGTCACCGTGACGTCGCCGCAGCGCGCCGCGACCCCGGTGCTCCAGGGCGGCGGCGGATAATCGACGCCGCGCGCCCGCAGCACTTGGTCGAGCCAGATCTCTTGTTGGTCGCCGCTGACCGCTTGCGTGTCCGGGATGCCGAGCGCGCGCCGCGCGAGCGTCTCCTGGATCATGCCGAGGCGCAGGAACTCCTTGAACGTCGCGAGTGTGATGCCGTTCTGCTTCAGGTACGCCGCGAGGCCGCCCTTTTCGCCCGACGCGATCACGTCCTTCTCGATCTGAGCGAGGCGGCGATCGACGTCCGCCGTGCCGATCGAAAGTTTCGCTTCGCGCGCGAGCAACTCGAGCACCCGCGCGTTCAGCAAGTGCTTGAGCGCCGCGCGTCCAGTCTCGCCGGAGCCGTGCCGCGCGAGCACCAGCCGGTCGAACTCGGCGAAGCCGAGCGTCGTGTCGCGGCCGCGCGCCGCGGCGGGTTCGTCGCCCGACGCGGGGGCCGACTCGGGGGCCGACTCGGGGGCCGACGCGGGGCGCTCGGGCGCCTGCGCCGGCGCTCCCTGGCGCACACTCGCCTCGCCGGTTTGCCGGGCCGTCGCGTGGGGCAGCTCGAGAGCGAGCGACACGAGGACGAGGAAGGCGCGGCGCATGGCGGGCCGAGGAAGATACTCCCGGCTCGCGCTCGGGGGAACGGGCCGCGCGGGGATCGACGCGGCCGCGTTCACGCATGCCCGTCGCTGCGCCGCGCTCGGGCGTCGTCGCGCGGTCCGAGGCTTCCCCAAGGCGCGCGTCCGCGCCGCGCTCCTTCGACCCGCGGCGGCGCGCAGGCACGCCGCGTTTCGTCCGCTCAGCGTTCGCGCACGAAGCGCGGCGCGTCGTGTTGGATCGAGACGCGCACCAGGTGATTGCGCGCGGAACCCGAGAGCAGGAGTTCCGCGAGCGGCGCTTCGAGTTCGGACTGCACGACGCGCTTCAGCTCGCGGGCGCCGGCGGCGGGCGAGAAGCCGCGCGCGGCGACCCAGCGCGCGACCGAAGGCCGGAACGCGACGATCGTGTCGCGTGACCGAGCGCGTTTCGCGAGGTCCAAGAGCAACACGCCGGCGATGCGCTCGGCGTCGTGGAGGTCGAGTTCGCGGAAGAGCACGCGCTCGCCGATGCGGCCGAGGAATTCGGGAGCGAACTCGTGCTCCAAGGCGCGTCCGACGAGTTCGCCGAGTCCCGCCTCGCCGAGCCGTTCCTCGCGCCCGAATCCGACGCGCCGGCGCGCGGCCTGGATGTCCAGTGCGCCGACGTTCGACGTCAAGATCACGATCGTGCGCGAGAAGTCGACGCGGCGACCGCGGCTGTCGGTCAGGTGCCCTTCGTCGAGCACTTGCAGCAGCAGGTGATGCAGCTTGGCGTGCGCCTTCTCGATCTCGTCGAAGAGCACGACCGAATGCGGTTCCTTCGCGACGCTGTCGGTCAATTGGCCACCGTGTTCGTGGCCGACGTAACCCGGCGGCGCGCCGATCAACTTCGAGTACTCGTGCGCGAGCCCGAACTCCGAGCAGTCGACGCGCACGAGCCGGCCGCGGGTCTCGCCGAAGAGCTCCGTCGCGAGGCGTCGCGCGAGCTCGGTCTTGCCGGTGCCCGTGCGGCCGACGAACAAGAAGCTCGCGAGCGGTTTCGCCGGTTCCGCGAGACCAGCCGCGGCTTTCTTGACGGCGCGCACGACGCTCGCGACCGCCGCGTCTTGGCCGATCACGCGTTTCTGCAGGCGCTCTTCGAGCCCGCGGGCCCGCGCGTGCAGACCGGCGAGCCAGTCGTCGCGCGTCGCACGTTTCGTGCGAGCGTGCTCGGTCGCGGCCTCGCGCGCTTCGACGTCGCTCGCCGTCGGCAGACGCACCGTGTGGATGTCGAGGTCGGGATTGACTTCGATGCAGAGCTGGTAGAGCAAGTCCTCGCCGGCGAGCGGATCGTGCGGACACAGGTCGGCGACGCGGCGCGCGACGTCCGGCGAGAGCTCCGGGCAGCAACCTTCGAGCACGGCTCGGCGGTATCCGGCGCGGTTGATCGGCGCGCGCGGATCGAGGCGCAGCGCCGCCGGCTCGCACGCGTGGATGCGCACGAACGTGTCGGCGGGCAGGAAATAGCGCAGGACGCTCTTCGAGCGGGCGGGGTTCACGAGGATGCCGCGGAGGGTGCGCGGCGAGGCCTAGTTCGGTCGCGGCCGGAAGCCGTCTTGACGGCGCGCGCCGGAATCCGGCGTGGTCCCCGGCGGCTCCAGCGCCGCTCGGCGACGGACCGATCTCGGCCGCTCGCGGCCATGAAATCCCCGTCCCGCCGCCCTAGACTCGGATCTCCCATGCCCTCGAAGGACGATGTCGCGTTCCTCGCGTTGCTCGTGCACCGGCGCAAACTGAACAAGGACCTCGCGGAGGCGGTGTTCGCCGAGTTGAAGCGCGGTGGCGATCTCGATCGATTGCTCGAAGGCGCGCTCGGTTGCTCGTCGGAGGACGTCGCGAAGCTGCGCCGCACGCGCGCCGGCGAGATCCCGGAGATCCCGGGCTACGACGTGATCCAGAAGATCGGCTCGGGCGGCACCGCGGACGTGTTCCGCGTGCACGAGAAGAAGTCGGGCCGCGTGATCGCGCTCAAGGTCTTGCGCGACGATCAAGCCGCGAACCCGAACACGAAGAAGGCCTTCGTCGAAGAAGCGCGACTGCTCGAGAAGCTGCGCCATCCGGGCCTGGTCGAAGGATACGGTGTCGCACGCTACGGCGAACTCTACTTCTCGCGGCTCGAGTACATCGACGGACGCACGTTGCTCGAGATGCTCGACGACGACACGCGCTTCGACGAGACGCAGGCGCTGCGCATCGTGCTCGCCGTCGCGGAAGTGCTCGCGTGGCTCGCCGCGCAGGACGTCGTGCATCGCGACGTCAAGCCCGGCAACATCATGCTCGCCGCCGACGGGCGCGTGAAACTGATCGACCTCGGTTTCGCGGCGTGCGGTGGGGAACGCGCGAAGAACGACTCGGCGGTCGGCACGGTGCAGTACCTGTCGCCCGAGCAGTGTCGCGGCGGCGCCGCCGCGGACGTGCGCAGCGACATCTACAGTCTCGGCGTCACGCTCTTCCACTTGGTCGTCGGTCGTCTACCGTTCGATTCGTCCGACGACCGCGAAGTGCTGCGCATGCAAGTGATGCAGTCGCTCTCTTCGCCCGAGCTCAAGAGCCGCGGGCTGAGCCACCACTTGCACTACTTCGTCGAGAAGATGATGGCCAAGGAAGTCGAGCTCCGATACCAGTCGTTCCAGGAGCTGATCGACGACGTGCAGGGCCAACTCGCCGGCCGCGAAAGCCTCGACTTCGAGCGCCAAGCCCGCGAACGCGCGAAGAAGGGCGGTCGCGCGCGATGAGCGGCCCGGGCCCGCGCGCCGCGCTCGTCGCCGTGCTCGTCTGCGCGGCGTCCGGCGCAGTCGCGGGCGTCTGGGTCGTGCGTTCGCTGCAGCCGGCGGACGAGCCGCCGGAAGCCGCGGCCGTGGTCCCGACCATGCCGCCGGTCGTCGCGTCGTCGCGACGCGCGGTCGGCGGACCCGACGTGTCCGCGCGGCCGGTCGACGCTCTCGCGAGCGACGACACGCTCGCGAAGCAGAACAACGCGGCGATCGCAGCGCTCGAAGCGGGCGAACTCGACCGCGCGATCGCGCTCTTCGAAGCCTGTCACCGCAGCGAGCCGCAACGTGACGTGTTCGCGCGCAACCTCGCCGAAGCGCTCGCGCGCAAGGCGGTCGCGGTGCGCGAGGAAGAGCACCCGTGCGGCACCTGCGTCGAGCTGCTGACGCGCGCGCTCGAGCTCGCGCCGGACCGCAAGGACATCGCGGAGCTCTTGGAGCACATCCGCCGTGAGCTCGCGCTCGAGAAGGATTTTTGGCGCGAGAGCTCGCAACACTTCGACCTCGCGTACGACGGCGATCGCAACGACATCCTGTTCGCCGGCAATCGACTGTTGAACCAGCTCGAGGACCACTACCTCGAGCTCGAGCGCTTCTTCGGCGCTTCGCCGGTCGACGAAGGTCGCGCGCGCATCAAAGTGTCGCTCTACCGTCGCGAAGGCTTCGGCGAACTGACCGGGCTCGGTGAATGGGCCGGTGGCGCCTACGACGGCATCGTGCGCATCCCGATCGGCGATTTTGCGCGCGAGGAGCAGGCGCTCGACGGCGTCATGCGCCACGAACTCGCGCACGCGTTCGTGCGCGCGCTCGGCGGGCGCGACGTGCCCGGCTGGTTGAACGAAGGTCTCGCGCAGTGGCTCGAACCGAATCGTGCGGCGAACCTCGCCGCGGCGCGCGCGAAGATCTCCGGCGCGGAGCTCTTCCCGCTCGAACGGCTCGTGGGTTCGCTCGCGACGCTGCAGGACCCCGAGGAGATCCCGCGGGCCTACGCGCAGAGTCTGGTGCTCGTCGACTGGCTCTGCGGCCGGTTCGGCGAACGGCTCGTGCTCGACATGCTGGCGAAGGGGCGGGACGGCGTTCCGCCCGCACAGGTCTTCTTCGAGACGACGCGACTCGAGCTCGAACCCACGTTCGCCGAAGCGCTCGCCGGTCGGTGAGCGCGCGCTCCGGGCCAGGGCCCGAGCGTCGCGGCGTCGGCGTGTCGCCGTCCGCCCCGCCGAGCGTCGCCGGAAAAGAAGCGAACCGGCCGAGTCAGGAGCACGGCCGGTTCGGCGTCTTGTCGGGCGTCATGCCCGCCCGACGAGTTCGAAGTTCGGGTCGAAACGAGGGCGGGCCTCGCGGACCGCCCTCGGTGACAGGGTTTTCAGAGAAGAGGACCCGCCGTGTGCGCTGCGTCCGAGCGGGTGCTGCTTCGGTAGGTCAGGACGAAGAGCACCGTCTCCACAACCCAAACGCCGACGAGCAGCACTCCAAGGATCGAGAGCAGGCTGGTCATCGTCGTTCTCTCCGGTTCGTTCGCGGCGCACGCGGCGCTCTGTGGGTCCTCATCGGTGGATCAGCGTGGTTTCAGGACGACGACTTCGGGACTTCTCGTCCCTGAAACACGCTCCGACAAGGGTTATCTCCGACGAGTTCGCCGGTAACCGCACGCCTCCGACGCGGTCGTACCCATGCACGTCGCGCGCCGCGGGGTCGGCGGGCGACGAGGGAGTGCGATGCGTGGCGCGAGGAGTGGCGCGAGGAGTCCAGCGAGGAGTCCAGCGAGGAGTGCAGCGAGGAGTGCAGCGAGGAGTGCAGCGGGGAGAGGGGCGAAGCATGGGGCAGGGAAACGAGGGGGAAGACGGCGACGAGTCGGTGGCGACGGAGTCCGCGCGGTCGGCGGGCGTGCGAGACGCGCACCAGCCGGAGTCCGCGGAGACGAACCGGGTGGTCGCCGCGGCGCTTGGCGACGCGGCCGAACCCGATGCTCGGTCGCCCGGCGTGCGGCCGGCCGACGCGTTCGAACGTTGGTGTCGCGAACGGCTCGGCGAGTTTCCCGCAGCGCTCGCCGACTGCGCGCGGCGAGGCGAACTCTGGGAGCTCGCGCGCTCCGACGCCGACGAACTCGTCCTGGAGCTCGGGCTTTCCGCCCACGACGCGACCGAGCTCGCGGGTGGTTTTCGGCTCGCCCGCGCGCTACTCGGCGCGCGGCGTGACGCGCGTACGGCGGTGCGTTCGCCGCGCGCGGTGTACGAACTCTTCGAAGCCGAGTTGCGCGGCCTCGAACGCGAGACGTTCCACGCGCTCGCGCTCGACGGCAAACACGGCGTCGTGCGCCGGTATCTCGTGAGCGTCGGCACCTTGACGACGTCGCTCGTCCACCCGCGCGAAGTCTTCCGGCCGGCGTTGCGATTCGGCGCCGCGTCGCTGGTCGTCGTCCACAACCACCCGAGCGGCGATCCGGAACCGAGTCTCGAGGACGAAGAGGTCACGCGCCGACTGGCGCAGGCGGGACGCTTGCTCGGCGTGCCCTTGCTCGACCACGTCGTGGTGGGGGACCGGCGCTTCGTCTCGCTGGCGGAGCGGCTCGGGCTCGGCGACACGCGCTACCGCGCCGGCTCCCAACGCGCCTGAACGACGCTTGCCGCGGCCGCTTCGGCGGCCGTCTCGATCCGCAGCACGTGGGGTCCGAGCGCGACGTCGATCGCGCCCGCGGCGCGCGCGATTTCGAGCTCGCCGTCCGTGAACCCGCCTTCGGGGCCGAAGACGAGCGCGAGCGGTCGGGCCCGCGTGCCGCGCGGTTCCCGCGGCAGTTCGGCGAGCGCGTCGAGCAGCGTCCGCGGCGCGCCCGGATCGGCGAGGAAACACGCGACACGCGCGCCGGCGCCGAGCCAGGCGGCGAACTCGAGTTCGTCCGCGAGCTCGAGTTCCCACGCGCGGCGGCTCTGTTTCGCCGCGGCGCGGCCGATGCGGCGCAGCCGCTCACGTCGCGCCGGCGAAAGTGATTCGCGGTCGCCTTGCGTGCGCTCCGCTCCGAGCGGCACGAGTCGCGCGACGCCGAGCTGCACCAGACGGTCGACGAGCTCTTCGGCGCGCGCGCCGCGCGGCAGCGGTGCCGCGATCTCGAGCCACTCGAGCGCCGCGCCCGGCGCGCCCGGTTCCGGCTCGAACCGAGGGACGCCGTCGAGCGCGAGGACGAGCTCGCGGCGCTCGAGAGCGCGGACCACGAGCTCGGCGCGGCCGCCGCGGCCGTCGAAGGCGGTCACGCGATCGCCGGCGCGCGCGCGCAGCACCCGCCGCAGATGCTCGGCGTCCTCCGGCGCGAGCTCGGGCGCGTCGAAGGAGCTCCCCGGCGCGAGGAAGAAGCAGCGGTCGGTCCGCTCCGATTCGGCCATCGCCGGATTCTGCTCGCTCGGCGCGGCGCACAGAAGAACCGAGCGACGTTCCGCGGGTTTGCCGGTCGGTGGCGCCCCCGCTAGGATCTCGGCCCCGCGCCGCGCGGAAGGGGTTACCTGCGTGCGGCTTACGGGTACCTTCGCCCGCCCGGTTCGGCGCGTCCGAGCCCGTTGCGGTCCGGCGGATCCTGCCGCGGGCCCGCTGCGACTCGCCGCCCGTTCTTCCGACCCCCGATCCTGCCCGCGGACCACGCCCCCCGTGCTCCACGAGGTTCGCGCGGTCCTCGGACGGCATCAGGGCGACGAAGGCCGTCGCCGTCAGTCCTCCTGCCCCCCTCCGTCCTTATGCAAGAACGCTTCGCGCTGCGCTTCGAGAGCGGCGACCGGCGCGGTGAGACGATCGGGATTCCTTCCACCGGTCTCAGCCTCGGCCGTCGGCCAGGCAACTCGGTCCAGGTGCTCGACGCTTCGGTGTCGGGCAAACACGCCGAACTCGCCGTCGATGCGCAGGGTGTCCTGCTGCGCGACCTCGGTTCGACCAACGGTACGTTCGTCGGCCACGAGCGAGTCACCGGCGAGCGGCGGCTCACGCACCGCGACGTCGTCGTGCTCGGCAAGGTGCGCTTCGTGTTCCTCGACGCGCACATGGGCGCGGCGCCTGCGCCGGCCGGGCCGGCGGCCTCCGCGGACTCGAGCGGACTCGAGCTCGAAGGCGACGGCGCGCTCGGGGCGGTCGCCGCGGGGCGAGGCTCGGGCAGTGCCTCGGCCGCGGGCGAAGGTCTGCAGACGATCAGCGCCGACAAACTGGCGCGCTCCGGCAAACGCTCGATCCTGGTCGGCGTGGGACTCGTGGCGGTCGTCGCCGCGGGCGTAGGCGCGTGGTGGTGGCTCCAGCAGTCCGGCGGCGAAGCGGCGGGGCCGCGCCGGCCGGTCGCGGAGCTTCCCGGCAACCTGCTCGCCGCGGCCGGCTCGTTCGAAGGCGAACTGACCGGTTGGGAAGCACTCGAACAAGCGACCACTCGCTTCCTCGCCGATCGCGCGGCGGCGGCGTCCGGCGAAACCGGCGCTCGCGCCGCGCTCGCGCGCGGCGAATGGGCGGCGCTGCGCTCGAACGAAGTGCGCGCGACGCCGGGCAAGGCGCTGCGCGCGACGGGCGTGCTCTCCGCCGACGGCGGCGCCGAGCTCCGGCTCGGGATCGAGTTCGCGACCGCGAACGGCGAATACGCTCCGCTGACGGCGTGGGCCGACGCGGAAAGCGGGGGCGCGACCGAACTCGTCGCGTGGGTGCCGCCGGGCTACGACCGGGCGCGCGCCGTGCTGCTCGCTCGCGCCGGAAGCGACGGCGGCAACGCGAACGCCGACGACGTCGGCTTGCTCCCCGCGAGCGACGCCGCGGCCGCGCCGAAGGTCGGCGAGTTCGTGTGGACCGCGCTCGGCAAACCGGTGCGCGCCGGCGTGCTCGGCAAACTCGATCGGCCGATCCTCTCCAACGTGCGCGTGATCGGCGCCGCGGGTCCGCTCGAACTTTGCGACGCGAATCCGCTCGCGGCGACGCCGAACGACGACGGTTTCGTGCTCGACTGCGGTCGCGCGGAGGGCCGCACGCTGGTCTTCACCGTCGCGCCGACGGTCGTCGCGCAAGGCGTCGCGACGCTCGGCGAAGGAGGCCTGCGCACGCACCAAGTCGAGTTCTCGCGCGAGCACGTCGACGGACTGATCGTCGGCTCGGGCCTCGATCTCGTCCGGGTGCGCTTCGCGGCGCCGGTCGAGCTCTCGGGAGTCCCGGAAGGCGGCGGTTTCCGCATCCAGGCGAAACTCGGCGCGGGCGAAGTCGGTCTGCAGGTGCTCTTCCAGAAGGAACGCGCGCTCGCCGACGAAGCGGCGCGCCGCGCCCGCGACGCGGAGAAACAAGGCAAACTCGGCGAGTGCCTCGCGGCGTGGCGCGACTTGCTCGATCGCGCGCCGTTCGACGCGCAGCTCGTCAAGGAAGCCGAGGCCGCGCGCGCGCGCCTCCTCCAGGCCGGACTCGCGGAAGTCGGCGAGGCGAAACTCGCCGCCGAACGAGCGCGTTTCTTCCGGCTCGTCGAACTCTTCCGCCAGGTCCGCGACCGGGCGCGCGCGATCGCGGCGAAGTACGCGCCGAGCGACGTCGAGACGGCGGCGCTGGCGCTCGCCCTGGAGATCGAGCGCGACCTCGCCGGGCTCGAGCAGGACCTCAACACGACCGAACGAGAGCGTCTCGGCCGCATCCTCGGTGCGCTCGAAGCGCAGAAGATGCCGACGCTCGCCGCGCGCGTGCGCGCGAGCCTCGCCGAGCTCCCCGGAGGAACCAAGTAGATGCCCCGCACCGTCACCGGCGTCGACATCGGCAAGCGCACGGCGAAGTTCCTGCGCGGCTACTGGAAGGACAACACCTTCCACGCGACTGGATTCGCGATCTCGCACCACGCGGAGGGCACCGTCTCCGCGGCGTGGAAGGCGAGCGAACTCGGCTTCAAGCCGACCGACGCGCGCATCGGGCTCACCGGCCGCGACGTCAACATCCGCTACACGCGCGTGCCGCGCGTGCCCGACTGGCAGTTGCGCAAACTGATGCGCTTCGAAGTCGAAGAGGTCGGCGGTCAATCGGGTTCGGAAGTCGCGAGCGACTTCAACGTGCTCCCGAACCTGCCCGAAGTCGAAGGCGAGGACGTCGTGCTGCTCGCGATGGCGCGCGAGTCGTTGCTCGCCGAGCACCTCGACGGGCTCGCGGCGGTCGGCGGCAAGGTCGACGCGTTCACGCCGCTCGCGATCGCGCTCTACAACGCCTACCTGCGCTTCGCGCCGATCGAGGACCAGACCGTGCTGGTCGCGAACGTCGGTCACGAGAACCTCGACGTCATCCTCGCGCGCGGCCCCGATCTCCTCTTCGCGCGCAACCTGACCGGCGGTTCGTCGCTCTTCGACACGGCGATCGGCGAACGCTTCGGCGTCGCGCCGCACAAGGCGGAAGAGCTCAAGAAGACCGCGGTCACGCTGGCGCCCGGCGCGGTCTTCAAGGACGGCAACCAAGAGAAGGCGAGCCGCGCGGCGCAAGCGGCCGCGGGGCAGTTGCTGTCGCTGCTCCAATCGACGGTGATGTTCTGCAAGAGCCAGGTCAACCTGACCGGCTTGCGCGTCGACAAAGTGCTGCTCTGCGGCGGCGGCGCGGCGCTCGAAGGCCTGCCGCGTTACTTGCAGAACGCACTCAACGTGCCGGTCGAGCTCTTCGACCCGTTCACGGTCGTCGACACGACCGCGCTGAAGCCCGACGAAGGCGAACTGCTCGACGAGCACGGCCTCGAGTCGGTCGCGGTGCTCGGTCTCGCGACGATGGCGTCCGATCCCGACGCGTACTCGATCGAGATCCTGCCGCGCAAGGTCGCGCGCGCGAGAGAGTTCTCGCGGGGCACCGTGTTCCTGATCGCGGCGGGCGTGCTCGCCGCGGGCTTCCTCGGTTGGGAAGCGTGGCGCACGAACTCCGCGCTCGGCGACGTCAAGAAGCGCGTCGCGGCGGCCGACGCAGCGTTGAAGCGCGCGGACGCGATCGATCGCAAGACCCGCGAGCTCTCCGAAGAAGGCGTGGCGCTCGCCGAACGTGCGCGCCAACTCGCGCAGCTCGCCGGTTCCGGCGAACAAGTGGCTCGCGTGCTCGCGGCGCTCGCGACGGACCTGCCGCGCGACTTCTGGGTGACGCAGTTCTCGAGCGAGACCCGCTTCGACGACGCGCTCGGGATCCCGCGCGGGTCCGACTGTCCGATCGTGCACGTCGAAGGGCGCGCGCAAGAAGGCACCGAGTCGACTTCGGTGCTCTTCGAGGGCCTGGTGCGCTCGCTCGACACGCGACTCGGTTCGCCACTCGTCGCGCAGAAACTCTCGAACACGGGTGACAAGTTCACGCTCGACCTGACGACTCTCGGATTCCGGGAGCAGGCGCCGGCGACCGAACTCGCGAACACCGGAGGCGGAAAGTGAGTTCGGTCGAAGACTTCTGGCAGGAGAACAAGCGTTTCGTGCTCGGCGTCGCCGTCGGCGCGGCGCTCTTCGGGATCGGTTGGTTCGCGAGCGAAGAGACGCTCGGCGCGACGCTGCGCACGCAGCGAACGCGGCTCTCGACGATCGAGAAGCAACTCGCCGCGCCGCGTTTCGTCGCCGCCGATCAAGAACGCGCGCAGGCCGCCCGCGACCGCGCGGCAGAAGCCGTCGCGACGTTGAGCGGCGCGGTCGGCTTCAAGGCGCGGCCCGAGTTCGCGCTCGACGGCACGTCGCCGGCGAGCCGCTACTTCGCCGTGCAGACCCGCGTGCGCGAGGACGTGCTCTCGCTCGCCGGGCGTGCGGGGCTCTCGGTGCCCGAAGGTCTCGGGCTGCCCGCGCTTTCGCCGACCAAGGAACAGGAGATCGTGCGCTACCTCGAAGCGCTCGACGTGATCGACCGCGCGGTGCACTACGCGATCGAAGCAGGCTGCGAGCGCATCGACTCGATCCGCATCGCGCTCGACCCGCGGCTCGTCTCCGGCAAGGCCATCCCGGACATCGAGAAGACGTCGATCGAGTTCGAGCTCTTCGGCGGTTCCGGGCCGTTGACGCGTTGGCTCGCGTCGACGCAGGACGGCCGCCACGGCGGTGCGTTGCTCGTCGACAAGGTCGACCTGCAAGCGTCGCGCACCAAGTCGGACGAAGCGAAGCTCGAAGTCACGTTCCGCGTGGCGCATCTCTACGGCGGGGAGGAACAACCGTGAACGTGCGCAAGGAACAGGTCGTCTTCGGCGTGACCGTCGTCGCCGTCGGCGGATTGATCGCGTCGTCCGCGAGCGAATCGGCGCCCAAGCGCTCCACGTCGTCACCGGCGAAGGCCGTCGAGCTCGTCGAGCCGTCGACTCCCGACGTCGCGCGCGTCCTGCCGGCGAAACGCGAGCTCTCCGTCTTCGAGCGCGAGCTCTGCGCCGAGCCGCGCGACACCCGACCGTTGCCGCCGCTCGAACTCGCGCCGCCGCCGCTCCCGCCGCTCGCGGGACTCCTGCCGCCGCCGGTGCCCGGGCCCGCGCCGCGCGTGTTCGGCAAACTGCTGCGCGCCTCCGCGGCGCCGGAACGCGTCGAAGGGCTCTTCGCCGCGGCCGACGACGCGCTCGGGTCGGACGTCGTGGACGCCGAGGCCGAAGACGGCGGCGCGCTCGCCGAACTCGCGGCTCTCGCGAAGGACGCGAAACGCAAGTCACCCGAGGAGCTCGCGGCCGAACTCGAAGGTTGGAAGAAGCTCTACGACTGGATCCGCATCAACGAAGGCCGTCCGCTCTTCGGCTACATCCGCAACGAAGATCGGTTCGGCCTGCACCTCGCGGCGAACGAGCCCGTGCTCTTCGTCGAAGTCGATCCGGAGACAGGCCGCGAGAAGTTCCCGGGGCAGGCGCCGACGCGTTTCGAGCGCGCGCGCGTGCTCGAGTTCGCGCTCGCGGCGAACTTCGAGAACCAGATCCAGATCCGCCGCCGCGAGTTCGGCAAGTCGATCGGCGCGGGGCAGTACCTCGCGGTGCTCGGTTTCGCCGACGAGTGCGTGAGACGGCGCACCGAAGCGCGCCGCGCGCTCGAAGTCGCCGCGGAGCTCTACCAGCTCGCGAACACGCAGGCCGCCGACGACCCGACTCCGCGCCTCGGGCTCGCGCGCTGCTTCGAGGCCGGTTTCGACTTCGAACGCGCGTACCAGGTCTACCAGGAACTGCTCGCGTCGGGCTTCGCGCACCGTCCCGAGGTGCACGCGCGGCTCGGCGAACTCGAAGCGCGTTTCCGGCTCTTCACGAGCGCGGAACAGCGGTTCCACGAGGCCGAACGCCTGGGCCGCGCCGACTGGTCGGTCGCGTGGAGTTTCGGCCGCTACTTGCTCGAGCGCGGCCGCCACGCCGAAGCGCTCGAGCGCCTGAGGACCGCGTACAAGTTCGAGCCGGCGAACGAGGACAAGTCGGTGCGCGCCGCGGTGCGCTACGACCTCGGTCGGGCGCACCTCGCGCTCGGCGAACTCGCGCCGGCGCGCGAGCTCTTCGAGAAGTCGTTGCAGGCGGATGCCACGTTCGCGCGCGCGCGCGCCGGTCTCTCCGCGTGCGACTTGCTCGCGAAGAAGTCCTCGAGCCAGACCGGCGGCGTCACGGTGACGCGCGAACGTGCGTCGTTCGAGGAGCTCTACACCGGCGCGTTGGTCGACCTCGCGGCTCGCCAGTGGCAAGCGGCGAAGGACGGGCTGCTGCTCGCGGCCGACGCCGATCCGTTGCGGGCGCACCTCGCGTGGCGCGGGCTTTCGTGGCTCGCGGAGCGCACCGGCCACTCCGACGAGGCCGTGCGCTGGATCGACGAAGCCTACGCGGCCGATCCGACCGACGCTTGGACGTGTTTCCAGCGCGGGCGGCTCTACGTGCAACGCGACGATCTCGACGGAGCGCGCGAGATGTTCTCCGCGGCGCTCGACCTCGATCTCGACTTCGCGGACGCGTTGGTCGCGCTCGGCGATCTCTCGGCTCGGCGCGGCGAACGCGAAGCGGCCGAGCGTTACTTCGACCGCGCGCTGCTGCTCGAACCCGCTCGCACCGAAGTGCATGCGCTGCGCGGCTGGAACCTGCTCTTCGCGGGCGACGTGCGCGCCGCGGAAGCCGCGTTCCGCCAAGGCGCGACCACGTCGCCGGGCGACGCGGCGTGTGGACTCGGGCTCGCGTGGTGCACGTATCGCAGCGGTGGCACGGACGCGACGTTGCAGCAGTTCGCCGACGTCGAGGACGGCCGGCGCGGCTTCGGCGACGGCGACGCTCTCGCGGCCTACGCGAAGGCGCAGATCGCGCGCATCAGCGACCACGCGAGCAAAGTGATCTGGTCCGATCGTTTCGAACGGCGCGTGCTGCGCAACGAGTGGGTGACCGAAGAGGCGGCCGGGCCGACGCTCGCGCTCGTCGACGGCGAACTCGTGCTGCGCGGCAACTACGACGAGAACGGCGCGACGCGCGTCTGGCGCGCGTACCCGCCGGCGGTGTTCTACGCGGTCGACCTCGACGTGACGATCGCCCACGAGAGCAAGGCGCGGATCGGCGTGTTCCTCGCGAAGGAGCGGCCGGTGCGCGGCTCGGGCGGCGTGCAGACGCTCGGAAAAGTCGCCGTCGCGCGGCACATGGAGGGCGAGCTGCAGGTGCTGACGCAGGACCGTTCGGACAACCAGGAGAACTGGACCGACGTGCCCGCGGTCGGAGGCGTCGCGTGGTGGCCGACCGATCGGCCGGTCCACGTGCGCATCGAGCGGCTCGGCGAAGGCTCGGAAGCGACCGGTCGGATCGCCATCGACGGCATCACGGTCGCCGAGGGCTTCCGCATGACGGCGCTCGCCCAAGCGAACCAGGAACTGCGCGTCGGCGTGTTCGCCGAAGGCGCGACGGGCAGGCCCGTCAAAGTCACGATCGACGACGTCGAAGTCGTCTACCGCGTCGGCAAGTGAGCGGCGCGCGCCGCAAGGCGCAGAGGAGCACGCCGGAGCATGCGTCAGAAACCGATCCCCGAACGCGCGCGCGAGCAGAGCGGCTTCACGCTGATCGAGCTGCTCGGCGTGATCGTCATCGTCTCGATCCTGATGTTCTTCCTCGTCACGCGGCTCACCGGCGTCGACGAGGCGGTCAAGGTCAAGATCGCGCGCGAGAAGATCGAGCAGATCGCCGCGGCGCTCGCGGAGTACGAGACGGACAAGGGCGACTATCCGAAATCGACGTTCGCGACCGATTGGGGCCAGCCGCCGAACCCGATGAACGTCGGCTCGGAGGCGCTCTACCTCGCACTCTGGCAGAAAGGTGTCGAAGGCCAGGGGCTGACGGAGGAACTGCTCGGCAACACCGACCAGGACGCGACGGCGAAGCGTTTGACCGTCAACGCGTCGCTCGACCTCTTCGAGCTGATCGACCCGTGGGACAATCCGCTCGCGTACTTCCATCGTTCGGACTACGGCCGCAAGGACGCGTACGTCTGCATCGACACCGAGACCGGCGAGTCGGTCGACTCCGAAGCGCTCGCCAAGACGAGCCCGAAGACCGGCAACTGGTTCAACCCGCACACGTTCCAACTGATCTCGGCCGGACCCGACGCGCGGTTCGGCACCGAGGACGACATCGGGAACTTCGACTGAGGTTCGTCGCCGCCATGCAGCCCTTCCGGGAACTCCGCCGCTCGCGTTCGTGCCGCTCTCCGCGCACGCGGGGCGCGGCGTGTGCTCCGCGTCGCGCGGGGTTCACGCTGATGGAGCTCCTCGTGGTGATCCTGATCGTCGGCACGTTGTTCGGCATCGGCGTCGGGACGCTCGCGTCGCTCGACCTCGGCCGTCGCGCGGCGCGTGGTTCCGTGCTCAACGTGATCCGCTCCGCGCGGACGTCGGCGGTCGCCCGCGGCGCGCATTCGCGCGTGCGCTTCGACACCGAGAACGAGCGCGTCGTCGCGGAAGGCGTCGCCGTGCTCGGCACGTGGCACTTCGAACGCGACGCGACCGGCGCGGCGCTCTTCGACGGCGAGAACCAGGGCGGGAAGCTGATCGACGACGGTTACATCGGCCGGGCGATCTCGTTCGCCGGCGCGAAGCCGGGCTCGGCGATGACCGTCGCCGTGCACCAGGATCCGGGCTTCGATCTCTCGCGCGGTTTCACGATCGAATGCGCGTTGCGTTGGGAAGGCGCGACGTCGGGACGCGCGCTGAACGTCGGCAACATCGTGCAGCTCGAAGTCACCAACGCTGGCACGGTGCGGGGTTCGTTCGTGCCCGTCGCGGAGGACAAGACGCGGCGCGAGATCGCGGGCGGCAAGACGAGCATCGAAACCGAGCCCGGCGCGCTCGAGCCCCGCAAGTGGGTGCGCGTGCGGCTCGACTACGACCGGCGGCTCTTCCGGCTCTACCTCGACGACGTCGAAGTGGCGCGTGCCGCGGAGACCGCGAAAGTGTGGAAGCTCGAAGGTCCGCTGCGCATCGGCGACCCGAAGGCCGGCTTCCCGGGCGCGCTCGATCGTCTGGTGATCTCCGCGGTCACTTCGTCGTCCGAGTACGCGTTGCCCGAGACGTTGGTGTTCGGCGACGACACGCCCGAGGAGCTCGTGTTCGCTCCGGGCGGATATCTCGATCGCGAAGTCCACGCGCGCGCCGTGGCGTTCCACTTGGTCGATCAGGACGGCGGCCGCCAACCGGTGCGGGTCGGGCTCTACGGGACGGTCGAATGAAGCTCCACGCGCAGAGTCGGGCGACGAACGAGCGGCGAGGCCTCGCCCTCGTGCTCGTGATGCTCGTCTTGCTCGCGGTGTTCTTCCTCTGCGCGCCGTTCCTGATGGGGGCGCGCAACGCGACGCGTTCCGCCGCGACGCTTTCCGACCGTACGCAGGCGCGGCTCTCGCTCGACGCGGGCTCGCGGCACGCCGCGGCGCGGCTCTCGCCGTCGCACCCGGCGACCGACCCCACGCCGTACTTCGACGACGCCGACGAACTCGACGTCGCCGCCGGATTCGATCCGCAGACGTGGGACACGCGCGATCCGCGCGGCGCGATGTGGGACGTCGAAGCGCGCGACGTCGCCGGCTCGATCGATTGGAACAGCGCTCCTCCGGGCGTGTTCGCGAACGCGCTCGGCGCCGTGACGCGCAGCAGCGACGAGTTGAAGGCCGACGCGCTCGAACTCAGCGTGTCGAGCACCGCCGGTTTCGAGCCACAGGGCTTCTTCTGGCTCGGGCGGGAGCTGATCGGCTACGGCGAACTCGATCCGACGACGTTCAAGCGGCTCGTGCGCGGCCTCGGCGCGACGTTCGACGCGGACGGCAACGCCGAACCCTGCGGTCCGCAGCCGGCGTCGAAGCACGCGCCCGGCGAGCTCGTGATCGACCAACGCGCGTTCGCGCATCCGCTGTGGCGCATCGGCTCGGGCGAAGGCACGCTTCGCGCATTCGAGTCGAGCGAGCAACTCGCCGAAGCGGCCCAGAACTCGCTCGCGGGCAAGTTCTCGGGCGCCGCGCTCGCGTTGCTTGCGCGCCACGGCTCGACGTTCGCCGGCGTGCGCGCCGGCCGCGAGTGGCAACGCGCGGCGCGGCTCGTCGGCTCGGTCACCGGCGGCGAGACGTGCGAGCTCGACGTCGACGACTCGCGGTGGTTCGCGCCCGGCTCGACGGTGCGCATCGACGACGGACGCACGATCGAGTTCGGGCTCGTCGAAGAGGTCCTCGGCAGCGGCAAGGTCCGGTTGCGGCAGAAATTGCAGCAGGACTACGCAGCGTTCTCGGCGGAAGTGCGCGTGCTCGCGCGGCGGCCGGTCAACGTCAACACGGCGCCGGTCGAAGTGCTCGAGCTCCTGTTCGAGAACCTGCAGCTCGTCGGCGTCAACGATCGGATCACGAAGAGCGAAGCGCGCGCGCTCGCGGCGCTGGTGCTCGAGTCTCGGCCGTTCCTCGGCGAAGAAGACTTCCTGCGTCGCGCGGTGCTTCCGGCGGCCGGCCTCGAACGCTTGCCGAAGGACGCACCGGTCGCGCCGGAGGCGCTCGCCGACGGCAACGCCGTGATCAGCGCGTACGACGCCGTCGCGCTCTACGCGAACGCGCACAACGCGAACGACGCGGCGCTCGCGTTCTCGACGATGCCGCTCGCCTACACGACCCGCGACGTGTACGCGCTCGAAGTGCGTGCGTCGGTCAACGCGGAGAGCGGACTCGAACGCGTCGCGCTGGTGCGCGACGAAGTCGACGTGCTCGCGCCGCAGCGGGAGCTGATGCAGCTCTGGGCGCGGCAAGAGGACTTCGACACGGCGTTGCGCCTCGATCGCGAAGCGCCGTACTGGATGACCGGGCCGCGCGCGACGTCGCAATGGGACTCGGGCACGGTGCCGCCTTCGCGGTTCCTGCCGCACATCGGCACGAGCAACGGACAGATCTACGTGCCGGGCGTCACCAAGCTCGCGCCCGGCGTCGATCCGAGCACCGTGCCCACGCCGGAACACGTCTTCGCTTCGCGCGAGGACGACGGCTTCGCCCAGCTCTGGCCGTCGCGGCTCCAGGAGACGCCGGCGACGCAGGGCCGGATCGTGCACTTCGACCACGAGACGCACGACCCCGAAGGCCGGTATCTGCCGGACGCGATCTTCCAGGACCTTTCGGCGTCGAACCTGGTCGGTTGGTCGGACGCGGCGACCGAGTTTGCGCTGCCGCTCTCCTTCTCGTTCTGGATGAAGCCGAAGAACCTCGGCGACGGGCTCTTCCTCGAACTCGGCAAGACTTCGATCGAGTCCGATCGCGTCACCCTCGGCATCGAGGGCGAGGACCTCGTCCTGCGCGTCTACGACGGCGCCGGCGACCACCCGGACACGCCCGAGCTCGATGTCGGCGAAGCGCGTTTCGCCGTCGCGCCGGGCACCGATCCGGGGTTGCTCCAGGACGTGTGGTCGCATGTCTCGATCGACGTGCGCGGCACGCGCCCCGACCAGATCACGATGTTGGTCGATGGGCGCGACTACGGGGTGCGTCAGCCCGGTTCGACGCGGCTCACGACGGCGCTGAACCAGACGACCGACACGTTCTCGGTCGAGAGCGACGAAGGCTTCCCCGACAACTGCGTCGTGCTCGTCGGCACCGAGCTCCTGGAAGTCTCGAAGCTCGGCAAGAACTCGTTCCGCGTCTCGCGCACCGAGACCGGCCCGCTCGCCGGGTTCGGCGGCAGGCTCGCGCGCGAACCGTTCGATCTCTCGCTGACCGCGGGCGAAGAGCCGGGTGTCAACGCGGCGCTCGCGAAGAACACCACGCATGCGGCCGGGACCACCGTGACGCTCTGCGGTTATTCGTTGCCGCTCGCGTCGAACGTGCCGTCGGCGTCTTCGCAGTTGTCGTCGAGCCTCGGTCTCTTCGCGGTGGGGCAGGCGGACGTCGTCGTCGGCGGCAGCTCGACGCCGGGCGATCCCGTCGACGTCGTCTGGATCGACACGACCTACACGCTCGGCTTCGGCATGGAGAGCGCGGGCGTTTCGAAGGTGACGGGCCTCGTGCTGACCAACGCGGACGCGAACATGACGCCGCAGCAAGTCATGGAGGCGTTCTCGCCGAATGGTGGGTATGCGCTGCTGCTGCAGAAGCAGCTCCGTGTCCTCGACTTCCCGACGTCGGGCAGCGGCCAAGGCGGCTCGGTGCAACAGCCAAGGACGAGCAAGGGCTCGTTGATCGGCGGCGCGGAGATCGTCCGTTACTCGGGCTACGACCTCGCGAGCGGCACGCTCTTCATCCAACAGCGCAACGCGCTGCCGATCGGCACGACCACGCTCGAGCCGCGTGCGTTCGTCACCGACTGGACGAACCTGCTCGTCAACTCGATCGACGCGAGCCTGCTGCTCGATTGGCGACTCTTCGTCGTGCCGATCTCGATCCCGGTGCCCGGCGCAGGCGGCGCGGCGGG
This sequence comes from Planctomycetota bacterium, assembly GCA_023150475.1. Taxonomy (GTDB): domain Bacteria; phylum Planctomycetota; class UBA1135; order UBA1135; genus JACRIN01. The sequence continues at coordinate 123,631 of JAKLKU010000017.1, forward strand.
GTTCCTCGCGCCGAACGGCGGTTCCGAGTTCGCGCAGATCACGCACGTCGACCAAGCGGAGCTCACCGAGTGGGTGCGCTACGACGCGATCGTCGGCCAGGACCTCGTGCGCAACTCGCCGGCCGCGATCAACGCGCTTTCACTCGCGTTGATCCACGATCTGAATGGCGACGGCGACACCCGGCCCAAACCGCCGAGCGGCGGCGGCGGACCGAGTCAGAAGTCGTCGCCCCCCGGCAGCTCCGCTTCGAACGCTGCACCCGGTTCCGGGCCAGGCGCCGGACCAGGCTCCGGACTGGGCGCCGACGCACTCGTCTTCCTCGAGCCCGAGCCTGCGTCGATCGCTGCGGCACCCCAGAGCTCAGGCGGTTCCGATTGGTTGCCGTACCTCGGCGTCGCGGAGGACCTCGACTACCCGTTGACCCGCGCCGCGCGCGAAGCGTTCCAGTTCCGCGGCGTGCTCGGCACCTATCCGCACAAACACTCCGCCGGCACGTTGGTGTTGCCGGTGTGGCGCGTCGACTCGTCGGTGTACTCGCCGGGACGGCCCGGTCGGCTCGACGCGGCGTTCCTGATGGACGCCGATCCGACCGATCCGGGTTGGCCGGTGCGCATCCATCACGCGCACGTCCCGTACCAGTACACGACCCACGGCTGGACCACCGCCGGCGATCCGGGGGTCGGCGTCGCCGCGCAGGGTGCGACGGCCGAAGCGCAGTCCGGCTTCATCACGCAGGCGATCTACGTCGCGTTGCAGCGCGCGGCGCCGGTGCCGATCGCGGGCGGCGCGATCGGGCAGAACACGCCTGGCTTCGAGACGCGTCTGTGGGCGCGGCTCGTGCTGCACCCGAGCGGCGAGCGGCCGCGCGAAGTGCAGACCGTGGTGGTCGGCGGTTCGAGCCGCGGCGGTCTCGTGCCGTCGGCGACGGTCGACGAGCTCGCGTTCGGTTCGACGCGCTTTGGCGAAGGCACGACGCAGGGCAACGCGCTCTTCGGCGCGAACGCGGTCGTCACGCGCGCCTTCGGCGACGGTGACCTGGCGTTCCAACTCGCGCCGAAGACCTTGCGTGCGGCCCGCGGTTTCTGGGCCGACCCGACCGTCACGTTCCTCGATCAACTCCCGAAGGACTGCGGACTGTTGAAGCTCGGCAGCGAGATCCTCGCGTACGACCAGTACGACTCGGTCACGGGCGAGATCCAGGTCGCGCCGAACGGCCGCGGTTTGCTCGGCACGCGTCCGCAGCCGCACGAAGCGGGCGAAACGGCGATGTTCCTCGCCGCGTGGCAGGTCTCGCAGCTTTCATCGAACGTCGGCGCGGCCGACGCGGCGCTCGCGCTCGAGGACACCGCCGAGTTCCCGCGCGAAGGCACGGTGCTCGTCGGCGACGAACTCCTGCACTACACGCGGCTCGAAGGGCCCGGCCTCGGCATGCCGCGCGGCTCGCGCGAGCCCGGCAAACAGGACGGCAAAGGCGGCGCGCTCTTCCGCGGCCGTTTCGGCACGGCGCCCGCAGCGCACCAGTTCGGCGAGCCCGTGGTGCTCTATCCCTTCCGCTACTGGGATCGTTGGGCCGAGCGCGCGGATGCGCCCGAGCTCTCGTACTTCGGCTTCGTGATCGAACAGCCAGCTGCGTTCTGGCGCAGCCTCTTCTGGCGCGCGGAGAACACGACGTCGTCGGGCGTCGAGCTCGGCGTGTTGCAGCGCGCCGACGCGGCCGTGCCGTGGGACGCCGATCCGGAGAACACGCCGGGGCTCGCGCTCCACTGGAAGGGCTTGATCGAGGAGAAGCCGGTTCCGATCGCCGAACAATCGGATCGCATCGAGTGGCGCGCGTTCGTGCGTTATTCGTCGGGCGCGTACGACCCGCTCTCCGGGCTCGCGCACGGTTGGAAACAGACGCCGCGGCTGCGGGTCTTCGGCGCGAACTTCCTGGCGCCCAACCTCGTGCTGCGAAAGGTCGACCGATGAGACGCCGCGGCGGTTTCACGTTGGTCGAGCTCTTGGTGGCGTCCGCGCTGCTCGTGATCGTCTCGATCGCGGTGTTCCAGTTCCTGCGACGCTTCACGACGCTCTGGCAGAAGAGCGAGGAGCGCCGCGAGCTCGTCGAAGAAGCGAGCGGCATCGCCGAGCTCTTCGCCGAGGACGTCGGTGCGCTGGTCAACGGCCCGCGCGGCGATCTCGTCGCCGAATGGGTGTTCTTCGACACCGACGGCGACGGCGTGGCGGAAGCGTCCTGGCCGCGCGTGCGCATGGTGCGCTTCGCCACCGAAGCGGAGCTCGCGCGGTTGCAGGCGGGCGTGCCGGCCGAACGCCGTCAACGCGCCGGCGAAGGTGCGCTCGAAGTGCTGTGGGCGGTGATGCCCGCGCACACCGGCAAGAACGACCCGGATCGCCGCGCGGAAGGTCTGGTCATGCGCGGCGAGCGGCTCGCGGGAGCGTCCGGGCTCTCGTACTTCGAGCCAGGGTTCTTCGACGCGGCAGGGAAGCCGCGCGAGTTGCCGAACGAAGTCAGCGCCGGCGTGTTGTGGTTCGGGCTCGAGTTCGCGACGCAGACCTCGCTCGTGTTCGACGGTTGGCACATCGGCACCGACCTCGCCGACGTCGCGACTTCGTGGGACGCGTGGAATCGTGGTCGGCCGGACGCCGAGCGCCACTACTGGAACGAGCCGGGCGCAGGCATGCCGAAGACCGGCGAGCGCGCGCTCCTGCCGCGGCGCGTGCGGCTCGTGCTCGAACTCGAGCGCGGCGACGATCGCAAACGACGCACGCGGCTCGACGCGGCGATCGCGACGACCGACACGTCGCTCGAAGTCGAGGACGGCTCGCGGGTGCCGCTCGCGAAAGGCGCGCACGTCAAGATCGACGCGGAGTGGCTCGAAGTGCTCTCGGTCTCGGGTGACGTGGTGCAAGTGCGCCGCGGTGCGCGTGGCACGACGGCCACCGGCCACGAACGCGGCGCGCTGGTGCACCACGGCCGAGCGTTGGTGCGCGAGATCCCCGTGCGGCTCCATCAGGAGGACTGGAACCTGTGAGCCGAGCGCACTCCGAGGGCACGAACGTGCAACGCTCCGCGACCGGCCTCCGGCGGGGGCCGGGGCGCTCGCCGGCGCCGAGGGCTCGGCGCGGCGGATTCACGCTGATCGAGATCCTGCTCGCGCTCGGGATCCTCTTGATCGGCTTGACCGGCGTGCTCGGGCTCCTGACGTTCGGCGCAGCGATGTCGAGCGCCGCCGTGCTGCGCCGCGACGCGGCCGCGGCGAGTGAAGCCGTCTTCGCGGACCTCGAGGAGCGCCTCTTCCCGATCGTCGTCGAAGACGGCGTCGAGTTCGTCGGCGAGCCGCTCGAGATCACGCGTCGGCCGGTGCCGGGCTACGACGGCCTGTCGTACAGCGCGCGCGCCGAATTGCTGCGCGATCCGGCCGCGTCGAGCGCGGCGCCGGAAGAGTACAAAGTCGACGTCGAGATGGTCTGGACGTCCGGCGGCCGGCAGCGTTCGAAGACGTTCACGACGCTCTTCGTGCGCGAGGTCCCGTTCGGCGAGCGCCTGCGGCGCGAATTCGTCGAACGGGGACAGCCGGCGGCCGAGCCCTCGCCAAGTTCGGCGACCGGGCCGGCGCCCGGATCCGCGCCCGGATCCGCAACCGGATCCGCGCCCGCGTCATCCTCGGGGAACACCACGGAGAAGTAGTCATGCGCACCGTCCTCGGAGCCTTCGTCCTCGTCTTCGCCTCGGCGTCCGCGTTCGCGCGCCAAGAAGCGCCTTCGGCGATGCTGCTCTGCCTCGCCGACGGCGGCACGTTGTGGGGCGAGATCGTCTCGCACGACCCGGCGACGCTGTCGTTCCGGCGGCTCGACAACGGCGGTGTCGTCAAGTTGCCGTGGAGCGTGCTCGACACCGCGCAGGCGGAGACGCTGCGCGAGACGTACGGCTACGTCGACCACTCGCAGGACGAACTCGTGATCGAAGCCGATCGCCTGGTGCTCGACGACGGCAGCGAAGTGATCGGTCGCATCGTCGGACGCACCGATTCGTCGCTGCTCGTCAAGACCGCGACGTTGGTGGTGCCGGTGCCGAAAGCGCGGTTGCGCGGTTCGGCGGGCACGACGCAAGTGCCGGCGCTCGAGGTGTACACGCGCGAGGAGCTCTACCAACAAGAGCGCGCGAACCTCGCCGTCGACAGCGCCGCGTCGCACTACGAGCTCGCGCGTTTCTGCGAGCGCATCCTCGACTATGCGCACGCCGCGGAGCACTACGCCGAAGCGCGAGCGCTCGACCGACAGTTCAAGGCGGACGAGCTCCCCGGGCTCGTCTCGCGCGCCAAGCTGCGCGCCGAGAACCAAGCGCAGCTCGACTACCTCTACCAGATCGACTTGCTGCGGGCTCGCAAGCGCTTCGACGAAGCGCAGAAGCTCGCGGACGCGTTCGCTGGGCTCTATCCGCAGAGCACGTTCGCCCCGGACATCGAGAAGAAGAAGAAACAGATCACCAAGGCTCGCGAGCAAGCGCTGCGCGACGAAGTGGTCGCCTCGTACCACTTCCACTTGGGCCGCGTCGTCGAAGCGAAGGTCCGCAAGGTGGAGTTCTCGCTCGAGGCGGCGCTCGAGTACGCGACCGACAAGCTCGCGGAGGAACTCGAGAATGCCGTGGTCGCCGACCTGAAGAAGCGCGTCTCGAAGGACGTCGAGCTCGACGAAGTGCGCAAGCTCTGGAGCGAACGCAAGAACGCGGGCGTGCAGAAGGCGAGCTACGGCATCGGCACGTGGTTGCTCGGCGAAGACGAGGCGCGCAAGGGCCTCGAGGAAGTCGACCAGCCGAAGGACCCGGCGACCGAGAAGGACGCGGCGCGTCAGAAGCTCGAAGAGAAGATCAAGCGCTACCTAGCCAACCAAGCGATGGTGAAGAAGGCGAAGGTCGACGCCGACGAAGAAGGCGCGCCCGCGAAGTTCTGGGAGACCTACAGCATCGCGAGCCGCAAGCAGTGGCTGATGGCGTACTTCGTCGAGCACACCAAGGTCTTCGAAGTCTCGCGCGTGCTCTTCTCGAACTGTCCCGAGTGCGGCGGCAAAGGCGTGCGCGAAGTGCTGAACACCGGCAGCGCGCGAACCCTGCCGAACCAAGGCGGCGGCCGCGGCGGCAACCAGAACGGCGCCGGCAACGGTGGCACGGTCACGTTGGTCGACTGCCCCGAATGCCACCGCGTCGGCGTGCGCCGACGGGTGTCGTACCGCTGACGCTCGCGCGGGCCCCGGCTCGCGCAGCGCGAGAACCGGCTCACTTGGACGGCGCGCCGCGCAGCGTCATAGTGCTCGCATGATCCACCGCGCCCATTGGTGCTTGGCGTTGACGCTGCTCCTCTGGGCTTGTTCGAGCCCGGCGAGCAACCCCGATCGTGACTCGCTCGCGCCGGTCTCGAAGCGCGCGGCGCCGAACGAAGGCGTGCGCGCCGAACGCGCGAACGACGCGGCGGCGCGCGCCGGCGGCGAGACGTCGAACGCCGCCGAGCCCGCGGCGGCGACGGGCGAGCCGGTGGTGAGCGCGAACCCTGCCACCCGGTCCGGCGACGCGCGCTCCGGTGGTTCGAGCGACGCAAGCGCGCTCTCCTCTGCAGCGACGTCGTCCGAGTCCGCGCGGAGCACCGTGCCCGCGACCGGCGACCCGACGACCACGCCGCCGGCGGCGGCGTCCGCCTCGGGCGCGGCGGCGCAGGCTCCCGCCGCGGCGGCCGCGGCGCCCACGCTCTTGCCGATCGCGCGGGTCGAGGGCCGCGCGCTCGACGTGCGCCGTTTCCTGACGCGCGTGTGGATCCGCGACTCGTCGTTCGCGCGCGAAGTGCTCGACCAACTCGTCGTCGCGGAACTCGCGGTGCGCGAGGCGGACCGGCTCGGCATCCAAGTCGCGCCCGAGCGCGTCGACGCCGGCGTCCAACGCGCGCTCGACGCGCTGGCGAAGCGTCTCGAGGAGAAAGGCTCGAAAGCGTCCGTCGAGGAACACGTGGAGAAGAACCTCGGGCTCGACTTCGCGCTCTACAAGAGCGAGCTCGAGCGCGACGCATTGATGCAGTTGCTCGCCGAACGTTGCGTGCGCACGTTCGCGTTGGCGAGCGAACGCGCCATCGTCAGTCTCGCGGAGCTGCCCGATCGTGCCGCGCTCGACGCGTTCCAGGCGGAACTCTCGGCGGGCGGCGAGTTCGCGGCGCTCGTGCAGAAGTACGGCACCGAGGAGATCAAGCAGAGCCGCGGCGCGAGGATGACGTTGTTCGACAACCAGAACTCGAAGCTCTCGCGGCTCGTCTTCGCGACCGAAGTCGGTGCGCTCGGCGGACCGTTGGAGGAAGGCGGCCGGTTCCTGCTGGTCAAGGTGGAGGAGCGGCTCGCGCCGAAGGTCGGCTCGTGGGCGGAGGTCGGCACGCTCGTCGAAGCCTCGCTCGCTTCCGACCCGGTCGACGATCTCGAGTACGCGCAGTGGAAGACGTGGGTCGGCAAGGTCTACGACGTCGACCTCGATCCGTTCCTCGAGCTCGTCGGCGAGAAGCGTCCCTGACGCGCCGCGCTTCGCGTCGAAGTTCCTCGCTCCGACGGCTGACGTGTGACGCCCAACGCCTGACGCCTGAAGTCTGACGTCCGACGTCCGGCGGCCACGCAGCCGTCGAGTGCGCGCGTGCGGTCGACGTGACGCCCCGGTGCGCGTCCTGGGCGCACGTCCCCGGCGCAAGTCCTTGGCGCACACCCGGAGCCGAGCCGAGGTTTCGCCGCGTCGGCGGCTCGCGGCGGCTTGCGGCGGCTTGCGGCGGCGAGCCTCGGTGCCGGCGGCGACGAGATTCTCCGGCCTCGAATTCGACTGCCCGAACTCGCCGTGGTGGCGGAGTTTCTCGTCCATTCGAGGCGGCGATGCGCGGTCGTGGCCCTTGACCGCCCGAGGGCGCTCCGCGATCCTGCGCGCCATGGCCGAGAAATCGCAATCCGGGCGCAAGCGCAACCCGAAAGCCGTCGAGACCGAAGCGTCGTCGAACGGACATCCCGAGACGTCCGGCGCCCCGGAAGCCCCGGGCGCACCGGAAACACCGGAGGTCGACCTGACCGTCGAAGCGGCAGCCGAAGTCGACGCCGAGCTCGGCGCCGCCGGTGTGTCCGGACCCGACGACGAGGCGCTCACGGAGCTCGAGCTCTCGGTGGCGGCCGGGCCCGACGCGGCGCCGGCGCTCGACGATGCCGCTCTCGAACGGGCCGTCGCCGCGTTGCTGTTCGCCGCGAACGAACCGCTGACCGTCGGCCGGCTCGGAGCGTTGGTGGACCGGCGCGTCGGCGACGCACGCGTCGAAGCGGCGCTCGCCGCGTGCCAGCAGCGGCTCTCGACCTCCGGCCTGCCGTTCGAGCTGCGCGCGATCGCCGGTGGGTGGCAACTGCTGACCTCGACCGACCAAGACGCCGTCGTCACGCGGCTCGCCCGGGTGAAGAAGGACGAGAAGGTGAGCCCGGCGTCGCTCGAGACGCTGGCGATCATCGCGTACCGCCAACCGGTCAGCAAAGCCGAGATCGAAGCGATCCGCGGCGTCCAGGTCGGGCCGATCCTGCGCGCGCTCGTCGACCGCGGCTTCGTGCGCGTCGCCGGTCGCGCGGAGGTGCCCGGACATCCGCTGCTCTACGGCACGACGAAGAAGTTCCTCGACACGTTCGGGCTCGCCAACCTCGAGGAACTGCCGCGCGACGCCGAGCTCGTGCGCGACTGACGTCGGCACGGCGGCGAGTTCCTCGCGGTCACCGACCCGCGGGTTCCGGCGCGTCACTTTGGGCGTCCCGGGGCATGCCCGCGCTTCGCGGCGTTCGGCGAGACGTTCGGCGCGGCGCACGGCGAGCCGGTCAGAGCGCCGTTCAGGGAGCCGTTCCGGGAGCCGCTCGGCAAGCCGTTGAGGGAGCCGCTCGGCGTGCCGGCGCAGCGGCGCTCGGCATGCCGGTGAAGCGGCCGCGCGTCGTCGCTCGACGTGCTCGGGCGAACTTTCGCGCGAGTGGACACGCCGGGGCCGTGCTCCGCGCGGTCGGCTCGGCCTCGGCCGTCGATGCGCCTCCGCGGGCCACGCCCCGCGGCCGTGGGGCGCGAGCGGCCGTGTCCCTTGCGGCTGCGTGCTCGCGACCCCTAGACTCTCGCCCTTTCCCTCGGCGCCACGGGCCCCGGAGTTCCCTCCCCGGCCCCCGGGCGCGTCGTCTGCGAGCCTCACATGCAAGAGAAAGAAATCGATCCGAAGTCGACCGAGACCCACGCCGACCCGCACCCGGCGGAGTTCGACGAGGTCGTGCATGTGCCGAAGGGGCAGAGCAAGCTCCGCTTCTACGTGCTGCTCGCGCTGACGATCCTGATCCTGCTGATCTTCACCGTCGGCGACCAGATCATGTCGTCGGTCGACCCGAACCGCGGCGGCGGAGGGGATGTGTTCGTGCGCTGGACGGGGCCGGACGGCAAGCCGGTCGAGCTCTCGTTCCGTGAGTTCCAGCCCGAGATGATCGCGATGGAGGACTTCTATCGCGTCCAGCGCATGGGCCGCGCGGCGCGGTCGTTGACCGACGCCGACGCGACCGCCGCGCTCCTGCTCCAGGACCGGATCGCGATCGACGCCGGCATCGAAGTCTCCGACGCCGAGCTCTCGAAGGCGATCCTCGAAGGCGATCCCCGCGTCCTGCCCCAGGGTTTCTTCTCGCCGGACTTCTACAAAGCCGCCTGCCAACAGTCGGGTGTCTCGCAGAAGTCGTTCGAGAGCACGTTGCGGCGCATGCTGCGCGTGTCGCGTTACCACCAGATGATGTCGACGATCGCCGCGGTCGCGACGCCCGAGGACATCGAGAAGGCGTGGAAGGAGCGCCACCAGGAATACGCGTTCGACTACGTCGAGCTCGACGTCGCGACGCTCGACGCCGAAGTCGACACGCAACTGCCCGACGATGCCGCGCTCGAAGCGTGGTACCTCGCGTTGCCGAACCGCATGTCGCTCTTCGCGGATCTGGTCCTGCCGGCGAAGTTCTCCGCCGAAGTCGTCGGATATCCGGTGACCGGCGAGTTCAAGGCGGAAGGCCTGCTCGCGAAGTTCCCGCGCGCCGCCGATCGTGACGTCGAAGCCGAAGCGAAGGTCTACTACGAAGCGGTCCGCGACCGCCGCTTCCGTCGCCCGACGCCGCTCGAAGGCGAGGGTATCGACGAGCTCACGCGCCTCTACCTGCCGTACGACGAAGTCGCGGCGCTCGCGAAGGCCGAAGCGCCGATCTACAACGCGCTGCGCGATTGGCTGCTCGACGTCTCGAAGCGCAGTGAGAGTGGCACGGCGGTCGACCTCGCGCAGGAAGCGCGCGACTTCGGGCTCTTCTACCAGACCGACGAGACGCTGCGGACCAACGAGGAATGGACGGCGCTCGGCGGTCTCTACGGTCCGTTCCTGACGGCCTCGCTCGCCGGCGCGAACCCGCTCAACAAGCTGACGGTGTCCGTCGAGTGCGAAGCCGGCGGCTTCTCGTTCGGTCGCGTCAAGGTGCAACAACCGCCCTCGTTGCCCGGCCTCGCCGAAGTGAAGGACCGCGCGCTCACCGAGTGGAAGAAGGAGAAGCGTTCCGCGCTCGCGAAGTCGAAGCTCGAAGCGCTCCGCGCGACGTTCCCGACGCCGCCGGCCGATCCGAACCTGCCGCCGAAGAAGCGTCAACCGAGCGCCGACCAAGCGACGTTCACCGCCGCCGTGCAAGCCGCCGGTCTGACGGTCGCGCGGCGAGATTTCGCCGAGCGCGTGCCGTCGAAGTTCGCTCCGCAGCCGCCGAAGACGCCGGCCTCGGAGTACTTCGAGACCGCGTTCGCGCTGTACGGGCTCGAGCCGAACGAAGTCGCGCCGCCGGCGTTCTCGAAGGACGGCACGCACGCGTACCTCGTGCGCTTCGACGCGAAGCGCGATCCCGAGCAGGTCAAGGTGACCCCGGGCGAGTACGAACAACTGAAGCTCTCCGCCGAGTGGGGTGCCTTCCAGCGTTACTTGACCGACGCGACGAACGCCGAGTCGCTCGCGAAGACCTACGGGCTCCAGGTCCGCGGTTCGAAGAAGGCGCCGGCGCCTTGATCCGCGGCTCGCGCCGAGGATCGGCGCGCGTCAGCGTTTGCGACCGATGACCACGAGCGAGTGGCCGAGCGGCAGGTCGAACCGCCGCGAGAGCACGAGTTCGGCTGCGAAACAGCGATAGAGCACGCCGTCGAGCCAGCGCGGGATGCCCCACGTGAGGTTGGTGTGCCCGGACTCCTCGCGCCGCGGAGTCACGCGCTCCCACGCCTTGAGCAGCAACACGGCGACGGCGATCGCCGGGAAGAGCAGCACGTTGGTGTACGTCGCGCGCTCGATCTCGAAGCCGGCGGCGGCGAAACGCTCGACGAGCTCGCCGCGCGTGTAGCGGCGGCGATGTTCCGCGAGACGATCGTTCTCGGCGTAGAGGAATTGGAATGCCGGCACGCTCGCGAGGCAGAGGCCGCCCGGGCGCAGCACCCGCGCGGACTCCGCGAGCGCCGCGACATCGTCGTCGACGTGTTCGATCACGTCGAAGAGGCACACGACGTCGAAGCTCGCGTCGCGCGCCGGAACACGCTCGGCGCTGGCGCGCGCGATCGGCGCGACGGCGCGCGAACGACAGTGCGCGGCGGCTTCGGCGTCGTATTCGAAGCCGATGACGCGCTCGGAGAGTCGCGCGAGCCCGTCGAGGAACCCGCCGACGCCACAACCGAGGTCGAGCGCGCGCGCCGGTCGCGCGGCGCCGAAACGACGCGCGAGCACGCGCTCGAGCAAACCGAGATAGACGGTGCGCCTGCCGCGGAACCACCAATGGTCGCGTTCGAGCTCGATGAACTGCCGGAAGGCTTCCGCTTGCATCGTCAGCGCGCGCGTTCCGCGATCACGATCCACTCGTCGAACGGATTGACGTAGATCCCGCGTCGACCGAGCAGCGCGAGCGGCGACACGGCGACCGACAAGATCGGATGCACGCGTTTCGCACGCTCGACGATGAAGCCCGGCGACACGAACTTGCCGCCGAAACGTTTGGTCGACGCGACGAGTCGCCAGCCGGTGAGCTCGAGCGCGCGCGTCAACGTACCGAGGTGGAAGTGGTGCAGGTGCTCCGCGTGTTTGAAGTGTTGCCAGCGCTTGCCGAGCGCGCGCGCCGCCAGGCTCTCGACGTTCTGCGTCTCGACGAGCAGCTTGCCGTCGGGTTTCGCGAGTTCTCCGACCGCGCGCAACGTCGCGAGCGGATCGGGCACGTGCTCGAGCACGTCCCAGAGCGTGACGAGGTCGAAGCTCGCGCGCTCGAAGCCCGCGTCGAGCAACCGACCGCCGCGCACGCGCTCGGCGCCGAGCGCAGCGCACGCGGTCGCGCGGATCGGGGCCGAAGGCTCGTAGCCGAACACGTCCCAGCCCTTCTCTCGCGCGACTTCGAGGAAGTAGCCCGCCGCGCAACCGACGTCGAGCACACGCCCCGGCGCGCCGATATGCGGCGCGAGCACCGCCCAACGCCGCCGATACGTCTCGCGGTAGAGCTCCGCGTCGGCCCGATAGTCGGTGTACCCACGCTCACGCGCCGCGTCGGAGCGCCAGTAACGCTCGTCGTAGACTTCCGCGAGCAACGCGTCGTCGCGCCGCCGCGGCGTGACGTACGTCAAGTCGCAGTGGGTGCACGTGACGACCGAGTACGGGCCGTCCTTGAACCGCAACCGCCGCTCGCGACTGCCGCAGAGCCCGCACGCGACGTCGACGAGCTCGCCTTCGCGCGCCGCGTCGCTCACCCGAAGTACTCCTGCTCCTCGGCGACCGCAGCGGCGCCGTGATCGACGCCTTTCTGGACCGTGCGCGCGACCTTGCGGCCCATGGCGATCGAGTGGTCCATGTTGTTGTAGCGATACAGCCCTTGGCGTCCGGTGGTGTGGAAGTTCGTGAGCTCCTTGTACGCGGGCTTGAGCGCCATCAGGTTCTGTTTGTACCCCAAGTCGTAGACCGGATACGCGTACTCGAGCTTCGCGAGGTCGAGCCCGCGCGCCTCACCCGGCGCGAGCAGGCCGATCGAGACGAGGTCGGCTTCGGCGATGCGCGCGGCTTCCGCGAGCCCGAGTTGCCAACGCTCGTCGCCCGGCCGACACGTGATCTCGCAGCAGATCACGGTGCGGTCACCGGGCGCCGCCGAGTCGGAGAAGTTCTTGAACTCGCTGATGCGGTGGATCGTGAGCTCGTTCGACGGCAGGTAGACCCAGTGATCGGGCACGACGCTCGGCTTCGCGACTTCGAGGTACACGAAGACGATGCCGATGTACTTCAGATTCGCGATCGCGGCGCGCACGGACTCCGGCACGCTCGGCGTGAAGAGCTCGAGGATCCGCGGCAGCGGCGCCGTGTTGACCACGTGGTCGGGCGCGAGCACGTGCTCGCGGCCTTCGTGCTCGTAGACGACCTTGGCAACGCGTCCGGCGGCGATCTCGAGCTGCGTGAGTTTCGCACCGAGCACGATCTCGCCTCCCAGTCGCCGCAACTTGTTCGCGTAGCCTTCCGAGAGCGCGCCGATGCCGCCATTCGCGGGATACCAGAACTGCGTGACGAGACTGCGCACTTCGCCTTCGCGCGGCGGGTTCAGCGTCTTCTTGATCGTGTCCCAGAGATTCGCCTGCGCGATGCGCTGCGCCGCCCAGTCCGCGCTGATCTCGGTACACGGCATGCGCCACGCCTTCGCCGTGTAGGTGCCGAAGAAGAGCCGGTAGAGCGTCTTGCCGAATCGTTGGATCACCCAGTTCTCGAAGTTCGAGTCGGGGATCGGCTTCACTCTGCGCTTCACGCGGATCCACGCGTAGTCGGCGAGCGCCCGGCCGAGCAACCACACGTCGAGCCCCTTCAGCACGTTCATCGCGCGCAGCGGGTAGTCGAAGTACTTGCCCTCGAGGTAGATCCGCGAGCGCCGTTCGCGGATCACGACTTGATTGTCGAGGATGTGGTAGACGTGCGCGAGCAGCTCTTGGTCTCGCGTGTGGAACCTGTGCGGCCCGTGATCGAGCGTGAAGGGCCCGACGCGCCAACTGGAGGCCATGCCCCCGACATGGTCGGCCTTCTCGAGCACGGTGACCCGGTGCCCCGCCTCGGCGAGCGTCCAAGCGGCGCTCAACCCCGCGAGCCCGGCTCCGATGATCACGACTTGCATGCGCGCTCTTCTCCTACCATCGAAGCGAGCGAGCTCCAACTGAAGGCGATACTGCCCCGCGTCGTTGCGCCGAAAATTCGGGCGCGGCTGAAACCAAAACGGGTTGTGGCGGTCTTTGTCTGG
>JAKLKU010000018.1 GCA_023150475.1 Planctomycetota bacterium
GCCCTGGACCGTCGAGCGACTGCTCCGATACCGCGTCTTCCCCGCCTTCATGAACCCCGAACTTGCGCAGCGATGAGTGGCAGTGGCATCAGGTGGGACGTGGGGTCTTTTCGAGCAGCGCCACCGTGAACGGCACGCCCTCCGACGAGCACTCGAGTACCGTCACGGGACGCGAGTAGGGCACTTTGCGTTTCCAGTCGCCGCCGCGCGCGACCGCTGGGAGGGAGAGGAAGCACACGCCGGGTAGCAGCGCCTTCAGGTTGCCGCCGACCATGTTCGTCGTTTCGCCGAGCGCGTCACGGAGTTCGTCCTGCGAGAGCTCGGCTTCGAGCTTGCCGAACATGCCGGATGCGATGCGTGCCACGAGTGCGTTGGGGCACGCGACGACGAGCGCGCCGCCCCATTCGCCGGCGATCTGCACGACGCCGATCCAGTCGTCCTCGCGAGCGGCAGTGTCTGGCGCGGGTTCGAGCGCGAGTCCAAGCGCGGAAGTCCACACGCTTTCGGTCATCTGACGAATTTCGTCGCTGAGGAACGGCATGGTCACACCTTGACCGGACGTTTCGGTCGGTAACACGTCGTGCGTCCGAGCACTTGGCTCTCGAAGTCCTCGCAGATGTTCACCGTCGTCTCCGCGCCGCCGAGGAAGAGATAACCGTCGGGGGCGAGGAGCCGATGGATGCGCTGCAGGATGTCGCGTTTCGTCGGCACGTCGAAGTAGATCAGGACGTTGCGGATGAACACGATGTCGAAGGTCGGCATCGGTCCCCACGGCTTGACCAAGTTGAGCTCACGGAAGTCGATCGCTCTGCGGATCTCTTCCTTGATCTGCCACTCCGTGCCGCGGCGGTCGAAGTACTTGACCAGGAACTGCGCAGGCAGGCCGCGGCCGATCTCGAACTGTCCGTACTTGCCTTCGCGACAGCGCGCGAGCATGTCCTGCGACAGGTCGGTCGCGATGAACTGCAGCTTCCAAGTCGCCAACTCGGGGAAGTGCTCGCGCAGCATCATCATCGTGCTGAACGGCTCTTGGCCGCTCGACGCGGCCGCGCACCAGAAGTTGAGCGTGCGAGTGCCGGCGCGCTTCTTCATCAGCTCCGGGATGACGTCCTTGCGCAACGTCTCGAACGGATGGATGTCGCGGAAGAACGACGTCTCGTTGGTCGTCATCGCGTCGATCACGCGCTTGTGCAGCGAACCGACGGGTTCGCTCTTCAGCCGTTCGACGAGCTTCTCGATCGACGCGAGTCCGGATTGTTGCGCGACCGGTTGCAGGCGGAGTTCGACCAAGTACTCCTTCCCGGCCTCGAGCACGATCGCCGAAGCGTCGCGCACGAGTTTCGTCACGTACTGGAAGTCGTCGGGGCGCAGCGGCACGGGAAGGCTCCGATTCAGGCGGGACGTTTGCCCGCGGACGTCGCGCGCGCCGCCAGGACGCGCGTCGTGATCTCGGATGCGATCGCATCGATCGGCAGCACCTTGTCCGCCAGTCCGCTGCGCGCGACGAAGCCGGGCATGCCCCAGACGACGCTCGTCGCTTCGTCCTGAGCGATGCAACGCGCGCCACGTGCGATCAAGGCCTTGCAGCCCACGAAACCGTCCTGACCCATGCCGGTCAGGATCACGCCGAGCGAGTTCGAGCCGAAGACTTCGGCGACCGAACGGAACAGGACGTCGACGGCGGGGCGACAGAAGTTCTCCGGCGGACCCTGGTGCAGCTTGAGCTTGTGACCGGCGGTCGTGCGCTCGACGACCATGTGGTGGTCGCCCGGGGCGATGTAGACGTGTCCGGGCTCGAGGACGTCGCCGTCGACGGCTTCGCTGACGCGCACCTTGCTCTTCTGACCCAAGTGCTGCGCGAGGTACTGCGTGAACATCGGCGGCATGTGCTGCACGAGCACGACGGGCACCGGAAAGTCCGCTTGCAGCGCCGGGATGACCCGCGCGAGCGCGTTCGGTCCGCCGGTCGAGACTCCGATCGCGACGACGTCGACCCGGCCGGGTGGCGTCGCGGCGCGCTGCACCGGGTTCGGCAGCATCGTCGTGGTCCGCGAGAGCGGGAGCGGTGCGGCGCGCTCGCGTCCGGCGAGCGCCCGGACCTTGCGCACCAACTCTGCCTGGATGCGCTCGGTGGTCGCCGTCATGTCGCCGTGGTTCGAAGGCTTCGTGACGTAGTCGTTGGCTCCTCGCGCGAGGGCCTCGAGCGTGGCGATGGCGCCGCGTTGGGAGAGCGTGCTGAACATGATCACCGGCAGTCGGCGATCGGTCTTGCGCAACTCTGCGAGCGTCTCGAGCCCGTCGAGGACCGGCATCTCGATGTCGAGCGTGACGACGTCGGGTGAGAGCTCCGCGACCTTGGCGAGCGCCGTGCGACCGTCACCGGCCTGGCCGACGACTTCGATCTCCGGGTCGGCGGAGAGCACGTTGACCAGGATGCGGCGCACCACGGCCGAATCGTCGACGACCAACACGCGGATCTTGTTCATGGCGTCAGCTCGTCGTGACGCCGAGGAGCGCGAGCTTGTCGCCGAGCATCTCGGGCGTGAACGGCTTCATGAGGTACTCGTTGGCGCCTGCCGCGAGCGCGCGCACGACTTGCGTCGTCTCGGTCTCCGTCGTCACCATCATCAACGGGATCCCGCGCCAGTCCTCGACGGCGCGCACCGCTTTGATGAACTCGTACCCGTTCATCTCCGGCATGTTCCAGTCGACGAGGATCACGTCGAACTTCGCGTCGGAGCGGAGCTTCTCGACGGCGTCCTTGCCGTGGATCGCTTGCACGACGTCGAAGCCGAGCGCCTTGAGGCAGCGCGCGATGATGTTGCGCATCGCGGCAGAGTCATCGATCACCAGGGCACGCACTGGAAACTCCGGGACGAAGGGGGAAGGGGATGGGTTTCGACGCGTTCGGTGCTTGGACTCGATCGTCCGAGCGATTTCGTGGAGCCGCGGCGCGGTCACTCGGCCGCCGCGGGCGCGAGGTCGACCGTCTTTTCGGTGTCCAGGATCAGGAGCAGGCGTTCCTCGAGCTTGTAGACGCCGCCGACGAGCTCGCGTGCGATGCCTCGCAGCGTCTCGGGCGGAGGCTCGAAGAGGCCGTCCTCGACTTCGACGACATCGCCGATCTCGTCGACCAAGAGCGAGATCGCCCCGTCGTCGGTGTGCAAGACGACGTTCATCGGGCGAGCGTCGGGCGTGCGCGGCGGCAGCGCGAGCCGGCGCCGCAAGTCGATCGCCGTGACGATCTGTCCGCGCAGGTTGATCAACCCGGCGACGACGTCGTGCGCGAGCGGCACCGCAGTCATCTCCTGGAACCGGAGGACTTCTTGGACCTTCTGGACCTCGACACCGAAGTAGAGGTCGCCGAGGTGGAACGTGCAGAACTGCTGGTAGTCGGCCATGGGTATGCTTCTCCGTTCACGCCGCGACGAGCTCTTCGAAGAACGTCGGATCGACCGACGCGATCACGGCGTGCGCGTCGAGTAGGTCGGTGACCTTGCCTTGGATGACGGCCGAGCTCCGCACGCCCGCCGTCGAGAGGCGGCGCTCCGCGACGAGGGATTCTTCGACGATGTCGAGGATGCGGTCGACCACGAGCCCGATGCTGCGTTCGCCGCGCGTGTAGACGACGACCTGCACGATCGAGGAGTCTCCGGGTTCGGCCTCGCGGCCGAAGTACGAGGCGAGCCGCACGAGCGGCATGATGCTGCCTCGGTACTGAACCACTTCCTGACCACCGGAGCGTTCGATCGTCGCCGACTCGAACTCCTCGAGCCGCGCGACCGCGGAGAGTTCGACGGCCATGCGACTCTCGCGGCCGACCTGGAAGAGCAGGAGGCTCGAAGCTGCGTCGTCGGTTTCCTGTTCGTCGCGTTTCGCGTCGGCGCGTTTGCGATCCGCGGCCTGCGACACCACGCTCGCTCGTTGGGCGAGACCGAGCACGTCGAGGATCAACGCGACTCGACCGTCGCCCATGATCGTCGCGCCCGCGTAGATCGGCAGCCCCTTGAGCTGCTTGCCGAGCGGCTTGACGACGATCTCCTCGGTGTCGTTGATCGAATCGACCACGAGTCCGAACGGCCGGCCGTCGGCCTGGAGCACCACGATCTCGAGCGATTCGTCGTCCGCGATCGGCCGCCACACGTCCTGTTCGAGGCCGAGCTCGCGAGTCAGGTGGAGCACCGGCAGCAGGTTGCCGCGCAAGCGATGCACGGGAGCGCCGTGGATGAACTCGATGCCCTTGCGCGCCTGTTCGCCTTCGAGCCGCACGAGTTCGAGCAGGCTCACTTGCGGAATCGCGAAGCGTTGCTCGCGTGCAGTGACCAGGAGCGCCGGGATGATCGCCAAGGTCAGCGGGATCTTGATCTTGATCGTCATGCCCGCGCCGGGCTGGTTCACCAAGTCGACCTGTCCGCCGATCTTCTCGATGTTCGTGCGGACGACGTCCATGCCGACGCCGCGGCCCGAGACGTTCGACACGCGCTGCGCCGTGGAGAAGCCGGGCAGGAACACGATGTTGACCGCCTCGCGTTCGCTCATCCGCTGCGCCACTTCGGCAGTGATGAGCCCCTTCTCGATCGCCTTCTTGCGCACGCGCTCGGTGTCGATGCCGCCGCCGTCGTCGCGGATCTCGATGTTGACCTGGCCACCTTCGTGATAAGCGCGCAGCAGCAGCATGCCTTCGCGAGGTTTGCCTTTCGCGGCGCGCACGTCCGGCGGTTCGATGCCGTGGTCGACCGAGTTGCGGACGATGTGCGTCAGCGGATCCTTGATCGCCTCGATGATCGTCTTGTCGAGCTCGGTTTCCTTGCCCTCCATCTCGATGCGCACTTCCTTGCCGCACTGCACGGCGAGGTCGCGCACGACGCGGGGGATCTTGCTCCACACGTTGCCGATCGGCTGCATGCGCGTCTTCATCACGCTTTCCTGCAGCTCGGTCGTGATCAGGTTGAGCCGCTGGGACGCCGCGGACATCGTGTTGTCCGACTGACGCGCGTTGTATTGCACGATCTGGTTGCGCGCGAGAACGAGCTCGCCGACCAAGTTCATCAGCTTGTCGAGCAGACCGACGTCGACGCGGATCGACGTGTCCGCGACCGAGGAGTTGTGGGCCTCCTGCTGCTTCTCCTGTTGCTTGCGCAGCGCGTCTCTGAGCGTGTCGTGCGTGACCACGCCTTGTTCGACCAACAACTCGCCGATGCGCAGCGGATCGCCGGCGAGCTGCTTGCGGTGGGCGACTTCGACTTCGCTCGGCGACACCTGTCCGCTCTCGACGAGCACGGCGCCGAGCGGCGGCGGGTCCGGATCGACGGACGCGGGGTCGGTCGCGGCAGCGGGCGTCTTCGACGCGGCGCCCGGCTTCTCGAGCCGTTCGTTCGTCCCGGTCGCGAGCTTCGTCAGGAGCTCGATGAGCTCGGCGTATTCCTCGCTACCTTCGGCGCGCGTCTGCTCGATGCTGCCGAGCATCTTGCGCACGGCGTCGACCATCGCGAGCAAACCGCTCGTGATGTCCGCGTCGAGCACGAGCTCGCCGTCGCGCAGCTTCGAGAGCAGGTTCTCACCGACGTGCGCGACCTTCTCGAGCTTGCCGTAGCCGAGGAAGCCGCACGTTCCCTTGATCGTGTGGATCGTGCGGAAGATGCTCGCGAGCTTCGCGCGTTCGGTCGGGTTCTCCTCGAGTGACACGAGATCCGTGTCGAGGCGATCGAGGTTCTCGTAACTCTCGACCAAGAATTCGTTGACGACGTCGTCCATGTCGCTCATCGCGGCGCACCTCTCGTGACCAAACGGGATCGTTGGGGGTGCCGCCTTTTCGTCGCGGTAGCGTCACGAACTGAGCGTCCGTCGAGCGCATCACGGGCGCGAATGCCGAGTTCGTCGCACGGCTGCGAATGGCCCTCTCGCGGTCGAGCGAACGGCGTGCGCTCGAAAACCGCGCGTCGAGTTAAGGAACCGACGCGCCACGGATCGATCCCCGGGCTCCCTTTCCACGTTCCCGAGCCCCCCGAGTTCCATGCATCGCCACGGTCCCCGTGCCATCGCGTTCGTTCGTTGTCTGCCGCTCGTCGCACTCGGTGCTTGCCAGTGCGGCGAAGCGGGCCTCGAGTGGCTCGAGTCGGAGCGTCACGGCGCGCGATCGCTCTCGGCGCCGAGCGTGCGCGCGGCCGCTCACTCGCGAGTGAGTCGTCCCGAGCGACGCGCGACCGACGTCGCGGCGCCGCGACTCGCGCTTTCCGAGGCGGCCGCGGGCTCGAGCGTTCCGGAGTCGCGCGCAGGGAGAGCCGCAGCGGGTGATGCGACCGTGGCGGCGGCGTTCGCCACGCGTCGAAACCTCCAGCAGGCCGACACGCGGGAAGCGCTCGCCGCGTCGCGCGCGCTCGACCCCCAGGAAGGGAACGGGCAGATCGAGGTCGCGCCGAGCGGGCGCAACGAGTCGCCCGCGTCGGTCCCGTTGAGCGTGCCGCCCGCAGCACTCGCGGCGCCTGCATCGCGCGGCGCCGGCGCTTCGGCCGACGAACCGGCGCCGGACGCTGCGCAAGAGTCGCACGCAGTCTCGACGCCGAGCACGTCCGACACCGCGGAGCTCTCACCGAGCGCCGCAACGGCGAGCGCGTCGCCCTTCACGGTCAGCGTCGGCGCGACGACGATGTACCAGACGCTCTTCGGCGCCGAGCGCGGCAACGATGCGCTCGTCGGCTACCTCGACATCCTCGCCGAGGCCGAAGTCGCGGAAGGCACGACGGCGACTCTCGAGCTCGAGTCCGTCGGCGGCGATGGCCCGGACGCCGACGTGCCGAGCTTCGCGTCGACGGTGCTCGGGTGGAACTCGAACGCCGGGACCGCTCAGGACGACGACGGATTCGACCGCGTGTACCTCGCCGAGGCGTTCCTCTCGACGGACGTGCTCGGGCACGACTGGGTGCTCGATTTCGGCAAGGTCGCGAGCACCGGCTACCTCGACACCAACCGCGTCGCGAACGACTCGACCGCGCAGTTCCTTTCGGGCGCGTTCGTGAACAGCGCCGCGACGCAGATCCCGTTCCGTGGTCCGGGCGTCGCGTTGACGTGGCTCGGCAGCGAGCGCTGCGACGTGCGGCTCCTCGCGCTGCGGCCGGACAACTCGGGCGACGACGCGACGTCGGGCGTCTTCGGCGCGGGCCAGTTCGATTGTTTCTGGCGCAGCGCGAACGAACGCGAAGGTTCGTGCGGCGTCTACGTCTTCGCGAACGGCGCGAAGGACGATCAGGTCGGTGCCGGGCTCACGTTCGACCAAGACTGCGGTGACTCGTGCACGGCGTTCGCGCGCTTCGGTTGGCAAGACGAAGTCAGCGTGTCGCCCCAAGACGTCGAGACGGCCTGGAGTCTCGGCTGCGAGTGGCGCGCCCCGTTCCGCGGGCGTGTCGACGACGTGCTCGGCGTGGCTTTCGGAGTGAACACGAGTCACGACGCCGCACTCGACGACGAGACGGTCTACGAGGCGTACTACAAGCGCGTCTTCAGCGAGCGTGTGCACGCCTCGTTCCCCGCCCAAGGCATGAACCATCCCGGCGGAGATCCGACCGAGGATCAGGTCACGAGCCTCGGCGTGCGGCTGCAGATCAATCTCTGAGCGAGCCGCCGCCGTCCGTCACCGCTCGGGCGACGCGCTCGCGCCGCGCGAAGCCGCTGCCGCGTCGACCCGACTCTCGTCCGGCGCGGTGGGTCGTTCGATCGGTCCACGTTGGACCGGAGGCGCCCACGAGGACCCGCGGCGCCGCAACGGCGGCACGGCCCCGCCGGGAGGGGCCCCGAGCGCGGCCCGAGGCCCGCCCGCCGCCAAGGGAGCCTCGCTGGGGCGTTGGGGGCGCCCGGACGAGCCGCGGCCGGCGAGGTCCCTCGAGAGGGGCCCGCCGCGGCCCGTGGACCGCGTTGGACGCGGTGAGCGCTCGGCGCCCGTGCGCCGTTTCCGCACGGGCGACGGGCATGAGGTAGGGTTCTTCAGCGCACCCAAGTCGCGGCCCGAGCGGCGGCGGCTCGAGTGCCGGTCGCTCACACCTTCGTCACGGAGTCCATCACGTTGTCGCCGCGTCTCTCTCTCGTCGTCGTCTTCTGCGCGCTCAGTCTTCCCGCCGTCGCGAAGTCGAAGGACCACTTCCATCGCGTCGACGCGCGTCAGCGCGCCCTCGCCGAGGCCTACCTCGCGAGTCACGGCCACGCCGACGTCACCGTGCGCGCGTTCCGCGATCGACTCGTGCTCGGCGGTGCGCTGCCGAGCGGTGAGGCACTCGCCGCGCTCGAGCGCGAGATCGCGCGCGCGAGCGGCGCCGCGAGCGTGCACACGAACTGAATCGTCACGCATCGTGTGAGTCGACGCGCGCGTTCCGTCGCGCGTTCGTTGCTCCGGCCCGCGACGCGGATTCGGCCCGCGACGCGGATTCGAGCGTCTCACGCTCTCGAGTGAGCGATGATCCGCTCGATCGACGATCCCGGCGCTGCACCTCGGCTTCGCGCCGAAGCGTCCAGTGCACGGCACACTTCGACCGATGAGCCACGCGCTCCGCCATCCCCTCGGGAGAGTGTCGCCCATGAACTGGCTCAGGAATCTCACCGTCTCGAAGAAGCTCTACTTGCTGCTCGGGCTCACGCTCGTCGGCATCGGTGTCGTGGGCGCGATCAGCTTCCGCGTGCAGCACGATCTCAGTCAATCAGCCGAGGACATCGGTCACGTGCGATTGCCTGCGGTCAGGGACATGAGCAACGCGGACATGATGCACGATGGCCTGCGCGCAGTGGCGTTGCGCGCGATGCTCGCCGCGGAAGCGCAGAACGCGGCGGACCTCGAAGGCGCGAAGCAGGAGCTCGAGGAGTTCAGCGGACTCTTCCGTGATTCGCTCGCGGCCCTCGAGGCGTTGCCGCTCACCGCGGCGGTGCGCGCGGCGATCGACGAGGTGCGGCCCGAGCTCGACGCGTACGTCGAGGGCACGGCGAGGATCGTCACGCTGTCCTCGGAAGGCCGGATCGACGAAGCTCACGCCGCGCTCGTCGACTTCCAGACGCTCTTCGAGCGCTTGGAAGCGAAGAACGCAGCGCTCAGCGACTTGATCGAGGCGGAAGCGCAGCAAGCGCTGCTCGCCGCCGACGACCGCCGGAGCACGGGCCTCCTGATGATGTGGTCGGCGATCGGCGCGGCCGCGATCGTCTCGTTCTGGTTGGGCTCGGTGATCGCGCGCATGATCTCGCGCCCGCTCGCGAACGCAGTGACGGTCCTCGAATCCGGTGACATGACGAAGCTCGCGGACGTCAAGTCGGCCGACGAGATCGGCAAGATGGCGCGCGCCGTGCTCGCGACCGTCGAGCGCATGGAGCGCGACGCGGCGGCGCTCGCCGAACAGAAGCGCGCCATGGAGTCGAGCAGCCACGAGCTCGCGCGCAAGAACGCGGAAGTCGAAGAAGCGCTCCGCAAGGCCGCTGCTTCGGCGGCGGAAGCGACGCGCGTCGCGTCGATGGTGGAGAACTCGCCGGCGTGCATGTTGTACGCGGACCAGGACCTCGTCGTGCGGTACGCGAACCCCGCGGCGAAGCGGGCGCTCGCGCGGCTCGGCATCGGCGAGTGCGTCGGCGCGTCGCTCGAGCGCTTCTACCGTCACCCGCAGGGGAACGCGGCGTTCTTCGGACGTCGCGCCAACCTGCCGTTCGAGACGCGCTTCGAAAGCGGCCGCGAAGTCGTCGACCTCGTCGCGGCGGCGATCGGCGACACGGGCGGCTCGACGCTCGGTCTCTTGATGTCGTGGGAGATCGCGACCGAACGTGTGGCCGCCGAACGCGAAGTCGAAGCGGCACGTTCGCGGGAGCTCGCGCAAGCGGAGGAACTCAAGGCGAAAGTCGACCGGTTGCTCGCGGCGGTCGACGCCGCCGCGCGCGGCGACTTGACCGTCGCCGTGCCGATCCGCGGCGAAGACGCGATCGGTCGCATGGGGACGGGGCTCGAACGCTTGCTCACGGACATGCGAGCCAGCATCTCGCGGATCCGCGACAACGCGCAGAAGCTCTCCGGCGCGTCGAAGACGCTGACCAGCGTGAGCTCCACGATGACCGACGAAGCTTCGACGACGTCCGAGCGCGCTTCGGTCGTCTCGACGGTGACGACGCAGCTCTCGCACAACGTGCAGACGGTCGCCGCCGGCACCGAGCAGATGTCGAACTCCATCCAGGAGATCTCGCGGAACACGGCGGAGGCAGCGAGCGTCGCTCGGCGCGCGGTGACCGTCGCGGAAGAGACGAACGCAGCGGTGTCGCGTCTCGGCACGTCGAGCGAGGAGATCGGCCAGATCCTGAAAGTGATCACGTCGATCGCGCAGCAGACGAACTTGCTCGCGCTCAACGCGACGATCGAAGCGGCGCGTGCCGGCGAGGCCGGCAAGGGGTTCGCCGTCGTCGCGAACGAGGTCAAGGACCTCGCGAAGGAGACGGCGAAAGCGACCGAGGACATCCGCACGAAGATCGACGCGATCCAACAGGACACTTCCGGTGCCGTGGCGGCGATCGAGCAGATCGGCGAGATCATCCGTTCGATCGATCGGTTGCAGACTTCGATCGCCGGCGCCGTCGAAGAGCAACACGCGACGACCCAAGAGATCACGGCGA
Source organism: Planctomycetota bacterium (assembly GCA_023150475.1). Classification (GTDB taxonomy): domain Bacteria; phylum Planctomycetota; class UBA1135; order UBA1135; genus JACRIN01. The sequence continues at coordinate 10,624 of JAKLKU010000018.1, forward strand.
ACCTGAACGAGGCCGCGAAAGGCTCGAATCAGATCGTCGAGAGCATCAAGGAAGTCGCCGGCGCCGCGCATTCGACCAAGAACGGCGCCACGAACACGTCGAAGGTCTCCCAGGACCTTTCCGGCATGTCGGGCGAGCTCCTCGAACTCGTCGGAAGATTCCGCTGCTAGTTCGAGCCTCCTCGCGCGCGCGCCGACCGGTTCAGCGACTCGGTTCGGCGCGCCTTTTCGTCCCTCAGTGGGCTTCGAGCCAAGAGCGGCCGTGGCCGAAGTCGACCTTGAGCGGCACGGCGAGCTTCGCGGCGCCTTCCATCGCGGTGCGCACGATCTCGGTCACGGACTCGAGTTCACGCTCGGGGAGCTCGAGGACGAGTTCGTCGTGCACCTGCAGCAAGAGTCGCGCTGCGACGCCGGCGCGCACGAGCTCGCGTTCGAGGTCGATCATCGCGCGTTTGATGATGTCGGCCGCGGTGCCTTGCACCGGCGTGTTGACCGCGGCGTTCTCGGCGAAGACCCGCGTACGTGCGTCTTCGGCGACGAGGTCCGGCGTCGCGCGCCGCCTGCCGAAGAGCGTTTCGACGTAGCCGGTCTTCCGCGCCGTCTCGAGCAGCGTCTCGCGCCACGCGCGGACCTTCGGGAACTTCTTGAAGTATCGTTCGATGAACTGCCGCGCCTCGACCATCGTCAGGCCGGTTTCTCGCGCGAGCCGCGCCGGCCCCATGCCGTAGAGCAGGCCGAAGTTGACGGCCTTCGCGCGGCTGCGCATCTCCCGCGTGACCATGCCGGGCATCACGTCGAAGATCACGGCGGCCGTCGAGGCGTGGATGTCCTCGCCGCGTTCGAAGGCCTTGCACATGAACTCGTCGCCGGCGAGGTGCGCCATGATGCGGAGCTCGACCTGACTGTAGTCGGCGGTCAGCAGACACCACGCGCCGCGCTCGTCCGGCTCGCGCGCGACGAACGCGCCGCGCAGCTTGCGTCCGCGCTCGCTGCGGATCGGGATGTTCTGCAGGTTCGGATCGGAGGACGCCAGTCGGCCGGTCGCCGCGGTCACTTGGCTGAACGAGCAGTGGATGCGCCCGGTGCGCGGATGCACGTAACGCGGCAGCGCTTCGACGTAGGTCCCGAAGAGCTTCGAGACTTCGCGGTGTTCGAGCAGCGCCTGCACGATCGGCACGTCGGCGTAGTTCGACGACAGCGTCTCGTAGTCGGTCGCGTAGCCGGTCTGCGTGCGTTTCGGCTTCTTGACGCCGGCGGCTTCGTGGATCTTGAGCTTCTCGAAGAAGAGTTCGCCGAGCGCCTTCGGGCTGTTCAGGTTGACTGGTTCGCCGGCGAGCTCGTGCACGCGGCGCTCCTGGTCCGCCATCTCGGACTGCAACTCGTGACCGAGTTTCGCGAGCAGCTCCACGTCGACCCGAATTCCGCGCTCTTCCATCGAGGTCAGCACGGGCACGAGCGGCATCTCGAGGTCTCGGAACAAGCGCTCCGCGTGCGCGTCGACGAGCTCCTTCGCCAACACGTCGCGCAAGCGCCACGTGACGTCCGCGTCCTCGCACGCGTACTCGCCGACCTTGTCGATCGGCACTTCCGCCATCGTGATCTGCTTCGCGCCGCGGCCGATCAACTCGCTCGTCGGGATCTTGGTCATCCCGAAGTAGAGCAGCGCGAGGTCGTCGAGGTTGTGGCGCCGCGACGCGCCGGCGACGCAGTAGCTCGCGACCATCGTGTCGAACTCCGGATCCGGCGGGCGGACGCCGTGCGCGCGGAACACGAGCAAGTCGTACTTCGCGTTCTGTCCGACCCGTTCGAGCGCCGGATCCTCGAGCACGCCCGCGAGCTTCGCGAGCAGCCGCTCGCGCGACCCACACAGCGGCGGCTCGAGGTTGAACGGCACGTAGTACGCGCGGCCCGGTTCCCAGGCGAACGACACGCCGACGAGCTCCGCTTGCAGCGGGAAGAGACTCGTCGTCTCGGTGTCGACGGCGAAACGACCGGCGCGCCGCAGGTTCGCGAGCAGCTCGTCGAGCTCGGCGTCCGTGCGCACGATGCGGTAGTCGCGACCGGTCGTGTCCTTCGGGCGCGAGGCCTCGAGCTTCTTGAGCAGGCTCTGGAAGCCGAACTTCGTGAAGAGCTCGCGCAGCTTCGCCGTGTCCGGTTCGGGCGGCCGGATCGACGCGAAACCCGGATCGAGCGGCACTTGCGTGTCGATCGTGACGAGGTCGCGCGACATCAGGAGCTGCTCGCGGTCGCGGGTGATCAGCTCCTTCGCCTTGCCCTTGACCTGGTCTAGGTGCGCGAGCACGCCGTCGACCGACCCGAACTCGGCGATCAGCTTGATCGCGCCCTTCTCGCCGATGCCGTGGACGCCCGGCACGTTGTCGGACGCGTCGCCCATGATCGCGAGCACGTCGATCACGTGGTCGGGAGTCGTGCCGAACTTCTCCTTCACGGCCTCTTCGGCCTCGATCAGCACGTCGACGTCCTTCTTGAAGACGTTGTAGAGCTGCACGCGCGGCCCGACGAGCTGCATGAAGTCCTTGTCGCCGGTGACGATCTTCACGTCGTGGCCGAGCGCGGCGGCTTCGACGGCGAGCGTGCCGATCACGTCGTCGGCTTCCCAGCCCTTGACCTCGAAGAGCGGGATGCCGTGCGCGAGCACGATCTGTCGCATCCAGTCGAGCTGCGCGACCATCTCCGCCGGCGCCTTCTCGCGCGTCGCCTTGTACTCGGGGTAGTGCGTGTGTCGGTGCGTCGGTCCGGGCGGATCGAACGCGACGGCGATCAGCTCGGGCTTCTCGTTCTCGAGGATGCGCCGCAGCGTCATCGTGAAGCCGTACGTCGCGCCCGACGGTTTGCCTTCGGGGTTCGTCAGGTTCGGGATCGCGAAGTGCGAGCGGTACGCGAGCGCGGTGCCGTCGAGCAAGAAGAGCCGTGCCATGCGGGCGAGCGTAGCGCACCGCGCGGGACCGCGAAAACGCGCCGCGGCGCGAGCGTCGGCGACGGAGCCTCGTCGACGCGCTTCGCCGCCGCAGGCTGCTTTGCGCTCGCACGTTCGGCGCCCGCACTCCGGGCGCCGGGCGCCGTCAACCGAGCGAGGGCGCCGCGCCGGTGCGGAAGTCCTCGAGCACGATCTCGAGGTTCGTCTCGCCGCGGAACGTGTTCCAACGCGGCGAGTAGGCGACGTGCACGGGTTCGCCGAGGCGCAACTCGCCGACGCGCGCGCCGTGTCCGAAGCCGACCGCGCGCAGCACGCGGTTGCCGGAGCGGAGCAGCATCGAGAGATGCGAGCCGCTCGCGCCCATCGTGCGCGCGGGCTCGGCGAGCCGCAGATCGCGCGAGACGAAGAGCGGCTTCTCGTTGCGCTCGCCGAACGGTTCGAGCCGATCCAGCTGGCGCATCAGTTCGACGGACATCTCGACGAACGGCAAGTCGTAGTCGACGACGATCTCCTCCGCGCCGAACGTGCGCCCGGCGAGCATCTCGCGTGCCTTGGCGCACACCGTCTCGCGCAGCGCGTCGATCGCGTCGGCGCGCACTTCGCAGCCCGCGGCTTGCGCGTGTCCGCCGTAGCGTTCCATGTGCGCGGCGCCGCCGTGCATGGCTTCGAGCACGTCGAAGTCGGCGACCGAACGCGCGCTGCCGCGGCCCTTGCCGTCTTCTAGCCCGATGATCAGCGCGGGCCGCCGGTAGCGCTCGACGATGCGCGCCGCGACGATGCCGACGACGCCGGAGTGCCAACCTTCCTTCGCGAGCACGAGCACCGGATGGCGTTCGGGATCGGCGAAACGCTCCGCCTCGCGCAGCGCTTCGGCGAGCAACTCGGCTTCGATCTGCTTGCGCTCCTGATTGCGCTTCTCGAGCTCGTCGGCGAGCGCGCGGGCCCGCCACGGATCGGAGCAGAGCAGGAGCTCGAGCGCGCTCGACGCACTGCCGAGTCGGCCCGCCGCGTTGAGCCTCGGTCCGAGCTTGAAGCCGACGTCCTCGGCGTTGAGCGCGGCCCCGGTCAGGCCGGAGACTTCGAGCAACGCGCGCAAGCCGGCGTGTTTCGTCGCTTCGAGCGCGACGAGCCCGCGGCGCGCGAGCACGCGGTTCTCGTCGACCAACGGGACGACGTCGCACACGGTCGCGATCGCGGCGTAGCTCATCGCGTCGGCGAGGAACACGCGGAGGTCCTCGCGCACCTTGCGCGCGCCGCTGATCTCCTGCGCGACGGCCCAGGCGAGCTTGAACGCGACGCCGGCGCCGCAGAGCTCGCGGAACGGATACGTCGAGCCTTCGAGCTTCGGATTGACGAGCGCGACCGCCGGCGGCAACGGGCCGTGCGGAGGCTCGTGGTGGTCGGTGACGATCGTCTCGATGCCTTCGGCGAGCAAGTCGCGGATCGTCGCGTGCGCCGAAGTGCCGTTGTCGACGCTGACGACGAGCGTCGCTTCTTCCGCCTTCGCCTTCGCGATCGAGTGGGGGCCGAACGAGTAGCCGTCGGTCAGGCGATTCGGGATGTAGGGCCGCGCGCGCAGGCCGATCAGTTGGAAGAGCCGCATCAGGAGCGCGGTGCCCGAGAGCCCGTCGACGTCGTAGTCGCCGTGCACCAACACGACTTCCTTGCGTTCGAGCGCGAGCTTCAACCGCGCGGCGGCTTCCTTGGTGCCCGGCATGTCGCCGGGATCGCGCAGCGACATCAGGCTCGCTTCGAGGTGCGCGGCGGTGCGTTCGGGATCGCGGTGGCCGCGCGCGACGAGGCAGCGAGCGACCGCGGCGTGCAGACCGGTGCGCCGCGCGACCTTGGTCACGGCTTCCGGGTCGGCGGGGCGGAGCGTCCAGCGCGTTTGCATCGGCCGAGCATTCTGCGGGAGCCCGCGCCCGCCGGCAATCGCCGACACGCGCTCGGCGTGCGTCACGCGCCGCCGCCGAGGCGTTCGCTCGCGGCGCGCCGCAGCTTGATCCACGCGCGCTGGTGCAGTTGCTGCGCCGCGTGCACGCTCTCGCGGCCGAGGCGGCGCGCGATGTGCTCCCAGTCGGCGCCGCAGAAATCGCGCAGCAGGACGGCCTCACGGTATTCCTCGGGCAGTCCGGCGATCGCGAGGTCGAGCACTTCGCGCACCTCGCGTTTGTACGCGGCGTCCGGCGGCTCGGTGACGCCGTCGGCGAGCCCGCTCTTCTCGGTCGCGACTTCGAGCGCCTTCTCGCGTTCGGCCGCGCGCTTCTGCGCGCGCTGTCGATCGATCTCGTCGCGGATGCGGTTCTCGGCGACGCGCGCGAACCAGCGCAGGAGCTCGCCATCGTCGCTGACGCGCAGATCGACGAGCCCCGCGAGCGCCGCATGGAACGTCTCTTGGACGATGTCGCCCGAATCGACCAGCCGCCGTGCTTCCTGGCCGAGCCGGATGCGCACGATGCGCCGCAAGCGCTCGTAATAGCGCGCGAAGAGCTCGTTCAGCGCCTGCGTGTCGCCGTCCTGGGCGCGCGCGAGCAACGCGCGCGAGAGCCCGAGATCCGCCGGCGGCAACGCGCCCGGACAGGACTCCTCGAGCGACAGCTTGGCGGGGGACATGGGCGCGGCCATGCTAACGCGCACCTGAAACACGGTGCGTCGCGCTCGTCGGATCGCGCGGGCTCGGCCGTGCGCGCACGGCCCCGTACGATGGCGGCTCCGCTATGTCCGAAGATCCTCGTCTCGCCTCTCGCGCGGAGTCGCTCTTCGCTGCGCTGCTCGTCGATGAGCCGGAGGGTCCCGGCGGCTTGGAGCGGCGCGTCGAGGAACTCGCTCGCGAACATCCCGAGCTCGCAGGCGAGCTGGAGCAGCTCGTGCGTCAGTGGCGGCTCTTCAAGACGACGCAGGAGCGCCTCGTCGACGCTGCGCCGTCGCGAGGTTCGGCTTCGTCGAGCGTCGGCTTCGCGTTCGCCGGTGCGCGCATCGGGCGGTTCGAGCTCGTGCGCCTGCTCGGCCGCGGCGGAATGGGGGAAGTGTGGGAAGCGGAAGAGCGCGACTTGAAGCGCCGCGTCGCGCTGAAACTCCTGCCGTCCGGTTCGCTGCCGTCGCCCGAGGACCTCGCGCGTTTCCGCCGCGAAGCGGAAGCGACCGGTCGCGTGCGCCATCCCGGGATCGTCGCCGTGCACAGCGCGGGAGAACTCGACGGCCGGCTCTACATCGCGTACGAGCTCGTCGAAGGCGGTCGTTCGTTGCGCACGTGGCTCGACGAGCGCGCGGCGCTCGCGGAGCTCGCTCCAGAGCACTTCCGCGAGACGGCCGAGCTCTTCGCGCGCTTGGCGGAAGCGCTCGAAGCGGCGCACGCCGCGGGCATCGTGCACCGCGACTTGAAGCCGCAGAACGTGTTGCTCTCCGCCGACGGCGCGCCGAAGGTCGCGGACTTCGGGCTCGCCAAGGTCGCGGGCGAGCTGTCGCTCTCGCAGAGCGGCGCCTTCGTCGGCACGTGGTACTACGCGAGCCCGGAGCAAGTTCGTGGCGAAGCGCTCGATGCGCGCAGCGACGTCTTCTCGCTCGGCGTCACGCTGTACGAGTGCTTGACGTTGCGCCGGCCGTTCGCGGGCGACACGCGCGTGCAACTCGTCGCGCAGATCCTCGGCGACGAGCCGCCGGATCCGCGCAGCGTGCGTTCGCGTTGCCCGGCTGATCTCGCCGTGATCGTCGCGAAGGCGCTCGAGAAGTCGCGTGAACGGCGGTATCCGTCGATGCGCGCCTTCGCCGACGACCTGCGCCGACACCTCGCGCACCAGCCGATCCTCGCGCGCGCTCCGTCCGCGGCGGAGCGGCTCGGGAAGTGGTCGCGGCGGCATCCGACGGCGACGACGGCGATCGTCGTGTCCGCGCTCGGTTTCGTCGCGCTCGCCGGGCTGTTCGTGCGCTCCGAAGGCCTGCGCCGCGAGGCCGAGGCCGCGAACACGCGCGAGCGGGCCACCAACGCGTCGCTCGTCCTCGCGAACCACGAACTCGAGCTCGCGCGCCTCGCCGCCGATCACAGCGCCGCGGAAGCGTTCGCCAGCGCCCGCACCGCGCGCGACGAGAGCGCGGTGCGCGAGGAAGTGATCCGCTTCCTCACCGACACGTTCGAAGCGGCGAGTCCGGACGTGTCCCCGGACGAGGATCCGCCGGCGAGCGTGTTGCTCGCGCGAGCGACCGACCGGTTGCGGAGCACGAGCGTCATCGAACCGCGGGTGCGCGCCGGGCTGCTCGTGACGCTCGGGAAGGTGTACGAGAAGCTCGGCAAGGTGGCGGAGGCCCGGGAGCTGCTCTACGAAGCGTTCGAACTGTGCGGCGGGTTCGAGCGCGATCTCGGGACCGTCGACGAGTTCTCCACCGACGCCGAGCGCGTGCGGCTCGCGCTCGCGACCGTGTGCATGCGCACCGGCGAATCCGCATTCGGACTCGCGCTCGTCCGTCCCGTCGTCGAACGCGCGCTCGCCGACTCGGAGCTCGACTGCGAGAACGTACTCGACCGCGTCGCGTACGCGGCGCGGCTCGAGGCCGATGCCGGACGTTTCGCGGAAAGCGAAGCCGTCCTCGCGCGCGCGGAGCCGCTGCTCGCGTCGCTCCCCGCCGCCGACGAGCCGGCAGCGTTGCAGTTCATCGAGGCGCGGGCCTCGCTCTACCTCTGGACCGAGCGTTTCGAACTCGCCGAGTCGGACCTGCGTCGGGCGGTCGAACTGCACGAACGCATCGATGGCCCGAACAACCCGCGCACGATCAATCCGCTCAACACGCTCGGTCTGCTCCTGCGTGCGACTGGCCGCCTCGAGGAGAGCGAGCGCGCGTTCGCCGATTGCGTCGAGAGGAGCGAACGGTCGTTCGAACCGGATCACCCGGATCTGCTCGTGATCCGCGGCAACCTGGCGAGCGTGTGGATGGAGTCGGGTCGGGCGAAGGAGGCCGTGACGTTGCTCGAGCGCGCGCTCGAGTTGCGTCGCACACGCGCCGGCGAACGCGACATGCTCTACCTGTGGCTCTCGAATCAGTTGGGCTCCGCGTGTTTCCAGACGGAGGAGTTCCTTCGCGCGGAGTCGATCCACCGCGCGACGCTCGTGGGTCGCGAGGCGCTGCTCGGCGTGGAGCATCCGAACGTCCAGGAGAGCCGCAACAACCTCGCGTACGCGCTCTACCGGCAGCAGAAGTACGCGGAAGCGGAGGCGGTCCAGGTGGAAACGCTCGCCCGGACCGCGGTGGACGCTCCGCAGCGAGCCGGCCGTCAACGCCTGCTCGATTCGATCCGCAAGGCGGCGGCCGGCGGACCGGCGGACTGACTGCGACCGCGATTTTCCGGCGTGAAGCCTCCGCGGAGCTTCCGCTCGTGCCTCGGGGGCCGTGGTCGGCCCTTGGCGTGCCTCGCGCGCGCCTCCCCCGAACCCGCACGAAGCGTCCGCCATGCCGATCCTCCCCTTCAGTGTCTTCCTCGCCGCGCTGCCGGCCCAAACGCCGGCGACTCCGCTCCAAGGTCCGCGTCCGACGCCGCTTGCGACCGGCGTCGTCGAAGCGCCCGCCGCACCCGCGGCGCCCGGCGCCGCCGCCGAGCTGCCGCCGCGCATCGCCGTGTCGCTCGACGCGCCGCCGGTGTTCGCGGCGCCGCTCGACGATCGCGCGCCGCGCGCCGGCGCAGCGCGGATCGAAGTCGGCGCCGACGGTGACCGGTTGCTCGCGCCCGCGGACGAGGATCCGCACTTCCTGAGCTTCCTCGCCGGCCGACACCATCCGCCGGTCGGTGAGCGCATCGACCCCGAGCTGCTCGCGACGATCCAACCGAGCCCGCTCGACGCGCGGCCCGCACCGGTGGTCTACGCGTTCGCGATGTTCGAGCGGCGCATCACCGCCGAGCGCACCGCGGAGCTCGAGCGCCTCGGCGCGCGCGTGCTCGGCTACCACCCGTCGAACTGCCTGAAGCTCGCGATCCCGCTCGCGGCGTTCGAAGCGGTCGCGGCGTATCCAGAGCTGCGTTGGCTCGGCGCGCCGCAGCGCTGGCAGAAGCTGCACCCGGGACTCGCCGCGCACTCGACGACGGCGATCGACGGCGCGGTCGAGCTCGTCGTCAACGTCTACGAGTCCGATCTCGACGCCAGCGCCGAGTTCGAGCCCGTCGGCACCGTCAGCCAAATCGACGGAGGCTCTCTCGTGCCGGCGCCGACCGGCGCGACGCGCCCGATGCGCGTGCGGTCGAACGGCTGGCAAGCGCGTGCGCTCGCCGACGCCGGCGTGCTCGTCGGCGAGTACGACGACGCCGTCCGCGCGTTCCGCGTCACCGCGCCGCTCGGCCGCATCGCTGCGCTCGCCGCACTCGACTTCGTGCAGTTCGTCGAGCCCGCGTTCGAGCGCGGCCCGCTGCACGAAGAGTCGATCCCGATGATCTACTCGGACTCGACGCGCTACTTCGTGAACGGCGGCACGAGCAGCTCGGTGGTCGCCGGCCAGCTCGACAGCGGCTTCGACTTCGCGCACAGCGACTTGAACCACACGTGGGCCGCGGGTTGGGAGCTCGGTGGCACCGGCGGCGCGTGGAACGATCCGTGCGAACACGGCTCGCACGTCGCGGGCACGTTGCTCGGCAACGGCGCGACCAAGCCCGAGCGCCGCGGCAACGCGCCGGGTCTCGGTTGGGGTGGCGCCGGCCGCTTCTACAACGTCAAGGTGTCGAACGCGTGCACCAACTGGTCCGGCGCGTTGTCGACCTGGTTCGCGCCGTTCCACACGCCGTACTGGGACGGCGTCAACTCGACGCCGGTGCCGCACGTCACGAACCACTCGTGGGGCTCGAGCGTGTTCAACAACATGGGGGTGTACATCGGTCCGTACAACGGCACCGACGCGGAAGCACGCTTCCTCGACGACGAAGTCTTCTCGCGTGGCCAGATGCTCGTCTTCGCGGCCGGCAACGACGGCTCGGGCAGCTCGACGGTCAGCGTGCAAGGTGCCGCGAAGAACGTCTTCACGGTCGGGTCCGTCAACGACTACTGGACCCCCGGAGTGAACCTGCCGGGCGAGCTCTCGGGCTTCTCGTCGCGTGGACCGACCGGCGACGGCCGCTGGAAGCCGAACGTGGTCGCGCCCGGCGACTCGATCCTTTCCGTCGACGCGAATTCCGGCAACGGTTACTCCTCGAAGTCGGGCACCAGCATGGCGGCGCCGCACGTCACCGGCGTGATCGCGCAGATGCTCGACCACTTGCCGTTCCTGAAGTACGCGCCCGAACGCGCCGCGTCGGTGCTGATGGCGACGGCGATGACCAAGGGCAACCAGACGTTGACCGTCGCGACCGAGACGCACCTCGACCTGTACGGCGCCGGTCGAGTCGAAGCGTGGAAGGCGAACTACGGCACGTCTCAGATGGGTTGGTCGAACTGGGGCGCGTACCTGCCGGCGAACAGCTACACCTACGCCGACTTCACCGTGTCGCCCGGCTGCACGCGGCTCGTGGTGTGCCTGAACTACTCCGATCCGCAGTGTTCGGCGGGCGCCGGGCAAGCGCTGGTCAACAACCTCGACCTGTCGATCGACGTCGCGCCTTTCGACGCGGCGTTCAACACCGGCGACTACACGGCGCAGCAGAGTGCGCTCGACAACACCGAGATCCGCATCCTCGACAATCCGCCCGCGGGCTCGTGGCGCTGGAAGGTCTGGCCGACCCACGCGCCGCAAGGTTCGTACTACGGCCTGACCGTGTTCGCGCAGTACGGCGACATCACGCCCGACGTGACGGTCACGGTCACGCCCGCGAAGACGTACCTGAAGCCGAACGAGTCGACCGACGTCACGGTCTCCGTCTACTCGCCGAACTACCTGGCGTCGAACGTGGTGATCGAGTCCGACTCCCACTGGGGCTCCGGTTGGGTGTTCGGAGGCACGAAGTACCTGAACGACGGCCCGAGCGTGTCGCTCTCGCAGTTCGGCTATTACACGGAAGCGCTGCTCGGCGACATCCTGCACGGCAACAGCCGTTGGGCGACGTTCCCGGTCTACTGGGGCAGCGAGGGCCAGTGGGGCTTCGTGTCGACGGTCCGCGGCGACAACGTGCCGACCGCGAGCTCGATGGGCGTGGTCACGATCGATGGCACGCCGCCGTCGACGCCGGGCAACCTGACGTCGACGGGCACGCCGTACGTGTGGTCGCAGAACCCGTTCCTCAGCCACTTCTGGACCGCGTCGACCGACAACCTCTCGGGCGTCGCGGGTTATTCGATGTCGATCTCGCAGGACGCGCCTGCGACGCCGGACGAGTTCGTCGACACGACGGCGCTGTCGAGCTTCATGCAGTTCTCGAGCAATGCGTACCCGCAGTACTTCAACGTCGCGGCGGTCGACCGCTGTGGCAACGTCAGCGTCCCGAACACCTACGGGCCGTTCTACATCGACAACGATTGGCCGACGACGCTCACCGGGCTCTTCTCCGACGTGCCGGTCGGTGGCACGACGTGCGGACCGATCTCGTTCGGCTGGGACGTCGCCGCGGACTACACGTCGGGCCTCGCCGGTTACTCGGTGATGATCGACCACGATCCGCAGACGACGCCGACGGGCTCGATCGATTCCTTCACGGAGTCGTACGCGACGACTCTCGCGCCGAGCGCAGAGCCTTACTACGCGCACGTTTCCGCGGTCGATTTCGCGGGCAACGTCGGGCTCGAAGCGAACTGGGGGCCGTTCTGGGTCGGCGCCGTGCCGTTCACGAACTTCTGCGCGACGAAGCCGCACAGCGGTGGCGGGTCGGCGACGATCTCGGCGAGCGGGTGCCCGTCGTACTCGCAAGGCGACTTGCACGTCGTCGCGCAGAACGTGCTCGGTCAGACGACCGGACGGTTGCTCTGGAGCTTGCAGCAAAACCCCGTGGCGGTCGGCGCGCGCGGCGTGTTCTCCGGTTCGGCGCTCGGCACCAAACTCTGCGTCTTCCAACCGCAGCAGCTCGGGCTGCAGGCCTCCGGCGGCACCGGCGGCGCGAGCGACGGTGCGTTCGACACGGTGCTCGACGGCGCGTTCTTCCAAGCGAACGGGCTCGTGCCCGGCACGACGGTCTACGTCCAGTACCTGTTCGCCGATGCTGGCGCGAGCGGGCCCGGCGGGCTCGCGAAGTCGGGCCAGACCGATGCGCTCGAGTTCCAAGTGACGCCTTGAGCGTCGGCACGGACGCCCCGCAGCTCCTTGGGGCGTCGCTTCGATCCGCGGCGGCGAACGTCTGGACGTTCGCCGCCGCCGTTTCGTGACCGAACGCCGACATCGTTCGGCACGGGCTTGTCGGAGCCCGGCAAGCCGCGCCACACTGCGGCGATGAGCGAACGAACGAACGACGCGTCGCGACGAGAGCTCCTGCGCAGTCTGCCGAGCGTCGACGAAGCGTTGCAGCGGCCCGAAGTGCGCGGATTCGCGGCGAGCGTCGAGCCGCAACTGCTGGTCGAGTTCGTACGCCATGCACTCGAAGCTCTGAGGCGGCGGCTGAAGAGCGACATGGACCCCGCCGCGGCGCGCGCGGCGCTCGACGGTTCCGCGTGGCTCGCCGACGTCGAACGTGCGATCGCCGAGGAGCATCGTGCGCGGACGGCGCGTGTCGTCAACGCGACCGGGGTCGTGTTGCACACCGGGCTCGGACGCGCGCCGGTGCATCCCGACGTCGCGGCTCGCATGGCCGAAGCCGCGCGTTCGTACCTGACCCTCGAAATCGACCGCGAGAGCGGCGAGCGCGGGCAACGCGATGCGCGGGTCGGCGTGCTCGTCGCGCGGCTGCTCGGTTGCGACGCCGCGATCGCGGTCAACAACAACGCGGCGGCCGTGGTGCTCGCGCTCTCCGGCCTCGCGCGCGGCAAGGAGACGATCCTCTCGCGCGGCGAGCTCGTCGAGATCGGCGGCGCGTTCCGCATGCCCGACGTGATGGCGGCGGCGGGGACGAAGCTCGTCGAAGTCGGCACGACCAACCGCACGCGGATCGCCGACTACCGCGCGGCGCTCTCGCCGGCGACGGCGCTCCTGCTCAAGGTGCACACGTCGAACTACCGCGTGCGCGGCTTCACCGAGGAAGCGTCGCTCGCGGAGCTCGCCGCGCTCGGCCGCGAGTTCGGCGTCGCGACGTGTTTCGACGTCGGTTCGGGTCGCATCGACGCGCCCTTGGCCGAGCCGCTCGGCATGCTCGGCGACGAACCCGACGTGCGGGCGGCGCTCGCGAGCGGCGTCGACGTCGTCACGTTCTCGGGCGACAAACTGCTCGGCGCGCCGCAAGCGGGGATCCTCGCGGGCCGCGCCGGGATCATCGCGCGGTTGCGCAAGAGCCCGCTGTATCGCGCGATGCGCCTCGACAAGGTCACGTTGGTCGGCCTCGAAGCGACGCTCGAGCTCCACGCGAGCGGTCGCGGCGACGACGTGCCGACGCGAGCGATGCTGCGGACGGCGCCGGGCGAACTCGCGCGCACCGCCGAACGCCTCGCCGGGATCCTCCGCGGCTTGCCGGAGTTCGCGGTCGACGTGCGAGCTTCGACGTCGCAGACCGGCAGCGGCAGCGCGCCCGACGTCTTCCTGCCGACGACCGTCGTGCGGATCCGGCACGCTCGGCTCGGCGCGGCGGCGCTTGCGCGGGCGTTGCGGCTCGGCGAGCCGCCGGTGTTCGCCCGCGTCGAGGACGACTGCGTGCTGCTCGACCCGCGCACGTTGCTCGCGGGCGACGACGAGCGTCTGGTCGCCGCGTTCCGCGCGCTCGGGGCCTAGAAGAAATCACGAAGTTCCGCGAAGGGGCCGGCCGCTTCGCGACACGGGAGGGCGCCGATGCAGCAAGTCAACCGGATCGAAGTCGAGTCCTTGGTCAAACGCTACGGCGACCTGCTCGCGGTCGACGGAGTGAGTTTCGTCGCCGAGCCCGGCGCGATCTTCGGGCTGCTCGGCCCGAACGGCGCGGGCAAGTCGACGACGATCGGCTGCATCAGCGGGCTCGTCGAGCCGAGTTCCGGCGCCGTGCGCGTGCTCGGTCACGACGTGCGCAGCGCGCCGCGGCTCGCGCGCGAGAAGCTCGGGATCGTGCCGCAGGAGCTCGCGATCTACGAGGACCTCTCCGCCGCGGAGAACCTCGAGTACTGGGGCGCCGCGTGGGGGCTCTCCGGTGCGCCGCTGCGTGCGCGCACCGGCGAAGTGCTCGCCGCGATCGGCCTCGGCGACCGCGCCAAGGAGCCGACCAAGCGCTTCTCCGGCGGCATGAAGCGCCGGCTCAACTTCGGCTGCGGCATCGTGCATCGGCCGAAGGTGCTCCTGCTCGACGAACCGACGGTCGGCGTCGATCCGCAGTCGCGCGTCAAGTTGCTCGACCTCGTGCGCGCGGAAGCGGCGGCGGGGACCTGTGTGCTCTACACGACGCACTACATGGAGGAAGCCGAGAGCCTCTGTTCGCGGCTCGCGATCCTCGACCACGGCAAGATCCTCGCCGCGGGCACGCTCGACGAACTGCGCGCGTCGCTCGGCGAGCGGGATCTCGTCGATTTCCTCGGCCGTTTCGACGTCGAACGGGCGCGCGGCGCGCTCGCCGGACTCACCGGCGTCGAACTCGTCGCGGCGAGCGAAGCCGAACTCGCGCTCGCGTGCGCCGAGGGCACCAAACGTCTACCGCAGCTCCTCGCCGCGCTGAACGGCGCAGGCGACGTGCGCGAAGTGAAACTCCGCCGGCCGAGCCTCGAGAGTCTCTTCATCAAACTCACCGGCAAGGAACTGCGCGAATGAACCGGCTCTTCGTCGCGACGCTCGTCAAGGACGTGCGCGAACGGCTGCGGGACCCCGCGGCGCTCGGGCTCTGGCTCGGCATCCCGCTCGTGATCGGCGTGTTGATGTCGCTCGGCATGGGGGGCTCGAGCGGTCCGAAGCCGAAGTCGCCGCTCTACGTCGTCGACCACGACGAATCGCCGCCCTCACAGTTCGTCGCGAACGCGTTCGGCTTCGGCCCCTTCGGCGAGTTCTTCGAAGTGTCGTCGCCGACCGAAGCGGAAGCGCGCGCCAAGCTCGCCGACGACGAAGGCAGTGCGCTGATCGTGATTCCCGAAGGCTTCGGCGCCGCCTTGTGGCGCGACGAGCCTACCGAGCTCCAGCTCGTGACGAATCCGGCGCAACGCATCCTGCCCGGCATCGTCGAGGAAACGCTCGAGATCGTGCCCGATCTCGTCTTCTACGCGCATCGCCTGGTCGGCGAGGAACTGCGCGAGCGCTTCGAGTCGTTCGACGAACGCGAACCGACCGACGCGGACTACGTCGCGATCGGTCTCGAGATCGGTCACGACGTCGAGCGCTTCCAGAAGTTCCTGCTGCCGCCGGTGTTGAAGCTCGCGTCGGCCGAGGCGCAACCGAGCTCGTCGAAACGCTCGGTCTCGTTCGGCGGCGCGTTCTTCCCGTCGCTCTTGTTCATGTCGCTGATCTTCATGGCGAGCGGCTGCGCCGAGGAACTGTGGAAGGAGAAGCGCCAAGGCACGCTGCGGCGGCTCGTCGCGAATCCGTGCGGACTCGCGGGCTTCCTCGGTGGCAAGCTCGTCGGCGCGCTCGCCGTCGCGACGGGCGTCGGAACGCTCGGGTTGCTGCTCGGTTGGGCGGCGTTCGACCTCGAGCCGACGCGGCTGCCGCTCGCGCTCGTGTGGGCGGTCGGCGGCGCCGGACTCTTCTGGTGCCTCTTCGCGCTCGTGCAGGTGCTGAGCACGAGCGAGCGCGCCGCGAACGTGATCGGCAACATGATCCTGTTCCCGCTCCTGATGCTCGGTGGCACGTTCTTCCCGTTCGACGTCATGCCGGGCTGGATGCAGGCGATCGGGCGCTTCACGCCGAACGGTTGGCTCGTGCTGCGGTTCCGCGAGCTCGTCGACGGACCGGCGAGCACGGGCGCCGTGCTCGGCGCGTTCGCGCTGCTCCTCGTGTTGCTCGCGGCGGCGTTCGCACTCGCGTTGCAGCGCTTCTCGGCCCGTTTCGTGCGGAGCTAGCCGATGTCCAAGCGTGCCCTCGACCTCGCCCGGCGCGAACTCCGGATGATGCTCTCGCAGCGCGAGACCCTGGTGTGGGTCTTCGTGATGCCGATCGTGTTCTTCTTCTTCATCGGCACGATCAGCGGCGGCTTCGGCAAGTCGGGCGGTGTCGAGAAGGATCGTCTCGGGCTCGTCGCGCCCTCTGGCGCAGGCGCGCTCGCCGACGAACTCGAGCGTAGGCTCGCGGGACTCGAATACGTGGTCGTGCGCGGCAGCGGCGCGGAGGAGGACTTTCCGACGCTGCGGCTGACGCTTCCCGAGCGGTTCACCGAGCGGGTGCTCGCCGGCGAGCAGCAGGAGCTCGCGCTCACGACGCCGAGTTCGACCTCCAGCGCTCGGTACCACGAAGTACGCGTCGGCCGGGCCGTCTACGGCTTGCTCGCGGACCTCGTCGCGTCGGTCGACGACGCGGGCGCGGTCGACCTCGCGGCACTCGATGCCTCGCGCGGCTTGCCGCGCAACGTCAAGCTCTCGATCACGGCCGCCGGCAAGGCCAAGGTGCCGCCGCAGGGCTTCCAACAAGCGGTGCCCGGCACGATGGTGATGTTCACGCTGATCGTGCTGCTGACGAGCGGCGCGGTGCTGCTCGTGATGGAGCGCGAACAAGGCTTGTTGCGGCGGCTCGCGTCCGCGCCGCTCTCGCGCGGCGAGATCGTCTTCGCGAAATGGGCGTCGCGCATGGGGCTCGCCGTCGTGCAGCTCGGCTTCGCGATGTCGGTGGGGAAGCTCGGCTTCCGCGTCGACTGGGGGCCCGACCTCCCGATGGTGCTCGCGTGCCTGTTCGGTTGGGCGTCGCTCTGCGCGGCGCTTGCGATCCTGCTCGGCAGCCTGGCGCGGAGCATCGGGCAGGCCGTCGCCATCGGCGTGCTCGCGTCGAACGTGCTCGCGGCGCTCGGCGGCTGCTGGTGGCCGATCGAGATCGTGCCGCGGTGGATGCAGGAGCTCGCGCTCTGTCTGCCGACCGGTTGGACGATGGACGCGTTGCACCGCTTGATGGTGTTCCAGAACGGCGCGGCGGACGCACTGGTGAACCTCGTGCTGCTCTGTGTCGCCGCGCTCGTCGCCGGCGTCGGCGCGACGCGCGTGTTTCGCTACCAGTGAGTCGGCGCGCTTCGCGTGACCGTGCGACGCACTTCGCGCGGCTGACCCCGCTCGCCGCGGCTCGATGGCGCGCTATCGTCTAGATTACCCACCATGTCCCGCAGCGCTCGCAGACTCGCAGCACTCTTGGTGGGCCTCGCGGTCGCGGCCCTGTTCGTCGAAGGCAGCGTCCGGCTGGTGCAGCTCTACCGGATCCCTGAGCGGGTTTCGGAGAAGTCGATCGACTGGGCGGCGCGCGAGCGCAATTCGCGCGGTTTCCACGACCTCGAATGGTCGCGCGAGAAACCGCCGGGCACGTGGCGGCTCGTCGTGCTCGGCGATTCGTTCACGATGGGCCAGTGGATCCCGCGCGAGCAGAACTTCGTGACGCGGCTAGGCGCGGAGCTCGGCGCTCACGGCAAGCGCGTCGAGACGATGAACGTCGCGCTCGGCGGCGCGGACACGGCGGACGAGCTACGGCTCCTCGAAACCGTCGGGCTCGACTACGCGCCGGACGCGGTGTTGCTCGTCTTCTTCCTGAACGACGCGACGCACCTCGATTCGAACCCGCTGATGGTGAAGAAGATCCACGAAGAGCTCGCGCGTCCGCCGGAGGGACTCGCGCGGATCTCGGCGGCGTGGGAGCTCCTCGAACGCTCGCGCCGCGAGCGCGCGGTCACGGAGACGACCGTCGCCGACTACTTGGCGTCGTTCCGCGGCCGGCCCGAGCAGCGCGCGGCGTGGGACGAATGTCGGCGTGCGTTGACGGCGCTCGCCGAGCTCTGCCGGTCGCGCGGCCTGCCGCTCGGCGTCGTGATCTTCCCGATGCTGATGGAGCTCGAAGCGGAGCGCGAGCATCCGTTCACCGAGCTCTACGACGAAGTCGAAGCGCACTGCAAGAGCCTCGGCCTCCCGGTCCTCCAACTGCTGCCGGTCTTCCGTGGACGCTCCGCGCCCGCGCTGTGGGTCGCGCCCGACGACGCGCATCCGAACGCGACGGCGAACGGCCTCGTCGTGCCTGCGCTCCTCGAGTTCGTCGAAGCCCACGGACTCGCGCCGCGAGACTGAGCGCGTTCCGCGGCGTTGGGCCGGCGCGCGCCGAGCGGTAGACTCGCCCGCCGCATGAAGTTCTTCGGCGAGAAACGACTCCTCGACTACGCCGCCTGCGCGGGCTGAGCGGGCAAGTTGCCGCAAGGCGACCTCGCGCAGGTGCTGCGCGGGCTCCAGTCGAGAGGTGACCGGCGTCTGCTGGTGGGACCCGAGACGTTCGACGACGCAGGCGTCGTCGAGCTCGGGGACGCTCGGATCGTGTCATCGTCGGGAGCGCCGCTCGCGCTCGTGCAGACGGTCGACTTCTTCCCGCCGGTCGTCGACGATCCGTACGCGTACGGCCAGATCGCGGCGGCGAACGCGCTCTCGGACGTCTACGCGATGGGCGGCAAGCCGTTCTCCGCGCTGACGCTCGCGGCGTTCCCGAAGGAATTCCCTCGGCCGTGGATGGAGGAGATCTTCCGCGGCGGCTTCGACAAGCTCGCGGAAGCCGGCGTGTTGGTCGCCGGCGGTCACACGGTCGAGTCCGAGATCCAGTTCGGTTTCGCGGTCACGGGCCTCGTCGAACCGCCGCGCATGACGACCAACGCAGGCGCGCGGGTCGGCGATCTCGTCTACCTGACGAAGCCGATCGGGATGGGGACGCTGACGACGGCGCAGAAGCTCGAGAAGCTCGCGTTCGACGCGTTGAAGCCCGCGATCGCGCAGATGGCGACGCTGAACGCCGGCGCGTGCGACGCGATGCTCGCGGCGCGTGCGCACGCGGCGACCGACGTCACGGGCTACGGCCTCGTCGGGCACGCGCGCAACGTCGCCAAGGCGAGCCGCGTGACGCTCGAGCTCGCGCTCGAGCGCGTCCCGCTCTTCCCCGGCGCGTACGAGCTCGCGGCGAAAGGCGTGTTCTCCGGCGGCACGAAACGCGGTCGCGCGGCGTTGAAGGACGAAGTGCGGATCGCGGCGCGGCTCGATCCGACGCGGGTCGCGATCGCCTTCGACGCGGAGACGTCCGGCGGGCTCCTGATCGTCGTCGCGCCCGAGCAGGCGCCGGTCCTCGAACGCGAGCTCGAGTCACGCGGCCTGCCGGTCGCGGCGATCGGCCGCGCGCTCGCGCCGACCGGCGTGCACGTCGAGCTCGTCTGAGAGCGTCACGCGCGCTCGAGGATCTTCTTGCAGTGCTTGTAGGCCCACCACAGGAAGAGCGCGAAGACGAGCACGCCGCTCGCGAGCAGCCACGGGTTCTGCAGCAGCGTCTTGCCTTCCTCGCCGAGCACGACCGCGAGCGTCGCGAAGAGGTAACAGACGCCGGCCGAGCCGAGCCCGATCGCCAGGATGCCTTGCATGCGCGGCAGGCCGAGCAGCGCCGTCGCGAACGTGCCGCTGACCGCCCCTGACGCCGGCAACGGCAGGAACACGAACAACGCGACGCCCCAGAACGCCGTTCGCTTGAGCCCGGGATAACGGACCAGGATCTCGTGCGACTTCGACCGGGCGTTCGCGAGCATCGGGCCGACCACCGGCAGACGCGTCAGCCGCTCGATGCCGGTCGCGAGCACGACCGCGATCGCGAGGTCGAAGAGCAACGAGAACGTCGCGATCTCGAACGGCCGGAACGGCGAGTCGGGGCGCAAGCCGCCGAAGATCAGGAACTTGCCGACGATCTGGAACGACAGCGCCATGCCGCCGAGCGCGTAGAGCCCGACGGTGCCTTCCAGGAACGCTTCCCCGGCGACGAACGCGACGAAGACGATCGTGACCACCAATGCGGTCCAGACGAACGTCCGTCGTTCGCGCTCCGCCGCCGCCTTGTCGTCGAAGGTCATGAAGCGGAGCATTCTTCCCACCGCGAGCCTCGCAAGGAAGACTGCACCGCTGCATGTTCAAGCCCCAGGACGGCATCGGCCCGCGCGGCGCGTGGGTTCCCGGCCCGCCGTGGATCGTCGGCCACCGCGGCGCGCCGCGCAACGCGCCGGAGAACACGCGGTCGAGCCTCACGCTCGCCACGAAGCTCGGCCTGGACGGATTCCACTACGAAGTGCGGCAGACGGTGAGTGGCGAGCTCGTGCTCCACGCCGACCCGACGCTCGAGCGCACGAGCGACGCGACCGGCAGGCTCGCGACGAAGACGTGGGTCGAACTCTCCGCCGCGGATTTCGGCGGCTGGTTCGGCCGCGAGTTCCAAGGCGAGCGCTTGATGCTGCTCGACGAAGCGCTGGCGCTCGCCTCGAACCGCGCGAACGAGCGCCCGTTGCACGTGATCGAACTCGCGGAGCCCGGGCTCGTCGACGACGTCGCACGAGCCGTCGCGAAACACGGTGAGCGACTCTCGATCCGCGTCGCTTCGGCGAGTCGCGACGTGTGCCGCGCGGCGCAGACCCTCGGGCTCTCCGCGCTGTTGCTCGCCGACCGTCCGGGCGACCCGGAGCGGCGTTTCGCACGCGACGAGCGGCTCGCGGCGTGTGCCGCGGGCTCGCACGGGTTCGCGCCGGAGGAGTTCGCTCGCGATTGGTCTTGCGAACGCTGGGCGGTCGGCGTCGATCGTCCCGACGCGCTCTTCCGCGCGTGTCGCGCGCCGCTCTTCGGCTTCTCGACGACGGAACCCGAGCGCGCGCTCGCCGTGCGGGCGCTGGCGCTGCTCGCGCCGCACGCCGCGCGCTATCCGCTCACGGCGACGCCGCTCTTCGTCGAACCGAAGGCGAGCGTCGGACCCGAAGGCGCGTGGCGCGTCGACGGCGTGTCGCGGATCTCGGTCGAGAATCCGTTCGGCTTCCGCGCCGCGGTCGCGTTCGGCTTCGCGGTGCGGCGCGGCGCGTTCGAATGCCGCGGCGTGCCGGCGCCGCGCGTGCTCGAGCCCGGCGAGCGCACCGAGTTCGAGCTCGACCTCACGGGCGGCGCGTTCCCGCCCGGCGGCGATCCGCTCTGCGTCGCGCGCTTCGACTGGTCGCAGGGGCCGGGTCGGCCGAGCGAGACGCTCTTGCTCGACGTGCCGATCGAACGCCGACGGCGAATCGTCGTCGGGGAACTCGCCGAGCGGATCTTCCTCCTGCCCGAGGGCGCCGACGACCCGCCCGCGTCGCTCAACGTGCGGCGCAAAGGGCCGTTCCTGTTGCTCGCGCTCGAGAACCCGGGCGGGCTCTCCGATCCGCACGTCGTCGCGCACGTCGACGGCGCGACGTTCTTCGGCGGCCAAGGTCTGAAGCTCCGACTGCCGAGCGATTTCTCGGCGCGCGTCGACGGCGTCGAGTTCAGCGCCGCGATCGTCGGTCGCCGCGCGGGCCGAGCGGTGTGGCGCCGCTGGGCGGGTGGCTTGCCGAGCGAACTCGAGGCGGGCGTGCCCGGCGTGTTGCTGCCGCGCGCCGGGGGGTGACGGAACGATTCGTCGACGTGCGCCTGACTCGGCGCACCCAAGACGCGCGGTTGCGTTTCGATCCGACGGCGCAGGGGCCCGTCGAGCGGTCGAGGCGCGCCGACCACGATCCCGGTCGCGTCGCTCGTCGAAGAAAGTCGTGCGACACGGTACGTTACGCCTCGTGCGGGAGCGGATCGGTGCTGGTGTGCTGCCCGGCCTTCAAAGCCGGTTGGGCCCCGTGAACAGCGGGGTCGGTGGGTTCGATTCCCATGCGCTCCCGCCAGTTTTTGGGCGGCGGCGAGGTCCGCGCGCGAACGCCGTGGCTCCGCGGAGCGATCGAGACCGGAGGGTCGCGTGCGCCGCGGGCCGTCGCGGCGCCGGATGGCGCGTGGAGCCGATCGTGCGCCACGCGGCATGACGCTCGACGGCCGAACTGCGGCGCGCTTTTCCGTGCGCGGCTTCGTCGACGGGGACGAACCCTCGTTGCTCGCCGCGTACAACCGCGTGTTCGCCGCCGTCGATCCGCACTTCGTGCCGCGCACGGAACGCGAGTGGCGTTGGGCGTTCCGCGAGAACCCGTCGGGGTCGCGGATCTCGCTCGCCGTCGCCGAGGACGGCCGCGTCGTCGCGCAGTACGCGGGGCTCGGCGCGCGCGTGCTCGTCGACGGCCGCGCGACGTGCTTCAGCCAGTCGGTCGACTCGTTCGTCGATCCCGACTTCGCCTCCGGACTCGCGCGCGCGACCGCGTTCGTGCGCGCCGGCGAGCACTACGCGGCGACGTTCGGTCGTCCCGCGGGTCCGGACGAAGCGATGTGGGGGCTGCCGGTGCCCGCGGCGTGGCGCATCGGCAAGGAGAAGCTCGGTTACGCCGTGATCCGCTCCGTGAACTTCCTCGCGGCGCCGCGCGAGCGACTCGAGGGGGACGTCGCGGACGTGCGCGAGTTCTCGAGCGTGCCCGCCGAAGTCGAGCGGCTCTTCGCGCGGGTCGCGGCAAGCCGCGGAATCATCGCCGTCCGCGACTTCGCGCAGCTCGACTGGCGCTACGCACGCCATCCCCGCGAACGTTATCGCTTCGCAGGCGTCGTGCGCTCGGGCGCACTCGTCGCTTTCGCGATCGCGCGGCCCGCGACGCTCGCCGACGCGCGCGGCGAGGCGCTCGCCGAGTGGTTGGTGCCCGACGACGAGCCGGAAGCGGCGAAGGCGCTCCGCGCGTGGCTGGCGCGCACGGCGGAGCGCGAGGTGCTCGCCTTCTTCGCCGACACCGCGCCCGAGTGGCTCGTCTTCCAACGCGCCGGCTTCCGCGTGCGGCCATCGCGTTACGTGCAAGTCGGACGTTCCTACGTGCACGGACTGACGATCCAGGACCTGCGCCGCCGCTTCTGGTGGACGCTCGGCGACACGGACCTCGTGTGATGGGTGAGTACACGCTCCGCGAGCTCGAAGCAGGCGACGTGGACTCGTTGCTTGGCGCGTTCGCACGCACGTTCGGCGTCGCGCGCACACGCGAGGCTTGGTCCTGGGCGTTCGAGCGGAATCCGGCCGGCCGGCGAGCGTTCGTCGCGCTGCACCGAGGCGCGGTGGTCGGGCAATTCGCCGCGTCGCCGCAGCGCGTGTGGCTCGACGGTCGCGAGCGCATCTTCGCCCAAGGCGTCGATTCGTTCGTCGTGCCCGAACATCGCTCGGGCCTGAAGCGCCCCGGGCTCTTCGTCGAGCTCGCTCGTGCGTGTTTCGCCGCGTACGGCGGCCGCGACAAGGACGTCGCGTACTACGGTCTGCCCGTCGAAGCGGCGTGGCGCATCGGCAACCGGTTCCTCGGCTACGAAGTCGTGCGCACCGAGCTCGCGCTGGTGAAGGAGCTCTCGGCAGCGGACCACGGCGCGCCGATCGACCGCACGTCGTCCCAGTTCGCGAAGGCCCAGTTCGCGTCCGCCGAGGACGCGAAGTCGCGGGGCGTGACGCGCATCGAACGCTTCGACGAGCAAGCGAAGTGGCTCTGGGATCGCTGCGCGCCCGAGTGGCCCGCGAGTGCGATCCGCGACGCCGCGTTCCTCAATTGGCGCTTGCTCGACGCTCCGGCGAAACGCGCCGACGTGCTCGGCGTGCACGACGAGCGCGGGATCCTGCGCGGCTTCGCTGCGTGGCGACGCGCGGATTTCGTGCTGCCCGGCATCGCCGTGTTGGTCGATTGGTGCGTGCCGAGCGCCGAGACCGAGGTCGGCGAGCGTTTGCTCGAAGCGCTCGTCCGTCGCGCGAGCGAAAGCGGCGCTCCGGTGCTCGCCGGAATCGTGCCGCCGTGGTCGCCTTGGTTCGCGTGGTTCCAAGCGCAGGGCTTCCTGGTGCATCCGACCGAGTACCGCATGGCCGCCGTGACGTTCGAGCGGCGCTTCGACGCGGCGTGGCTCGCCGAGCATTGGTGGTACCAGCTCGCGGACACCGACCTCGTCTGAGCGCGAAGCTGCGAGTCGTGAGTGCCCTGCGGGTACTGCGCGCGGCGGTCGACGCGACTTCCGTTCGCTTCCGTTGAATGCAGCGTTGGACAACGTCTAAGGTGGCTGCGTGACGATCCTGCGCGTCTTCTTCTTCGGCCTGGTCTGCGCCTGTTTCGCGTCGCTTGCCTCGGCGCGCCCCGCGACCGAGCCGGCGGCCGAGACTTCCTCCGGGCCGGCCTCCGAGTACGTCCACGTGCGCGTCGAAGGCCCTCTCGACGTCGGGGCGCAGAGCTTGCTCGCGCGTGGCATCCGCGAGGCCCGCGAACGCGGCGTGCCGTTGGTGATCGAACTCGACACGCCCGGCGGTCCGATCGAGTTGATGTGGGAGCTCGCGAACCAGATCGACGCCGCGGGCCTCGACGGCGTCGAGACGGTCGCTTGGATCAACGACAAGGCGCTCTCCGCCGGCGCGTTGCTCGCGATCGCGTGCGAGCGCATCTACATGAGCCCGCACGGCGTGATCGGCGCCGCGATGCCGGTGCAGGTCGGGCCGGAAGGGATCATGGCGATTCCCGACGACCAAGCCCGCGAGAAGATCACGTCGGCGACGCGTTCGTCGTTCCGCGCGTTCGCGGAGAAGAAGAAACGACCGCCCGCGCTCGCCGAAGCGATGGTGGACGCCGACGTCGAAGTCCGCGAAGTGCTCGTCGACGGCGAACGCCGGCTGATCACTGGCAAGGAATGGGACGACGCGCGCGAGAAAGGCGCGGCGCCCGAACTCGTGGCGACGATCGTGCAGCGCGGCAAGCTGCTCTCGCTGTCGGCGGAACAAGCGAACCGTTACGGACTCTCCGACGGGCTCGCGGAGAAGCTCGACGAAGTCGTCGAGAAACTCGGGCTCGCGGGCGCCGCACCGGTGTCGCTCGCGCGGACACGTTCCGAGGACCTCGCGGCGTTGCTCGACCAGTGGAAGTTCGTGCTGCTCGTCGTCGCGTTGCTCGCGGGTTGGACCGAGTTCAAGGCGCCGGGATTCGGCCTGCCGGGCGTCCTTTCGATCGTCTGCTTCTCGTTGTTCCTCTTCGGCCAGTACCTGGTCGGCATCGCGGACGTGTGGCAGATCGCGATCGTCGTCGTCGGCCTCGTGCTGGTCGCCGTCGAGATCTTCCTGATGCCCGGGACGATCTGGTTCGGCCTCGCGGGCGCGCTGTGCGTGCTCGGCGGGCTCGTCGCGATGGCGGTCGGGCCGAACTTCGACTGGAGCTACGCGCTCAATCGGCAGAAGCTGCTCTCCGAGACGTTCGATCTCGCGCTCGGGCTCGTGATCGCGTTCCTCGGCGCGCTGTTCCTGTCGCGGTTCATCGGCAAGACGCCGGTGGTCGGCCGACTGGTGCTCGCGCCCGCCGGGGAGCACTCGGCGGCGGCGTTCGGCGCCGCGCCGGCGGCGGTGCGGCTCGGCGCGTTCGGTCGCGCGGTGACCGACCTGCGGCCGGTGGGCAAGGTCGCTCTCGACGCGGATCCCGCGCGCGAGCTCGAGGCCCGCGCGAGCGGCAGCGCGATCGATCGCGGCGCGCGCGTGCGCGTCGTCGAAGTCTCGACGGGGCGCCTGGTCGTCGAATCGGTCGCAGAAGGAGAGAGTTGACATGTCCCTCGGCCTCGCGGTCGTGCTGCTCGGCCTCGGCCTCGCCTTCATCGTCGCGGAGATCCTCTTCCCGAGCTTCGGCGTGCTCGCCGTGCTCGCGACCGCTTCGATCGTCGGCTCCGTCGCGGTCGCGTTCGTGCTTTCGACGACGACCGGGATGTGGTTCCTCGTCGCGGTCGCGTTGCTCGTGCCGGCGACGATCATGCTCGGATTCAAGGTCTTCCCGAAGACGCCGATGGGCAAGGCCTTGATCAATCCAGGCCTCTCGTTCGACTCGCAGAAGTCCTACGACGCGCGCGACGCCGCCCTGCTTGGCAAGGAAGGCGTCGCCGAGTCGATGTTGCGCCCCGCGGGTGTCGCGCGGCTCGACGGCCGACGCGTCGACGTGATGACGCGCGGCGAGATGATCCAAGCCGGCGAGCGCGTGCGCGTGCTCGAGGTCGAGGCGAATCGCGTGGTGGTCGCGCGCGCCGAATCCCAGACGAACAAGTCCTGAATCAGGAGCTCTCGATGTCGTTTCTCGCTCTCTTCACTCTCGCTCAAGGCCGCACGGAGTCCGGCGACGACCTGCCGATCTGGAAGATCGCAGGGTTGATCGTCCTCGGCATCCTGCTGCTGATCTTCCTGACGGTCTTCCTGCGTTTCGCGAACCTCTACGTGCGTTCGCTGTTCACGGGCGCGGGCGTCGGGCTCTTCGACATGTTCGCGATGAGCTTGCGGCGCGTGAATCCGGCGACGATCGTCAACGCGCGCGTCAACTTGGTCCAAGCGCGCATCACCAGCGTCGACAAGCGCGACCTCGAAGCCCACGTGCTCGCCGGCGGCAACGTCGACCGCGTGGTGCGCGCGTTGATCGCGGCGGACCGAGCGGGCATCCCGCTCGACTTCCGCGTCGCGAGCTCGATCGACCTCGCCGGTCGTGACGTGCTCGAAGCCGTGAAGACGAGCGTCACGCCGAAAGTGATCGATTGCCCGAACCCGCAGAGCGGCAAGACCGAGATCGCCGCGGTCGCGAAGGACGGCATCCAGGTGCTCGCCAAGGCGCGCGTCACCGTGCGCACCAACATCGCGCGCCTCGTCGGCGGCGCCGGCGAAGAGACGATCATCGCCCGCGTCGGCGAAGGCATCGTGTCGACGATCGGTTCGAAGGCGAGCCACAAGGAAGTGCTCGAGAACCCCGACCACATCTCGAAGACCGTGCTCGCGCGCGGCCTCGACGCCGGCACCGCGTTCGAGATCGTCTCGATCGACATCGCCGACGTCGACATCGGCATCAACATCGGTGCACGCTTGCAGGCGGACCAAGCCGAAGCGGACAAGCGCGTCGCCCAAGCGAACGCCGAGAAGCGCCGCGCGATGGCCGTGTCCGCGGAACAGGAGTTCAAGGCGCAGGTCATGGAGAACCGCGCGGCGGTCGTGCTCGCCGAAGCCGAAGTGCCGAAGGCGATGGCGGAGGCGCTGCGCTCCGGCAATCTCGGCGTCATGGACCTCTACCGCCTGCGCAACGTCGACGCGGACACCAAGATGCGCTCCGCGATCGGCAGTGAAGGCGACAAACCTCACACGACCGAAGGCCACGGTTGAACGTGCTCGCCGTGTTCGACGTCGACGACCTGATCAAGCTCGCCGTCTTCGTCTTCTTCTTCGCGCTGCCGGTCGTCAAGTCGATCCGCGACGCGAAGAAGAAGCAGGACGAAGCGCGTCAACGGCTCGATCGGGCGCCGACCACCGACACGTCGTCCGAGGACGAAGGGCGCGCGGCCTGGGAAGCGCTGTTGCGCGGCGAATCGGTCGCGACGCCGAAGGACACGCTCGAACTCGAGACCGTCGAGACCGCGCCGGCACCGCAAACCGCTTCGGCCGCGCCTCCCGCTCCACGGCGCACGTTCGAGGAAGTCACGCCCGAGCGGCCGTACGCGCCCGAACTCGGCCGCGAGTCCGAGCTCTCCCGCGTCCCGCGAGGCGTGCTTTCCTCGGAGGGCTCCGCGCCGGAGGGCCGCGAGGTGCTGACGGAGTCGGCGCCGCTCACGCGCTCCCGGCCGTTGACCTCGACGGAGCCGCTGACCGCCGCGCCGGCGTTGACCGAGGCCCCCGCACTCGACGCGGCGGGCGCGCTGACCGACACGCCCGCGTTCGAGGGCGCGTCCCTCGCCGACCTCGTGTCGCAAGGCGGCTACCGTGGGCTCGACGTCGCCGCGGCGGCGGATCCGGGCGCGCGCACGGGGCGCCGAATGACCCTTTCCCGCGCCGAGCTGCGCCGCGCGATCGTGCTCCAGGAAGTGCTCGGCCCGCCGGTGTCGCTGCGCCACGCCCACCTCGCGGACGCCGGCGCGGTGCGATAGCTCGCGCACCGGCCGAACCTCGCCACGCCACCGCCATCCGTAAGATGCCCAAGTCCGATCGCCGCTTCTGGCTGCTCAAGTCCGAGCCGAGCGTCTTCTCGTTCGACGACCTGTGGAACGCCAAGGGCCGGCGCACCGCCTGGGAAGGTGTGCGCAACTACCAAGCGCGCAACTTCATGCGCGACGACATGCGCGTGGGCGACGGCGTGCTCTTCTACCACTCGAGCGCGGATCCCACCGGCGTCGCCGGCTTCGCCGAGGTCGCGAGCGCGCCGTACCCCGATCCGACCCAGTTCGAGCCGACGAGCGAGGCGTTCGATCCCGACTCCGACCGTGCGTCGCCGACGTGGATCCTGGTCGACGTCAAGGCCCGCGAACGCGCGCCGAAGTTCGTGACGCTCGACGCGCTGCGCGCGAACCCGGCGCTCGCCTCGATGGGGGTGTTGCGCCGTGGCAACCGGCTCTCCGTGCAGCCCGTGACCGCCGCGGAATGGCTCGCCGTGAGGCGTCTGGCGGGCCTCTAGGCTGGGCCCGCGGGCGCTTCGGCTAGCCCGTCAAATCGCGTAAGTCATTGTGCCGCAAGGGTTTGTTGGACGTTGTCCGCACCCTGGACCCCGCCGCGTGCCTTGCTCGGGGCCGGTTCGCTAGGCTTGGCCCCCGCGTGGAAGCCCCTTGGAACGCTTCCGCGCGGTGTGCGCCGGGGCTAAGGAGGCTCCCCGGCGGCCCACCCGAGGGCGCTCGCCGCTCCCATACCCAAGCCAACGATCCGAGGAACGCATACCGATGAGCCAGAACTTCGAGAAGCTCATTCAGACCGTGGAGGCCACCCGCGTCGACGTCGAGAAGGCGGAAGCGGGCAACAAGGCCGCTTGCACCCGCGTCCGCCAAGCGATGCAGGACGTCAAGAACCTCGCGCAGGAGATCCGCAAGGAGATGCTCGAGGTCCGCGACGCGGGCGGCGCGAAGAAGTAAGCGCTTCCGCGAGAGATTCGCACGCGAAGGCGTCGGACGGGCGACCGTCGGGCGCCTTTGTTCGTTTCAAAGCGCCGCGAGCGGCCGCGAGGGCGTCGCGTCGTGGTGCGCGGCGGCGGCGAGCCGCGGGAGCGTGAACCCGGCGCCGTCGCGCGTGAGCGGCCAGGCACCCCGGACGTCCACGGGCGCGAGCCCGCGGTACAGGTGCGGGAAGAGCGCGCCGCCGCGGGACGGTTCGAGCACGAGCTTCGCACGCGTGCTCGCTCGGTCGATTTCGAGGAGCGT
The DNA here is from genome assembly GCA_023150475.1 of Planctomycetota bacterium. Classification (GTDB taxonomy): domain Bacteria; phylum Planctomycetota; class UBA1135; order UBA1135; genus JACRIN01. Next base: position 39,732 of record JAKLKU010000018.1, read on the forward strand.
GAGCCCGTCGGCGCCTCGGTAGTGGCGCTCCAACGTGCCGGCGAGTTGGTCGGCGAACGACAGGTGGACGAATCCGTCGGGCGCGAGCGCCGCCGCGTTGAACGCGTCGTACCTGCCGGCCGCGAGGTTCGCGACGTCGTCGCGGGTGGCGATGCGGAAGAGCCGCGCGATGGCGCGCGTCGAGTGGATCTCGAGCTCGGGGGTGCGCTCGCCGTCGAGACCCGCCTCGCGGCGCAGCTCGCCGAGCCTGCGCAGTGCTTCGGCGCCGCGCGGAGACAGCGCGAACGTCTCGGCGTTGACGTAGAGCTCCACGTGCTTCCACAGCACGTCGTCGTCGAGCTCCTGGGCGTGCGCGCGCATCGTCCCGAGCGCCTCGTCGCGATGCGCGAAGCCGTACTCGAGCGAGTCGCGCAGCGCCGACGCGAGCCGCGAGAGTCGCGCCGCACCGAGCGACTTCTCCGCGACGATGCCTCCGAGGGGCAGCGGAAGGTGGGTCTCGCGCTCCCAGTGGAGCCCGAGGTCCTGGACGAGTTCGAGCCCGCGCTCGCGCCACGTGAAGCGAGCTTCGTGGATGCACGCGCCGAAGTCGGCTTCGCCGCGCTCGAGCGCGCGGACGATCTCGCTGAACACGCGCTGCTCGATTTGGCCCTCGTTCGGATGGAAATGGTGGAGCAGGAGGTTCGCCGTCGTGCCGGCGCCGGGCGCGAGCACGCGGCCGGTGAGCCTGCCGTCCTCGAGCCGCGCGCCGCGGCGGCCGAGCAAGACCGGTCCGACGCCGAAACCGAGCGCTGCGCCGACCGGCAACACGCAGAGCTGTTCCGCGAGCGCCAGCGCCGCCGCGAAACTCGCCTTGCCGACCCGCAGTTCACGGCGCGCCAGTCGCGCGTTGAGTTCCTCGACGTCGGCGAGCACGAACTCGAACTCGAAGCCGTGCGGGTCGACGCGCCCGGTGAGCAGCCCGTGGAAGAGGAACGTGTCGTTCGGACACGTCGAGAGCCCGAGCGCGAGCTTCTCGCTCATCGCACCCAAGTCTCGCGCTCGAGGACCTCGAGTGCGACCTTGCGCGCCGCCGAGAGCGCGCTCGGGATGCGCCAGTTCCGCGACTCGCGGTCGCCGACGACGTTGGAGAAGCCCCGCACGATCGCGACGGGGACTCCGGCGAGCGCACACGCGAGCGCGACGGCGAAGCCTTCCATGTCCTCGCCGACCGCGGCCGGGAACCGTTCTCGGCGCCACGCGGCTTCGGTCGGATTCGCGGACGCCGCGGCCGTCGTCACGAGCAGCGACTCCGACGGCCACGCGAGCGCGAGCTCGTCGAAGATCGGCTGCGCGTCCGCGCCTGCCTTCGGCCACTGCGGAAAGCCGAGCTGCGGCGGCGGCAGGTAGTCACGGCCCGTGCCCACGCCGATGCCGTCGACGGCGACGCGGCCGAAGGCGAGCGCCGAACCGACCGGCGCGCGCTCGGCGTCGTAGGTGCCGGCGATGCCGACGAGCAGCACACGCGCCGGCCGCAGGACCGCGAGCCGCTCGGCGGTGCGCGCGCCGGCTGCCGCGACGCCGAAGCCCGCGAGGTCGACCAATCCGGCGCCGACGCCGAACCCGCCGAGGTCGGCGAGGCGCGCACGTTCGAGCTCGGTGGGCACGAGGACGAGGGTCGGGGAGCCGAGCGACGGGAAAGCCATGCGACCCCCATTGTTCGTCGTGCGTTCGAGCGCGCAAGCGGCGGACGGCCGAGCTCGTTCGACCGCGGGCGCGCGAAAGCGTCTGCTACCCTCTGCGCGCAAGACGAGCCCTCCAGAGACTCCGCCGGTCCCCAAGCGCACGTGAATCGCCCATGAAGCGTTGCTCCTCTCGACAGCTCTCGTTCCTCGCCGCACTGCTGGCCGCACTGGCGCCCTTCGCCGGCGGCTGCTCCGCCCCGCACGGCGCGCACTCGACTGCGGCGGTTGCCGCTTCGACCGACGACCGAGCGAGCGCGTCGGCGCCGGCCGCGCGCGTCGCCGCGGCGTCGACCGAGGCCGAACGGATCCGTGCGCTCGCGGCCTCCGATTCGCGTGTCGCCGAACACACGCGGCACCTGTGCCAGGAGATCGGTCCGCGACTGACGTCGTCCTCGGCGCTCCAGCGCGCGATCGAGTGGGCGCGCGACGAGTTCGCGTCGTACGGCCTCGACGCGCGGCTCGAAGCGTGGGGCGAGTTCCCGGTCGGTTTCGATCGCGGCCCGTCGCGCGGCGCGCTGGTCGCGCCGGAGACGCTGCCGCTCGAGTTCACGACGCCCGCGTGGACGCCCGGGACGAGCGGGCCCGTGCGCGGACCCGTCGTGCTCTACCCGAAGAACGAAGAGGAGCTCGCCGCGCTCGCCGGCCGACTCGCCGGCGCGTGGGTCGTCACACCGCGTTTTTCCGCCGGCGAACGGCCGGCGCGCGACGTCAAGAAGAAGATCGACGAAGCGCTCGCGGCCGCCGGGGTCGCCGGGCACGTGCGGCGCGCGGGCTCGCGCAACGGCGAGCTCGTGATCACCGACGGGAACCACGACATCGCGTGGGACGAGCTGCCGAAGAAGGTCGACGTGATCGTGCGCGGGGACCAGTTCGACCGCATCGTCGGGCTCGCGCACGCAGGCACGGCCGAGCTCGAGTTCGACCTCGACCAACGCTTCCGCCAGGGTCCCGTGACGCAGTACAACGTGATCGCGGACCTCGTCGGCAGCGAGCACCCCGACGAGTACGTGATCGTCGGCGGTCACATCGACAGTTGGGACGGCGCGCAAGGCGCGCAGGACAACGCGACCGGCGTCGCGACCACGCTCGAAGCGGCTCGTCTGCTCGCGAAGTCGGGCGTGCGGCCGAAGCGCACGATCCGGTTCCAACTCTGGAGCGGTGAGGAGCAGGGCCTCTACGGTTCGCAAGGTTACGTGCGCGACCATGCCGACGAGCTCGCGCGCATCAGCGCCGTGTTGGTGCACGACGGCGGCACCAATTGGCTCTCCGGCCTGCGTTGCACTCCGGAGATGGAAACGGATCTGCGGCGCGCGTTCGCGCCGGTGATCGAGCTCGACGCGACCAAGCCCTTCGAGTTCATCGTCACCGAAGGCTTGCGCAACTCCGGCGACTCGGACCACGCGTCGTTCCTGTCGAAGGGCGTGCCCGCGTTCTTCTGGGAGCAGAAGGGCGACGCCGACTACGGGTTCATCCACCATACGCAGAACGACGTGCTCGAGCACGTGCGCGACGACTACCAGCGTCACTCCGCCTTGGTGGTCGCTCTCGGCGCGCTCGGCATCGCGAATCTCGACGGGCTCTTGTCGCGCGAGAACCTCTCCGGCATCGAGCCGCGGCGCATGGGTGTGCAGCTCGAAGGCACCAAGGTCGCGTCGGTCAACGACGGCGGACTGGCGGCGTCCGCCGGTTGGAAGGACGGCGACGTGATCCTCGCGATCGACGGTGTCGCCGTCGGCTCGCGCCAGGAGATCTCCGACACGCTCCAACAGGGCGGGCCGAAGAAGAGCATCCGGCTGAAGCGCGGCGACGGCGAACTCGAGACCGTCCTCGACTGGAGCGAGTCGCCCGGCGAGAAGGAGCGCGCCGCGCGCGCGGCGAAACGTGCCGCCGCGAGCGGGAAGTAACCCGGCGTGAGCGCCGCGGACCCGGCTCGTCGAGAGGCGCCGCGTTGGCTCGCGCGGCTCGGCCTCGCGAGGCGCGAGCACGTCGCGTGGGCGCTCTACGACTGGGCGAACTCCGCGATGGTCACGATCGTCGTGACCGCGGTGTTCCCGATCTTCTTCGCCAAGGTCGCCGCCGACGGGCTCGAGCCCGCCGCAGCGACGCAGCGGTTCACGTGGACTTCGACGGTGTGCATGCTCGCCGCGGCGTTGCTCTCGCCGACGCTCGGCGCCGTCGCGGACTTCACGGCCGCGAAGAAGCGCTTCCTCGCGCTCTTCCTGGCCGTCGGCGCGGTCGCGTGCTGCGCGATGTTCTGGATCGAGCGCGGCGATTGGCTCTTCGCGGCGCTGCTCTTCGCGATCGCGAACATCGGCGCGACGTCGAGCTTCGTGTTCTACGACTCGCTCCTGCCGCACGTCGCGAAGGGCGACGAGCTCGATCGCGTGTCGACGGCGGGTTACGCGCTGGGGTACCTCGGCGGCGGAGTCCTGCTCGCCGTGGTCCTCGCGTGCATCCAGCGGCCCGAGTGGTTCGGTCTGCCGCACGGCGAGGGCCTGACCGACGCGGAGCGCACGCTGCCGACGCGGCTCGGTTTCGTCGCCGTCGCCGTGTGGTGGGTCGTGTTCTCGATCCCGCTCTTCCGGCGCGTGCCGGAACCGCCGCGCACGCTCGAGCTCGACGAACGCGGCGACCAGGCGCCGTTGCGCGTCGCGTTCCAACGCCTCGCCGAGACGTTCCGCGAGCTCAAGCGCTATCGCCAAGCGCTGCTCCTGCTCGTCGCGTTCCTCGCCTACAACGACGGCATCGGCACGATCATCCGCATGGCCGCGATCTACGGCGGCGAAGTCGGCATCGCGCAAGGCCATCTCATCGGCGCGATCCTGCTGGTGCAGTTCGTCGGGATCCCGTTCTCGTTCCTGTTCGGTGCGCTCGCGACACGCATCGGCGCGAAGCGCGCGATCCTCGCGTCGATCGGCGTCTACTTCGTGATCAGTCTGCTCGCGTGGCGGATGACGAGCGCGGCGGAGTTCTACGCGCTCGCGCTGCTCGTCGGGATGGTGCAAGGCGGCTCGCAAGCTCTGTCGCGCTCGCTCTTCGCGAGCCTGATCCCGAAGCACAAGTCGGGTGAGTTCTTCGGCTTCTTCTCGGTGCTCGAGAAGTTCGCCGGCATCCTCGGGCCCGGCGTCTTCGCGATCGCGCAGACCGCGACCGGCTCGTCGCGCCACGCGATCCTGTCGGTCGTGTTCTTCTTCGCCGTCGGCGCATGGTTGCTGTTGCGCGTCGACGTCGAAGCCGGTCAACGCGCGGCGGCGGAAGCGGAGCGCGAAGCGACCGGCGCGTAACCGACGAGCTCCACGTACGCGCGGCCGATGGCAGCGCCGCCCTCCGCGCCGGCGAGCACGTCGCACGCGCCTTCCCAGTACGGGAACGCGAGCGCGAGCTCTTGATCGGCGAGCCACGGCCGCACTTCGACGTCGACGCTCGCCGACGGGACGCGCACGCGCCAACGCGCCGGATAGACGGCGGCGGTGTGCGGACTCGTCCACTGCTCGAGCGCGATGACTTCGAAGTCCGCGACGTCGAGCGCACGGCGCGAACCGGCCGCGTCGACGAGCGTGCCGGCCGAGAACGGCGCCGCGGAGCCGTCCTCGCGCCGCAAGCGATAGAGCATCAGGTCGCGGCCGTCGTCGAGCGACAGCGCGAACCAGTCCCAGCCGACGATGCCGGGCTCGAGCGCGCTCGTGCTCCACTCGCGGTCGAGCCACGCGAAGCCCGACACGACGTGTTCCGCGCCGTCGAGCGCGAGCGTTCCTCGCGCAGGGAGGCGCAAGAGCGAGTAGTAGTACGACGCGTTGCCGTCGCTCGCGCCCTTGCGCGAGAGCCCGACTTCGCCTTCGGCGCCGTGCGCGACGAGGCGGGTCGTCGGCGCGAGCTCGAGCTCGAGGCTCGCCGTCGCAGTCTGGGCGCGCAGGACGAGCGGCAGGAACTCCGCGCCGACGCTCTCGGCGCGCCACGGTCCGGTCCACACGGCCCAAGGCGCGTCTCGCGTGCCGGCGAGTCCGAGCGCGGCGCGTTCGAAACGTTCCTCGGCGCGGAAGCGTCGGCCCGCTTCGTCGGTGATCGCGAAATGCGCGAGGTACACGTCGCGCGCGGCCCAAGCGGAGTCCTCGGCCGGCGGCTCGAAGGCGAGCGCGCGGCGGAAGAACGTCAGTTCGAAACCGAAGCGTCGGCCCGCGTCCGTCGCGAGCTGGCCGGTGAAGTACCACCACTCGGTCTGGAACTCCGGATGCGAGCCGTGGTCGCGCGGGAACTCGAAGGGGCGCGGTGCACGCGCGCGTTCGAACCGCGCGTCCGCGTCCGCGGTGAGCGCCGCGATCGGTGAAGCGCGCGTCTGGCTCTGTTCCGGCTCGGTGTCGAGCGCGTGGAACGTCCACACCGCGGCGAACCCGAGCAGCGCGAGCAGCAACGGCGCGCGCAGGAGCAGTCGCAGTCGTCCGGCGGACACGCTCATTCCTCCGTCAAGGCGCGCGCCGGGGCACGCCGCAACGCGCTCCAAGCCGGCGCGATGCCGGCGAGCGCCGCTGCGCCGATCGAAAGCAACGCGACGCGCGCGAGAGCGCCACGATCGAGGCTCCAATCGAGCGTCCAGCCGAACGCTCGCGGCTGCACCTCGAACACGAGCAGCGCGGCGAGTCCGAGACCCAACGGTACCGCGAGCAGGGCGGCCGTCGCGCCGACGAGCACGGTGCGTCCGCCGATGATCCGCAGCACGCCGCGCGGCGCGAGGCCTTCGGCGCGCAGCAACGCGAGCTCCTTCGCGCGCTCGAATTCGAGCGCGGCGAGGCTCGAGACGCACGCGAGCGCGGCGATCAGCGCAGCGAAGATTTCCAACGCGTCGGCGACGGCGAACGTGCGGTCGAACACGGCGTACGTCGCGGCGCGCAACGACGCGTTCGAGTGGATCCCGATCGCCGGATCGGGCGCGAGCTCGGCGCGGATCCGCCGCGCGAACGCTTCCGAGTCGAGCCCCGGCGCGAGCCAGAGCCCGACGCCGCTGACGTGCGAGTCGTCGAACCAGCGCTCGTACGTCGTGCGCGCGACGAACACGTAGCCGCGGTCGGTCGCGTAGTCCTGGAAGACGCCGGCGATGCGCACCGGACCCGTCGTCGCGACGCCGGGCACCGCGAGCGCGTCGCCGAGCTCGAGACCGCGCGAACGCGCGAGCGACTCCGACACGAACACGTCGCCACGATCGAAGTCGCGCCACGCACTTTCCGGATCGCCGGCGACGAAACGAAACCCCGCGCGGCCACGCGGCGGCTCCTCGCTCGCGACCAGGAAGAAGGCATCGGGCCCGACGCCGACGGTGACGCCTCGGGTCGTCGCGACGTCGATCACGCCGTCGAGCGCGCGCAGCCGCGAGACGAGCCCTGGATCGAGCTCGCCGTCCGAGCGGCTCGCGCTGCGGTGCGGTGCCCAGACGAAGACGTCGGCCGACACGGTGCGGTCGAACCACGCGGTCAACGTCGAGCGCAGGCTCGTCACCATCGTGCCCATCGCGAGCGACGCGCCGAGGGCGACGGCGAGCGCAGCCACGGCGACCGCCGTGCGCGAGAGCGCCGCTTCGACCGAACGCGCAGCGATGCGCTCCAGCGCGCCGCCGAAGCGCACGGCGAGTCCGGCCGCCGCGCGCGACGCGAGCACGGTGGTCGCCGGTGCGAGGCACGCCGTCGCGGCGACCAACGCGAAGACGACGACGAGCGCCGGCGCGAGTGCGCCGCGCGAGCCGGTGAGCAGCCCGACGCCGAGGCCGACGAACGCGACGCCGAGTGCCGCGAGCGGGCGCACGACGCGGGTCGCGCGCGCTTCGAGGAACGAACGTGCGAGTACGTGCCGCGGCGGCGATTCCGCGGCTTCCCAGGCTGGCAAGAGAGCGCCGACGAGCGTCGTCACGACGCCGAGCGCGGCGGCGCCCGCGAGGAACGCGGGGTCCGCGTCGAGTTCCGGCACCCCGACCGGCGCGTAGAGGTCGGTCAGCGTCTGGGCGAGCGGCGCGACGAGCTGTTTCGCGACGGCGACGCCGAGCGCGAGGCCGAGCGCCGAGCCCGCGACGCCGATCCAGAGTGCTTCGAACGCGACGGCGCGGAACAGCGCCGCGCGACTCGCGCCGAGCGCGCGCAAGCGTCCAAAGAGCTCGCGGCGCTGCACGACCGAGAACGTCGCCGTGTCGTAGACGAGGAACGCGCCGACGACGAGCGCGAGCAACGCGAGGGCGCGCAGGTTGAAGCGCAACGCGCGGCTGATGCGGCCGAGTTCGCCCGCGCGCTCGCCGACCGATTGCAGCGCGGCGCCGGGAGGGAGGGCGGATTCGAGCCGAGCGAGCGCTTCGGCGTCGCGTGCGGCGGCGTCGCGCGCGGCGATGTCGATGCGGGTCAGTTCGCCCGCGCTGCCCGAGAGCCGCTGAGCCGTCGAGAGGTCGGCGACGACGCGGCCGTGCAAGGCGCTCGCCGCCGCGGCGTCGTCGGTCTCGAGGAACCCGGCGAGGCGCGCACGCGTCGCGCGGCCGGCGATCGAGAGTCCGAACTCGCCGTCACGTTCGATGCCGAGCTCGGCCGCCGTCGCACGCGTCGTCCAGACCCCGCGTGGGTCGAACGCGGCGGCGTCGAGGCGCAACGTCGGCAGGCTCGAGCCGCGCAGCCTAGCTTCCGCGTTCGGATCGACGCCGGTGAGCACCAACGGACCACCGCGCTCGTCGCGGGCGTCGAGCTCGAGCACCGGCGCGAAGTCGAGCGTCGGGAACTCGAGCACGAGCCGCGCGTACTCGCGTTCGTCGATCCCGTCCGGGCCGCCGACCAGCACGTGCGTCGCGGTGCCGGCGAGCGAGCGGGTCGTCCGTTCGAACGAACGCAGCGCGCTCTGCGACGCGAGTTCGATGCCGACGACGCACGCGAGGCCGAGCGCGACGCCGAGCACCGCGGCGGCGAGTTGCCAGCGATGTCGGCCGAGCCAACGCAGGCTCGCGAGCTCGAGGTACAGACTCAAGACGGCACCAGGCGGCCGTCGACGAGCGCGAGCACTCGTCCGGCGCGTGCCGCGAGTTCGCGGCTGTGCGTGACGAGGATCACGGTGCGGCGGGCGTCCGCGCCGAGCTCGAAGAGGCTCTCGACGACGCGCGCGGCGCTCGTTTCGTCGAGGTTGCCCGTCGGCTCGTCGGCGAGCAGCACCGCGGGCTCGTGGACCAGCGCGCGAGCGACGGCGATCCGTTGCTGTTCGCCACCCGAGAGTCGGTCGGGGAACGCATGCGCTCGTTCCGCGAGGCCGACGCGCTCGAGTCCGGCGAGCGCGCGCTCGCGTGCGTCGGAGTCGAGCCGCCCGCGCAGTTCGAGCGCGAGCAACAGGTTCTCGAGCACCGTCAAGGTCGGCACGAGGTTGAAGGATTGGTACACGAAGCCGATGCGCTCGCGACGCAGTCGCGCGCGCTCGGTCTCGGCGGCGTGCGACACACGCGCGTCGCCGACGAAGACTTCGCCGGAATCCGGTCGATCGAGGCCCGCGATCAGCGCGAGCAACGTCGACTTGCCCGAGCCCGATCGACCGATGATCGCCGTCGTCGTGCCGGGCGCGAAACGCGCGTCGACCGCACGCAGCACCGAACGGACCGAGTCGCCTTCGAGGAACGTCTTCGTGACGCCGACGAGCTCGACACCGCGTTCCGGCGAACCGTTCACCGTGCGACGAGCTCCAGGTCGAACGAAAGATCGTCGCTCGCGGGCGACGCTTGGTGCACTTCGACGGCGATCACGTTGCGGCCCGCGACGAGCTCACGCGGATCGAGCGCCGTGACCAGCGCGACCGCCTCGTCCGGCGACTCGCGTTCGAATCCGGCGTACGCGCCGTGCGCGAGCCCGTGTTTCGGCAAGTTCCAGCGTCCGACGTCGCGCCCGTTCAGGAAGACACGCGCGCCGTCGTCGACGACCAACGCGAGCTCGAGCGCCGTGAAGGCCGCGCCCGCCGGCACGTCGAATGCGCGCCGGAAGTAGACCGTCGGCGTGACGTTCGTCGGATCGACGCCGGGATCGAGCAACGTGGTCTCGTCTCCGTCGCCGTAACCGAACTCGCCCGCACCGCTCGGCCAACTCGTGTCGTCGAAGGCTACCGCGCTCCAGTCCGGTCTCGGCGCGAGCGGACCATCGCTGTACTTCCACGTCGAACCGAAGGAGACGAGCGGCAGTCCGGCGCGTCTCGCGGAGAGCTCGCAGTCGAACGAGAGGTCCGAACTGTTGCCGAGGTTCTGGTGGATCTCGACGGCGAGCACGTTCTCGCCGGCGACCAGCGCGGTGGTGGGCAACACGGCCGCGAAGAACTGCTGTTCGGCGCTGCCCGCGACCGCCGTCGACGCGAGCGTCGCAGGGCCGATCGTGCCGCCGGGCATGTTGCTGCGGTGGACTTCGGTGCCGTTCAAGTAGACGACCGCGCCGTCGTCGCGCAGCAGTCCGAAGTCGAGGACCGAGTAGACGCCCGGCGCCGCGACGGTGAACGTCTTGCGGAACCAAGTCGTGATGTACTTCGACGTCGAGCTCGGGCCGAACGACACCACGGTCGCTTCGTCGCCGTCGCCGTAGCCGAGCTCGGCGGGCCCACGCTTCCAGTTCGAATCGTCGAACGCCGGCGAGGTCCAAGCGGGCCCGGGGAACGCGCCGCCGTCGTCGAAACGCCAGATCGAGCCTTGGGCGACGAGCACGTCCCGGTCGAGCGGCACGCCGGCGCGCGGCAGCACGTACGTGTCGATCACCGTGCCGTCGCGCGTCACGAACTCGAAGCGCGTCGCGTGCGCGTCGGTCTCGGCGAACAGCGCGCCGAACTCCTCGTCGAAGCGCAGTTGCGAACCGGCGATCGGCGTCTGGATCGTGTAGAGCGGCGCGCCGCACGCGCCGACGACGAAGTAGGGGAGGCCCGCGACGACGCTGCGTTCGTAGTCGTGGTCGTGGCCGTTCAGGACGACGTCGACCCCGAGGTCGCGGAACGGCCACTGGAGCTCGGGCGTCGAGCCGTGTTTCGACGACGAGTACGCCGGATGGTGGAAGGTCACGACCTTCCACGGCGCGTCGGAGAGCGCGAGCGCGTGCTCGAACCACGCGGCCTGCGCGGACGTCTCGGTGATGCCGTCGGGTTCGCGCGGATCGCTGTCGAGCGCGAAGACGTGCACGTCGCCGAGCCGCACGTCGTAATAACGCTCGTTGCCGGGCAACGTGAAGTAGTCGAGGTAGGGTTGCGCGAGCGAGCCGTCCCAGTCGTGGTTGCCGAGGCTCGGCCAGAAACGATTGGTGCTCGCGCCCGGACCGTACGCGCCGACGTACGGATGGATGAAGCTCGCGTAGTACTTGCCGATGTTGGCGTCGATCGTCAGTGCGGAGCCCGACGGATAGTTGTTGTCGCCGGTCGTCAACACGAAGTCGGGCGCGAAGCGTTTGACGAGCTCCGCGACGTCGGCCTCTTCCTGGTTGTCCTTGCCGTAGTCGCCGATCACGGCCCAACGCACGCTGCTGCCGGCCTGCTCCGTTCCGGCCACGCCAGCGCCGGCGCCGGACGCGGAGAGCGCTTGCGGACACGAGAAGAGCAGGAGCGGCGCGAGCAGCATGGGATCATTTCGTCGCGCGGGATTGTACGGCGGCGCGCACCTTCCGCGCGGCTTCCGCTCGCCCGGTGCGTTCGAGCAGCGCCGCCAGTCCTTCCGCGGCGCGCACGCTTTCCGGATCGAGCTCGCAGGCTCGTTGCCAAGCAGCTTCCGCACGCGCGTCGTCGCCGAGTCGTTCGCACGCGAGCGCGAGGTTCATGCGCGTGTCGGCGGAGTCACCGCCCAGTGCGAGACGCGCGAGCAGGAGTTCCTTCGCGCGAGCGAAGTCGCCGAGTTCGAGCGCCGCGATCGCGGCGAGATCGTGCGCGAGTGCGTGTTTCGGATTCGCCGCGAGCAGTTCGCCGAGGACACGCGCCGCTTCGTCGAGCCGGCGCGCTTCGAGCGCAGCGTTCGCCGCGAGCAACGTGTCGAGCTCGGCGCGTCGCGACGCGGGGCTCGGCCGATCGCTCGGCGCGAGCGGCGACGGCGGCGCGAAGGGCGCTTCGACACTCGAACCGTAGCCGAGCTCTCGCAGCCACGCGCTGCGCTCGACCGACGCACCGAGCGGCTCGGGCGAAAGCGCGGGGCGCGCGAGGAACTCGGCGAGCCGTGCTCGTGCCGCTGCGACGTCGGTCTGACGCTCGGCCGCGCGGTCGCGGAGCTCGCGCGGATCGAGGCGCAGGTCGAAGAACTCGTCCGTCGAGCTCGCCAAGTACTTGCTCTGCGCGTTCGCGACGCCGGCGAGCGGACTCCAGCCGTAGTCGTACCAACCTGCGTAGGACTCGCAGTACACGGCGCGGTCCGCCGGGACGGCGCTCGCGAGGTCGTGGCCGTCGTGTGTCGCGCCGGCGTCGAGTCCGAGCGCGGCGAGTGCGGTCGGGAAGACGTCGACCACGCTGACGACGGACTCCGAGCGCTCACCCGCGCCTCGGCCGTCGGGGAAGCTCACGAGCAGCGGCACGCGCAGCGTCGCGTCGTAGCAATAAGCCGAGTGCGTCGCTTCACCGTGTTCGCCCAAACTCTCGCCGTGATCGCCGACCACGACGACGAGGCTCGAGGCGAAGAGGTCGAGCTCCTCGAGCCGCTCGAAGAGGCGTCCGAGTTCGCGGTCGACGTACGCGACTTCGCCGCGGTACGGATCGCCGCCCGCGCGTTCGAGGCACTCCGGAGGCGGCGCGTACGGCACGTGCGGGTCGAAGAGATGGACCCAGAGGAAGAACCGCCGCGTGCGGTCGCGCGCGTCGAGCCACGCGATCGTCTGCGCGACGGTGTCCTCCGCACGGCGCGAGACGTAGTGATTCGACGCGGCGGCCGCGGGGCGCGTTGGTTGCGCGTACGTGTCGAAGCCCTGGTCGAGCCCGAAGCCGTGGTCGAGCACGAGCGCGGACACGAACGCCGCGGTCTCGAGCCCGGCGGCGCGCGCCCGCTCCGCGAGCGTGTCCGCGCTCGACGGGAGCCGTGCGACGCCGTTGTCGCGCACGCCGTGCCGCGGCGGAACGAGCCCGGTCAACATCGACGCGTGCGCCGGCACGGTCAACGGCGCGACGGAACGCGCGACGTCGAACGTCAGCGCTCGCTCGGCGAACGCGCCGAGATTCGGCGTCGCGCGTGCGGAGCCGCCGTAGCACGACAGCACGTCCGCGCGCGTGGTGTCGAGCGTGATCAAGATCACGTTGTCGGCCGGCTCGGGCGAGCCGCGCGTGCAGGCCCCGGCGAGCATCGCGGCGCATGCGGCGACGAGCCCCCGCCCGGCGCATGCCGCGCCGGAGCCTGAGTCGCGCGCCGCGCGGGGACTCGGTGCGGAGCTTGCCGTGCGGGGGACGGGGCGCGACATGCCAAGAAGCTCGCCGCGCGAGCGCCGACAAGCAAGGGCGAGCTCCGCTTCGCGCGCCGTTCAGCGTTCGATGCGCGCGCCGGCGGACGCTTCGGCGACGAACCCCGCGCTCGGCACGCCCCGCGGCGCGTAGTACTCGAGGTCGAGCACGTGGAGCAGTTCGCGGGCGCGGTCCGCCCGGCACAACGCGACGGTGCAGCCGCCGAAGCCCGCGCCGGTCAAGCGCGCGCCGGCGGCCCCGAAACGGCGTTGCAGTGCGACGAGCTCGTCGAGCTCCGGCGTCGACACGGCGTAGTCGCCGGCCAAACTCGCGTGCGATGCGTCCATCGCGGCGCCGAACGCGTCGAGGTCGTGCGCGCGCAACGCAGCGACCGCACGTTCGACACGCAGCGCCTCGCCGAGCACGTGCCGCAGTCGCGCGAGGTCCTCGGCGCCGAGCGTCCGCGCACCGAGCGCGAGCAGAGCGTCGGCCCCGTGGCTCGCGAGCAGCTCGGCGAACTTCGCGGTCGGCCGGCCGAGCGCGTCGCGCAACGCGGCGAGCCCGCGTTCGCACGCCGCGCGGCGCTGGTTGTACGCATCGCGCGCCGACCCCGACTTGTCCGCGACGACGAGCGAGTTCGCGACCACGAAGCGCCAATCGACGGGCACCGGGACGAGCTCGGCGCGCAGCGGCGCGAAGTCGATCTTGACCGCGTGGTGCGGTCGGCCGAGCAAGCAGATCGCCTGGTCCATGCCGCCGCCGCGCGTGCCGACGTAGTGTTCGCCGCGCGCAGAGAGTTCGGCGAGCACGAGCGGCTCGAACTCGAGTCCGTTCGCCTCGGCGAATGCGAGCGCCGAGCCGACGACCAGCGCCGCGGACGACGAGAGCCCCGACGCCGCGGGCACGTCGCCCGCGACGACGGCGTCGAAACCGCGCACGGCGCCGTGCTCGCGCGCGAGGATCTCGGCCGCGGCCTTGACGTAGTTGCCCCAATCGCCCGCGGCGAACGGGTCGATGTGGCGAGAGAGCTCGAACTCGCGCGGCGGGAAACGCGGGTCGAGATTGACGAGCCTCACGCGCGCGTCGTCGCGCGGCGCGAACAGGATCGCCGTGTCGAGCTGCAGCGCCGTCGGCAACACCGGCAAGTCGTTGTAGTCGGTGTGCTCGCCGATCAGGTTGACGCGCCCCGGGGCGCGCACGCGAGCGGTGCGCCGTTCGCGGCCGAACTCGCGCACGAAACGCTCGGTCTGACGCAAGCGGCGGGCGGAATCGTCTCCATCGGTCATGCGATCCACTGCCTTGCGCGCGCGAGGCCGTCCGGCACGCTCGCGGAGATCCAGAGTTCGCCGGGCCGCTCGACGATCCCGGCCTGTGCCAGGACTTGGCGCGGTTGCGGCCGCACGCCGGCGAGCACGACTTTCAAACCGTCGCGACGGAGCCGTCCGAGCGCGGACTCGAGGTTGACGCGGCCCGTCGAGTCGATCACGGGCACGGAGTGCAGGTCGAGCACGACGACACGCGCGCGGTCGTGGACCGTGTGGAGCGCGCTCATCGCCTTCTGCGCGGCGCCGAAGAAGAGCGGCCCCGCGATTTCGTAGTAGGCGATCTCTGGCGGGAGCTTCTCGCGCAGGATCGGGTGCTCTTCTTCGACGAGCTTCGCTTCGGTGATCTCGATCATGCGGCGCATGAAGAGCAACGAAGCGAGCGCGACGCCCCAGCTCACCGCGATCACCATGTCGAAGAGCACGGTGAGCACGAAACACGCGAGCAGGACCAGGACGTCGCTCTTCGGCGAGGTCTTGATCGAGTGCACGACGTGTTTGACTTCGCTCATGTTCCACGCGACGAGCAGCAGCAACGCGGCGAGCGCGGCCATCGGCAAGTAGCCGAGCCACGGCGCGAGCACCAACACGGACGCGAGCACGATCAGCGAGTGCACGATCGCGGCGATCGGCGAACGGGCTCCGGCGCGCACGTTGGTGGCGGTGCGAGCGATCGCCCCGGTCGCCGCGATGCCCCCGAAGAACGGGGCGGCGACGTTGCCGACGCCTTGGGCGATCAGTTCGGCGTCGGGATCGTGTTGCGTGCCGGTCATGCCGTCGGCGACGACCGCCGAGAGCAACGATTCGATCGCGCCGAGCATCGCGATCGCGAACGCCTTGGGCAGCAAGATCGAGATCACGTGCCAATCGAGTCCGAGCGGAGCGCCGTCGCCCGACGGCAACGTCCACGGCAGGACGAAGAGCGGCGGCAGTTGCGGGATGCCGGGCACGAGCTCGCCGCCGGACGGGTACGAGAAACGCTCGCGGATCGTCGCGACGTCGAAACCGGGGACGAAGCGTTCGAGCAACGCGCAGCCGAGGCCGGCGAACGCCAACGCCACCAGCGGCGCCGGGACCTTCTTCGTCAGGCGCGGCCAGAAGAGCAGGATCGCCAACGTGAGCAAGCCGACGCCGACGTCCGTGATCCTCGTGGTCGGCAGCGCGCGTCCGATCGTCGCCACGCGGTCGACGTAGTGGTCGGGCATCGACGCGATGCTGAGCCCGAAGAGATCCTTCAGTTGGAGCGTCGCGATCACGACGCCGATGCCCGCGGTGAAACCGATCGTGACCGGGTGAGGGATGAACTGGATGAGCCGGCCGAATCGCGTGACGCCCATCGCGATCAGCATCAAGCCCGCCATCAACGTCGCGAGCAGCAGCCCTCCGAGTCCGAACTGCGCGGAGATCGGCGCGAGGATCACGACGAACGCCGCGGTCGGCCCGGAGACTTGGACGCGCGAACCGCCGAGCAGCGCGATCAGGCCACCGGCGACGATCGCCGTGTAGAGCCCGTGTTGCGGCGGCACGCCGGAGGCGATCGCGAGCGCCATCGAGAGCGGCAGCGCGACGACGCCGACCACGGCTCCGGCGAGCAGGTCCGCGCGCAGATCGCTCCGCGAGTAGCCGCCGGCGAACGTCTCCTTCAGCGCGGCGAACGGTCGGAACGCGAGCTTGGGGAAGAGCGACGCCGGCGCGGTCGGATTTGGGGACATGCTTCGGCCGCGCGGACCCGAGGGCCGACGCACGGCAAGTAGATCATCCCCGCGAGCATCGCCGATTCAAGTGCGCGGTCTGGAGCGAGCCCCGGACGCGCGACTCGTCGGCGCCCCGATCAGGGCCGGATTTCGAAGCGGAGCGCGTCGCTCAAGCCGATGTTGTTCGGCGCCGTGAAGCCCGGATCGCGCGACCAGAATTGGCCGTAAATCGTGTCTCCGGCGCCGAGGCCCTTCGCGGCGACGTACGCCTGGGAGAAGTGGAAGGAGTAGCTCCCGGTGCAGTCGTCCGGCGGCGGGTTGCCTCCCGACGAGAGCACGCCGCTGCGCGTGACCGGCATCTTGACGCACAACGTGCCGCCTCCGAACGGGATCGCGGTCGCGCCCGTCACGCTCCAGAAGAACACGCCGAACTTGTTGTTCAGCACTTGGTTCGCGCCGAGGAAGAAGTCGTCGGGGCCGGAGAGACTCGGCGTGCCGCTCGAAGCGATCTGCGGCACGCAACCCAGGCTGTTCGTCTTCGCGGTGCAGTACGCTTCGGGGAACTGGTACGTCGCGAAGAAGCGCGCCCACGCGTCGGTCGAGACGCCGGGACCCTCCCACGTGAAGAGCACGTCCTCGCCGTTCGGCGCGAGGGCGAGGCTCGGCCGCACTTGATCGCCGCCGGTGACTTCGTTCACCACGACGTCGTTGCCCAACGCGACGCCGTTGGCGTCGAAGCGCCGCGTGCGTACGTCCGCCGAACCGCTCGACCAGTCCTCCCACACGAACGTCAGCGTGCCCGCGGCATCGGCGACGACTCTCGCGTTGCGCTGCGTCCCTGCGGTCGTCGACGGCACCCAGAATTCCCCGCCGAGCGGGGCGCCGGAGAGGTCGAAGCGCCGCGCGGCGACGCCCCAACCCTGGCCTTCGTTGACCGAGTCTTCCCAGACGACGACGAACCGACCGAGGCCGTCTGCGGCGACGCGCGGTTCGCGTTGGTCGCCGCTCGAGAAGCCCGCGCTCGTCAGGAAGAACTCGCCCGGCTGGAGCGCATTGCCCTGCGCGTCGAACGTGCGGCCCCAGAGGTTGAGCCCCGGTCCGCCGCCGTGTTGTCCGTAGTCGACGAACGCGAAGAAGATCGTGCCGTCGGGTGCGATCGCGGGCGCGCAGTCCGCCTGGCCGCCGTTCGTGAAGACGTTGATCGGGATGTCGCCCGACAAGAATTGGCCGTTCGAATCGAGCAAGCGGAAGTAGTTGTCGGCGTCCCAGTCGCCCGACCACGCGACGAGGAATCCGCCGGTCGGCGGCGAGGTCATCAGCGGCCGCCACTGCGACGCTTGCCACGTCTGGTTGATCTGGAACTCGTTGCCGAGCGGCGTGCCGGTCGGTCCGAAGAGCCGACCGAAGATGCCCATCTGCTCGCCGTCGTAGCCGAAGCGCTCCGACCACGCGACGAGGATGTTGCCGGTCGCGCGATCGACGCAGACTTCCGCTTCGTCCTGCGTGCCTTGGTTCAAGGTCGGCGTGCAACCGAGGTTGCCGGTCAGCGGGTTGCCGTCGAGGTCGAAGAGGCGCAGCACCGGGTCGAGTCCGGCGACGAACGAGAGCGCCCACGTCGTGCCGCTCGAGTCGACGTCCGCGCGCACCCAGAACTGGTTGAAGCTCGGCGACGCGTTGACGCGGAACTCGTCGGTGCGCGGCGCGAAGAAAGCACTCTGGGCTCGCGCCGGCGTGGGCACGAAGCTCACCGCGACCGCAGCCGCGGCGAGGCTCGCGCGGGCCATGGAGCGGGTCATGGAGCGAGCGGCAGATCGAGTGATCGAGCGGGCGAACACGGTCGAAGCCTTGGAATGCATGCGACGAAGGAGCGTTGGGGGACGGAACTCGCGCGACCGAGTCTACCCTGCGCCGCGCAAGGCGCGGTTCGCGCCGCCATCCGGGTCGGGAACGGAATTCCCGATCGTCGTCGCGACGCACTCGACGCGGTTGTGAGCCTGCGGACGCGCATCTAGACTCGCGAGCTCGATGGAATCGCCGAACGGCGCGACCCGCGGGGACGGAGCGCCCGAAGACCACGCTCGTCGCGGCTCACGGCCCGAGACACCGCCGAACCTCGTCGTGCTCGTCGCGACCGAGGAGGAATTCGATTGGTCGGGGCCGTTCCAGCGCGGCGCGACCTCGGTGCGCGCGGCGGCGGCGCTGCCGGTCGGGCAAGCGCTGTTCGACGAGTTCGGCGTGCGGGCGACGTGGCTCGCGGACTTTCCGATCGCGTCGCAGCAGTCCGCGCTCGAGCCGCTCGCCGCGGTCCTGGCGGGCGGGCGTTCGGAGCTCGGCGCCCACCTGCATCCGTGGGTGACGCCGCCGTTCGACGAGGAGTTGACGCGCGCGAACTCGTTCCCCGGCAACTTGGACGAGACGCTCGAACGCGCGAAGCTCGCCGAGCTCACCGACACGCTCGAGCGCAATCTCGGCGTGCGTCCGCGCATCTACCAGGCCGGTCGCTACGGCTTCGGGCCGCGCACGGCGCGGCTGCTCGTCCAACTCGGGTATCGAGTCGACGCGAGCACCTGTCCGGCGTTCGACTTCACTGCGGAAGGCGGTCCCGACTTCACGCACGCGCGCGTCGAGCCGTTCTTCCATCCCGAGGCGCGCGAACTCTTCGTCGTGCCGGTCACCGGCGCGTGCATCGGGTTCCTCGGCGAGCGCGCGCCGCACTGGTACTCGCGCATCTCGAAAAGTGGTTGGGCGCGCCTCCGGTTGCCCGCGTTGTTCGCCCGCGTGCGCGCCGTCGAACGCATGCGGCTCTCGCCCGAAGGGTTCGAGTTCGAGGACATGCGCCGGCTGACGCTCGCGCTCGCCGCGCGCGGCCAGCGCACGTTCACGTTCACCTTCCACAGCCCGTCGTTGATGCGCGGCGGCACGAGCTACGTGCAGTCCGACGCGGAGCTCGCGCGCTTCCTCGACCGTTGCAGACGCTACTTCGACTTCTTCCTCGGCGAGTTCCGCGGCCGTTCGGTCTCGCCGCTCGTGTTGCGCGACGAATACGCCGCGCTCCGTGACCGCGTGCGCGCTTGAAGGTCCTCGGCATCTCACCGCTCGACAAGGACGCGAGCGCCTCGCTGGTCGAGGACGGCCGCGTGCTCTTCGCGTCCGGCGAAGAGCGTTGGTCGCGCCGCAAGCAGCACTCCGGGTTCCCGGAACGTGCGATCCGCGAAGCGCTCGAACGCACCGGCACGCGTCCGCAGGAGCTCGACCTGATCGCGTATCCGTTCCTCGAGTGGCATCAGGAAGCCGAGCGCATCGAGCAGGCCTTCGCCGCGGAGCGCGCGTTCGCCGCGAACTTCCGGCCACCCGCCCTCGAGCCGTTGCTCGCCGCCGCCGAGCGGCGCGTGCACGAGCGCAGCGAACCGATCCACGGCCTCGCCGAGCCGAACTTCCGCAAGCGCAAGGGCTGGCTCAAGGAGCTCTTCTACACGCTCGCCGGCGTGCAGCCGTTCGGCTCGGCGCTCGCAGCGAAGTTCTACTCGCAGCGTTGGGCGCGCCGCGCCGCGCTCGAGCACCGACATTGGCAAGCGGAACTCGAAGCCGGGCTCGCGCGGCTCGAACTGCGCGCGAAGCTCGTGCGCAGCGACCACCACGCGTCGCACGCGGCGAACGCGTACCTCGCGAGCGGCTTCGAACGAGCGCTCGTCGTCACGCTCGACGGCTACGGCTCCGGGCTCGCCGGCACGATCGGCCTCGGCGAAGGCGGCAGCGTGAAGCGGCTCGCGGCGCTCTCGTTCCCGCACTCGCTCGGCAGCTTCTACGAGATGGTCACGTCGTCGCTCGGGTTCCAGCCCGACCGTCACGCCGGCAAGATCGTCGGCCTCGCTGCGTGGGGCGATCCCGCGGTGCTCGAGGACGTGTTGCTCTCGCGCGCGAAACGCGGCGCCGGCGACCTCGCGCTCTTCCAGAACCTCAACGTCCACCTCTCGCGCCACCTCGCCGCGCGATTCCCGATCGTCGACGTCGCTGCGGCGTACCAGCGCGTGCTCGAGCTGCTCGCGCGCGAGCTCGTCGCGTTCTGGCTCGCGAAGACCGGCGCGAAGCACTTGGTGCTGTCGGGCGGCGTCACGGCGAACGTCAAGATGAACCAACGCTTGCACGAGCTCGACGGCGTCGCCGGCACGTTCGTGTACCCGAACATGGGCGACGGCGGCTGCGGGACGGGGCTCGCGCTGCAGCTCTCGTGGCCCGGCGGCGTGCGCGAGTCGTTCCGCGACGTCTACTTCGGGCCCGAGTTCGGCCCGAGCGAGATCCGCGCCGCGTTGGAGGAAGAGCACCTGCCGTTCGAGGAGCCCGCCGACCTGCCGCGCAAGGTCGCCGAGAAGATCCACGGTGGTCTCGTGGTCGCTCGCTTCGCGGGGCGGATGGAGTACGGGCCGCGCGCGCTCGGCAACCGTTCGATCCTGTACCACGGACGCGAGCCGAAGGTGAACCAGTGGCTCAACCAGCGCCTCGCGCGCACGGAGTTCATGCCGTTCGCGCCGGTGACGAAGTGGGAGGCGCGCGAGAGCTGCTACCAACGGCTCGCCGGCGCGGAACACGCGGCCGAGTTCATGACGCTGACTTTCGACTGCACCGAGCGCATGCGCCGCGAATGTCCGGCGGCCGTGCACGTCGACGGCACGGCGCGGCCGCAGTTGATCCGCCGCGACGTCAATCCCGACTACTGGCGCATCCTCGACGAGTACGAGCGGCTCTCCGGCATCCCGAGCCTGATCAACACGAGCTTCAACATGCACGAGGAGCCGATCGTGTGCACGCCGCGCGACGCGGTGCGCGCGTTCCTCGACGGGCGCATCGACGCGCTCGCGATCCCGCCGTACTGGGTGGAGAACCCGCGCCTCGAACGGCGTTGACTCAGCGGTCGCGCCGCGGATCGAGCGAGAAGTGGTGCGCGAGCGCGAGCAAGCGCGTCACTTCGTGGCTGAAGTGCCCTTTCGCGACGTACGTCCGCACGTAGTCCGCGAAATCGACCGGCAGGATCACCGCGTAGTAGAGGACCCAGAGGCCACGGCACGTCACCGTCCCGAGGAGCGGCGCGTCGAACGGGCCGACTGCGAGGTCCGCGAGCGTCGCGCCGAAGAGCAGCAGCAGGCCGACGTCGAAGTTGGTCATCAGCGCGCGCAACGTGACGAGGTCCGGGCGCAGCCGGAACGGCTCGCGTGTGCCCGCCGACGCGAGCTCGACTTCGAGCGCACGCACGACCATCGGCCGGGACGTCTCTCCGATGAAGTCCTGCTTGCGTGAGCGGCGTAGGAACTCCTTCAGGAAGACGATGCCCGGCGTCTCGAGGAAGAGCTTCAGCCACAACGTCGCCGTCGAGGCCGCGAACGCCGCGAAGATCGGCCAGACCGCTCCCGACTCGCGCCACAGTCCGATCGCCACGCCGCAGAACACCAGCGGCTTGACCAGCATGTGGAACAGGAAGTCGAAGTAGCCCCACTTCGGATCGCAGACCCGCTGGAACCGCGCGACTTCGCCGTCGACGCAATCGAGCACGTAGTAGAGGACGAGCAGGGCGGCGCCGACCGCCGCGAGGCCGCCGAACGTGGTCTGCAACGCCGCGCCGGCGAGGCCGCAGACGAAGAACCCGATCGACGCGAGGTCCGGCGACAGCCGCAGGTCGACCATCACCTTGGTGATCGGGAGCGACGCGTGGTCGCCATAGAGCAGACCGGCGACGTCGTTCGTGTCGCGCACGGGCGCCTGACAGACGCGGCGCAGCTCGCTCCAGCTCACTCCCATGGTGCCGTTGTGCTCCGGCTCAAGATACCGCGGGAGTCGCGCTCACGCGCGGCTGCGCGTGCGCCAGTCGCGCACGATCGCGAGCAACGCGGCGCGTTCGTCGCCACGGAGGTATCCGAGCCAACCCCAAGCCGCCCAGACGGCGAGCGCGCCGACCCCGAGCCACGGTCCGAGTGCCGGGGACTCGCCGCGCGCCCACGCGACCACCGCGGCGAGGGCTCCGGCGCCGGCGAGCGTCGCGAGCACGCGACCCCAGCGGAACTCGTGCGGGAAGACGCGCCGCACCGCGAGCTGGGTCGCGATCGCGAGCACCAGGAACGTCACGGCGGTCGAGATCGCCGCTCCGAGGAAGCCGTGCACCGGGATCAGGGCCACGTTGAGCGCGACGTTCACGACGAGCGCGACGGCGGTCAGCCACGGCAAGGGTCCGGTGACCTTGGCGACGTGGAAGCCGGTCTGCGCGAATTGGAACCAGCCCCAGCAGAGGTAGCCGAAACCGATCCACGGCACGGCGACGGCGGCGCCACGGAATCCTTCGCGCTGCGCGAGCACGTCGACGAGCTCCGGAGCGAACACCGAGAGCGCGAGCGTCACGCCGGCGAGCACGAAGAGGAAGTGGGGGCCGAGCTCGCCGAGGACCCGCGCCTGTTTCGGTCGCTCGACCAGCGAAAAGACGTACGGGTACCAGACCATCAGGAACGGCGCGAGCAGCAGGTAGTTGCCGATGTACCCGAGCTTGTACGCGAGCGCGTACACGCCGACGTCGTCGCGTGTGGCGAGCGCGGCGACGAAGTACCGGTCGGACGAGTGCAGGCAGAACTGCAGGATGCCGTTCGGGATCAACGGCAACGCGAACGCCATCAGCCCCGTGAAGATCTCGCGCGAGAACTTCAAGCCGATCCGCGGCAGCAGGTAGAGCGCGAGCAGCGTCGCGAACACGGCTTCGGAGAGCGCGACGGCTTCGAACGCGCCGACGACGCCGCGCTCGAGCACCGCGACGAAGAGCACCTGGAGCAGCAGCTCGACGATCACCTTCGACAGCGCGAACGCGCCGAACGCGAGCGAGCGCTGCTCGGTCTGCAGGTAGCGCGCGAGCACTTCGCGGGCGAGCTGGAACCAGAGGATGACGAGCGAGAGCCGCGCGAGCGTCGTGAACCCCGGCTCGGCGAGCCAGCCGCGGCCGTCGGCGAGCCACGTGCCCGCGCCGAGCACCGCGACGACGACGGCGGCGGAAACCGCGACCGCGAGCCACGTGGTGCTGACGACGAGGCGTTTCCGCGCAGGATCCGCATCGTCGAAATAGTGCCGCGCCATCGCGTTCGTCACGTTGATGCCGCAGAGCTGCGCGAGCACCGCGATCGTCACGCCGAAGAGCTCCTTCGCGCCGTAGTCCGCTTCCGACAGGAAGTGCGTGAACAGCGGGATCAGCAGGAATCCCGCGAGCCGCGAGAGCTGCTCGGCGGCCGCGTAGGTGAACGCGTGACGCACGAGCTTCTGGATCGCATCGCGCAGCACGGCGAAGGCTCGGCGGAGTCTCGGTTGGGGGCCCGGGGGGACTCGGGGGGCGGCTCGGGGGGACTCGCTCGGCCCGCGCGCCCGAGACGGGCGGGAACACGGCGGCGGGCGGAGGATAGGTGCGCCCGGATGGGGTTGCAACCCGCGCCGAGTGCCGCGGCACCGTCACGGTCGGAGCGGGACGGGGCGCCGAGGTAGCTCGACGCGGGTTGCGTCGGAGTGCAAAGGAGAGTTGCGCGGGCGCGACCGAACGCTGCCGGATGTTTGGGAGGCTACGTTCGGCGCAGAGAGCTTCCGCTGCCGCGGCCGGAACGTGGTTCCGGCGCGCGGGCGTTCAGAAGCGTCGGACGACGCCGATCACGACGCCGCGGATCTCGACCGACGGCGCGCGGATCGGCTGCATCGTGGCGTTGGCGGGTTCGAGCCGGACGCCGTCGGGCTCACGGAAGAAGCGCTTGAGCGTCGCTTCTTCGTCGGGCAGCACCGCGACGACCATCTCGCCGTCGCGCGCGGTTTGTTTGCGTTCGACGAGCACGAGATCCCCGTCGTGGATGCCGTCGTCGATCATCGACTGGCCTCGCACCCGCAGTGCGTAGCACTCGCGGTCGCGCGGCAAGAGGTCGGCGAGCTCGAGCTGCTCCGGATCCTCGATGGTCTCGATGGGGGAGCCTGCCGCGATGCGGCCGAGGATCGTGACCACGCCACGCCGGTCCGCCTGCGCTCCATCGGCGGCGTCTGCTCGATTCTCGCCCGGCGCGCCAAGTGCGGTGGGCGTGGTGGTGCGCGCCTGGGGCGGCGCATCGTCGAACGCGAGCTGGCGGGCGCGGCTCTTCTTGGCCGCGGCCTTGATGAGCACGCCCTTGCGCTCGAGTTCGGAAACGTGCCCGAAGATCGTGACCTTGTTGACCCCGAAGTTCTGCGCCACTTCCTCGAGCGTCGGGGAGAGCCCGTGCTCACGCGTGTAGGCCTTGAAGAAGTCGAGGATCTGGAGCTGGCGCTTGGTGAGGGGAACTTTGCTCACTCGGGTCTCGCTGGCGCCGGTGGGGTCCGGCGCGGGGTGGTCGGCAGGGACATTGGACGACGAGGACTGCTGGGGTCGGCTGGGGTCGGGAGATCCCGCTGCTAGACGCAGAAGGTCAAAGCAACGAGCAGACCGAAGAACAGCAACGTGGTCGCTTCCTTGCGGGCGAGCTTGATCGCGTTGGCCATGGCTTCGTGACCTTTCTTGACTTGCTTGTCTTGCTTTTCTTGGAGAGCCGGGCGTGCGGACCGCCGCCTCCCCGCGAACCCTAACACCTACCTAATCGTATCGGCGGCGCCACGCGGGCGTGAACCGAGAAGTTCAAAAAGTTAGGGAGTCGTTAGGGTCAAGGCCGTGACAAGGCGCCGAGCGGGTGGCAGCGCGCGCCAAAGGTCGTGAAGGACTCCGCGGGGAGCTGGCGTAGAAGGAAGGTGCAAAGGCGCGCCGTCGGGCCCACGACTGGGTCCGGGGGGTGCCTCACGGAACTGGCACCGTGCGTTGGATCACGAGATCCCGGTTCTTGGCCTCGCTGACGCGTTTCTCGGCACCGGCGTGCCCTCGGCTGGCGGGTCCGCGCGTCTGGACCCACCGAGCGGCGCGTCGCGGAGCGACCGCCGCGGAGATCGAGCGCGCGAGCCAGCGGCTCGCGACGCAGCGACGCGCCGGCGTCTCGCGCGCGACTTCGACTCCGCGCTCGGCTCGCGACGGCGAACACACCTTCGGGCTTCCAGCATGGACTTGCCCTCGAGCGTCCGGTTGCACCCCGCTCGCGATTTCCTGCGCAACGACGAGTGGCAGTATCCCCGAGGGTCGCCGTGGGCCCCGGCCGACGTAGAATTCGAGGTCCACCCCCAGCCGGAACGCGCTCCTGAAAGTCCCCGCCCAGCCCCTCGCCACGGTCGAGCTCGACCTCGATCGCTACCTGATCCCCTTCCAGTTGCGGCACCTGCCGCTCTACCGCTTCGACGTGGTGGTGCTCGGCAGCGGCGTCGCCGGGAACATGGCCGCGCTCGCGGCGGCGAGCGCCGGCGCGTCGGTCGCGCTGATCGCCAAGGATGCGCCGAACGAGACCAACACGAGCTACGCGCAAGGCGGCGTCGCGGTCGTGCTCGGTGCCGACGACTCGTTCGACCTGCACGTCGCGGACACGCTCGCGGTCGGCTGCGGGCTCTGCGAAGTCGAAGCGGTCGAGCGCGTCGTCCGTGGGGGACCCGCGGCGATCGAGCGTCTGATCGAGTGGGGCGCGCGATTCGACGCGGGTCGCGACGGCCAGATCGATCTGTCTCGTGAAGGCGGTCACTCGCGCGCTCGGATCGTGCACGCGGGCGGAGCGGCGACCGGCGCCGAGATCCAACGCACGCTCGATGCCGCGGTCTCGTCGCGCTCCGAGATCACCACGTTCGCGAACGTGTTCGCGATCGACCTCTTCACCGACGCCGAAGGCCGCGCGATCGGCGTGCTCTGCAAGAGTGGCCGCGGCGAACTCGTCGTCTTCACGGCGTCCGAGATCGTCCTCGCGACCGGCGGCGCGGGCCAGGTCTTCCGCGAGACCACCAACCCGTCGATCGCGACGGGCGACGGCATCGCGATGGCGTGGCGCGCCGGCGCCGCCGTGCGCGACGTCGAGTTCTTCCAGTTCCACCCGACGTGCCTCTACATCGCCGGTGCGGCGCGCGTGCTCGTCAGCGAGATCGTGCGCGGCGCGGGGGGCAAGCTGCTCGACAAGAGCGGCGTGCGTTTCATGCCGGAGTACGATCAAAAGGCCGAACTCGCGCCGCGCGACGTGGTCAGCCGCGCGTGCTTCGACCGGATGGTCAAGACCGGCGACACCAACGTCTACCTCGATCTCTCCGATCTCGAGCGCGATCCGCACGAGCTCTTCCCCGGCATCAGTCGCATCTGCCACTACTTCGGCATCGACATCGCGAAGAACCCGATCCCCGTGCGGCCCGGCGCGCACTACATGATCGGCGGCATCCGCGTCGATCAGGACGGTCGCACCAACGTCCCCGGGCTCTGGGCCGTCGGCGAATGTTCGTCGAGCGGTCTGCACGGCGCGAACCGCATGGGCTCGAACTCGTTGCTCGAAGGGCTCGTGCTCGGCGCGCGCGCCGGTTCGCTCGCGGCCGGCAAGTCGCGCGGGGTCCCGACGCTGCCGCTCGACCAGATCGTGCGGCACGAGCGCACTGCGCCGCCGAAGGACGTGCGCATCAACATCGAGGACATGACGTACTCGCTCAAGGCGCTGATGTGGCGCCAGATGGGCATCGTCCGCAACGGCACGGCGATCTCCGACGCGCGCGACAAGATCCGCTTCTGGACACGCGCCGTGATCGGCCAGTCCGCGAGCGAGCTGCGTTCTTTCGAGCTCGTCAACATGCTGACGCTCGCCGAACTGATGGCGACGTCGGCGCTCGCGCGCGAGGAGTCGCGTGGTGCGCACTTCCGCGCCGATCACCCGAGCACACGCGCGGAGTGGCGCGCGCACTCGGTGCTCTTGCCCGTCGTCGACGCGACGCACGTGCGCGCCGCCGCGCTCGTGCGCGAGCCCGTGCTCGAACCTGCGCCGAGCCGATGAGGAAGCTCCACCAACCGACGGCTCGGCCGCGCGAACGGTTCCTCGTGTGCGGCGTCGTGCTGCCGCACGAAGCGCACGAACACGATGGCGACCTCGCGGAGCTGCGGGGGCTGCTCGAAGCGGCGGGCGCGGAGCCGGTCGGCACCGGTGTGCTGCAGAAGCGCGACAGCGCGGATCCCGCGACGCTGCTCGGCCGCGGCAAAGTCGAAGAGATCGGCCGCGAAGTGGAGCACCTGCGACCGGACGCGGTCGCCGTCGACAACGACCTCTCGCCCGCGCACATCCGCAACCTCGAGAAGGCGTGGGGCGTACGGGTCGTCGATCGCTCCGAAGTGATCCTCGACATCTTCGCGAGCCGCGCGCGCACGAAGCAGGCGAAGTTGCAGGTCGAGCTCGCGCAGGCCGAGTACCTGCTGCCGCGGCTCAAGCGGATGTGGACGCACCTCGAACGCACCGAAGGCGCCGTCGGCACCCGCGGACCCGGCGAAACGCAGCTCGAGACCGACAAACGCTTGCTGCGCAAACGCGTGCAGGACCTCAAACGCGAGCTCGTCGAGATCGAAGCCCGCAAGCAGCGCGAAGTCGCGGCGCGCGCGGACGAGTTCACGGTCGGCATCGTCGGCTACACCAACGCAGGCAAGTCGACGCTGCTCAACCGGCTGACAGGAGCGAAGGAGCTCGTCGCGGACATGCTGTTCGCGACGCTCGACACGCGCACGCGCAAGTGGAAGTTGCCGGACGGGCGCACCGTGCTGCTCTCGGACACGGTCGGGTTTCTCCAACGCTTGCCGCACCACTTGGTCGCGTCGTTCCACGCGACGCTCGAAGAGACGTTGCACGCCGACCTCCTGATGCACGTGGTCGATGCGTCGCACCCGGAAGCGCGCAACCAGATCGCCGCGGTCGAGAAAGTGCTGCACGAGCTCTCGCCCGCGCTCTCGGCCGACTTGTTGGTGCTGAACAAGATCGATCGTGTCGCGGACCCGCTCGACGTCGAGCTCCTCGTCGCCGGACGCGCCGAAGAAGTGGTCAAGATCTCGGCGGCGACCGGCGCGGGCCTCGATCGCTTGACCGCCGCGGTGGCGCGGCGCGTCGACGCGCGTTCCGCGCTGGTCCAGATCGACGTGCCGCTCGCCGACGGCCGCAGCGCGGCGCTCGTCAAGCGCGCGAGCGCGGTGCTGTCCGAAGAAGTCGTCGGCGACGAGTTGCTCCGGCTGCGCATGCGCATCTCCGAAGGTGCGCTCGGCAACTTGATGCGCGCCGTCGCGAAGAGCGTGCGCTTCACGGTGCTCGCGACGCCGAGCGCGCGCACGCACAGCGAATCGCCGCTCGCTCCGTTCGTCGCGCGCGAACCGCTAGCGTGACGCCGCGAACGCCTGCAGCTTCGCAGGCGACGGCAGCTTGAGCTTGAACCCTGACTGCAGTGCGTCGGCGCTCGCGAGCCCGTTGTAGCGCGCGAGGGCGTCGACCAGTTCCTTCTTCGAAGTGCCGTACTGCGCGGCCGCGATCTTCGAGAGGCTCTGGCCCGGCTGCACGACGAGTTCGAGATCGGCGGGCTCCAAGCTGGTCGGCGGCGTGACGCCGGGGCCGGATTGCGAGCCGTCGACCGCGTGTCCGGGGCCGGGCTCCGTGATCGGGCCCGAACGTCCCGGGTCGTTCGGCACGGCCGGCGCCGCGGCACCGGCGGGTTTGCCGATCAGCACGACGCCCCAACCTTCGCGGATGATCCCGACTTCCGTCTCCGCGGATTCGCCTGCTGCGAGTCGTCGCGCCTCGTCGCGCTCTTCCTTCTTCGTCGCGATCCGGTGCTGGTGCCACATCGCGGCGAGCCCGAAGAGGCAAGCGAGCGCGAGCACCAGGATCAGGATGCGCACGGTGGACTCCGTGGGGGCGGTTTCGACTCTAGGGGATCTCGGTCATCGCGGGTCGGTTCGTGCGCCGCGTCCGCGCGGGCGCCTCGGTCCGTTCAGGCCGTCGTCTGCACCGCGGGCGGCGGCGTCTTCGATTCCTTCTCGGCGTTCGCGAGGTTGCGCTTCTCGAGCCAAATGAAGACCGGCGCCGCGATGAAGATCGAGGAGAACGTGCCGGTGAGGATGCCGAACGTCATCGTGAACGCGAAGCTCTCGAGCGCGTTGCCGGTGCCGAGGTTGAAGAGGAGCACGATGAAGATCGTGCACATCGACGTCGACGTGATCACCGTGCGCGAGAACGTCTGGTTGATCGACGTGTTGACGATCTCCTCGAGCGTGCCCTTCATGCGTGGCAAGTTTTCGCGGATGCGGTCGAACACGACGATCGTGTCGTTGATCGAGTAGCCGACGATCGTCAGGAACACGGCGATCGTGCCCATGTCGAACTCGACCTTGATCCACGGGACG
This sequence comes from Planctomycetota bacterium, assembly GCA_023150475.1. Classification (GTDB taxonomy): domain Bacteria; phylum Planctomycetota; class UBA1135; order UBA1135; genus JACRIN01. The sequence continues at coordinate 69,121 of JAKLKU010000018.1, forward strand.
ATCACGAGGAACGAGATCGCGCCGATCGTGATCAGGATGTCGTGCAAGAGCGACGCGACGGCCGCGATGCCCCACGAGTACTCCGCGAAGCGCACGCGGATGTAGATCACCGTGACCAACATCGAGAGGAGCAGCGCCTTGAGCGCAGAGTCGCGCAGCTCGCCGACGACGCGGCGGCCGATGATGCTCGTCTCCGGAATCGGTTCCGCGAGCTCGAAGCGCCTGCCCGCCGAGTCGGTCTTGCCGGCGAACGCCGAGATCACCCGTTGCGTCACGGCGGTCGCCGAATCGGCGGCCGGACCGGTCGCGGCGATCGTCACGAGCTCCGCTCGGTCGGGCCGCGGCGTCGCCGTCACGCCGGAGAGGCTCGCGGCTTCGAGGGCCTTCGCGACGTCTTCCACCGGGTGGGGTTCGGCGAAGTAGAGCGTGCCCGAGACTTGCGAGGCCGTCGGGGTCGCGTCGACCTTCAGATCGACCGGTCCGTGCTGGAGGATGCCCGAAAGCGCGTTGCGGATCTCGCTCTTGAAGAGCTCCTCGTTGCCGCTCGCTTCACCCGATTGTTCGGTCTTGAACGTGATGCGGAACTCGGTGTAGCGGCCGTCGGCGGTCTTGCTCGCCGGCAATTCGGCGACTTCCGCCGACGCACCGATCTCGCCGCCGATCGCGCGGATCGCGGCTTCGACCTCGTCGCGCACGCGCGGCTCCTCGGTGCGGATCTTGGCCGTCGCGCCGCCGAGGAAGTCGATGCCGAACGCGTCGTTCGGGCGCGTCGCGGCGTTGTAGGAGAAGAGTGCGAGGCCGCCGACGATCAGCGCGATCGAGATGCCGATCGCGAGCCGCGTCTGCTGCACGATGCGGAAGTTCGCGTTCGCGAGCCAACGGCGCATCGTGAAGCGCTCGTTCGGCGCCTTCTTGAGCCGCAGGCCGATCAACACCCGCACCACGACGAGCGCGCCGAGCAGCGAAGCGAGCACGCTGGTGATCAGCGTGACGGCGAAGCCGCGGATCGGACCGGTGCCGACGTACGCGAGGATCGCGCCCGCGAGCACGGTGGTCACGTTCGAGTCGATGATCGCGGAGAGCGCGTTCTCGAAGCCCGCCTTCGCTGCCTGGATCGGTTTCTTGCCGGAGTCCTGCTCCTCGCGGATGCGCTCGAAGATCAGGATGTTCGCGTCGACGGCCATGCCGATGCCGAGGATGATGCCGGCGATGCCGGGCATGGTCAGCGTCGCTTGGAAGCCCGCGAGCGCGCCCATCTGCAGGAGCACGTTGAACGCGAGGCCGATCGCGGCATAGAGGCCGAGCCGCTTGTAGTAGAACATCATGAAGCCGGCGACGAACGCGTACGACACGAGGCCCATCAGCCAGCCTTGGTCGACCGCCTTCTGACCGACGGTCGCGCCGACGTCTTCACGCGCTTCGAGGATCGGTTTGATCTTGAGCGAGCCCGAGCGCAGCACCGTGACGAGCCCGCTCGCGTAGCGGTCGGTGAAACGACCGGAGATCTGCGCGGAGCCGGGCAGCGGCTCGTTGATCGTCGCGAGCGACACGACTTCGTCGTTCAGCACGATCGCCATCGGTCCGTCGACGTGCGCGGTGGTGAAGTCCTCGAAGAGGCCCTTCTTCTCGTCGACGAGCTCGAAGCTGACGGCGGGCAGGCCCAGGTGGTCCTGGCTGACGTACACGCGCGACATGTTGTCGCCGGTGAACGTCCATTCGGCCTTCGGCTCGACCAACGGGACGAGCCGCTGCTCGCGCGGGATCGGCGCTTGGCCCTCGTCCTGGCGCTCCGGGAACCAGCGGATCTGGCCCGGAGGCCCGCCCGCTTCGCGCGGCAGCGCGTTGAAAGACTTCAGCGACGCCGCAGCGTTCTCCGGCTTCGCGAGCCAGTCTTGGACGCGCTTGCGTTCGCTCGCGTCGTCGGTGCCGAGCGCGAGGAAGTCCTTGTTCTCCGCGCCGATGTAGAAGCGCAGATCGCCGAGGTTCTCGATCGCGTTCTGGATCTGATCGTCGCTCGCGAGCTCGACTTCCGCGCCCGCCGCGTGTTCGACCGGCGCCGTCTTGTTCGTGCCGCGGGTGATGCCGGCGAGCGTGTTGCCGACGCGGCTCGTGTAGCGCACGCGTTCGGTGCCGATGCGGATGACGCCGCCGGTCGCGGGGAAACCTTCGATCTGCTTCGGATCCGTCGCCGCGAGCTGGATGTTGTCGCGCAATTGGTCGCCGCTGCCGACGAGCGCCGCGCCGAGCGTCGCGCGCGCCGCGACGCCGGTGAGCTCGGCGGTGCCCGGGATCTGGATCTCGATGCGGTCGGTGCCGAGCTTGCGGATCACCGGCTCGACGACGCCGTTCGGGTCGACCCGCGAACGGATGATCGCGATCGACTCCTCGACGAGTTCGTTCGGATCCTCGTTGCCGGTGATCTGGTTGTTCGCCTTCGCGAGCTCGAAGTCGAGCCGGTACACCATGCGCACGCCGCCGGCGAGGTCGAGGCCCAGGCGGATCGGCTTCGAGGGCAGGAGGAGCACCAGCACCGAAGCGGCGACCAGCGCGAGGATCAGTGCGATCTTGCGTCCGACGTTCTCGACCATGACGTTCTTCGGCGATCTTTCACGCGCTGCGCCCAGGAGCCACGGCGCGCCGAGCGGCGCCCGCGGCGGAGCAGGGGCTCACGCGCGGAGCAGGGGAAGCAGAGCAGGTGAGGAAAAGGCGTTCGCCGCCCGCGGCGTGTTCGCGCGCGCAGACGGCGAGTGACTGGAGACAGGCGTGTGGAGAGGCGCGCGCACTCGCGGCGGCGGCTCAGGACTTCGAAGCGGTCGCCGCAGCGGCGGTTTCCGCGCCCTCGGTCGCATCGGCGGACTTGTCGCCGACGACTTCCTTGAGGCGGGCGCTCTTGCCGACGCGGTCGCGCAGGTAGTAGAGCTTCGCGCGGCGGCGCTTGCCCTTGGCCGTCGTCACGACGTCCTTGACGCGCGGGTTGTGCAGCGGGAACACGCGCTCGACGCCTTCGCCCTGGACGATGCGGCGCACGGTGATCGAGCGGCGGATGCCGCGGCCCTTGATCGCGATCACTTGGCCGATGAAGAGCTGCACGCGCTCCTTCTCGCCTTCGCGGATCAGGTAGTGGACCTCGACGGTGTCGCCCACCGCGGGCGTGGGCAGGTTCTTCTTGCCCATCTCTTTTTCAAGTTGTTCGATCAGGTGCATGGTCGGCCTCCGGGCTCTCTGGCTTGGCTTGGCTGGTCGTGTTCTGGGATAGATCCGGACGTCGGACCCGTGTGCGTTCGCGAGCCGTTCTCTCGCGCCATCGTTGGACCGCTGCGTGGTCGCCCGAGACCAGCACCTCCGGCACTTCGAGCCCGCGGAAGACCCGCGGACGCGTGTACTGAGGGTGGTCGAGCAACCCGTCTTTCTGGAAGGAGTCGGCGGCGACCGATTCTTCGTTGCCGAGCACGCCCGGCAGGAGCCGCACCGCGGCCTCGACGATCGTCAGGGCCGGGAGCTCGCCCCCGGACAGCACGAAGTCGCCGAGCGAGAGGTCTTCGAAACCGCAGAGCTCGCGCACGCGATCGTCGAAGCCCTCGTAGCGGCCGCACAGGATGAGCACGCGCTCCTCGCGCGCGATTTCGTCCGCAACCGTTTGACGGAACGTGCGTCCAGTCGGGCAGGTGGCGAACTTGCGGAAGCGGCCGTGCTTCGCTTCGAGCCACTCGACGGCCTCGACGATCGGTTCGGGCTTGAGCAACATGCCCGGGCCGCCGCCGAAGGGGCGGTCGTCGACCGTGCGGTGCCGGTCGCGCGTGAAGTCCCGGAGATCGACCAAGAGGATCTTCGCGAGACCCTTGGTTTGGGCGACCCCGAGGATGCTCTCGCGCGTGTAGGGCTCGAGGGCCTCCGGAAAGAGGGTCAGGATGGCAAAGAGCGGCAAGTGCCCCTCCTCGAAAGAAAAGGCAGAGCAGGGTAGAAAGGCGCCCTGGATGCGTCAAGGCGCGCCGACTCGGCCGCGGGTCGGACGAACGACCGGTTCGGGTGCCGGCGTGGCCCTCCGGCGCAGTCCTGGGAGGCCCAACCACGTGTTCACCGGACTGATCGAGGCCTGCGTGCCCGTCCGCGCGCTCGAGCGCCGCGGCACCGGCGCGCGGCTCGTGCTGCCGCGGCCGTCGCGCGACTTCGTGATCGGCCACGGCGAGAGCTTGGCGGTCAGCGGCTGCTGCCTGACCGTGGTCGCGGGCGGCGGGACCGAGGAATCTGGGGCGCCGGGGACACCGGGGAAGTTCGGGCAGTCCGGGGCGGACCTCGAGTTCGATTTGTCCTCGGAGACGCTCGCGAAGACTTGGTTCGACGAGCTCGCCCCCGGCCGGATCGTCAACCTCGAACGCGCCTTGAAGCTCGACGAGCGCCTCGGCGGGCACTTGGTCAGCGGCCACGTCGACGCGGTCGGACGTCTGGTCGCGGTCGAAGAGACCGGCGACGGCGGCCGGCGCATCGAAGTCGAGGTGCCGGCGGGCTTCGAGCGTTACCTGATCGAGAAGGGCAGCGTGACGCTCGACGGCATCAGTCTGACCGTGGTCGCGCCGCAGGGCCGGCGGTTTTCGGTCGCGCTGATCCCGGAGACGCTCGCGAAGACGAACCTCGGCGTCGCGAAGGTAGGTGAACGACTGAACCTCGAGGCCGATCTCGTCGGCAAGTGGATCGAGCGGCTCGTCGCGCCGCAGCTCGCTCGCTGACGCATCGCGGCGCGCGACGTTCCACGCGCCGTGATTCGGCGCGCTCACCGGTGGCGCCACCCGGCGCACTGACTCGGCGCGCTCACAGGGCGCGGGCCGCACACGGTGGTCGGGCGCGGCTCCGGGAGTGTCGCTCGTCGCTTGCGGGGTGGGCTCAGAACGCGCTGAACAACACCGAGGTGAACGCGGAGATCGGCGCGGCCTCGCGGTACTCCTCGAGGGTGCGCGTCACGGTCGCGAGCGCCTTCGAGACTTGCTCGAAGAGTTCGTCGTCCATGATCAACTTGCCGAGCGTGCCTCGGCCGTTCTTCAGGGCGTCGCTCGCGGTCGCGAGGTCGTCCGCGATCTTCGCGAGCTTGTCGTAGACCTCGTCGTTCGTGAACAGCTTGCCCATCGTGCCTTCGCCGTTCTTGAACTTGGTGACGATCTCCTGGAAGTCGTCGTAGAGCTTGGGATCGACGACGAGCTTGCCGAGCGTGCCTTGGCCCTCGTTGATCTTCGTCGTGATGTCGCGGATCTGCTCGACGGCCTTCGACACTTCGTCGGCGAGCGCTTCGTCTTTCACGAGCCTCCCGAGCGTGCCTTTGCCTTCGTTGACGTCCTTGGTCACCGCCGCGAGGTTGTCGCCGATCTCCTTCAAGCGGTCCGCGATCTCGTTGACCTTGCCGTAGAGCTCCTCGTCGTTGACGAGCCTGCCGAGCGTGCCTTTGCCCGCCTTGATGTCGGCCGCGATCTGCGACGCCGAGTCGAACGTCGCGTCGATCTTCGTGACCGCGGCGTCGACCTTGTTCGCGAGCTCGTCGTCGCGCACCAAGCGTCCGACGGTGCCTTTGCCGGCTTTGATGTCGGCGACGACTTCGTCGACGTTCTTGACGATGTTCTCGAAGCGCGAGCCGTTCTTGTCGACGAAGTCTCCGAGCGCCCCGAGCGCTCCGCGTTGGATCGTGCCGAAGAGCAGCGCGTCGCGGGCGATCGTTCCGCCGCCCGCCGGGCCCGGATCGATCTCGATGTTCTTGCCGCCGAGCAACGTCGCGTCCTTGATCGCGATGGTGAAGCCGTCGCGCAGCTCGACCGGCTGATCCATCAGCATCGTGACGGTGACGCGCCGCTCGAACTCGGCGGTCGGGTCGTAGCTCATGTCCTTCACCCGGCCTTGGCGGATGCCGGCGACGAGCACCGAGTCTCCCTGGCGCAGTCCGTAGGCTTCGGGGAAGTAGACCGTGAAGCCGAAGCGTTCCTTGAAGAGCGAGAACTCGGTCAGGAAGAGCGTGTAGTACCCGAGGATCGCGATCACGGTCACGAAGAGACCGCCGAGCAACAGTTGGCGTCGAGTTTCCATGGTGGGTGGTCTCCGTCAGTCGAGTCGGTCTCCGAGGAACTGCAAGAGGCGCGGTTCCTGCGAGCCGAGGAACTCCGCCGGCGTCGAAACGTACTTCAGCACGCCGCCGTCGAGCATGCCGACGCGGTCGCCGACCGTCTTGACGCAACCGATGTGGTGCGTGACGACGAGTCCGGTGACGTGGAGCCGATCGGCGAGCTCGCGGATCAAGTGGTTGATCGACGACGAGATCTCGGGATCGAGTCCGGCGGTCGGTTCGTCGTAGAGGATGATCTCGGGGTCGGTGATCAACGCTCGCGCGAGGCCGACGCGCTTCTTCATGCCGCCCGACAGTTCGCTCGGCAGTTTCTCGTAGGCATCCGGCACGCGCACGAGCTCGAGCTTCTCGCGCACCTTCCGCTCGATCTCCGCTTCCGAGAGCTTGGTGGTCTCGCGCAGCGGCAGCGCGACGTTCGCGCCCGCGGTGAGCCAGTTCAGCAGCGCTGCTTCCTGGAAGACGAAGCCCATGCGCGAGCGCAGCTCGACGAGCTCCTTGCGGCCGATCTTCGACATGTCGTGGCCGTCGACTTCGACGAGGCCCTTGTCCTGTTTCAGGAGCCCGACGACGTGGCGCAGCGTCACCGATTTGCCGCAGCCCGACGGGCCCATGATGCAGAACGTCTCGCCGCGGTGGACCTCGAGGTCGAGCCCCGCGAGCACCTTGCGCTTGCCGAACGCCTTGTGGACGTCGCGGAAGCGGATGATCACGTCGCGCGAGCGGTCCGCGGAGTTCGCGCGGTCCGCCGCCGGCGCGCGTTCGGGCTCGCTCGTGGGCTCGTGCATCGGGCTCATGCCTGGAAGAAGAGCCACGAGAGGAAGTAGTTCGACACGATGATCGCGATGATCGAGTCGCGCACCGCCTTGCGCGTCGCGTTGCCGACGCCGAGCGCGCCGGCGGTCGCGCGCAAACCCGCGCCGCACGAGATCACGGCGACGATCGCGCCGAACACGAACGACTTCAGGAGACCCGAGTAGACGTCCTTCGGCAGCTCGAGGAAGAAGTCGGTGTCCTGCAGCGCGTCGATCACCGAGTCCCAGTAGAGCGAGAGCCCGACGTTGAGCTGCGAGTCGGCGATGAAGCCGCCGCCGACGATGCCGATCGTGTCGCAGAGCACGGTCAGGATCGGGCACATGATCGCGAGCGCGAGCACCCGCGGCATCACGAGCAGCGCGATGCGGTCGATCGACATCACTTCGAGCGCGGCGAGTTCCTCGCTGACCGCCATCGTGCCGAGCTCGGCGGCGAGCGCGCTGCCGACCGTCGCGGCGAGGATCGTCGCCGTGATGAACGGGCCCATCTCGCGGCACATCGAGATCGCGACGATCGTGCCGATCTGGTCTTGCTGACCGAAACGCGCGAGCTCGAGCCCAGTCTGCAGCGCGACGATCATGCCGATGAAGAGACCGACGAGCAGCACGACGTGCACGACCTTGAGGCCCGCTTGCCACAGCTGCTCGAGGATCAAGCCGCGGCGGCGCACGATCGCGCCCAGGCGCAGTGCGACCTGGAGCGAGAGCTCGAGCAGGTAGCCGATGTCGGCGAGGAACGCTTGGAAGCCGGCGATCACGGTCGTGCGCCCTCTTCTAGCAGTCGCGCCGCGCGCGACGGAGCGAGTTCCTCGCGCGAGCGTTCGAGCGGCCAACCCGGACCGGGGAACGCCGGGGCGAGCCAGTCGAGCTCGCCGTCGTTGCCGCGGCGCTGCCAACGCAGGAGTCCGAAGAAGAGCGACTTCGCTTCGACGCGCTCACCGCCTTCGCGGAACCCGCGGCGCGACCAGAAGCCGAACCAGTACTCACGGTCTTCGAAGCGGTCGCGCTCTCGGCGGTAGATGCCGCCCCACGCACGATCGTGGTGCACGGTGTGCGCGTCCTCGCGCTCCGAAGTCCAGAGCTCGTAGATCCACGCGTAGTGATCGTCGATCACGGGCAGGTGCCACAACGGATTGAGCGCCGGGAACGCGACGCGCGACGTGTCGGGATCGCGGTGCTCTTGGTAGACCGGCCACGCCTTCGCCCAGTGCTCCTCGCGGCCGTCGGCGGCGACTTCGTCCCAGCGTTGCCAGACCGGCAGCACGTACTGTGCGTTGCGGATGCGATCGGGGTAATCCTCCGAACTCACCTGCACGATCGGCCAGAGGTAGTTCCGCTTCTCGAGGCCGTCGCCCTTGTAGCGCGAGAAGAAGGGCCAGAACCGGACGCGTTCCTCCGACGGCGGATGGCGTCCGCCACCGTGCACGCGCACGAACGGCCACGGTCCGTCCCACGCCCAGAAGCCGGTCTCGGTGTCGCGCGCGTAGCCGAAGAAGGGCCAGAGCCAAGTCCACGCGTCGTAGCTGCCGCGTTGCGTGTGCCCGACGAGCGGCCAGAAGAGCCAGTTGGTCTCGCGCGCGGACTCGGGCTTCGCGAGATCGTTGCGTTGGAAATGGAAGAACGGCCAGAGGAAGAACCAACGGTCGTAGCGGCCCGCGTAGCGGTTGTGCCCGAACAGCGGGAACACTCGGCCGCTCGTGCCGCCCGCACCGGTCGTGCGATTGAAGAGCGGGAAGAGCCAGTTGGTCGAGTGCCGTCCCTCGCGTTCGGTGTGCATGTAGAGCGGGAACAGCACGAACACGATGCGGTCGAACGTCGCGAAGTTCTCGATCACGCCGCCGAACGGGAACACGGCGCGCACGACGCGGCCGCTCGAATCCTGCGACCAGAAGATCCCGGGCAACGCGAGGAACTTCCACGCGCGCGTGCCGTTCGCTTCGAGCTCGCTCTGGTAGCGCCAGATCGGCAAGAGCTGGTTGACGTGCTCTTCGCCTGCGTGGCGGATCGTGCCGAGCGGCACGAGGAAACGCGTCAAGCTGTCGCCGTTCGGTTTGCGGTACTCGCTGACGAGCGGCCGCAGCGCCCAGTGCGTCAACGCGCCGCGCGGCGAGTCGTGGCGGAAGCGGATCGCGCCGGCGACGAGCTCCGATTCCGTGCCGCCGCCCGCGCGTGAATAGCGCGACGCGAACGGGGCGAGGTAGATCTCCTGGTCGAACGACGCGCAGCTTCCGAGGAGCGTGCCGCACGCGAGGAAGAGCGCGCAGAGCGTCACCGTGAGTCCAAGGCCGCGCGGCGCGCAGGGTCCAAAGGCGCTCGTCCGCCGGTTCCCGAGCGCAGGCTCCTCGTTCATCGCGGCGACGATTGTCGAGGCCAAGCCCGGCGATTCAAGGGTGAGCACGCGGCACGCGTGCGACTTAGGCGCCGAGCACGCGGCACGCGTGCGACTTGAGCGCCGAGCACGCGGCACGCGTGCGACTCGAGCGCCGAGCACGCGGCACGCGTGCGGCTCGCGCGGCAGCGGATGACGAGCTTGTCGCTTCCACGCGGCGCTGTTACCGTCCGCCGCTTCCCGCGACTCGGCCGCCATGACCACGTACCTCTCCGGCATCCAACCGAGCGGGCTCCTGCACTGGGGCAACTACTTCGGCGCGATCCGCCAGCACGTCGCCGAATCCCGGCCGAGCGCCGCGGCTTCGCCCGACGCGCAGAAGCCGCACGAGCACTACTACTTCATCGCCGACTACCACGCGCTGACGACGAGCCGCAACCCGGCCGAGCTGCGCGGTTGGGTGCGCGAAGTCGCGCTCACGTACCTCGCGTTCGGGCTCGACGTCGACCACGCCGTGTTCTTCCGCCAGAGCGACGTGCCGGAAGTCACGGAGATCGCGTGGATGCTCTCGTGCGTCACCGGGATGGGCGTGCTCGAACGGGCGGTCTCGTACCGCGACAAGCTCGAGCGTGGTCTCCAGCCGAACGTCGGGCTCTTCACCTATCCGGCGCTGATGGCGGCGGACATCCTCGCCTACGACTCGAACTTCGTGCCGGTCGGACCCGACCAGCAGCAGCACATCGAGATCGCGCAGGACATGGCCGCGTCGTTCAACGCGCTCTACGGGCCGGTGTTCGTGCGCCCCGAGCCCAAGATCTCGCCGTTCGCGAAGGTGCCCGGTCTCGACGGTCAGAAGATGTCGAAGAGCTACGGGAACCACATCTGGATCTTCGCGACCGGCAAGGAGCTCAAGAAAGCGGTCGGACGCGTCGTCACCGACAGCCGGCCTCCCGAGGAGCCGAAGGACCCGAGCTCCGTGCTGCTCTTCGACCTGTTGCGCCTCTTCCTCGACGACGCGGAGCTCGCCGATTGGAAGGCCCGCGTCGCGCAGGGCGGCACGGGAGCGCCGGGCTACGGGCACTTGAAGCAGCGCCTGATCGACGCGGCGGACGCGTTCTTCGCGCCTGCGCGGGCGCGACGCGAGGAGCTCTCGCGCGATCCCGCCGAAGTCGAGCGACTGCTCGCGCGCGGCGCCGAGCGCGCACGTGCGCGAGCGCGCGCGACGCGCGACCGAGCGCTCGCCGCGTGCGGTTTGCGTTGACCGAACGCCAGGCGCCGAATCGGGCGTCGACCAGGGCGCCAAACTAGGCGCCGAATCGGGCGCCGAGCTGGGCGTCGAGCCCGGCGTCGAAAAGGCGTAGAGTTTCGGCGTCCCCGCACGTGGACCCGCCCATGTTCCAAACCCTGTCGAAGATCGTCTTCGCGGCGAGCCTCGCGCTCGCCGCGGGTTGCAGCTCGCCGAAGTCGACCGAGGCGAGACCGTCCCATTCGGGGCCCAACTCGGATCCGGGCAACGCCTCGTCGAAACGGGACGCAGGCGAAGCGCCCGCGGCTCGCCGCAAGGCCGAGCCCGAGAAGCCGTGGACGACGCGCTTCGCCGTGAAAGCGGCGCTGGTCGCCGACGAAGTGACGATCGAAGGGCCGCCCGGACTCCTGAACCACGTCGTCGTGCAACAGAACGAAGAGTTCTTCGTGCACGAGACCCGCGCGACGCCCGACGGGCTCGTGCTCTCGACCAAGCTCAAGGAAGGCGTCGAAGGCGCTCCGCCGATCCGCGTGCGGCTCGACGCGTGGACGATCGACGCGTTGGTGCGCGTGCGCGTGCTCGAACGGCCCGGCGAAGCGCCGGTGGTCGTGCAACTCGCCGGCGACGCGTGGTACCGCGAACTCGAGACCGGCGCGGAGGAACGTTCGGCAGTCTTGCGCTTCGTCGGCGAACGTCCGTGAATCGAGCCGAGGACGCCTGCGCGGCGCCCCGAGTCGGGCGATTCGCGCCGCGGGACGAACGCGCGTCCGCGTCGCGCCGCAAGTTCGCCGCTCCGTCCGCCGTCCCGATTGCCCCCCCGATTGCCCCCCCGTTTGCCCCCCCGTTTGCCGCCCGGTTTACTCGGGCACTCGCCGCCAGGTTGACCGGCGGAGCCGCCGCCAGGTTCACCGCTAGACTCGTCCCGGGCTTCGTCGGAGTCCTGCTCGCGATCTCGTTCACTGCGTTCGGCGCCGCATGCAAGGGGAGCGTCGCGCGCCCCGGCGGCGCGCACGAAGCGACGGTCTACGACGAACTCTCGGCCGCGCTGACCGAGCGCTATCGCGATGCGCGCCGGCGTGTCGATGCCGGCGACGCCGCGGGACTCGCCGCCGCGCGCGGCAGCGTCGCCGAGCTCCGCCAGGCCGCGCCCGACCACATCGGACTCGGCATCCTCGCGCAGGAGCTCGAACTCGCGGTGCACGGCGCCGCGGCGCGCGAAGCGCTTTCACGAGCCGCGCTCGACGAACTCGCGCGCGAGCCGAGCGTCGCGGGTTTCGTGCTCGCCGCGCGGCTTGCGCCGAACGCCGCCGACGCCGAGGCCCTGTTGCGTCGCGCGCTCGAGCTCGATCCCCGCTGCGCGTGGGCGCACTACGCTCTCGCGCACGCTGCTGCGCGTGCGGGCGACTGGACGCGCGCCGACGAAGCGCTTTCGCGCGCGCTCGAACTCGACGCGTTCTTGCCGCCGGCGCGCCGGTTGCAAGCGATGCTGCTCGCGCGCGACGGCCGCCGGCGTGACGCGATCGAAGCGTTCGAAGCCTGGGGCGAGGACGTCGCCGACGATCCGCGGGTCGCCTTGCGCGAGTGGGTCGAGAGCCAACTCGACCTCGCGACGCTCTACGTGCTCGACGAGGAGCCGGACGACGCGCGCGAGTTGCTCTCCGAGCTGACGCTCGAAGGCGATCTCGCGGTGCGCGGACTGACGGTGCTCGCCGCGGCCGAGCAGGGCTCCGGGCGACCCAACGAAGCGCTGCACGCGGCGCGTGCGGCGGAGGAACTCGCGCCCGACGCGGCGTTGCCGTGGGTGCAGGAAGCGCTGCTGCGCCAGAGTTGGCTCGACGATCCCGACGGCGCCGAGGCCGCGTGGCGCAAGCTGCTCGCCGCGAGCCAGGCGAGCGGCGACCTCGGCCGCGTGCTGCTCTCGATGCGCGCGAGGCTCGCTCTCGAACGCGCGGAACGGCGGCGCAAGCGCGCGACCGGCGAGGACTCGCCGTGAAGGCGCTGCTCCAACGCTGCTCGCGCGCGGCGGTGCGCGTCGACGGTTCGGTCGTCGGCGAGATCGATCGCGGCGTGCTCGTCTTCCTCGGAGTCGAGCGTGGCGACGCCGAAGAGGAGTGCGATCGGCTCGCCGAACGTGTCGCGACCTACCGCATCTTTCCCGACGACGAGGGTCGGATGAACCGCTCGGCGCTCGACATCGGGGTTCGCGCGCTGGTGGTGAGCCAGTTCACGCTCGCCGCCGACACGAAGAAGGGCCGCCGGCCGTCGTTCGATCCGGCGGCTCCGCCGGAGCTCGCCGAGCGCCTGTATCGGCGGTTCGTCGACCGCCTGGCGCACCTCGGTGTGCCCGCCGCGACCGGCCGGTTCGGCGCCCACATGGAGGTCGAACTCCTGAACACGGGGCCGGTGACGTTCCTGCTCGAGGAGCGGCCTGGTGGGCGTGCGGATCCGCGCGCCTAACCTTCTGTCGAATCTGCGGTTACGCCTGCAGGCTCCTCGGGTACCTCGGCGTTGGAGCCGCCGCGCGCGCGGCGGGCGTCCGGGACCCTCGGGGCGGCTCGGCGCAGCTCGCCGCAAGGGCCTCCGCGGGACCGCCCGGCGGGGTCGGGCGCTCGCTCCAAACTGCGTGCACTCGTCACAAGTTCTTGCTTGACGCCAAGATAATGCAGTTCGATATTGCGCGCCGTCGCCGCCAGCACGCAAGGCGCGGCGCCTCGCACACGAGCCCCCTCTGCTCGCGCCTTCGATGACCCAGCCTCCCGGACCCCAGACGATCACCAAGAAGGAGCTCGTCAACCGCATCGCGGAACAGACGGGCCAAACCAAGGTGATCGTCAAGGACATCCTGCAGCGCTTCCTCGACGAGATCATCGAAGAGCTCTGTCGCGGCAACCGCTTGGAGTTCCGTGAGTTCGGCGTGTTCGAGGTCAAGGAACGCGCCCCGCGCCGGGCGCAGAATCCGCGCACGCTCGAGAAGGTCGAAGTGCCCGGCAAGCGGGTGGTGAAGTACAAGGTCGGCCGGTTGATGCGCGAGCGCGTCTGCGAAGAGCGCGTCGAACCGGAGCCCGAACCGCCGCCGCCGCCGCCGAAGAAGAGCGCGCCGCCCGCCGCGGTCGTGCCGCCGCCGGCGCCGCCGAAACCGCCGCCCTCGAACTCGCCGTTCTAGGGCATCGCCCGCGTCAGCGCGCCGCGCCCGCCGGGCTCGCGGTCCGCGCCTTGTCGAGCGCTTGGCCGAGGTCCGCGACCAGGTCGTCGACGTGCTCGATGCCGACCGAGAGCCGCACGAGTCCGTCCGCCAGGCCCGCGGCGCGGCGCGTTTCGGCCGGGATGCTCGCGTGCGTCATCGACGGCGGCGTCTCGATCAACGACTCGACGCCGCCGAGCGACTCGGCGAGCGTGAAGAGGCGCGTGTTCGACGCGACGGCGTTGCCCGCGGCGACGCCGCCCTTCATCTCGAACGAGACCATGCCGCCGAAGTTCTTCATCTGGCGCTTCGCGAGCCCGTGCTGGGCGTGCGACTCGAGCCCGGGGTAGATCACGCGGTCGACCAGCGGGTGCTTTTCCAAGTAACGCGCGATCGCGAGGGCGTTCGCGCCGTGGCGGTCCATGCGCACGCCGAGCGTCTTCGTGCCGCGCAAGACGAGGAAGCAGTCCATCGGACCGGGCGTGCCGCCGACCGCGTTCTGGAAGAACGCGAGCTCGTCGCGGAGCGAAGCGTCGTTCAGGATCAGCGCGCCGCCGACGACGTCGGAGTGACCGCCCAGGTACTTGGTGAGCGAGTGCAACACGATGTCGGCGCCGAGCGCGAGCGGCTGCTGCAGGTACGGCGTCGCGAACGTGTTGTCGACGACGAGCAGCTTCTTCGCGCGTTTCGTGATCGTGGCGATCGCCGCGACGTCCGTGAGCCGCAGCAGCGGGTTCGACGGCGTCTCGATGTAGACGTACTTCGTCGCCGCTTCGAGCGCGCGCTCGACTTGCGCCGGCTCGGTCGTGTCGACGAACGTGAAGCGGATGCCGTAGCGCTCGAAGACGCGCTTGAAGATGCGGTACGTGCCGCCGTAGAGGTCGTTGCCCGCGACGACGTGGTCGCCCGGCACCAGACGATCGAGCAACGCGTTGGTCGCGGCGAGGCCGGACGAGAAGCAGAGCCCGAAAAGGCCGCCTTCGAGCGCCGCGAGATTCTCCTGCAGCGCGGTGCGCGTCGGGTTCGACGTGCGCGAGTACTCGTAGCCGCCGCGCGGTTTCGCCGGCGCGTCCTGCTTGTAGGTGCTCGTGAAGTAGACCGGCGTCATGATCGCGCCGTTCTCGGGGTTCGCCTCTTGGCCTGCGTGGATGGCGCGCGTCTCGAAGCGGTCGCTCTCGCGGATGTGGCTCATGCGCGCAGTGTAGGCGCGTGGGGGAGCGCTGCCTAGAATCGCGGGCGATGACGAGCTCGCCCGAAGTCGCGCCGAGCGACGAGTCCCGGAGCGACCGAGGTTTCGCCATGCAGCTCGCGATCCTCGCCATCCTCGTGTGGGGCGTCGTGTTGCGCGAGATCAACCTCGAGCGCACGTGGGGCTGGGACGAGTCGATGCACGCGGAGCTCCCGGCCGCGCGCATGGTCGAGCTCGCGCACGCAGGCAACTTGCGCGGCGCGGTCGACGTCGCGCTCGCGTGCGATCGGTATCCGTTCGGCGTGCCGGTGTTCCTCGCCGTCGTGCAGTCGATCACCGGGATCTCCGAAATCGCGGCGCGCACGGCGCTCGCGACGCTGTGGTGCGTTGGACTGCTCGTCGGCGCGTGCCTCGTGCGGCGGCTCGTCGGCGCGCAGTCGAGCGCGCGCGCCGGCGCTGGACTCTTCGTCGTCGTCGCGGCGCTCGCGCCGATCGGCAGGCTCTTCGCGCCGACGCTGTTCCTCGAAGCCGCCTTCGCGACCACGCTCGCGTTCGGCGTGCTCGCATGGCTGCGCCGCTCGGATCCAGGCGCCGGCCGCGGTGCGGACCTGCTCGCCGGTCTCGCGTTCACGGCGGCGTTCTTCACGAAGTTCAACTACGCGCTGCTCCTCGGGCTCGGGCTCGGGCTTGCGGCGTTCGGCGAGCTCGTCGCGAGCGCGCGCCGTGGAGCGCTGCGCAGCACGTCGCTGCGGCTCGCGTGGGTCGCGCTCACGCCCGCGATCGCCGCGTCGTGGTGGTTCGTGCTGCCGTTCCCGGGTGACCTCGAGCTCGGCGCGAGCCATCGCACCGCGTTCGTGTCGTTCCTCGCCGGCAACCAGGAGTTCGTGACGCCGCGGGGGATGCGCATCCTCGACTGGACGACGCTCGTCGCTCCTTTCGGCGGCTTCGTGGTCGGCGTCTTCGGTCTCGTGTGGAGCCTGCGCGCTTGGCGCGAGCCCGCGACGCGCACCGTCGGGTGCGTGCTGCTCGCGCTCTGCGTCCCCACTGCGCTGCACCCGTTCCACCTCGATCGGTTCCTGCTTCCGGTGGTGACGCCGATCTGGTGGCTCGCGGTCGCGGGCTTCCTGCGGTTCGGCGAGCAGGCAGGGCTGTCGCGTTTCACTTGGCGCTCGGTCGCGATCGGCGTGGCGCTGGTCGGTGTGTCCTTCGGCGCGGCGAACGGGTGGCAGGCGCGCGCGCTCGACGTGCTCGGGCTCGCGAGCCCCGATCCCCAGGTCCGCGAGTTCCAAGAGGAGCAGCTCGAGGAGCGCGAGTTCGTGAACCGGCACACGCGGCTTCCGACGAACGGCCTCCTGCGCGCCGAAGCGTCGCAGTTGCTGAAGCTCGTCGCCGCCGAAGCCGGTCCGACCGCGTCGATCGGTTGGCTCGGGCTCTCGAGCGAACTCTCGCCCGCCGCGTTGCACCTCGGGCTCCTCGAGCACGGCGGTTCGGTCGAGCGTTTCCTCGCCGACGCGCACCGCGAGCTCGACGTCACCTACGAAGGCGTCGACCCTGCCTGGTCGAACGCCGAGCTCGCCGCGTTCGTCGCGCGCTTCGACGTGGTCTTCGCGACCGATCCGCCGGACCTCGCGCGCCGCGCGAACCGCGCGTTCACGGCCGAGTACCGGAGGAAGCTCGTCGACGAACTCGGCTGGACCGAGCGTGAGCTCGGGACGGTCGAGATCGACAAAGGACTCGTCCGGTATCCTGTGCGGCTCTTCGCATGCCGCCCGCCGAAACGCTGACCCTCGCCGCCGCCGACTTCGCGCTTCCCGCGCTCGACTTCGAAAGCGTGCGGACGCTCTTCGAGCGCCTCGCCTCGACGTCGCTCGGCCGCCGCGCGGTGCGCGAGCTCGCACCGCGCGCCAAGGACGACGCGCGTGCGGCGCTGCAACGGGTGCGCGAGATGCAGGGCCTGGTCGAGATGCGCTCGGCCCCGTCGTTCGCGGGCGTCACCGATCCGCTGCCGGCGTTCGCCGAAGCGCGGCGTTTCCACCGGCCGTTCGAGCGCGAGGAGTTCGCGAGCCTGTGGGCGTTCGTCGATGCATGCCGGCGGCTCGAGCCGTGGTTCGCCGAGCGCAAGAGCGACGCGCCGGCGATCCACGCGCTCCACGAAGGCTTTCCGAACCTCGCGCCGCTCGCGGACGCGCTCGGTCGCGCGCTCGACGAACGCGGCGAGATCAAGGACGACGCGTCGGTGAAGCTCGCGCGGCTGCGGCGCGAGATCCGCGAGCTCTCGAACGACGTCGAAGGGCGGCTGCGGCGCATCGCGACCGCCGCGCGCGAGCACCTCTCCGACGGCAGCATCCACCGGCGCGGCCGCCGCCTCGTGCTCGCGGTCAAGACGAAGAGCCAAGGCAAGGTGTCCGGCATCGTCCACGACCGTTCGCAGTCGGGCGAGACGGTCTTCGTCGAGCCGCGCGAAGTGATCGAGGACCAGAACCGCCGCGCGGAACGCATGGCGGACGAAGAGCACGAGCTGCGCCGCATCCTGGTCGAGCTCACGCGCCACGCGCTCGACGCGGAAGGCGCGGTCGTGCTCGCGAGCCGGCGCATCGGCGAACTCGAGCTCGCGGCGATCTCCGCCGCGTTCTGCACGAAGTACGGCGCGCGCGCCGTCGACGTCGCGGGCGACGACGGCCGAGCCGCGGGCCTCGTGTTGCGCGCCGCGCGCCACCCGTTGCTCGTCGAGCGACTGCTCGCGGGCTCGCTCGAGGAAGTGGTCGCGATCGACGTGCGTCTGGGCGACGAGTTCGACTTGCTCGTCGTCACGGGGCCGAACACCGGCGGCAAGACGCTCGCGCTCAAGACCGTCGGGCTCGCCGCGTGCTTCCAACGGCTCGGTCTGCCGTTCCCGTGCGCCGAGCAGAGCCGCGTGCCGCTCTACGACGGCGTCGTCTGCGACATCGGCGACGAGCAGGAGATCGCGCAGGACCTGTCGACCTTCTCCTCGCACCTGGCGCGCATCCGCGCCGGGCTCGAACGCGCGGGGTCGAACACGCTCTTCCTGCTCGACGAGCTCGGCGGCGGCACCGACCCCGACGAAGGCGCGGCGTTGTCGGACGCCTTGCTCGAATTCCTGCTCGAGCGGCGCGCTCCGACGGTCGCGACCACGCACCTCGGCAAGCTGAAGGAGTTCGCGTTCCGCCACGCGCGCGCCGAGAACGCGTCCGCGGAGTTCGACGCGACGACGCTCAGGCCGCGGTATCGTTTGCTCGTCGGCACGCCGGGCGAGTCGTGCGCGTTGCACATCGCGGCGCGCCTCGGGTTGCCGAAGCGCATCGTCGAGAACGCTCGAGCGCGCATCGTGCGCCGCGACGCCGAAGCGCAGGAGCTGATGCGCAAGATGCGCGGCGCGCGCGAAGCAGCCGAACGCGTGCGCAAGGACGCAGAGCAGAAGCTCGTCGACCTCAAGAAAAGCGAGGACGAAGCGAAGACGCGCATCCAGGACCTCGAGAAGAAACGCGCGCTCGTCGAAGCGGAAGCGCAACGTGGGCTCGAGGAGCGCGTACGCGAAGCGCGCGGCGAGTTGAAGCGCGCGTTCGACCTCCTGCCGCAGCTCTCCTCGAAGTCCGCCGTCGCGATGCGCGCGGCGCTCGAGACGGCGGACAAGCACCTGTCCGGCGCCGCGCTCTCCGAGAAGCGCAAGCTCTTCCTCGACGGCTTGAAGAAGGGCGCGCTCGTCTTCATCCCGCGGTACAAGCAGCGCTGCGTGATCACCAAGGTCGACCGCGCGAAGGAGACCGTCAGCGTGCGCCTCGGCACCGCGACGCTCTCGGTGCCGTTCGACGAAGTGACGTGGTACGAGTCGCTCTGACGGCTAGCATGGCGCTGTCGTGAGTCGCTTGAGCTGGCAGACGGCGGGGGAGTCGCACGGGCGCGGGCTCGTCGCGCTCCTCTCGGGCCTGCCCGCTGGGCTCGAGCTCGACGTCGCGCAAGTCGACGCGGAGCTCGCGCGACGCTGGCGCGGCTACGGCCGCGGCGGGCGCGCGAAGCTCGAGGAAGACCACGTCGAGCTGCTCGCGGGCCTGCGCGGCGGCAAGACGCTCGGTTCGCCGCTCGCCTTAGTGATCACGAATCGCGACCAGACGATCGAAGCTCTGCCGGTGCCGAGCAACCCGCGGCCCGGCCACGCCGACCTCGCCGGTTGCCAGAAGCTGCTCGCGCGCGACCCGCGCGCGGTGCTCGAGCGCGCGAGCGCCCGCGAGACTGCCGCCCGCGTCGCGCTCGGCGGCTTCGCGCGGCAACTGCTCGAACGTTTCTCGATCCGGGTGTTCGCCCACGTGGTCGAGCTCCGCGGCTGCGCGGCGCGCGCCGGGTTCGACACGCTCGAGCGGGCGCTCGAACGCCGCGCCGCGTCCGATTTCGCGGGCCTCGATCCCGAGGTGGAAGCGACCTGGCGCGCGCGCGTCGACGAAGCGAAGGCGGCGGGGGACTCGCTCGGCGGCGTGTTCGAAGTGCGCGCGTGTGGCCTGCCGCCCGGGCTCGGCGCGTACGTGGATCCGGCGGAGCGTTTGACGGCGCGCCTCGGCGCGGCGCTCTTCTCGATCCCGGCGATCAAAGGAGTCGAGGTCGGGCTCGGGTTCGAATCGGCGCGCCGACCGGGCTCGGCGGTTCACGACGCGATCGTGCGCTCGGGCGGCGACCACGCTCGGGCCTACGGCCGTTTCGCGCGGGCGACGAACCGCGCCGGCGGGCTCGAAGGCGGGCTCACGAACGGCGAGGAGCTCGTGCTCCGCGCGGCGATGAAGCCGATCCCGACCCTGCGCCAAGGGCTCGACACCGTCGACTTCGAAACGGGCGAGGCCGTGCGCGCGACCTACCAACGCTCCGACGTGACTTCGGTGCCCGCCGCGAGCGTCGTCGCCGAGGCCGTCGTCGCGCTCGAGCTCGCTCGCGCCTTCCTCGACAAGTTCGGCGGCGACTCACTCGGAGAGGTGGAGGCCGCGTTCGACCATTGGCGCCGCGCCGTCGCGGACGTGTGACAGACCGGGCCCGGGTCGGCGGCGCTCCACGCCGTGGCCCTGCCGAGCCTGGGCGAGCCTGAGCAAGCGTCCGTAAGTGTGGCCCACCTGCCGCGCTCGGGCTCGAGTTCGAGAGGTCCGTCGCCGGCAGCCGGGGGGCGGATTTCCAGCGCGACGCTTGACCGGCGGACCTTCGTCCCTATCCTGTCCCGCTCGTCTCGCCGCCCTAGGGCGGTCGGACCCGTCGACATCCGCCGTCGAGGCTCCGTCGGACCACCGTGGGTCAACCTCGCGGGCCAGCGTAGCTCAATGGCAGAGCACCTGATTTGTAATCAGGTGGTTGTGGGTTCGATCCCCACCGCTGGCTCCACACCGGAGCTCGCGAGTGCGGCGAAGGCACACGAACACGGCTTGGATCCCGCCCGTCCGGCGTCGCACACCGCGGCTTCGGGCACAGGGGTCTCGCGGGCGCGAGCTCGCGCTGCTCACTGGAAACGAGACACCCTTCGGATGACACGGGAGCGGCTTGCCGCAAGGCGCGCGACTTCGCGCGCGGCGGCGCCGCGTCAGCACCGAGCATCGAGATCGCTCCGAGCACGCAGCGTTCGTTCCACCGGACGCGGCGCGCTCGCGAGATCAGGGGGAGATACCAAAGCGGCCAACTGGGCCAGACTGTAAATCTGGTGGCATACGCCTTCGGCGGTTCGAATCCGCCTCTCCCCACCAAGCCCGCCTGGGGCACCGAGCATCGCACTCCGCGCAAGCTTGCGCGGGGACGCGCTGCAGCGACCGCGCCGCGGTCCGGACCACCCCGGTACTCTTGGTTTCCCCCTGATCGAACCACGGCCAACGCCGTGGAGCGTTCCTCGAGACCGAACCGCGGCCACGCGCCGCGGAGGCGAACTGCGGCGTCGCGCCGCGGACGATCGCTGCTCGTTCCACGCTGCGTGCAGAGCCGAACCCCGTCGCTCGACGCGCCGATCCTGCGCACTCTTCGACCTCGACACCTCGAAGCATCGAGATCGAGGCCGGAGCGTTCCCCAGGGCGGGCGTAGTTCAATGGTAGAACTTCAGCCTTCCAAGCTGATAGCGTGGGTTCGATTCCCATCGCCCGCTCCACTTGCGCTGCGCGCGCGGCGCGGCGTCACGGCAGCCCGCGTCATCCCGCACCGTTCAGCTGCTCGCGTTCGTCCCGTGCGACCCACGGACGATCTCGGGCGGCCCAAGCTGGTGTAGCTCAGTGGTAGAGCACTCCCTTGGTAAGGGAGAGGCCGCGGGTTCAATCCCCGCCACCAGCTCCAACCTCAACGCTCTTCTTCGAACTCGATCTTTGGCCGACGCACCACGCCGCTCACGCGGTCGTGGCGCCGACGCTCTGACTCACGAACCAACCCGGGCCGCGTGCGGCCTCGGGACGACCCAACCGACGACCCCGTGGGCTCCTCCGGCCCGCACAGGAAACCCAAACCACCACCATGGCAAAGGAAGTCTTTCAGCGGACGAAGCCGCACGTCAACGTCGGCACCATCGGCCACATCGACCACGGCAAGAGCACGCTGACCGCGGCGCTCGCGGCCCGCTCGGCGGCCAAGAACGGCACGAAGGTCAAGAGCTACGCCGAAATCACCAAGGGCGGCACGGTCCGTTCGGCGGACAAGACCGTGACGATCGCGGCCTCGCACACCGAGTACGAGAGCCCGAAGCGCCACTACGCGCACGTCGACTGCCCCGGCCACGCCGACTTCATCAAGAACATGATCACCGGCGCCGCCCAGATGGACGGCGCGATCCTGGTCGTGTCCGCCGCCGACGGCCCTATGCCGCAGACCCGCGAGCACGTGCTGCTCGCCCGTCAGGTCGGTGTGCCGTACATCGTGGTCTTCTTGAACAAGGTCGACCTGCTCGACGACCCCGAGCTGATCGACCTCGTCGAGATGGAGATCCGCGACCTGCTCAACAAGTACAAGTTCCCGGGTGACGACACTCCGATCGTCCGCGGGCAAGCGAAGCTCGCGCTCGAGTCCGGCGGCGCCGACGACAAGGCGAACGCCTGCATCGACGAGCTCCTGAACGCGCTCGACTCGTTCATTCCCGAGCCGCAACGCGCGACCGACAAGCCGTTCCTGATGTGCATCGAAGACGTGTTCTCGATCGAAGGTCGGGGCACGGTCGGCACCGGCCGTATCGACCGCGGCATCGTCCGCGTCAGCGACAAGGTCGACATCGTCGGTCTGCGCGAGGACGTCCAGAAGTCGGTCGTCACCGGCGTCGAAATGTTCCAGAAGACCCTCGAGTCCGGCCAGGCCGGCGACAACGTCGGCATCCTGCTGCGCGGCATCGAGAAGAAGGACCTCGAGCGCGGCATGGTCGTCGCGGCTCCGGGTTCGATCACGCCGCACACCAAGTTCGAAGCCGAGGTTTACGTGCTCTCGAAGGAAGAGGGTGGACGCCACACGCCGTTCTTCAACGGCTACCGTCCGCAGTTCTACTTCCGCACGACGGACGTGACCGGCACGGCGAAGCTGCTCGGCGGCGCGGAAATGTGCATGCCCGGCGACAACGTCAAGATCGAAGTCGAACTGATGATCCCGGTCGCGATGGACGAGCAACTCCGCTTCGCCATCCGTGAAGGCGGCCGCACGGTCGGCGCCGGTGTCGTCACCAAGATCCTCAAGTAACGCGTCCCATCCAAGGAAGGCTCGCCCCGAGGGTCCAAGCCCTCGGGGCCGAGCGTCCGCCCGCGGCAAGAACCCAGGCTGATCCATGAAGACCAAGGAACGCTTCGTGTTCCTCGAGTGCACGGAGTGCAAGAACCGCTACTACACGACGCACAAGCGTCAGCGGGCCACCTACAAGCTCGAGAAGAAGAAGTTCTGCCGCTTCTGCCGGAAGCACACCTCGCACAAGGAGCACAAGCTCTGATCGTGCGCCGTTCGCTCCGCTCCGCGCTCGCGGGCGAGTGAACGCAGCCGGACGAACGCTCCCGAACGCAATCGCTCGGCGAACGCCCCGGCACAGGACCTCTGCACAGGACCTCTGCAAGAGACCTCTGCGAAGAACCGTCAAGCCCCGCATCCCACGCACTCACCGACAGCCACAGGACGAACCATGGCGCGATACAAGAAAGACCAGGGACGCTACGCCCGCTTGGCGGCGTTCTGGGTGCTTGCCGTGCTCGTCTTCTACGGCTCGACGTCGTTGCACACGACGCTGTCGTCGTCGTTCGCGGGCAAACTCGCGGCGCCGATCGGTGGGCTCGTCGTGCCGGTGTTCGGCATCAAGCTCTCGCCCGCGTTCCTGATCGCGGCGGTGGTCTTCGGCGTCGGCGTCTGGCTCCTCTTCCGCTGGCTCGAGAAGCCGAAGACCGCCGACTTGCTGATCGAGACCGAGTCGGAGCTCAAGAAGGTGACGTGGCCGACGACGCCCGAAGTCGTCAACTCGTCGATCGTCGTCGTCGTGTGCGTGCTCTTCCTCATGGCGTACCTCGCCGGAGCCGACTGGGTGCTCGCGCGAATCACCAGCCGCTGGCTGTTCGGAGGCTGATCGAAATGCACCGTTGGTACTTCGTCCGCTGTCAATCCGGTTGTGAAGACAGCGTCCGCAAGCAGGTCGAGATGCGCGTCAAGCTCAAGGGCCTGCAGGACGTCGTCCCGCAGGTGCTCGTGCCCTTCGAGCGCGTCACCGACCTGAAGGGCGGGAAGAAGCGCGTCGTCAACAAGAAGCTCTATCCGGGCTACTTGATGGTCCAAGCCGATCTCGACGACGGCGAAGACGAGCGTTCGCGCATGGCTCAATCCGTCGTGCGCGAGACCGCGCGCGTCGGCGACTTCCTCGGACCGCGCGGCGAGCCCGTCGCGCTCTCCGACCAAGAGGTCACGAACATCCTGTCGCGCATGAGCGACACCGAAACCCGCCCGCAAGTCAACATCGGCTTCCAGAAGGGCGACATGGTCAAGATCAAGTCCGGCGCGTTCGACGGGTTCGACGGCGCGGTGGACGAAGTCAACACCGACAAGGGCACCGTGAAGGTCATCGTCACGATCTTCGGTCGCCCGACGCCGGTCGAACTCGAGTACTGGGAAGTGGAGGCGCTCTAGCGCGCACCGCAAGCACGCAGGCCCCGGCCCCGCACGTCCCGACAGGCGACTCGGACCCGCGCGCACGAACTAGGAGCGAATCACGATGGCGAAGGAAGTCACAGCAAAGATCAAACTGCAGTGCCCGGCTGGGCAGGCGACCCCTGCGCCGCCCGTCGGCCCCGCGCTCGGTTCGCACGGCGTCAACATCGCGGCGTTCGTGAAGGAGTTCAACGAGCGCACGCGCAAGGACATGGGCTTGATCATCCCGGTCGAGATCACGGTCTACAAAGACCGCAGTTTCGACTTCGTGCTCAAGTCACCGCCCGCGGGCGTGTTGCTCAAGAAGGCGGCCGGTCTCGAGTCTGCTGCGCACGCCCCCGGCCACGAAACGGTCGGCAAGGTGACGCGCGCGCAGGTCGAGGAGATCGCCAAGATGAAGATGAAGGATCTCAACGCGCGCACATTGGACGCTGCCTGCCGAATCATCGAAGGCACGGCCCGCGCCGCGGGGATCAAGGTGGAAGGTTGAGGCCGGTCACGGTCTGAGGCACGCACCACATGGTCAAGCACAGCAAGCGCTACGTCGCGGCGGCCGCCAAGGTCGATCGCAGCAAGGTCTACGAGCCGGGCGAGGCAATCGCGCTCTTGAAGAGCCTGCCCGCCGCCAAGTTCGACGAAACGGTCGAAGTCGCGGTCAACCTCGGCATCGATCCGAAGAAGTCCGACCAACTCGTCCGCGGCGCCGTGTCGCTGCCGAAGGGGTTGGGCAAGACCGTGCGTGTCGTGGTCTTCGCGGAAGGCGACAAGGCGTCGGCGGCGAGCGCCGCGGGCGCGGACGTCGTCGGCTCCGGCGACCTCGCCGAGAAGATCCTCGGCGGGTGGATGGACTTCGACATCGTGATCGCGAGCCCCGACATGATGAAGCACGTCGGCAAGCTCGGTAAGGTCCTCGGTCCGCAGGGCAAGATGCCGTCGCCGAAGTCCGGCACGGTGACGCCCGACGTCGGCAACGCCGTGCGCGAGTTCAAGGCCGGCAAGGTCGAGTTCCGCACCGACGCCGGCGGCAACGTCCACGCGCCGGTCGGCAAGCGCTCGTTCAACGCGTCCGACCTCGAAGCCAACCTGCGCGCGTTCCTCGATCACCTTTCCGGCCTGCGTCCCGCGTCGGTGAAGGGTGTGTTCCTGAAGAAGATCTCCGTGTCGACGACGATGGGTCCCGGCGCGCAGATCGCGTACTCGAAGCCCGTCCAGGCCTGAGAACCACCGCCGGAGACCGAACCATGCCGAACCTGGTCAACCGACTCCTCCAGCAGGAGTACAAGAACGCCCTCGGCTCGGCCCGCGGGATGGTGATCCTCACCGTCTCGGGCCAGACGATGGAGCAGAACGAGACGTTCCGCGATCAACTCGCCGAGAAGGGCGTCCGCGTGCGCGTCGTGCGCAACTCGCTCGCTCGCCGAGTGCTCGCCGAGCGCGGCTTCGAAGTCGGCGCCGACGTCTTCGCCGGCACGGTCGCCGTGTGCTACGGCGAGGCCGAAGCGGCGATCCACGCGGCGAAGGTCCTGAGCAAGGCCGACGCGAAGAAGATCGGCAAGCTCGTCGTGCGCGGCGGCGTGCTCGAGGATCAATTCCTCGACGCGAAGAACACGCTCGCGCTCGCCGACGTGCCCGACAAGAACACGTTGCGCGCGAAACTGGTCGGCTGCATCCAAGGCCCCGGCCGCTCGCTCGTCAGCCTGCTCGCGGCGAACCAAGGTGGTCTCGTCCGACTGCTGCAAGCCAAGAACGACAAACAAGGCGCTGCCGCACCGCAGGCCTAGTCCCGATCCGCTGCGGTGGGCGGTCCGCCGTGGCTACGAAACACTCACGAGTCCAAAGTCCGTAGCATCTTCTCCCAGGAGAATCTCATGTCGGAAGTGGTTGAACTGGAGCCGAAGCTCCAAGCGATCGTCAAGGAATTGGATGGCCTCAGCCTGCTCGAAGCTTCGAAGCTGGTGAAGCACCTCGAAGGCCACTGGGGCGTCAGCGCGGCGGCTCCGGTCGCCGTCGCGGCGGCTCCGGCGGCGGGCGGCGGCGCGGCCGCGGCTCCTGCCGAGGAGAAGACTTCGTTCACGGTCATCCTGGAGAACGGCGGCGCGAACAAGATCGCCGTGATCAAGGAAGTGCGTGCGATCACCGGCCTCGGCTTGAAGGAAGCCAAGGACCTGGTCGAAGGCGCGCCGAAGCCCGTCAAGGAAGGCGCTTCGAAGGAAGAAGCCGAAGCGATGAAGAAGCAGCTCGAAGGCGCGGGCGCCAAGGTCAAGCTCGACTGAGCGCCTCGCTTCGACTGCAATCGAAACACGGCCCTGGACGCGGGACTTCGGTTCCGTGTCCCGGGCTCCGTCCGTCGACGCACGACTCGCGTCGGTCGCCGCGCACGTTTGCGCGCGGCGTCGCCGTGGCGCGCAAGGGCTGAGCTTCGGCTCCGCTCGGCGCGCTCCCGCATCCGCTCTCTTTTCGGCCTAGTCCTCGTACCCGGTCCGTAGGCGTTGGGATCCAAGACGAAGCGATCCAACGACATCCTCCGCCCGGGCCAACGATGAGTGACCGCCCATGAACACGACCCGCCTTCCGCTGCGCAAGTTCGGCCATTACCCGGAGATCATCGACATCCCGGACCTGGTCGAGATCCAGACCAAGGCTTACCGCGACTTCCTGCAACTCGACCTGCCGCAGGCGAGCCGCGAGAACCAAGGCCTCGAGGCTCTGCTCCGCGAGGTGTTCCCGATCTACTCCTACGACAAGACGATGTGTCTGGAGTACGTCGGCTACGAGCTCGGCAAGCCGCGCTACTCGATCGACGAGTGCCGCCAGCTCGGCCTGACGTTCGGCTACCCGTTCAAGGTCCGGCTGCGGTTGATCCGCGGCGCCGGCGCGAGCGAGGAAGAGGTCTACCTGGGCGAGATCCCGGTGATGATCGGCGGCGGCGAGTTCATCATCAACGGCTCGGAGCGCGTGATCGTCAGTCAGCTCCACCGTTCACCGGGCGTCGACTTCTCCGTCGATCAATCGACGCTCGACAAGAAGCTCCACAACTGCTGGATCATCCCGGAGCGCGGTTCGTGGATCGAGCTCAACGTCACCAAGAAGGAAGTGCTCTCGGTGCGGATCGACCAGTCGGGCAAGTTCCCGGCGGTCACGTTCCTGCGCGCGCTCGACGAGAAGCTCTCGACCGACCAGGACATCCTGCGCTGCTTCTACAAGACCAAGGTCATCAAGAAGCAGAAGTCGATGACGCAGAACGCGTTCGTCAAGACGATCGCGGGCCGCATCGCGGTGGGGGACATCCTGGTCCTCAAGACCGGCGAAGTGCTGGTGCCGTCGGGCATGCCGATCCCGGAGACCGCCGCGCTCGAGATCGCGGCCGGTGACCTCGCGGAAGTCGAGATCATCGACGAGAAGCCGGAAGAGCTCGACAACCTGATCATCAACACGGCTCACGAGGACCCGACGAAGAGCCACGACGAAGCGCTGCTCAAGATCTACTCGCGCCTGCGCCCCGGGAACCCGCCGCAGCTCGAGAAGGCGAAGGAGCTCTTCCACGAGAAGTTCTTCGATCCCCAGCGCTACCGCCTCGGCCGTGTCGGTCGCTTCCGTCTGAACCGCAAGTACAAGCAGGAGATCGGCGAGGACGTCCAGACGCTCAAGCCCGAGGACATCGTCAACTCGATCAAGTACCTGCTCGACCTGCGCGCGGGCCGCGGGCAGATCGACGACATCGACAACCTCGGCAACCGCCGCGTGCGCTCGATCGCCGAGCTCGCCGGTGACGAGTTCCGCAAGGGCCTGCTCAAGCTGCGCCGCACCGCGCAGGAGCGCATGAACCTGGAGAACCCGGAAACGGTCTCTCCGCGCAACCTGATCAACTCGAAGACGTTCTCGAGCGCGATCGACTACTTCTTCGGCCGCGGCGAGCTCTCTCAGGTCGTCGACCAGACGAACCCGCTGTCGCAGCTCACGCACGAACGCCGGCTCTCGGCCCTCGGACCGGGTGGTCTGAACCGCAAGCGCGCCGGCTTCGACGTGCGCGACGTGCACCTCTCGCACTACGGCCGGCTCTGCCCGATCGAAACGCCCGAAGGCGCGAACATCGGTCTGATCAGCTCGCTCGCGATGTACTCGCGGGTCGACGACTACGGCTTCCTCACGACGCCGTACCGCAAGATCAAGAAGGGCAAGTTGACCGACCAGGTCGACTGGATGCGCGCCGACCAAGAGTTCGGCTTCGTCCTCGCTCCGGCCGACGCGCCGATGAACGACAAGGGCGAACTCGTCGGCGAGCGCGTGCTCGCGCGCAAGGATGGCGAGAACGTCGAAGTCGCGCCGGACGATGTCGACTACCTCGACGTCTCCCCGCAGCAGATCATCGGTATCTCCGCCGCGCTGATCCCGTTCCTCGAGCACGACGACGCGAACCGCGCGTTGATGGGCTCGAACATGCAGCGCCAGGCCGTGCCGCTGATGGTCGCGGAACCCGCGATCGTCGGCACCGGCATGGAGTTCATCGCCGCGAAGAACTCGCACTTGCCGCTGCGCGCCGAGAAGGCCGGCACCGTGCGCTACGTCGACGCGTTGCGCATCGTCGTCGACGAAGAGGAGTACAAGCTGACGAAGTGCCGCGGCTTGAACGAACGCACGTGCCAGACGCACAAGCCGGTCGTCACCGAGGGCCAGTCCGTCAAGGCGGGCGACTTGCTCGCCGACGGCGCGGCGACCGCGGGTGGCGAACTCGCGCTCGGCAAGAACCTGCTGGTCGCGTTCATGCCGTGGGACGGCTTCAATTACGAGGACGCGATCCTCGTCAGCGAACGCCTCGTCCGCGACGACGTCTTCACTTCGATCCACATCGAGGAGTACGAAGTCGAGGTCCGCGAGACCAAGCTCGGCAAGGAAGAGTTCACGCGCGACATCCCGAACGTCGGCGAGAAGGCGCTCTCGATGCTCGACGAGTCGGGCATCGTGCGCATCGGCACGTTCGTCGACGCGGGCGACATCCTGGTCGGCAAGGTCGCGCCGAAGTCGAAGAGCGAACTGACGCCGGAAGAGAAGCTCCTGCACGCGATCTTCGGCAAGGCCGGCGTCGACGTGAAGAACGCGTCGCTGACGATGCCGCCGGGCACGCGCGGCGTCGTGATCGGCGCCCAGAAGTTCTCCCGTCGCGTCAATCTGACCGACGCGGAGCGCACCAAGGCTCTGAACCAGATCCGCGACGCCGAGAAGGAGTTCTTGCGCGCGCTCAAGGATTACACCGGAGCGATGCTCCGCGACGTCCAAGCGGCGCTCGAAGCGGAAGTGATCGACTCGCTGACCGGCAAGCCGGTCAAGATCGACGACACGGCGACCTACGACGAGCTGCGCCGCGTGCGCCTCTTGTGCGTGCAGTCCGCCGAGGATTGCCCGGCGAAGGAGAAGCGCGACAAGGCGCTCGCCTCCGTCTCCGAGTTCCAGTCGAAGATCGAGGCGAAGGAAGCGGACAAGAACAAGATCGTCAACCGGCTCTCGCGCGGTGACGAGCTGCCGACCGGCGTGCTCGAGAAGGTCAAGGTCTACGTCGCGACCAAGCGCAACCTCTCGGTCGGCGACAAGATGGCCGGCCGCCACGGCAACAAGGGCGTGATCTCGAAGATCATGCGCATCGAGGACATGCCGTACCTCGAGGACGGCACTCCGGTCGACATCGTGTTGAACCCGCTCGGCGTGCCGAGCCGCATGAACGTCGGACAGATCCTCGAGACGCACTTGGGTCTCGCGGCGCGCATGCTCGGCGTGCGCGTGCACTCGCCGGCGTTCGACGGCGCGAGCGAAGGCGACATCGAAGGGCTCCTGACCGAAGCGAAGTTGCCGAAGACGGGCAAGTTCCGTCTGATCGACGGCCGCAGCGGTCAAGCGTTCGAGCAGAACGTCACGGTCGGCGTGATGTACATGCTGAAGCTGCACCACTTGGTCGACGAGAAGGTCCACGCTCGCGCGACCGGTCCGTACAGCTTGATCACGCAGCAACCGCTCGGCGGCAAGGCGCGCTTCGGCGGTCAGCGCTTCGGCGAGATGGAAGTGTGGGCGCTCGAAGCGTACGGCGCCGCGCACATCCTGCAGGAGCAACTGACCGTCAAGTCCGACGACGTCGAAGGTCGCACCAAGATCTACGAGGCGATGGTCAAGGGCCTCAACATCCTCGAGCCCGGCACGCCGGTGTCGTTCGAGGTGCTCACCAACGAGATCAAGGGGCTCGCGCTCAACATGCAGCTCCACAAGAAGGCCGCCGCGACGCTCTGAGCGTCGACCCCTCCTTCAAGGCCCCGTTCAAGCCAAGGTTCGAACCATGATCGAAACGATCCAGAACCGCATCAACGACTACGGCAGCGTGACGATCGCGCTGGCGAGCCCGGAGGACATCCGTTCGTGGTCCTACGGCGAAGTCAAGAAGCCCGAGACGATCAACTACCGCACGTATCGGCCGGAGCGCGACGGCCTCTTCTGCGAGCGCATCTTCGGACCTGAGAAGGACTGGGAGTGCTTCTGCGGCAAGTACAAGGGCATCAAGCACAAGGGCATCGTCTGCGACAAGTGCGGCGTGATGATCACGCACAGTCGCGTGCGCCGGAAGCGGATGGGGCACATCAACCTCGCCGCGCCGGTCGCGCACATCTGGTTCTTCAAGGCGATGCCGTCGCGCCTCGGCACGTTGCTCGGCATCCAGACGTCGATGCTCGAGCGCGTGGTCTACTTCCAGGACTACATCGTCATCGAAGCAGGCGACACGCCGCTGCAGTACCTGCAGCTCCTCACCGAAGAGGAGTACCGCCAGTCGAAGGCGAAGTACGGCGCCGAGTTCGAAGCGGACATGGGCGCGGAGGCCGTCAAGAAGATCCTCCAACGTCTCGATCTGCCGCGCCTCTCCGACGAGTTGCGCCAGGAGCTGCTCTCGACGCGCTCGAAGCAACGCCAGAAGGAGATCATCAAGCGCCTCAAGACCGTCGAGATGCTGCGCGACTCGGGCAACAAGCCCGAGTGGATGATCCTCGACGTGATCCCGGTCATCCCGCCGGATCTGCGTCCGCTCGTGTTGCTCGATTCGGGCAACTTCGCGACGAGCGACCTGAACGACCTCTACCGGCGTTTGATCAACCGCAACAACCGGTTGAAGAAGCTGCTCGACCTCAACGCTCCCGAGGTGATCATCCGCAACGAGAAGCGGATGCTGCAGCAGTCGGTCGACGCGCTGTTCGACAACGGCCGCTGCCGCCGCCCGGTGCTCGGTTCGTCGAACCGGCCGCTCAAGTCCTTGACCGACATGATCAAGGGCAAACAGGGCCGCTTCCGCGAGAACCTGCTCGGCAAGCGCGTCGACTACTCGGCGCGTTCGGTGATCGTCGTCGGTCCCGAGCTGCGACTGCACCAGTGCGGTCTGCCGAAGAAGGTCGCGCTCGAGCTCTTCCAGCCGTTCATCATCCGCCGCCTGAAGGAGCTCCAACTCGCCGACACGATCAAGTCGGCGAAGAAGATGCTCGAGCGGCGCGACGAGCAGGTGTGGGACATCCTCGAAGAGGTGATCCGCGACCACCCCGTGCTCCTGAACCGCGCGCCGACGCTGCACCGGATGGGTATCCAAGCGTTCGAGCCGGTGCTGATCGAAGGCAACGCGATCCGTCTGCACCCGCTGGTGTGCGGCGGCTTCAACGCCGACTTCGACGGCGACCAGATGGCCGTCCACCTGCCGCTTTCCTACGAAGCGCAGATCGAGGCCGCGACGCTGATGTTGTCGACGAACAACATCTTCTCGCCCGCCAACGGCGCGCCGATCATCTCGCCGTCGCAGGACATGGTGCTCGGCATCTTCTATCTGACGAAGAGCCACCAACCGCTCGAGAAGAAGAGCGAGAAGCGCATGATGCGCTTCGGTTCGCTGCCCGAGCTCTTCCTCGCGCACGGTCACGGCGTCGCGGAGACGCTGCGTCCGGTGCAAGTGCGCATGGAGCCCGGCCGGCGCGTCAAGATGGGCCCGCGTGGCCCCGAAGTCGAAGTCGGCGACGACGGCCGCGTCGAGATCGCCGGCAAGCGCGTGCTGCTGACGACCACGATCGGTCGCGCGCTCTTCAACGACATCCTTCCGCCGGGGATGCCGTTCTACAACTACGAGCTCGACAAGAAGGGCATCCAGGCACTGATCAGCGATTGCCACCGCTTGCTCGGTCGCGACGCGACGCTGCGCTTGCTCGACGACCTCAAGGACTTGGGCTTCAAGGCGTCGACGCGCGCCGGACTCTCGTTCGCGAAGGACGACATCCGCGTCCCGGCGACCAAGCCGAAGATCCTCGACGAGACGCAGAAGGAGATCGACAAGGTCGAGAAGGCCTTCCAGAAGGGCCAGATCACCGAAGGCGAGCGCTACCTCAAGATCGTCGACCTGTGGACGCACGCTCGTGAACGCGTCGGACAGGACCTGATGCAGGTCTTGCGCGAGGACTTCCGCGAGATCGACACCTACGTCAACCCGATCTTCTGCATGGTGAGCTCGGGCGCGCGGGGTTCGATCGACCAGATCCGTCAGCTCGGCGGCATGCGCGGTCTGATGGCCAAGCCCTCGGGCGAGATCATCGAAACGCCGATCCGCGCGAACTTCCGCGAAGGCCTCAAGGTGCTCGAGTACTTCTCGTCCACCCACGGCGCGCGCAAGGGTCTCGCCGACACGGCGCTCAAGACGGCCGACGCCGGTTACCTCACGCGCAAGCTGACCGACGTGTCGCAGAACGTCGTCATCACCGTCGAGGACTGCGGCACGCCGAACGGCATCTACAAGGGTGTCGTCTACAAGGGCGAGAAGGTCGTCCTGTCGCTCGCGCAAGCCGTTCGCGGCCGCGTCGCGCGCGACACGATCATCGATCCGATCAACGACGAAGTCGTCGTGCGCGACGCCGAGTTGATCACGGACGACGCGGCGGCGCGCATCGAAGCGCTCGGCCACCAGAAGATCCGCGTTCGTTCGCCGTTGCTCTGCGAAGCAGGCTTCGGCGTGTGCGCGCGCTGCTACGGCGCCGACCTCTCGCGCAGCCAGATGGCCGAACGCGGACTCGCGGTCGGCATCATCTCCGCGCAGTCGATCGGCGAACCGGGCACGCAGCTCACGATGCGTACCTTCCACATCGGTGGCACGGCGAGCCGCGCCATCGAAGCGTCGGAAGTCGTCGCGAAGCGTCCGGGCAAGGTCAACTTCTCGAACGTCAAGGTCGTCAAGAACGCCGCTGGCGAAGTCGTCGTGCTGAACCGCAACGGCGAGCTCCGCTTGCTCGACGCGCGCGATCGCGAGATCGACCGTTACCAAGTGCCGATCGGCGCCGTGATGTTCGTCACCGACGATCAGGAAGTGACCGCGGGCGCCAAGCTATGCCGCTGGGACCCGCACCACGTCCCGATCATCGCGGAGTTCAAGGGCAAGGTGCGTTACGTCGACTTGATCGAGGGCAAGACGCTCAAGGTCGAGCGCGACGCGCGCCGCGGCACGATCCGCAAGCAAGTGATCGAGCACAAGGGCGACCTGCACCCGCAGATCGAGATCACCGACAACTCGGGCCAAGTGCTCGCGGTGTATCCGATTCCCGAGCGCGCCTACCTCGAAGTCGAAGAAGGCGTCTCGATCGGCCCGGGCGAGTTGCTCGCGAAGAGCGCGCGCGACATCCAAGGCACGGAAGACATCACGGGCGGTCTGCCGCGCGTGACCGAGCTCTTCGAAGCTCGCCGTCCGAAGGATCCCGCGGTCATCTCCGAGATCGACGGCGTCGTCGAGCTCGGCGAGAAGAAGCGCGGCAAGCGCACGATCATCGTGCGCGCCGTCGGACCGAAGGGCGAAGTGATCCAGGAGCAGGAGCACGCGGTGCCGCAAGGCAAGCACTTGCGCGTCCACAAGGGCGACGAAGTGCGCGCGGGTGAGCCTCTGGTCGACGGCCCGCTCGATCCGCACGACATCCTGCGCATCAACGGCGAAGAGGAAGTGCAGAACTACCTCCTGCGCGAGATCCAGAACGTCTACCGCTCGCAGGGCGTGACGATCGACGACAAGCACATCGAGATCATCGTCAGCCAGATGATGCGCAAGGTGCAGGTCAAGGACCCCGGTGACTCGGAGTTCCTGCCCGGTGCGGTCGTCGACAAGTTCAAGTTCCGCCGCGAGAACGAGCGCTTGCGCAAGGAGCGCAAGAAGCCCGCGACCGGCGAGACGCTCTTGCTCGGCATCACCAAGGCCTCGCTGTCGTCGGATTCGTTCATCTCCGCTGCGAGCTTCCAGGAAACGACGAAGGTGCTCACGGAGGCCGCGATCGCCGGCCGTCGCGACATGCTGGTCGGTCTGAAGGAGAACGTGATCCTCGGTCACCTGGTGCCGACCGGCACCGGTTTCCGCGACCACTACCGCACGCGGGTGAAGAAGAACATCGACTTCGGCGAGATCAGCTCGACGGTCAGCTTCATCCCGCGCGCGATGGATCCCGACCTCGAAGCGTTGGTCGCCGGACTCGATCCGCGACGCGAACCTGCGGCGGCGGTGGCCGGCGCAGCCGCTGCCGGCGGCGCAGGCGTACCGGCGCCGCTCGCGAACGAGGAAGAGGACTTGCCGCCGCCGCTCGAAGCGACCGCGGACAAGGCCGAAGACGAGGAGGACCTCGACGACGACGTCGAGCCCGTGATCTCCGACGACGAAGAGTCGTCGGACGACGAACCCTGATCGAAGTCGCGCCCGCCGACTGCCGTGTGTCGCCGTGGTGCCGCGCCTAGAAGGTGCGGCGCCCCGGCGGGCGTGGTAGCTGCCGGCGAGCGCGCTGCCGCACGGGCCCGCGCTCGGCGCGGTTTCGGAGACCTCGCCCGACTGGGCCGACCGGTCCGGCCGGTCCGGCCTGACCCTCGGGCCGAACGGTCCGATGCGGCCGGCGCAGTCGGCGGAGTCTCCCTCCTGCAGAAGCTTGACCGCGCAGTGTCGCCCCCTAGAATGCTCGCCCCCTGCGAGTCCGGCGAGTCGCTCGCCGCCCCAGTCGAAGAGAACCCATGCCGACCATCAATCAGTTGATCCGCAAGCCGCGCGTGCAGCAGAAGCGCCGCACCAAGTCGCCGGTGCTCGAAGCGTGCCCGCAGAAGCGCGGCGTCTGCCTGCAGGTGAAGACGATGACGCCGAAGAAGCCGAACTCGGCGTTGCGCAAGGTCGCGCGCGTGCGGCTCTCGAACGGCAAGGAAGTGACCGTCTACATCCCGGGCGAAGGTCACAACCTGCAAGAGCACTCGGTGGTGCTGATCCGCGGCGGTCGCGTGCGCGACCTTCCCGGTGTGCGCTACCACGTCATCCGCGGCACGCTCGACACCGCCGGTGTCGAAGGCCGCCACAACGAGCGTTCGAAGTACGGCACCAAGCGTCCGAAGAAGTAGTCCCTCCCGCACGCCGCGCCCGAGCCACCCGCACAACCCCTTTCCTCAACGATGCCGCGCAACTACAAGTCGACCGCGCCGCTGGTCAAGCCGGACCCGAAGTTCTCGTCGCTGCTCGCGTCGAAGATCATCAACAAGCTGATGTGGAGCGGTAAGAAGTCGACCGCCCAAGCGATCTTCTACGAAGCGCTGGATCGCGCTCACAAGAAGCTCCCCGACGTGCAAGACCCGCAGGAGATCTTCAACCGCGCGATCGACAACATCCGTCCGTCGGTCGAAGTGCGTTCGAAGCGCGTCGGCGGCGCCAACTACCAAGTGCCGCGCGAAGTGCGTCGCAACCGCCAACAGTCGCTCGCGATCCGCTGGCTGATCGACAACGCGCGCAAGAAAAAGGGCAAGCCGATGGCGATCCGTCTGTCGGAGGAATTCGTCGACGCGTTCAACGGCACCGGCGCCTCCGTCCAGTGGAAGGAACAGGTCCACAAGATGGCGGAAGCGAACAAGGCCTACGCGCACTACGCGCGCTGAGCCGTTCGCCGATCGAACACGAAGCACCCCGGGGCCGCCACGCGCGGCCCCGAGCATTTCGGGACGACCCGCGATGGACCTCGACATCTTGATCGTGCGCGACCCTCGCGAGTCGGCGCAGAAGTGCTCGCTCGTGCCGCTCGAGGGTTTTCCGGGCATCAGGGTCGTGCGTTATCGCCGCGGGCTCGACCTCGAAGTCGGCACGCGCGTCTTGCTCGATCCGGAAGGGGAGGAAATCGGGCCCGCGGATCGCGGGCTCGGCCTGCTCGTGCTCGACAGCTCGTGGCGTCACTTGCCGGCGCTGCGTCGCGTCGTGCGCGGCGATCTGCGTCCGCGCCGGCTGCCGCCTCTCGCGACGGCGTATCCGCGCAAGAGCAAGGTGTTCTCCGATCCCGAGCGCGGACTCGCGTCGATCGAAGCGTTGTACGCAGCGATCGCTTTGCTCGACCGCCCAAGGCCCGAG
This sequence comes from Planctomycetota bacterium, assembly GCA_023150475.1. GTDB lineage: Bacteria > Planctomycetota > UBA1135 > UBA1135 > JACRIN01. The sequence goes on from JAKLKU010000018.1 coordinate 105,496, forward strand.
CTGCTTACGCACTATCGCTGGGCGAGCGAGTTCCTCGAGCGCAACGCGAACGCGCTGCCGCGTCCGTGATCGCGTGGACGCGCGGCGTGGCTTGCTAAGCTCCGCCGAATGGACATCGGCCGTTTGCGCAACCTCGGCGTCGTCGCGCACATCGACGCCGGCAAGACGACCGTTTCGGAGCGCATCCTCTACTTCTGCGGCGTCGAGCACCGCATCGGCGAAGTCGACGACGGCACCGCCGTCATGGATTGGATGCCGGAAGAGCGCGAGCGCGGCATCAGCATCACGGCCGCGGCGACCACCGTCGCGTGGCGCGAGCATGCGCTCAACCTGATCGACACGCCGGGCCACGTCGATTTCACGATCGAAGTCGAGCGTTCGTTGCGCGTGCTCGACGGCGCCGTGCTCGTGATCGACGCCGTCGCCGGCGTGCAAGCGCAGTCGGAGACCGTCTGGCGCCAGATGCGCCGCCACCACGTGCCCGCGATCGCTTTCGTGAACAAGTGCGATCGCGCGGGCGCCGACTTCATGATGGCGCTCGAGAGCTTGCGCCGGCGGCTCGGCGCGCACCCGGTCGCGCTGCAGTATCCGATCTATCGCGAGCAGAAGCTGGTCGGCGTCGTCGACGTCCTGCGCCGGCGCGCGATCGAGTTCGACGAGGATCCCTCGATCGCTCCGAAGGAACGCGAAGTCCCGGCCGAGCTCGCGGACGAGATCGGCGTCCTGCGTTCGGACCTCTTCGACGCGCTCGCCGACGGCGACGAGGAGATCCTCGGCGCGGTGCTCGAGTCGCGCGACGTGCCGCTCGAACGGGCTCGCGCCGCGCTGCGCCGCGCGACGATCGAAGCGCGGATCCTGCCGGTGCTCGCCGGAGCGGCGTTCAAGAACGTCGGCATCCAGCCGCTGCTCGACGCGATCGTCGACTACCTGCCTTCACCGCTCGACGTGCCACCGATCGGCGGCAAACACCCCGAGAGCGGCGCCAGCGAGACGCGTGCGCCGGACGTCAAGGCACGCACCGCGGCGCTCGCGTTCAAGCTGCACGCCGAAGCGCACGGCGACATGACGTTCGTGCGCATCTACTCCGGCGTGTTGATGCCGGGTGAGCAGCTCTTGAACCCGCGCACGAAGAAGCTCGAACGCATCGCCCGCGTCCTGCGGCTGCACGCGGATCACCGCACGCAGGTCGAGACCGCGGGTCCCGGCGACATCGTCGGTGTGCAAGGGCTCAAGTTCACGACCACCGGCGACACGCTGTGCGATCCGGGCGCGCCGATCGTGCTCGAACGCCTGGTCTACCCCGAGCCGGTGATCACGATGGTGCTCGAGCCCGCGTCGACCGCGGAACGCGCGAAACTCGGCGCGGCGCTGAAGCACCTCGCGCACGAGGACCCGAGCTTCCATCAACGCGAGGACGAAGCGACCGGCCAGTGGATCGTGTCGGGGATGGGGGAGCTGCACCTCGAAGTGATGCTCCACCGGCTCGCGTCGGAGTTCCGCGTCGAAGCGCGCATGGGCAAGCCCCGGGTCGCCTATCGCGAGGCCGTGCGCACTCGCGGTTTCGGCCAGGGCCGGGTCGAGCGCGTGCTCGGCGGCCGCGAGGTCTTCGGCGCCGTCGACGTGGCGCTCGAGCCCGCGGACGACCTCGAAACCACCGTCGACGTCGTCTTCGAAGCCGACTGCAAGGTCCCGTCCGCCTGGCGCGCGGCGGTCAAGGAGTCGATCGTGCTCGCCGCGCACGCCGGACCGCGTTTCGGGTTCCCGTTGGTGCAGGCGCGAGTGCGGCTCTCGGGCGGCGAGTCCCGACCGAAGACCGACTCCGAAGTCGGTTTCCTCCAAGCAGCGAACCTCGCGCTCAAGGCGGCGCTCGAGAGCGCCGCGGTCGACCTGCTCGAACCCGTGATGTCGTTCGAGATCCACGTTCCCTCGGAGTTCTCGAGCGGCGTGCTCGCCGACCTCAACTCGCGCCACGCCGAAGTGTCGTCCGTCCAAGCGGTCGGCAACGACCGCGTCTTGATCGGCCGCGTGCCGCTCTACGCGATGTTCGGGTACTCGACCGTGGTGCGGTCGCTCTCCCAGGGACGCGCAGGGCATTCGCTGCAGCCGGCGGGCTTCGCGAAGGTGCCCGACGCGGAACTCGCGGCTCGCGGCCTGGTGTGGACGTGATCCGCCGGCGCTTTCCGCGGCGTGGATCGGGAAAGTCGCCTGGAGCGTTGACGACCTAGGGGGTCGTGGTTACTGTGCTCGCCCTTTGCCTTTCGGGGGCGAACGTTTCGACCAGGGCCGGCGTCCAGCCGAAGCCCTCAGAGATGCGGTTTGCGCTCGGAAGGCTGAGGTCTGTCGCCAGCCGACCGCACGACCGCGACCCCCGCAGCGCACCACGAACCACCGTCGAACACCGCCAAACGCGCACGCGAGCACACCGCGTTGCGCCCCAGCGAGACCGCACGCATGAAGGGCAAGATCCAAATCCGCATGGAGGCCTACGACCACGAGGCGCTCGATCAGTCGAGCCTCGACATCGTCGAAACGGCCAAGCGCACCGGCGCGCGCGTCGCAGGCCCGATCCCGCTGCCGACGCGGATCGAGCGCTACACCGTCCTGCGCTCGCCCTTCATCGACAAGAAGTCGCGCGAACAGTTCGAGATCAGGACGCACAAGCGCCTGATCTACATCTCGGAGCCCACCAGCCAAACGGTGGACGCTCTGTCGAGCCTCAACATGCCGGCGGGGGTGGATATCCGCATCAAGGCCTGACCGTCCACGACGGTCTCGAGCGCGGCGCGCGCCGCCGCATCGACAGGCCAGACGCGGGGACCTTCTCCCCGGACGCAGCGACGCGTTCGCTGCTTCCGCGCCCGGTACCTCCGCGACGCTCTCGCTCAGGTTGCGTCGCAGAGCTTCGTTCTCTCCCAAACTCGTTTCTTCACACGCCGCGTGGCCAGGCAGTCAAGCGCGCGTCGCCGTGGGCTCGTCCCGCGCACCGACACGCACTTCTGGTCGAACCGGCATCGTTCGTCGGCGCTCGTCGCCGACCTCACGCGCCGGCGCGAGCCGGTCGCACACCACGGAGGTTCTCAGGACTCATGACTCTGATCCTAGGACGCAAGCAAGGCATGACTCAGGTCTACTCGGACGACGGCACCCTCACGGGTGTGACCGTCGTTTCCGCGGGTCCCTGCGTCGTCACCCAGATCCGCACGAAGGACAAGGACGGCTACGACGCCGTCCAACTCGGTTACGAGGACGTGCCCGACAAGCGCGTCTCGAAGCCCGAGCTCGGTCAGTACAAGAAGATCGGCGTCGCGCCGAAGCGCTTCCTCCGCGAGGAGCGCCTGCGCGAAGCGGCGAAGTGCGCCGTCGGCGACACGGTGACCGCTGCGGTCTTCCAAGTGGGCGACATGGTCGACGTCGTCGGCACGACCAAGGGCCGCGGCTTCGCCGGCACGATCAAGCGCCACGGCTTCAACCGCGGTCCCGAAACGCACGGTTGCATGAACGTGCGTCAGCCGGGTTCGATCGCGAGCCGCCGCATCGGCAAGTTGCCGAAGGGCAAGCGCATGGCCGGTCACTACGGCGTCGAGCGCTGCACTTCGAAAAACCTGCGCGTCGTGCGCGTCGACACCGAGCGCAACCTGCTCTTCGTCGCTGGTTCCGTCCCCGGCCCGGCGTTCGGCTTCGTCCAGGTCCAGACGGCGCGCACCGCGCGCAAGAAGGGCGCCGCGACGAAGCTCTCGAAGCTCGAGGCCAAGAAGGCCGACGGCAAGGCCGCCGAGGCCAAGAAGAAGTGAGTCGCTAGGAGCAACACACGATGAAGGTCAAGGTCTACTCCGGCGGCAAGCTGTCCGAGGGCGAGTTCGACGCGAGCTCGTTCGGCGACAAGGTGCTCTTCAAGACGTTGAAGAGTTCGGTGGTTGCCTACCAGGCGAACCAACGCCAAGGCACGGTCAAGACGAAGGGCCGTTCCGAGGTCCACGGCTCGGGCAAGAAGCCCTGGGCGCAGAAGCACACCGGCCAAGCGCGCGCGGGCGACAAGAAGTCGCCGCTGTGGCGCAAGGGCGGCACGATCTTCGGACCGTTGCCGCGCGACTACCGCCAGGATCTGCCGATCCGCGAGCGGCGCGTGGCGTTGCGCTCCGCGCTCGCCGGCAAGTTCAAGGACGGCGAAGTGATCGTGTCCGATTTCTCCGGCTTCACGGCGCCGTCCGCGAAGGCCGCGCGCAAGTTGCTCGCCGATGCGGGCGCGAAGCGCGCGCTCGTCGTGCTCTCGGAGCCGCGCGAGAACGTGTGGAAGTCGTTCCGCAACTTCCCGGGCGTTTCGGTGCGCACGGCGAAGGATCTGTGCGCGTTCGACGTGGTCGCCGGCGGCACCGTGTTCGCCGAGAAGGCCGCTCTCGCGCTGGTCGCCGAGCGTGTCGGTCCGGCCAAGACCTCGGGCAAGGCCGCCGCGAACGCCGCCAAGGTCGGTTGCTGATCAGGAGTCCCCGGAGTCCCGGACCCAATAGAGCCACGCGATGTCGACCCTCGATCGTCAGTACCACATCCTGCAGAAGCCGGTGATCACGGAGAAAGCCTCCGACGACACGGCGAAGCGCAACGCCTATCACTTCCGCGTTCCGGTCGATGCCAACAAGATCGAGATCCGGCGCGCGGTCGAGAAGCTCTTCAACGTCAAAGTGCTCTCGGTCAACACGTTGACCGTGCACGGCAAGGCCCGTCGTCGTGGCTGGATCGCCGGTTCGACGAAGACTTGGAAGCGCGCGATGGTGACGCTCGCCGAAGGCAACACCATCGACATCCTCTAGGAGACTCGAAGCACCATGGCGCTCAAGCAATACAAGCCCACCTCCGCCGGTCGTCGTCACGGCAGCGTGCACGACTTCGCGGAGCTCTCGACGCGCACGCCGGAGAAGAGCCTCCTCCGCCGTCTGAACTCGACCGGCGGTCGCAACAACCACGGTCACCTCACGTCGCGCCGCCGCGGCAACGGTCACAAGCGCATGTACCGCGTGATCGACTACCGTCGCGACAAGGACGGTGTGCCGGCGAAGGTCGCGACGCTGGAGTACGACCCGAACCGTTCGGCGCGCATCGCGCTCCTGCACTACGCCGACGGCGAGAAGCGCTACATCCTCGCGCCGCTCGGCCTCGAAGTCGGGCAGACGATCTGCTCCGGCAAGGGCGCGGAAGCGAAGGTCGGACACGCGATGAAGCTCTCCGAGATCCCCGACGGTCTCGAAGTGCACAACATCGAGCTCAAGGCAGGCCGCGGCGGCCAGATGTGCCGTTCCGCCGGCGTCGCCGCGCAGGTGATGGCCAAGGAAGGCGCGTTCGTCAACCTGCTGCTCTCGTCCGGTGAGATCCGCAAGGTGCACCGCGAGTGCATGGCGACGATCGGCCGGCTCGGCAACCTCGACCACCAGAACGTCGCGCTCGGCAAGGCCGGTCGCTCCCGTCACATGGGCATCCGCCCGTACGTGCGCGGCACGGCGATGAACCCGGTCGACCACCCGCACGGTGGTGGCGAAGGCCGCACCAAGGGTGGCCGTCACCCCTGCAACCCGAACGGTGTGCCCGCGAAGGGCGGCCGCCGTCGTCGCGTCAATCACCCGACCAACAAGTTCATCGTGCGCAGCCGCCACAAGGCGTGAGCCAGACACAGCGAGCCTAGAGGAGCACTCGAGTGAGTCGCAGCATCAAGAAGGGGCCGTACGTCGACGCCAAGGTGATGAAGAAGGTCACCGCGTTGAAGAAGTCCGGCAAGAAGGACCCGATCACGACGTGGGCGCGTGCATGCACGATCCTGCCCGACTTCGTCGGTCTGACGTTCCTGGTCCACAACGGCAAGCACCACATGAAGGTGCTGGTCACCGAGGACATGGTGGGGCACAAGCTCGGCGAGTTCGCGCCGACGCGGCGCTTCGGCGGCCACACCAACAAGAAGGAAGAGGAGAAGTCCTCCCTGCACACCGAGGGGGGTTGATCCATGGCCGCCACCGCTACCGCCACCAAGTCCTTCGCCGCGAAGCACCGCTTCGCGCGCATCACCGCCCGCAAGGCGCGGCGTGTCGCCGCGATCATCCGCGGCAAGTCCGTCAACGAAGCGCTCGAAGTGCTGCAGTTCACTCCGCAGCGCGGCGCTCCGTTCTACCTGCGTCTGCTCAAGTCGGCGATCGCCAACGCGTCGCAAGACGAAGAGGTCAACGTCAACCACCTCGTCATCAGCGAGGTCAAGGCAGACGACGGACCGCTCGTCCAAGGCCGCATGCGCTTCCGTCCGGGTCCGCAGGGCCGCGTTCGTCCGTGGCACAAGCGCACGAGCCACCTGACGATCCGCGTCGAGGTCGCCGAGATGCTGGCGGCGGGCAAGTCCACGAAGTCTTCGAAGGAACTGTAGAGCGTCCCATGGGTCAAAAGGTCCACCCGACCGGCTATCGCCTCTCCACGATCGAGCCCTGGCGTTCTCGCTGGTACGCCGGCAAGAAGGACTTCTCGAAGCTCCTGCTGCAGGATCACCAGATCCGCAAGCACATCGTCGAGGAGTACAAGGGCGCCGGCATTCCGCGCATCGAGATCGAGCGCACCGCCGACGCGGTCAACGTGATCGTCCACACTTCGCGGCCCGGCGTGCTCGTCGGTCGCAAGGGTGTGCGTGTCGACGAACTGAAGACGGCGCTGCAGAAGATCACCAGCCAGACGTGCCACCTGACGGTGCGCGAGATCAAGCGTCCCGAGCTCGAGGCCGCGCTGGTCGCCGAAGTCGTCGCGGAAGCGCTCGAAAAGCGCATGGCGTTCCGCCGCGCGATGAAGAAGGCGATCCAGACGACGATCCAAGCCGGCGCGAAGGGCGTGAAGATCGAAGTGAACGGCCGCCTCGGAGGCGCCGAAATGGCGCGCGAAGCGAAGGAGCGCGAAGGCCAAGTGCCGCTCTCCACGCTGCGCGCGAACGTCGACTACGGCACCGCGCTCGCCCGCACCACGTGGGGCATCATCGGTGTGAAGGTCTGGATCTACAAAGGCGACCTGCCGATGGGCGCGAAGATCGACTTCCGCCAGCAGGCCGCGGCGGCCGGCGCTCCGCGTCCGAACGACCGTCCGCGTCGTCCGCGCGCTCCGCGCGAAAACCAACCGGCCGCGAGCCCGGAAGGGGCGTGAGGTAACTCTCCATGTCACTCCAACCGAGTCGTACCAAGTACCGCAAGGTCCACCGCGGCAAGGTCCGTGGTTACGCGACGCGCGGCAACACCGTCGCCTTCGGCGATTACGGCCTCCAGTCGCTCGACGCGTGCTGGCTCTCCGCACGGCAACTCGAAGCGGCCCGCGTCGCGGCGAACCGCGCGACCGGCGGCACCGCGAAGGTCTGGATCCGCATCTTCCCGCACAAGCCGGTCACTTCGAAGCCGGCCGAGACCCGCATGGGTTCCGGCAAGGGCGACGTCGACCACTGGGCCGCGGTCATCAAGCCCGGCACCGTGTTGTTCGAGATCGGCGGCGTGACCGAGGAGAAGGCGCGGCTCGCCTTCAAGCGCGCGGCGCACAAGCTGCCCATCAAGGTGAAGTTGATTCGTCGCCTGCCGACGACCTGATCGACGCCATGAAGATCGACGAGATCCGTTCCAAACGAGACAGCGAGCTCGAGTACGACCTCGGGAACTTGAAGAAGGAGCTCTTCGGGCTGCGCTTCAAGGCTGCGACCGAGACGTCGGCCAATCCTTCGCGGATCCGCGTGATCCGCCGAGAGATCGCCCGCATCAACACGATCCTGCGCGAACGCAAGACGAAGATCCGCGGACAGGAGCCGCGTTGAACATGACCCAAGTACGCCAGTCGCGCCGCTCGGTGGTCGGCACCGTGATCGGCACGAAGATGAACAAGACGATCGTCGTGCGCGTGGAGACGCTCCAGAAGCACGCGAAGTACGGCAAGTACATGCGCCACCGCAAGAAGTACTACGCCCACGACGAGAACGAGACCGCCGGCATCGGCGACCAAGTGTCGATCGTGTCGTGCCGTCCGCTCTCCAAGCTCAAGCGCTGGCGCCTCGAGACGATCGTCCAGGCCGCGCCCGAGCGTGGTGCCGACGTCGCCGCGATCGCGGCCGCAGGCGCGGAAGACGTGCTCGCTTCGAAGAAGCAGAAGAAGGAACAACTCGCTGAAGGAGGTGCCTCGTGATCCAGATGCAGACGTTCCTCGACGTCGCCGACAACACCGGCGCGAAGCGCGTGCAGTGCATCAAGGTCCTCGGCGGCACCCGTCGCCGTTACGCCGGTCTCGGCGACATCGTCGTCGCGTCGGTGAAGAAGGCGCTGCCGACCTCCGAAGTGAAAGCCGGTTCGGTGGTGAAGGGCGTGATCGTGCGCACCAAGAAGGCGACGCGTCGTGAGGACGGCACGTACGTCCGTTTCGATCGCAACGCGCTCGTGATCATCGACGCCGAAGGCAACCCGAAGGGCACCCGCATCTTCGGCGCCGTCGCGCGCGAGCTGCGCGAGAAGAACTACATGAAGATCATCTCGCTGGCGCAGGAGGTCGTCTGACGATGCCCGTCAAACTCCACGTCAAGAAGGGCGACACCGTGCTCGTCCTCTCCGGCAACGACAAAGGCAAGACCGGCGTCGTGAAGGAGGCCTTCCCGCGCGAGAGCAAAGTGCTCGTCGAAGGCATCAACATGCGTTGGAAGCACAAGAAGCCGACGCAACAGAACCCGAAGGGCGAGCGGATCGAGCGCGAGACGCCGGTTCACGCCTCGAACGTCAAGCGCGTCGAAGGCACCGCCGCCGACAAGAAGTCCAAGAAGAAGGCGGCCAAGAAGTCCGCCTCGAGCGAGAAGAGCTGAGCCATGGCCCCGCGTCTCAAAGAGCGATACCAGAAGGAAGTCAAAGCCAAGCTCAAGGAGCACTTCCGCATCCAGAACGACATGGCCTTGCCCAAGCTGCTCAAGGTCGTCGTCAACATGGGTGTGAAAGGCGCCGTCGAGAACAAGACGCGCGTCGACGCCGCGGCGAAGGACCTCGCGATGATCACCGGCCAACAGCCGACGATCCGCAAGGCGAAGATCGCGATCTCGAGCTTCAAGCTGCGCGAAGGCATGCCGATCGGCTGCGCCGTCACTCTGCGCGGCGACCGCATGTGGGAGTTCACCGACCGCCTGATCTCGGTCGTCCTCCCGCGTATCCGCGACTTCCGCGGCGTGAAGGACAAGCTCGACGGCCGCGGCAACTACACGCTCGGCCTGTCGGAGCAGACCGTGTTCCCCGAGATCGAACTCGACAAGATCGAGGCGACCCAGGGCATGGACATCACGTTCGTGACCTCGGCCGGTTCCGACGAGCGGGGTTACTTCCTGCTCAAGGAACTCGGCATGCCGTTCCAGACGCCGGCGGCGAAGTCGGCGAAGAAGCGCGAAGGCGCGCTCCCGCCCACCACGGCCCCCAGAAAAGAAGCGAAGGTCTGAGCCCCGAGCTCGCCTGAGGCTCGACCTTTCGAGAGACCACCATGGGAAAGACCTCCTGGATCCACAAATCGAAGCAGAAGCCCAAGTTCTCCACGCGGGCTTACAGCCGGTGCGGCATCTGCGGCCGTTCACGCGCCGTGTACCGCAAGTTCGGCATCTGCCGCATCTGTCTGCGCGAGCGCGCGTTGCTCGGCGAGATCCCCGGCATGCGCAAGGCGTCTTGGTAAGGAGCTTCACCGAACATGTCGATGACCGATCCGATCGGTGACCTGCTCACCGCCATCCGCAACGCGAACGAGACCGGCAAGAAGTCGCTGGTCATGCCGGCGTCGCGACTCAAAGTCGACGTCGCGCACGTGCTCAAGGACGAGGGCTACCTCTCCGCCGTGTCCGTCGAGTCGGCCGTGCCGCAGTCGAAGCTCAAGGTCGACCTGAAGTACGGTCCCGACGGCGAGCGCGTGATCCAGTGCATCGAGCGCGTGTCCAAGCCGGGCCGGCGCGTGTACGGCAGCCCCAAGTCGCTGGTGCCCGTCCTCAAGGGACTCGGCATCTACGTCTTGTCGACGTCCAAGGGCGTGATGTCCGACCGAGCTGCGCGTGCGCAGAACGTCGGCGGCGAAGTGCTCGCCAAAGTCTATTGATTCCACCCCGACCACTGACCCAGGCAGAACCCGCCATGTCGCGCATCGGAAAGCAGCCCGTCGTCGTCCCCACGGGCGTCAACGTCGAGCGCACCAAGGACCGTCAGGTCAAGGTGAAAGGCCCCAAGGGCGAGCTCGCGATGACGCTGCGCCCGGAGGTCGACGTCGAGATCAAAGAAGGCAAGGTGTTCGTCAGCCGCGCGAGCGACGCTCGCGACGTGCGTGCCTACCACGGCATGACGCGCGCCTTGATCGACAACATGATGGTCGGCGTCACGAAGGGCTACCAAAAGGAGCTCGAGATCGTCGGCGTCGGTTGGAACGCGGCCGTCGCCGGCAACAAGGTCACGCTCCAGGTTGGCTTCTGCAACCCGATCGTCATCACGTTGCCGCCGAACGTGCAGGCCGGCGCGCCGAGTGCGACCAGCCTCACCATCTTCGGCCCGGACAAACAGCTCGTCGGCGCGATCGCCGCGCGCATCCGTTCGACCCGTCCGCCGGAGCCCTACAAGGGCAAGGGCGTCCGTTACAAGGGCGAGTACGTCCGGCAGAAGGCCGGCAAGAGCTTCGGTAGCTGATCATGAGCCAGCAGGAACAGAAGAAAGTCCGTCGTCAGCGCCGTGTGTGGCACGTGCGCGGCAAGATCCGTCGCACGACCAACCGTCCGCGTCTGTCGGTGTTCCGTTCGTCGAAGCACATTTCGGCGCAGATCATCGACGACAACACCGGTCGCACGTTGTGCGCCGCGACGTCCGTCGGCAAAGCCATCGCGCCGGAGCTCTCCGGCAAGAAGAAGTCCGAGAAGGCCGCCGTCGTCGGCGCCGCGATCGCGGCGAAGGCGAAGGAGATCGGCGTCGAGGAAGTCGTCTTCGATCGCGGCTTCGCTCGTTACCACGGCCGAATCAAGGCCCTCGCCGATGCCGCGCGCGCCGGCGGACTGAAGTTCTGAGAGAGATCCCGAGGAAAACCGATGCCTCAAACCCTCCGCTATCTGGACGCCGCCGAAGTCGACCAACTCTCGACGCTGAGCGAAGTCCTCGTCCGCATCAACCGCAGCGCCGCCGTCGTGAAGGGCGGTCGCCGGTTCTCGTTCTCGGCGCTCTCCGTCAGCGGCAATCGCTCGGGCGTCGTCGGTCTCGGCTACGGCAAGGGCCGTCAAGTGCCGAGCGCGATCGAGAAGGCCGCGCGCGACGCGCGCAAGCACCTGATGCACGTTCCGCTGACCGCGGAAGGCACGATCGCCCACACCGTCGAAGCGGCGTACGGCGCGACCCGTGTCCGGCTCGTTCCGGCGTCGCCCGGTACCGGCATCATCGCCGGCGCCGGCGTGCGCGCCGTGTGCGAGATGTCGGGCATCAAGAACATCCTGACCAAGGTGTACGGCTCGACGAACCCGATCAACGTCGTCAAGGCGGCGATGCACGCGCTTGCACAGCTGCGCACGCCGGAAGAGGTGGCCGACCTGCGCGGTGTGCCGCTCGTCACGACGGCGATGGCGCAGGGCTCCGAAGCCGTGAGCACGACCCCGAACGCGGAGACCAAGTGACATGGACCTGAAGTCCGTCTGCAACAAAGGCCTCAAGAAGGAAGTGCGCAAGCGCGTCGGCCGCGGACCCGGTTCGGGTCTCGGCAAGACGTCCGGTCGCGGCCACAAGGGCTGGGGCCAACGCTCCGGCGCGCCGCGCCGTGCGGGCTACGAAGGCGGTCAGATGCCGATCTACCGGCGCGTGCCGAAGCGCGGCTTCACCAACGCTCGTTTCCGCACCGAGTACACCGAGATCAACGTCGACAAGCTCTCGTCGTTCGACGAGGGCGCGACGGTCGACCTCGGCGCGATCCTCGCGAAGGGGCTCGCCAGCATGCAGACGCCGTTCCTGAAGATCCTCGGCAACGGCAAGCTCGAGAAGAAGCTGACCGTGCGCGCCCAAAAGTTCACGGCGAGCGCGCGCCAGAAGATCGAAGCCGCGGGCGGCACCGCGGTGGAACTCGACCTCGCGCACCGCGAAGTGGCGCCGAGCTGATCGCCGCGGCTCTCACCGAACCGCACACCCTGATCCCGAACGAGCCCAACCCCGAAAGGCAGACCGAGTGGAGCACCGCGCTCTACAACTCCTGAAGATCCCGGAAGTTCGCGACAAGATCGTCAACACGTTGATGCTCTTGCTCGCGTTCCGTCTGGGCTTCCAGATTCCGCTGCCGGGCATGAATCCGCAGTTCCTCGCCCGCGCGGCGGAGGGCATGCAGGGCAGCGTCTTCGGTCTGATGAACGCGTTCTCGGGCGGCGCCATTGGCCGCACGACGATCTTCGCGCTCGGGATCATGCCGTACATCTCGGCATCGATCATCTTCTCGATGCTCGCGAAGATCAGCCCGCGCATCGAAGCGGTCGCCAAGGAAGGCGCGACCGGTCAGAAGAAGATCAACCAGTGGACGCGCCTCGCGACCGTGCCGATCGCGATGCTCCAAGCGGTGTTCGTCTACACCGGCGTCTTCCGTCAGTTCCCCGAGATGATCGCGCCGGGCGTCGACCCGGGTATCGGTCTCTTCCTGCTCGTCGTGCTCTCGTTGACCGCCGGCACCGTCCTCTGCATGTGGATCGGCGAGTTGATCACCGAGTACGGCCTCGGCAACGGGGCGTCGCTCGTGATCATGGCCGGCATCATCGCGGAACTCCCCGCGAGCATGATGCAGGTCCGCAACGACCCGGACTGGATCCAAACACTCGGCACGTACATCGTGATCTGGATCATCACCATCGTGGTGATCGTCTACATCACGAAGGGCGCGCGCCGCATCCCGATCCAGTACGCGAAGCTCACCCGCGGCCGCAAGGTCTACGGCGGTCAGCGTCACTTCCTGCCGCTCAAGATCAACATGGCGGGCGTGATGCCGATCATCTTCGCCTCGATCCTGTTCGTGATCCCGGGCGTGTTGTTCAAGGTGTTCGGCTGGTCGACCCTCGAGCAAGTGATGAACGACCCGCGCGGGTTCATCCACATCTCGCTCTACATCGTCCTGATCTTCGCGTTCTGCTTCTTCTGGAATCGCCTGATGTTCCAGCCGGAGGAAATCGCGAACAACCTACGCGAGCACGGCTCGTTCATCCCGGGCATCCGTCCGGGGCAGAAGACGGCGGAGTTCCTGTCGTACACGCTGACGCGCATCACGATGGCCGGTGCGGCGTTCCTCGCCGTGATCGCCGTGCTGCCGAACCTGATGACGACGAGTTCGGGCTTCCACGGCCGGATGGCGTACTTCATCGGCGGCACGTCGGTGCTGATCGTCGTCGGTGTCGCGATGGACCTCGTGGACAAGCTCAACGCGCAGCTCGTGATGCGCAACTACGAGGGCTTCATGAAGCAGACCGGCAACACCTGGGGTCGCAGCGGCGACGCGCCGCGCAGCGAGGACTGAGCGTGACCCAAGTGTTGATCCTTCTCGGGGCCCCCGGTGCGGGCAAGGGAACGCAGGCGGCGCGTCTGTGCGCTGCGCGTTCGCTGGCTCACATCTCCACCGGGGATCTCTTCCGCGAGAACCTGAAGAAGGAGACGCCGCTCGGCAAGCGCGCGAAGGGCTTCATGGACGCGGGGCAACTCGTGCCGGACGATCTCGTGCTCGAGATGCTCTTCGACCGCGTCGCGAAGCCCGATTGCCAACGCGGTTACCTGCTCGACGGCTTCCCGCGCACCATCCCGCAAGCCGAAGCGCTCGAGAAGCGCCTTGGCAAGCCGGCGCGCGTCACCGTGCTCTCGCTCGTGGTGCCGGAGCAGGTCCTGATCGATCGCCTCACCGGCCGGCGCACGTGCAAGGCGTGCAACCACATCCAGCACATGCTGTTCTCACCGCCGAAGGTCGCAGGCCGTTGCGACAAGTGCGGTGGCGAACTCGTGCAGCGCTCCGACGACTCGCTCGAAGTCGTCAAGAAGCGTCTCGACGTCTACCGCGCGCAGACCCAACCGCTCGAAGGGTTTTATTCGTCGCGCAAGTTGCTGCTCGAAATCGACGGCAATCGCCCGGAAGAACAAGTGTTCCGCGACCTCGAGCGCCGCGCATTCGGCGGGGAGGCTGCGTAATGGCCAAGGAAGAACCGATCGTGGTCGAAGCGATCGTCACCGAGGCGCTGCCGAACGCGCGCTTCCGCGCCAAGCTCTCGTCCGGGCACGAGATCCTCGCCCACGTCAGCGGGAAGATGCGCATGAACTACATCCGCATCCTGCCCGGGGACAAGATCACCGTCGAGATGTCGCCGTACGACCTGACCAAGGGTCGCATCGTCTACCGCGGCACCAAGAAGAAGGACCTCCAATGAAAGTCCGCAGCTCCGTTTCGCGCATGTGCGCCAACTGCAAGATCGTCCGACGCCGCGGCGTCGTGCGCGTCATCTGCAAGGACCCCACGCACAAGCAAAAGCAGGGCAAGTAGCCCCCAACCGCACACCTCTCTCTCAGGAGTCGACCCCTCATGCCGCGTGTCATCGGCGTAGACATTCCCCCGAACAAGCGCCTCGAGATCGCGTTGACCTACATCTACGGTGTGGGGCGCACGACCTCGGCGCAGATCTGCAAGGACTTGAACCTCGACCCCGGCATGCGGGCTCGCGACCTCAACGAAGACCAGTTGACGGTGATCGCGAACCACATCCAGAAGACCTACTCGGTCGAAGGTCAACTCCGCCGCCAAGTGACGGCGTCGATCAACCGTCTGCGCGACATCGCGTGCTACCGCGGCCTGCGGCACCGCCGTGGTTTGCCGACGCGTGGCCAGCGCACGCGCACGAACGCCCGCACGCGCAAGGGTCCGCGCAAGACGGTCGCCGGCAAGAAGTCCGTGAAGGGGATGAAGTAGTCCATGTCGAAAGCAGTCGCTCCGAAGAAGAAGCTGAAGCGCGCGCCGGCCAAGGCGATCGCCTTCATCAAGGCTTCGTTCAACAACACGCACGTCACGATCGCGAACTCGCAAGGCGAAGCGATCTCGACGGGCTCGGCCGGCATCGTCGGTTTCAAGGGCACCCGCAAGTCGACGCCGTTCGCCGCGCAACGCGCTGCCGAACACGCCGCGCAGAACGCGATGAAGCAAGGCGTCAAGGAAGTCGAAGTCCGCGTGCGCGGCGCTGGTTCCGGACGCGAGTCCGCGATCCGCGCGCTCGCGAACTCCGGCCTCGTCGTCAGCACGATCGAGGACGTCACGCCGCTCCCGCACAACGGATGCCGCGCGCGCAAGCGCCGTCGCGTCTGATCGCACAACAGAGGTAACCAAGCATGGGTCGTTACACGGGCAACAAGTGCAAGCTCTGCCGTCGGGAAGGCATGAAGCTCTTCCTGAAGGGTCAGCGCTGTTTCACGGACAAGTGCGCGCTCTCGCGTCGCGACTACCCGCCGGGAGTCCACGCGCAGAAACGCACCAAGGTCACCGACTACGGCGTCCGCGTGCGTGAGAAGCAGAAGCTCAAGCGCATCTACGGCGTGATGGAGCGCCAGTTCCGCCTGTACTTCGCGGAAGCCGAGCGGCTGAAGGGCAACACCGGCGAGACGCTGCTCTCGTTGCTCGAGCGGCGCCTCGACAACGTGGTGCTGCAGTCGGGCTTCGCGCTCTCGCGCAACCACGCCCGGTTGCTCTGCAACCACGGGCACTTCTCGGTCAACGGCCGTCGCGTCGACGTCGCGAGCTATCAGCTTCGACCGGGCGACGTGATCTCCGCGGGCACGAAGGAGAACACGCGCAAGATCGTCGCGGAAGCGCTCGAAGTGAACAAGTCGCAGCCGGTGCCGGCGTGGCTCGAAGTCAATCGCGACACGCTCTCGTCGAAAGTCGTGGCTCTGCCGCGCCGCGAGGACGTGCCGCACCCGATCCAAGAACAGTTGATCATCGAGCTCTGCTCGAAGTAGACCCGGAGGTCCATCCATGCGGATTCGCTGGCGCAATTTCGAACTGCCGAGCAAGGTTCAGCCCGACAAGGACACGCTGACCCGCGACTACGGCAAGTTCGTGATCGAACCCTTCGAGCAGGGGTTCGGTCACACGATCGGCAACGGTCTCCGGCGCGTGTTGCTCTCGTCGATCGAGGGCGCCGCGGCGACCGCCGTGCGCATCACCGGCGCGTCGCACGAGTTCGATTCGCTCGAAGGTGTCTACGAGGACGTCACCGACATCATCCTCAACATCAAGCGCTTGCGGATCAGCTACGAAGGCGAAGCGCCGATCACGTGCCGCATCCAGAAGAAGGGCAAGGGCCCGGTCACCGGCGCCGACGTGCAGTGCCCCGGCGACGCGCAGGTGATCAACAAGGACTTGGTGATCGCCACGTTGACCGCCGACCGCAGCTTCGAGATGGAACTCGAGGTTCGCCGCGGTCGTGGTTACGTCCCGTCGGACGAGAACATGAACGAGGGCTACCAGCTCGGGACGATTCCGGTCGACTCGATCTACTCGCCCGTCCACCGCGTGCGCTACGCCGTCGAAGCGACGCGCGTGGGCAAGTTCACGAACTACGATCGCCTCGTCATCGAGATCTGGACCGATGGCACCGTGTCTCCGGACATGGCGCTCGTCGAAGCGGCCAAGATCTACCGTCGCCACCTGAACCCGTTCGTGCTCTACGAGCACAACCGCGAGCAGCAGCCGATGGCCGACGATCCGGCGACGACGCAGTTTTCCGATCGCGTGCGCGAAGCGTCGCGCGTGCAGGAGAACCTCTCGCGGCCGATCTCGGATCTCGAGCTTTCGGTGCGCGCCCGCAACTGCCTCGACAGCGCCAACATCACGACTCTGAAGGAGCTCGTGACGCTGACCGAGGCCGAGGTGATGAACCTCAAGAATCTCGGCAAGACGTCGCTCACCGAGATCAAGTCGAAGCTCGCCGAGAAGGGCCTTTCCCTCGGCATGAAGGTCTAGTGCCATGCGTCACCGTTCCAAAGTCAATCACCTCGGCCGCACTGCGTCGCACCGCACCGCGCTCGAACGCAACCTCGCCAACGCGTTGATCGCGCACGAGCGCATCATCACCACGCTGCCGAAAGCGAAGAACGTCAAGCCGTTCATCGAGCGCATGGTGACGCTTTCGAAGGAGCCGACGGTCCACAATCGCCGCCTCGCGTTCTCGCGGCTGCGCGACAAGGACGCGGTCTCGAAGCTCTTCGCGGTGCTCGGGCCGCGCTTCAAGTCGCGTCCGGGCGGCTACTGCCGGATCCTGAAGCTCGCCAAGCCTCGGCTCGGCGACAACGGCTCGCGGGCGATCCTCGAGTTCGTCGAGCGCACGCCGAAGGAAGTCGAAGCTCCGACGACCGAAGCGGCCGCCGAACCGGCGGAGGAAGCGAAGCCCAAGAAGGCCACGAAGAAGAAGGCGAAAGCCGAAACGTCGGCCTGAGCAGCGCGTCGGTGTCCGATCGTGACGGGCGAGTCGCAAGCGACTCGCCCGTTCGCGTTTTCGACGTCGCTCACGGGGAGCTGCAGAGGACGGATTCGCGCAGCTCGGCCGCGTTGTACCTGGCCGCCTCCTCGCACGCTTCGGTCGGCCAGTGCTCGCGTTCGAGTGCCGAGCAGGCCGCGAGCGCCAGGCCGCGTCGGCCGTGCTGTGCTGCGCGGCGGCCCACTTCGAGCAGCGAGTCGAGGCGCGCTCGTTCGAAGGGCGGCGCCGAACTCACGTTGGTGCACGCAGCCTTCCACGCGATCTGGAGGGCGAGCCGCGTCTCGCCGAGACCGCCGAGCAGCTCCGAGAGTTCCACCAACATCCGTCCGCCGGTCGGATCCAACCCGCGCCCGCTGCGCGCTCGGATCTCGAGCGCTTCCATCAATCGCGTTCGCGCCGACCGTGGGTCGCGCGCCACGAGCAGCCATGGCACCGCGTTCCGTCGTTCCTTCTCGGCGCGCTCGCTCGTGGCGCCGTAGTTCGTGTCGACCACGTCGAGGAACGCCTGCAATTCGGCGAGAGCTTCTTCGAGGCGTCCCGCGCAGCCCAAGGCCTCGGCGCGAGTGCTGCGCGCGATCAGCATGTTCGGGTGCTCCCGGTTCACGGATTCCGAGAGCAGTTGGTAGGCGCGTTCGAGTGCGGCATCGGCCTCGCTCGCGCGCCCCAACGCGGCGTACGCGCTACGCATCGTGAGCAACGTGTCGGCCGCTTGGATGCGCATCTGGGGCCGCGCCGCCAGACGGATCTCGAGGCATGCCTCGAGTTCCTCCAAACCGCGGAGGTGTTGGCGAAGGGCGCACGCGTGGCGACCACGGAGGTCGTGCGCGTTCGCGCGGCGGACCGCGGACACATCCGCCGCGAGCTCGCTCTCGGTGCCACGTTCGACCCATTCCGTCGCTCGTTCGGGGCGTCCGATGACCAAGTAGTGCTGCGCGACACGTTGGCACGCGCGCGCGTGGGCCGCACGATCGCTCCTCGGCGTGAGGTCGACGTTCTCCGCGAGCAGTCTGCCCGCTTCCGTCCAGTTCGCCGGGTTCACGAACGAGAGCTCGGCGACGTCGTCGCGCATGTGCCGCGTGCGCTCCGCGCCCGCGCCCGCGACCGTCGTGAACGTGTCGAGCGCGGCGTGGAGGCGCGTGCTCGCTTCGGGGAAGCGTTCACGGGCGTGCGCGAGCAACCCCAGGTCGTGTTGTCGCTCGGCCCACGGGATCGTTCGTTCGCCGTAGCGTTCCGTCACGAGGTCCAGTGCGGCGAGCAACGCGGGCTCGGCCTCGGCGAAGTCACCGCGTTTGCGAAACGTGTTGCCGAGGTGCGCCAGCAGTTTGACGCGACGGTCGACGCTGCCGCGATCCAGGCGCATCAGCCCGTCGCGCACGCCGATCAACGCCGGCTTGGCGCCAGCGTCGACTTTGACCGGTTCGGTGACGTCGCCGCTCGGATCGAACGCGCCGATGAGCGCCTCGGCGACGGACTCGAAGAACGTGAGTTCCTCGGTGGCTTGGAGGTCGCGTGCTTTCGCCTCCGCATGGTCGACGAACCAACTGCGCGCGAACGACGACGCGAGCAACGCACAGGTCAGCGTCGCGACGTGCCACGGCTTGCGCTGGAAGAACTTCAGCGCGACGTAGGTCGCCCGATGACGTCGAACCGATAGCGGTCGCCGCGCGAGGTAGCACCCGAGATCGTCGAGCAGCTCGTTGGCGTGTCGGTACCGCCTCCCGGGTTCCACGTCGGTCGCCTTGGCGACGATCCAGTCGAGTTCGCGCGGCAGCTCCGGCGCGAGCGGTCTCAACGCCGGCAATGCTCCGCGGTGGGTCGCCGACCGCGTCGCGCCGAGTTCTCGCAGTTCGCTCGCCGTGCGTCCGGTCAGCACCTCCGCGATCACCACACCGAACGAGAAGACGTCGCGTGCCGCGCTGGCCACCGTGAGGTCCGGCGCGGTGCCGAGCAACTCCGGAGCGAGATAGGGGAGGTTGCCGGCGAGTTGCTGCGGCGCATGCACGTCGTCCGCGGCTCCGAGCCGTGCGAGCCCGAAATCGACGACTTTGACGCGCCGGTGGCGATCGACGAGCACGTTCGCCGAACTGACGTCGCCGTGCTCGATCAACGCTTGGTGGGCCGCGGCGAGGCCGCGGCAGGCTTGCATCAGCAGCTCGAGCCTGTCTTCGAGCGCGACGGTCCGCGCGACGGCAGTGATCGGTTGCGCGCCGTCGACCAACTCGACGGCGAGCCACGGAATCGACTGCAGTTCCCCGAGTGGGTCACGCCATTCGTGCAGACCGTAGTCGTAGACGACGGCGACGTGTTCGTGTCGCAGCCGCGCGAGCGCGCGCGCCTCGTGCCGGAAACTCGCTTCGCCGGAGCGCACCGCCCACGCACGGCGCATCAACTTGAGCGCGACGCGCCTCCCGAGCCGCACGTCCTCCGCGACGTACACGACGGCGGCGCCGCCTTGGCCGAGTTTCTTCGCGAGGCGGAAATCCCCGAGCAGCGCGCCGGAAAGATCCGCGGAGTGCCCGTCGTGCGCGACGCGGTCCGCGACCTGCTCGATCGCCGCCGGACCGTGTGCGACATCGGACGAGTTGGCGAGCAGAACCCTCAGTTCGTCCGCGAGCGTCCGGTCCGAGCCGACGAGCGCCGCCAACCAATCGTCTCGCCGTTCGGGCACGACGTCGAGTGCGACGCGGAGGAGCGCGATCAGCCGCTGCGAACGCGGATCCGTCACGACGCGGAGCCTCGCACCATCCGCCGCGCGATCCAGCGCCGCGCCGCATCCCAGTCGCGTGCGACGCCGTGACGCGACTCGCCGACCAAAATGGCGATCTCGCCGAGCTCGAGTCCGCCGAAGAGTCGGAGCTCCGCGCGCTCCGCGAGCCGCGCATCGAGCGCGGCGAGGTCGTCGAGTGCCGCCGACAAGTCGAGCACGTCCGTCCCTTCGGCTTCGTACACCGCGAGCCGCTCGTCGAGCGGCGCCCGCGTGAAGTTGCCGCCGCGCTTCAGCCGCGCGCGGCTGCGCGCTCGGTCGACCAGGATCGAACGCATCGTCTTCGTCATGGCGACCACGAACGCACGCGGATCCTCGAACCGGCGCTCGCTCTCCGGGACGAGCCTGAGCCAAGCTTCGTGAAGCAGCGCGGTGGTCTGCAGCTCCGTGCCGCGTTCCGCGTCGCGGAACAAGCGCCGCGCGCTGGCGCGCAAGTCGTCGTAGAGCAACGCGACGAGCGCGTCGTGCGTCGTCGCCGCCGAAGCGTCGGGCGTCGCGGCCGCCGGAGCGTCGGGCGCAGCAGGCAGCGGTCTCGCGCTGGATTCTCCAGCGGATCCGGCGGCCGAAGTGTGGAGTGGTTGTCGGTCCATGGCGAGCGGCGACCTGGAGTCCAGCGAGGGTCGGGAAACCACGTTCAGGATAACCCGACCCCCGTTCGACGGCTGCGGCCCGTCCTCGGACTCGTGCGCCGCGCTTGCCTACGCGTCCGACTCAGCTCGCGACGAGGTCGTCGACCACGAGCCACGAAGAGTTCGTGTAGAAGACGACGCGCACGATGCCGGTGGCTTGGACGGTGGCGGTCTGCATGACCGAGCTCATCGCCATCGACGTCGAGGCGATCACCGTGCCGTTCGCGTTGTAGGCCACCATCACGAACGTCCCCGCGAAGGGGCTCGCGAACCCGAGCTCGACGTGCGAGCGCGGCGACGCGAAGCGCAGGATTTCGGGCGTCGTGGCGAGTCCTCCTGCGACGTAGCTGACCGCCGAGTTGAACGCGAGGAAGTTCGGTGAGCTGTACCCGGACACGGAGAAGTTGCTGCACTCGTCGAGAATGGCGCCTCCGTCCATCGGCTTGCGGCCGAGGAACGACACGCCGGCCGCGGCGTACTCCGTGCGCAACGGAGTCGTCTGCACGAAGTTGCAGGGTGCGGACACGTCGTCGAAGTCGAGGACGATCGCGCCCTTCGCGTGACCGGCCGAGCCTTTGGCCGCGTGGGCGAGCGACGCGGGAGCCGGCGCGGCCGGGAATGCGGGCGCCGCTGGGAAGTCGAGCGCCGCGCCGGCGACGCCGCCACGAGTCGTGGGCGTCGCCACGTCGTCAGTCAGCGTTTGCGAGGGGCCGACGATGGCCGCGATGACCGCGGCGGAGAGCCACTTGGCGAGTACGAGCATGGGAACTCCGTTCTTGGGAGGAAGCTGCGACGGTGACTTCCCGGTCTCCGCGGCTTCCGCACGAGCGGGAGCGCGCCGGCGGTCGGGAAGAGCCGCGCGACGAGAGACCTTGCCGAGCGGCCGAAGCTCGCGCGGCGTCGACCATGCTACCCGAACCGCAGCGCAACGTCGGGGCGCGGCCCGCCCAGCGCGCGTTCGCGCGGACCGAGGCGTGGCCGCTCAGACCCGCGCGAGCCGCAAGCGACCGCGGCCGAGCAGGCCGTGGACCTTCTCCGCGAGATCCGGCGTGATCGTCACGCCGTGGTCGCGCGAGGCACGCACGCGGCGGAGGAAACCGTCGTCGCCGTGCACGAGCAGCCACACCGGACTCTTCCCGGGCGAGGAGGCGAACGCGGTCTTCAAGTCGCCGAGCCGCTCGCGATCGGTCGGTTCGAGCTCGACGACCAGCCCGCCTTCGAAGCGCTTGAGCGCGTCTTCGATCGAGAGCGACTCCTCGAGGATCAGCGCGGGCTCCTCGGCGTGTTCCTCGAGCTTCGCGCGCGCGACGATCACCGTGTCCTCGGCGAGGCGCTCCTTCTGCGCTTCGAGCGTGCGCGGGAAGACCGTCACCGGCACCGAACCTTCGAGATCCTCGAGGCGGAAGCGCGCCATCTTGCGGCCGGCGAGCGAGCCCGACTTGACGATCAGTTCGGAAAAGCCGACGACCAGCCCGGCGATCGTCACTTCGCTGCCGCCGGGGCGCGAGGAGAGCTCGCTCGTGCGCACGGTCGAGAGCAACGCGAAGAGGCCCGCGCGCTCCTCGAGCGGGTGGCCCGACAGGTAGAAGCCGAGCGCTTCGCGTTCCGCGCGCAGCGTTTCCGCGCGCGACCAAGCGAACGCATCGTCGGTCGTCGAAGCCGTCGTCGAACTCGTCGCCGTCGGTTCCGGCGCGCCGCCGAAGAGCGACCCTTGGCCCGCCTTGCGGTCCGCGGCGAGGCGCGCGCCTTCCGCGAGCGCCGCGTCGAGCTGGTGGACCAGCACGCCGCGGTTCGTGCCCGTGAAGTCGAGCGCGCCGGCCTTGATCAACGCTTCCCACGTCAGGCGCGACACTTCGGTCGAGTCGACGTGCGCGCAGAGCTCGTGCAGTCCGATCGGCTCCTTCGTGGCGAGCAGGTGGTCGCGCGCGACGAGCAGGTTCTGGATCGCCTTCTCCCCGGTGCCCTTGATCGCGCCGAGGCCGTAGCGCACGCCGGACCGTTCGCACTCGAACGTCCACTGCGACGAGCGCAGGTCGGGCGGGAAGATCTCGACTTTCGCGCGCCGCGCGTCGTCCCAGAACGCCTTCACCTTGTCGGTGTTCGACATTTCGCACGACAGGTTCGCGGCGAGGAACGCGGCGCGGTGGTTCGCCTTCAAGTACGCGGTCTGGTACGTGATCAGCGCGTAGGCGGTCGAGTGCGACTTGTTGAAGCCGTAGCCGCCGAACTTGACGATGTTGTCCCAGATCGCCGTCGCCGTCGCTTCGCTCGCACCGTTCTTGACCGCGCCTTTGACGAACTGGTCGGCGAACTTGGCCATGATCTCGGGCTTCTTCTTGCCCATGGCCTTGCGCAAGTTGTCGGCTTCGTTGAGCGAGAAGCCGCCCAAGCTCGACGCGATCAACATCACCTGCTCTTGGTAGACGATGCAGCCGTACGTGTCCTTGAGGATCGGCTCGACGAGCGGGTGGGGGTACTCGATCGCTTCTTCGCCGTGCTTGCGGCGCACGAACATGTCGATCATGCCCGACTCGAGCGGGCCGGGACGATAGAGCGCGAGGATCGCGATCAAGTCCTCGAAGCAGTCGGGCTTGATGCGCGCCAAGAGCTTCTTCATCCCGTCGGATTCGAGTTGGAACACGCCTTCCGTGTCGCCGCCGACGAGCATGCGATAGGTGGCCGGGTCCCCGGCCGGCAGCTCGAGCAGGTCGGGCGGCGTGCCGCCCTGGCGGCGGATGTTCTCGAGCGCGCGCGCGAGGATCGTCAGCGTGCGCAGGCCGAGGTAGTCCATCTTGAGCAGCCCGAGGTCCTCGAGCTGCTTCGCCGGCCACTGCGTCGCGACTTCGCCGTCGTGCGTGCAGAGCGGCACGAACTCGACCAGCGGGCGCGGCGAGATGACGACGCCCGCCGCGTGCGTCGAGATGTGGCGCGCGAGGCCTTCGAGCTTCGTCGAGAACTCGAAGAGCTCCGCGAACTCGGGCTTCTCCTTCTTGATCGCCGCGAGGTCCTTGTCCTTCTCGAGCGCTTCTTCGAGCGACGGCGCGTTCGGTCCGGCCGGGATCTTCTTCGCGATGCGGTCGACGTCCTTCAGCGGCACGTCGAGCACGCGCCCGACGTCGCGGACGACCGTGCGCGACGCCATGGTGCCGAACGTGACGATCTGCGCGACGTTCGCGCTCCCGTAGCGTTCGCGCGTGTACTGCAGGACGCGTTCGCGGCCGTCCATGCAGAAGTCGATGTCGATGTCGGGCATCGAGATCCGCGCGCTGTTCAAGAAACGCTCGAAGAGCAAGTCGTAGCGCAGCGGATCGATCTGCGTGATGCCGAGCACGTACGCGACCGCCGCGCCCGCCGCCGAACCGCGACCCGGACCGACGGGGATGCCGTGCTCGCGCGCCCAACGGATCAGGTCCCACACGATCAGGAAGTAGGACTCGAAGCCCATCTGGCGGATGACGCGCTTCTCGTGCTCGATGCGCTCGCGCGCCTTCGCGTGGTCCGCGCCGTAGAAACGCGCGAGTCCTTCCTCGCAGAGCCGGTCGAAGAGCTGGCTCGGCGTCTCGGCGGTGCCGGTGTGGAAGACGGGCACGTGGTACTTGCCGAACTCGAGCTTCAGATCGACTTGGTTCGCGACGTCCATCGTCGCGGAGAGCGCCTGCGGCAGATCGCGGAAGATCTCCGCCATCTCCTTGCGCGTGCGGAAGTAGAGCGTGTCGGTGTCGAACTTGAAGCGGTCCTTCTCCGCGCGCTTCGCTTGCGTGTTGATGCAGAGCAGCACGTCCTGCGCGTGGCAATCCTCCTGGCGCAGGTAGTGGATGTCGTTCGTCGCGACGAGCGGCAGCCCGGTGCGTTGCGACAGGCGCACGAGCGACTCGTTCGCCTTCGCTTGGATGTCGATGCCGTTGCGCTGGAGCTCGAGCCAGAAGTGTTCGCGACCGAAGATGTCGCCGAACGTCGCGGCGAGCGCTTCGGCCTGCGCGTCTTGGTCGCGCAGGAAGTGCTGGTTGATCTCCCCGGCGAGGCACCCGGAGAGACACGCGAGCCCCTCGGCGTGCGCCGCGAGGTACTCCTTGTCGATGCGCGGGCGGAAGTGATACCCCTCGATGTACGCCGTCGAGCAGATCTCGAGCAGGTTCTTGTAGCCCTGCTGATTGCGCGCGAGCAGCGTCAGGTGGTGGTAGCCGTTGTCCTTCTTGTTGTGCGGTTCCTTGCGCGACTTCTTCGCGAGGTAGACCTCGCAGCCGAGGATCGGTTTGACGCCCGCGGAGCTCGCCGCTTGGTAGAGCTCCATCGCGCCGAACATGTTGCCGTGGTCGGTCAGCGCGATCGCGTGTTGCTGGTCCTCGTTGCACGCCTTGACGAGGTCGGCGATGCGGTTCGCGCCGTCGAGCAGGCTGTACTCGGAATGGACGTGAAGGTGGACGAAATCCGGTTCCGACATGCGCGCTCCTCGCGTGAGGCGCGCATGGTAGCAGCGAGGAACGCGCGGCGGCGCGCGACTAACCGCGCAGCATGTGCGAGAGCAGCGCCTTCTGCGAGTGCAGGCGGTTCTCGGCTTGTTGCACGATCAGGCTGCGCGGTCCGTCGAGCACTTCGTCGGTGACTTCGAGGTTGCGACGCACCGGCATCGCGTGCATGAAGCGCGCGTTGTCGCCGAGCGCCATCAGGCGCTCGTCGACGGTCCAACCCTGTTGGCGCGAACGGCGGCTCGCGGCGAGCGTCGCGTTGCCGTAGTCCTCGAGCGATTCCCACGAGCGCGCGTACACGACGTGCGCGCCGCGAGCGGCTTCCTGCATCGGCAAGCCGGTCTCGAAGCTGCCGCCGGATTGTTTGGTGATCGCGTGCGTCTCTTCGAGGACCTGCGCGTCGAGCTCGTAGCCCGTCGGGTGCGCGACGCGCACGTGCATGCCGGCGCGCGCGGCGCCGTGGACGAGCGAGTGCACGACCGAAGGTGTCGCCGGCGTCGGCGAGTGCGTCCACACGACCGAGAGCTTCTTGCCGCGCAGTTCGCCGAGCGTCTCGCGCAACGTGAGGAGATCCGCGAGCGCCTGCAACGGATGCCAGAGCGCGCTCTCCATGTTGATCACCGGCACGCGCGCGTGATCGGCCCACGAGCGGATCTCGCTGTCCTTGCGGTCGACGTCCCACGAACGTCCGGCGGGCTTCGGCCGGATCGCGAGCGCGTTGACGTACGCCGAGAGCACGGCGGCCGCGTCGCGGATGTGTTCGGGCGCGCGGCCGTCCATCACGGCGCCTTCGCGCACTTCGAGATCCCAGAAGTCGCTCGCCGCGGTCAGGTTGATCGTGTTGCCGCCGAGCTGCACCATCGCGGCCTCGAACGACGCGCGCGTGCGCAGCGAGCCGCGGAAGAAGAGCAGGCCGACCGTGCGACCCGCGAGCTCGGCGCGCGCGCCCTTGCGCTTCAGGCGCGTCGACAGTTCGAGCAGGTCGTCGACCTGTTGCGGCGAGAAGTCGTTGAGGCGGATCAGGTGCTGGGGTGCGCGTTTTTCGGACATGGACGAGAGCGTAGTCCGCGCGCGGTCCGTGTCCATGCGGCCGTGGGGGACTCGGGCGGTCCGCTCGCCTTGACACACTGGTGGGGCGCGGCTACATAGGTCGCCCCTCACGCACCCATAGCTCAATTGGATAGAGCATCTGACTACGGATCAGAAGGTTAGTGGTTCGAGTCCACTTGGGTGTACCAAGCACACGCAGGCGAACGCCCCGAAGGCCACGCGGTCCGCGAGCTTCGCCTGCGACCCCCGAGCCCGCAGGCCTGAGCCCGAGCCCGAGCCCGAGCCCAGGCGCGCGCGCCGCGCAAGTTCCGCCGTCCGACCCGCACTCCGTTCTCGCCCCATGGCCGTCCTCCCCGAAACCGTCGCGCCTCTCGCTCAACGCGGGCTCGCGCCCTCGGCTGACGCTGCTGTGGGGGGCGAGGCGGTCCGCGAGCCGGTGCTCGACGCGCACGCCGGGACCGAGCGCGACCAACGCTTCATGCGGATCGCGCTCGACGAGGCGCGGGCCGCCGAGCGGCTCGACGAAGTGCCGATCGGCGCCGTGGTCGTCATCGGCGAGCGCGTGATCGCGGCGGCGCACAACCTGACGCGCACGCACACCGATCCGACCAACCACGCGGAGCTGCTCGCGTTGTCGCGCGCGGCGCGCACGCTCGGCGCGGCGCGGCTGGTCGACGCGGAAGTGTTCACGACGGTCGAGCCGTGCTTCATGTGCGCCGGCGCGCTGCTGCACGCGCGCGTCAAGCGCGTCGTGTGGGCCGTGCGCGACCCGAAGTTCGGCGGCTGTGCGTCGCTCGGCCACGTGCTCAGCGATCCTCGCGCGAACCATCGCGCGGAGCTCGCGGAGCTCAGTGGGAGCGCGTGCGCCGACGCTGCACGCGAGCTGCTGCAATCGTTCTTTCGCAAGAAGCGCGGGAGCCCGTCGAGCTCCTGACGCCGGCCGCGCGCTCGCCGCGCGCGACCGACGGTATCGTCCAAGACACACGCCGCGCGATCCCCGCGCGGTGTCACACGATCACGCCGTGCTCCTCGCGAGCGCGGCGCGGGCGGAGAGGTGCCAGAGCGGCTGAATGGGCCGGTTTCGAAAACCGGTGTGCCCTCACGGGTACCAGGGGTTCAAATCCCTTCCTCTCCGCCATTTCCATTTTCACCAGGCGTTCCCGTCTGGCGCGCGCGGACCACGCGCGGCCAACCTGTGGGCCAACCGGTGATCGGCGCTGGCGCGGTCCTCGCGACGGCGAGCACACACGGAGAGGTGTCCGAGCGGCTGAAGGAGCACGCTTGGAAAGCGTGTATGTCGGAAACGGCATCGAGGGTTCGAATCCCTCCCTCTCCGCCACTCCTCGCGCGGGTGGCGTCGCTCGCGACGCGTGCGCGCGGCTTCCGGCGACGCGGCCCCGCTGGGCGCGCGCGCGCTGCGCGAAACGTGTATAAGGAAGCCGCTCCCGCACCTGCGGCGAGCACTCGAGCCCGGCGGTGGGTCCGGACCCTGTCGATGGGTACGGTTCGAACCGGGTCAGGCCGGGAACGGAGCAGCCCTAAGAGCATGGATTCATGCGATGGTCGCCCGGGCCCACCGGCGGGCTCGAGTCCCTCCTGTCCTCCCGTCCTGCGAACTCGCCCGTGAACTCGGCGCCCGCCGGCACAGCGGACCGATCGCTGCGTCCGCGGCCTGCGACCGCGCTCGATTCCGTTCGCCGTCCTTCGCGCCCGCCTGAGACTCGTCCGCGCCTCGGCACATGTCCTACCTCGTCCTCGCCCGCAAGTACCGCCCGCGCACGTTCGCCGAGGTCTGCGAGCAGGAAGTCGCGGTGCGCACGCTGCAGAACGCGATCCAGGAAGGACGCATCGGACACGCGTACTTGCTCTGCGGACCGCGCGGCACCGGCAAGACGACGACGGCGCGCATCTTCGCGAAGGCGCTGAACTGCGAGCGCGGGCCGACGACGGAACCGTGCGGCGAGTGCGAGCGCTGCCAAGCGACCGACTCCGGCGCGGAGATCGACATCATCGAGATCGACGCCGCGTCGAACCGCGGCATCGACGACGTGCGCGTGCTGCGCGACGAAGTCGCGTACGCGCCGCTCAAGGCGCGCTTCAAGGTCTACATCGTCGACGAAGTGCACATGTTGACGACGCAGGCGTTCAACGCGCTCCTGAAGACGCTCGAGGAGCCGCCGGCGCACGTCAAGTTCGTCTTCGCGACCACCGAAGCGGAGAAGGTGCCCGAGACGATCCGCTCGCGCTGCCAGATCCTCAAGCTCTCGCTGATCCGCGAGGAGCGCATCGCGGCGCGGCTCACGCACGTGCTCCACTCGGAAGGCATCACCGTCGCGCCGGGTGTCGTCGAAGAAGTGGCCCAGCTCGCGCGTGGCTCGCTGCGCGACGCGCTGTCGATCACCGACCAATTGCTCGCTCTCTCCGCGTCGGCGCCGACGCTCGAAGACGTGCGCCGGTTGGCCGGCGCTGGCGGGCCCGAACGCGTCGAAGCGGTGCTCGCCGCGCTCGAGAGCCGCGACAAGGCCGCCGTGTTGACGGCGCTTTCCGCGGTCGAAGGCTCGGAGAGCGTCTTGCTCGACGGTTTGCTCGAACACTTGCGCGGTGCGTTGGTCGCGCTGCACTGCGGCGAGCGCGCGTTGCTCTTCCACGCCGAAACCGCGGAGCACGAGCGCCGGCTCGCGCGCGCGAAGCGGCTCGGCTCCGACAAGCTCGAGCTCTGGCTCTTCGAACTGGTCGGTGCCCGCGCGCGCATGCAGGAGCTGCCGTCGCACGCGCGCCTCGTCTTCGAACTCGCCCTGCTCGATCTGTGTCGCCTCGAAGCGGCTTGGCCGCTCGGCGAGCTCTACGAACGCCTCGCCGCGCTCGAAGAACGCCTCGCGCGCGGCGCCGCGGCACCCGCGCGGGGCTCGGCCACGGCTGCTGCTCCGGCCGCGGCCCCGGCCGCTGCGCCGGCCGTCG
>JAKLKU010000019.1 GCA_023150475.1 Planctomycetota bacterium
CCAGACAAAGACCGCCACAACCCGTTTTGGTTTCAGCCGCGCCCGAATTTTCGGCGCAGCGACGCGGGGCAGTATCGCCGTGTGGACTCTGCGTCGGGCCGGGTTCGCGCCGGTCCAGAGTCTCTTCCGGACTCCGGTCCTGCCGCGCTCAGTGCGCAGTCCGGTGCGCTCGCAATTCGCTGTCGCGCAGGGACTTGAGCTCCCGGAGGCGTCTGCGACGCGCAAGTGCCGTTGCGCTCGTGCGGCGGGCGCCTTCGGGGCAGCGTCGGGGTGCCACGACCGCGCCGTCGTGCGGTGGATCGGCCTCCCAGGCCCACGGATCTTGCCATGCGCTCAGTTCGTCGCTCCGAAGTCTCGAATCTCCTGGTCGCGCTCGTCGTGGTCATCGGCACGAGCTGTGTGCCCAACGAGTGGTTCTCCTGCTCCGGCGGCAACGGCGGTGCGTCGTCCGGCACCGCCGCGACGTTCGAGTATCCGTCGGCGAGCGAACAAGGTTGGGTCGACGTGCCGCTCGCGCCGCTCGTGCCGGCGCTCGACTTCACGGCGGATCAGTTCGAGTTCGTCGGCGCCGTGCCGTCGGGACTGACGCTCGATCCGGCGACGGGTGCGATCGCGGGCACGCCCACCGAAGTCGTCACGGCGCAGACGGTCACCGTCAAGGCCTCGAACAAGTTCGGCAAGCAGCGGCACGCCAGCGTCGAGTACACGATCCATCCTGCGCTGCCACCCGGCGGCTTCACGTACGCGCCGAACCCCGCGAGCGCGCCGCTCGGCGATCCGTTCCCGCCGGTCGTGCCGGCCCTTTCGAACGGTGCGTCGTCGTTCTCGATCTCGCCTGCGTTGCCGAACGGACTCGCGCTCGATCCACGAACCGGTTGGATCGTCGGCGTCGCGCAAGGTGCGCTCGGCGTGACGCAACACGTCGTGACCGCGACCAACCCGTTCGGTGACGCGCAGACGGTCGTCGAGCTCGAGGTCCTGCCGAAGCTCGGCCTCTCCGGCTTCGTCGTGCCGAGCCTCGGCGACGACGCGCTCGACGTCTACGCGTTGCGTGGTCGCGGTGCGTTGCCCGTCGATCTCGAGTCGACGGCGAACGGCGCGCTCGCGTGCGCGGCGACTCCCGACGGACGTTACGTGTACGTCGCGAACGGTTCGGGGCGGATCCTCTGCTACGAGCACGACGCGGCGAGCGGCCACCTCGCGCCGCCGGTGGATCTCGGCTCGTTCGGTGCGGCGTGGCGGCTCGCGACGACGACCGATTCGCGGCACTTGATCGTCGCGACCGACAACGTCGTCACGCGCTGGGAGATCGGCGTCGGCGGCGCGCTCTGCTGTCCGAGCGCGGCGCCGGGCCCGTTCCACCCGACTGCGCTCGCCGTCGCTTCGAACGGCCAAGTCGCCGTCGCGAGTTCGGTGCCCGCGACCGTGCAGCTCTACGACGGCGGCACGCAACTCGCCGTTCGCGGCGACGCGCTCTCGCTCGGTGCGACCGTCGAGATTCCTGCGATCGGCTTCTCGCGCGTCGGTGAGAACTTGCTCGTGCTGACCGCCGAGTACTCGTTCTCGCAGCACGACTTCTCGGGCGAGGCGATCATGTGCGAGCTCGCGAGCGACGTCGAACTCGCCGCGGGCGCGCCGGCGCTCGACGTCACCGAGCTGCGCAAGTTCGGCCGGCAGTTCAGCGACCTCTCGCTCGAGCACACGGCGGGCACCGTGCGCGCGTGGATCGCCGACCGCACCGAAGGCGAAGTGCACGCGCTCGGCCTGGGCGCGGGCGACACGGTGCTCGGTCCGACGCTCGTGACGCACGCGGTCGGTGGCGCGCCGGCGAAGTTGCTCGCGGCGAACGGGGGACTCTTCTTGCTCGACGACGTCAACGGCGAGCTCGAGTTCTGGGAGTCGAACGGCGCGACGCTCGACGAAGTGACCAGCGCACCGACGCGTTCGCAGCCCGTGGCCCTCGTCGCGCTCAATGGTGCGAATCCGGGCCGCGCACGCGTCGCGTTCGTCGCGAGCGAGTCCGACTCGACGTTGCGTGCCGTGAAGAGTCAGACGAGCGGCGACTTGCTCGTGCCCTCGACGCAAGGTCCGCTCGCGACCGACACGGCACCCGTCGACGTCGCGACGAGCGCCGGCTTGCCCTTCGTGTTCACGGCGAACCGCGACGGAGACTCGCTCGGCATCTACGCTTGGGACGACGCGGCGTTCGGCTTCCAGAGCGGTCAGAACCACGCGCTCGCGCCGAACGCGGCGCCGTTCGGGCTCGCGCTCGCGCCGGGCGGCAGCCACTTGTTCGCGCTCGAAGCTGCCGGCGGCATCGAGAGCTTCCGCGTCGATCCGAACGACGGCTCTCTCACGCCGATCGGCTTCGAGCCGCTCTCGGGGTCGCTCGCAGGCGCGAAGCTTCGCGTCGATCCGCTGCTGCGCTTCGTCTACGTCGTGCAACCCGACGCCGGCACGGTGCATTCGTTCCGCTTCACGCTCGCCAACGGTTCGATCACGCCGTCGATGGAGCTCACGTCGCTCGGCCGGCCGACCGACGTCTTCGTGTCTCCCGAAGGTCGGTTCGTGCACGTGCTCGACGAAGCGTCCGGCACGATCCGTCGCTGCATCGTCGACCGAGTCAGCGGCGAGCTGCAGCCCGTCGGCAGCTTCGGCGGCGCCGCGACCGCGGTGCGCCTCGTCGAAGGCAGCGCGTTGCCGTCGGCCGATGCGAGCGGACGCGTGTTCGCGCTCGACCCTGCGGCGAACGGTGGCGTCGCGCTCGCTCGCGATCCGGCGTCGGGCTTCCTCACGAGCGGAGCGAACGCGACGTTCACGCTCGCACCGAGCTCGAGCGCGTTCGGCGTGCTCGCCTTCTCGGTCGACGGCCTGATCGTGGCCGACGACGATGGCGCGAACGGCCGTTTGCGGTCGTACTTCGCTGCGAGCACGAACGGCCCGCTGGTCGAACAGGACGTCGAGCTGCTCGGCCGCGGCCCGTTCGCGCTCGCGACGCGTCCGTGATGCGCTCGCGACACGCGCGCCGCGTGCCCGCGATGCGCGCCGCGTGCCCGCGATGCGCGCCGCGTGCTCGTGACGCGGCCGGGCGTGTGCGCGAGCGCCGCCGTGCGCCGTCACTCGAGTCGTGCCTGGACCGAAGCCGTGCCCGCCGGCGGAATCTCGACGGTGCCGGAGGCCGAACGGCCGTCCGCGAGCGCGAAGGACCAGCGATACTCGCCGCGCGGGATGCCGGCGATGCGCAGTCGGCCGGTCGCATCGCTGCGCCAGCCGTGCGCCGGCGCGACGAGCCGGCCCTCCGCCGTCCAGGCCGCGAGGTCCTCGCCGAGCTCGGCGTGCTCGAGCACGAGCTCCGCGCCCAAGACCGCCTCGCCGAGCGTCCCGCGCACGTCGAATTCGACCCCGCCGGTCCGCCGCACTTCGAACTCGACGGCCGTTCGAGCGTCGTGACCGACCTCGAGGTCGAGAGCGGCGTTCCAGAGTCCCTGCCCTTCGATCGAAGCTCGGTATCGCGCTCTGCCGAGATCGGCCCAGCGAGCGATGCCGTTTGCGTCGCTCGTCGCGTGCAATGCAACCTGTCGCGTCCACGGCTCCTCGAGCCACACGGAGATCCCCGCGAGTCGCGCGTCGCGATCGCGCACGTGGACTTCCAGTGGGAAGCCAGGGCCGAGCTCGATCCGTTGCTCGTCCTCGTCGTCGAGGATCACCGCTACGCCCAAGCGCGTCGGCGCGCCCACGGCCGACACGACCCACTCGCGTTCCGCGGGACGTGGCATGTCGATGCGCCCATCGGCGTCGCATTGTCGCCATTCGATCGGCGTCTCGTGGTTCCCTCGCGGCCGCATCGCGATCCAGCCCCCCGCGCGCGGAGCGCCAGCTTCCACGAACCGAAGGGACTTGCGCGCCGCGGATAGGCGCAGCACGACCGTGTTGGCGCTGCCATCGGCGAGTTCGATGCTCGTCCGGGCGAGTTCTTCGCTCCCACGGCTCGCGTGAATGACGCAAGGACCCGCGCGGAGCGCATTCACCCGTGTGCTCGCCCTGGGATCCGCCGAGAGCCAACGTTCCCACTCGCGTCCTGCATCGTCGAAATAGCGCAGGCACACGTCGACGGCCGCGGACTCGACCTGCCCGACTTCCGCGGCGAAGGTCAGCTCGAGCTCGGCGTCGTCCGGCACGCGGTGCACGACCTCGCGGGGCGTCGCACGCGGCAAGTCGAGTCGACTCCACAAACGGCTCGCGTCGGGATACGTGAGGATCAGTTGAATGAACCCTCGCCCGGCGCCGCCGAGGACGATGCGGCCGTTCTCGGGAAAGTGGGTCGCGGGAGTCGCCACATGGAGTTGGGTTTCCAGTGCGAACTGCGTGAAGTCGAGCGGCGCGTCGCTCGCAAGTTGCACTGCGACATCCGCACCGCGTTCGAGAGGCACGAGACCGAAATCGACTTCCGCGCCCGCTTCGCCGTGCGCCGTCGGGAGCGCGGCGAGGAACCCGTCCGCTCGGATCCAGAGGACGTTGTTCCCCGTGCGCAGGCCAGTGAGTTCGAAGGAACCATCGGCGCGCGTGAGCACCGGGTCACCTTGCCGGCTCAAGGGCGTGAAACCCCACGAGTTCCACAGCTCGACCGTCGCGCCGCCGATGCCGTCCCGGGTCGACTCGTCGATCACGACGCCTCTGGCCCGCAGAGCATCGGGCAGCGCGAGGTCTCCACAGTCCGCGACGCCGTCGCGGAACTCCAAGCTCACGATCTCGCTGCGCGGGAAATCCGGAGAGTGCGCGAACGCGAGGTAGGGCTCCATCGGAACGTCAGGCACGGCGAACGTGCCGTCCTCTCGTTCGGTGAAGGGCACGACGCGCACGTCTTGGTAGCTCCGCTGTGGCCAGAGCGTGACGTCGAACTCGCGCACCGGCATGCCCTCGCGCGTCACGCGTCCGATGACACGCCCGCTGCGCACGAGCACGATCTCGAGTGGGGAGCCGGAGTCCTCGACCCATTCGTGCGGGCCGGTGCGCGCCGAGCCGTAGCCCGACTTGAACGCAGCGACCTCGAACTGCGTTCTTTCGGGAACGCACAAGGACGCCAGTCCGTCTTGGCCCGTGACCATCGGCGCCGTCGCGACGAGTTGATCCGCGCGACCGTCCGCCCACTCGGCGAGCACGGCGGCACCGGCCAACGGTTTGCCGTCCGAGTCGATGGCTCGAATCGTGAGGCGCCGCCCCGACAGTGCCTCGAACGTGACGACGACGCGTTCACCCGCGCGTGGCGTGGGCCTCCGGACGAACTTCGACACCACGTCGTTCGAGTTGAGAGCGAAGGCCCACTCGGCGGCGTCGGACGTCGCGCAGATCACTGGCCCGAACGTGCCATCGGCTCGCACCGGAGCTCGTGCGAGCCACGCGACGTAATTGCTTTCGATCGAGCCGCTCGCCACCGTCGAGTCCGCGAACGACAGATTCGCCACAGGTTCCACGCGGCCCGCGAACTCGAACGTCGGAACGAGCTCGAAGCGCACGTCGCCGGAAAGTGGGCCGAATCGCGGCACCGACGCGAGATCGCCGGCCGTCGCGATGCATGCGACCTCACGGTCCGTTGCGAAGCACCGACTCCATTCATCGAGAGTCACGCGGAGCTCCCGGCGGAAGAGTTCGAGTGCGCGCGTTTCGGTGGGCCCGAGCGTCGAACGTTCGTGCGCCCGCACGGATCCCATCACTTTGATGGTGCACGCGAGCTCCGGAGCGACCTCGGTGCTCTCGACGCGTGCTCGGCACGGCGGCGCTGGCGTCAAGACGACATCGAGCGGTCCGGATTCACTCCCGTCGAGCAGCACGTGCGCGACGAGGAAGCCCGGGTGAGTGATCCAGATCACTTCTCGCGGCGTGCGGTCGAGCGCTGCACTCTCGAGCGCGAACGTGCACTCACCCGATGCGTCGGTTCGTTGCCACTCGCTCGCGCTCGCGACACGCCCCCAATCGACGAGCGGGTGCTCTTTCGGTCCGTCGAGCGCATCGAGAGGCGTGAGCGAGACTTCTGCGTCCGCGATCGCGGTTCCGTCGGTTCCGCGGACGCGCAGGCGCAAGCGTCTCTCCAGCGCGGCGTTCGCTCGCGCGGCGCCGGTGGACTCGGAGCCCCGCGCATTCGCTGCGTCCTCGATGGGGGTTCGTGTTGCGCGCTGCGTGGCTGGCGCCGGCAACGCGCTCGTCGGCGCGTTGGAAGTACCACGCGAGTTCCACCACGTGAGCACCGCGGCGCTCAGGACGACGAAACCCACAACCCACGCAACGACGCGGCGCACGATTGGACTTGGAGTGGAGGGTTACGGGCCAGGCGGCGGCGTGGTCTGAGTCCGCATGTTGGGTGGGGGTGTCGTGGATCCCGAGTGGCCCGACCCGCCGCCCGCTGCGGCCATCTTCGGTCCCGCTGGAAGCGCAACCGGTCGCGCGAGCGCACTCGACGCGATCAGGACCAGGATCACGAGCCACACGCCGCTCGTTCGACTAAGCCAACGCATGCAACAGCTCCCGGGACAGCGGTCCCGACGTGTCAGTGCTGCGGCGAACCGATCGGTCGGATTCTCGCGAGAACCCCATTCCAATCGCCCACGCCTGCGATCGATCGCGCGTTCGACCTCGTCCGACTTCGCCGCCAATCGGCCGTGCCGAGAACGCTCGCGTGGGAACCGGGCGGAGTATCCGGAGACCCTTCATCAACCGCAACGGCAGTATCGAGACGGATGCTCGCCTTGCCCGAGGATGGCACTGCCGGAGCTTTCAGTAGGACTCGGTAGTTCGGGTGCTCTCGGCGCGCGCGCGTTTTCCCCAGTGAGCGGAACGGAGTTGTGCTCACTCGAGTGTTGCCTGGACCGAAGCCGTGCCCGCCGGCGGAATCTCGACGGTGCCGGAGGCCGAACGGCCGTCCGCGAGCGCGAAGGACCAGCGATACTCGCCGCGCGGGATGCCGGCGATGCGCAGTCGGCCGGTCGCATCGCTGCGCCAGCCGTTCGCCGGCGCGACGAGCCGGCCCTCCGCCGTCCAGGCCGCGAGGTCCTCGCCGAGCTCGGCGTGCTCGAGCACGAGCTCCGCGCCCAAGACCGCCTCGCCGAGCGTCCCGCGCACGTCGAATTCGACCCCGCCGGTCCGCCGCACTTCGAGCGCTCGTTCCGTGGCCGGTGCCGCCATCGCGCCAACGGTGTGCTCGACCGCCCAAAGCCCCTGGCCACCGACATGCACGCGATAGGACGCGGTGCCGATGTCCTGCCAACGCGCGGTGCCGTCGGCGCCGGTCGTCAGCGGCTCCAGGACTTGGTCGGTTTCGACATCGCTGACCCACATGGTGATCCCAGCGAGCGGCGTGCTGCCGTCGAGCAGTCGCAGCGCGAGCTCGGCTCCCGGCTCGAGCAAGATCGTCTGCGTCGGCCGATCGTCCAGCAGTACCCGCAGCGCGAGTCGCGAACTCGGACCGACCACGGACAGCAGCCAGTCGTGGCAGTCCGACATCGGCAGCGTGAGTCGACCTTCCGCATCGGTCACGCGCCACTCCAAGGATCGCGGGGAGTCAGCCGTGCACGCCATCGCGACGCTTGCCCCAGCGCGCGGCGTGTCGTCGGCGTTGCGCAGCACGAGCGTCTTGAGCCGTTCACTCGGTCGGAGTTCGACGGACGCTTCCGTGCCGCGTGTCAGTTCGACGCGCTTGCGGGCGACTTCATCTCCGCCGACGTACAGCCGGAGCACCACCAAGCCTGCTGGCAAGTGCTCCACGCGCGTGCTGGTGTCGGCGTCGATCACGACCTTGCGCTCCCAGGGTTCACCGCCGCCGTCGCGATAGTGGATCCACAGGGAGAGGTCGCTCGTCACATCGAGATCGCCGAGCCGTGCGGTCACCGACAGAGTCGCGTCGTTTGGCACGCGGTGCACGAACGTGATGGGGACAGCCGTCGGAAGGTCGAGTCGATGGTACAGCGTGCTCTCATCCGGGTACGTGAGCACGAACTGTAGTGATCCTCGACCACAATTTGGCACGACGAGTCTGCCGTCGCTCGGGAAGGCTCGCTGCGGGTAGATGACCTGCATGCGACCTTCCAGTGCGAACTCGGAGTAGTCGAGCGGCCGACTCGACTCGAGTTGGAACGCCACTTCGACGTCGCGCTCGAGTGCGATGTCGCCGAACTCGACGATGCCGTCGGCCGACGGGCGCGCCGAAGGTTGCGCGAAGTGGTGTTCCGGCGCTTGTACCCAGAGCAAGTTGAGTCCGTCGCGGAGGCCGTCGATCTCGAACGTGCCGTCGGCGCCAGTGATCACCGGATCACCTTGTGGCGCGATGAGCTGGAGCCCCCACGCATTCCACGCACCGACGCTCGCACCCGCGAGCGGTTGCCGGGATTCGGACTCGATCACTCGCCCGCGACCTTGGAGCGAGCGGGGCAGCTCGAGATCTCCGACGTCTGCGACGCCGTCGACGAAACTCGCGGCGACGATCTCGCTCCGCGGTCGCGTGCTCGAGGACGCGAAGGCTTGCAGCGTGCTGATCTCGACGTCTTCGATCTCG
Organism: Planctomycetota bacterium; assembly: GCA_023150475.1. Taxonomy (GTDB): domain Bacteria; phylum Planctomycetota; class UBA1135; order UBA1135; genus JACRIN01. Next base: position 8,543 of record JAKLKU010000019.1, read on the forward strand.
AAGCGCCCATCACTACGCCCCTTGAAGACGGCTTCGCCTCCGCGTTCGGGTCGGTCGCCGGGCCAGTGCTGCACCGTGAAGTCCGTCACTGGCTTGGAGTCGGCGAGCACGCGTCCGACGATCCTGCCTCCCGGTTCGAGCGCGACGTCCAACGCACGCGGCCCCTCGCCTGCGAAGTCGAGCGGGCCACGCCACGCAGGTACGAATCCGCGGCGGGTCACGCCGAGCATGAACGCCGCGGCAGGGATCGGGACGCGCGAGATTCCCTGTTCGTCGGTCAGGATGCGCGCAGACTGGCACGCGTAGAACGGGGTGTCCGGTGCCCAGAAAGAGAGCACGGCAGCTCCCGAGACGGGCGAGCCGTGATCATCGGTCACGCGCACGGCGAGCTCCGCGCCGGCGCGAGGCTCGAACGTGAGTTGCACGTGCTCTCCGACACGAGGTGTCGCTCGCTTCTGGAACTCGGCGAGCACGACGTCCGACGAGAGTCCGAATCCGAACTCGGCGACGTCCTCCCATGGACACTCGATCGGCCCGAAGGAGCCGTCTGCCCTGACCGCCAGGCTGGTCGACCAACGAATCGCATATTCGTCCACGGGGCCGATCGAAATACGGGTCGCGCGAGAGAGATCGATGCCAGGCGCCGCGAGGACGACGCCGGAGACCGAGAAACACGGACTCGCTTCGAGGCGCACGTCGCCGGTCAAGGTCGTGCGGATGGTGTTCGAACGGAGTCCGTCGCTCTGGACGCACGCGAGGACCGTCGCGCGACTCGCGATCGAATCGCTCCACGACTCACTCGTGATGCGCAGGGTGCGCGCGAACGCGCGCTGGGCGACCGTTGCGTCCGTGCCCAGCGAGAGTTCGTGTCCAGGAGCAACGAACCCGACGATTCGTACCTCGACGGGTCGTGGACCGCCGAGGTCGCCGACGAAGACCCTGCAGCGCGCCGTGCTCGACAAAGCGAGCTCCACGAGCGTCGCCGCGGTCGACGGCTGCACGATGGCGAAGCGTGCCTCGAACGGCGGATGCGTGGCCCAGAGGATCTGTCGCCCTCCGGCTTCGGCGGTTCGGCCGTCGAGCTCGAACTCGGCGTCACCGTTGGCGTCGGTCGAGACTCGGCGAGTGATGCGTTCGACTCGTTCGAACGCGTCCATGCCGCAGTCGCCGATCGCGGCGGCGTCGTCGAACGGGACGAGCGAGACTTCCGCGCCGACGAGCGGTTTGCCGTCAGGGTCGGTGACGTGGGCTCGCACGCGTGTGGACACCTGCGCGCGACTCGTCGGGTTCGAAGGTGGTTCCGCTGCTGCGGACTTGGCCCCCGCGCTCGACATCGACGGAGTAGGGGGCTCGCTCGAGGTCGGCGAGGACGACGCGACGCTGCTCGCGGTCTGGACGTCTCGGTCGAGCACGAGCCAACCGGCGAGCCCCGCGAGCAACACGAGGGCGACGAGCCATACGGCAAGTCTCATCGGCCCGTCGTTTCCGTCAGGGATTCGGGGGCGGGACCGGGCGGGTGGGAATGCTCCCCGCGCCGCCGCCGGTCGGATTGCCGCCGCCCGCGGAAGCCATCGGCACGCCGCCCTTCGGAATCGCCGACGCAGCGGTCGGCAGCAGGATCGCGAACACGAAAAGGGCGACACGAAGCGCGCCCGACCATCGATTAGAGCATCGCATCGAAAAGCTCCTGAACCGCATCCGGACAGCGATCGCGCATTCGCCGCACGAATCCTCGACCGCGATCATCGAGCGAGAACTCGCGTTGTCTTTGCGTGCGAATCTGTCGCACGTGATGTTCGAGCGCTTCGGCGCGAGCGAGCCGCGGCAGCAGATCGATCGTGTTCGCCGCGGTCACGATCCGGTCCGCATCGTCGCGGAAGACACTCGTGACGATGACATTCGTCGCCGAGATGCAGACTGCCGCCGGCGGGAGACCGTCGTCGACGGCCAAGCGCAGCGCGCGCTCGAAGCTGTCGATCGCGGAGTTCGCGTCTCCCAGGGAGAGCCACGCGCTGCCGAGGATGTCGAGCGCGGCCTTGCGCTCGTCGGCTCGCGCAGCGGATTCGGAAACGGCGATCGCCAAGTGAGCCGCGGTGGCCCAGTCGCGGTGCTGCAGGTGCTCCGCGGCGAAGAGCAAGCGCGAACGCGGCGCGCTGGAAAGTCGAGCGATCATCGAGGCGAGCGCCCGGCGCGCGGACGCGTCGCCGCGTACGCGAACTGGATCTGCGTCGACCAGTGCCGCGCGCAGGTCAGCCCCGTGCGACGGCGACTCGGCGCCCTCGAGCCAATCGCGCAAGTCGCGCCGCCAATTCTGGAGGTTGCGGTTCGTCGTCGGCGTGAACACGAGCGACGCAGTCGAGGCGCGCAGCGCGTCGACGTACGTCGCGTCGAGAAGCTGCACGACGTCCTCCCGCAGGACGCTCATCAGCTCACGTTCGGTGGAACTCGCACCCGTGCGGGTCGCGCGTGCGACCACGCTGCCGTCGGCGATGCCGCGGACGATGCGTTGGGGGTCGAGCAGGAGCGTATCCGTGCGCGGCTCTCTCGCGAGCGCGTGCAGCAGCTCCTCGACGGCGGGGTCGAGCGCGCGATGAGTGGTCATGCGGGGGGACTCCACGGGCCGTTCGCGCCGCGGGATTCGAAGGCGCGAGTGATCTGGAGGACTGCTTGATGGAAGAGCTCGAGGACGCGCGACTCGGAACCGAGGCCGCGTGCGACGCACTGCTCGAGCGTGGCGCGTTCGATCGCGAGCGCGTGAAAGACCTGGCGTCGATCGCGAGTCAAGCCGTTGAGCCTCACGCACGCGAGGCGCGCGAGGCTCGGTTCGATCGACAACGCGGTGCCGAGCGCTCGATAGAAATCCACGTCGCGCGATGCGTCGATCGGTTGGAGCTCGCGTTCCTCGGCGAGTTGCTCCTCGATCAACTCGCGAATCGAGCCGTCGACGCAGCCATCGAGCCACACGTCCAGTCGCATGTCTCGCGGACGCCGACGTGCTTCGTACGCGACACGCGCCATCGAGCGCAGCGCGAGGCGCTCCTCGGGCAGCAGATAGCCGAGTGCACCGAGACGCTCCCTCGAACGTGGACGCAATGCCAGTGGATCGGACTCGACGAGCCGACCGAGGATTTCCGACGGGCGACCGTCACGCAGGAACTCGAGTCGACGAGCTTCTTCGTGCGGATCTCGGTCGGACGGCGAGTTGGGGGACTCGTCCGCGGACATGGCCGGAGTATCCGGGCCGATTCGTGCAGGCGCAACGCGCACGCTCGCCGAATCCGACTTCGTTCCGGGATCCGGAATTCGTCGGTGCCGGTGCAGCGGCCGATGTCGGTGTCAGGGGCGCGGCCGCGGAGCGCGGCAGTGCGGCGAAGCGCGGCCGAGACCCAGAGACCAGGCGCCCCGGAGCGGCCGCGCGTCGGCGTCGCGACGTGGCGCACGGCGGTCGCGCGACCTCGGAGCGTCGGCGTCCGCCGCGTGTTCTCGCCGCGTGCTCCTGACGCGTTCAGAGTCCGAGCGTGAAACGGATGGCCGACGTGAAGCCGACGCCGTTCGGCGCGAGGAAGCCAGGATCGCGCGACCAGAACTGACCGCGCACGGTGGTTCCGGGCACGAGGTTCGGATCGGTGCCGAGCGCCATGTAGGCGTTGAAGTCGAGCGAGTAGGCACCCGAGCAGTCGAGCGGCGGCGGATTGCCGAGGGAGTTCTGCAGTGCGGTGCGTTTGGTCGGCGCCTTGACGCAGTACGTGCCGCCGAGGAACGGCACGGCGTTCGGACCGGCGAGCGAGTAGAAGAAGAGCCCGACCTTCTGATTCAACACGTGGTGCGCCGTGATGGTGAAGCCGCTCGACGCCGAGACGCTCGGCGCACCGGCGAAGCCGACGTAAGGAACGCAGCCGAGACTGTTCGTCTTCGCCGTGCAGTAGAGCGACGGCGCGCCGGCCCACGGCGTCGGGACGCCGACGGCGAGCGAGGGCTCCGAGCCCGAGGTGTTCGCGGTGACGAACCCGAGCTCCGCCGTCGGCCCGAAGCGTCCGACCGCTAGGTGGCGGCCGAAGGGAACGCCCGCGCCGAATCGCCGTCGCTCTGCGAACGTGCGGGTCGGGTCACCGAGGGTCAGGCCCACGGCGTTGTTCGACACGTCGATCGTGAAGAGGTCGTCGTCGCCGTCCGCGTCGATGTCGTCGCCGCCGAGCCCGCGCGGTGAGCCGAGCGTCAGAGTCAGCGGGGATTGGAACGTGCCGGTACCCGTGCCGAAGAACACGTCGGTCTGGAACGCGCTCACGTAGGCCACGACGAGATCGTCGTGACCGTCGCCGTCGAGGTCCGCGAGCAACAGCGCGGCCGTGTCGCCGGCCACCGGCAGCGAGAGCGGCGGTCCGAATCCGCCGGCGCCGTCGCCGAGATGGACGGCAGCGAGCGCGTTCTTGTTCGACGCGACCACGACGTCGAGATCGCCGTCGCCGTCGAAGTCGCCGCCGACGAGCTCGGCGGGGTCGAAGACGGTCGGGAAGAGCGCGCCCGAGACGAAGTTGCCCGTGCCGTCGCCGTTCAGCACCCTCACGCCGGGAGGTCCGTCGAGGGCGAGCACGCCGTCCAAGTCGCCATCGCCGTCGACATCGTGGAGCAACGCGGCGAGCGACGCGCCGCCGACTGCGGTGAACACCGGCGAACCGAAGCCACCGTGCCCGTCGCCCGGAAGGTACGAGACGGACGTCGTGAGTTCGTGGGGCACGAGCGCGTCGATGTCTCCGTCTCCGTCGACGTCTCCGAGTGCCGGCGTGCGCGGCCCGATCTGGGTCGGGTACACGGCCGGTCCTGCGAAGCCGCCGTTCGGGTTCGAATGGAAGACGTAGAGCGACGAGTCCTGCTCGTTCGCCGCCACGACTTCGTCTCGGCCGTCGCCGTCGAAGTCGTACGTCGTGACGCCGCGCACTTCGAGGTCGGATCCGATTGCGAGCGTCGTGTCGAACGATCCCGCGCCCAGTCCGAGCGTCACTTGGAGCGCGGGTTCGCCCTCGGACAACGTCGCCGCGTCGAGCGCGCCGTCGCCGTTCACGTCTGCGAGCACGCCTGCGGCGGCGTACGACATCTCTCCAAACGTCGCGCCCGCAACCCACTTGCCGCCGCCGATCGGTTCGAACACGTTCCAACCGAGCGCGGCATCGAGCACCAGCAATTCACTCGTGCCGTCGGCATCGAGATCGCTCGCGGTGAACGAAAGAGGAAATCCCGGCAGCGCACTCGCCGAGCTCACGAGCGCCCCCAACTGTCCGAGTCCATTGCCCGGCATGCAGTGCAGTGAGACAGCGCCGGTCGCCTGGGATACGTTCGCGCCGACGAGGTCGAGGTGTCCGTCGCCGTTGCCGTCGGCAGCCGTCATCCGGTCGAACCAGATCAACGGCGGCAACGAGAAGTCCTGGAACGAGGCGATGCCGCCGCTGCCGTTCGCGTACTCGATGCGCACCAGCGGATTGCCCACGCTCAGCGCGTAGTCGTCGAAGCCATCCGCGTTCCAGTCGGCGACGACCAAGTCGAAGGCCGAGCCACCGAACGCCGTTCCTTGCCCCACGAAGCTCAACTGGCCGGAACCGTCGTTGCGCCAGATCTGGACGCGTTTCGCGAGACCGTAGAGGTCGAGGTCTCCGTCCCCGTCGATGTCCGCGGGATGGATCGCCGTGCTCTCGGAGCTCGACGCGCTGCTCTGCAGCGGAGTGAAGCCACCGAGACCGTCGCCGAGCCAGACCTGCACCGCGCCGGGGACGCCGGCGATCGCCGCCGCGAGGTCCTGGTGGCCGTCGCCATCGAAGTCCGCCACGCGCAGGTCCCTGGCGAACGTCGGGACCGCAAGCGAGCTCGACTCGATCGGTTCGCCTTGTGCGTTCGTCAGCGCGATCGCGATCGTCCCGGTCGCCCGTCCCAACGCGAAATCGGCGCGTCCGTCTTCGTCGAAGTCGCCGGTCGCGAGCTCTCTCGCCGAGTTGGTGAGCGCGTGGATACGCGACGGGTAGTCCGGGAACCCGCCTTGCGCGGACGAGGCCACGGCGAGCAGCGGGATGGCAGCGACGAAGACGATCGATCGGGTTTGCATGAGTCGTTCCAGTGCGTTCGGGGTCGGCGAGAGCGGGCTTGGGGGTCGGTCCCCGATACAGGTCTCGCGAGCGGGCTCGAGCGCTTCACGAAAGTCGATTTTCCGCCGTCGCGAGGCCTCGGACGCATTCGTGCCGGGCGCCGTCGAAACGGTTCGACGCACTCGGGCGGCGCTGCCCGGTGTCGCGTCGGGAGCCGCGTCGTTCGAGCGGAGCGCCGCAGGGCCGTCGCGCTCGGCCGCAGGGGTGCCGCCCGGCCGGCACGGCGGCGACCCGGGCGTCGTGCACGAATGGCGCCGTCCCAGCGCGCGCCTCGAACTCACGCCCGTGTGGCCGCGGCGCGTCGCCAGCAGTCGAAGAGCTTCGCCGCGAGCTTCGGCCACGGGTACTCGGTGAGCGCGAGGCGCCTCGCACGCAACGCACGTTCGGCGGCGAGCGCGGGGTCGGCGAGCACGGCGAGCGTCGCGCGCGCGAAGCTCTGCGCGTCGTCGGCGAGTGCGACGTGTTCGTCGGCGCGGAACGCGAGTCCCTGCGCGCCGATCGAAGTCGTGACCACCGGACAATTCATCGCTGCGGCTTCGACGAGCTTGAGTCGCGTGCCGCCGCCGATGCGCAACGGGATCACGAGCGCCGCCGCGCGCTCGAGGTACGGCCGCACGTCGGCGACGAGCCCTTCGACCTTCACGTGCTCGCTCGCGAGCGCCAACACGTCGCGCGCGGGCTCGGCGCCGACGACGTCGAGCACGACGTCCGGCCGTTCGCGACGCACGAGCGGCAAGACGCCGCCGACGAAGTGCCGCACGGCGTCGACGTTCGGCGGGTAGCTCATGCTGCCGAGGAAGAGCAGCCGGTTCGTGCTGCGCCGCGGAGGCGGCGCGCTCGGGCGGAAGAAGTCAGGATCGAAGCCAGACTCGACGACGCCGAGTTCGAGCTCGGGATGGCGCGTGCGCAGGATCGCAGCGTCGTCCTCGCTGCAGACGACGTGGTGGTGGAATCGTTGCGCGGCTTCGGCTTCGAGTCGGTGCAGCTTCCAGACGTCGAATTCCTTCGCGAACGGCGCGCGTTTCGGCAAGAGCTCGTGGAGCACGGTGTCGAGCTTGTGGTGGTGCACGACGACCGGCACGCGCAGCGCGTCGGGCATCTGCCGCGCGAGCAGGAGCTCGTCGAGGTGCAGGACGTCGTAGTGTCCGCCGGCGAGGTCCTGCTCGAGCTTCGCTTGGAGCTCGGGTGAGTGGAACCAGCGTTCGATGCGCGCGCGTCGGACGCGTTGCAGCGCGCTCGGTCGAGCCCGTGCGAAGCCCATCGCGCTGGTCGTGAACGGCCGCAGCGGATCGAGCGCACGTTCGTCCTGTCCGGGTTCGAGCACGGCGCGCAGGTGCAGCTCGACCGTCGGAGCGAGCGCCTTGATCAAGTTGTAGGTGCGGATGCGGCCGCCGGATTCCGGCGGCCAGGGCACGACCGGCGAGACGAAGAGCACGCGGATCATGCGCCTCGGCCCGGCGAACGCACGTTCGCACGCAGGAGGCGCCAACCGCCCGATTCGTCGCGGAGCGCGACGGCGCTCGACAAGTCGACGCGCAGGCGGAACGAATGCGCGGGCGCGATGCCGAGGAGATACGCGACGAGCACGCGGATCACGTTGTAGTGGCTCGTCACGGCGACGCGTCCGCCGCGCGCGGCGAGGACCGTGCGTTCGACCACCGGCCAAGCACGCGCGAACACGTCGCTGTCGTTCTCCGCGCCTGGGATCACGAAGTGCCACGGATCGGCGAAGTAGCGCTCGACGCGCTCGGGTTCGGTCTCGTAGAGCTTCGGGATCGACTTGCCCGCCCATTCGCCGCGTTCGATCTCGACGAGCTCGCGGGTCACTTCGAGCGGCGCGCCGGACTCGCGCGCGAGGCTTTCGCCGAGCAGGCGCGCGCGGACGAGGCTCGACGACACGATCCGTGCGAACCCGAGGGTGCCGAACGTTCGCGCACGCTCCGCCGTGTCGGCGAGTCCGCGCTCGGAGAGCGGCACGTCCAGGCCGCCGTACGCGCGACCGTGCCAGTCGGCGTGGACTTCGCCATGGCGGAAGAGCCAGAGTTCGGCGCCGGTGCCGAAGCCCGGGTGGGGGCGGTTCGGTTCTGGACGCGCCGGCGAGGAAGCTGCGGAAGGAGCCATCGTGCGAGGCCGCGGCGCGCGCGGGCGGCGGATCCTAGCGCCGCGGAAGGGACGCGCGTGCTTGCCGAAATCGAACGCTCGCGTAAACTTCCCGGCCCTTTTTCGCCCTTTCGAGCCCCGTCCGACAGCCCGTCCCCATGCCCAAGCTCACGTTCCTCGTCTCCGGCCTCACCGTCGACGTCCCGACCGGCACCCGTTTCCTCGATGCGTGCCGCCAGCACGATGCACCGCACGAGTTCGGGTGCACGGTCGGCAGTTGCGGCACGTGCATCCTCTCGATCGAACAAGGCGCGGCGAACGTCGACAAGGCGAGCGCGGACGAGCTCGAAACCGTCGAGATGTGCACCGACCACGCGGGCGCACGGCTTGGGTGTCAGCTCGTGATCCGCGGCGACCTCGCGGTGAGACCGCTCGAGCGCTGACGCGTCGCGAGTCGAGCGCGGCGCGTCGGATCCGGGTCACGTGCGGTGCACGAGGCCCCGCGCGCGCCGGGCGCTCGCTCACCAGGTCAACCAGCGCGGCAAGCTCGGCCCGATCCAACCATCGAGGCCGGCGCGATTGCCGGCGCGCGAGATCGCGAGCGCCAACGCGCAGACGAGCAGGAGCAACACGTAGCCTTCCTGGCTCGCCGGTCCGGAGAAGTAGAAGTTGAGCAGCATGAAGGCGAAGGCGAAGCCGACCGGTCGCGTCAACGCGCCGAGGAACAGCAACACGCCGCCGACGAGCTCGCCCCATTGGATCAGCGCGGCGAAGAGCTCGGGATGCTGGAGCACGACGTCTTGTCCGAACCAGCGGTACCAGTTCGGTGATTCGGAGATGCGCGCGCTTTGGTCCGTGACCATCCGTGCGCCGACGTCGCCGACGATCTTTGCGTAGCCCGCGGAGAGGAAGACCCAACCGACGTAGAGGCGGAGCAGGACGAGGCTCCAATTCGGAGCGTCGCCCGACGATGCGGCGGGAGCTGCAGCTTTGGCCATGGAGCCCGACGGCGTGCGTCGGTGCACGTTATCTACTCGTCCCGAGTCCTCGAATCCACCGCGGCGTCAGATCACGACCGCCGTGCCGCTCGCGGACACCATCAACATGCCGTTCGCCTGGCCGAGCACTTCGTAATCGAGGTCGACGCCGACCACGGCGTTCGCGCCGAGCGCCGCGGCGCGTTCGGCGAGCTCGTCGATCGCGGTCTGCCGCGCGTCGGCGAGGACCTTCTCGTACGACGCCGAACGACCGCCGACGATGTCGCGGATGCCGGCAAAGAAGTCGCGGAAGATGTTCGCCCCGAGGATGGCCTCCCCCGTGACGATGCCTTTGTACGCCTGGATCGGACGGCCTTCGACGCTCGGAGTGGTGGTGACGATCATGGTCGGCCTCGGTGAGGGGAGAGAGGAGCGTTAGAGTCTCGGGCCTCGTGCGGCCGAGACGAGCCGCGCGTTACGCGACGATGCCCCAACGATTCAAGCCCGACGGCGTGCTCCGGATCAACCTTTGGTCCGGGCCGCGCAACGTTTCGACCGCGCTCATGTACTCGTTCGCCCAACGCACCGACACGCGTGTGGTCGACGAACCGCTCTACGCGCACTACCTGCGCGTCTCCGGCGCCGATCACCCCGGACGCGACGAAGTGCTCGCGGCCCAGGATCAAAACGGCGCGCGTGTCGTCGAGCGCGTGATCCTCGCGCCGAGTGAGAAGCCGGTCGTCTTCTTCAAGCAGATGGCGCACCACTTGGTCGAGCTCGACCGCGGGTTCATGGCGCACACGGCGAACGTGATCCTGACGCGCGATCCGCAGGAGATGCTGCCGTCGCTCGCGCAGAACCTCGCGACGCCGACGCTCGCCGACACCGGTTATCGCGCGCAGTGCGAGCTCTACGACCAACTCGTCGCGCTCGGCCAGGATCCGCCCGTGCTCGAAGCGCGCGAGGTGCTGCTCGACCCGCGCAGCGTCCTGACCGAGCTCTGTCGCCGGCTCGGCCTGCGCTTCCAAGCGCGCATGCTGAAGTGGAAGCCCGGCGCGCGGCCCGAAGACGGTTGTTGGGCGCCGCATTGGTACGCGAACGTGCACAAGTCGAGCGGCTTCCAGGTCTACCAACCGAAGTCGGCGCCGTTCCCGCGCCGGCTCGGGCCGTTGCTGAAGGAGTGCGCGCCGTACTTCGCGCGACTCTCGGCGCTGGCGATCAAGGCGAAGGAGACGAGCGCATGAGCCCCAAACTTCCCGATCCGCGCAACGCATCGATCGTCGTCCACGTCGGCGGCAAGCTCGTGCCGCGCGCGGACGCGAAAGTGTCCGTGTTCGACAGTTCCGTGCAAGGCGGCGACGCCGTGTGGGAAGGACTGCGCGTCTACGACGGCCGCGTCTTCGAGCTCGACGCGCACCTCGATCGCCTCTTCGCGTCGGCGAAGGCGATGGCGTTCCGCGGCGTGCCTTCGCGCGCCGACGTCGAGCGTGCGATCTTCGAGACGTTGCGTGCGAACGGCATGCGAGACGGCGCGCACATCCGCCTCACGCTGACGCGCGGCGAGAAGGTGACGAGCGGCATGAGCACGCTGAACAACCAATCGGGTTGCTGTCTGATCGTGCTCGCGGAGTGGAAACCGCCGGTCTACGACAAGCGCGGCATCCGGCTCGTCACGTCGTCGTGGCGGCGCAACTCGCCGCAGTGCATCGACTCGAAGATCCACCACAACAACCTGATCAACAACATCCTCGCGAAGATCGAGGCCGAGAACGCCGGCGTCGACGATGCGTTGATGCTCGACGTCGACGGTTTCCTCTCGGAGACGAACGCGACCAACGTGTTCCTCGTGCGGCGCGGCGAGCTCCACACCCCGACCGCCGATTCGTGTCTGCCCGGCATCACCCGCTCGAAGGTGCTCACGCTTTCGCGCGGCGCCGGCATCCCGACGTTGGAGCGGCGCATCTCGCTCTCCGAGGTCTACGCCGCGGACGAGATGTTCACGACGGGCACGATGGGGGAACTCGTCGCCGTGATCGAGTGCGACAAGCGCACGATCGGTGCGGGCGCGCCCGGTCCGCTGACCGCGCGCCTCACCGAGCTCTACTCGGCTGCGACGCGCTCCGAGGGCACGCGTCTGCCGTTCTGAGCGCGCGGCGCGTGGCGATGGACTTCGAGGCGTTCCGAGCGTCGCTCGAGCGCGAAGCTCCGCCTGCGCTCGCTCCGGCTTTGCTCGGTCTGTGGCACGACGCGCGTGGTGCGTGGCATCTCGCGCACGAAACGGTCCAGGCTCACGAAGACGACGCCGACTGCGCGCTCGTGCACGCCTACTTGCACCGCAAGGAAGGCGACCTCGCGAATGCCCGTTACTGGTACCGTCGCGCCGGCGCGGTGCCGTTCGCCGGGGCGCTCGCGGTCGAAGCCGAAGCACTCGTCCGTCGCTGCATCGCCCGCGAGCCGTCTTGATCGGCGCACGCTCGTCGAGTATCGAGAGCTCGCGATGCGTGCGATGGTGCTCGAAGCCGGACGCAAGGAACTCGTCGCGCGCGACTTCGACGCGCCGCGAGCGGGCCGCGGCGAGATCGTGCTCGCCGTGCGCGCGTGTGCCGTGTGTCGCACGGACCTGCACGTCGTCGACGGCGAGCTCGACGCGCGCCGGCCGCTGATCCCCGGACACGAAATCGTCGGCGACGTCGTCGAACGTGGCGAGGGCGCGCGGCGCTTCGAAGTCGGCGCACGTGTCGGCGTCGGCTGGCTCGGCCGCACGTGCGGCGCGTGCGAGCACTGCACGCGTGGACGCGAGAACCTGTGCGCGAGCCCGACGTTCACCGGCCGCGACCGCGACGGCGGGTACGCCGAGTTCGCCTGCGTCGACGAGCGGTTCGCGTTCGCGCTGCCGGAACGCTACGACTCGCTGCACGCCGCACCGCTGCTCTGCGCCGGTGCGATCGGTTGGCGCGCGCTCCGCGCCGCCGGCGACGCGGAACGCATCGGACTCTGGGGTTTCGGTGCGTCCGCGCACCTGGTCGCCCAGGTGGCGCGGGCCGAAGGTCGACGCGTCTTCGCGTTCACGCGGCCCGGCGATGCGGCCGCGGCCGCGCTCGCGCGGCGCTTGGGCTGCGAATGGGCCGGTTCGTCGATCGAGCTCGCGCCGAGCGAACTCGACGCCGCATTGATCTTCGCGCCGGTGGGGGAGCTCGTGCCACGCGCTCTGGCGCAGGTCGCTCGCGGCGGCACGGTCGTCTGCGCGGGCATCCACATGAGCGATCTGCCGAGCTTCCCGTACTCGTTGCTCTGGGGTGAACGCTGCGTGCGTTCGATCGCCAACCTGACGCGCCGCGACGCGGAGGAATTCTTGACGTTCGCTGGCGACCGTTCGCTCGCGGTCGAACCCGTTCCTTACGCCTTGGCCGACGCGCAGCGCGCGCTCGACGATCTGCGCGCCGGACGAGTCTCCGGCGCGGCCGTGCTGCTCCCCTGACGTCGAGCGCCGAGCTCTCGAGCACCGGCGCGAGCTCCTCCGGGGGTGAGCCTCCATCCCTGGAAGCACCTGGAACGGATTTCCGTGCCACCCAGTTCGACCGAACGAGTCTCCGCGAGCGATTCGATCGGGCGCGCGCGGAACTCGAGCTCGCCGAGCGGAGTCGAACGAACACGACCGGAGCAACTCCGGCCGCCTGGGCGGCTCGTCGGCTGCGCGATTCGGCGCTTGCCCTTAGGCTTTTTGGCCTCGCGCACGGCACGGGCGTGTCCGGTCGCGAGTTCCACAGGGAGAGTCTCCCGGGAGTTCGACCATTCCATGCAAACGTCACGAGTTCTCGCGCTCGTACTGCTCGCTTCGCCACTCGTCGCTCAGGATCGCAACTGCGCGCCGTGCGGCACCGACATCCGCTACGGCGGCGTCTTCGACGTCGCCGCGGGCGTGCTCCATCCTCCGACGACCGACGCTCCGTTCCCGATCGGCGCCGTCGTCTACTCCAACAACTGCCCGACCGGCCAATACGCGCCGCTGCTCTCCGGATCGACGGTGATCGACGACGGAGAGATCCCGTCGACCACTTCCCCGTCGCCCAACGTCGGCTTCCAGCAGTCCTACAAGATCACCTCGTTCGAGATCTCGTACTGCACGCGCGAGCTCCAGACCGCTTCCGGCGGCCCCGGTGCGACCGTGCGCGTGCGTTTCTTCGAGGACTACGACGACTGCCAATCGTTGGCCGCGGCGGGCACGCCGATCGCCGACTTCACGTTGACCGGTCTGCCGGCGTCGACGCAAGTCGGGACGTTGAGCTGTTGGATCGTCACGGTCAGCCTCGCCGGCGGTTCGGAGTTCTGCATGCGCGCCGACGCCGACGGTTTCTACGACGGCACTCAGAGCCTCGACGGTTTCGGCTTCGCGCTGTCGATGCCGAATCAGACCGGCACGACGCTCGGCACCGTCGGCGGGTTCGTGATCGCCGGCGACCTCACGCAGCCCGGCTTCTGCGCCGCGGGCGACGGCACGGTCTTCAAGAACGCCGGCAATCTCGGCACGGGGCTCGCGAACGACGACGTCTACTACCGCCAGGGCTTCGGCGCGCAATCCACGGGCTGTCAGGGACTGCTCGGTGATCCGTACGGAGCGTTCTACCTGCGCGTCACGGCGTCACTCGGCGATTGTTCGTGTGCGCCGAACGACGCGGATGGCGACGGAGCGCTCGACTGCGCCGACGGTTGCCCGCTCGACCCGGCGAAGACCGCGCCCGGCGTCTGCGGCTGCGGAGCCGCGGAAACCGACAGCGACGGCGACGGCACGCCGAACTGCATCGATTTCTGTCCGAACGATCCGAACAAGATCGCGCCCGGCACGTGCGGCTGCGGCGTGTCGGACGTGGACGCCGACGGAGACGGGCTCGCGAACTGCCTCGACGGCTGTCCGAACGATCCGAACAAGTTCACGCCGGGAGCGTGCGGTTGCGGCGTCGCCGACACCGACACCGACGGCGACGGCGTGCCGAACTGCTTCGACGGCTGCCCGAACGATCCGCTGAAGTCGGCGCCGGGTGATTGTGGTTGTGGCAATCCGGACATCGACACCGACGGCGACGGCGCGGCCGACTGCATCGACCTCTGCGTCAACGATCCGGGCAAGACCGCGCCCGGCCAGTGCGGCTGCGGCGTCCCGGACACCGACACCGACGGCGACGGCACGGCGAACTGCAACGACCTCTGTCCGACGGATCCGCTCAAAGTCGCGCCCGGCGTGTGCGGTTGCGGCGCGTCCGACGCGGACGTCGACGGCGACGGACTCGCCGTGTGCGTCGACAACTGCCCGAGCGAGTTCAACCCGTTGCAGGAGGACTGCGACGGCGACTTGCTCGGCGATGCGTGCGAGATCGTGACCACGAGCTTCGACTCGAACGCGGACAACGTGCCCGACGAGTGCCAACCGGGCGTCGGCGCCGCGGTCTGTTTCGGCGACGGCAGCGGTGCGAACTGCCCGTGCGCGAACCTCGGCGACGCAGGCGAAGGTTGCGCGAACTCGTCGGGCTCCGGCGCGTTGCTCTACAACTTCGGCGGAGCGAGCGTCACGGCGCACGACACGGCGCTCTACGTGATCCACATGCCGAACAACAAGTTCGGGCTCGTCTACATGGGGATCGGACTCTCCGGCGGCGGCAACGGTTTGCCGTTCGGCGATGGTCTTCGTTGTGTCACGGGCCAGACGAAGCGCTTCGCCGTGCAGAACACGGGGCCAGTCGGTGCGTTCACGCTGATCGATCCGGTGAGCATCGCGCCGGCGCAGCTCGTGCCCGGCTCGACTTGGTACTTCCAAGCGTGGTTCCGCGACAAGCCGACGAGTCCGTGCCTGAAGGCGATCAACCTTTCGAACGCCTGGCGCGTCGACTTCGTGAACTGACGTCCGGGCGGCGGTCGCTCGAGCGCGCGGCGAGTTCGAAGACCAAGTAGGTGAAGAGCCCCTTGGCGACGAGCTCGCCGCCCTGCGTCACGTCGACGTCGGCGAGCGCGATCGTTCGGCCCCGTTTGACGAGCTTCGCCGTCGCGACCAGTTCGCCGGCGTCGAGCGTCGCCGGGCGTAAGAAGTTGAGCTTGAACTCGATGCTCGTCATCTCGACGCCGTGCGCGAGCTCGGGATAGACGAGCCACACGCCGGCGGTGTCCGCCAACGCGGCGAGCACGCCGCCGTGCACGTGCGCGTGACCTTGCAACAGTTCGCGGCGCGGCACGAGCTTCACGCTCGCACGGCTCGTCGAGCGCGCGCCGGCGACGAATCCGAAGAACGAGCCGACCGGCGCGCGGCCGAACTTCCGCTCGCGGATTCGTCGCGAGGATCTCGAAGTCGCACTCACTTCACGCATACGGATCGCTCGGGCGTTCGGGCTCGCCGCGCGACACGACGACGGCCGCGGCGAGATCGCCGGTGACGTTGAGCGTGGTGCGGCACATGTCGAGGAAGCCGTTGACGCCGACGATGATGCCGACGCCTTCGACCGGCACGCCGATCATGCCGAGGATCAGCGCGACCACCGGCAGCGAGCCCGACGGGACGCCCGCGGTCCCGATGCCGCCGAGCACGCAGACGGCGACGACCATCACTTGTTGCGAGAGTCCGAGCTCGACGCCGTAGAACTGCGCGAGGAAGAGCACCGTGACGCCTTCGAAGAGCGCCGTGCCGTTCTGGTTCGCGGTCGAACCGAGCGTGAGGACGAAGCGCGACACGTGCGGCGGCAATTTCAGCTTCTCTTCGGCGACGCGCAGCGCGGTCGGCAACGTCGCGTTCGAAGACGCCGTCGAGAACGCGGTCACCATCGCGTCCTGCACGTCGCGGAAGAAGCGCAGCGGACTCATCCGGCCGAGCAGCTTCACGGCGAGCGAGTACACGACGAACTGGTGCAGCGCGAGCCCGAGCAACACGACGCCGACGTACCCGGCGAGCAAGCCGAGCACTTCGTACCCGAGCTGCGCCGTCAACGTGAACATCAGTGCGAAGACGCCGACGGGCGCGAATCCGATCACCAAGGCGATCAGCGTCATCATCACTTCGTAGAGGCCCTCGAGCGCGCCCTGCAACGCGTCGACTCTCGCCGCCGCGGCGCTGCTCGGCTTGCGCGCGAGCACCATGCCGATGCCGAAGAGGAGCGCGAAGAGCATCAGGGCGAGGTAGTCGCCGTTCGCGGTGCTCTTGACCACGTTGTCGGGCACCATCTGCACGAAGAGCTCGACGCCGGTCTTCACCGGTCCTCCGCCGGTGACGCCGGCCGCGCGTTCGGCTGCGCCCGCGAGCAGCCGCTCGCGCAGTTCTGGCGCGACGCCGGCGCCCGGTTGGAAGAACTCGACCAACGCGACGCCGAGCACGACGGCGATCGCCGAGACCGTGACCGTGTACGCCAGCGTCTTGAGGCCGATGCGGCCGAGGCTCTTCAAATCCGAGAGCGACGCGACGCCGAGCGCGAGCGCGGCGAAGAGCAACGGCGCGACCAGCATGAAGAGCAGGCGCAGGAAGACCTGTCCGACCGGCCCGATCACGTAGCGGATCGTGTTCGCGAGCCAGCTCTGGGCGTCGGTCGCGAGCGCCGGCGCGGCTCCGCTCCCGGCGCCCGTCATCGGACCACCGGCCGGCGGCCCGCCGACCGCCAGGCCACCGGCCGGCGGCCCTATGAAGTGGAACGCGAGCGCGCCGAGCACCGCACCGAGCACGGCGGCGGACAACACCCGCTTCGACACTGCGGAACCCATCGCGGCGGAGTATGGCGGCGGCGGGCGAGCGAATCCACCTCCGTCCGTGTGGCGAACGCGCGGCGCTCGCCGTCGGCTCGAGTCCGCTCGATCCGTGCAAGCGCGCCGAGCCTCTACACTCGCGCACGATGTCCTCGCGCCGATGGTGTCTCGCGATCGTCTCCCTCACGTGCTGCACGGCGTGTGCGACAGCGCCGAACGTGGAGCGCGCGACGTGGCGGTACGCGCTCTCCTTCGCGGAGCCGCAGGCCGCATCGAACGGTGGTCCTCGGCCGCTCGTGTTCGCGCTCGAACTGCGCGCGCCGGCGGGGCCCGCGCTCGAGCTCGGCGTCGACCCGCGCACGGCGTCGTTCACGAGTTCGACGTCACTCGCCTTCGACGGCGAGCATTGGCGCCTGCCGGCGTCGAACCGCGAACGCCGCGCGACGTGGCGCTTCGACGCCGGTGCGGCGGCGCGGACGCTCGACGACGGAGACGTGGCCGCGCTGCGCGCAGGTGCGTTCGTCGGCTCGCTGTCGAGTTTGTTGCCGCATCCGAGCGACGACGTCGCGGCCGGCGAGTTCGAGCTCGTGTCGAGCTTCGCGGGGGCGACGTTCGTCGCGGCGGCCGATCGCGGCGAGCTGGCGGCGGTAGGACGCGGCATCGCGTGTGCGCTCGTCGAGACGGCGCCCGCGACGCTGCGCCTCGACGACGGCCGCGACTGGACGACGGATCCCGAGCTCGTGCTCGTCCCGCTCGCGCCGCTCGACGTGCTGACGTTCGGCGAAGTCGCGCGCTGGTCGGAGCGTTCCGTGCGGCTCGTCGCGGACGCGCTGGCACGAGACGGCGTGTTTCCCTTCGAGCGCGTCCCGCTCTTCCTCGTGCCCCGCGCGGAACCAGGCGTCGGTCCGGGCCACGCGCTCGCCGGCGGAGCGCCGTCGATCTGGATCGAAGTCGGCGCACGGACACCGCCCGCGGCGTTCGACGAAGACTGGGTGCTCGTCCACGAACTCGTGCATCTCGTGCTGCCGTCGGTCGCGCCCGCACAGCGGTGGTTCGACGAAGGCAGCGCGACCTACCTCGAGCCGCAGCTCCGCGCGCGCGCCGGGCTGCTCGACGAGCGCGTCGCGTGGCGCGCCGTGCTCGACGAGTACGCGCAAGGTCTGCCGTCCGCCGAGCGCACGAGCGGTCTCGACGGCTCGACGGAGTGGGGGCGCGTCTACTACGGCGGCGCGCTCTTCTGTTTGCTCGCCGACGTCGAGCTCCGCGAGCGCACGCAGGGCCGGAGCTCCCTGATCGCGGCGTGGCGCGCGGTTGCCACGGAGCTCGGGCCCGCGACCCGCACGACCACCGTCGCCGAGATCGTCGCCGTCGGTGATCGCGCGACCGACACCGACGTCTTGAGCCGAGCGTACGCCGCGAGTGCGATCGCGCTCGAGCCGCGCGACCTCGAAGCGCTCTGGGCGCGGCTCGGCGTCGCGCGCGACGGCGACGGAGTGCGTTTCGACGATCGCGCCGAGCTCGCGGCCGTGCGGCGCGCGCTCTTCGCGCGCGCTCCCGAGACTCCGCCGTAATCGCGCGGCTCTGGCGGCATCGGAGAGGCGTTCCATCCACTGTCCCTCACCGATCGCGAGTTAGCCGTGACCACCGCCATCGCCGCCTTCGACCGTCTGCGTCTTGCTTCGCTCGCCAGTGCCGACCGCCTGCGCGATTTCGTGCCGCTCTTCGCGCGCCTCGTGGTCGGCCTGGTGTTCACGCTCTCCGGGTTCGGGAAGCTGCAGCACCTCGAAAAAGTCGTCGAGTACTTCCGTTCGCTCGGCATCCCGGCGGCGGAGCTCCAAGCGCCGTTCGCCGCCGGCACCGAGCTCGTGTGCGGCGTCTTGCTCCTCGCGGGCCTCGCGACGCGGCTCGCGGCCGTGCCGCTGATCGTCGTGATGCTCGTCGCGCTGAAGACGGCGTTCGGCGCCGAGCTCGGCGCGGCGGGCGGTCCGCTCGAGTTCGCGAACACGCTCTTCGGGCTCGCGGAGTTCCTCTACGTCGTGTTGCTCGCCGGGCTCGTGATCGGCGGCGCCGGACGTTGGTCGCTCGATCGCGCCTTCTGCGCGCGGCGAGGCTAGCCGTTCGACGCGAGCCGTGCGTCTGCCGGCGCGGGCTCGAGCGGCAGCTCGCGCGTGCGCGCGATCGGCGTGCGAGGCTCGAGCGACAGCGCGAGGAACTGCAGCGTCTTCTCTGCGGTCAGACGATAGCCCGTCAGTTTGCCGCCGTAGATCGCGACGAACGTCGGCCGCCTCGGCTCGTCGAAGACGAAGTGCACTTCACGCGGACGGTCGAACGCACGCGAGCTCGCGAACGGCAGCACACGCGCGCCCGCCCAACTCGCGACGAGCTTCGTTTCGCGACCCGGGAAGTATCGGCGGAACGTCGCGAGCAGGTATTCGAGCTCCGCATCGGTCGGCGCGAGGTCCTCGGGTCGACCGCGATACGGCGTTTCGGTCGTGCCGACCATGATCCGGCCTTTCCACGGCACGTGGAAGACGCCGCGGCCGTCGCTCGCTTCGGTGTAGTAGATGCCGCGTTCGAGCGTGCCTTCGAGTTCGACGTGCGTGCCTGCGACGAGCTCGATCCGCGGCCGCGGCGGGATCGGTCGCAAGAGGCCCGACACGTGATCGATCCACGGTCCCGCGGCGTTGACGAGGCACGTCGTGCGCACGGTGCGCGTGCCACGCGGGCTCTCGAGCTCGAGCACCCACGCGTCGCCTTCGCGCCGGCCCGCGACGATCCGCGTCTCGAGTGCGATCTCGGCGCCGAGCCGCTCGGCGGACGCCGCGACGGCCCGCACGAGCGCGGCGTCGTCGGTCTGACCGTCGTGGTAACGGAACACCGCTTCGAGCCCGCGCACGTCGAGACCGTCGAGCGACTCCCACTCGCGCCGCGGCACGCGCTGGAAGAGTCCTTCGCGCTTCAGGTTCGCGAGCGCCGCGTAGATCGAGAGGCCGGCGCGCACTTGCCAGGGCCGGCGCGTCGAGTTCGCGTACACCGGCAGGAAGAACGGCACGAGCCTCACGAGCTTCGGCGCGAGCTCGAGCAAGAGGTTGCGCTCGGCGAGCGACTCGCGCACGAGCTGCCATTGACCGCTTTCCAAGTAACGCAGGCCGCCGTGGATCAGCTTCGACGAGCGCGACGACGTGCCGATCGCCAGCACGCGCGCTTCGACGAGCAACGTACGCTGCGCGCCTGCGGCCGCCGCCTGCGCGACGCCGACGCCGTGGATGCCGCCGCCGATCACGACGAGGTCGTAGTCGACGCTGCTCATGCGACCTCTCCCGCGAGCTCCGTCGCGAGCCGCTCGACGTCGAAACTCTCGACGAGAGCGACGCCGCGCGCCGCGAGCGCTCGTGCGGTCGCGCCGTCGGTCACTTCGTAGATCGCGATCCGCGCGCCCGGGAATCCGAGCTCGCCTTGCGGCGGCAGCCCGTCGAGGTCGCAGAAGACGAACTCGGGGCTGAGCCCGTGGCTCCTCAGCGCCTCGAGCTCGTCCCAGCGGTCGAAGACGGCGCCGAGCGCCAGCCCGCAGCGTTTGCGCGCCGCGACCAGCGCGGGCAGCGAGAACGAGATCAGGATCGCGCGCTTCTCGAGCGGCGCGATCGTCGCGAGCACGCGGTCGAGCACGAAGTCGACGCCGAAGCGTTCGAGCGTCGCGCGCTTGAGCTCGACGAAGACCCGCACGTCGTCGCGGGTGCGCACGAGCTCGACGAGCTGCTCCAAGCGCGCGACACGTTCGCGACCGAAGCGCGTGCCGAAGCGAGCGCGGAAACTCGCCGCGATCGAGCCGAGCTCGAGCTCGGTGCGTTCGGAGAGCGGTCCCGCGAGATCGCAGAGCCGTCTCAAATCGCGGTCGTGGAAGAGGAACGGCACGCCGTCGGACGAGAGCTGCACGTCGGTCTCGAGCCACGTCGCGCCGGCCTCCAACGCAGCCGCGTACGCGGCGAGCGTGTTCTCCGGGAACCGTGCGGCGAGACCGCGGTGGGCGACGAGCTCGAGCTTCGGCATCGGAGGCGAGCCTACCGATCGGCCACCGCCGGGCCCAGGCTCGAACCGGCTCCCGAGATCCGCCGCGCGCGGCGGCGCGGATGCCGGAAGCAGTCGAGCGCACCGCGCGTGGATCGCGCGGCGCGCTCGGATTCGGAGCAGGTACGGGGAGAGAGCCGTCGAGGTCGAACCTGCTCCGCGGAACGGCTCAGAGCCGGGCCCGCGGGCGAAGGCCCGCCGCGCTCACGGCTTCGAGTGACAGAGATTGCAGCCGATCGGCTGGCCCTTGGTCGCGTGGAACGTGCCTTCCTTGGTCACGAAGGTGCGGTTCGCGGCCGCTCGCGAGAGCGCGGTGCCGTTGAGGTTCGCGCCGTGGCACGTCTTGCACGAGTTGGGATTGTGCTCGTAGAGATCCTCGTGCCCGTGTTCGTCCCAGTAGAAGCGTTGATCGGCGACGACGTGCATCCCGTGCGGGCCGTTCATCGTCTGCGCGGGCAGCGTGTTCGGCAGGTGGCAAGTCGAGCACTCGATCAACACGCCGGAGTGACCTTGCAGTTGCGTCGCGGCGACGTTGTCGTTCGCGAGCGGATCGGCGTTCGGCCATTCCGCGTGCGTCGAGCCGTGGCAGTTCTCGCACGAGACGTTGCCGTGGCCGGCGCTGAAGCGATAGAGCTTGTTGGTGTTCTCCGCGAAGCGCTTGTTGGTCGCGAGGATCGCCGAAGCGGAGAGATCGCCGGTCTTGAACGCTTGCTTCAGACGGATGCCGTCCGCCGCGAGCACGAAACCGGTGCCCGACAGGTGGTTCAGCGCGTCGCCGGTGTGACACGACTGGCAACGCGGCAAGTCGACCCACGGACGGCGCGGATGTCCGTCGTTCGTGCCGTCGATCGAGCCGCCGGGGAGCAACGGATACGCGCCGCCGACCGAGAGCATGTCGCCGTGACAATTGAGGCACTCCATGCCTCCGGTCTTCATCGCGCCGCGCGCGCACTGCGTGATCGCGCCGGGGTGGCATTGATAACACGTTTGGTTCGCCGTGCCGTTCTTCGGGAACACCGGGTTGCCGGAGCCGTCGACGAGCTGGCCGTGGTACTCGTGCATCGCTGCCGAGAAGTACACGTGGCCGACTTGGCTGCCTTGCGGGCCCTGGCCCGCGAGGTCGAGCGCCGGCGAGTAGTGGCACGACGCACACAGCACCGGTTGCGCGCTCTCGAGCGCCGTGCCTTGTTTGAAGTCGTGCAGCTTGAGCACGTTCAGCTTGGTCTGGATCTCGAGGTCCGGATCGTTCGACCAACCGATCGAACCACCCGACGCCGCCATGCCGCCGGTCTTGTGGCAATTCGAGCAATCGGTCTCCTGCGCGACCGGCACGACGACGTCGAGGTACGCGAGCGGCTTGTGGCTCGCCTTCCAACGCGCGACGACGCGCAACAGCGGATACGTGTTCGTCTGACCCGCATCGTCGAGCGGTGTGATCGGGATGCCCGCGGCGACCCAGCTCTTGGTCGCAGCGTCGTAGCTCATCGCTTGCGGCCCCGGCGTCGCCGCGTCGGCCGGCATCCACAAACCGGTCAGGCCCATGCCCGGCGGCAGGCTCGCGCCGAAGAGCCCTTGCACGTGTTGCCAGAAATCCGTCTTGCCGAGGCTCGTCGAGTTGCGCGAGCCGTGCGGATCGGTGACCGCCTGATAGGTGACCTCGATCAGCGAATCGTCGAGGATCTTCGGTTTCGAAGTGTCGGTCGGTTGGACGACCTGCGCGCGCACGACGTTGAACGGCGGCAGGATCGAGAACACCGAGAACTCGCGGTCCATGCAGTGCATGCCGAGGTCGTTTGCGGCGAGCACTTCGATGCGGAAGTTGCGCGGCGTCGGATTCTGCGGCGCGGCAGCTTGCGCCGCGGTGCTCGAGCCGACGGAGGCTTGCAGTGCGCTGACGACGAGCGCGAGAGAGACGAGGGTCATCGGGACTCCTTCTCGGTGAGGTTTGGACGTGAGAGACGTGGAGACGAAAAAGCGGGCGAAAGCCCGGAGTCCCGCAGCGAGCGATTGGATTCTCGCGCCGAGTGCGTACGCACTTTTCCCTGCTGGCTACGCACGACGCGAGCGGCACCCGCTGCGGATTGGGCAACTGGCGGGCCGGACCGAGTGCGCCGCGCGTTTCCTGCACGAGCTCCTGCGCTTCACGCGGCGTGCGCCGCTCCACGCGCCGCCGCAGCCGAGCGTCGCGATCGTGCGCGGCGCGGGGTCGCGCTCGAACGACACGAACGCTCGACTCCGCGTGCAACTTCTACAGCCACGCGTGTGATCGACGCACACGGCGAGTCACGTGCACGGAAGACACGCAGCTCGGCGGACCGCGATGGATCTCGCACGGGATGCCACGCGAGGACCCTATGCCGAAACTCGCCGCACCAACTGTGCTCCTCACCGGTGTGCATCACCGTTGCGCATCACCGGTGCGCATCACCGGTGCGCATCACCGTGGTTCACCACCGGCGCGCATCACCGTGGTTCACCACCGGCGCGCATCACCGGTGCTCACCAGCGGTGCTCACCAGCGGTGCTCACCAGCGGGGCGCACAACGTGTGATCCGCGTCCACGGTGGCCGCGTCGACTGCATTCGGTGAGCTCGCGCGGTCGTCCGCTTCCGGTCCGCTCGTCGGCGAGGCCGCAGTGGACTCGCGTGAAACGACGGCGCAGTTGCCGCCGCCGATTCGCGGTCTTGCTCGTGCGCGGTTCTCGCGGGTCGCGTCGTGCAGGACCGCCGTTGCTTCTGCGTGCACCGTTCGCGGCTCGCGTCGGAACGTGACGCTCGCGGCCCGGTCGCCGGCTCGACCCGAGCGTCGCGGTTGCGAACGTCCGCGTGTGTCGGGCCGGATCTGCGCGAGCCACGGCGCCGTGTCGCGGCGCGGACTCGACGAGTCGCAGCGAGCGAACACGGCGGAGCGATTCGCGAAGCTCCGTCGATCGGAGTGCGGGAATCACCGAAGCGCGCCTCGGCGAGGTTCCGTGTTCGCACCGCGCGAGCCGCGCCGATGAGGCGGGCGCGAACCGATCACTCTGCGTGGGTCGGTGGCACGACCCCGGCCTTCGAGAGAGCATTTCCGACTCACGCCCTGCCGAGCGACCCGCGATTCGCATCCCGATTCTGCACCGCGTGGTGGGTCTCTCCTCATAAGCGTCACGGGAGCGCGGCGTGGGGTGGTGGGCGTCTCGGCGCAGTGCCGATAGGATCGAACAAGACCGATGGCCGGCGCACTCGAGGAGTGCTCTGACACCGGGTCGATCCGGACGAAGCATCGTTCGGGACGTGGAACTCGGGAGGTGCCGACGTGGTGGACGCTGCTCGCAACAGGTTCGGTGCACGGCAGATCTTTGGTGGATCGCCATCGTCGTGGCGCTCGAGAGCATCGCACGGCGTGCAGACGAGCCCATGCGCGGCACTGCATGCGCATTCGTCCAGGCTCCCCGAACGCGATCACGTGGAATCACGTTTCTTGCCAACGGCCGTTTCGAGTTCGCGCGCGACACTCGATTTGCGCTGACCCACACACGAGGAGCACCCGATGCTGCACGTCTCTCGCAAAGCGTGGCCGGTCGCTGGAGCGCTGTGTCTGTGCGCCGGGATCTTCGTTCCGCTGTGGCTTCTCGGCGACGCCGACCTGAGCCCGGACGAACGACTCGCGGTCGTGCGTTCGGGGCCGGATGCCGCGACCACGGAGCTGCTCGCTCCCACGCCGGAAACTGCGGATGCAGCGCACTGCCGCTCGCGCGATGCGACTGCGGCGTGCGCGGCGACGTCGCCGAACGCGGACGAGTCGGCGCGGAGGCTCGCCGACATCCGCGACGACCTCGCGTTCTTCGCGAACGAATCGTTGCACGGCGTGTTGCACCTCAATGCTGTGCTCGGACACGTGTCGACTCTCGCAGCGCTGCCGGTTTCCGCTCGGCCCGACTTCGACTACGAGGACGACGACTCGATCGCGTATCGCATCGAGGGGCTCCCCGACGGCATGAAGGGGCACGTGCTCATCGGACTCCAGCCGTACACCGAGGCGGGCGGCACGTATCGGTATCTCCAAATGAACCTCGACATGCCGTCGATCGAACCCGAATACCTCGACGGCGTGTTTCGCGACGGCCCGAACGTCAATCTGAGCATCTCGTACGACGTCGCCGATCCGCACAAGCCGACCCGACTCGCCTTGATGCTCCAGCGACGAGTCGATCTCTCCGCCTCGCGCGCGCAAGGCATCGATGCCTACGTCGGCTCCTTCACGCAGGGTGCCTATTACTGGCGCGATCTCCTCGATCCGGACGGAACGCCTTCCGCGAACACGTTCGGGATCGTCAATGGCCAGCCGGCCAGTCCTCGAGCCTTCCCCAGCGCCACGCCACTCGTAGGTGAGCTGCAGCTCGACCCGGAACTCTTGAACGAAGTCCTGGGTCGGCTTCAGCAGAAACTGTCGTTCGTCAAAGGAGAGTAGGCATGTCGATGCCTCGCTTCCCGTTCGCGGCCGCGCTGGCGACCGCGGCGTTCCTCGTCCTCGGCGCGCCACTGGCGTCGTCGACGCAGCTCGCGTCGCCGAGGTCCGCGCAGGGCGGTATTCCGCCCGAACCGAAGAGCTGCACGAAGAAGATCGTGTCGAAAGCCTGCACTTCGTGTTCGGAGCCCGGCGTCTTGGACACCGATTGCAAGTCCGGCAACGACTTCAAGGAATGCAGTGGCTCGTACACGACGTGCCAGAACGGCGCGCAGTGCGGTGCGAGCGTCGGATCCGATTCTTGCCCCTGATCGCGACTCCGACTCGAGATCGGCAGCTTGTCGTTGGCGCCCCGTGGTTCGCAGCGAGCCTCGGGGCGCCGATTCGGATACTGCCACTCGTCGTTGCGCCGAAAATCACGAGCGTGGTGCAACCGAACGCGCGCTGGCGAGTCCATGCTGGAAGCCCCGCGGTGTCTCTGCCGTCGCGATCCGCCCGCCGCGTCGCGCGAGGAGCGCACGAAGCCGTCGCCACGACGCGCTGCGAGCCGGCGTGACGCGCGCGCGTCCGTCCCGACCGTCGCCCCTCGACGAACCTCGCGCGCCCGGAGAGCGTCCAACCTTCGCCGCAACGGCGCGACGATGCCGGAATGCGCGTTGGCGAGGCCAAGGACCTGGTTTTCGTGACCCAACGTGCCGGGCCAGTTTCGCGCTGGGTCAGCTCGCCTTGCGGAACAGGTCGAGGAACCGATCCTCATACCGCCGGAAAAGCCCGCGGCGGTCGAGTTCCTGTTTGAGCTCGAGTGCGTGGGCGCGATCCAGTTGCGCGCGCCGGAAGAGCGCTTCGATCCGTGCACTGACTTCGGGGGAAAGCGCTTCTTCGCGCGCTGCCGCAGCCGCCTCTCCCGCGGCTCCGTGGCGCGTTTCGTCCTCGCCGGCTTCGCCCGAGATCCCCGGTTCGTCCGTCGCGGGATTCGGTTCGCCTTCCTCTCCGCGCGGCTCGTCGGTTCCGGGCGACTCCAAAGCGCCGCCCGCGCCGAGCGCCTGCTGTGCGCGTTCGAGGTGCTCGCGCAGCGCCGTCTCGATCGATCCGGCGGCGTCGAGGAGTTCGGTGACGTCGAGCTCGAGCTCGGCGAGTCGGGCGAACGCCTCGAGCACCGCCGCCGACGCTCGCGGCGCCGGCACGTTCGCCGCGAAGAACGGGAACTCGCCGAGCAAGCACACGCCGTCGAGCCCACGTTCGTGCGCCGCGGCGAGGAACACGCCGTTCAAGCCGCCGATCTCGCCTTCTTGCAGCGGCACGACGCCTGCCTCGCGCAACTTCGTGATCCACTCGTCGGACGTCGTCGCACCGAGCACGCGCGGCTCCGCGCCGGGCTGGATCGGGCTCGCCATCGCCGCGAACGTGAACACGCGTTCGACGTGGAAGCTCGCCGCGACGTCGAGCAGCGCTCGCGCGTAGGCGAACGCGTTCTGCGCGGGTTGCGCTTCACCGACGAGCACCAACAAGTCACGGCGACCTTGCGGATCGCGCCACGCGAAGAACGGGCTCTTCGGCAGCCCCGCACTCTGGATCTTGCCGGCGTGCACGCCGATCGCGCCGGGCTCGAAGAACCCGCGTGGGTCGAGCGCGGCGACCGGCTCGGCGCCGAGCAGTTTGACGAGGTGCGCACCCGCGAGCTGGGCGACGGCGCCCATGCCGGGCCAGACGGCGACGAGCCACGGAGAGCGAAGCGGTGTTTCCATGTCGAACCGTTTTCGAAGTCGAACGAGCGTCGAAGCGACCGAATCTGTAGGCCGCCGAAACATCGGACTTCCAGCCGTGAAGAGCGTAGTCGCGCGCAGCGGCCTACGCAGTGCTGACATCGGCCCGCGCGCGGCGCGCGTAGATTCGGGCGATGTCGACCGAGCTCGCTTTCGTCGCCGGCGCAACCGGCTACACCGGAAGGTCCGTGGTGCGTGAGCTGCGCGCGCGCGGCGTGATCACCGTCGCCCACGTGCGCCGCGAGTCGCGCGAGTACGAGCGTTGGGCGAAGGCCTTTCGCGAGCTCGGCGCGGAGATCGACTCGACGCCGTGGGGGACCGGAGAGCTCGGAAAGCGGCTTGGCCGGCTCGCGCCGACGCACGTGTTCGCGCTCGTCGGCACGACGTGGGCGCGCGCGCGCCGCGAAGCGCGGGACGCAGTCGGCCCTCGGCCGAGCTATGCGACCGTCGACGTCGCGTTGACGACCGAGCTCGTCGAAGCGGTGCGTCCACTCGCGCCACGGCCGCGTTTCGTGTTCCTCTCGTCGATCGGCACGGCGCCGGGCAAGTCGAATCCGTACCGCGCGACGCGGTGGCAGATCGAGGAGACGCTGCGCGGCGCGCTCGACGACTGGACGATCGTGCGGCCGAGCTTCATCACCGGTCCCGACCGCGAGGAGCGGCGTCTAGGCGAGACGCTCGGCGCCGCGACGTTCGACACGTTGCTCGCGCTCGCGCCGGCGAGGCTGCGCGATCGGTATCGGTCGATCACCGGTCCCGAACTCGCCCGCGCGCTGGTGCGGCTCGGCTTCGACCCGACCGCGCGCGGCCGGGTCGTGTACGCCGAAGACCTGCGCTGATCAGCGCGTGAGCGAGAGCCGCGCGCGTTCCACTTCGTCGACGGCGCTCGCGAACTGCGCGAAGTCGCCGTAGCGGTCCTTCGACAACAGGAACGGCGGCAACGCCAGGGCGCGCCGCACGATCCACGTGCGCGAGTCCGTCTCGTGTCGCGTCGACAGCGTGTACGTGCCGTTCTCGAAGACGAGCTCCGAGCGCGGGCCGTCGCCTTGGAGCGCGAAGCCTTCGGGCAACGTCAGGCGCACTTCCGCGGAGAAGACGATCGACGAACCCAAGTGGTAGGGGAGCCTGCGTTCGCCTTCGCCGCCCGCGAGCTGGCGCGTCAAGTCGAGAGGCGGCGCCGGGAACCGCGTCGACAGCGCGCCGCCGGCGTCGTCGACGAAGCGTTTGACTCGCCCTTTCGCCGCGATCACGACGGGTTGGTCGTCGGAGTCGACGCCGCTGAGCTCGAAGCTCGCGAGATCGAAGCCGGGCACGATCGACGCGGCGAGCCGCGTGACCATCTGCTTCTTCTGCGCCTTGGGCACGTCGCGCAGGCTCTCCTTCTGTGCGAAGCCGAGGTTGCCGGTCCACGAGAGCGCGACGTCGATTTCCGCAGAGAGATCCGCCGCGACCCGGACGTCGAGATCGATGTGTTGGCCCACGCGGTCGACGAGCGGCACGTCGGGCGCCGCGAAGAACTTGTGCGAGCGCGTGCCGAAACACTCGGCGCGCGGCGCGCTCTGGACGACGACGCCGTAGCCGAGCGTCTTGGACGACGGATCGCACCACGCTTCCGGACCGTCCTGCGGTCGCACGCGCACCAGCATCCGACCGAGCCAACGGCTCTCGTCGTAGAACTCCTCCGCCGCGTCGAGGTCCGCCGCCGGATCGAGTCCGCGAGAGAACACGACTTCGTGGTCGATCTTCACGGCGTCGAGCAACGCCGAGTAGAGCCACACCGGATTGCCTTCGCGCGTGAGCAGCGCGTTGGTCGCGGACGCGAACGTCGCCGGGTTGCGGCGATCGAGCGCACGCGCGACGAACGCCCACAATGCGCGGGCTCGCGCTTCGTCGCCCGAGAGCCCGGCGGTTGCTTCCTCTGCGGCACGGGCGATCGGCGGCGTGACCCTCGCGCTCACGGCGCCGAGCGACGCGAGCGACGCCGCGAGGCGCTCGCGGTTCGGCGCCATGCCGAACTCGACGTTCGGGAGGAAGTGCTGCGGCTCGGGCGCGCCGGGCTCGGGCACGATCCGCGGCGTGTCGTGCGAGGTGTAGCTCCACGTGGTGCCGCCGCCCGCTGCGAGCTTTGCCTGCGACACGACTCGTTCGACGGCGACGAGCTCGCCGAATTGGCGCTCGGCCGCGATCAGCGCGAGCGAGTCCGGTGCGGTGACCGAGTAG
The DNA here is from genome assembly GCA_023150475.1 of Planctomycetota bacterium. Classification (GTDB taxonomy): domain Bacteria; phylum Planctomycetota; class UBA1135; order UBA1135; genus JACRIN01. Next base: position 37,958 of record JAKLKU010000019.1, read on the forward strand.
TGGGAGACGTGGAACGGTTCGTCGACGGACGCGAACTGCCAGCGCGGGAACCGGACGATGCCGTCGCGCGGCGCGGAGAACCGATCGATCACGATCGTCTCGACGAAGTCGCCGGGCTCGAGCTGCGGCATCACGTACTCGCCGTCGGCTTCGATCGGTTCGAACTCGCGGCCGTCCGCCTTGCGCGTGACGACTTCGAGCACTTCGCCTTCGAGCCGCTGCGTGCCGTGCGCTTCGCAGGCCTGCAAGTCGCGCAGGTGCAGGATCGTGTGCGTCAGCATCTCGTAGCCGCCGTCGGCGAAGACCGTGACGTCCGACCAGTCGAGCACGCGAACGACCGAGTCGTCGAAGCGTTTGGCGTCGTAGCCGGCGAGCGCCTCGGCCGCGCGTTCGTCGGCGGCGCGGCGGCGCGCGACGAACGGCGTGAGCGGCGTTTCCGAGTCGAGCGCCTCGAGCTCCGCGCGCGCCGCGACGTCCGACGGATCACGTTCGAGCACGGCGCGCCACGCTGCACGCGCCGCGTCGCGATCCCCTCGTCGCGCGGCGATCCGCGCGAGCCGCCGCCAGGCGTCGGGCGCGTGCGGCGCGAGCGCCGTGGCTTCCGCCAACGTCCACGTCGCGTCGTCGTCGCGCCCACAGTCGACCAGGAAGTCGGCGTAGTCGATGCGCGGCGCGGCGATCGGGGCACGCTCGATCCGCGCGCGATGCCAGGCTTCCGCTTCGGAGACGAGCCCGAGCGCGTGCGCGCGCTCGGCGAGCTCCGCGAGCCGGAGTTGATTGACGCCGACGCGTTGGACGGCCTGCACGAGCGCGAGGTACGCGCGCGTCGAGAGGCCTGCGCGGTCGAGCCGCGTGATCGCCCGGTCGTACGCCGTGTACGACGGCGCGGGCGTCGCGAACGCGTGCTCGAGCGCGTCTTCGGCACGCACGTCGAGTTCGAGTTCGTCGTAGACACGTTCGAGTTCGAGCCACGCCTCTTCGCGCGCGGGAGCGATCTCGGTGAGGCCCTTCAAGCGCCGCAGCGCGTCCTCCTTCTTGTCCTCGGCGGCGAGGCGTTTCGCGAGTTCGAGCCCGGCGCCGTACGCGTCGGGCTTCGCGGCGAGCGTGCGTTCGTAGAGTTCGCGCGCACGGTTGCGTTTCCACGCGTCGGGCAAGTGCGGCGCGTCCTTGGTGACCGTCGCGGCGAGCGAGATCAGCGCAGGATCGTCGGGCGCGAGCTCGAGCGCCGCTTCGACGTGCGCGAGTCCTTCCGCGGCTCGGCCGTCGAGGATCGTCAGCACGCCGAGCACCGCTTCCGTGCACGGACCTCGGTCCGCGAGCGCGGCGAGCTGCGCGGCGGACTCGAGCTCGAGCCCGGTGAGTGCGCGCGGTGGCTGCGCGGCGCCGAACTCGCGCGGCGAGCGGTCGCGGCCGAACTCGTCCTGCGGCTCGGCGACGCCCGCGAGCGGTTCGCCGCGCTCGTCGAGCACCCGCACCGCGAACGTCGCCCCCGCGTCGGTCGCCACCGAGAGCACGAGCACGTTCATGCCACGCGCGACCCGCACCGGCACGAGCTCGAGCGCGGAGCGCGCGGCGGCGCGGAAGTCGACGCGACCCGAGACTTCGCCGTTCAGGCACCAGTCGAAGCTCGGATCCTCGACCGAGCCGCGCCACGGCGCATCGCGCACCGAAGCCACGTCGAAGACGAAACCGGTGCGGCCGTCGCGCGCGTCGATCTCGAGCCAGGCCGGCGCGGTGGACGCGCTTTCGAACTCGAACGCGACGAGCGCGTGCCCGAGAGCGGATCCGAGCACGAAGTCGAGCCGCGGCGTCGTCGGCTCGAGAGGCGAGCGCGAGCGCGCGAGCCAGCGCAACTTCGTCCCGCGCACGCCCGCGTGTTCGCGCTCGAAGCCCGGCTCGGCGAGTCGAGCGCTCTCGCGCCTCGCGCCGTCGACGTCGTCGAGCGGCCCGAGCGGTCCGAGCACCGAGAACCGGGAGAGCCAACCCGGGAACGCGTCCGCGAGCGGCGCGGCGAGCGGCGCACGCGCGGCGCGAATCCTGCCCTGCAAGCGCGCGAGCTCGCCCTTGGCGCGGAAGCCCATCCGTTCGCCCGAAAGCGCGAGTGCCGCGTCCGCGAGCTCGGGCGTCGACGCGCAGAGCTCGGCGCTCGCGGCGACCAGGCGCAGCGAGCCTTCGACCAGCGGATGCTCGGGCTCGGCGGCGATCGCCGCGAGCCATTCGGCGAGGTTCTCGCGTTGTGTCGCGCGCGGATCCGCGTCACCGACGAGCAGGCGCGCGAAGCCTTCGACGTCGGGTTCGACGCCCGCGCGCGACGCGCCGGCCGAGAGCGCTCCCGCGCTGCTCACGAGGAGCAGCGCGGCGAACCGTTTCATCTTCGCGACCCAGCGTTTCATCGTTCCTCCTTGCGCGTCTGCTCCGCGGCGCCGCTCTCGCCGGACTCGGACGGCGCGGGCGGACGGATGCGGATCACACGTTCTTCCGCTTCACGGATCGATTGGAGCGCGTCGCGGAAGTCCGCGTAGCGCGCGAGCGGGATGCGGCGTTCGTCGAGGCGGAAGACCCGCCGGATGCGCAGTTCGTCGCCGACGTGCTCGACGTCGAGCGTGTACGAGCAGAGCCCTTTCGCCCTCACGAGCGTCGACGGCGGCACTTCGACGACCGTTGCGCCCGGCGGCAGCGTGTAGACGAGCACGAGCTCTTCGAGGAACGGTCGATCGAGCACGACGTCGAAGCGCCGCTCTTCCGGCGGCTCGACCGCGACACGATCGAGGCCGAATCGTTCGAACGCGAGACGCAACGTCGCTCCGTCGCGGTCGCGAGCCCACAGGTTCTCCGCGGAGAATCGTGCGTCGAGCGTCGGCGCGATCCCGAGGTCCTCGAGCGGCGACGTCGTGATCTCCGTCACCGCCACTTTGCCGAACGCGTCGCCGATCGACTCGGCGAAGCGCTTCGAGAGATCGCCTTTCTCGCCGCCGAAGCGATAACGCAGCTCGACGCCGAAGAAGCCGTTGCTGCGGTCGCGATAGTCGACGGTGCCCGTGCCGCGAGGGTCGAGCGCGACACGGATCTCGCGGCGGCGCGCGTTCTCTTCGGGCGGCGCGTACGGGATCGAGTGCACGCTGCCGCCGGACGCGTCGACGTGCAGCACGTTCGCGCCTTGGTCGTCGGCGCGCAGGTACTCGATCGGGTTGCGATCGGCCGTCGCATCGAGGTAGAAGCCCGGGCGCTCCGCCGTCGGCTTCACGTACGCGATGCAGTGGTTGAAGTGCTCGACCATCGCGGCGTCGAGCGGTTCGTCCGGGCGGAAGAAGTCGGCCTTGATCACCACTGGGTTCGCTTCGACGCCGATCTGCTTCAAGAGCTCGACCAGCAGGATCGACTTGTCCTTGCAGTCGCCGAAACGGCGCTCGAAGATCGTCGGCGCGCTGTAGGGCTGATACCCGTGCGGACCGAAGGCCCACGCGTTGTAACGGATCTCCTGACCGACGAAGCGCGCGATCGCGCGGATCTTGTCGCGCTCTTCGGTGAGCCCAGCGGTGAGCTCCGCGACCTTGGCCTTCATCGCTGGCGTGCTCGTGAACTCGTCCTCGATCAACGCCCACCACCATTTCGCGAAGTGCTCCCAGCTCGCGAACGTCGAGAGATCGACGCGCGGCGCGAACTCGTCGCGCCGCGGCATCGCGCTCTCGAGCGGCGGCCGCACCAGGTCGCGCGCGACCCACCGCAGCACGGTGCGGCCCTTGTCGTCGGTCGACGTCGATCGTTCGAGCTGCTCGCCGTTGCGTTCGGCGGCGTGCACCTGCATGCCCGGCGGCACGAGCACGACGAGCTCCGAACGCGCGACCGGCGCCAGCGGATCGGGCACGTCCGCGTAGAACACGTGGCGCACGCCGAAGTACTCGCCGAACACGTCGGGTTCGGTGTCGTCGACGCGGTACTCGACGTCGAGCACGTCGCCGACGACGAGCGGCGGGACGTCGTAGACGCGCACGGCGTACTCGCCGCTCAGTTGATCGCGGCGCGGCGGCGGCGCGCTTTCGACGCGGCCGTCGGCGTGCAGGACGCGCAGCTCGCGCACTTCGAGCGCGGCGCCCGCGCGGTAGGGGATGCCGTAACGATCGAGTGCCTTGACGCCGCCCGAGTTCTGCACGCGCAACACCAAGTGCTCGTAGCGTGACTCGCCGCCGTCCGCGCCGACGCGGTAGACGACGGTGCGATCGAGCACGGCGACGGGCTCGTTCTCCGCGCCGGCGGGCGCCGCGGACTTCACGAGCTCGCGTGCGTCGCGGCGATAGGGCTCTTCGAACGGATCGCGCGAGCTCTCCGCGAGCCACGCGCGCTGCCTGCGCGCCAACGCGTCGCCGGGGTCGAGCCGCAGGAGCTCGTCGAGCTCGCGCAGCGCCCGCGCCGTGTCGCCTTCGCGTTCCGCGAGGACCGCCGCTTGGCGCAGCAGCCCTTCGTCCTCCGGCGCGAGTGCGCGAGCCGCTTCGAGGTGCTCGCGCGCGCGGGGCAGGTCACGAGCGTGCTCGTAGACACGTGCGACGGCGAGCCGTGCGTCGAACGCGAGCGGTGATGCCGCGAAGAGCCGACGCGCGAGCGCTTCGACGTTGCCGCGGCCGTCGCCCGAGTCGAGCAGTCGTCCCGCGTCGGCGTAGTGCTCGAGCAACGCGTCGAACACGGGCCCGACGTTGCCGCGTTCCGCGAACGCACGTTCGAGCTCCTCGAGCGCCGCGCCGTGCCAGCCGCGGGCGAGCGCGTCGTTCGTGCGCCGCAGCACCGCGGCGACCGCGTTCCGCGCGTCGTCGAAGCGGAGCGCTTCGTCGCGCACGCGCTCGGCGTCGGCGCGCCGGTCGAGCTCGGAGAGCGCGGCGGCGTACGTGTTCGCGATCGCGAACGAACGCGGCGCGGCGTCGCGCGCGGCGAGCGCACACTCGAGCGCTTTGGTGGGGATCGGATTCGCTTGCAGGTAGAACGCGGCGAGCGAAAGCCAACCGAGCGCGTGCCCGGGATCCCGCTCGACGACGGCGCGGAGCGCGTCGAGCTCCGCAGAGACGCGGCGTTCGGAAGGCGCGGTGATCGCCGCCGGACGGTTCGCCCACGCGACGAGCCACAGCGCGCCGACGTCGTCCGGCGCGAGGTCTCGCGCACGCTCCGCGAGTTCGACCTTGTGCTTCGACGCGAGATCCTCCGCGTCGCGGAGGATCGCGAGCAGCGCCGCGAGTCGCGCGGCGTGCGGGTCGGCCGCTCGTTCCGCGAGGACGTCGCTCGCGCGGCGCGGCGGCGCGCCTCGCGGTTCACGTCCGGCGCGGGTCGGCGTCGCGATCCTCGCCGAGTCGCTCGCGACGTCGCGCGCCGGTCGGCCGTCGAGCTCCGTCAAGCGCGCTTCGAAGACCCAATCGGGCCATTCTTCGACGCAGAGCTTCACCAAGAGTTGGTTGACGCCCGGCGCGAGCGCCAACACGACGACGTCCTGATCGGCGTGGAACGGCCGACGCACCTTGCGCGCGAGGCACTCGCGGCCGTCGAGGAACACTTTCACCGCGCACGAAGAGCCGAGGTGCAACGCGAGCTCGCGCTCGCTCGAGCTGGCGAGCGTCGTCGCGAGGTAGACCGCGACCTGCGAGTTCGGCCGCACCACTTGTTCGAGCCCGAGGCGCGCCAGCGGATGCTCGCGGACCGGGTACGGCCGCCAACGCACGTCGCGTTCCTTGCCGGGCACGCTCGCCGCGAGGTCGATCGTTTTCTCGGGGTCGTACGCGACGTCGAAACCGCCGCCGCGTTCGTTGTCGAACGGTCCGATCATTTGCCAGTCGCCGACGTTGCCGAGCGCGACCGAGAGCTCGCGGGCGCGTGCGACGTCGCCCGTGTTGCGCAGCGCGGCGGCGTGCAGGCGCGTGAGCACGGCGGCGAGCTCGTGCGGCGCGCCCGCGAGCGCGTCGCCGAAGCTCTCACACGCATCCGCAGTGCGCCGCCACGAATCGGACGCGAAGACGATCTCGCTCCAGAGTTCGGCGGCGACGACGCTGTCGGCGACCACGAGCTCGTCCGTCCACGCACCGGTCGCGAGCCGTTCGCCGAGCTCGCGCGCGAGCAGCGCTTCGGCCCCGGCGAGGTCGGCGCGCCCGTAGAGCGCGAGCGCCCGGTCGGCGAGCCACGGCACGAGCGGCGCGGGCTGCGCCCGTGCCACGGCCGGCGCGGCGGGCGTTCGCTCGGTCCGCGCGGCCTCCGCGCCGCCGTGACCCCCGGGCGCGGCGGGGCTCCCGCAAGCGACGACGATGGAGAGCAGCACAGCCGCGACGCGATTCGGATTCCACATGGCGGCGCAGAGGCTACTCCGCGTGCCGGGTCGGACCACCGACCGGCGCGATTTCGGCGCGGACGCACGCGGCGCGGCCCCCGGCGGGCCGCGTGGGCGCGCGACGGTGCCTTGGAGTCTCGTGCACGGCCTTGCCGCGCGAGCGTGGGTCGCGTCTGGATTCCAGGAACTTCTCGAACCGGTCCGGCAAAGTGCGGCGATAGTGGAGGTGAACGATCGGCCCTCGGGCAGCGGGGCGGCGTTCCGAAGTGCCGCTCGGTCGTGGACCGTGCGCTGTCGCCCGGCAGAGGGCGGCTCCGCCGAATCCGGTCACGACGCCACGGTTCGCGCTCGGTTCCGCTCCGCCGACCCGCCGACGCTCGCGCACTCGAGTCCCACACGCTCGCCATGGAGTTCCCCGTGCCGCAGTTCCGCTTGCTCGCCGTCTGTCTCGCCACGTGCTCGTTCGCTGCCGCGCAATCCACGACCCGAGTGAACCTCGGCCCGGGCAGCGTCCAAGCGAACAAGGACGCTCTGAATCCGTCGAACTCGCGCGACGGGCGCTACGTCGCGTTCCAGTCGTCGGCCTCGAACTTGGCCTTCCCGCCGGATCCGAACTTCGCGAGCGACGTGTTCCGCCTCGACCGCGCGACGGGCAGCGTGCAGCGCGCGAGCATCAGCTCGAGCGGCATGCTCGGCAACTTCGCTTCCTTCCTGAGCACGAATCGTTGCCTATCCGCCGACGGCCGGTGCCTCGTGTTCGACAGCACGGCGGACAACCTGGTGCCCGGCGACACGAACCTGGCGATCGACACGTTCGTGCACGACTTCGTCTCGGGCGCGACGACTCGCGTCAGCGTGTCCTCCGTCGGCAACCAGGCGACGATCTTCGGCACCACGGCTTCGGTCATCAGCGCGGATGGTCGCTTCGTCGCGTTCGAGACCACTTCGAGCGAGTTGGTCCCCGACGACACCAACCTGAAAACGGACGTCTTCGTCCATGACCGAGCGACCGCGACCACCACGCGCGTGAGCGTCGACTCCGCCGGAGGCCAAGGGAACGGCGAGTCACGAGGGCCGGCGCTGTCTGCGGACGGTCGCCTCGTCGCGTTCATGAGCTGGTCGAGCAACCTGGTCGCCGGCGACACCAACTCGGCGCTCGATGTCTTCGTGAAGGACACGATCACGGGGCAGACGGAGCGCGTCAGCGTCACGGCAACCGGCGCCGAAGCGTTGGGGTTCTCCTCCTTTCCGGTGATCAGCGCCGATGGCCGCCACGTCGCGTTCACGAGCTCTGCGACGAACTTGGTCGGCGGCCTCGACGGCAGCTTCCAGCTCTTCGTGAAGGACCGCGTGTCCGGCGGCATCGTCTTGGCGAGCATGAGCGAGTTCGGCGCACCGGTGCCGGGCGCCACGTCGCTCTCACTCTCCGATGACGGGAGGTTCGTGAGCTTCTCGAGCGCGCTCTCCAACGTCGTGTCCGGCGACACGAACGGCGTCGACGACGTTTTCGTCCGCGATCTGGTCGCGGGCACGACGACTCGGATCAGCGTTTCGTCTGGCGGCGTCCAGGGCAACGGCGCGAGCGCGGCGTCGGCGCTCTCGGGCGACGGACGATCCGTCGTCTTCGACAGCGTCGCGACGAACTTGGTGCCAGGTGACACCAACGGATTGCGCGACGTCTTCGTGCGCGAGGAGTACGACGTCGCGCCTGCGACCTACTGCACGGCGAAGACGTCGTCGCACGGTTGTGTGCCGTCGATCGTCGGCGTCGGCGAGCCGAGTGTCGCCAACCCGGGCGGCTTCAGCGTCACGACCGCGCAGCTCGAGCAAGCGAAGAACACGATCACGTTCTTCGGGACGACGGCGTTCGGCAATCCGTTCCAAGGCGGGTTCCTGTGCGTGAAGCCGACGCTCTTCCGCCTCGGCGTGAAGAACAGCGGCGGTGCGGCCCAGTGCCAAGGCACGGTGAGCTACACGCTCGCCGAACTGCAGGCCCACGGCTCCGGCGGCGCGACGGTGGTGCCCGGCGCCGACGTCTACTGCCAAACGTGGGGCCGCGATCCCGGTGATTCGTTCGGTTCGAGCCTCTCGAACGGCGTGACCTTCATGGTGCTGCCGTGATCCGCTGAACGAGTTCGAAGCGTCCAACGCGGGGTCGATCGTCCTGCACGATCGGCCCCGCGTCGTCGTTCTCGCCGCTACAATCCGCCGCCCTCGTCGAACCGCACACGGAGGATCGCATGGACGTCTACGACCCGACCCCGCAAGACCGCTTCTCGTTCGGCCTCTGGACCGTCGGCAACCCCGGTCGCGATCCGTTCGGCGAGCCGGTGCGGCCGGTGCAGAAGCCGACCGAGATCGTGAGGAAGCTCGCGGAGTGCGGCGCGTGGGGCGTCAACCTCCACGACAACGACCTCGTGCCGTTCGGCGCGAGCGCGGCGGAGCGCGACGCGATCGTCGGCGAGTTCAAGGCGGTGCTCGAGGACTGCGGCATGGTCGTGCCGATGGCGACGACCAACCTGTTCTCGCATCCGATCTTCAAGGACGGCGCGTTCACGGCGAACGATCCGCGGGTCCGCGCGTTCGCGCTCAAGAAGACGCTCGCGGCGATCGACCTCGGCGTCGAGCTCGGCGCGAAGACGTACGTGTTCTGGGGCGGCCGCGAAGGCACCGAAGCCGACGCTTGCCGCGATCCGCGCACGGCGATCGCTCGCATGCGCGACGCGATGGACTTCCTGTGCGACTACGTCCGCGACCGCAAGTACGAGCTCGTCTTCGCGCTCGAAGCGAAGCCCAACGAGCCGCGCAGCGACATCTACTTCCCGACCACCGGGCACATGCTCCACTTCATCTCGACGCTGGCGCATCCCGAGATGGTCGGCGTCAACCCGGAAGTCGCGCACGAGAACATGGCGGGCTTGAGCTTCGTGCACGCCGTCGCGCAGGCGCTCGAAGCGCAGAAGCTCTTCCACATCGATCTCAACGCGCAGAAGATCGGCCGGTACGACCAAGACCTGCGTTTCGGCTCCGAGGACCTGAAGCAGGCGTTCCTGCTGGTGCGGCTGCTCGAAGGCACCGCCGGCGGCGAGCCGTATCGCGGTCCGCTGCATTTCGACAGCCACGCGTACCGCACCGAGGACTTGGACGGCGTGTGGGACTTCGCGCGCGGCTCGATGCGCACCTACAAGATCCTGAAGGCGCGCGCCGCCGAGTTCGACGCGGACCCGGAAGTGCGGGCGTTGATCGCCGAGAAACGCGACACCAAGCTCGATCCGCTGCTCAAGGGCTTCACGCGCGACAAGGCGAAGCAGCTCGCGGTGCTCGAGCTCGACGCGAACGCGATCGCGCGCGAAGGGTTGCGTTACGAGCGGCTCGACCAGCTCCTGACGGAGCACTTGCTCGGCGTGCGTTGAGCCCGGCGGTCCGCGAACGCGCGCACATGGAGCTCTACCTCGGCTTCGACGTCGGCACGCAGGGCACCAAGGGCCTCGTCTTCGACGTCGAGACGAGCCGCGTCGTCGCACGTGCGTCGAGCTCGTACGACTTGCTCGGCGGCCTCGCACCCGGCGCGGCGGAGCAGCATCCCGACACGTGGATCGACGCGGTGCGGCACGTCGCCGCCGCGCTCGCGCGCGAGCTCGGGCCCGCGTGGCGCGAGATCCGCGCGCTCGGCGTGTCGGGGCAACAGCACGGCTCGGTGTTGCTCGACGACAGGCGGCGCGTCGTGCGGCCCGCGAAGCTGTGGTGCGACACCGAGACCGCGGACGAAGCGCGCGAGCTCTCGACCAAGCTCGGGCGCGCGGTGCCGACGGGGTTCACGGCGTCGAAGCTCACGTGGCTCGCGCGGCGCGAGCCCGAACACTGGCGAAGCACGCGGCACGTGCTCCTGCCGCACGACTACGTCAACGCGCGGCTCACCGGCGAACTCGCGATGGAAGCGGGCGACGCGTCGGGCACCGGCTTCTTCGACGTGCACACGCGGCGATTCGACGAGCGCGCAGTCGCTGCGGTCGCGCCCGAGCTCGCGGCGAAGTTGCCGCGGCTCGTCGCGGCAGGCGAGTGCATCGGCACACTCGATACAGCCGGCGCCGAGCTGCTCGGGCTCCCGCGCGGGATCCCCGTCGCGCCGGGCGCCGGCGACAACATGGCGAGTGCGATCGGTTCGGGCGCGACGCGCGCAGGCGTCGTCGTCGTGAGCCTCGGCACGTCGGCGACGGTGTTCGCGTACTCGCCGCGACCGATCGTCGATCCGGAAGGGCTGATCGCGCCGTTCTGCGACTCGACCGGCGGATGGTTGCCGTTGCTCTGCGTGATGAACGCGACCGGCGCGCTCGAGGAAGTGCGCGAAGCGTTCGGCTGCGACCACGAGACGTTGACGCGCGAGGCGACGGCCGAACCGCTCGGCGCGCACGGCCTGCGCTGCATCCCGTACTTCCAGGGCGAGCGTGTGCCCGACTTGCCGCGCGCGACCGGTGCGCTGCTCGGCATCCGACCGGGGCTCCTGCGTCGCGGGCTCGTCTACCGCGCGGTGCTCGAAGGCGTCACCGCGAACCTCGCGTGGGGCGTCGAGCGACTCGCGCGACTCGGACTCGACGTGAAGCGCGTGCGCGTCGTCGGCGGCGGCGCGAAGAATCCGCTGTGGCGCGAGCTGCTCGCCGACGCGCTCGACGCCGAAGTCGAACGACTCGCCGAGAGCGAGTCCGGCGCGCTCGGTGCCGCGCTGCAAGCCGCGTGGTCGTGCGCGCGCCGCGGAGGGAAGGAACTTCCGTGCGACGCGTTCGCGGCGGCTCACGTGCGCACCGTGGGCGAGCCGACGAAGCCGGCGCCCGAGCGCGTCGCCGCGTTCCGCCGCGTGAAAGAGCGGCTCGTGGCCGACGTCTCCGCCGGACCGAACGTGTCGAAAGCGAATTCCTAAGTCGCGCTCAAGACTCGCTCTCGGCGGAGTCGACATGCGCGCCCGGAAGCAGGGTGCGAAGCCACCGCCGGATCCCACGGCGCGTGGTCTCGGCGCTGCTCCAGGGAGCAGGCGATGCAGGCACGATGGAAGAGGCGCGTGGGGCGCTCAGGATTCACGGTGGTCGAGCTGACCATCGGGATGACGGTGATGATCGTCGCCGTCATGACGAGCATGGCGAGCCAACTCGTCGCGCTCGATCTCACCAAGACGTTGCGCGAGCAGAGCGCGGCGATGGGCGATCTGCAGTCGGCGATGGACGAGATCCAGCTCCTGCCGCCGGATCAGATCCCGGTGGCGACGAGCGCGTTCGCGGACGGCCAGCCGATCGCGACGTTCACCGATCGCAACCTCGAGAACGAGCGGATCGTCCCGGACTATCCGGGTTTCGCCGGCGGCACGGTGCCGGATCCGCTGCAGATCGTGCTGACGTGCACGTGGACCGATTGGAAAGGCCGTGCGCGGCGCATGCAGCTTTCGTCGGCGGTGACGCGATGAAGCTCCTCGACCGAATCGGGTGTGCACACCTCGGCTCGCCGTCGCTCGGCGGCCAACGCTCGCGCCGCGGCATGACGGTGCTCGAGCTCTCGATCTCGACGGTGCTCTTGATCGCGCTCAGCGGCTCGTTGACCGCCGCGATGATCGGCACGCGCGGCGTGTTCCAGGAAGGCAGCCTGCAGTCGAAGATGCAGGATGCCGCGGACCGAGCGCTCGGCAGGATCTCGCAGGACTTGCGCCGCTCGGGTTTCACGACCGTCGGCACGACGAGCTACCCGTACCTCTTCGACGACGGAGCGCCCAACGCGACGTTCACGGCGCACGCTCACGCGCCGGCGACCGAGAACGCGGATCCGGCGGACGCCGACTTCGGCGTCAACCGCGACATCGTGTTCGTGCAGCCGCAGATGGCGACCGACGTCGCCGGCGACGAAGCGCCGCAGCTCGACGCGAACGGGCTCATCCAGTGGTCCGGGACGGAGATCAGCTACTCGCTGCGCACCGGCGCGGACGGCGTCAACTACCTCGAACGACGCACCAACGGCGCCAATCCGCGCCGCATCGCGAACCACGTCGAACGGCTCGTGTTCGACGATCCGACCACCAGCGCCGGAGCCGTGCCGAACGACTCCGTGCGCGTGCAGATCTTCTTCCGCCAGGTGGACGAAAAGGGGGTCGTCCACCGACACCAAGCGGAAGTGACCGTTGCGTTGCGCAACTCGTGAGGAAGGTATGAAACGAATCGTTCGAACGAAGCCGCGCCGTCGGGGGATGGCGTTGCTCTACTCGCTGATGGCGTCCTTCGCCGTGGCGACGATGGTGACGGGGATGTTCTCGATGGCGTTCTCGTCGAAGGACATCACCGACGTGAAGGTGCGCGGCGGACAGGCTCGCTACCTCGCCGAAGGCGCCGTCGAGATCGCGAAGAACGCGGTCCAGTCCGCGATCGCGAACTGGCAGACGCCGACGAGCGGCGCCGCGAACATCAACGGTCAGGCGATCCAGTACACGGTGACTGCGACGGGGCTCAACACGATCCGCACGGATCCAGCGGGCATCCAGACGTTGGTCACCGGATACGCGCTCGAAGCGACGGTGACGCAGAACGGTCACACCTACACGGCGCACCGGCTGGTCAACGCCGAAGCGACGCCGGTGTTCCAGTTCGCCGTGTTCTACACGAACGACCTCGAGATCAACCCGGGTCCGAACATGATGCTCGGCGGACGGGTGCACTCGAACAAGAACATGTACCTGAACTGCGGCGGCACGTTGGCGTGCAACACGAACTACGTGCGCGCCGTCGGGTCGATCTTCCGCAACCGCAAGGACCAGCCGAACCTGTCCGAAGGCACGGTCAAGATCCGGAACTGGGTGCAGAACCCGTTCAGCGGCACGGAACCGACGTCGTGGACGAACATGAACAGCATCGCGCAGATGTCGTCGCTCGGCATCTCCACGACGAGCGGCTACGACGCGAACTTCAACACGAACTACGACATGAACGGCGACGGCGACTTCGACGACGCCGGCGACTGGCTCAAGTGGTCGCTCGGCGCGCTGTCGTTGTGGGCGCCTCCGCCGAGCTACACGACTGCGTACGGCAACACGGTGATGGACTCCGCGCACGGCGTCACCGAAGCGGAGACTCCGTACATCGGCTCGATCAAGATGTTCGAGCCCGTCGCCGGCGGCAACTACGCGTGGGATCCGGTCTCGGCGTCGTACCAGCCCGTCGCCGCCGGCACCGGCTCGCACAACAAGGGCTACTACCACAGCCAGGCCGGGCTCTCGATCATCACGAACGCGACGAACTCGTCGTGGAAGGCCTACGACAAGAACGGCAACGACGTCACGACGGCGGTCGCGGCGACCGGCGCCGTGACGCTCGGCTCGATCTACGACGCGCGTCAGGCCGGCTCGAGCTCGACCAAGGTCAAAGTGACCAAGATCGACGTCGCGAAGCTCAACACGTCGGGTTACTTCCCGAGCAACGGTCTCGTGTACGCGGCGTCGTACGGCGCCGGCACGGGGACGAGCGCCAAGGGCGTGCAACTCGTCAACGGCTCGTTCCTCTCGAACAAGCTGACGGTCGTCACCGAGAACTCGGTGTACATCCAAGGTGACTACAACACGTCGAACAAGAAGGGCGCGGCCGTGATCGCGGACGCCGTCAACTTGCTCTCGAACGCCTGGAACGGTTCGAAGACGAGCTCGAGCGGTCTGCCGACCGCGTCGAACACGACCTACAACGTCGCGATGATCTCGGGCAACCAGGACACCGTGACCAACGTCTCGTACAACGGCGGGCTCGAGAACCTGCCGCGCTTCCACGAGAACTGGACCGACAAGAACTGCACGATCAAAGGCTCGTTCGTGAACACCTGGCTCAGCCAGTACGCGACCGGGCAGTGGGTCTACGGCAGCAACAAGTACACGGCCCCGAACCGCGTGTGGTCGTACGACACGGCGTTCAACACGGTCGCGAACCTGCCGCCTTACACGCCGATGGCCGTGACCATGGTCGACGCCGCGGTGTGGTGATCGACAGCGAACTACGGGCGGCCCACAAAGGTGCTCGCTCGATGGAACGAGCCTCGGAGCCGAAAGCCCCGGGGCTCGTGCCCTTTTCGGCGGCGACGCTCGCTGCGAGCGAACGCCCGGTTCTTCCGGGAGCCATGTGACGCTCCACGGGCTCGCGCTCTTCCGAGCGCGTCGTGGTGCCGCGGCCGCGCGCGTGGTTCAATCTCGCGCTCGTACCGCCGTGGATCTCGTCGCGACCTCTCCTCGCCCCGTGCTCGAAGTCGAGCGCTTCTCGAAGGCCTACGAAGGCACGTATGCGGTCCGCGATCTGTCCTTCGCGCTCGCGCCGGGCGAGATCCTGGGACTCGTGGGTCCGAACGGCGCCGGCAAGACGACCACGCTGCGTTCGATCTCCGGGATCCTGCCCGTGAAGGAAGGCGCGATCCGCGTCGCCGGACACGACATCTCGCGCGACGAAGCGCTCGCGAAGCGCCAGCTCTGTTGGATCCCGGACGATCCGCGTCCGTTCGACACGTTGACGGTCGCCGAACACCTCGAGTTCACCGCGGCGCTCTACCAAGTCTCGAACTGGCGCGCCGAAGCGGTCGAACTGCTCCAACGCTTCGAGCTGACCGACAAACGCGACGCGGTCGGCGGTGAACTGTCGCGTGGCATGCGCCAGAAGCTCGCGTTCTGCTGCGCGTGGCTCGCCCACCCGAAGTTGGTGTTGATGGACGAGCCGCTGACCGGGCTCGATCCGCGCGGCATCCGTTCGGCGAAGGACTCGATCAAGGCGCTCGCCGCGCGCGGCACGGCGGTGATCCTGTCGTCGCACCTGCTCGAGTTGATCGAAGAGCTCGCGACGCGGCTCCTGATCCTCGCGCGCGGCAAGAAAGTGTTCGAAGGCACGCTCGAGCAGGCCCGCGCCGAACTCGCGGCCGGCGAAGCGAAGAGCCTCGAGGAGCTCTTCATGCAGGTGACCGAACACAAACCCGAACCGCCCGCGCCGTCGACCGGAGCGTGAAGCGCCGATGATCGCCACGCATCCGGCGCTCAGGTTGCTCGGCAGGCTGAAGTTCTTCGGCTTCTGGCGCACGCAGTTCCGCCGCATCAAGACGCCGAAAGGCGCGCTGTTCGCGTTGCTCGGACTCGGCGTGATGGGCATGTGGTTCGGCGCGTTGCTCTTCGGCCAGTTCGTGCACGCCGGCGAGGCGCGCCAAGTCGCGAGCGAGTCGACCACGGCGTTCTTCATGCTCGCGTTCGTCGGCGTGACGCTCTTCGGTTCGCTTTCGTACCGCGGGCTCTACATCCCCGAAGAGGAGCTCGACCTCTTGCTCTCCGCGCCCGTGTCGCGCAGCGACGTCGTGCGCTACCGGATGTTGACCGGACTGGTGCGCACCTCGTTCGGCGGTCTCGTCGCCGCGTTGTTCGCCGCGGGCAGGTCGCCGCACTTCTTCTACGGGTTCGTCGGAGTCTGGCTCTACGTCGTCACGCTGCCGGTGATCGGACAGTTGCTCTCGCTGCTCGCCGGTGGCACGGAGTCGAAGCTAGGCAAGCTCGTCGAACGCGTGCCGAAGCGCGCCTTCGGCATCCTGACCGCGGTGCTGGTCGCGGCGCTCGTGTGGGCGTTGCTCGCCGGCAACTCCGCGTCCCGTTTCGGCGCGGCGCTCGGCCTCTCGGGCGATCCGTCGACGTGGGGTAGCGTGCCGTGGGTCGCCGCCGTGATCGCGCTCGTCAAGCCGTGGACCGGCATCGCCCACGCGACGAGCTTCGCGGACTTCGCGCTGTGGGTCGCGTGCGCGGTCGCGATCTGGATCGCCGGTTTCGAACTCGCGGCGCGCGTGCAGATCGACTTCCGTGAACTCTCGCTCTCGACCTCCGCCGACGTCGCCAAGAAGATCGCGCGGCGGCGCAAGGGCGGGGGCGCGTCGTCGGACGGCGTCTGGTCGACGGCGATCGGTTGGAGGATCCCGTGGATCTTCGGTCGAGGACCTTTCGGCGCGATCGCGTGGCGCAAGTCGAGCTCGATCGTGCGCAAGGCGGGCGCCACGTTGCTGCTCTCGACGATCGTGGTCGGCGTGCTGACGTTCGGCATCGACGCGGGACTGACGACGCGTTCGCTCGAAGGCTTGATGCTGAGCTCGTTGCTGCTCGTCGCGCTCGGCTCGCTCTACCTGACCACGGGCCTGCGCTTCGACTTCCGCGAGGATCTCGAGCGCATGGACGTCATCCGCGCGTGGCCGCTCGCGCCGTGGAAGGTGTTCGCGGCCACGTTGCTGCCCGAAGTGGTGCTCGTCACCGTGCTGCTCTGCGTCGCGATCTTCGCTCGCGCGATGTTGAACCAGTACTTCCATCCGTTGCTGGTCGTGATCCCGCCGGCGGTCGGGTGTTTCGTGTTCATGTGGCTCGCGCTCGACAACGCGCTGTTCCTCTTCATGCCGGTGCGCTACGTGCCCGGACAGGACGGTGGGCTGCAGCACACCGGCCGCGCGATGCTGCTGCTCTTCGCGCGGATGATCCTGCTCGGCTGCGCGGCACTCGGCGCGGCGGTGCCAGTGATGCTCGCCGTCTTCGCGCGCCAAGTGCTCGAGTTCGAGAGCGCGTGGCTCTGGGCCGCCGCGTTGTGCGGCGCGACGGCCGTGTTGCTCGTCGAAAGCGCGCTCGCCGTTTGGCTCGGCGGCAAGGTGCTCGCGAAGTTCGACGTCGCGCGCGATCGAGGTTGAGCGTGCAACAGCCGCGCGAACGACTGCCGATCGGTCAGCACCGCGTCGAGCGTCTGCCCGTCGTCTCCGTCGGGGGTCCGCCGCGCGTCGACACGGCGGCGTGGTCGCTGCGCGTGCACGGCGCCGTCGCCGAACCGTACGAGCTCTCCTGGTCGGCGTTCCAACTGCTGCCGCGCACGACGGTGCTCGCCGACTTCCACGCCGCGCTCGGTTGGAGCGTGTTCGACCTCGCGTGGTGCGGCGTGCTCGTGGCCGAACTCGTCGCTCGTGCGCAACCGTCGCCTCGCGCACGCTTCGTGCGTTTCTCCGACGGCGAGCTCTACGACGCGTCGCTCCCGCTCGACGACGCACTCGCGACCGACGTGCTGCTCGCGCACTTGGTCGGCGACGAGCCGCTCGCTCGCGAGCACGGCGGTCCGGTGCGGCTCGTCGTGCCGAAGAAGTACGGCTGGAAGTCGGTGAAGTGGGTCGCCGAGATCGAACTTTGCACCGACGATCGGCCGGGTTTCTGGGAGCGGCGTGGCAGGCCGATCCAAGCGGACCCCTGGCGCGGCGCGCGCGGGTTCTGAGCTCGGCCGTTAGGATCTCCCGTCCCGCACGAGCCCCCCGTGCGATTCGGAGATTCCCATGCAACGTCGCGTGCTCGCCGTGATCGCGTTCCTGCTCCTCGCCGTCGTCGCGACGGTCGTCTGGCGCTCGTTCCGTGCTGCTGCGGCGGACCCCGAGTCCACGGTCGCGCCCGCGGAGGACCGCCCGACCGCGCGGGTGGACCGCAACGCTGGCGCGGAGCTCGAACGGCCCGCGGTGACACCGGCGCAAGCTCCGACGCCGACGCGAGCCGAGCCGGAAGCCGCGAGCGTCGATGCGTCGGTCGCCGACCAGCGCGCGCTCGCGGCGCAAGGCGCGATCGAGTTCGTGCTCGACGTGACGTGGCCCGAAGGTGTGCCGGCGGACGAGCGCGCGTTCCTCGTCGTGCGTGGACCGAAGGACGCCGATCTCGTCGCGCGCCTGCCGTTCGAACGCGGAGGTCTGCTGTCGGTGTGGCTGCCGAAGGAACACAAGAAGGGCAAAGTCGAGCTCGAGGCGCGTTATCTCTATCTCGACGGCTCGTTGCGGCTCGATCCCGACAAGCGCAGCAAGCACATCGAGTGCGCGCCGAAGGTCGGCGCGTGGCTGCGCGGGCACGTCGTGTTGCCCGCGGGCGCCGCGCTCGCGGAGCTCGCGAATGCTCGCGTCATCCGGAACGGTTGGCGCATGCAGGGCGAAGGCGTGCGCTCGACGAGCAACGACGCGCAAACGATCTCCGCCGACGGCACGTTCGAGTTCGGCGGCGTCTCGCCCGAGATGCGGCACTGGGTGCGACTGGACGTGCCCGCCTTCGTGCCGTTCGAGCACACCTACGAAACCGTCGAAGCAGGTCGCGCGCTCGACGTGTCGATCGAACTCGCCGCCGGCGTCGGCTTCTTCGGCCGAGTCGTCGACGAGGCGGGCGCGCCGATCGCAAACGCGGTGATCGGCGTGCGCATCGAACGCGAGGGCTGGACGGACAGCGCCGACCACAGCGCCTCGAGCGCCGCCGACGGCACGTTCGCGCTGCGAGGGATCGAGCCGGAGAAGCTCGAACTGACCGTGCAGAGCCCCGGCAGGCTCGAGTACCGCAGCAGTCCGCGGGTGTACGTCGAAGGCGAGGTCGTGCGCGAGCTCGTGATCACGCTCGAGCGCGGCAACGTGCTCGCGGGTACGGTGCGCTGGGCCGACGGCCGCGCCGCGGAAGGTGCGGCGATCCAGGTCGTCGACCACAGCGAAGAGGACGACGACTCGATCGTCGTGCTCGGCGCCACTCCCGCCGCGAAGACCGACGCGCAGGGCGCGTTCGAGATCACCGGGCTCGGCGCAGGGCCGTTCGACGTCACGGCGACGTTGACGGAAGTGCTCAAGAAGGAAGGCAAGAAGCGCGAACGCAAGCCGTGGCGCGCGACGCTCGAGTCGCTCGCGCCGAACACCCGCGAGCTCGTGCTCGTGCTCGAAGCACCGCGTGCGCTCGTCGGCACGGTCCTCGACGATCTCGGCGAGCCGGTCCCGAAGTTCACGGTCAGCGCGCGGCCGCTCGATGCCGACGGCGATCCGGAGTGGACGAAGCGCGTCTCGACGTTGGTGAAGGACGAATCGGGCGCGTTCCGCCTCGAGAAGCTGCACCCGGGGACGTGGGAGGTCAGCGCGGAAGCGCCGGGCTTCCAGGACAGCGACGAACAGCGCGTCGTCGTCGAAGACGGCGAAGTCACGGTCGAGCTCGTGTGCGTGCGCGCCGCGAAGCTCACGGGCCTCGTGCTCGCGCCCGACGGCAAACCGATCGCCGGCGCGCGCGTCGCCGTGCGGATCGACGAAGGTGACGACCGGTGGCGCGGGAGCTCGAGCTGCACGACGAACTCGGACGGCGAGTTCGAGTGCACGAAAGTCGCGACGGGCAAGCTCTTGGCGTGGGCGACGCACGGCACTCACGCGCCGAGCGAGCCGCAGGAGCTCGAGCTCGCGCCCGGCGACGGCTTGGCCGGCCTGACCTTCCACCTGCGCGTCGGCGGACGCGTCGAAGTCGAAGTGCTGTCGCCCGAGGGCACCGAGAAGTCGGGGCATTCGGTGAACCTGTCCACCGTGGGCGAGGACTCCTTCGATGTCGGCGGCAACTACGCCACGACCGACGAGGACGGCCGTGCGGTGCTCGAGCGCGTCGCGCCCGGGACGTACATGGCGCACGTGTGGCGCGACGGCCGCACGAGCGGCAGCGAAGACAGCGCGCAGGTGACCGTCGTCGACGGAGGCACGGTGAGCGTCGTGCTCGGCCGCGCGAGCACGCTCGCGGTGCGCGTGACCGGCCGTGTCACCGCCGGCGGCGAGCCGGTCGCCGACGCCGATGTCAGTTTCTCGCGCAACCGGGAGGACGACTGGCAGAACGTCTCGGCGACGACCGCTGCGGACGGTCGCTACGAACTCGCGCTCGAGGCGGGCGGCGCGTGGGAAGCGAGTTGCGACGCCGACGGCACGCGCGTGCACGCCGAAGTCGAGCTCCCGGCGTCCGGCGTGTTCGTCCACGACTTCGCGCTCGGCGCCGCGGAACTCGCGGGCACCGTGCTCACGCCGGCGGGCAAACCCGCGCCCGACGTCGACATCGCGTTGATCCGACTCGGCGCGAACGGCGAGCGCGAGCACATGGGCTGGGTGTCCGCCGACGGTCGCGGTCGGTTCGAGTTCCAGCACGTCGACGCAGGCCGCTACGTGCTCGAGACTTGGAACGAAGACGACGCGGGGCCCGGGCTCGCGCGCGGCCGGCGCGCGCCGTTCGACGTCGCGCCGGCGGCGCGGCTCACGGGCCTCGACGTCGTGCTGACGCCGTCGGCCAAGCTCACGGTCCGCGTCACCGGCGTGCCGCCGGGCGTCGAGTGTTGGGCGGGCGTCACCGACACCGACGGTGCGCATCTCCGTTCCGAACGGCTCGAAGCTCCCGAACGCCAGCACGCGTTCGAACCGTTGCCCGCCGGTCGAGTGCGCGCGTGGGCGCGTGCCGAAGGCTTGCGCGGCGCTCCGGTCGAAGTCGAACTCACGGCAGGATCCGAGCGGACGGTCGAGATCGAGCTCGTGCCGGTCGCGAAGGTCCTCGTGCGGCTCGTCGATCGCAACGGCCAGGCCATCAACGGCCACGTGTCGCTCGTCCGCGACGGCGGCCAGCCGTCCGTTTCGCCGGGCGATCCGCGCGCGGAACACGGTTTCGAGGACCTGCTCGCGGGCTCGTACGTCGCGACGGCGACCAACGCGGCGGGCGCGAAGGGCGAACGCTCCTTCTCGATCGCCGCCGGCGAAACGAAGACGCTCGAACTCGTGCTCGACGATTGAGGCCACCGTCCGGCGAGCGCGCGCGGCCGGCGCCTCCCGAGCGGCCGATCCGAAGGTGCGCGCTCGCTAACATGCTGCCACGTCTCGCGTGCCCGGCGAGACCAAGGAGTTCCGATGCAACGCCGTCTGCTCGCCGTGTTCTTCGTCGCGTTGGTCGCGGTCGTCGGGGTCGTGCTCTGGAACGCGCTCCGCTCCGAGCGCGCGCCCGCTGTCGGCGACGCGCAAGCGGGTGCACGGTCGACGACCGCAGCGCGCGCGTCGGACGCACGGGACACACCGGCCGTCGTCGCGCCGCCGGTCGAGAAGTCCGCGCCGCAGGTCGAGATGGCCGCGCCCACCGTCGAGGAGGCGTCGCTGCTCGACCAACGCGAGCTCGCCGCGCAAGGCGCGCTCGAGTTCACCGTCGACGTGACGTGGCCCGACGCCGTTCCGGCGGACGAACGTGCGTTCCTCGTCGTGCAGGGCAAGAGCCTGACCGACGTGATCTCGCGCGTGCCTCTCACGGGCGCCGGCCGGCAGACGCTCTACCTGCCGAAGGAGCACACGAAGGGGCGCATCGCTCTCGAGGCGCGCTATCTCTACCTCGAGGAGAGCCTGCGGCTCGATCCTGCGAAGCACGCGAAGCCGCTCGCATGCGCGCCGAAGGTCGGTGCCTGGTTGCACGGTCGTGTGCTCTTCCCGGAGCGCGCGCTCGCGGAGGATCGCGACGTGTCGAACGTGCGGATCACGCGCGCGAGCTCGGCGCTCGACGGTGGTGGGGAAACGCGTTCGGGCGACGCCGACTTCTCGCGCGTCGCCGCCGACGGGAGCTACTCGTTCGGCGGCCTCCAGCCCACGATGCGCCACTGGATCTCGCTCGACTTGCCGGCGTTCGTGCGGCTGCAGCATTCGCTCGAGAGCGTCGTCGCGGGCGAGACGTACGAACACGACTTCGAACTCGCCTTGGGCGCGCGTTTCTCCGGCCGCGTCGTCGACGAGGCCGGCAAGCCGATCGCCGCCGCGCGCGTCGAGTGCGTCACGCGCCAGTCGTGGGGCCGGTACCCGGTCGGGCGACACGCGATCACTTCGACCGACGGGACGTTCGAGTTGCGCGGCATCGAACCGAAGAAGCTCGAGCTCCACGTGACCGCGAAGGGCTACGTCGACCACCTGAGCGCGCCGATCGACGCGCTGGAGGCCGACGTGCGGTCCGACCTCGCGATCGTGCTCGCTCGAGGCAACGCGCTCGCGGGGATCGTTCGCTGGGCCGACGGCAAACCCGCCGACGGCGCGGCGATCCGCATCACGGACCTGACGGCGACTGGCGAAGTGAAGACCTTCGGGCCGAACGACGACGCGCCCGACGCGAAGTGCGACGCCGAGGGCAAGTTCGACGTCTCCGGCCTCGGCGCCGGGCCGTTCGACGTCGTCGCGAGCGCCACGCAAGTGATCCGCACCGAAGGCAAGAAGCGCGAACGCAAGCCGTGGCGTGCGACGCTGTCGTCCGTCGACGCGAATCGGAGAGACCTCGTCTTCGTGCTCGCTCCGCCGATCGCCGTCGTCGGCAAGGTCGTCGACGATCTCGGCGCTCCGATCACGAAGTTCGAGGTGCAAGCGCAGCCCGAAGACAAGGACCTCGACTTCGATTTCAGCGGTCGTGTGACGCAGGTCTTCAAGGACGAGCACGGCACGTTCCGGATGGAGAAGCTGCACCCCGGTACGTGGCGGCTTTCCGTCGAAGCGCAGGGCTACGAGGAGTCCGCCGACGAGACCGTGCGCCTCGCAGACGGCGAAGTCCAAGTGTCGTTCGTCTGCAACCGGGGCGCGACGCTGTCGGGGCGCGTGCTCGATCCGCACGGCGCGCCGATCGCCGGTGCCGAGATCGAAGCGCGGCCCGTCACCGATCGTGCAACCTGGAGCTCGTCGGATTGCGCGACGGACTCCGACGGTGAATTCGAGTGCAAGGGCCAATCCGCCGGCCGGCTCTCGGTGTTCGCGACGCACTCGGCGTGGGCCGCGAGCTTGCCGGAGGAACTCGAGCTCGCGCCGGGCGACGCACTCGCCGGATTGACGCTGCACCTGCGCGTCGGAGGTCGCGTCGAAGTGACGGTGCTCACGCCGCCGGGCGTCGAGAAGGCGGACACGCGGGTCAACCTCTACACGATCGAGCGCGGCTACAACCACATCGCGTCGCAGACGACCGACGCCGCTGGCATCGCGAAGTTCGAGCACGTCGCGCCCGGCGAGTATCAGGTTCAATCGTGGCGCAACGACGACGCCGGCGGCGGCGGCGAGCGCGGCAAGGTGACCGTGGTCGAAGGCCGCACGTCGTCCATCGTGCTCGGTCGAGCCGACGCGCTCGCGATTCGCGTCAGCGGCACGGTGCGGGCGGGGACTCGTCCGCTCGAAGGCGTGCGCGTCAACTTCTGGAAGAACGACGCCGGCCACACGAGCGGCCAGCGTTGGTCCGAAACCGGTGCCGACGGCAAGTACGAAGTCACGCTCGATCAGGCCGGCGCTTGGCAGATGCACGCGAGCCGTCGCTCCGCATCGCGCAGTCAGCAGGTCGAGATCCCCGCGCAGTCGACGTTCGTCCACGACGTGACGTTCGGAACGGCCACGGTCTCGGGTCGCGTGTTCGACACCCGCGGCGAGCCCGTGGCGGAAGTCGCGGTCGATCTGCGCACCGGCGCCGGCACGGTGGTCGGCACCTTCGGCGGGCGCGTCGCGACCGACGCGAGCGGACGCTTCGAGTACGAGTTCCTCGCGCCTGGCACCTACACCGTGGCGACCGACGACGCGAGTTCGGTCGTCCCCGGCTGTGCCGACGCGCGCAGCGCGCCGTTCGACTTGGCCGAGGGCCAGGAACTCGACGGCATCGACCTCGTGCTGAGCGCCGGCGGCAAGGTCGAAGTGCGGCTGCGCGGCGCTGGTCGGGACGAATGGCGCATGGTGCAGCTCTTCGACGCCGACGCGCACTCGCTCGGCTTCCAACGCGTCGCGCCCGGCGCCGACGTCGCGGTGTTCGACGGCGTGGAACCGGGGCGTTGCTTCGCGTCGGCGAACTGCGACTCCGCACTCTCGTCGCCGGCCGAAGTCGACGTCGTCGTCGGCGCGCTGCGCACCGTCGAGGTCGAGCTCGTCGCCGCCGCGAAACTGACCGTGCGACTCGTCGATGCGAGCGGTAAGCCCGTCGAAGGCTGGGTGGCACCCGGCGATCCGTCTGCGCTCGTGCCTGGGAAGGACGCGCCTGCGAAGATGGAGCACGTGTTCGAGCACCTGCACCCCGGCAGCCAGACCTACGGCGCGAAAACCGCCTCCGGAGCGACCGGTTCCATCTTGGTCGAGCTCGCCGCCGGCGAGTCGAAGTCGGTGGAGCTCGTCGTCGGGTCGTGAAGCGGTTCGCGTCGCGTGCCCGACGTCGCTCCACGCGCGAGCGAAACAGCCGCGACCCGCGGGACTAGTGACTGACGTGAAGCGTGGCCTCGCAACACTCGTGCTGCTCGGCCTCCTGCTCGGCCTCGTGCTCGGCACGGACTGGATCGTTGGATCGCGAAGCGGCCCGGACGCGGTGCACGGTGCGCGCGACTCCCGGACTCGCGAGCCGCACACGGCCGCAGTCGAGCGGTCGTTACGCGGGCTTCGCGCGCATCGAAGTGAGCGCGGAGTGCGAGGCGCGCGCGCCGCCGTTGGTCACGCGTCGAGGCTCGCGAGCGCGGCGCGCAGGTGCGGCGCGACGCGAGCGTGCGTCGCGCGGTTCACGAAGGCCGCGTAGTCGACGGGCGTCACACAGTCGATCGGGAAGTCGAGCTCGTCGCCGCGCGGCGTGGTGACGATCGCTCCGGCGGCGCGCGCGCACACGACGGCGCCGGCGAGGTCGTAGGGCTTCGACGTCATCGTCGGCACGCCGCGTTTCTCGGCGACGAGCTGGCGCACGTCGGCGGCCATGCGATAGACGCCGAGCGCGACGAGCGCGATCTGGCCACCGGAGCTGATGTACTGGTCGTCGTAGCACGTGCGCACGTCGGCGCCTTCGTGCCGCGCGAGGCGCGCGAAGAACTCCGCTTCGACCTTGCCGATCAGCGGCCGTTGGTCGGCGAGATAACGGAAGAACGTGAAGTAGCCGTGGTCGACGTGCGCGACGTCGTTCGCGGCGAGCCGGCGTTCCGTGAGCACGCGCTCGCTCTCGAGCTCGAGCTCGCGGGCGGTGCAGACGCCGAGCGCCGGTGCGTTGCTGTCGCCCGGTGCGTTGCTGTCGCCCGGTGCGCTCCTGTCGCCCGGCGCGGCGCTCTCGCCCGGCGCGGCGCGTCTGGGCGCTCCACGCGCGGGCAAGACGCCGACGAGCTCGCGATAGCGCGCCGCGCGCGAGTCGGGGATCTCGCTGACGATGCCGAGCGTCAGCTCGCTCATGCGCGGCTCGCCGCGGCCCGGCGGCGCGAACGAGATCACGACCCACGCGCTGCGCAGGTCGGCCATCAAGTTGCGCGTGCCGTCGACCGGGTCGACCGCGATGCGCGGACCGCCATGATCGAAGCCCGCGAGCTCGCGCGTGCCGCCGTGACCGTTCCGCTCACCGGGCGCCCCTGGACGGGCGGGCCCACGGTGGCGCCAGCCCTGATCCTCGGTCATCAACGAAAGCGGTCCGAGCCGCGCTTGCTCCTCGAACCAACGATCGAGCGCGACCTCGGTGTGTTCGTCGAGTCCGTACGTCACGTCGCCGACGCCGGCGCGCACCGGCCGGCCGAGCGCGTCGAGCGAACCGCGCGCGAGTCCTTCGGCGATCGCGTCGCGCGCCGCGCCGCGGATCGCCTTCGCGAGCTCGCGCAAGGGCGCGATCCACGCCGCCGTGAGGGCGTCGTTCGAGGCTTCGTGCTCACTCACGCGGGCCACGATACCGGTCGCTCGCCCGCCTGTTGAGCCGCTGCTAGACTCCCGCGCTTTCCGCGTCCGCCGCGAACGCGAACCCGAAGCCGACCGAGTCGCCGATGGATCCCGTCCAAGCCTTGCGCGCACGTTTCGAGTGGCTCGCCTTCACCGAAGCGGCGACGACCAAGATGCTCGAAGCGTTGCCGGACGACCGCTGGGACTTCGCGCCGGCGCCGGGCGCGCGCACGCTCGGCGAACTCGTCGGCCACCTCTACGGCGACGAACTCGCGACGTGGAAGGCGTTCCAGAAGGGCGAGCTCTCCGAAGCCGAGCACAAAGCCGAAGCCGGCCCGCCGGTGACCTCGAAGTCGCGCGCGTTCGAGCTCGCTGCTCGCGCGCGCGCGCGGCGCGGCGAAGTGCTCGCGTATCTGAAGCCCGCGGAGCTCGAACGCGACGTGCACTTGTTCTACGGAACGTTCAAGGGCTCGGCAGTCGCCGGCTTCGTCTACGACGAGCACTGGCATCACCGCGGCCAACTCACCGTCTACCTGCGCTGCCTCGGCAGCGCGCCGCCTTTCCTCTATTCAGGCCCGTCATGAGCGAAATCCGCGACGTCATCATCATCGGTTCCGGTCCGGCCGGATACACCGCGGCGATCTACGCTGCGCGCGCCAACCTGAAGCCGCTCTTGCTCGAAGGGATGCAACCGGGCGGGCAACTCACGATCACGACCGACGTCGAGAACTTCCCGGGTTACCCCGAAGGCGTCACGGGCCCGAAGATGATGGAGGACTTGAAGGCGCAGGCCGCGCGCTTCGGCACCGAGATCGTCTTCGAGCAAGTCAACGAAGTCGACTTCTCGAAGCGGCCGTTCACGCTGAAGACCGACTTCAACGAGTACCGGGCGAACGCGATCATCGTGTGCACCGGCGCGAGCGCGAAGCTCCTCGGACTCGAGAGCGAATCGCGCCTGATGGGCCACGGCGTCTCGGCCTGCGCGACTTGCGACGGCGCCTTCTACAAGCAGAAGCAAGTGCTCGTCGTCGGCGGCGGCGACACTGCGATGGAAGAAGCGAACTTCCTGACGCGGCATTGCTCGAAGGTGACGATCGTGCACCGCCGCGAGCAGTTCCGCGCGTCGAAGATCATGCTCGACCGTGCACGCGCGAACCCGAAGATCGCGTGGCTGCTGAACCAGGAGCCGATCGAGATGCTCGCGAATGCGAAAGGCAAGCTCGAGAAGGTCAAGCTGCGCGACACGCGCACCGGCGCGACCAGCGAAGTCGCGACCGACGGCATCTTCATCGCGATCGGCCACAAGCCGAACACCGAGATCTTCCAAGGCAAACTCGACCTCGACGAGACCGGCTACGTGAAGATCCACTCCGGCACGTACACGTCGGTCGAAGGCGTGTTCGCCGCCGGCGACGTCGCCGACAAGGTCTATCGCCAAGCGGTGACCGCGGCCGGCATGGGCTGCATGGCGGCGATCGACTGCGAACGTTGGCTCGAGCGCCAAGGCAGCCACTAGGAGCGCGTCATGGCGAAAGCGAAAACCGTCCGTCACGTCGTGATCACCGGTGCGGGCACGGGCATCGGTCGAGCGATCGCGCTGCGGTTCGCGCGCGAAGGGGCGAAGCTCACGCTGCTCGCGCGCGACGTGAAGCGACTCGAGGAGACGGCCGCAGCGGCGAAGAAGCTCGGCGCGAGCGCGACGTTCGTCGACGCCTGCGACGTCCGCAAACCGAAGGCGATCGACGCGTGTTTCGACGCGGCGAGCGCGAAGCTCGGGCCGATCCACGTCTGCGTCGCGAACGCCGGCGTCGGCGGCGAGAACCAACCGGCCAAGCCCGGCCACAAGGACCGTTTCGACGAAGTCGTCGACACCAACCTGCGCGGCGCGTACTTCACGCTGCGCGCGGCCGAGCGGCACCTCGCGCCCGGGCCGGACGCGCGCCACCTGATCGCGACGGCCTCGGTGCTCGCGCGTTTCGGCGTGCCCGGCTACACCGCGTACTGCGCGTCGAAGGCGGGCATCCTGGGGCTCGTGCGCGCGCTCGCGGTCGAACTCGCTCCGCAGAACGTGCAAGTGAACGCGCTGTGCCCTGGTTGGGTGAACACGGCGATGGCGCAGGAAGGCATCGAAGGCATCGCGACGAAGCTCGGCGTCTCGAAGGAACGGTTCCACGAGATGGCGATGAGCCAAGTGCCGCTGCGGCGCATGAGCGAGCCCGAGGACGTCGCCGGCTTGGTCGCCTGGCTGTGCTCACCCGACGCACGCGGCGTCACGGGCCAAGGCCTCGACATGAACGGCGGCGCGTGGATGGGCTGATTCGGCGAAACGCCCGCGTGCGTCGCGCGTCGCGGAACGACCGCGTGCGGGGTTTCGGGCTCGGTCACTGCGTCGCAGGTGCTTGCGCTGACACGTGCCGAGTCACTTGCCCGACGCGCAACGATTCGCGTGTCGTGCCCTGCGCCCGAGTTCAGCGGTTCGCGAACAGCGCGACGAGATCGATCGGCTCGATCGTCGTCGTCTCACCGGCGCGCACTTCGATCCCGCTGCGCGCGACCACCTTCCCGCCGTCCGCACCACGCTTCTCGACGTACACGGTGTATGTGCCCGCTTCGAGATCCCGGAAGAGAAGGTCGCCTGCTCCCGGGTGGTACTCCACCCAGCCGTGGTGCACGCGACCGGGCACGTCGCGTTGGATGTTGAAGTAGAAGTGGCCGAAGCGCGTGCCCGCCGGAAATACGATCGGGCCGGTGATGTCGCCCGCGCGTTCGAGCGCGATCCGGAGTTCACGCGCGCCGGGTCTTGCCGACGCGTGGCTCGAGAGGTGTCCCGTCGCAGTCGCGAGGATCAAGAGCTCATCGTGCGGCTCGGCGGAACGCAGTTCGAACGCCCCGCGTTCGTCGCTGACCGCCGTGATGCGCGCGGACGACTTGAACGCGGCGATCCCCAGAAAAGCGCCCACGATCGGCCGGTTCTGCGAGTCGACCACGATGCCCGCGGCAACGACCGGCGTGGGCGTGAGCACGATGTCGCCGAGCTGGTGCAGGCCGGGAGTCCACAGCTCGGCGAGCTCGAGGCGCGCCGCGCGTGAGTTGGGCTCGTTGCGTGCGACCGTGACGACGAGCAGCGGCTTGCCACCGTACGCGGCATCGTTCGCGTAGGCGAGCGAGAACCCTCCGGTGGCATCCGTCGTCAGATTCCCGCCGCCCGAGCGAATGGCCTCGTCAGCTCCGTGGTTCGAGAAGCGGATGCGAGTCGGAGACGGCAGTGCGAAGAGATCGGTCGCGAAGCGCACGTTCGCGCAAGGACGCCCGTCGGGATCGACGAGGCGACCGATGAACGTCGGCGACGGGCTCACGAGTGTGACCGTCACCGAGACGCGTTCGTTCGGAGCGGTCGGGCCTTGGAAGCGCTCGACCCACGTCTGCGAAGCGCGGTTGGGTTGGATCTTCGCCGCGAGCGCCGCGCCGAGGCCGACGTGCCGGAAGAGCGCGCGGCCCTCCGTCGCCGGCGAGCGCACCCGCGGCCCTCGTCCGCCGCTGAAGCCGCGCACCGGACCCGAACCCACGTCGTCGGGCAGGTTCTCTGCGAGCAGCAGCGCTGGAGCGAGTTCGAGCCACGCCGGCTGGCCGGTGGTCTGGAGCACCAGGAGCTCGACTTCGCCGAGCGGGGGCAAGTGGAGGTCGAGCGGTGCGTTCGGCAGCGCGCGCGGATCGAGCGCCGCCTCGGGACGATTCGCCGCGCAGATCTGTGCGGCCATCGACCACTGGGACTCCGCGTCGGATCGCGCATCCCAGCCGTCCCGGATCCTCGCGAGCGCCGAACCCGCGTGAGCCACGCGTGCGATGCCCTCTCGGTCGCTGGTCGTTCGCAGCTTCGCGATCGGCTGGTCGCCGCGCAGGCGGTACTGGATCACGACCGGCACCTCCGGGGCGGGCCGGCCTTCGGCATCGAAGACCCGCGCGACGACGTCGGCGTCGGGGAAGAGCTCGAGCCGTTGCTCTGCCGCGTTCCGCAAGTAGCCGTTCGTTCGGCCCCAGAGCTCGGCGGACCGCGCCAGGACGATCGTGCGCTCGACCGGACCGTTGACGGTCACTCGGCCGCCAGCGTCGCTACGTGCGACGTGCCCGGCACGTGCGGCGCGAACATCGTCCTCGGAGTAGTCCTCGAGCGCGAATTCATCCGCCCGATCGAGCCAGTCGAACGTGTCGTCCGGCGGCTCGCCGTCGTCCGCGAGTTCGTACCAGCGCACCTCTGCGTCCACGATCGGCGCGTCATTGCGACCGTCGACGATCACGCAGGTGAAGGTAGGGCTCGCGCTCGGCGCCGCCTTGGCGTCCTCGGCGTCCTGCGTGGCGCGTGCGAACCCGGCGCCGGCGAGCAGCGCGACGAGGAACGTCGACGACGACGCGACGCGAAGCGAGTGCATGGTGCGCACGCGGGATCCTACCGCTCGTGCCGCTCTCGGTGACCGGGGCTATCTTGTGCGTATGGCTGGATCCAGGAGTTCGACAGCGTTCGCCTCTGCCGCCGCGTGGCGTGCGTGGCTCGTGAAGCACCACGCGAGCGAGACGGAGCTCTTGCTGTGCTGCTTCAAGGTCGACCACGCCGAGCTCGGCGTCACGTACAAGGAGGCGCTCGACGAAGCGTTGTGTTTCGGGTGGATCGACGGCGTGCGGCGGAACCTCGACGCGCGGAGCTTCAGCGTGCGGTTCACGCCGCGCAAGCCGCGCAGCCGGTGGAGTCTCGTCAACACGCGCCGGGCAGAGGAGCTCGTCGCGGCGGGCCGCATGCACGCCGCGGGGCTCGCGGCGTTCGAGGCGCGCGATCCCGAGGACTCGCGGCGCTACTCCTTCGAGGCGCGTCCGGTCGAGCTCGATCCGGCGCTCGCGAAGAAGTTTCGCGCCGCCAAGGCGGCCTGGGCGGCGTGGCTGGCGAAGCCGCCTGGGTATCGCCGCACTGCGCAACATTGGGTGATGAGCGCGAAACAGCCTGCGACGCGGGAGCGGCGGCTTGCCGAACTCATCGCCGCGACCGAGCGCGGCGGCACGCCGAAAGTGCTGACGCCGCGCAAGGCTTCGCGGCGCGGGTGAACTCCAGCGTCCGCTCCGCGGCGGCGGAATCAAGTCGCGCACGGCGCACGGCCGATCTTCCGGCCTCCACCCGGAGACCGATCATGCCCCAGTTCCAGTGCGAGCTCGATGTCAACGTCAACGCGGTCAAGGTCCACGTCGTCGAGGACGGCGGTGAGAAGTGCGACTGCAACCTCTCGTTCGATCCGCGTTCGGGTCACTACGACTACGACCAGCTCGCGGAGCTCGAGAGCCGCTACGGTCAGGCCTGGATCGAGACGCTCGAAGCGCGCGTGCGCAAGTTGATCGACGAAGCCGTGATGACGCGCCGGCGCGCCGAGCGCGACGACCCCTGGGGTTTCTGAGCGCGTCTCGCCCGTCCGGCGCGAGCACGCACCACGATCACTCGTCGGGCCGCGGATCGGCGCGCGGCAGGAACGTGCCGATCCACGTCGAGACCGCGACGCCGATCACGCCGGCCCAGAACGGGCCCGCGCTCGCTCTCGGCACGCTCGCGAAGAGATCGACGAACACGGCGAGCGAGATCCAACCGACGAGCAGCACGCAGTAGCTCGCCATCACGATCCGCGGCCAACCGGCGCGGCGCGTGCCAGCGATCGAGATCGGCAGGATCGTCACTGCGAGGCCACCGGCCGCCGCGCCGAACGTGACCGAGCCCGTCGCCGCCGCGAAGCCGCCGATCAAAGCCGCGACGCCGAGCACGCAGAGCACGATCGACGACGTCCTGCGTGCCGCGGGCGTCAACAAGTGCTTCGCGTGGCGGTTCAAGAGGATCGCGACGTCGAACAACGCATCCGCGGTCCACGTGAGGAACACGAACGTGCCGTACGTGATCGCGAGTGGCAGCACGAACGGGCGGAGCGCCGGCGTCTCGTCCGCGGCGCCGTTCAGTGCCCGCATGCCGAAGTACAGGCCGAGCACCAGCGCCCACCGCAGTCCCTGCGACAAGCGCGCTTGCCACAGATAGAAGGCGAGGATCCAGCGGTAGACCGCGTAGCGCGCCTTGAGCGCCGCGAGCATGCCCTCTTTCGCCCAACCGTCGGTCGGATCGAGCCGCAGGGCTTCGCCGAAGTGCTCGAGAGCGCGCTGGTGCTGGCCGGAGTGCAGCAGCGTCCAGCCCTGGTTCGCATGCGTCGTCGGATCCTCGGGCCGGCGTTCGAGCGCGTCGTCGAGACCGACGCGCGCTTCCTGCGAGCGTCCGAGCGCGACCAACGCGCCGGCGCGGATGTTCGCGCCGAGCGAGTGTTCGGCGTCGAGCTCGAGCGCCTTCTCCGCGGCGGCGAGCGCCTCTTGGCGCCGGCCCTTGTCGAGCAACACTGCGCCGCGGAGCGCGTGCGAGTCCGCGTCGTCGGGATCGAGCCGCAGCGCTTCGTCGAGCGCGCCGAGCGCCGCGTCGAGCCGCCGTTCGCCGAGCTCGACTTGCGCCATGACGTAGTGCACGAACGACGCGTCCGGCGCGAGTTCGATCGCACGCTGCGCGTGTTCCCTGGCGCGCGGGAATTCCTTCTTCGAGCGTCGCGACAACGCGAGCAGCGCATGGACGTGCGCTTGGTCGGGGTTCTCGGCGAGCTCGAGCTCGAACTCGCGGATCGCGAGGTCGTGGCGCTCTTGGTCGAAGAGCAGGCGGCCCCGGTCGAAGTGTGTGCCCATCAGAGTTTCAGGTACTTGGCGACGTCGTCGTACAGTCCGCCCTGATTCGAATAGAGCACGTAGTTGCGCGCGGTCGCGAACCACTCGCGCGTCGACGGCTGGACCTGTTTGGCGGCGGCGAGCAGATCACGCTCTTCGAGCGGCGCGGGCACGCCGCGGGCAGACTTGGACTTCAGGGCCTCGCGCAGCTTCGCTTCGATCGCGAGCTCGACGACGGCGCGCAGATCGGCGCCGGAGAAGTCCTTGCACTTCTCCGCGACCTTCGCGAAGTCGAGTGCGCCTTGCGGCTTCTCGGCGAGCAGGATCCGCAGGATCGCCGCGCGTGCCGCGTCGTCGGGCGGCGGCACGAACAGCACCCGGTCGAAGCGCCCAGGGCGGCGGAATGCAGCGTCGACGTGCCATGGCGCGTTGGTCGCGCCGAGCACGAGCACGCCTTCGTTCGAGTCGCGCGCGCCGTCGAGCTCGGCGAGGAATTGATTGATCACTTGCCGCACCGCGCTGTGTTGGAAGTCGGAGCGGCGCGCGCCCAGCGCGTCGACTTCGTCGAAGAACAGCACGCATGGCGCCGAACGCCGCGCTTCTTCGAAGAGGGCGTGCAGGTTCTTCTCGCTCTGGCCGACCCACATGTCGAGCACGTCGTGGATGCCGATCGCGAGGAAACGCGCGTCGATCTCGCCGGCGGTCGCGCGCGCGAGCAACGTCTTGCCGCAACCCGGCGGGCCGTAGAGCAGGATGCCGCCGCCCGCCTTCTTGCCGTAGGCACGGAAGAGCTCGGGGTGCTGCAGCGGCTGGATGATCTTGATCGCGATCTCTTCCTTCAGCGCGTCCATCCCGCCGACGTCCGCGAAGTCGATGTCGGGTCGCTGCGCGATCGGGCTGCGGTCGTCGCCTCCGCCTCCGCCTCCGTTGCCATCGTCGCCATCGTCGCCTTCGTCGTCGTCGCTTGCGCCTACGTCGTCGCCTGCGCCTGCGCCGGCATCGGCGTCGTTGCGGCCAGCGGAAGGCGAGCGCGGCCCGTCGGTGGCGCCGGTGCCTTCGTGCGCTCCGTGCGCCTGCGCGAGCGGCCTGCCGAACGCCGCGGTGAGATCGGGCGCGTCGAGCGTCGGCTCCAACGCGAGCGCCGCGCGGAACTCGCTCGCGGCGCGCGTGCGATCGCCGGCCCGCAGCGCGAGCCGCGCGGCGAGCACGTGGGCTCGCGCCGTCATGGCGTCGCGCAGGCGCAGACTGTCGAGGATCACTTCCGCGTGCGAGTCCTTGCGGCTCGAGAAGTAGCACTCCGCAAGCGCCAACTTGAG
This sequence comes from Planctomycetota bacterium, assembly GCA_023150475.1. Taxonomy (GTDB): domain Bacteria; phylum Planctomycetota; class UBA1135; order UBA1135; genus JACRIN01. Next base: position 71,735 of record JAKLKU010000019.1, read on the forward strand.
CTCGAGGTCGTCGCTCGCGGCGCGCAGCGCGTGGCGGTACTCCGTCTCCGCTTCGTCGAAGCGACCGAGGGAACGCAATGTGTCGGCGAGCAGCTTGCGCAGCGGGACGTTCTCGGGGGAGTGGGCGAGCGCGTCCCGCAGTGCTCGCACCGAATCTTCACCGGTGGGCATGGGGATCGAGTGTAGCAGCGCGCCGCGCGCAACGGCCCATGCGGCGTGTGCGCCGGTCGAAGCCGCGCGCCGCCGCCCGAGCGGGGCCGGCGTCGGTCCGCGTCGCGCGCGCGTCCGTCGCCTTCTCGGCCGACGTGCGGGTGTCGTCGCTCGCAGGTCGTCGAATCGGCGTCGTCGCTTGGCAGGCGTCGCGCGGAATCGGCGCGGCGCGGGGGTCGGGCCTCGCAAGCGCGCGCTCGGACGTCCATGATCCGGCATGGCCGATCCCGAGCGCGCGCTTTCGACCAACGCTCCCGGTGACTTCTTCGTCGACGCGACGTGCATCGACTGTGACACCTGTCGTTGGCTCGCGCCGGCGACGTTCGAGCGCGAGGGCGAGCTCTCGTGCGTGCGCCGCCAGCCGACGGACGACGCGGAACGATTCGCCGCCGAACTCGCGCTGATCGCTTGTCCGACGGGTTCGATCGGCGTGCGCGAGCGGCGTGATCTCGGGCGGGCCGCTCGGGCGTTCCCGCGGCTCGTCGACTTGGACGTGCACCATCTCGGCTTCCACGACGAAACGACGTTCGGCGCGGCGAGCTACTTGATCGTCCGGCCGCACGAGCCCGGCGGGAACGTGATGGTCGACGTGCCGCGGTGGAACGACGGGCTCGCGCGGCGCATCGCGGAACTCGGCGGCGTCGGCACGCTGTTCCTCACGCACGTCGACGACGTCGGCAGTCACGCGCGTTGGGCGAGGCACTTCGGCGCGCGCCGCGTGATGCACGCCGACGACGCCGTGTCGGGGGTCGAGACGACGATCGAGGGGCTCGAACCGCACGAGCTCGCGCCCGGGCTCGTCGTGCTGCCGACGCCCGGACACACGGCGGGTTCGGCGTGTCTCTCCTGGCGCGACGAGTTCCTCTTCAGCGGCGACACGCTCGCGTTCAGCCGCTCGCGAGGGCACGTCTACGCGTTCCGCGACGCGTGCTGGTTCGATTGGCGCGTGTTGATCGAGTCGGTCGAGCGGCTCGCGCAGCGCGACTTCGAGTGGATCTTGCCGGGTCACGGCTCGCGCTGTCACTTCGAACGCGCCGCGATGCGCGAGCAGCTCGCGCGGTGTCTTGCATGGATGCGCGCGCGGACGTGAGCGCGAGCTCGAGCGCCTCACCTCGCGCGCGTGAACCGCGTGCGTTCGTGCGGCGCCGAGCTCACGGGACGACGTACGTCGCCGTCTCGCCGGCGCGCACCTGCAACGGGTCGTAGACGCTCGCGCCTTCCACGCCGATCGGCATGACGGTCCACTCGCCCGCGGGCACGTCTTCGAGCACGCGCGACGCTCCGGGCGCGAGCTCGACGCGCAGTTCCCACTGCCCTCCGGTGACGGCGTCCTTCGTCGCGAGCTCGAACCAGCCCGAAGTGTCCTGCGACGGTGCGCGCGAGAGGGCGACGCGCCCGCCGGGAAAATCGCGCTCGACCACGAGCTCGCGCGGGCCCCATTCGGTCGGAATGTAGAACGCGCGATGACACTGCGCGTCGATTCGGCTCTCCAGCGAGAGGAACCCCGCGCCTGGGCTCGGCGAATGCACGTCGAACTCGCCGAGTTCGTCCGTGATCGCGTCGCCGCTCTCGCCCCACGTGTCGCCGGACGTGTGCGCGAGCACGTTCCAGCCCGCGAGCGGCCGACCGCCGACCGAAAGCCGGCCTCGCGCGTGCGGCCGCGGATCGCTGCGCAGATCGAGATCGAAACGCACGGTCTCGCCGTCCTGCACGAGCACGTTCCACGGCAACGCCGCGACTTCTTCGTCGCCCGACATGCTCGACGACGTCGTGGAGTGCGGCGAGATCTCCTTCTCGCAGCGCTTCACGAGCCAACGTCCCGGTGTCAGGCGTTCGAAGCGATACACGCCGTCGGAGCCGGTGCGCGTCGTCTGCGCGAAACCGTCGCCGCACGACGCGCCGACGATCGTGCCGGCCGCGCTCTCGCCCGCCGGCAGCAACACGCGGCCTTCGAGCGTGCCGCCGAGCAGGAGCTCGACGTCGACTCCGTCCTTGCCGCGCGTCGCGTCGTAGAGGATCGGCCCGACGACCGTCGGAGCGAAACCGGGCGCTTCCGCGCGCACCAAGAGTTCGCCCGAGTGCTCGGGGTAGAGCACGAAGCGACCGTCCGCGTCGCTGGTCGCGCTCGAGCCTCTCTGGAACTCGCGCTCGGCAGGGAAGTCGTTGACGAGCAGCTTCGTCGTGCGCGAAACCTGGTGCCCTTCGCTGACGGACGCATTCGCGACCGGTTTGCCGTCGGCGAGCACCCGTCCGACGAGCCCGGGCAGGCGCTTCAGCGTCGCGCGTAGTTCCTTCGGTGCCGCGTCCGATTCGAACGGACCGAGTTCCAAGGCCTCGAAGCCCTCCGCGCTCGCCTCGACGCTCCAGCGTCCGCTCGGTGCGACGAAGTTGAACCGTCCCTTCGCTCCACCGGAACCGCGGGCGATCGAATGCGCGTTGCTCCCGCCCTCGTGGTGCCGGCGCAAGAGAGCGCGAGCCGTCGCGACCTGCTGATCCGCCTCGTCGACGACGACGAGCACCGTCGATTCCGCCGTGCCGAGCCGCAACACGATCGGCGGGTGGCCGCGTTCGACGCCGGTGACGACGGCTTCGCCGTGGAGGCCCGCGCGGTCGGACGCACGAAAGTCGTGACGAGCGCCGACGATCAGACGGAAATGACCGCGGCCCTGCGCGTCGCAGGGGACGGACGTCGAGCCGCTGACGTTCGTCGCGGCGTACTCGCACATGACGCGTGCGTCGGCGCACGGCGAACCGTCCGGCAAGAGCACCTGGAGGTCGACGCCGTCCTCGGGAGCTTCGGGTTCGAGCACGAGCTCGACGTCGCGCCGCTCTTCGTCGGCGCGCAAGTCGAACGCGTCGCTCACGGCGTTGTAGAAGCGTCTCTGGGTCGCCCAGACGCGCACGCGGCCGGGTTTGACGCCTTCGAGTTCGAACGCGCCGGACGCACCGGTGTGAGTGTCGGCTTCGTCGCTCCACACGTCTTGCCTGCGTGCATCGTCGAGCACGACGTCGTAGCCGCGCGTCGTCAGCACGCGGGCGCCGTCGACCGGCCGGCCGTCGGAGTCGATCACCTTCCCGGCGATCGAGCCGCCGCGTTCGAGGCGCCATTCGCCCGCGTCGTTCTCGGTGTGCGGCACCAACGGCACGTCGCGTTCCGACTTCACCACGCAACGCCCGCTCGCGCGCAGAGACACGCTTGCGAGCTCGGTGGCATCGGCGGCGCACACGATGTGGAAACGGCCGTCCTCGTCGGTCTCGGCGTCGACTCCACGCGGGCTCCGAATGCCGATCCGCACGCGAGCGAGCGGCCGTCCGTCGAAGTCGACGCAGCGGCCGACGATCGTCGTGTCGGTCTTCGGGAGCGCAGGCGCTGCCGCGGGTTCGGTCGGCTCGGTGGCGAGCGTTCGATCTTGAGCGGTCGCGCTCGCGATGCTCTCGGGCGCGACGACGTCCGCGCCGGACGCTGCGTCGCGGCGTGTGCCCGGCGTCTCGGCGGCCGCCGGTGACGTCGAGCGCACGTCCGGATCCGCGGGCGAGCCTCGCCACGTCGAAAAGGCGAGCAGCCCGATCGCGAGGAGGACGGCGACGAGTACGGCGACGAGGAGGAGCGTGTTGCGCATGGAAGCGGACCCGTTGTACGCCTCCGGCTGCGCAGTGTCGATCCGCGGCGGCGAGGTGCCTAGACTCACGCGCCATGCGCATCGCGCTCGTCGCGCACGGCTTTCCGCCGCTCGAACGCACCGGCGTCGAGAACCACGTCGCCGAACTCGCCGCCGAGTTCGCGCGTCGCGGCCACGACGTGCACGTCTGCGTGCCGCGCCGTCACCCGAGGCTCGCCGAACTCGCCTTGCGCACCGAGACTCGCGCGGGTTTCACGATCCATTGGCTGACGCGGAACGAGCCGCCGCGGACCGCCGCCGATCACCAGGAGCCGCCGGGTGTCGAGCGCGCGTTCGCCGAGTGGCTCGAGCGCGAGCGCCCGGACGTGGTGCACGTGCACCACGTCGCGAAACTCGGGCTCGGCGTGCTCTCGGCGGCGCGGCACGCTTGCGTGCCGGTCGTCTTCACGGCGCACGACCATTTCGCGTACTGCCACCGCATCGTCCACCTGCGGCCGGACCTCTCGCGGTGCACGTCGGTGGGCGACCCGCGTGCCTGCGCGCGCTGCGACCTCGCAGCGTCGGCGCTGAACCGCGTGCGCTCGCTCGGCGACTGGCAAGCCGGCGCCGATGTCGAGCGCCTGCCGCGCGACGTGCGCGAACGCGTCGTCGGCGCGCTCGAGGACGACTTCCGTTCGCGGCGGGCTCGCGCGTTGCTCGACGAACGGCACGCGCTCGATGCACGGCGGCTCGCGGCGCTCGCCGCAGTCGAGCTCGTGCTCGCGCCGAGCCGGTTCCTCGCCGAGCGCTTGGTGCACGCGGGACTTCCGAGCGAGCGTGTGATCCACGAGCCGCAAGGTTGCGACGTCGCGGCGCTCGCGGCGACCGAGCCCGCGCGTTCGAACGGCGCTCTGCGGCTCGGGTTCGTCGGCGGACTTTCGAAGCACAAAGGACTGCACGTCCTGCTCGAGGCGCTCGCCGGACTCGGGCCTCGCGTACGGCTCGAGATCAGCGGCGAGACGAGCGACGCGGCTTGGCACGCGCACTTGCGCGAGCTCGCGCGCGGGGTGGAAGCGACTTTCCACGGCGGATTCGCCGCAAGCGAACGTGCGCGGGTCTTCGCGCGCTGTGACGTCGTCTGCGTGCCGTCGATCTGGGAGGAGAACGCTCCGCTCGTCGTCGCCGAGGGTTTCGCCGCGGGGCGACCGGTGCTCGCTTCGCGCCTCGGCGGGCTCGGCGAACTCGTGCGCGACGGCGTCGACGGCGTGCTCGTCGAGCCCGGCGACGTCGGCGCGTGGCGCAGCGTGATCGCCGTTTGGATCCGCGACCGTGCGCCGCTCGATGCGCTGCGCGCGAACGTGCGCGCGCCGCGCACGCTCGCCGCCGAGGCCGATGCGTTGCTCGCGCATTATCAGCGCGTGCTGCCGGCGCCGCGCGCTCTGCCCGGGAGCCTCGTCGGATTCGCGCGCGAGCACGCCGCGGCCGACGGCGCGGCGTTCGACGCACTCGCGGAGCGCGTCGCTCGCGGCCTCGAAGCGTTTCGGGAGCGGGTCGGCGCGCCGCGCGAGAGCGGTTTCGCCGCGTTGGTGCGTTCCGCGGTCGCTCGTGACGTGCTCGACGTCGCGCGCGACTCGCGCCGCGAGCGCGAGTGGCTCGCGACGAGCCTCCGGGCGAGGCAGGACGCGAGCGCGGAGCTGACGAAGCTCGCACGCGCCAAACGCGAGGCCGACGAACGTTACCGCGCGGAGCACGCGGCGTTGCTCGCCGAGCGTGATGCCGTGATCGCAGCGAAACGCGCGGCCGATCACGAGCTCGCCGAGCTCGTGCGGCACGCCGAGACGTTGAAGCTCGAGCTCGAGCGCGCCGCCCGCGAGCACACGCGGCTCGTGGACGAACTCGCGACGAAACGCGAAGCCGAGCGCCGGTTGCAGCAGCTCGTCCAAGCGGCCGTCGAAGACCGCAAACGCGTCGGCGAGCACATCGCGTGGCTCGAACGTTCGCTCGCCGAACTCGCCGCGGACCTCACCGACTGCGGCGGCGGCGCCGGGGGGGGTGCCGGGGGCGTCGGCGCCTCGCGCGGCGCGGAGCCGCGTGACGGAACCGCGCTCGGTTCGGCGTTGCCCGAGCGACTCGCGCAAGCGCGACGGGCCTTCGCCGAGATGCGTGCCGAACTCGAGTTCCGGCGCGCCGAGATGCGCGCCGCGCTCGACGACAAGACCGGGTTCTTCGGCAAAGGCGCGCTCGGCCTACGGCTCGAACGCTGGCGGACGCGGGCGGAGGAGCGGCGATGAACACGGGTTCGGCTCCGATCTCGATCGTGATTCCGGCGTACGGCGCGGCGGACCTCGTCGAACGCTGCCTCAAGGCCTTGTCGCTCGAGCTCAACGCGCGCGGAGCGATCGACGAGACCATCGTGGTCGACGACGGTTCGCCGAACGAGGTGCCCGCCGCGCAGGGTGGCGCGCAGGGTGGCGCGCAGGGTGGCGCGCAGGGTGGCGCGCAGGGCTCGGCTGAACCCGGGACGCTCGCTCGCGCACTCGCGCCAGCGTTCCCGCGCGTTCGCTTCGTCACGCGCCGCACGAACGGCGGCTTCGCGCGCGCGCTGACCGATGGCATCGCGGCGGCGAAACACGCGCTCGTCTTCGCGCTGAACAGCGACGTCGTCGTGCGCGTCGGCACGCTCGCGCCGCTCGCGGCCGCGCTCGAGGATCCGACGGTGTTCGCGGCGGTGCCGCGCGTCCTGCTCGACGGCGACGAGCGGCGCGTCGAATCCTGGGTCGAGTTCGTCCCGGAGTCAGGTCGCGTGGTGTTCGATCAACCGTGCCTCACACGCCGCGCGCGCGCGCCGCGCGAGGATCGTGACGTCGCCTTCCCCGTGGGCGGCGCGTGCCTCCTGCGCAAGCGCGAGTTCGTCGAACTCGGCGGGTTCGATCCGCTCTTCGAGCCGTTCTACTTCGAGGACGCCGATCTCGGGCTCGCCGCGTGGCGCGGGGGCAAGCGCACGCGGCTCGTCGTCGCTGCGGCGGTCGAACACCGCCACCGCGGAACGATCTCGAAGGTGGTCGGCGACGAAGCAACGGGCGCGCGACTCGTCCACGCCGCGATCGGGCGCAATGCGTGGCTCCTCGAGTGGAAACACTCGACGGTCGACGAGCTCCGCGCGCACGTCGCCGCGCTCGAACGCGCCGCGACCGACGCGTGGATCACGGAGGACCGCGAACGGCTGGTGGCGTTGGCGCTCGCGCTCGAACGCGCGGAGCAGGCGCTCGCGGCGCCGCGGCCGGCCCCCGGAGCGTCGTTGCGCGACCTCGCGCCGCGGTGGTGTGACACGCGGCCTTCCAGCGCGGGGTGAGTCCTTGACGGAGGCGGCGCCGTGTTTATGCTCTGCGCTTGAGTGAGCACTCAAGTCGAGCGCTCGCCGCGAATTCGAACGTCTCCGAGCCCGTGCGAGGTCGTCGATGCACTTCTCGTCGCCGTTGGTCGTGTGTGGTGTCCTGGCCCTCGTCGCTGCGCCTTCCCGGCCGAGCGTGGAGCCGGCTCCCGCGCCGCTCGAAACGTTCCTCGTCGACTACGCGCCGAAACGCGACGGCGTGCTCACGAACCCCGACGCGACCGAGACGCAGGGCATCCTCGGGCACATGCAGACGATGGCGAAGTTGTCGGCGGAAGGCGTCGTCACGTGGGGCGGCAAGACCGGCGAGGGGCACGCGCTCGTGCTCGTCCGCGCGAGGGACCGCGCCGACGCGGAACGCATCGCTGCGCTCGACCCGGCGGTCGAGAAGGGCGTGTTCACCTTCCGCGTCACCGATTTCGACGTGAAGCTCTCCACGCGTTTCGGCGACACGGCCGTCGCGGATCCAGGCGAGCGCGTGTTGCGTTTCGAGCGTGAGCTCTCCGTCGGGCTCGACCAAGCGTGGCGTGCGTGGACCGACGGCGCTGCGTTCGAGCGCGCGACCGGTTGGCAAGCGACCATCGAGCCGCGGATCGCCGGCAGGTTCGAGATCTCGTTCGATCCGCAGGCGCCGAAGGGCCAAGCGGGCAGCGAAGGTTGTCGCGTGCTCGCCGTCGTGCCGCACTCGGTGCTCGCGTTCGAATGGAACGCGCCGCCCAGCTTCGGCAAGCTCCGATTCGAACGCACCAACGTGGTCGTGCGCTTCGAGGCGCTCGGTGAAGCGCGCACGAAGCTCGTGCTCGAGCACGCAGGTTTCGGCCGCACCGAGGAATGGAGCCAAGTCGCCGACTACTTCGAGCAAGCGTGGCCGCACGTGCTCGAGTTGCTCGCGCAGCGCCTCGGGCCGGGGCGCTGACGCGACGCTTCGTGGCGCTTCGGTTCAGCGGCCGGCCGCGCGGGCGAGCGTCGCCGTCAGCCGCTCGACGTGTTTCGGCGCGCGAAACTCGGCTTCGACGCGCGCGTGGCCGGCGCGACCCAGCGCGAGCGCGAGCTCTCGTTCGGTGAGCACGCGTTCGAGCGCCCGCGCGAATCCGTCGGTGTCCCGGCGGGCGACGGCGAACCCCGTCTCGCCTTCGACGAGCCACTCGCGGACGCCGCCGACGTCGAACGCGACGACGGGCTTCGCGTGCGCCATCGCTTCGATGCCGACGAGCCCGAACGGTTCGTCCCACACCGACGGGAACGCGACCGCGGCGCAGCGCTCGTAGAGCCATTCGATCGCGCCGGCGTCCTGCCAACCGGCGAAGTGCACGCGCTCGGCGAGCCCTTCGTCGCGCGCCTTGCTCCTGAGCCACGCCTCCGCGGGACCCGTGCCCGCGATCACGGCGCGGAAGTTCGTCGTGAGTTTGCCGAGCGCCGTCAGCAGGAAGTCGACGCCCTTGTCCGGCAACGCGAGCCGCGCCGGCGTGAACACGAGCGGCGCCGGCGAGCCGAGCACGAAGTCGCGTGTGGCGCGGTCGGGTTCTCGGCCGGGCTCGCCCGCGCTCGCCGATCGCGTGAAGTAGGGGATCACGTCGATCGCCGCCGGCGCCGCGCCCGCGGCGACGAGCTCGCGTGCGACGTACCGCGAAGCGACGACGATCCGCGCGGAGCGGCGGAGCTCGTTGAACGCACGCACGTGCTTGACGACTCCGCCGACTCCATCGAGTGCGCTGCGATGCAGCTCGCGTCGGAAACCGACGCACCCGCCGTGCGTGTAGTAACGCGCGACGCAGGCCACGCCCATCGGCGTCGTGCAGGGCGAACCGTCCGCATGGAGCTTGTCGAGGCCCGGGCAGAACGGCGTGTGGTCCTGGACGAAACGCACCAGCGGCCGCGCCGGTCGCAGGTCGAGCAACGCGCGAGCGACGGCGCGGCTGCGGCCGCTGAGCCAGAAGACGACGTCGGGCGCGAATGCACGGACATCGGCGCAGAGCGGCGCGAGCGCGGGAGCGTTCGCTCGGTCTTCGGCGTAGCTCGCGTGTTCGAAACACGCGAAGTCGTTCGGCGCGACAGCGGCCCGGCGGGCGCAGAGCACGCCGAGCTCGTGACCGCGGGCCCGGAGCTCGGCCGCGATCGCGAGTGCGTAGCGCTCACTGCCGCCGATCAAGCCGTACGTTTCGATGCCGAGGAGGATGCGCACGCGTCGCGGCCCATGGTGGACGCGAACGTGGCGCGAGTCAAAGCACCGGCCCCGTTCGATTCGGACCGCGGATCGTGGGGCTGGGCCGAAGTGGTCATCGCAGTCGTTCGTCGGACGGTTAGCCTGCGGCGCGACCCCAAACCCGAGGAGATCGACCATGCGTTCCACCGTCGTTTCATCGCGTACGTTCCCGGCGAGCGTGCTCGCGCTCGCGCTCCTGCTCGGCTGCGTCGCGGCCTGCATGCTGCCGCCCTCGACGCGGCGCGCGAGCGTGCTCGAGTACCTCTATCCGACCGGCACCGGCGGCTCGGCGCCGCAGGACGTCGAGCTGCGGCTGCCGCTGCGCGTCGGCGTCGCGTTCGCGCCGACCAAGCAGACGAACTGGGATCAGGGCATCTTCGACGAGCAGTCGCGGCGCGAGCTCGCCGAGCGCATCGCCGCGGCATTCCGTGGCCGGCCCGAGATCCAATCGGTCGAAGTGTTGCCGACCGCGCAGCTCGTCGAGGGCGGTGGGTTCGAGAACCTCGATCGGCTCGCCGCGTTGTACGGGCTCGACGTCGTCGCGTTGCTCTCGTACGAGCAAGTGCAGTTCAACGAAGAGACGCTCGCGTCGATCACCTATTGGACGATCGTCGGCGCGTACGTCGTCGAAGGCAATCGCAACGAGACGCGCACGATGCTCGACGCGACGGTGCTCGACATCCGCTCGCGAGCCTTGCTCTTCAACGCGGCGGGTTCGAGCAAGGTCGAGGTGTCGTCGACGGCGATCGAACTCGCGCGTGCGGAACGAGACGCGAGCCTCGAGGGCTTCGCCGAGGCGACGGATCAGTTGATCGCGAACCTCGAGCTCGCGCTCGAGCGCTTCCGCGAGCAAGCGAAGTCGGGCACCGTGCGGGGCCAGGGCACGCCGGCGTTGAAAGTCACTGCGGCCGACGGCTCGCCCGCCGGCTCAGGCGTCGGCGGTTTCGGCGCGTGGCAGCTCTGCGCCGTGCTCTTGCTCGCTTGCGCCGCGGCCGCGAGACCGGCGCCCGCGAGACCGGCGCCCGCGAGTTGGCGCGAGTCATGAAGCGGGCATGGCCGTGGTGCACGCTCGCGCTCGTCGCGGGCGGCGCCGCGGCGAGCGCGTGGCCCGCCGGCGGCGAGCGGCTCGTGTTGACGCGCGACGCGCTCGACTCGGGCGAGCTCTGGCGGGTCGCGACGGCGCACTTCGCGCATCCCACGTTCGAGCTCGCCGCGCTCGATCTCGCGGCGCTCGGGGTGCTCGGCGCGTGGCTCGAGCGGCGTTCCCGCGCGACGCTCGTCGCGGCGGTGATCGTCGGTGGCGCGCTCGTCGACGCCGCCGTGTGGACCTTGCGCGACGACCTCGCGAGTTACCAAGGCGCGTCGGGCCTCGCTTCGGCCGCGTTCGTCGCGCTCGCGCTGTCGCTCTGGCGCGACGGAGGCGTGCGGCGCGCGCTCGCGCTCTTCGCACTCGGCGTGTTCGCCGCGAAACTCGGGCTCGAGTTCCGCGGCGCCACGGCGGGCCTCGTGACGAGCGCGGGTCACGAAGTCGTGCCCGAAGCGCACGCCGCCGGCGCGCTCGGCGGCGTGTTGGCGAGCCTCCTCGGCGTCGTGTTCAGGAACCGATCGTCAGCAGGAACTCACCGTTGACGCGGGTCTTCTTGATCTTCTGGATCAGCATCTCCATCGCTTCGACGGGATCCATCTCGTTCAGCACCTTGCGGAGCATCCACACGCGGCGGATCTCCTCGGGCGTGAAGAGCAGCTCTTCCTTGCGCGTGCCCGAACGGTTGATGTCGATCGCGGGGAAGATGCGGCGGTCGGCGAGGCGGCGTTCGAGGACGAGCTCCATGTTGCCCGTGCCCTTGAACTCCTCGAAGATGACTTCGTCCATCTTCGAGCCGGTCTCGATCAGCGCGGTGCCGAGGATCGTCAGGCTGCCGCCGCCTTCGATCTTGCGCGCGGAACCGAAGAACTTCTTCGGCATCTGCAGCGCGCTCGCCTCGATGCCGCCCGAGAGCAGCTTGCCGTTCGACGGCGCTTCGATGTTGCACGCCCGTGCGAGGCGCGTGATCGAGTCGAGCAGGATGATCACGTCCTCGCCGGCCTCGACCAGGCAACGCGCCTTGCGCATCACCATCTCCGCGACCTGGATGTGGTGCCACGCGGGCTCGTCGAACGTCGACGAGACGATCTCCGCCTTGCCTTCGGGCAGCATGCGCGTGAAGTCGGTGACTTCCTCGGGCCGCTCGTCGATCAGGAGGATGATCAAGTGCGCATCCGGCGCGTTGGTGACGATCGAGCGCGCGAGCATCTGCAAGAGGATCGTCTTGCCGGTTCGCGGCGGCGCGACGATCAGGCCGCGCTGCCCACGCCCGATCGGCGTGATCAAGTCGACGATGCGCATCTCGAGCGGATTGTCGGGGCCGCCTTCGAGCAGGATCCTCTGCTCGGGATAGAGCGGGACGAGCTCCTTGAACGGCGAACGCACCGCGGCGTCCTCGGGGTCGTGCTTGTCGACCGTCTCGAGCCGCACGAGCGCGAAGTAACGCTCGTTCTCGAGCGGCGCGCGCAGCGAGCCTTTCAGCGTCATGCCGGTCTGCAGGCCGTACTGCGTGACGAGCGAGCCCGGCACGAACACGTCGTCGGCGCTCGGCAGGTACGCGTTGCCAGGATTGCGCAGGAACGCGTGGTTCTCCTTGGTGATCTCGAGGCAGCCCTCGGTGAGCACCGGCGTGCCTTCCTTCAACTTGAACGCGGCGATCTCGAAGACGACGTCCTCGCGCTTCTTGCCGCCGATCCCCTCGATGCCTTCTTCCTCGGCGTATTCGTGGAGCTCCTCGAGCTTCATCTTCTGGAGCGCGGCGTAGTCGAGCGGCTTCTGCTTCGCCTTCGCGCGCGGCTTCGGCAGGCCGCCTTCGAGCTCGGCGAGCGCTTCGGCGGAGAGATCCGCCGGCAGCTTCGAGAAGTCGATCCACGGCCGCTCGGGGTTCTTGACGAAGAACGGCGTGCTGCCGCCGCCGGCGTGTTGGAGACGGTGCTTGTTGCGACGGCGCTTGAACTTTTGGAACTGGGACATCGTTGCGTCGGGTGGCGTGTTGGCTGGCGCGTTGAGTGGCGAAGGTCTCGCGCGCGCGAGGCGCGCTCGAAGTGGACGGGGATCAGGTGGGGGAGTCGAGGCCGAGCTCGCGTTCGACGCGCCGCACCTCGTGCTCGAGGCTCTCGGCGTCGCCGAAATTCGCGACCACCGCGTGCGCGCGGCGGCGCTTTTCGTCGAGCGGGAGCTGTGCTCGCTCGCGGCGCTCGACTTCGCCGGGCGACCAAGCGCGGTGGAGCGCCGCGCGGCGCTCGCGCTCGGCGAGCGCGGAGTCGACGAACACGAGGCGGTCGCAGCGCGCGACCAAGCCGTGCGCCGCGTCGTTCTCGAGCAGGAGCGGCACGTCGAGCACGACCCGCGGCACGCCGGCGCCTCGAGCGGCCTCGAGCTCCGCCGCGATGCGCTGGCGCACCGCGGGGTGGATCCGCGCCTCGAGCCAACGCCGCTTCTCCGGTTGCGAGAACGCGATGCGCCCGAGCTCGCGGCGATCCGCGGTGCCGTCCGACGCGAGTGCGGCCGGTCCGAACTCGTCGCGGAGCGCGAGGAGGAATTCCGGGTCGCGGTACACCTCGTCGACCAACCGATCGGCGTCGATCACGCGGCCGCGCGGGCCCGCGAGCAGCGCGGCGACGCGCGATTTCCCCGACGCGATGCCACCGAGCACGCCGAGCACCACGGTGCGGGCCGGTCGCGGACTGTGCGTGTGCGGCAGCAAGGGAGTGGCGTGGCTCGGCGGAGCGCAGTTCGATCGAAGAGACGGTTCGAGGAGGAAGAGCGACACGGCGTGTTTCGAAGCAGGCGGCTCGGGCGCTCGCGCGTGGCGCGTGGACTCGAGGGTGAGGTGCGTGTTCGGCGGCGCGCGGCGCGTTTGGCTCGCGAGCGACACGAACGACAACTCGGCCGCGGCGCGGAGCACGAGCGCGCGCCGTCGACGACGGCTCACGCTGGACGCACTGCGGACGACGCCCGAGGACGGGAGGCAGCCGGGCTAGGGAAACCGGATCGGGAACGCCGGGTAGGAGACGCGTCCGAGCGAGCTCGACCCCCGCGCGGGGTGCCTTTCCCGACTCGCGACCGCGGCCTGCCGTGCGCTACCGAGCGCCAAGCTGCGCCAAGGTTACGGGGCCGGGAGGGTGCGTCAAGGGCGCCGGTCGGCGGTCCGTCGCGGGTGTTGCTCGCGGCCGTCCTCCCGACCGAATTCCCTTGCCGAGTTCGGGGCTCGGAAGGTATCAACATGCCCCCTCGCGTCCGGCCGGAACCCTCCCGCCGCGCGCCGTCCACAGGCTTGAGTCCCACACTCTTCCGACCCGGTTCCCGAAGAGTCTCAGAGGTCCACACGTCATGAAGCGTTCTCAGCGCGGCGCGGTCCGCGTCAGCATCGTCTGGATGGTCGTCACGTTGGTGTTGTTCTTCGTGGCGCTGTTCATCGCCTACACGGGCTTCGACGCGAAGGCCAAGGCGGTCACCCAAGCCGCCGCGGACAAGACCGCCCGTGAGGAGAGCGAGAAGACCACCTCGGACACCAAGAAGTCGATGGCCGAGCTCTCGAGCCTCGTCGGCTGGACCGACGGCGCGGAGTCTTCGGCGGCGACCAACCTCGCCGCGATGAAGGCCGACATCGAAGACCTGCGCTCCGCGCTCAACGCGCCGGCCGACGTCAAGGACCTCAAGGGTCTCCTGGCGTTCGCGAAGACCGAGTACCAGTCGCGCGGCAAGGAAGTCGCCGGCAAGGACGACGAGCTCAACGACGCGCGCCGCAAGGCGAGCCAGGCCGAGTCCGGCCTGCGTGACGCGTTGCGTGAGAAGGACACGCAGATCGAGAACCTGCGCCGCCAGCTCAACGACCAGACCGAGGCCGCGGCCCAGAAGCAGCAGGAAGACGCGAAGATCGCCGATTCGCTCCGCGCCCAGGCGAGCCAGCTCGACACCGAGCTGCGCGACGCCCGGCTGAAGTACGAAGAGGCGATCCGCGCGCACGGCGACGAGATCAAGACCTTCGAGACCCGCTTGGCGGTCCAAGGCCAGAAGCTGCGCTTCCTCAAGGAGCCGCAGGCCGCCGACGGCGCCTTCCTCGCGGTCAGCAAGGACCTCGGGCTCGGCTGGATCGACATCGGTGCGAACCAGCGCCTCGCCCGCGGCATGCGCTTCTCGATCGTCTCCGGCAAGGTCGGCGCGACGACGCAGAAGGCGATGTGCGAAGTGACCTCGGTCGAACAGACGCGCGCGGAAGTGCGCATCTTCGACGTCCGCGACGGCTTTGACCCGGTCGTGCCGGGCGACGTGATCTACAACCCGATGTACGACCCGAAGACCGAGCGCCACGCGGTCCTCGCCGGCCGTTTCTCGGGCAAGTACAACGAGAAAGAGCTCCAGGACCTGCTCGGGCTGATGGGCATCAAGGTCCAGCCGGCGCTCGACCTCAACACCGACTATCTGATCGTCGGCGGCGAACTCTACGTCGATGCCGACGGCAACACGGTCGAGACGCCGATCCAGCCGAACGAACTCGCCGTCTACAAGGAAGCCGAGTCGAAGGGCGTCGTGATCATGGCGCTCAAGGATCTGCGCAGCTACTTCGCGTTCTGAGCTGCGCGCGCGTTGCGCGCGAGCCGATCGAGGCGGGCGGCGTCCTTCGCGGCGTCGGCCGCCTCGCGCATTAAAGGCCCCGTGCCGCGCGATCGGCTTGGCGTCGCGCGTCGCGCTCGTCACGATAGCGCCCTTCGTTTCCTCTCCCGATGGCCGACCCGACGGACCCGTTCGCCGAGACGCGCATGACGCTCGCGCAGCATCTCGACGAGCTGCGCAAGCGCGTGCTGCGCGGCGTGATCGCCGTGTCGATCGCGTTCTGCGTCGCGTGGTCGTTCAACACCGAGATCGCCGTGGCGCTGCACTGGCCGTTCCATCGCGCCGTCGCGTGGCTTTCCGAGGACGCCGTCCAAGAGCACGAGGCCTACCTGAAGGAGCACCCCGAGGTCCCGCGCACCGAGTTCTTCCTGTCCGACGATCCGGCCGACCAGCGGCTCAAGCAACCGTTCAAGGACAAGCTCCAAGCGACCGGCATCAGCGAGACGTTCATGTTCGCGTTCCGCAACACGATGTACGCCGCGATCGCCGCGGGCGGGCCCGTGTTGCTCTGGCAGATGTGGGGGTTCATCGCCGCCGGGCTCTACCAGAAGGAGCGGCGGATCGTGATGGGCTACTTCCCGCTGTCGCTGCTCCTGTTCGTCGCCGGCTTGGCGATGAGCTTCTTCCTGCTCGTGCCGACCGGCATCTACTACTTGCAGAAGACGCTTCCGCAGGACCTCGTCGAGTTCAACCCGAAGCTCGACGAGTACATGGAGTTCCTCTCGAAGACGTGCATCTGGACCGGCGTGATGTTCCAGATGCCGCTGATCATCCAGGTGCTGATCCGCATGGGCATCGTCGAAGCGGCGACGTTCGCGAAGTACCGCAGGCACTTCATCGTCGTCGCGGTCCTGGTCGCCGGTTTCGTCACGCCGTCGGCGGATCCGTACTCGCAGATGCTGCTCGCCGGGCCGATGGTGATCCTCTACGAGCTCGGCATCTTGATGGGCCGGTGGGTGACGCGCAAGAAGCCCAAGGTCGGAGCCGCGACGTGATCCGTGATCCGCGCAAGGCGGCGGTGATCGCGATCGGCGACGAGTTGCTCGAAGGGCGCCACGCCGACACGAACTCGGGTGCGATCGCGCGGCGGCTCGCCGATCTCGGCATCGACGTCGTCGAGTTCCGCGTGCTCGGCGACGAGCGTGATCGTCTCGCGAGGACCATGTGGGAGCTCTGCGAGAGGTATCCGCTGGTCGTCGCGACCGGCGGGCTCGGGCCGACGCTCGACGACGTCACACGCGAAGCCGCCGCCGACGCCGCGGGCGTGAATCTCGTGCGCGACGCGAGCGTCGAGGCGCACTTGCGCGAGCTCTTCGCGCGCCGCAAACGCGAGTTCGCGGAGTCGAACCTGCGCCAAGCCGAGTTGCCCGACGGCGCGCAGCTCATGCCGAACCAGAACGGCACCGCGCCGGGCTTCCGCGTCTGGATCGGCGGAGGCGTGCTCGCGGTGTTGCCGGGACCACCGCGCGAGTGTTTCGACATGCTCGAACGCGAGCTCGTGCCTTGGCTCCTCGCGACGTGCGGCCGCGGCGAACACTTCGCCACCGCGAGCTTCCACTTGGTCGGGCTCGCCGAGAGCTCATTCGCCGATCGTGCGGGCGACTGGATGGCGCGCGACGCCAACCCGCGCATGGGCGTCACGGCGCACCAAGGCACGCTGCGCGTGACGCTGCGTGCACGCGCCGCGACTCGCGAACGCGCCGAGGAGCGGATCGCCGCTCGCCAGGCCGCGTTCCGCGAGCGTTTCGCACGCGAGCTCTTCAGCGAGGACGAACCGCGGCTCGCGTTCGTCGTCGGGCGTGAACTGGTCGCGCGTGGGCTGACGATCACGACCGCGGAGTCCTGCACCGGCGGGATGGTCGCCGAGTTCCTCACGGAGGTGCCCGGCATCAGCGCCGTGTTCCGCGAAGGCTTCGTCACCTACGCCAATGAAGCGAAAGTCGCGCGCCTCGGCGTGCCGGGGGAGCTCCTCGAGCGCCACGGGGCCGTGTCGCGCGAAGTCGCGGCGGCGATGGCGGCCGGCGCAGCCCGAGCGGGCAACGCGAGGATCGCGATCGCGGTGTCCGGGATCGCGGGACCGGACGGTGGCACGGCGGAGAAGCCGGTGGGGCTCGTCTGCTTCGGGCTCGCCGTCGACGGCGTCGTCACGAGCCACGAGCTGCGTTTCCCGCCGGTCGATCGGCACACGATCCGCACCTTCGCGACGCACGCCGCGCTCGAGCTCGTGTGGCGTGCGCTGCGTGCCCCGCAGGCGTGACGTTCCGCGACGGCGGCGTTTCGTGGGCGCTCCGGCGGTCCTCCCCGCGCGCCGCGCTCCGAGCGATTGACCGACTCCGAGCGCCGGGTTAGAGTCTCCGCCTCGTTCACCGGCTTACCCGGTGGTGTAATCGGTAACACAAGAGGTTTTGGTCCTCTCATTCCAGGTTCAAGTCCTGGCCGGGTAACCACTTCGAGCGATTGCTCGAAGGCGCTCGCCGTGCGCATCCGCCGGCCCGTGATGCGCCGCGACCGCGACTCTCCGGCGACTCGTCGCCAACGCGCGGGCGGCGCGCTCGCGACGCGCACGCGCGAAGTCCGTCCCGCGTCCTCGTCGGCCCGGAGCCCGAGCCGCGTCCGACCTTCGCCGCGCGCCGCCGCCGCAGCACGTGGATCGACGCTCACCAGTAGCCGAGCTGCTTCAATCGACGCGCGGCGTCCGGGTCGGTGCGCTCGAGTTCGTCGCGCCGGCGCTTCAAGAGCTCGTCGAGCAGCGCGAACTCCCGATCGGCGGCCGTGAAGTGTTCCAACGCAGCCTGCAGCGTCTCGAGCGGTGCGGTCTCGGGCGGCGCGCCCGAGACGTCGTGGGCTTCCAGCGGATCGGCTTCGAGGTCGTAGAGCTCGTCGGAGAGCGCGACGAGCTCTCGCTCGCCGTCCCGCGTGCGGTGGGTGTAGCGGCGCAGGAGCTTCCACTTCCCGATGCGCACGCCTTTGGTTTGCACGGTGCGTTCGACGTCGGCGCGTTCCACTTTCTCGTAGAAGACGGCGCGTTCGGACGTGTCGTCGGCCGTGAGCGTCCTCACGCGCGACACGCCGCGCGGCGAGCGTGGGTCGGCCGCGGCGAGCGGCGGCAGTGAGAGCAGTTCGCACAGGGTCGGCGCGAGGTCGACGAGCGACACGGGCGTCCTTCGCACCGCGGCCGAGGGCCGCGCGGGCCACGCGTCGGGCAGACGCACGAGCAGCGGCACGTGCGCGGTGCTCTCGTACGCGTAGAGGCCGTGTTCGAACCAATACTCGTGTTCGCCGAGGCTCTCGCCGTGATCGGCCGTGACGATCACGAGCGTGCGCTCGAGCGCGCCGCGTTCGCGCAGGGCGTCGAAGAGTCGGCCGAGCTCGTGATCGAGATAACGGACCTCGCCGTCGTAGAGGTCGCGCACCGCCGCAGCGTCGATCGTGCCCGTGGCGTCGACTGCCTCGCGCGGCACGTTGTACTCGGCGATCCGCCGCTTGAAGCGTCCATCGGGCGCGGGCGGCCCGATCGGTTCGGGCGGCGACGTGAACACCCGATGCTCGTCCGGCGGCGCGTAGGTGCCGTGGGGGTCCATGTAGTGCAGCCACAGGAACCACGGATCACCCTCCGCGTTCGCGAGCGGCTCGCGCGCGCCGTCCGCCGGGTCGGCGGGTCCGAGGCCGAGCAGCGCGAGGCCCGCGTCGGTCAACGACTTCGCCGTGCGCTGCGGCACGTCGTCGGGCGGCACGCCGAGCGGTTCGGGCAACCGTTCGATCCATGCGTCGAACCCGCGCTCGAGCCCCGAGCGACCTTCCGCGAGCACCCAGTTGCCGATCACGGCGCCCGTGCGCCAACCGGCGCGGCGCAGCGCTTCCTGCAGCACCGGCACGGACTTGCCGAGCGGCGCGACGAGATCGCGCACGCCGTGTTCGTGCGGGTAGAGGCCGGTGAAGAGCGAACACAGCGCGGGCGTCGTCTTCGCGCGAGGCGTCGAAGCGTGCGCGAAGCGGATCGACTCCGCGGCGAGTCGGTCGAGGTTCGGCGTCGTCGCGAGCGGATAGCCGTACGCACCGACGTGATCCGCGCGCAGCGTGTCGATCGTGACGAGGAGCACGTTCCAACGTTCGGGCTCCGCGCGCTCGCCGCACGTCGCGACGAAGCTCGCCGCGAGCAGCGCCGCGACGAACGCGAAGGGCCGTCTCTCCCGGATCGATCGTCGAGCGCCGCGCATCGTCACCGCCGATGGACGAAACGTTCGGCGCGATAGCCGGGGCCGACTTGGCGCGCGTACTCGCGCTCGTCGAGCTCCGGCGCGGCCGGGCGCGTGCGGATCCCGAGCTCGCGTTCGAACGCGGCGAGCAACACGGGCGCGAAATCCTCCGGCTCGAGCGTCGCGTAGCGTTCGAGCGTCGCGATGTCGCCTTCGAGCGGCGACGTGCCGAGTTTGATCGAGCCGTGGTGCAGCACGCGTCCGGCCTTGCGCCGTTGCGCGGAACCGACGCCTTTCTTGTCGTCCCACACGAGATCGAGGTCGGTCGAATGGTGGAAGCACATGCCGGTGCCCTCGACGTCGGAGCCGAGCGCGCGCTCGCCGCGGAGTTCGGCACGGACGCCGAACTCCGCGAGTGCCGCCGCGATCGCGCGGTGGATGCGTGCGTACGACTCGCCGATCGGGCCGGCGTACAGACGGTGCTCGAGCGAGCACGAGAGCGAGAACGTCAACTCGCGCACGTGGTGGATCGCGCCACCGCCGGTGATGCGCCTCACGATCGCGCCGGCTTCCGTCGCGCGCGGCACGTCGGTGAAGCGCTGGAAGTACCCGAGCGACAGCGTGTCGGGCTCCCACGTGTAGAGCCGCAAGGTCGGCGGCGCTTCGGGCGTCTCGAGCAGGGCCTGATCGAGCCCCATGTTGAACTCGGGGCTCGCGCCGTAGGTGCTGATCCGTCGCCAGAGCTCCATCACCTTCGCATCGTACCGCGTCGACCGCCCGGGCTCCGTCGCACGCGCGTCGCGAGCACGTTCGTGCCGCGTACGAAGGACGCGAGCTGGCTCGCGCCGCGTGCGAAGAACGCGAGCTCGCTCGCAGTTGCGAACGAGCTCGAACGTGCGTGCGGTCGCCCGAACGGGAAGCGACCGTGTTGGAGCGGACTCGCGCCGCTCGGCGAGGCGGCGCGGTCTCGGGTTCAGTGCTTCTGCGCCTCGAGGAACTTCTCGTACTCGGCGGCGCTCATCAGCTTCTCGCTCGCCCAGTTCTTCGAGGTCGGCTTGACGCGGATCATCCAACCTTCGTTCCACGGGTCGCGCGCGAGGATTTCGAGGTGCTCCTCGATCTTGTGGTTGATCTCGAGCACTTCGCCGGCGACCGGCGAGTTGAGGTCGGACACGGCCTTGACCGACTCGATCTCGCCGAACGTCTCGCCCTGCGCGAGTTCGCGGCCCGGTTCGGGCAAGTCGCAGTAGACGAGGTCGCTGTCGTTGCCGTTCGAGAGCGCCGCGACGGCGAAATCGGTGATGCCGATGATCACGGCGTCGCCGTCCTGCTTCGCCCATTCGTGCGATTCGAAGTACTTGCGGTCGTCGGGGCGCATGGTCTTGGAGGTCATCGAGGTTTGGAGGTCAGGGATGCGGATTCCCGCGCTCACTTGCGCGTGCGCGAGAAGAAGGGGAGCTCCTGCACCGTGCAGGCTTGGCGCTTGCCCTTGAAGTCGAGCTCCAGCGCGAGGCCTGGCTGATCGCAGCCGAGCTTCACGAACGCCGAAGCGATGTTCTTCGAGATCGTCGGCGACACGCCGCCGGACGCGACTTCGCCGATCTGCGCGTCGCCGCGGAACACCGGAGTGCCTTGGCGCGGCACGCGCGGTCCCGGAGTGGTCAGACCGACCAGCCGGCGCGTCGGTTGCGCCTTGGCGCGTTCGAGCGCCGCGCGACCGATCCAATCGCCTTTCTCGGGCGCGAACGAGACGCCGAACGAGAGTCCCGCTTCGAGCGGCTGGTGCGTCGCGTCGATCTCGTGGCCGTAGAGCGGCATGCCTGCTTCGAGGCGCAGGATGTCGCGCGCGCCGAGGCCGATCGGCGCGACGCCGTGGCTCTTGCCCGCCTCGAGCAGCGCGTTCCACACCCGCGCGGTGTCCTTCTGCGGCACGTAGAGCTCGTAACCGAGCTCGCCGGTGTAGCCCGTGCGCGAGATGCGCATGCCTTGGATGCCGCACACGGTCGCGAAGCAGAACTTGTAGTAGCCGAGAGCGCCGAGGTCGTAGCCTTCGACGAGCTTCTGGAGCACGTCGCGCGAGACCTGCCCTTGGATCGCGATCATCCCGAGCGCGTCGGTCTGGTCCTCGATCTTCACGTCGAAGCCGCGCGTGTGCTCGCGCATCCACGCGAGGTCGGCCGCGGTGTTCGACGCGTTGACGACGATGAAGACGGTCCCGGCTTCTTCCTTGTAGAGCAGGATGTCGTCGATCGGGAAACCGTCCTCGCGGCAGAAGAGCGAGTAGCGGATCGAGTTCGTCGGGATCTTCGCGCAGAAGTTGGTCGCGATGCGATCGACGTAGCGCACGGCGTCCTTGCCCGTGACGTGCACTCGCCCCATGTGACCGAGGTCGAACAGGCCCGCCTTCGTGCGCACCGTGTTGACCTCGTCGAGGATCGGTCCGTACTGGACCGGCATGTGCCAGCCGCCGAACTCGATCAGTTTGGCGCCGAGGCGCTCGTGGGCTTCGTGCAGGGCGGTGTGCTTCATGGCTCGTGTGCCGTTCCGGGGGAGCCCGAACGAACTTCCTTCCAGGGTGCGGAGGAGCCCGCGGGCGGCCGAAGAGGGCGAAGACTCTAGTGGAATCGCCGCGGGCCGCCAAGGGCGCACCACGGCCCGACCGGGCTACGCAGGTCGGGGTAGAGTTCGCGGGCGAGGCGCCTCTCCTCGCTCGCGTTCCCATGCTCCGACTACCGACGCGGCGGGAGGGTCTCGCGGCCCTCGTTCTCTGCGTGTTCGCACACTCCGCGGACGCGCAGTTCCAGACGGATCCGTTCCACGCGGGCCTGCGCTCCACGCACGCTTCGAGCGCAGCGCACGCGTGGTTGCCGCAGAGCGTCGACTTCGCGGCCGGCGGCGAGCTCGTGTGGGCCGCGGGCGCGGGCTCGACGCCCGAGCTGCTCGTCATGTCGAGCGCGCCGAGCGGTGCGATCGCACCCGAGTTCGTCGATGGCGCGTTCGTCGGCGTTTCCGGTCCGCCGGTGGTCGCGTCGGCGAAGCGCGCCGAGCGGCTCTTCTCCGCGGCGCAGTTCGTCGCGCCGGACGCTGCGCACAAACGCACGGTGGTCTCCGCGCACGATCCGCTCGCCGCGGCAGCGGGCGCGCCGTTCGCGCCGCGGTGGACGCACGACGTCGGGCTGCTCGTCAACGGCCCCGTGAAGATCGCGTGCGACTCCGACGCGACGCGCGTCCTGGTCGCGGTCTCCGACGCGAACACCGGCGTCGCTCGGATCGACTGGCTCGACGGCGCGAACGGTGCGTTGCTCGCGCGCGTCGACGTCGCGCACTCGCCGTTGCGGGCGCTGACGGCTGCACGCGATCTCTCGCGCGTCGCGGTGACGCTCGGCACGTGGCTCTGCGTGTTCGACGCGAACGGCGTCGTCGTCCACCAGGAGAACCTCGGCGCGGCGACCTACGCGCTCGCTCTCTCCGGCGACGCTTCGCGGCTCGTCGTCGGCGCGCAGAACACGCTGCGCGTGCTCGCTCGCGCTCCGAACTCGAGCTACACGATCCTCAAGACGATCACTTCCGCCCCGAGCGAGCTCGCGACGCGCGTCGCGCTCTCCGACGACGGCGGCACGTTCGCCGTCAGTTGGTGGAACTCGATCTCCGCGAGCTCGATCCGCTTCGAGCTCTGGGACGGCGCGGCGCTCGTGCGCACGTGGTTCGCCGTCCAATCGGGCCCCGCGGGCGGTCTCCAGAACTACCCGGAGGCGGTCGCAGTGACGCCCGACGGCCGCCGCGCCGCGTTCGGCGCGTGGGGCGTGCTCGACTCGCAACCGGAGGTCGTGCTCGTCGACACGACGCTCGCGGCGCCGGTCGCGAGCTTCGACCTCCCGGGCAGCGTCCTCGCGCTCGCCCTCGACGACGGCGGCACGAGGATCGCCGTCGGCATGAAACACGTCCACGCGAACCAGTTCGGCGCGACCGGCGAGTTCCGGGTCTACGACACCGGCGAGCGTGACCTGCAGGTCGTCGGCGCGCCTCGGCTCGGAGGCTCGCTCGAGGTCGCTGCGCACCACGCCGGCTCGACGAGCACGCTCTTCGTGGTCGGACCGCTGGCGAGTGGAGCGCAGACTTTTCCGAACACCACGGGCACGCTGTGGATCGACCGCAAGGCTCGGCCCTCCGTGTTCGCGCGGCCGAGCGACGGCCACGGCAACGCGTGGCTCTCGACGCCGCTCGCGAACTCGGCCGCGCTGATCGGCAGCACGTTCGCGGTGCAAGCCGCTGCGCGCGCAGGCGGCAAGCTGCACTTCTCGGCGAGCGTCGCCGTGCCCGTCGTGCTCTGACGCGCCGGCGGTCCGCGCGGCGCTCGGCGTCCCGCGAGGAGCCCGTCGGGGCACGCTCGCGCGACGCGGTGGACGGGGCTCCCGGTTCCGGGAGCGAATCCGCGGCTCCACGCCGGCCTCAAGCCGCACTCCCGGGCGACCGATAGGGCGAACCGTCCCCTATCCCTGGCCGAGGTCGTGTCGCCGTCGCGAGCCCGCTGCTCGCGCGCGCCGCGCCCCAGCCGGTCCCTTTTTTCCGGTGCGCAAGAAGGAAGAACAGATGTCCCTCGGTCGCCACGTGTGGTGGTTCGCGTCCGCGTCGCTCGTGCTCGTCGGATGTGGCGGAGGCTCCGGAGCCTCGTCGACAGACAACTCGGTGCTCTCGGTGGTGCAGGACCTCGACGTCGACCCCGAAGGTCTGACCACGGTGGTGACGTTCGATTCCGCTCCTGGTTCGCTCTCGACCGCGAACTTCGACTGCGACGACGGTCAAGCGGCCCAGACGGTCAGCGTGGTCGGTTCGACCGCGACCGTGACGTGGGATGCGATCGTGACGCCGTCCTCGCGCGTCCGCGTCATCGGCGAAGCCGACATCGACAACGCCTACGTCGACGTCGAGACCACCGATGCGTCCGCGCCGACGTGGACCGTCGACGACGCGCAAGTCGTGGCGGGTTGGGGCGACGACACGATCGAGATCTCGTTCACCGGTCCGTACGTGCAGGAAGCGTTGGTCGAGGACCTCGACAACTGGACGCTCACCGTCGACGACACCGAGATGGACCTGACGGGCTCGACGTTCGACTTCGACCCGAACACGCAGACCCTCACGATCACGACGGGCCCGGACGCGAACCTGCACGAGCAGTTCGACCTCGCGGCGACCAACGTGAAGAGCGTCTCCGACGTCGCCGTCGACCCGACGCCGGTGACGGCGGCGACCACGGGCGACTCGACGGCGCCGACCCTCGTCAGCGCGGAACAGAACCTCGCCGAGGACGAATACGGCCGCGTCGTCGACTTCACGTTCGACGAGTCGATGGATCCGGTCTTCTGCCCGGTGCTCGGCAACTTCACGAGCAGCGACGGTGACCTCGCCGTCGCCGCCGAGATGGTCGCGGAAGACGTCCTGCGCGTCACGTTCTCGGCCCCGGTGGTCCCCGGCCTCGAAGACGTCGACCTCTCGAGCCTCGAAGACGCGCACGGCAACGACCTCGGCGCGACGACGACGGCGATCGCCGCCGGTAGCACGGTCGCGAACGCGTTCACGTCGGCGCCCGAGCTCGTCACGAGCTCCGGTGCGGCGAACGACGTGATCACCGCCGTGTTCGATCAAGCGATCGACCCCGAAGAAGCCGTCGATTCGAGCTTCTGGCTGCTCGAGATCCCGGACGGCACGCCCTACGACCTGTCGACGGCGACGTTCGACTACGACCTCGACGCGAAGACCCTGACGATCACGCTCGCGGACGACTACCCGAACGGCACGAGCTTCGAATTCGGCGGCCTCTCGGGCAACGAACCGCACGACGTCGACGGTGAGTCGTTCACCAGCACCGACACGGCGGCCGTGTCCGGCGAGACGACCGAGCCGACGATCACCGGCGTCACCCAGAACCGCAACGTCGATTCGTCCGGCGAGACCGTCGACGTCGTGTTCGACGAGGCCGTCGAAGAGACCACGGCCGAGACGATCGGCAACTACACGGTGTCCGGCGGCCAGAACGTGACCGCGGCGACCCTGCTGCCGAACCAGACGACGGTGCGGCTCACGCTCGACGCCTACGCGCTGCCCGGCACGGACACGATCGACGTCTCGGGCGTCGACGACCTCGCCGGCAACACGCTCACGGCGGTCGTCGGTGATGCGATCGCGTCGTCCGACTCGACCGCGCCCGCCGTCGTCAGCGCGGCGGCCTACGCCTACGAAGGGCTCGACAACGACTCGCTCGTCGTCACGTTCAACGACGACATGGTCGAGTCGGAAGTGGAAGACCCGACGTCCTGGACCGTCGAGTCGCCGAGCGGCACGAGCGTCGACACCAGCAACGCGACGGTGACCTACGACGCCGACTCGCGGACGGCGACCCTCGTCTTCGACGGCAACGACGGAATCAACCTGAAGAACGACGACGACTTCTCGGTCGCGTTCAGCTCGATGCAGGACATCGGCGGCAACACGATCGGCGCGACGGCTTCGTTGGGCTCGATCGATGGCGAACGCACGTTGCCCGAAGTCGAGTCGATCTGGGTCGAATCGGGCGCCGCGAACGTCGTGCACGTGATGTTCGACGAGCCGTGCGATCTGCTCGACGACATCACGGGCGACACGCACTATCGGGTGCTCGACGGTTCGCAGAACCTCGTCGGCACGCCGATCTCGGCGACGCCGGACAGCGACGGTCTCGGCGTGACGCTGACCTTCGGGTTCGCGGTGTCGAGCGTGAACCACACGCTCTCGGTCTACGGCCCGACCGACCTCGCCGGCAACTACCTGTTCCCGGTCGAGGAGATGACGATCACGGACGAAGACACGAGCGAGCCCGCGCTCGACGCGCCGAACAGCGCGTGCCTGTCGGTCAGCGGCGAGGACAACGACGTCCTGACCGCCGTGTTCGAAGAACCGATGGGTTCGTGGGGGCTGCTCGATCCGTCGAACTGGACCCTGGAGCTCGGTGTCACGTCGTACGACCTCTCGACCGCGACGTTCGCGTTCGACGGCCTCGACACGGTCACGATCACGCTCGATTCCGAAGACGCGCACAGCCTCTCCGCCGGCGCCACGTACGACATCACGGTCGACAACGTGCGTTCGGTCCAAGGTGTCGCGCTGTCCGTGGCGAACACGACCGCTCCGACGGTCACCGGCGACGTCACGGCCCCCGACATCGCCGTCGGCAAGGCGAAGCTCGACCCCGCGGATCCGACCGCCGCTCTGGTGCTCGAGTTCGACGAAGCCATCGACGCGACGGAAGCCGAGGACGTCAACAACTACGACATCAGCGGCACGCATCCGACGTCCGCCGTGTGGCTCGGCGCGCGGAACGTGTGGCTGGAGTTCGGCGTCGTCGTCGGCGCCGGCGACACGCTCGACTTCACGATGACCGACCTCGCCGGCAACTCGGCGTCCGCGTCGGTGGTCGTCACGGCCGCGGATTCGAACGGCCCGCTCGTCACGTCGATCACAGCGACGGCGACCGCCGACCTCGGCGGCGACACGGTCAAGATCGAGTTCGACGAGCCGGTCGACGAATCCGCCGCGACCGAGCTTGCGAACTACACGTTGACGTTGAACGGCGACGAGTTGTCGCTCGCTTCCGCGACCGCGAAGTACTCGAGCGTGGACGACAGCGTGACGATCACGCTGGGCGCCGGTGTCGAACTCGTCACGGGTGACACGCTGAACGTGCAGGTCGCGGACGTCGACGACGCTTCCGGCAACACGATGTCGCCGGCGGCCAACATGAACTGCGTGATCGGTGGCGACGCGACCGGCGCGGACTTCGTCGCGAGCTTCGTGAACTGGCGCGAATCGGCGACCGGTGATGTCGTCGACGTGCTCTTCAGCGAGGACGTGGACGACACGTTCGCGACCGACGACACGAACTGGACGGCGAGCACCGGCCTCTCCGTGCTCTCGGTCGAGAAAGTGTCGCAACGGTACTACCGCGTCACGCTCTCGTTGCCGCCGACCACCGGCGATCAGCTCGATCTGCTCGACCTGCCGGACCTCGCCGGCAACGTGTCGGGCGCGATCACTAGCTCGATCATCGTCCCGTAACCGATCGGGACGCTTTTTCCGCCCTCGACGGCCGCGAACGTGCGGCCTCGAGGGCGGTTTCGTCGGTCGCCTTCAGGTCCGCGGAGCCGAGTCTCGATAGAGCGCGACGCCCGCTTCGTCCGGCCCCCGGGGAAAGCTCCTCGGCGCGCTCTCGGCGGGGAGGAATCACGTGTCCGAACCGAACACGACCGAACTCGCATCCGACGTCATGGAGGCTCTCGCTGGTCCGCCCGAAGGGGCGGATCGCTCCGGGACCGCGTTTCGCGAGAACGTCGAGCGCGCCGAATCCGAATTCGACATCGCCGAACTCGCGACCTCCGTGCAGGCGCTCGTCAAACGCCTCGGCGAGGATCCGACGGATCTGCGCGCGCTCGAATCACTGATCGTCTTGGGCCTCGCGCACCCGGAAGCCCTCGAACACGACGGCATTCCGCTCGCGCAAGAGGGCAAGCGGCTCGCGGTGCTCTTCGAACACCGCGGTGAGACCGATCGCGCCCACGCGTTGCTCGAAATGCTCGCCGAGCGGATGCCCGCCGACAAACGGATCGGTCACCAACTCGCGTCGATGCTGCGCCGCAACGGCAAGTCCGATCGGTTGCTCGAGCGGTACCTGTCGCGCGCGAACGAGGCCGTCGCCGCCGACCGCCCGGAGGACGCGATCCCGTGGCTCCAGGAAGCGCTGCTCGTCGATCGCTCGCGGCGCGACATCGCGCGCATGATCCGCGACCTGCGCTTCCAAGTCGCCGAGCGCCGCTCGCGCACGCTGCGTGGTGTCAAGCGCGTGCTCGGCGCGCTGTGCGTCGCCGGCGTGCTCGGCGCGGCCATCTGGTGGGAGCGGCACGTCGAGACGAGCTACTCCGAACTGCCGGTCGCGGACGTCGCGGACCTGCGCTCGTTGCGTGAGCGCCTCGCCGCGCTCGACGGACTGATGGAGAGCTACCCGATCTGGCTCGGGATGCTGAAAGCGTCCTCCGAACGGGCGGACCTGCGCGTCGGCATCCAGAAACTCGTCTCCGCGCAGGCCGACGCTGAGCGAGCGCGTGAAGAAGAGCGCGCGCGACGTCTCGCCCAAGCGGATTCCGCGAAGCTGCGCGGCGACATGCACATGGAGAACGGCGACTTCGCCGCGGCGCTCGCCGACTACCGGGAGAGCCTCGCCGCCGCACCCGATCCTTGGCCGATGCGTGAGCGCGTCGAAGCGAACATCCTCGCGCTCGCTCGTTGGGAATCCGACCAGCAGGAAACCAGCCGATGAGTTTCGTCGAGAAGTTGTTCTCGACGGTGCGCTTGCGCGACCGTCGATCGAAGCTGTCGGACAATCCGACGATCCAGAACTACGTCGCGCTCGCGCGAGAACACGCGCAGCGCGGCGAAATGCAGGAAGTGCAGCGCCTGTGCTCCGAAGCACTCGAGCTCTACCCGCAGAACCCCGAGCTGACTCGGCTTGCGGAACGCGCACGCGAGCTCGAACGCGAAGACCGCACTCGCGAGTTGTATCGCCAATTGCGCGAGTCGCCGCGGCCGGCGCTCTATCGCGAACTCGGCGAGATCCTGCTCGAATCGGGCCGCGTCGCGCGCGCCGAGGAGTGCGCTTCGGACTGGTATTCGCACACCGGCGACGGCCAAGCGCTGTTCCTGCGTGCACAGGCTCGCACGCGGCGCTTCTTCGCGGACAAACGCCGCGACGACGGTCGGCTCGCGCTCGAGTTCATCGAAGCGGCGGCGAAATCGCTCTCGACCGACGTGCGGGTCTTCGAACTCGAACTCGAAGTCTACGAGCGGATCGGCGCCTGGCGCGATGCGCAGCGCGTGTTGACGCGCTTGCTCGAACTCGAACCGGGCGAGCCGCGTCACGAGACGCGTTATCGCGCCGTCGCCACGCGCGCCGACCGCGCGCCGAGCGTCGACCAGGCGTTGCGCCAAGTCGAGAAGTTCGGCGCGCTCTTCGACGACGAGCCCCACGCGCCGCTCTCGGCGCCGAGCAACGGCACGATTCGGCCGCGGCTGCAGGCGCTGCAAGCCGAAGAAGGCGTCCAAGCGGCGATCTACGTCCGCGGCGCGACCGCTCTGGTGCAAGGTCCGAAGGGCGCGACTGCGGAGCGGCATGCGCGGTCGATGCGCGAAGTCGTGCAGAAGAGCGCGGCCGCGGCGCGCAAGCTCGGGCTCGGTCAGGCGAACGAGATCCAACTCGAAGGCGATTTCGGCCGCTTGCTCGTCATGCCGAGCGAGCACGCCTCCGCGGGGCTGTGGCTGCACCGCGAGCCCGACGAACGGCAGCGTCGCGCGCTCGTCGAACTCGCCGGACTCGCCGCGGAGAAGGACGGCAACGCAGAGGAGCCCGCGTCATGATCGAAGTGCTCGACCCGTTGTCCAAGATCGCGGGTGTCCGCCTCGCATTGCTGGTCGCTCCCGACGGAGTGCCGGTGTGCGTGCGCGGCAAGCACGCCCAGGAGAACCAGGCGGGCACCGGCGAGGACACGGACTCGCTCTCGGCGCTCGCGACCGGCTGGCTGAGCGATCTCTCGCGTTCGGTCGCGCCGCTTTCGTGGAATCCGCCGCAGCGCGTCGTCTTGCGCGCCGCGCGCGGCACTTTGGTGATGCTCGCCGTTCCCGGCGCCGTGTTGCTCGCGATCTGCGACCGCGGCGTCAGCGCAGACGAACTCCGCCTGCCGATGGAAGGCGCCGTCGCGCGCATGCAGCGCATCCTGCGCGGCATGGGCGAGCGTCCGACCTCCCCCGATCCCGACGCGACGCTCCCCGGCGGAGCGCTGCCTTCTCGCGCTTCGCATCAAGAAGCGGGGAGTGAGAGCACCGATAACTGGCCCGCTCAGTCCCCGGCGGTAACGGGGCAGGATTGACATGGTCCAAATCAACTTCGCCCAACGTCAAGTCAACGCCAAGGTCGTGTACTACGGCCCCGGCATGTCCGGCAAGACCACCAACCTCGAGGTGGTCCACCAGCGCGCGCCGTCGCAGAACCGCGGCGACCTGACCAGCATCTCGACGGACGGCGATCGCACGCTGTTCTTCGACTTCATGCCGCTCGATCTCGGCACGGTCGCAGGCATGCGCACGTGCTTCCAGATCTACACGGTGCCCGGTCAGGTCTACTACAACTCGACGCGCAAGCTCGTGCTGCAGGGCGTCGACGGCGTCGTGTTCGTCGCGGACTCATCGGCCAGCATGGTCGAGGAGAACCTCGAGTCGTTGCGCAACCTCGAGGAGAACTTGCGCGAGTACGGCAAGTCGCTCGCGACGATGCCGCACGTCATCCAATACAACAAGCGCGACTTGCCGGACGCGCTGCCGGTCGAGGAGCTGAACCAACTCCTGAACCAGCACAACGCTCCGTGCTTCGAAGCGATCGCGAACACGGGCCAAGGCGTGTTCCCGACACTGAAGGCGCTCGCGGCGCGCGTGCTCGAGACGATCCACCAGACGTCCGGTCAGCCGTCGGGCGCTCCTGCGCAACGACCTGCGGCGGCTCCTGCGCAACCGCGCGGCGTGCAACCGCCCGCGCCGCCGATCCCGGCGCCGCAGCGTGCCCCGCAGCCGCAGATGGCGCAGCCGGCGATGGCGCAGCCGCTGCAGGCTGCGGCCCACGCTCCGCAAGCAGGCTACGCGGGCGCAGCGCCTGCGATGCCCGCTCCGATGGCCGCTCCGCTGCAGGCCGCCATGCACGCCGCGCCCGAACGCCAGGCGAACTTCCCGCCGACGATGCCGATGCAGGCGCCGACCGGATTCCAGCAACCGCAGGCGCAAGCGGGCGGTCTGCAACTCGCGGGGCGTCAACCGCTCTCCAGCCCGACTCCGCCGCCGGTCGCTCCGCAGGCGCACGCTGCGCCTCAGGCGCCGATGATGGCGCAACCGCCGGCTCCGCGTGCGGCGCCGAGCGCACCGAAAAAAGCGCAGAACCCGCTCGAGGGCACGCGCTTCCGTCCCCGCATGCCGCGCGTCGAACCCCAACCGACGCCGACCGCGAAGACGACCAACAAAGGAACGATGATCGCGCTCGTCGCTGGGGCCGTCGTGCTCGGTGGTGTCGCGACCTGGCTCGTCCTGTCCTTCCTCTAAGGAGCAGCCATGACCCGCGATGCGAAACTCCGCGACGACCGCCTCGTCTTCTATGCCAATGACGTCGAGCGCCTCGAAGGCGAACTCGACGGTTTCCTCGAGCTCTCGAGCGCGCGCTGCGCGTTCCTGATCGACCGCGACGGTCACTTGGTGACCCGCCGCGGCGAGCCGATGACCCAGTCGCTCGAATCCGTCGCCGCGTTGATCGCCGGCTCGTTCGCCGCGACGCGCGAGATGGCGCGCCAGCTCGGCGAGAACGAGTTCACGATCCTGTTCCACCAGGGCGCCCGCGACTCGATCCAACTCCAGTTGGTGGGGGACCGCACCCTGCTCGCGATCGTCTTCGACCAACGCACGAACCTCGGCCTCGTCCGCTTCTACGCCAAGGAAGCGGCCCGCCGGCTCGAAGGCGTGTTCGGCGAGATCGCGACCCGGCCCGCTTCGGCGGCCTCGGACGCGCTCTCCGACAAGTTCTCCGCCGACGCGACTGCGGCCTTGGACAAGCTGTTCTAGGCCGTCCGGAAGCCTGGACCTTCGAGGCGCCCCTCGGACTTGCCGTCCGGGGGGCGCCTCGCTATCCTCCTCGCCCTTCAACCCCCGGACGCTCCGCTGGAAGGCGGCGTGGGCCCGGGCTTTCGGACAGAACGGAGCAATCGGATGGCACGGGTTTGCGAGATCTGCGGCAAGAAGACTCAGAGCGGCGCTCAGTTGGCTCGGCGCGGCTTGCCCAAGAAGAAGGGCGGCGTCGGCTTGCGCATCACCGGACACACGCTGCGCAAGTTCAAGGCGAACGTGCAGCGTCTGCGCATCGAAGTCGACGGTGAAGCGACTCGCATCCGCATCTGCACGCGGTGCATCAAGAGCGGCAAGGTCGTCAAGCCCAAGCGCTCGTCGACCTCGGCTGCCTGAAATCGTTCCGCGTTCGGGAACGTCTTCGGAACACCACGCGCGCGGCGCCTGACGGCGCGGCGCGCGTGTTTCGTTGCGGCGCTTCGCGCGCGTGGTTCCGCCGCGCGGCGCAGGCGAGGGCGCGTCGAGGTGCGCTGGCGCGTGGGGCTCGCGTCGCGCGCGTCGGGCGCCGCGCGCGCTGCGGGCGCATGACACCCCGAGCGCTCGTAAGTCCACGCGAGCACAAGCACTTGGAGCGGCGCGCGTCGAGCGCACGTCGCTCGGATCCATGCCCGATCGAAGCTCGGCCGAAGCGCGCCTCACGTGCGGCTGACGTAAGTATCGGAGCTCGGTCGAACGTCCCCGCGCTGCACGGCGAGTCGCGCCGCGTGCATGCTCGACCAACGCTCGATCGATTGCGAACTGCTCGCTCGCCGACCGTCGCGCCGAGAAAAGTTCGGAAATGGTGGGCAAGGTCTGCTCGATCGGTGCCGAAGGAGGCAAGTGATGTCGTGGACGGGCGTCGACAGGCGCCCACAGATTCGGACCTGAGTCCAAAGGAGAACTCGATCATGGCTAAGAAGAAGACGAAGAAGGCGAAGAAGGGTGCTCGTAAGGGCAAGCGCGCCAAGAAGGCCTGAAGTCCGCTTGCTTCGCGGTGAACAAGAGTCAGCTGGTTGATCACGTCGCCCAGGAGCTCCGGGCTTCGCGCCTTGGAGCTTCGCGCTTGGTCGACACGGTGCTCTCCGGCATCCAAAAAGGCCTCCGCGAAGACAACTGCGTGACCATCGCCGGGTTCGGCACGTTCGAGGTGAAGGCCCGCAAGGCCCGCGTCGGACGCAATCCCCACACCGGAGAGCCGATCCGGATCGAGGCCGGAAGGCGTGTCGGCTTCCGCATGGGCAAGGCTCTGCGCGAATCCGTCTAGCTCGGCTCGTCCCACGAGACCGACCAACGGCCGGGTTCTCCCTCGAGGAGAGCCCGGCCGATCTCTTGGCGTTGTGCCTTCCTCCAGGTCCTGACGAACGTCGTCGTTCCGAAGCTTGTCGCGCTTCGTGACGCGAGGGCGAACTGCGAGTCCGAGCCTCGAGCTCGGCGGGCGCCGACGCGAACTCGGGTTGAGGTATCGCCCTCGCATTGGCGACGGGCTGTCCTGTCGCGGGACCGCCAGCGGCGGCGCCATGCTGGCCCTGCGTCCACTGGTCGCAACGAGCTGCGCCCCGCGCGTGACCGGACATCGATGTGTTGTCCCGGAACGTCCACGGCATGGGCGGATGCGGGTTGCGCAGGTCCGTATCCAGGCGATGTTTTGGAATGCGATTGTCGCGACTGACCGCCTGATGGAGTTGCGATCATGATCGAGAGACGCGCCGTTCTGATTGGAAGCGGACTGGCGGTTACAGCCGTGGCGGTTGCCGTGTCCTTGCACGCCGCGGCGCCGACGTACCAGGTACCCACGGCCCTCAGCTTCTACAGCCCAGCTTTTCGCTGTCCAATTGGGCTCGACGACGACTTGGCGAACTACGTGTCATGGGCTGTTCCCGAGAAGCGACTGGTCGTTGGAGTCCAGGAGAAGCATCCAGTCTCAGGTGAATGGGCACGAGCAGAGTACGTGTACTCGACTTCGTACCAGCTTCTCGACGTCGCATTCCGGCTGGCTGGTCAGGAGCTGTACATCTCCGGAGTTCAGGTAGAGCGCTCGACCTATACGGACGTCATCGAAAGGTGGACGTTTCCGGCCGAGACGGGTGGATATACGGGCTCTGTGGGCGGCGGAGCGACCGGCACAGGCGTACCACGAGCGGCATTTGCCGGATACGCGAGCATCAGCGGGGGCACGTACTTGCCCCCGAATATCCGGAACACGACGCGGCAGCCGGTGCCCAACAAAACTGTGCTCTACGCCGCCCCCGCGGGCGGCCATTTCAACTGCATCGCGGCGGATCCGGAAGGCCGCCAGTTATTCCTGCACAACTACACCACCGGTGATGTGCTGGCCCTTGATCTGTTGGTGGAAGACGCCGTCCCTCAGATCCTCTTCTCCGGGACCCAGAATCCGACGCTGGCGGGCGCGCGGACCATGGTTTTGCACGATGTGCCGAACGTTGGCCGCATCTGCCGCTTGACTGCCGAGGACCGCCACGGCGCATATCCGAGCGGCTCCAACCAGACGGCGATTCTGATCGATCCAGAGAACGACGCGATGTTCGACTCGCTCGCCGTTCATTCTGCTGTGGACCTCGCACGCGGCTTGACCCCGTTCGGCAATCCGAAGAACTGGCTGAGCACAGCCAATTTCGGGTGGGACTCGGAGACAGAGTTCCAATAGCCACCATGCAGCCGGTCCCGTCGGTCTGTGCACTCACCTAGAGTCCGCGGCCGCAGCCGACCGACTGGGTAGCGATGTGGGGAGCGCTGGTGGGCAGCGTGATCGCGCGGGAGCTCGCGATCGAGATCCCTGCGGAGAAGGTCCACGCTACCGACGCGTGGCGCGGAGAGTGTCCGCGCCGGCCGACCCGGAGGAGGAGCGGCAGTCGCGACCCCGAACGTCAATCGGCTTCAAGCCTTGGCCGCTGCGCGCCGGTGCAGTGCGTCGATCTCGGCTTGGATCACGGCGTCGTCGAGCTTGGGGAAGAGGCCCTCGACTTGGCCGATGCGTTGCCCGGAGAGACCGCGTCGCCAGGCTCCGGCGACCGGGAGCTTCGGCCAGCCCTGCTCCGCGACCTCGCCGAGGTTGCCGAGCATCGTCCAGAGCTTCTGCGCCTTGCCCGGCAGGATCGGCGCCATCCACTGCGCGAGCACCGCGAGCCACTCGCAACACGTCGCGAGCGCGGCGCCGGCGCGCTCGGGCTCGGTCTTGCGCAAGGACCACGGCGCGACGCGGTCGACGAAGACGTTGGCGAGCCGCGCGTTCGCCGCGAGCTCCTCGCACGCGCGGCGGAAGCGGAACTCGCGGATCGCGACGCCCGGATCGGCGAAGGCACCGCACTCGCCGAGCAGGATGCGGTCGAATTCCGCCGCGTGCTCGGGCGACAGGGCCGGGATCTTCGCCTCGTAGTACTTCTCGAGGAACTTCAGCACGCGCGACGCGAGGTTGCCGATCGTGTCGGCGAGCAACACGTTGTTCGCGCTCTGGAAGTCCTTCCAGTTGAAGTCGGAGTCCTTGGTCTCGGGCGAGCTCGAGAGCAAGTAGAAGCGCGCCGCGTCGGCGTCGAAGCGCGCGAAGAACTCGTCGAGGTCGATGTACCAGCCCTGCGAGGTCGAGAACTTGCGGCCTTCGAGATTGTAGAACTCGTTCGCCGGCACGTGCCACGGCAGGACGTAGCCCTGCTTGACGCCGTAGAGCATCGCGGGGAACACGACGCAGTGGAACGGGATGTTGTCCTTGCCGATGAAGTGGACGAGCCGCGTGTCCTCCGAGCGCCACCAACTCTGCCAATCGGCGCCGCGCGCGTCGGCCCATTCGCGCGTGAACGACACGTAGCCGATCGGCGCGTCGAACCAGACGTAGAGCACCTTGCCGCGTTCGCCGCGCGCGCGGTCCTCGGGCACCGGCACGCCCCACTGCATGTCGCGGGTGATCGGCCGCGGCTCGACTTCGGCGAGCTGGTTCGCGACGAACGTCTGAACGTTCGGCTTCCACTCGTGCTCTTTCGCCCACGCGCCGAGTTTCTCGTCGCGCAGCTTCGGCAGGTCGAGGTACCAGTGTCGCGTCTTGCGCTTCTCCGGCCGCGAGCCGCAGACCTTGCAGCGCGGATCGGCGAACTCGAGCGGGTTCAGCCACTTCGCGCACCGCGGGCACTCGTCGCCGCGCGCTTCCGGGTACCCGCAGTTCGGGCAGGTTCCGGCGATGTAGCGATCGGCGAGGAAGCGAGCGTCGTTCACGCAGTAGAGCTGCTCCTCCTCGCGTTGGAGCAGGTAGCCGCCGACGTCGAGGCGCCGGAAGAAGTCCTGGCTGAGCTCGGCGTGGCACGGCGAGATGCTGGTGCCCGACCAGACGTCGAAGCGGATGCCGAGGCGGTCGAACGTCGACTTGATCACGCCGCGCCAGTGCGCGACGTACTCGCCGTAGGCCCGGTTCTCCTTCTCGGCGCCGATCGTGATCGCGACGCCGTGTTCGTCGGTGCCGCAGACGTAGAGCACTTCCTCGCCTTGCATGCGCAGCGTCCGCGCGTAGACGTCGGCGGGCAGGTACGCACCGACGACGTGGCCGAAGTGGATCGGACCGTTGGCGTAGGGCAGAGCGCTGGTGACGAGATAACGGACCATGCGGCCCGTTCTAGTGCGGCGCGAGAGCGCGATCCAGCGACCGCAGGCCTTTCTTGTCGAGTCGACAGACGAGCCACGCGCCGCCGACCGACGCTGCCGGCACGCAGACGAGCGGCCCGATGAACGGCACGACGAACACCAAGCCCGCGACCAGGCCGAACGCGATCACGGCGCCGCCGTGCTCGCGCACGAAGCGCAGCCGTTGCGCGAGGCTCCACTCGCGCCGCGAGAACGGGATGTCGAGCAACGACACCGCCGTTGCGAAGCCCGCGCACACGGCGAAGAGCAGGCCGCCGACCAACGGTACGAACTGCAACGGGAACGCGAGCAGGAGCACCAACGCGGCGAGCAACGACGCCTTGACGCTGGTCCACACCGTCGCGAGGTTGCGCACGACCCACGCCTTCGCGCCGACTTCGCCGCGCGAGGCGTCCCAGCTCGCGCGCGGATCGGCGCCGAACCACGCCCGCTCGATCCGTGCGTGCACGACGTCGAGGAACGGGCCACACGCCGCTTCGTAGACGATCGAGAACGCCCACAACGCGACGAGGAAGCCGACTGCGAGCGCGACCACGTGTCCGCCCAGCGAGACGAGCCACCACATCGTCGCGCTCTTCAAGACCGCTTCCAGCGCGTCGGCGAGCCACTGCGGCGTGAACACGAGCTCCGCCGCGCCGTCGGCGCGCAACGCCTCGACCCAGCCGGCGACGAACGTCACCAGCCAATACGTCGTCGCCACGAAGAGCGTCGTCGTCGCGAGGATCGGCGGGACGAGCCAACGTTTCGTGCCGCCCGTGCGGCCGAGGAAGTAGAGCCCGCGCAGGAACGCCTGGCCGCCCGCGAGGAGGTCGGCGCGGGTGCCCACCTTCGGCGCGCCGAGCGAGGGCTCCACGACGCGCGCGCAGTACGCGCAGTGCTCGACGCGCTCGTCGGCGGCAGGGTAGCCGCAACGCGGACACGGCAGAGGATTCATGCGTAGGTCGACGTTTCGGCGGGGGGACGGCGAGTCGCCGGCTCGCTAGAATGCGCGGCTCAACCCGAGCTTGCGAGAGGGTGCCGAGGGCTTTCGGAAGGCCCGCGCGCCTCCTTGCGTTCCGTGCTCGCGAACCTTTCGAACCGGAGTCCGACGATGTCCACGTACCGCCCCCTCGACTACATGATGCTCGACGATCAGTTCTCGGAGGACGAGCGCATGGTGCGCGACGCGGTGCGCCAGTGGGTCACCGAACGCTACCTGCCGCTCGCGATGGAGCACTTCGAGGCGGGCACGTTCCCGATGGAGTTCGTGCCCGAGATCGCCGAGCTCGGCATGTTCGGGCCGACGACGCCGACCGAGTACGGCGGCGCGGGGCTCAACAACGTCGCGTACGGGCTGATCTGCCAGGAACTCGAGCGCGGCGATTCCGGCCTGCGCTCGTTCGTGTCGGTCCAAGGCTCGCTCGTGATGTACCCGATCTACGCCTACGGCAGCGAAGAGCAGCGGCGCAAATGGCTGCCGTTGCTCGCGAGCGGCAAGGCGATCGGCTGTTTCGGTCTGACCGAGCCCGACTTCGGCTCGAACCCGGGCGGCATGCTGACCACCGCGAAGAAGGTCGGCAACGAGTGGGTGATCAACGGCCGCAAGATGTGGATCACGAACGGCACGGTCTCCGACGTCGCCGTCGTGTGGGCGCGCACCGAACAGGGCGTCCGCGGCTTCCTGGTCGAGAAGGACCGCCCCGGTTTCTCGGCGCCGGAGCAGAAGCACAAGTTCTCGCTGCGCGCTTCGGTGACGAGCGAGCTCGTACTCGAGGACGTCAAGGTGCCCGACGCGAACCGCCTGCCGAAAGGTGAAGGCCTCAAGGCGCCGCTCGGTTGCCTGACGCAGGCGCGTTACGGCATCGCGTGGGGTGGCGTCGGCGCCGCGCTCGCGTGCTTCGACGAAGCGTTGAACTACGCGAAGCAGCGGATCGTCTTCGACAAGCCGCTCGCGGGCTTCCAGATCCCGCAGAAGAAGTTCGCCGACATGGCGACGCAGATCACGCTCGCGCAGCTCTTGGCGTTGCGCCTCGGCCGCTTGAAGGACGAAGGCAAGTTCACGCCGGCCCAAGTGTCGCTGGCGAAGCGCAACAACGTCGCGATCGCGCTCGACGTCGCGCGCACGTGCCGCGACTTGCTCGGCGCGAACGGGATCAGCCTCGAGTACCAGGTCGGCCGCCACATGTGCAACCTGGAGAGCGTGATCACGTACGAAGGCACGCACGACATCCACACGCTCGCGATCGGTCAGGAAGTGACCGGCCTCGCGGCGTTCCGTTGAACGACACACGCCGAACTCGCCTCGGCGAGGGTGCGGCGGCGAGAGCGCGGCGCGCACGCCGCCCGGCTCGTGCCCGTCCGGCTCGGCGACCCGCCGCCTAGCAGCACCCGTGTCGTTCGTGCGCCGCGATCGGCGCCGGCCGCTCGATCAGCGCTCGCGCGATCGACAGGTCCGCGGGCTCGATCGCGGCGAGATCGAGCGTTCGCCGCTCGGCTTCGGCGAGCGCGCGGCCGTCCGCGGCGTGCGTCGTTCGGACGATCGGCCTCGTGAGCTCCGTGCCGGCCGCGAGCACTTCGGCGCGCGTCCCGTCGACCAGTTCGACACGCGTGCCCGGCGGGTAGATGCCGAGGCTCCGGATCAGTGCGCCGAGTGCCGCGGGATCGAATGCGCCGCGGTCGTCGAGCATGATCTCGAACGCGCGTCGTGCGCTCAACGCGGGTTTGTACGGCCGCACGGCGGTCAACGCTTCGTACACGTCGCACGCTTGCACGATCGACGTCGTCGTCGAGCGTTCGAACCAAGGCGGCACCCGCGGATAACCGCCGCCATCGTGCCGCAAGTGATGTCCGAACGCGGCGCCGATCGAGAGCTCGCCCGCGTTCGGCACGGCGAGCAGCAGCTCCGCGCCGACCTTGGGATGGCGCGCGACGACGCGGCGTTCGTCGTCGGACAGTGCGCCGGGCTTGAAGAGGATCTCGTGCGGCAAGTTCGACTTGCCGATGTCGTGCAGCAGGCCCGCGGTGCCGAGCTCGACGAGCAACTCGCGCTCGAAACCGAGCGATCGCCCGACCTGCACGGCGAGCACCGCGACGCGCACCGAATGCCCGACGGTGTACGTGTCGTAGTTCGGGTAACGCACGACTTGGAGCAGATCGGAGAAGCCGTCGCTCTCGAGCGTCGAGATCAGTCCTTCGGCGCTGCCGCGGGCAGCGTCGGGATCGACCGAGCCGCCGCCGCCCGCGCGCGCGTGAGCGGTCTCGACCGAATCGAAGAGCGAACGGTAGGTGCGGAACGTGCCCGAGCCTTCGGCCCCGTCGGATTCGACGCGTTCGAACAGGAACTGGCCGAACCACGCGGGGTCTTCGTACGGCGGCGAGAGCTGCACGTGCTCGCCGACGGTGTCGAGCGCCTTGCGCGCGACTTCGAGACTCTCGAGCGGTTCGCGCACGCGCACGCAGAGTTCGAGCAGCCCGAGGACTTCTTCGGCGGCGAGGCCGCGTTTCAGCAGCAGACCGCCGCAGCGCAACCACTCGAGTTGTCTCACCAGCTTGCGGCCGACCAGCGTCGAGCCGAGCAGGAGCCGCCCCTCGTGCACGAGCCTGCCGTTGACGAGCCCGAGGAACCACGCGTCCTTCCGATCGGCGTCGAGCCGCGCAGCGACGGCCGCGGCGAACTCGTGCGCCGCGCCGCTCACGCGCGGATGTTCGCGGGAGAAGAGGGCCCGCTGGCTCAGCGCGTGGACCAGCGCGTTGACGAGCTCCTCGTGCGTCGACGTCTGGACGGAGAGGTTCGGCGGAGTGCTCATGCGGTTCGTTCGATGGCGGCCAGCGCTTCCGTGGCGGCGCGGCGGGCGGTCGCCGGCCACGCGTGCAACACGAGGCGCTTGCGTTCCGTCGCGATGCGCACGAGCTCCGCCGCGGCGTCCTCGAGCCCCAGTTCGCCGAGCGCGTGGATCGCCGGCACGATCCAGGGCTCGTCGCGCGCTTCTTCCGGCGTCCGGCGCAACCGCTCGACGAGGAATCGTTCGACTTCGAGCGCGAGTTCGTGCGACGCGCTGTCGCCGAGACCCTGTTCCAGGATCGTCGCGACGAGTTTCGTCGAGCGCGTGTCGAGTTCGTCGATCGTCGCGA
Source organism: Planctomycetota bacterium (assembly GCA_023150475.1). Lineage (GTDB taxonomy): Bacteria > Planctomycetota > UBA1135 > UBA1135 > JACRIN01. Next base: position 112,506 of record JAKLKU010000019.1, read on the forward strand.
CGACCCGCGCACCCCGCCAACGCGGCGGATGTTGCTTCAGCGCGTCGAGCAGCAGCGGCCGCACGACGTGCGCGCGAGTGGAGTCGAACAACGCGCGGTAGAAGCCGGAGAGCTCCGGACGCAGGGACTGGAACGACTGTGCGCCGATCTTCGCTTCGTAGACGACGCGCGTGCAGCCGAGCCGCCGCACGACGCCCGGCAGATCCGCGGGCGACACGCGCCCGAGCGCGGCGACGATCCGCCTGCGCAACGACGGGTGCAGCGCCGGGTTGAAGCTCAAGAGCTCGCTCGCGAGGTGCGGCGCGATCGCGACGAGCCGACGGCGTTCGCCCGCCTCGGCGATCTGGCACGCGACGTTGAGCCACAACGCGGCTCGTTCCGGCCCCAGCACGGCGTCCACCGCGGGCAGTCGCAGATCGACGAGCCAACCGTCGGACGTGCGCAGGAAGTGCGTCAGCGCGCGCTCGAACAACGCGACTTCGCGCGGCGCGAGCCGCGGTCCGATCAAGGTGTGCAGCCGCTCCAAGATCTCCGGCACGCGTTCGTCGTTCGCCGGGTCGAACAGCAACTCGACGAAGATCGCGATCCGTTCCTGCCGGCACTCGCGGGTGCACTCGTCGGACGCTTTCGCGATTCCGCCGCAGGCGCCGATCCGGTCGACGAGTTCCGGCAGCGCGAGTGCGTAGTTCGCGCCGTCGTCGGGGATCTCGTCGAGTCCGTCTTCGTGCTCAGCGCCGCGAGCCGACGCGGCGGAGTCGAGCGCGGAGTCCTTGCCGTTCTGCAGGAGCTCGGTCAGCGAACGCACGCTTTCCGCGTCCGACGAACGCGAAAGCGCGTCCAACAGCGAATCGCAGAGCCCATCGAGTTGGCCGTGCTCCGCGTACGCGCCGAGCGCGTCGGCGAGCGCACTCGCGAGCGCCGTCGACGCCGTCGACAACACTTCGTCGAGCGCGCGTTCGATCGCGTCGGGATCGGGGGTTTCGTCTTCCGGACGCTCGACGCGTTCGACGACGCGCTTCAGCGCGTCGCCGAGCCATTCGCCGACCGCCTGCCGCGACGCAGCGTCGAGCGAGCTCCCCTCGAGCGTCGCGTCGACGTTCGCCAGCGCGTGCACCAGCGTTTGGGAGCGTGCGACGTCACGGCGCCCGAACTCGCGGTGCAAGACGCGCACGGTCGGAGGCAACGCGTCGAATTCGACGGCGACCAGGTCCGTCGAAAGCTCGACGCGTTTGCCGGTGGAACGCAGCGCGGCGGCGAGTGCGTGCAGGTCTGCCGTCGTCGCGGCGACGTCGATGTCGATGCCAACGAGTCCGAGGCGCGCGAGTCGAGCGCAGAACGCGCGCGCCGTCGGGTCCTCGGCGTCGAGCGTCTCCGCGTTCGCCGTCACGCCGTCCGCATGCGCGCGCAGCGCCACCGTCGTCGTTTCGCCCGCGAGCCGGCGGAGGATCGCCGCCAACTCCGTGCCGACCGACGACACGCGCGGCGTGTCGGGACCGTAGAGAGTCGCGAGAGCCTCGAGACGCGAGAACGAATCGAGGGCTCCGACCAGCGGGGAAGCGCGGGTGGCTTGGAGCTCCATGTCGAGCGGCGGAACTGGGCGGAGTTATCGGCCGTTGCGCCCCGCTGAGTGACGGCCGTGAGCGCCGCGGCTCGTGCGACCGGCATCCGCGCAGGATTTTCCAGCTCGCGTGACCGTGCGCGCGAGCGCTTTCACGGCATGCTTGCAGGTCGTGCACGAGTTCGTTTCGCCGGCGTCGGGAGCTCCGAGACGTCCGCGACGAACACCGATTCGCGGCGAGGATCGCGAGTCGTGATCGTGCTGTGCGGCACGCGTTTACCCTCACACGAACACGAGCGCGAAATGACGACGCCTCCCGACGAACCCGATCCGCACGCGAGCGACGAACGTGTGCTCGCTTGGCTCGACCGACTGACCGAAGCGTCCGAACGACCGAACTTCGAGCTCGAGCGATTCCTCGGCGAGGTGCCGGCGGAAGTGCGCGACGAAGTGCGACGACTCGCGCGCGAGTGGGACTGGGTCTCGAAACTCGTGACGTCGGCGGTCGAGTCCGAGTCGTTCGAGCTCGCGTCCGGCGCGCGTTTCGGCGACTACGTGCTGATCCGCGAACTCGGTCGTGGCTCGATGGGCGTCGTGTGGCTCGCGCGCCAGGTGTCGCTCGCGCGCCGCGTCGCCGTCAAGTTCCTCAAGTCGAACGCGGCGTTCGCCGCGCATCAGATCGAGCGTTTCCGCCGCGAAGCGAAGAGCGCCGCGCGGCTGTCGCACCCGGGCATCGTGCAGATCCACGCCGTCGGCGAAGCGCGCGGCTACCGCTTCTTCGCGATGGAGTACGTGCCCGGGCGGACGCTCTTCGAGGAGCTCGAGTCGCTGCGGCGCCGTCACGCCCGCGGGGAGCCACCCGGACCAGGCGATCAACTCGGTTCGCGCGACGGACGGCCGTACGTGAAACAGGCGGCGACGATCGCGGCGTCGCTCGCCGACGCGCTCGAGCACGCGCACCGCGCGGGCGTCATCCACCGCGACGTCAAACCGCAGAACGTCCTGCTGACCGACGCGGGCGCGCCGATGCTCGTCGACTTCGGCCTCGCGAAGGACCTGGACGAACAGAGCTTGTCGGGTCCGGGCGACATGGCGGGCACGCCGTGTTACATGAGCCCCGAGCAGGCGCTCGCCGAGCGCGATCGCATCGACGGACGCTCGGACGTCTTCTCGCTCGGCGTCGTGCTCTACGAGATGCTCTCGCTCTCGCGGCCGTTCGTCGGCGAGACGAGCCACGAAGTCTTCCAACGCATCGTCAACCTCGAGCCGCCTCCGATCGAGTCGCAGAACCCCGCGGTGCCGCCGGAGCTCGCGCTCGTCTGCCGCAAGGCGATGGAGAAGCGCCGCGAGGACCGCTACGCGTCCGCCGCGGAGTTCGCGGCCGACCTGCGGCGCTTCGTCGCCGACGAGCCGGTGCTCGCCCGCGCGCCGACGCTCGTCGCGCGCGCGCAGCGTTGGGCGCGACGGCGGCGGGTGCTCGCGACCTCGCTCGGAGTCGGCGTCGTGGTGCTCGTCGCAGGCCTGGTGTGGGCGGAGATGCGCGCCGCCTCCGCGCGCGACGCCGACCGTCCGCGCGTGACGTTGGTCGGGCTGCCCGACGGTGCACGGGTCGGCGTCCGTCGGATCGATCCGCAGAGCGGCGAGCTCGCGCCGCTCGAACCGATCGGTGTCGCGCCGCTCGGCGAATTCGCGCTCGACACGGGCATCTGGCGGATCGTGGTCGACGTCGGGTTCGCCTTCTCGGAGCAGACGCGCACGTTGGACGCGCAGGATCGAGTCGAGTTGTCGCCGACGTTCGTGCCCACCGAAGCGACCCGAGCCGGCATGCTCCTCGTGCCGGGAGGCTCGTTCATCTTCGGCCAACCGGGCAACGAACTCGCTTACCCGCAGCGGACGCGAATCGCTCCCACGGTCTGGCTCGACGAAACCGAGGTTTCGAACCGTCAGTACCGCGAGTTCGTCACGGCGACCGGTCACCGCGCGCCGGAGTTCTGGCCGACGCCGTACGACCCGAGCTGGGACGACCTACCGGTCGTCGGCGTCACGGTCGAAGACGCGCAGGCCTACGCCGAGTGGGTCGGCAAGCGCTTGCCCACCGAGCTCGAATGGGAGCACGCGGCACGCGGAGTGGACGGCCGGCGCTACCCGTGGGGCTCGGACGAGAGCGACTTCGCGGCACGGGCCCATTTCTCGGGGCTCGATCGCGTGGGCACGCGCGACCGTCGCATCGAGCAGTACCTGGCTCACGCCGAGCCGGTGAATTCGCGACCGCTCGGTGCCGGACCTTACGGCCACCTGCGTCTACTCGACAACGTGCACGAGTTCTTGGAGTCGGCGTTCCTCGAGAAAGAAGGCACGGAACTCGTCGCGCGTTTCCACGTCCAAATGTTCCACGGCGGCTCGTTCACCGAGACGCAAGGCGACTACTCGCTCGTGAATCGCGGCGAGCTGCACCCGGGGAACACGGACTACGCCGTGGGCTTCCGCTGCGCGAAGAGCGTGGCGCCCGCGGAGTGAAACCGATGACTGCTGGAGGGGGAAAACCATGCTCGAGAGTCCGACGATCTCGCTCGTGTTCAAGCCGAATCGCAACGGCTCGTTCGCACAGCTCACGCGTACGCAGCAGCGGCAGGTCGAAAGCCAGATGATCGATCAGATCCGCGCCGTCGTGAGCAACTCGACGTTGACGGCGTGGCTGAATCCGCCCGCGGCGGATCTCGGAGTGATGGTCGGGGGCACGCTCGTCACGTTCGACCCGACGAACGACTCGATGACGGTCACCAACCTGCGCGCGTTCTTCACGCAACTCGTCGAGGCTGCGACGACCACGTCGCCGACGCTCGCGCTCGGCGTCGATCCGAACGGGCCGATCGAGCCGATCTGCAAGGTCAAGGTCGACGGCAAACACGTCGACGAGATCCGCTGTCCGCTCGAACTGACGGTCACGGACCCGGAGACCCACCAAAGTGCGACGCGCGCGTGGCGTGTCTCCGCGAACGTCGGCGGCACGGTCGTCGAGACGCAGGTCGAAGTCGAGCTCCAATTCGTCGCGCCGGATCCTGAGTGATCCGCCGCGGATCAGGGGATGATCCGGTAGAGCGCTTGCGCGACGAGTCCCTTCGGCGTGCCCGGTCTCGCGCCGGGCGCGCCGAGTTCAGGTCACCGGGCTCATGGGGCGGGCCTCATGCGGCGGCGCTCATGCGGCGGCACTCATGCAATGGTGTGCGCGACCGTGCGGCCGCCGTTCTTCGCGTGGGCGAGCGCCGCGGCGACGAAGCCTTGGAAGATCGGGTGCGGCGTGAGCGCGCGGCTCTTGAACTCCGGGTGGAACTGCACGCCGACGAAGAACGGGTGATCCGGCAGCTCGACGATCTCGACCAAGTCGCGTTCGGGGTTGACGCCAGAGAGCACCATGCCCGCGCGCACGAAGCGTTCGCGGTAGGCGTTGTTGAACTCGTAACGGTGACGGTGCCGTTCGTGGACGGTTTCCGCGCCATAGAGCGTCGCCGCGCGCGTGCCCGGCACCAAACGGCAGGGGAACGAGCCGAGGCGCATGTTGCCGCCCTTGGTCGCGAGGTGCTCCTGATCCGGCATCAGGTGGATCACGGGGTGGGGCGTGTCGAGCGCGAACTCCGACGTGTGCGCGTTCTCGAGGCCCATCACGTTGCGCGCGAACTCGATCGTCGCGCACTGCATGCCGAGGCAGATGCCGAAGAAAGGCAGACCGGTCTCACGTGCGTGTTGGATCGCGCGGATCTTGCCTTCGACGCCACGTTCACCGAACCCGCCCGGGATCAGGATGCCGTCGACGCCTTCGACGAGCGCCGCACCCTTCGTGTAGTAGTCCTCCGCCTTGACCTTGCGGAGCTTGACGCGGCAGCGGTTCGCGATGCCTGCGTGCGTCAACGACTCGTAGATCGACTTGTAGGCGTCGTGGAGCTCGATGTACTTGCCGACGACGGCGATCTCGCACGTGTCCGTGGTCCGACGCAGGCCTTCGACCATGCGGCTCCACTCGACCAAGTCGGTCTCGCGGTCCTTCGGCAGATGGAGGCGGTCGACGATGATCTTGTCGAGGCCGGCGCGCACCAGCATCAACGGCACTTCGTAGATCGAGAAGTCGACGTCGCGCTCTTCGATCACGCAGCCTTGGCGCACGTTGCAGAAGAGCGAGATCTTCTTCGCCATCTCTTCGCTCATCGGCTGCTCGGTGCGGCAGACGAGCACGTCCGGCTGGATGCCGATCTCACGCAGCTTGCCGACCGATTGCTGCGTCGGCTTGGTCTTCATCTCGCCCGAAGCGCGCAGGTAGGGCAGCAGCGTCAAGTGCACGAACATCACGTCGTCGTGCGGCTTCTCGAGCGCGAACTGGCGGATCGCTTCGAGGAACGGCAGCGACTCGATGTCCCCGACCGTGCCGCCGATCTCGGTGATCGCGACGTCGGCGTCGTCGGTGACGCCGGCGCGGATCGCCGCCTTGATCGCGTCGGTGATGTGGGGGATCACCTGCACCGTCGAACCGAGGTAATCGCCCTTGCGCTCGCGCGCGATCACGTCGGAGTAGATGCGACCGGTGGTGTAGTTCGCGGTGCGCTTCAACACGGCGTGCGTGAAGCGTTCGTAGTGCCCGAGGTCGAGATCGGTCTCCGCGCCGTCGTCGAGCACGTAGACCTCGCCGTGTTGGTAGGGGCTCATCGTGCCCGGGTCGACGTTGATGTAGGGGTCGAGCTTCTGCATCGACACCCTGAGTCCCCGTTGTTCGAGGATCATCCCGATCGCCGCGGACGTCAGACCCTTGCCGAGGCTGCTCACCACGCCGCCGGTGATGAAAATGTGCTTCGCCATCGCCCGCTCGCTCCGTGCTCCCGCTTCGCTCACCGATTCTCGGGGGTTCTCTCGGAAGGCCCCGTAGGCCCCCGGCTCCCCGCAGTTCCCTGAGCCGCCGCGCCCGGCCGCTCAGCTCCCGAACGAATCCCGCGTGTTCGTTCGACGAACGCATCGTAGTCTTCGCGCGTGTCGATGCCCAGAGGCACGCGACTCGCGTCGAGCACGCGTATGCGTCCGCCGGCTTCGAGCCAACGCAGTTGCTCCAAGTTCTCGAGCGCTTCGAGGCGACTCTCGCCGAGCGCGCAGAAACGCGCGAGCGCGCGCGGTCGGAACGCGTAGACGCCGACGTGTCGGCGCGCGAGCTCGCGCCACGCCGGCGCGCCCGCGCGCGGATGCGCGGCCGACGGAATCGGCGCACGCGAGAAGTACAGCGCGTCGCCCCGCGCGTCGCGCACGACCTTGACCACGGACGCGGCCGCGAGCTCGCGCTCGTCCGCGAGAGGCCCCGCGAGCGTCGCGATCTCGACCGCCGGATCCGCGAACGCGCCGACCAGTCGATCGAGGTCGCCAGGCTCGAGCTCCGGCTCGTCCCCTTGCACGTTCACGACGACGTCGAAGTCGCCGCCGAGCTTCGAAAGCGCTTCGAAGATGCGGTCGGTGCCGCTCTTGTGGTCGACGCGCGTCGCGACGGCCTCGACGGCGAAACGCGCCGCGGCGGCAAGTACCTCTTCGCCGTCGGTCGCGAGCACCACGCGGTCGATCGCGGTCGCCCTGGCGACGTTGCGAGCCGTGTGCACGCAGAGCGGCAGCCCGGTCTCGTCGAGCAGCATCTTCTTCGCGAGCCGCGTGGACGCGACGCGCGCCGGGACGATCGCCACCGCGCGGAGCCGAGAGACCCGAGTCGTCGGTTCCGGGGTGTGCGGCATGTCAGGGCTTCTTCACCGTCGGCTGCTGCCGTTGGAAGTAGTCTTCGCCGGTGCGCGCCTTGATGTCGACCGCTTGCCAGCCCTGCGTTTCGTTGTAGGTCGCGAGCACCGCGTCGAGCAACGCGCGCATGCGCTGCATGTCCGCCTTCGGCGTGTCGGGCGTCGCGAGCACGAACTTCGCGCCGCGCGCGTCCTCGACTTCGAGCGTCCAAGCCTTGGTGCCGTCGGTCAGTTCGGGCGCCTTGCCGCGCTGCGCGAGTTCGGACCAGCCTTCGCCTTCGAGGTAATCGCGCAGGGCGGTCATCAGCTCGTCGTCCTGGACCTTGCGCGAGGCGTCCGGCGCGAGCTTCGAGTACTGCTCGAGCGCACCGACCAGGCCTTGGCTCACCAGTTCGAAGCGCGCGCTCGAACGGTAGTCCCGCACGGTCATGCGGATCGCTTCGCCGCGCTGCGCGGTCGTCCCGTCGGCGGCGGAGGTCGACGAACGCGAGCCGCCGCTCGACGTGCAGGCAGCGAACGCGACGAGGAGGAATACGAAGAGGATGCGCATCGGAGGGGCCGTCCGACGCGTTCATTTGCCGTCGAGCGGACCGCGCGAGGATATCCGTCGCGCCGCGGTGCGGCAAGGCGGCGCGGCGCGGCCGCCGCTCCTGTTGCTGGGGGGCCGGGGCCTGGGCTTCGGGCCGCTCGTTCAGTCGCCGGCGACGTCGTCGGATCCCGCGAGCTCGGGGCTCTCCGGGCTCGGCACCGGCGAACCGTCGTCCGGGTGGCGCGCGGCCGGATGCACCGGGACCCAGAGGCGTCCGACGCGCGTCCAACCCGGCTGCGCGATCGCTTCGCCGCGCGGCAACGTCGGCCGTCCGCGCAACGCGCGCAGCACCAAGTAGTCGCCGTATTCGTCGCACGCTTCGAGTCGTTCGACGGGCTCGTGCGCGGCGTTGAGGCCCGCGACGTCCATCCACAACGTCGCCGGGATCAGATCGCCGCGGCGATGCTCTCCGCCGAACCAACGCGGGCCGCCCGTCGGCCGGAACGGATCGCGTTCGGGGACGACGAGGTAGCTCTCGGCGAGGATCCACTCGTCAGGCCATTTCGACGTCGGATACATGCCGTACGCCGGGTAGTGATCGTTGTCCCACGACGTGTCGAGCCGATCGGTCGTCAAGTGATCGACGAACCAGTAGTCGCGCGCGCCGAAGCCGCCACCGTGCCAGGTGTACGTGATCCAGCCGAAGCCGTCGCCCGGCAGCGTCTCGTAGCGCCAGTCGAGCAGCGTGACTCGTGTGACGCGGCCTTCGGCCGTGTCCTCGCACCAACGCATCGAGCGCGAACCGTCGAACCCGCGTTCCGCGGCGACGTCCGCGACCGAGCGCCCGGCGATCGTCTCGTAGAACCGACGTTCGCCCGGCGCACCGGTGCGCTTCTTCAGCACGTAGATCGGGCCGAGCTCCTCGTAGCGGAAGCGGTCGAAGAACACGGCTTCGACGGCGAACTCGCGGTTGACGACCTCCATCACTTCGGGGAAGTCGGTGAGCACCGGCAAGTGCGCGATGAACCAGTCGAGGCTCGCGATCGCGGTGAGGTCGTTCGTGCGCTGCGTCTCGTCGTACTGGCGCCAGTAGTCCAAGTGGTGGGGGAGCTTGATCAGCTCCACCGTCGGCGCGGCGCGCAGGAACACCGCCCAGTGCCACGCGCAACTGACGCGGTCGCGCGGCGCTTCGCTCGCGCCTTCGGGAATCGGCTTCGCTGGATAGGCTTCGGCGGTGCGCGCGTTGACGTACGCGATCGCTTCCCAGTAGCCGCCGTACTTGCGCGTGTTCGTGCTCCAGTTCTCGCGCACGCCGTACACGCACGCCGCCGCGAGCAAGCCGCGCGCCAGCGTGCCGCGGCCGAGTCGCAGCGCGGCCGAATCGCGCAGTGTGCCGACGACCGTGCTCCACCCGAGTCCGCCGAGCAAGCCGATCAGCGAGAGGAACGGCAACCACAGACGGAAGTCCTTCGAACCCTTGAGCCCGTACGCCGTGACGTTCGCGAGCACGACGACCACGGCGAGCCAGACCTTCCACGAGCGCAGGAAACACGCGCGCACGACGCCGAGCGCGACCAAGCCGAGCGCGGCCCACGGGACGCCTTTCGCGATGTTCTCGAAGTACCACGAGAGTCCGTGGCTGCGCCGCACGATCGCGTCGGCTTGTTTGACGCGCTCTTGGTAGTCCGCTGCGTTGAACTGGATCGAAGGATCGAGCTTGTCGAGCTCGACCGCTTGGTTGTAGAGCCACGACGAGAAGTCGTAGAGCTTGCGCGAATCGATCGCCGTCGCGACCTTGACGATCGCCGTGGCGACGAGCACGCCGAAGTTCTGGTAGAGGTAGCTCGTGACGCTGACCGCGAACGTGCCGTAGTAGAAGAGATCGAGCACGCACTGCACGAGGATCAGCGCGAGCACGCCGACGAGCACGCCGAACGTGTGTGCACGCGCCGCGCGGAAGTCGCGCACCGCGACGAACGCACCGATCGCGCCGACGACGGCGAAGTTCTGATAGGCCATCAGGATGCCGAGGCCGAACCACGCGCCCGCGACGAGGCCCGAACGGAACGTGCGTCGATCGAAGATCGTCGCGACGCCGAGCGTGACGAAGAGTCCCGCCGCGATGCCGGAGATCGGCTCGACGCTCCAACGCAGCAGGATCGGACTCGCGGCGACCAGCGCACCGGCGGCGAGTCCCGCGGAGCGTCCGACGATGCGCGCGGCGAGCCGCGCGGAGAGCGCGACGAGCGCGAGCGCGAAGCCGAACTGCAGGAGCTGGCACGCGTGCATCACGTGCGTGAAATCGCGGACGTCGAGGGCGCGCGCGAGCGCGAAGATCGGCAGCAGGATCCCGCTGAATCCGAAGGCGCGGATCGCGCGGCTGTCGATCAGTTCTTCGCCGCGGGCGAGCGCGTTGGCGCGCTCCATGTACTCGATCGAATCGGCGAGCTGCGGACCCAACGAGCGCTGCCAGGCGACCGCGAACAGCACCGCCGCGAAAGCGAGCAGGAGCCAGAGTCCGGGGTCGCCGAAGCCCGGGAGCTCGCGCCGTTCGGGTTCGTGGCCGCGGGCCACGGCAGGCTGCGCGGCGGCCTGGGCGAGCGGCTTCGAGCTCGTCGTCATCGTCGGCGAGAGCATGCCCGGACGGGGCCGGAACGCCAACCGGGGGGATTCCCGCAGGGTGGCCTCGGGGTGGGCTGCGCCAAGCTTGCTCGATCGCGGTCGCTGCCCCTACATCCGGCGTTAGGAGCGGCTCGAGACGCAGCATTTTGTAGGAATTGGCGTCTCGACCTTTGACTCGGAGCCCGGCGAAGAGCAAAACACGCACACTCGGAGCGCAACGCCGCCGTGGCGCGTGCGATCCGCCCTAACCAGCGAACGAACAACACGTTGCGGAGCGTCTAGCGCAATGGGCCGGCTCGAAAAGATCGTCGTCCTCACCGTCCTCTTCTTGGTGGCGGTCATCCTCGCCATCTCCCTCAAACAGGGTGACAAGGCCGCCGACAAGGCCTCTCCCCTGGCGTCCCTGGATGCCAGGAACACCCCGGCCGGGCCCCAGTCCGGCCCGGGCGCCACGCCCGAGTCGGCCGGCGCCCAACCCGGTGGCGCGCCCCAGGGCGCCGCTGGCGCGAACTCGCCCGCCGGGGCGATGAGCACCGTCGTCCAACCGAACGTCCAACCGGGCGTCGAGCTCAACAAGCCCGGTGCGCAGCCGCACGCCGGACCGGAGGCGCAACCGAGCGCCGTGAAGCCGGTGTCGACGCCGCCCGCGGGCTCCGCGCTGAAGACGCGCGAAGGGCTCGAAGAGTCGCTCTTCAACGACCTCTACATGTACAAGTGGAAGGCGGGCGACACGTACCCCGCGCTCGCCGAGCGCTTCTACGGATCGCAGAAGCTCTCGCTGCGCCTCAAGACGGCGAACGAAGGTCGCACGGAAGCGACGCTGAAGCCCGGCGACATGATCTTCGTGCCGAACCTCGAAGCGGTGACGCCGGCCGCGCAAGAGCCGGCGCTCGCGCAAGGGAACAACGCCGGCGCGCCCGGCGCGAAGGCGCCCGCCAGCGCGACCGCGACGAAGAAGAACGGTGTCGGAGCCGACGGCTTCTACACGGTCGCCAAGGGCGACGTGCTCAGCACGATCTCGCAGAAGGTCTACGGCACTTCGAAGAAGTGGCAGAAGATCTACGACGCGAACCGCGACGTGCTGAAGGATCCGAATGCTCTCAAGGTGGGCATGAAGCTCCGCATTCCCGAGTGAAGTCCGCTCGATCGCGCGAGCGCGGTGCGCTCGCGTGATCGCGGCCTCGCTCGCCCGGCGCGTCGCGCGCCGAATGCGGAGCCGAACGTCGGAGAGCTTCCCCCCCCGGCCGCGTGCCTTGGCACGCGGCCTTTCTTTTCGATCGGGATGCGTGCCTTGGCACGCGGCCTTTCTTTTCAATCGGGATGCGTGCCTTGGCACGCGGCCTTTCTTTTTTGATCGGGATGCGTGCCTTGGCACGCGGCCTTTCTTTTCAATCGGGATGCGTGCCTTGGCACGCGGCCGTTCTGCTCGATCGCGACGCGCGCGGCGCTCAGTCCTTCAAGTGGTAGCGGTCGAGCTTCTTGTAGAGGTGACTGCGCTGCATCGCGAGCATCTCGGCGGTGCGCTTCACGTTGCCGCCGTACTCGGCGAGCTTGCGCTTGAAGAACAGCGCTTCGCTCTGGTCCTTGAAGGCTTCGAACGTCGGCGCGTGGAACGGATCGTGCGCCGGATCGAGCGAGCGCGCGACCGCGAGGCCGGGACCGTTCGCGAGCACTCGTTCGACGTGCGCGCGCTCGACGCTCGAGCCTTCCGCGAACACCGTCGCCGCTTCGAGGAGATTGCGCAGTTGGCGCACGTTCCCTGGGAAATCGAGCGTCTTCAGATAGTTCAGCGCGTCGGGCGCGAGCGCGTGCGGCGCGCGGCCGGTGCGCTCCGCGATGCCGCGCAGGAAATGCGCCGCGAGCGGCCCGACGTCGTCCGCGCGCTCGCGCAGCGGCGGCACCGCGAGCGGCACGACGTTGAGGCGATAGAAGAGGTCGAGGCGGAAGAGCTTCTCCTCGACCGACTTCTGCAGGTCGGCATTGGTCGCCGAGATCACGCGCAAGTCGACCGGGATCGGTTTCGAGGAGCCGACGCGAGTCACTTCGTGCGTCTCGAGCACGCGCAGCACCTTCGCCTGCGCGACGAGCGGCATGTCGCCGATCTCGTCCAGGAAGAGCGTGCCGCCGCTCGCGGCTTCGAAGTGGCCGATCCGCCGTTCGTGCGCGCCGGTGAAGCTGCCCTTCTCGTGGCCGAAGAACTCCGACTCGACGAGCTCCGCGGGAATCGCGGCGCAGTTGACCGTGACGAACGGGCCGGCGGCGCGCGGGCTCGAGAGGTGGATCTGCCGCGCGACGATCTCCTTGCCCGTGCCGTTCTCGCCGGTGATCAGGACGGCGGCATTCGAGCTCGCGACGCGTCCGACTTGCTCACGCAACGTCTGCATCGGCGGCGTGTCGCCGACGAGTTCCCAACGTTCCGAGATCTTGCGCTTGAGTTGCCGGTTCTCCGCGGCGAGCCGCTTCTCGCGCAGCGCGTTCGAGATCGACACGAGCACGCGGTTCTGTTCGAGCGGCTTCTCGAGGAAGTCGGTCGCGCCCTTCTTCACGGCTTCGACGGCGGTTTGGATGTCGCCGTGGCCGCTGATCATGATCACGGCGGGCGGCGCGGGTCGCTGGAGCAGCCTCTCGAGCGTCTCGAGGCCGTCCATCCGCGGCATCTTGACGTCGCACAAGACGACGGCGGCGCTGCGCCCGTGCTTTTCCTCGCTCGCGAGGCGCGCGAGCGCTTCTTCGCCGCCGCGCGCGGTCCACACGTCGTAGCCTTCGTATTGGAGGATCAGTTCGAGCGCGGCGCGCACGTCGCCTTCGTCGTCGATCACGAGCACGGTCACACGTTCGGCCATGTCCGCATCCTGCCAGTGTGCGCAGGCGCTTGCTAGCCTCGGCGGAATGAGCGAGTTGGCGGCGAGAGTGCGCGCGGGCGAAGCGCTGGTCGCGGGCGTGCTCTCCGGCACCTCGGCGGACGCGATCGACGTCGGCGTCGCGCGCTTCGAGAGCGAGCGTGTCGTGAACGCGTCCGTCGCGGCCTCGTCGGTCTCGGTTCCGCGCGCTTTCGACGCTCGCAGCGCCGCCCACGAACGGCTCGCGCGCACCGAACTCGTCACGTTCGCGACGTTTCCGTTCGAGCCGCGGCTCGCGCGCGAGCTGCGCGCCGTGCTCGACGGCGAACCGTGCGACCTACGGCGCGCCGCGCTGCTCGATCGAGACCTCGGCCGAGCGTTCGGACGCGCGGTGCGCGCGCTCGCCGAACGCGAACGCCTCGCGATCGAGCTCGTCGGCAGCCACGGACAGACCGTCTACCACCACGACGGCGTCGAAGCTTCCGGCCCGGCCACCTTGCAGCTCGGCGACGCGTGTTTCGTCGCGGAAGAAGCACGCGCGACCACCGTCGGCGATTTCCGGCAGCGCGACGTCGCGCGTGGAGGCGAAGGCGCGCCGATCAGCGCGCTCGCCGACGACTTGATCTTCCACGCGGCGCCGAAGCCGTGCGCGATCCTCAATCTCGGCGGCATGGCGAACCTGACGATCCTCGGCGACGACGCGCCGCCGCTCGCGTTCGACACGGGGCCCGCGAACGCGTTGCTCGACGGCCTCGCGCGGCGCTTGCTCGGCACCGAGTTCGATCGCGACGGCGCGAGCGCGCGGCGCGGCCGGGTGCACGCCGCGCTCGTCGACGAGCTCCTCGCCCACGAATTCCTGCGCCGCGCGCCGCCGAAGAGCACCGGCCGCGACACGTTCGGTGTCGCGTGGGTCGACGGGGTCATCGTGCGCGCGCGTGCGCTCGGCATCGAGTCGACCGACGACGTGCTCGCGTCGGCCGTCGACTTCGTCGCGCGCTCGGTGGCGGACGGGCTCGCGCGGTTCGTGCCCGTGCGGCCGGATTGGTTGGTGCTCGCCGGCGGCGGCGTGCGCAACGCGGCGCTGGTCGACGCGCTCGCGCTGCGTTGCCCGCAACCGGTCGCGTCGGCGGAGGACTTCGGCGTCGATCCGAAGGCGCGCGAAGCCTTGGTGTTCGCGGTGCTCGCCGCGCGTCACGTGTGCGGCGAAGCGACGACCGAACCGCGTGCGACCGGTGCGCGGCGCGGCAGCGTGCTCGGCAAACTCTCGCCGTGGAGCGGCGCGTGAGTGCGACCCGCGACGGCGCGCCCGCACGCGAGCCCGCCCGCGCGCCGGACCGCGTGCTCGAGCGCGACATCGGCGCCGTCCTCGTGCCGGAAGTGCGCGTGCCCGGGACGATCGCAAGCCGCGACGCGGTGCGGCCGTCGAACGACTACCTCCGGCGCTTCCCGCCCGCCGGCGTCATCGTCTTCGGCCGCACGCCGCAAGGCGCCGGCGATCCGACGGCGCTGCTCGCCGCGGTGCGCGCGACGCTCGCGGAAGCCGGGGAGCCGCGGTGTTTCGCGGCGTGCGACCTGGAACAGGGCGCTGGGCTGCACTTCGCGGACGCGACGCGCTTGCCGCCGGCGCTCGCGCTCGCCGCGCACGACGAAGTCGGTCACGCCGCCCGCTCGGCCGGCGCGTTGACGGCGCTCGAGGCGCGCGAACGCGGGATCGAGCTCGTGCTCGCGCCGGTCGTCGACGTCAACACGCGCCGCTCGAATCCGATCATCGCGGTGCGCAGTTTCGGCGCCGAACCCGAGCGCGCCGCGCGTCATGCGACCGCGTTCCTCGAAGGTCTCCACGCCGGCGGCGCGGGAGGATCGGCAAAACACTTCCCCGGCCACGGCGACACCGAACAGGACAGCCATCGTGAACTCGCGCTCGTCGCTCGCTCGCGCGCCGAGCTCGAGCGCATCGAGCTCGCGCCGTTCCGGAGCGCGATCGCAGCGGGGGTCGACACCGTGATGGTCTCGCACCTCGACGTGCCCGCGTTGACCGGCGAGCCGGGGCTCGCCGCGACGCTTTCGGCGCGCGCGATCGACGTGTTGCGGCGCGAACTCGGCTTCGGCGGCGTCGTGCTCTCCGACGCGCTGAACATGCACGCGCTCCACGGCGTCGAGCGGATCCACGCTCGCGCGCTCGCGGCAGGTTGCGACGGGCTCCTCTGTCCCGCCGATCCCCAACTCGCCGCCGAGGAGTTGCTCGACGCGGTCGAGACCGGGCGGCTCCCTCGCGCGCGGCTCGCCGAGGCGGCGGCGCGGATGCGTGCGCTCCGGGCCGCGCTCGAGGCGCGGCGCGCGAC
>JAKLKU010000001.1 GCA_023150475.1 Planctomycetota bacterium
AACCCGCTCTTCCCGATCAACCACACGCTGGCGCGGGTGCGCGACAACCTGTCGAGGCTGGTGAGACGCAACTGGGGAGCGTCGAAGAAGCGCGAGTGGCTGCTCGGCCACTGCGCGATCTGGATCACGTACCGCAATTACGTGCGCGATCGAGTCAACCGGGAGCGCGGCGTCACGCCGGCGATGAAGCTCGGCCTCGAGACCGCGCCGTGGAGCGTCGAGAGGCTGCTGCGCTGGCGCGTTTTTCAGCCCGTTTCCAAGCCGATTTTGGCGCAGTGATGCGGGGCAGTATCGACGGTGCGCTACGGCTCGGAATCGCCGTTCGGCCCGCCCGTGATGCCCCAGTCCTTGAGCCGCTGATAGATCTTCGCGCGCGAGATGCCGAGCAGCTCTGCGGCCTTGCGCTTGTCGTTGCCGGCGACTTCGAGCGCGTGGAAGATCGCTTCGCGTTCCAGTTCGGCGAGCGACTTGACGCTTGCGCCGACCGCGCGCGGTGCTTCGGATTTGAAGAGGCCGGGGTCGCGCACGAGCTCGGGATCGACGATGTCGCCTTCCGAGAGCACCGCCAGGCGCGCGAGCTCGTTGAACAGCTCGCGCACGTTGCCAGGCCACGCACGTCGTGCGAGCCGCGCGACGACGATCGGAGCGATCTTGCGGACGACGCCGGTCTCGGCCGCCTGGAGCCGCATGAAGTGTTCGACGAGCTCCGGAATGTCGCTCTCGCGCTCGGAGAGCGACGGCATGCGCACGCGCAGGCCATCGAGGCGGTAGTAAAGGTCGGAGCGGAACCGGTTCTCGCGGACTTCCTTCTCCAAGTCGCGGTTCGTCGCGGCGACCAGCCGGAAATCGACTGCGCGAGACGTGCTCTCGCCGAGTCGACGCACTTCGCCCGTCTCGAGCACGCGCAGCAGCTTCGCTTGGAGTTCGAGCGGCAGTTCGCCGATCTCGTCGAGGAACAACGTACCGCCGTGCGCTCGCTCGATCAGACCGTCGCGGTCGCGGTCCGCGCCCGTGAACGCGCCACGCCGCGCACCGAAGAGCTCCGCTTCGATCAAACTCGGCGGCAGGGCCGCGCAGTTCTCGGAGACGAACGGTGCCGACGCACGCGGCGAGAGCGAGTGCAGCGCGCGTGCGGCGAGTTCCTTGCCCGTGCCGCTCTCGCCCGTGACCAGCACCGGCAGTTTGACCTGCGCGGCGCGCTCGAGCATGCGCTGAGCGGCACGCATCGGCCCGGACGAACCGACGAGGCCCTCGCGAGGCGTCGCGACGCCGGCGTTCGCGAGCGCGCGCCGGGCGCTCGACAGTTCGGCCTCGCGGTTCGCGACTTGCCCGCGTAGTTCGCGGTTCAGGCGCCGGATCTCCTCGAGACGCCGCACTTGCAGGATCGCGAGACCGGCCTGGTCGGCGAGCAGCGCGAGCATGCGCTCCGCACGCGGCGAGAACGCGCTCTCCATCAAACGGTGATCGACGTAGATCACGCCGCGCAGTTTCGGATCGACGCGGAACGGCACGCAGAGGATCGAGCGCAGGTCGAGCGCGATCACGCTCGGCGCCGCGGCGTAGTCGGGTTCTTCGGCGGCGTTCGAGACACGAATCGGCTGCATGCACTCGAGCGCCTGCGCGAGCACCGAACGGGAGACTTCGAGCTCTGGGTCACGGATGTCGCCGCGGCGGCTGTCGCGCGCGGTGTCGAAAGCGAGTTCGCCGTCTTCCTCGAGGATGAGGAAACCGCGCTGCGCGCCGGACACTTCCAGCGCCTTCTCGACGATCGTGCCGAGCAGCCGCGCCAGGTCCTCCTGCGCGAGCAGTTGCCGATTGATCTCCAGCAGCGACACGACTTCCATCTCGAACTCCTCGTCACCCGCCGAGCGTCGTTCGCCGGCGGTCAGGTCCTCGGGGAACGGATCGGGGATCGCAAAGAGCGTCCGGCGCAGCTCGCGGGCTTCGGCGTCGGTCAGTCCGACGCTGCAGCGCGCGAGACTCGCGGCGTGACGCTCGTGGTACTTGGCGGCGCGCCGCGCGTCCGCGGTACGCGCGGCGAGCGCACACGCGAGCCGCGCCGCTCGGTCGTCGCGCCCTCGCGCTTCGAGCGCGTCGAGTCGTGCGAGGACTTCGGGGCGTTCGAGGTCCGGCGCGGCGAGCCATTGCAGGAGCTCTTCGTCCTCGCGCACGAGTTCGTTCGCGAACTCCGCGGTCGTCGCCGGCGCGAGCGGCCTACCGGCGAGCCGCGCCGCGAGCGCCGAGGCTTCTTCGAGCACCGCGCGCAGACCGACCGACCGCGCGAGGCGCTCCGCGCGTTCGAAGGCGTCGCGCGCTCCCGGTTCGTCGCCCGCGAGCCACCTTGCGCGGCCGAGGCCGAGCAACGTGCGCGGATCGCCTTCCGCGAGCCCGGCCGCGCCCGGCCCGGCCGACGGGACCAGCGCACCGGGCGCACCGGGCGCACGGGTCGCGCCGGGTGCACCGGGCGCCGCGCGCTCGCCGGAGCTCTGGCGACCGATCCGCGCGGCGCATTCGTCGGCGCGCGCCGCGAGGAACATCGCTTCGACGGTCTTGCGTTGTTTCGCGAGTTCGTCGGACGCGCGGCCGAGTTCGTCGAGCGCTGCGCGCACGTGACCACGCTCGGCGAAACCGAGTCCGAGCATTCCGCGCACGGCGATCGCGCCGGCACGGTCGCCCAAGCGTTCGCGCAATTCGAGCGCGGATGCGAGCAGCGGCTCGCTCGCCGCGAGTTCCCCGCGCTCGCGCAGGAACGCCCCCCACTGCGCGCGCACTTGAGCGACGCCCGGCAGGAAACCCGCCGCTTGGTGGCCGGCGAGCGCTCTTTCGTACGCCGCGCGAGCTTCGTCGACGAGTCCACGTCGCCGCGCGAGCGTCGCCAAGTCGAGCGCGAGCGCCGCTGCTCGTTGGCGATCGCCGGCGCGTTCCGCGAGCGACTGTTCTTCGCCGAGCCGTTGGGCCGCGCGTTCGAGCTCGCCTTGCCGCGCCAACGCGAGCGCCTGGACCTGGACCAATGCCGCGCGTTCGGCGGCTCTCGGTGCCTGCGCGAGCAATGTTTCGCAACGATCGATGACTTCGGCGTCGCGCCGCAGTTCGTAGAGAGCGCGCGCCTCGAGCACGCCCGCCGCGAACGCGAGCTCCGGCGCAGCCTCACGCGCGTGCGCCGCCGCCGCGAGCGCGGTGCGGGGGTCGTGGCGCTGCAACGCGATCGCTGCGCGCAACCGCTGCGCAAAGCCCCGCGCCGCAACGCCACGCTCGCGGCCGGCCGTGTTGGACGACTTCGCCGTGTCGGACCGCGCGGCCGCGCCGGACGACTTCGTCGCGCCTTCCTCCTCGGGAGCACGAGACGGCGCGCTGGCGCTCGAGGCGTCCGCGGCACCGGACACTCGATCCGCCGCTTCGTCGAGTTCGTCGGCGAGTGCCTGCGCGCGTTCGATGTCGCCGAGACCGAGCCAGCACGCGCCGCGTTCGTGCGTCAGAGTCTCGCGCTCGCACGCCTCTCGAGTGAACGCCCGGGCTTCGGTCGCGAGCCGCAAGGCGACTTCGTGCCAACCGCGTTCGCGCAGCGCGTGCAGTTCCTCGACGAACTCCGCGAAGCTGCGACGCCCGCCCACCCATTCGAAGAGCGCGAGGCGCTCGTCGCGGACGTCGAGCCCGCGCAGGTGCGCGGCCACGCGTTGGCCGAACTCCCGGAGCTCGTCCTTCGCGAGCAGCGTCTCCAACGCCGGCAGCGGATCGCAGCTGCGCTCGAGCTCGGCCCCACGACGGCGCAGGAAATCGCCTGCGACCAACTCTTCGACGGCGCGCTCGAGCTCTCGCACGCCTGCGAGTCCGGCGAGCGGCCCGATTTCGACGAGCGGCGCTCTTTCGCCGAGCACGTGGAACGCCGCGAGCACTCGGCGCGCTGCCACACCTTCCGGCGGTCTGCCTGCAGTCTCCTCGCCGGTCTTCGGCAACAACGCGACGAAGACCCGGTACGCATCGCCGGCCGCGCGGACCGCACCGGCGCGTGCGGCCCGCTCGAGCGCACGTTCCGCGAGCACGACGCTGCCCGCACTCGCGCGCGCGAGCCACGCGGCGAAGGTTCTTCGACGCTCCTCGGACTCTTCGGCGAACCGATCGTTCGCGAACTCGCGCCACGTCTCTTCGGTCGCCGCGAAGAGCAGGAGCCGCAGCCCGCCGATGTCCGCGCCGGGCAATGGATTCCCGCGCGCGATCACGGCGATGATCCGCGAATGGCCGGCGACTTGCCGCGCCGCTCGCACCAGACACTCGAGCGCGCGCAGTTCGCGCGCGCCGTCGCGGGCGATCGCCGCGACGAAGACCTGGTCGGCGCCGCGGCGCGCGCGTTCGCGAGCCCAAGCATCGAGTTCGACCGAGTCGTGGACTCGTGCAAGCTCCCGTTCGAGGTCGAGCCGCTCGACGCGCGCCCCGGACAGCATCGCGCCGAGCGCCAAGTCGTGCGCGATGCGCTCGACGTCCTCGGCGGCGGCACATTCGAGCCACACGTGACTCGCGGCCGTTGCGGCGACGCGCCCGACTTCCTCGCGCCCGAGCCAAACCGAAACGCGCGGCGCATCGCCTTCATCGGGTGCTTCCACTTCGAAGCCGAGCCTCGCGGCGAGCGCGCGTGCGACCCACGTCGCGCTCGGTGGACGCTCGGCGGGGTCGCGTGCGACGAGTCGCGTGACGAGATCGCGCGCCCACTCGGGCAGCACGCCCGCGGAGATCTCGGCCGCTGCGAAGAACTCCTGCATCGGGAAGCGCGCGTAGAACGCCCGCGGAGTCACGCGGATCTCCGAGAGCAGTCCCGCGATCAGCACGCCGAGCGCGAAGAGATCACTCGCCGGCTCGGGCGCGCGGCCCGCCAGACACTCCGGCGCCAGCGCGAGCCAACTGCCCGACACGCCGCGGTGCTCGACGCCCGCGAGCGTCGCGAGCCCGAAGTCCGTGAGCACGGCGCGTCCGTCGGCGCGCACGAGCACGTTCTGCGCCTTCAGGTCACCGTGCACGAACCCACGCGCGTGCAGGTGCGCGAGTGCGAAGCAGAGCTCCGCGACCGCGCGGCCCAGTTCGGCGGGCGACTTGCCGACGGCCCAGCGACCGAGTTCGACGCCGTCGATCCACTCCCGCGCCGACCAAACGACGCCGTCCTCGAGCAGTCCGTAGCCGTGGGCCTTCGCGATCCCTGGATGCACGACGGTCTCGAGCACCGCGAGCTCGGCAAGCAGCGTCCCGGCCTGGACCGCCGGCGCGAGCCGCAGCACGACGTCTTCGCCGGCGGGGCCCTTCGCGCGCAGCACGATCGTGCCGTCCGCACGCGTCGCCAACGTCCGAACGGCCCGGTACCCGGCCGGGAGCAGCGCCGGTGTGCCACCCACGGCGGGCGTCGAACGTCCTGCCGCCTGATCCGCCGCGTCCATGGAAGCGTCGCTCGCTGAACTTCCGACCGAAGCGGTCGTGCGCGAGCGCTCGTCGGGTGTCGGCTGGGTCCAAGTCACGGAAATACGTCCAAACTCTAGACCGCAAACGGTCCGCAGGCGGCCCGAACGACGGTCTGAAGCCCTTAGGGCAACATCCGGGCCGCTCGCCGAGCTCTCGGCGCCGTCACCTCCGCCGATTTTCCCGCGGGGTACGCTGCTTGCGCGGAAACCACCATGTTGCGCCCCTTCCATTCGCCGTTGCTTTCGGTCGCGGCGCTCGCCGCCGTCACCAGCGTGTTCGCCAGCGTCGCCGCTGCGGCCGAGTCGGCCGTGTTCCGCGGACTCCCTGGCGCCGCTGGCGATGTCATCGCGTTCGACGTCGCCGCGCCCGGCGCCGCGCACACGGTCACGAACCTGACGGGCGTGCAGCTGCTCGATCTCGATTTCGCCGGCCACTCCGCGGGCGACCAGCTCGCCGCGCGCTTCCCTCGCCGTCGCGCCGATCAGCCCGGGGCGGCTCGACTCGCCCTGCAACAAGGTCGCGGATCGCTGTACCGATACGTCCGGTCGTCGGCCGGCGGCGACACGTACGGCTTCTTCGTCGTCGACGCGCTCGGGGTCCGCATCCTGCACACGCTGACGGTCGCGAGCGGTGCGCCGGATCCGTTCGTGCCGACCATCGCCGTCTCACCCGACGGTGCCACGTTGCTCGTCGCGACGACGCTCGCGGCGGGCGGCGACCTCGTCCAGATCGACGTCGCGACCGGCAACTCGCTCGCGCGCACCACCAATCAAGGGCCGCTCGATTTCGCGGGCTCGGGCCTCGCGCTCGGCGCCTCGACGGGCTTCGCGGTCCACGCCTCGGGCGCGCTGCGCTTCCCGCGCGCCCAAGCCGGCAACGCCACGGACGTTCCGTTCCCGGCGCCCGCGCCGACTTGGTTCTCGCGCGAGCTCGTGCTCTCGCCTCAAGGCACCGTCGCTGCGACGACGGCCGGATCCACGGCGGACCAAGCGTTCGTCTTCTCACTCGGTGCGTCCGGAAGTGCCGTCCGTGTCAGCACCCTTGCGGCGAGCCTCTCCGGCGCCGGCTTCTTCCCTGCCGCGAACGGCCCCCACCTCGCGATCTCCGACGACGGCAGCACGGTCGCGTGGCGCACGGAAGGCCTGAAGCGCGAAGCTTTCGTCGCGCACGCCCAACCGGTCGGCGGCGAGCTCCCGGAACAACTCACCTCGGACGCGCGATTCCTCGACACGCTCGACGAGATCGGCCTCTACGGCTTCCGCCCGGCTTCGAATCGCCTCGTGCTCGCGATCGGCGACGTGCAGCCCAACCTGCCGAACACGCTCGACAGCGCCGACTTCTTCGCCGTCGATCTGCCGACCGGGCAACCTCCGGTGTTCACGAACCTGTCGCTCTCCTCCGGCGACGCGACGGTTCCGTTCACGATCGCGCCGACGCTCAAGCCGACGCTCGTGCATTGGTTCGCGAACGCCGACGCCTTCCTCGTGCACGATGGCGCGAGCGAATTGCTCTACCGCGTGCAGACGACGGCGTCCGGCGCCCAAGCGCTGCTGCAGAACGCGAAAGACGTCGAATGGATCGAGCCCGTCGGCACCGACCTGTTGCTCTCGGTGCGCAGCGCGAGCGGCTCGAAGCCCCGCGAGCTGTGGCGCATCGACGCGGGCCTCACCGGCGCACCGACGCTCGTCCACACCTTCCCGTCGGGCAACGAGCTCCACCGCGTCGCGCCGCGCGCGGACGGTCGCCTCGCACTCGTCGAATCGGGCGCGCCGACCGAATTCCTGTGGCTCTACGACGGCGCCGGTCCGTTGAAGCTCCTGACGACGCGTCCGTTCACGTACGGCCCGTCGATCGGATTCGCGCCGAACGGAGCGCTGCTCTTCGGCATCGGAGCAGTCGGTGCGCCGACGTTGTTCGGCGCGTGGCCGCAGAACGGAGCGCCGAAGCGACTCCCGATCTTGCCGCCGTTGCAGCCCGGGTGGGTCCTGCCCGGCGCGTGATCGCCCGGCCCCGCGACCGCAGTGGGTCGCGATGTGACACTGTCGACGGCTGCTCCCGCGCCGCAGTATGCGCCAGCATCACGACTTTCCGACTCCGCCCGACGGACCAGCGCGAACCCATCGGCCATCACGAGACTTTCGCGCTCTTCGTCCGCCAATGGAGTTGCGCCCGCTCCGTGGTGCATGACTGCGGATAGACTCCGCACCGCGCGCGTCTTGCCCCGCGCGACAGGAGCTTCCCCGCATGACCGAGTCACGGTCACAGCTTTGGTTCGTCCGAGACATCTCCGAGGAGTCGCCCGTACCGTCGGAGACGCTCCGCGCTTGGGCGAGCAGCGGCAAACTCCTGCCGACGCATGCGATTCGACGCCTCGATGACCGAGATTGGCGACCGGCTTCGGCATTTCGTGGATTGTTCGTCGCGGCGCCGAATCGAGCCTCATTCGCGTTCGACGCATTCATCAGCTACTCCCACAAGGACAAGTCGTGCGTCGACGCCGTCGTCCACATCCTCGAGTCCCGGAAGATCCGGTGCTGGATCGCTCCACGCGACATCGTGCCGGGCTCGAATTGGGGAGAATCGATCGTTCAGGCGATGGACTCGTGCCGCGTCCTCGTCCTGGTGTTGTCCCAACATTCCAATCGCAGCCAACAGATACTCCAGGAAGTCGAGCGCGCCGTCTCCAAGGGCCTGATCGTCGTTCCGTTTCGCATCGAAGCCGTCGACGTGTCTCGCTCGCTCGAGCTCTACGTCGGCGCGCGCCACTGGCTCGACGCGTACACGCTGCCGCTCGAACAGCACGCCGCGCAACTCGCCGACGCGCTCGAGCGAATCCTTGCGAAACCCCGGATCTCGAACGCAGCGGCGTCGGAGAACTCCGAGTCGGCGGCGCCCGCAAATCGACAGAAGCGCCCCCGACGATACAAGACGTGGTGCGTCACGGGCCTGGTGGCGGCGGCGCTCGCAGGCGCGTGGTTCCTGCGTGACCGGATTCCCGTGGACGCAGCTCCCCCCGTCCGCACGGAAACGTCGCGCGCGCCCGTCGTCGCGAATCCAAAGACCACGAACGAAGTCCGTCAGGACGAGGAGCACCCGACACGTGGTCGAGAGTCCGAGCCGGTCGATTCCGCCGCGTCGCCCCCGACCAAGTTCGCCACCGACGAACAACGTGCCGCTCTGCTGCAGACGCTGCGCTCGGGAGCGAACTACCTCACCACGCTCGAAGCAACCGGCAAGGCTGCCGAGCCACTGAGCGTCGAATGCCTCGAGCCACAGTCGGCGAAGCGTGGCGCGCTGCTCGCGGTGCGGCGTCCCGATGCACCCGCCCGAGTGGTCTTCTACCGCGTCGCGCTCGTTGCCCACGACGTACCGGGAGAGTTCCGGACGACGGCTGAGAGAATCTCACTCCGCGGCTGGGTCGGAAGCGCCACGGTCGATCGTGCTGTCACCGCGGAATCGCTCGTGCGTCGAGGCCCGCTCGGGGATGCGGCCTTCGTCTTGCTGCCGGGCTCGAACGACGGGCCCACGCTGTGCAGGACCAGCGACGGCAGGCAGTTCGCGTTGCACGCGGATGCTCCCGCGGTTGCGGACGCCGCGCGACTCGATCTTGGCCCACGACTGAAAACCCGGACTCGGTGGACGGGGGTCGTCGGCGCGACAGATGCCGCGTCGACTCGGCTCGTGGCGGCGTTCGAGTGCGATCGGCGCCTGCGCTCCGTGCGCTGTGTGCTCGAGCCCGAAGGCGATCCTTGGCGCCCGGTCGTCTGGGACGGTGTGTTGCGCGGCGACGCGGATTCAGAGCGCATCTGGACCGCGGAACTCCACAAGGTGGAAGGCTCGCGCGGACTTGCGGGTTCGCCCTTGCTGAACCCGCAACTCCAAGTGGCGCTGGCGCTCGCCGCCGACGGAGACGGACTGGTCGGCGCACTCGGAGGATCCGACGTGACCGTCCGCGTCGAGCCCCTGCCCGCCGGCTCCGCGTCGGCGCCGACCCTCGCGCTCGTCGACACCCTCGCCGTCGGAACGCAGTGGAGCGGCACATCTTCGGCGGAGGGGCGCGCGTCCGTCCCCGTCCTGCTCAGCGTGCTGCAACTCGAAGACTCCGGCGGCTACCTGCGAGTGCTGGTAGCCCATGCGGGCAAGCAAGGCGTGCTCGCCAGCTACGTCGGACGCCTGTCGACCGGCGGGCCCGAAGGTGCCAGCTGGCCGATCAAGCTGCGGAAAGCGCACGGACAATTGCATCCGGAGGAAACGCCGAGCCTCTTCTCGACGTGGGAGACCGAACTCGTTCTGCGAGCGGTCGGTCACGAGCGACTGGTCGGTTGGTGCGGCAAGGAACGCATCGAACTCGCGCGCGGTCCGACCGATCCGCGTTCCGAGCGCGACTCGCGACTGCCTGCGGCGCGGCAGGAACGCGCGCTGCGGGCTTTCCGCCAGGGTGCTCGACGCCAGGGAACCGCGACGATTCCGAACAAGCCGCCCGTGGCGATCGAGTTCGTGGTCACCGACGCGCAGCCAGACGGCTCGGCCTTGAAGTTCCAGTTCAAGAGCGTGGGCAAGGACGCGAAGGTCTCGATCTACGACGGCACTCTGCTGACCGACGAAGCGACGCGCGACGTGTGGCATGTTCGCGGCGTACGAAAGAACCCGTTCTGCGCGGTCGGTCCCGGCATGTTCGGCGACACGAACGAGGCCATGCAGGTCGATCTCCGACTCGACGACGAAGGCCGAATCGTCGGCTGGGCCGGCCGCGAGTGGATCGAGCTCTCACCCTAGTGCGGACGCCGCGTGGCTCGGCTCGGTCCACGGCGTACGTCCGCCACTCCGGCACTGAACGCTGAGGAAGAACGTCGGCGCGACGGAGTTGAGCTCACGGAACCGAGTACACAAGCAGCGTCGGCGCCGCAAGTTCGTCGCCCGACTGAGCCGCGAGGCCGGCGTGGAGCTCGAGGCGCACCGTGCCGGACGGCCAACCGCCCGCCGGTGCGGCCACGTGGAGTTGGTCGCCCACCGACAGCAATTGCACGGCCAGAGCCGTTCCGGCGCCGTCGAGCGCGCGGACGTGGCTCGCGTCCGCGGACGAGGCGTCCAGCGTGCTGCCGAGGAACG
The DNA here is from genome assembly GCA_023150475.1 of Planctomycetota bacterium. Classification (GTDB taxonomy): domain Bacteria; phylum Planctomycetota; class UBA1135; order UBA1135; genus JACRIN01. The sequence continues at coordinate 10,552 of JAKLKU010000001.1, forward strand.
TGAGCTCGATCGTGTCGTTCGCGCCGAGCGCCTGGTCGAGACGCGGGGAGACGCTCGAGACGAAGAAACGCGTCGGTGGAAGCGCGGCCAGGACGCCCGGCGTCACGACGCCCGGCGCGGAGAGTGGGCCCGCGTCGACAGCGGCGCCTCCGGTCGGGATCATCGCCGCACCTTCCGCGACGCTGCCCGCGACGACGTGCCAGTCTTCGTCGACGGCGACGCCCGGCGCAAACCGGCCGAGCGAGCTCGGGACCAGAAAAGCGTCGAGGGCCGGCGACAGCGCGACTTGGGTGCCAGGGCCGATGCTCGACAGCGTGCGCTCGACGCCGTCGTCCGCGAACTCGATTCGGTCGCCGACCGCGAGGTCGCCGAGCGAGGTCAGCACGAGCTTCGAGCCGGCCGTCGTGTCGACTCCGCGGAACTCGCGGGGAGTGCGCACGAAGAGCGGTGCGTCGGGGTCGTTCTCGGTCACCGTGTGATGCTGCGTCACGCCGCTGAACGCGTTGGTTTGCAGGGCAGCGACCGACGAGACCACGGTCGAAGTGACGTCGGGACTCGCGAAGCCGCCGAGTGAGTTGCCGGTGAAGAGCGAGTGGCTCGCCAGCACGGGCACGTTGCCGTTCTCCGCGAGCACGCCGTAGCCGCGGTTGCCGGAGAAGACGCTCGCCGCCACGACGGCGTGCGAAGGCGTCGACTGCGACGAGACCTGGAGCCCGTCGCCGCCGTTGCCGCTCGCGACGAGCCCTTGGATCAACGTCGTCGACGTCGAGTCGAGCTGCAGTTGGACGCCGTCGGCTTCGTTGTTGCGCGCGAGGCACCCGCGCAACACCAAGTCCATGCTCCAGCCCGCGATCAAGTTGAAGTCGATGTCGAGCAAGAGCCCGGCCTTCTGCCGATTGCGTTCGAAGCTCGAGCCTTCGAGCGCGATGTCGAACGAGGCCGGGAACGTCGGCGCGATCGGCGCCTTGAGATTGAGCTTGAGCCCCTCGAAACCGTTGTCGGCGAACTGCGAGCCGCGCACGCCGACGACGATGCGTTCGCCGTCGGGCGCGATCAGCCCGGCTTCGCAACCTTCCTGGGCGTTGCCGACGAAACGCGAACGCTCGACGGTGAGCTGGATGGCGCCTTGCACGAAGAGTCCGTCGGCGCCGTTCGCCTCGACGACGCAGTCGACGACGCGCGCATCGAAGACCAGCGTCTCGATCGCCGACGCGACCTTGAGTCCGCGGCCTTTCATGCCGCGCACGACGAGCGAACGCAGTTCGCACGGCGTGTCCTGGCTCTCGAAACCGATCACGCCGAGCCCGTCGCCCACGAGCTCGAGGCCGTCGAGCACCACGCCCGTGTCGCCGTCGTTCAGCGTGAAGAGGTTGAACGGGTTCTTGCCGTGCAGACGGCTCGGCTGCGCCGCGGGATCGCGCGTGGCGAGCGAGAAGTCGCTCGCGAAGCCGCCGTACAAGTCGACGCGCGACCAGAGCGGCAACGCTTGATCGAGATAGTCGCCGGTCGCGATCCACACGTTGCCGCCGCCGTGCGCGAACGCCGTGAGGATGCCGCTCTGCGGTTCCGGGAAGGCCGTCGCCGGCGAGAGCCCGTCCGCCAGGTTCGGATCGGCGCCGGCCCGCACGTAGATCGGCGGGTTCGGCCGTGCGGAGAACACCGTTCCGACCGGCGTGTAGCCACCGGCTCCGTCGTCGAGCGCGAGCCCGAGGAAGATCTTCGTGCCGTTCGCGAGCCCCGTCAGCGTCGCGGAGCCGGCGCCGAGGCCGCTTGCGACCGGCGCGCCTGAGTAGACGGCATCGGGATCGATCGACTGGAAGAGCGCGACGTCGAGGTCCGTGCCGTCGACGTCGACGGCGTCCCAGAAGACGCGCACTTCACCGTCGCCTGCGACGGCGGACGAGAGTCCGACGTCCGCGCCGACGTCGGACGCCGAGCCGTTGCCGGAACCGGAGCCGCCCGGTTTCGAACCGCCGCCCCCCGTGCAAGACACGAGGGGCAGCGCGGAGCATGCAAGCAGCAGCGCGACGGCCGCGCTCCGCCGATCAGAGGACCAGCGTCGCATGGAGGTACGGCGTCCAAGCGCGGTCCGCGGCTCCGTTCGGATCCACCACGAAGCACCGCGCCTTCAGCGTGAGACCGAGCAGCGCCGGTTCGTTCTTGATCGGCAATTCGAACGTGCCGCTGCCCGCGCCGGCGACACCCGCGGCGCCACCGAGCTTGATGCGCAGGAGCGGCTTTTCGTTCGCGAGGCCGAACGGGCCGCTGACGTGCGTCGCGCCGAGCACGTTCGGCGTGAACGAGAGGAACGCCGTCGCTCCGCCGCGCGCATTGGCGACGGCGACGCCGTACGACGCGTTGCCGAGCCGCGGCGTGCAGACGCCGGCGATCGTCGGGACGAGACCGCCGGTGCCCGGAGTGCCGGTGCCGACCACGGTGCCGGACGACACGGACGGCAGCGTGCCGTTCTGCGTCTTGTTGGTCGAGATCACGACGTTGTTCACTTGCTGCGAGCCGAGCGGCAAGCAGCCCGGCGGCGTGAACTTCACGTGGAAGGTGCCGGTCGGGACGATCACTTGGTACGAGCCGTTCGACGCCGTGTTGTCGAGGCAGAGCGGCACTTCGGCGCCCGTCGACGCGAGGAAGAGGTCGACGTCGACGCCTGCGTACTTGGTGCCGTTGAACGCTTGCACCGTGCCGGAGAGCACGACGCCGGCGGGCAACGTCACGACGCCTAGATTGGTGGTCGTCGTCACGACCTTGTTCGTCTGCACGACGCACTGCAGGTGGTCGTTGAACACCGGGCAGAATTCGACGTCGTACGTACCGGCGGGGACCACGACATCGACGAGGCCCGTCGCGTTGGAGTTGTCGCCCGGCGTGTAGAGCTTCTGCTTCGTGGAGCTCGACGCGACGTCGATGTCGACGTTGGCGACCGCCGTTCCGTTGCTGCGCCGCACGGTCGCGGAGAGCGTGAAGCCTTGCTGCAACGTCACGTTGCCGAGCGCCGTGTTGCCGGCGAGGTTCAATTGGATCTCGCGCGGCGCGGAGAGCGGCAGGAGTCCGGCGGGATCGATCTGCAACGTGTTCACGCCCTTCAACACGGCGATGTTGAAGTTGCCGAACACGTCGGTGGTGTCGTTCGACGTCGGCTCGAGGTTGCCGCTCGGATCGAGCACGTCCAAGTTGACGCCGGCGACCGGCTGATTCAGGTAGTTGCGCACCGTGCCGGTCAACGTCACGGCGTCCGGCAGGACGATCGTCCCGAGGTTCACGGTGCCGACGACGACGACGTCCTTCAGCACCACCGGATACGGCGCCATCGTCGGCGGCGGGTTGAACGTGATGTCGTACACGCCGTCGGGCGTGATCGTGGTCGCGAACTGACCGAGCGCGTTGGTCGAGTCGTTGCTGACGGTCGGATTGCCGCCGCCGCTCGACGGCGCCGCGTCGAGGTTCACCTGGGCGACCGGTTGGCCGAGCGCGTTGACGACGGTGCCGGTGACGATGCCGGCGTCGGCTCGCGCGGCGAGGAACACGCTCGCGGCGAGGAAAGTGAGGGCGTGGATCTTCAAGGAGTGGCTCCGAGAGGTATGCGGGGAGTTGCGGAGGGACGGACGGAGGTCCACGCGCGGCACGCTCGGGCCACGCGGTATGCAAAGGAAAGCTCAAGAACGGTGCCACGCGCGCGAGTGAGCCCTCCGCGGCGTGGAGCGCCGGCCGTCGGCGCTCTCGGACGCGCTCGCGCTCCGAGATCTGGAGCGCCATCCAGCTCCTGGACGCGGTGCGTCCGAGCTCGCGCGGCGGGCGCGCCAGCGGCGTTCGAACGCCCGCTCGCCCCAACGGCACGAGCCTTGAACCCGGCGGCGCGTCGCGGCGCACGCCTCCGTCCGCGACGGAGACGCGACGCCGCGGCGACCGACGGCCGCAGCGATCGAGCGCTCCTCCGGCCCACCGACGCGCCGCTCCCTGTCGCTCCACCCCAATCCGCCGCCCACCCAGACACCGCGAGCCGAAGCGAACCACTCTGCGGCCGTCGCCCGTTGCGACGGCCTCGATCCCCGCGGTTCGCGCAGCTCTCCACGCCGAGCCCGCGCTCGCTTCTCGCCCAAGCCCCGCCAACGTCACCGCCGCCCGCCCTGTTCGCCTCCGTCCGATCGCCTCCTCGTCCCCGAACCCAGTCTCCGCGCCGTGAACGACCTGCGACTCGCCTACCTGCTGAAGAAGTTCCCGCGTCTCTCGGAGACGTTCGTGCTGAACGAGATCCTCGGACAAGAAGCGCTCGGTCGCGCGATCCGAGTCTATGCGCGCCGGCCGCGCGATCCCGAACCGACGCACCCGCAGTTCGCCCGGCTGAAGGCGCAGATCGAGACGCTGCCGTCGAGCTCGGAGATCGATCCGTGGAGCGAACTCTTCGGCGCCGACGCCGACGAACTCCTTCCGCGCGTCCGGCAACTGGTGTCCGAGCTGCGCCCGCTCGGCCACGCGCGGCTGCCGAACTCGATCGCGGAAGCGTTGGTGTTGCGCCGCAAGACGCGCGAACTCGGCATTCGCCACGTCCACGTGCACTTCGCGACCGACTCGGCGATCACGGCGCGTTGCCTCCATGCACTCGGCGGACCGACGTACTCGATCACGGCGCACGCGAAGGACATCTACAGGAACACCGTGTCGCCGCGGGTGCTCGACGACCTCGTCTCGAACTCCGCGTTCGTCGTCACCGTGTGCGACGCCAACGTGACGCACATGCGCGGGCTCGTCTCGCCGCGGGCCGCGACGAAGATCCGCCGGCTCTACAACGGCATCGACCTCGAGCTCTTCCGCCGGCCCGCCGTCGAGCGCAGGCCGGCGCAGATCCTCTCGATCGGCCGGCTGGTCGAGAAGAAGGGCTTCGACGTGCTCGTCGACGCGTTCGCCGAGCTCGCGCGGCGCGGCGTCGAGTTCACCGGCGTCCTCGCGGGCGACGGCGAGGATCGCGAGCTCGTCGCGCGCCGCATCGCGGAGCGCGGACTCGCCGCGCGCGTGCGCATGACCGGCCCGGTCGACCAGAACGCGGTGCGCGCCCTGCTGCACGAGAGCGAGCTCTTCTGCCTGCCGTGCAAGATCGGCGCGGACGGGAACCGCGATGCGCTGCCGACGGTGTTGCTCGAGGCGCTCGCGGCGGAGCTCCCGTGCGTCTCGACGCCCGTCAGCGGCGTGCCCGAGATCCTCGACCACGGTCGCGCCGGCCTGCTCGCGCCCGAGAACGACGCGATCGCGACCGCGGACCGCATGCAGGCGCTGCTCGCGGACAAGGCGCTCGCCGGCCGACTCGCGGCCCGCGGGCTGGAACACGCCCGCGAGCACTTCGACGTGCGCCGCACGTCGCGCGCACTCGGGAGCTGGTTCGACGAAGTCACGGCGGAGAACGCATGCGCGTCGTCCACCTGAACCAGGACCCCGGCATCGCGCCCGGCAAGAAGAAGGGCGCAGCCGTGCACGTCGCCGCGATGCGCAAGGCGTTCGCCGCGCTCGGCGCCGACGTGGTCGCGCTCGACGGGCCGTGCGATGCGGCCGGTCGTGAGCGCATGCTGGTGCGGCTCGCCGAGGAGCACACTCGCGCGCCCCTCGATCTGCTCTACGAGCGCTACGCGCTCGACGCCGACGCCGGCGCCACGTTCGCGCGCGCGGCCGGCGTGCCGTTGGTGCTCGAGGTCAACGCACCGCTGCTCGTCGAAGCGGCCGCACACCGCGGTCGGGCGAACTCCGCCGCGGACGTCGCGCGTGAACGCGCGGTGTTCGACGCGGCCGAGCTGCTGCTCTGCGTCTCGCAAGGCGTCGCCGAGTACGTCTTGCGCCACGGCCTCGACTCGAGACGCGTGCTCGTGCGGCCGAACGGCGTCGACCGAGAGCTCTTCCGGCCGCGCGCGGACACGCTCGAGTTGCGACGCGTGCTCGGGCTCGCCGACCGCTTCGTGATCGGTTTCCACGGCCGGCTGCGTCCGTGGCACGGCTTCGAGAACGTCGTCGCCGCGGCGCAACGCTTGCTCGAGCGCGGCGTGCCCGCGCACGTGCTCGCGATCGGCGAAGGCGAATTCGCCGCGGCGCTCGCGCCGCTCGGCACCCGCGCGACGCACCTCGCGTGGCTCCCCCACGAAGACGTCGCGCGCTACGTCGCGTGCTTCGATGCGCTGGCGCTTGGGTATCGCGCGGAAGACGCGTGTTACTTCTCGCCGCTCAAGCTGCTCGAAGCGCTCGCGGCCGGAGCCGTCGGAGTCGTGCCCGCCGCCGGCGACTTGACGAGCCTGCTCACTGCGGAAACCGACGCGCTCTTCTATCCGGCGGGCGACGTCGCGGCGCTGGCCCGCGAGCTCGAACGGATCGCGAACGACTCGGACTTGCGCGAGACTCTGGTCCGCGGCGGTCGCGAACTCGCGAGCCGGCACGGCTGGGACGCGATCGCCCGCGACGTCTGCGCGTTCGTCCAAGGAGCCCGTGCCCGATGAAGCTCGCGAAGTTGCTCGGCCAGGCGTCGGCGAACGGCCGCATCGTGCGCCGATTCCTGCCCCAACTCGCGCCGCAGCGTTGGCGCGTCGCGCTCGCGCTCGGTTGCGGCACGGCGAGCACGGCGCTCGAGCTCCTGCGGCCGTGGCCGTTGACGTGGATCGTCGACTACGCGTTGACGCCCGGACAGGGCACGCCCGGCGACGCGACGCGTGTCGTGCTCTCCGGCGCGGGCGCCTACCTCGGCATCTCGATCGTGCGCGCGGTCTGCGACTACTTCGCGATCGTCACGACCGCCAAGGCGAACCAGGAGCTCGCGCGCGCGCTGCGCTACCAGCTCTTCAGTCACTTGGTCGCGTTGAGCCCCGCCTTCCACGCGCGCAACAAGTCGGGCGATCTCCTGGTGCGCCTGATGGGCGACGTGCAGCTCGTCGCGGGCATGATGACCGAGACGTTGGTCGAGCTCGCGCAACGCTCGCTGCTCGTCTTGGGCACGCTGGTGATGCTCTTCTGGATCGATCCGCTGCTCACGGCGTCGCTGCTCGTCATCGCGCCGCTGCTCTTCGTCGCCGTCACGTACGTCGGTCGCCACATCACCAGCGCGGTGCGCAAGCAACGGCGCAAGGAGGGCGAGCTCGCCGACTACATGTACGAGGCGATCGCGTCGACGCCGCTGATCCAATCGCTCGGCCGTGGGCCCGACACCGTGCGCCGTTTCGCGCGTTCGAACCGCACGAACTCGCGCGCGGGACTGAAGACCGCGAAGTGGGCCGCGCGCCTCGCGGGTTCCGTCGAAGTCGCGCTCGGGCTCGCCGTCGCGATCGCGCTCGCGGTCGGTGCGTGGCGCGTGCTCGACGGCGCGTACACCGCGGGCACGCTGCTCGTGTTCGTCGCGTACGTCCGGTCGATCGCGAAACCGGTGCGCGCGGGCTCGCGCGGCAGCGAGCGGATGTCCAAGGGCGCGGCGTGCGGCGAGCGCGTGCTCAAGGTGCTCGACCAAGCGATCCAAGTGCGTTCGCCCGCGGAGCCCGTGCCGACGCCGGCGGCGCCGAAGGTGCTCGCGTTCGAAGGCGTGCACTTCTCGTACGGCACGAGTTCAGGCGCACGCGCCGCGCTCGAGCGCTTCGACGCCCGCTTCGAACGTGGCCAGTTCGTCGGCGTCGTCGGCCGGAGCGGCGCCGGCAAGTCGACCTTCGCGTGCCTCGCGCTGCGGCTCTTCGATCCGGATCAGGGTCGCGTCACGCTCGACGGCATCCCGCTCGACCGCTTCGACGTCGGTGCGTTGCGCGCGCGATTCGGGCTCTGCATGCAGGAGACGACGCTGTTCGGCGACACGCTGCGCGAGAACCTGTTGCTCGGCGATCCGGAAGCGACCGAAGAGGCGCTCTGGCGCGCACTCGAGGACGCCGCGGCCGATGAGTTCGTCCGTGCGTTGCCGCGCGGGCTCGACACGCCGCTCGGCTCCGGCGGCACGGGCCTCTCCGGCGGACAGCGACGGCGCATCACGCTCGCTCGCACGCTCTTGCGGCGCGCGCCGATCCTGATCGTCGACGAACCGTTCAACGGTCTCGATCGCCGTGCGATCGAACGTGTCCGTGCGACGCTCGCCGAGTACGCGAAACAGGCGATCGTGCTCGTGATCACCCACGATCGCGACGACCTCGCGCACTTCGGGCGCGTCGTCTTCCTCGACGGCGGACGCGTCGTCGCGGACGGCCGGCACCAGGAGCTGCTGCGCGAACACACGCTCTACCGCAACGTGATGAGCGATCGCGAGGAGGGCGCGCGATGACCGGGCTCGCCGCTTGGCGACGGGACGCGACGCTCGTGGCGTCGTTCGGCGACGCGGCGCTGGTGCCGCCGACCGAACACGAACTCGCCGCGCTCGCCGCGGAGTCGCTCTTCCCGGACACGCGGGTGCACGCGAGCCGCTGGGTGTTCGCGCGCTGGAAACCCGGCGTCGCGCTCGCCGCCGCGTACGACGTCGAGCTCGCGGACGGCCGACGTGAACTCGTCGTCGCGAAACGCTACGCGACCGACAAGGCCGAAGCGCTCGCCGCGCGCGAGCGCGACACGGAACGCGCCAAACACGAAGCCGTGCTTCCGGGCGAGCGACTGCACCTGTGGGCGTTCCCCGCGGATCGCGAACTGCCGGGCGCGGCGCGAGTCTTCGAGCTGCATCGCACCGCCAAGGTGCTGCGCGAGCTCGGCACGCTCGGCGACTGGGTGTTGCGTTGGCAGAGCTCGAACGTCGAGCTCGTGCGCTACAAGCCCGAGCGCCGCGCCGTCCTCCGCATCGACTGGGTCGTGCGCCAAGGCTCGAAACAAGGCCCGAAGAGTCGTCTCGCGGTCGGCGCGCGCTGTCTGCCGGTCGAAGACGCGGCATGCACGCTCGCGGCGCGCGCGGCGGCCGAACGCGCCGGCATCGGCGCTTTCGCGCCGCGCTTCCTCGGCGGCGAAGCGCGCACCGGCACGTTGTTCGAGACGTGGCTCGACGTCCGCGCGCAAGAGCGCACCGACTTCTCGCGCTCGCGCGACGCAGGCGAGTTGCTCGCGCGCTTGGCGCGGCTCGACCCCGACGCTCTGCGCGAGCTGCCGCTCACCCGGCCGCCGCGCCTCGAAGGCGCACGGGAGTTCCTCTCCCTCTTCGAAGCCGGCCGCGCGGCGCTCGAGCGGATTCCGTCTCCCAAGCGGCGGCCTAAGGGCTTCAGCCACGGCGATTTCCATCCCGACCAAATCGCGTTCGACGCCGAGGGCCGGGCTCACCTGCTCGACCTCGACGCGCTCGGGCTCGGGGATCCCGCCGACGACGCCGCGAGTTGGATCGCCGATCGGCTCGCCGCCGAGCCCGACACCGAGTTCGGTCACGCCGCGCGCGAGCTCTGCGAACCGGCGGGTTTGAGCGGCGAGATCGAACGCATCCGCGCCCACGTCGCCGAAGCGCTCGGCTTGCGCGCGGCCGCCGCTCTGAGACGCCTCGAAGTCGGCGCGCTCGCTCGCGCGCAGTCCCTATGCGAACGGGCGCTCGAGCTCGCCCGAGCCGGAAACCCGCAAGCATGAAGATCCAAGCTGCGCTCGTGCCCGAACTCGCCGTGGAGGCGATCGAACGTTTCGACCTCGATCGCGACGGGCGCCTCGTCGCGACGGTCGACGATCCGCCGCGACAACGCTGGTTCCGGCGCGAGAACGAAGGTTGGCGCGAGCTCCGGCCGAACGACGACACGCAGTTGCCGTTCGCGCGCGAACTCGAGCGGCTCGCGCACGAAGGTCCACTCGACGTGTTGAGCTGGAAGCCCGGCCGGCGCATGACGCTCGAAGGTCCGTACGGCCGCGGCCGCGCGATCTACAAGGCTCGGCGCCGTTCGGCGCACGCCGACGCGCTTTCCGCGCACGTCGGCGCGGAACTCCTGCTCCACGACGGCGGGTTCGTGTGTCCGCCGCTCTACGCCCACGCACGAGAGCACTCCGTGCTGGTCTTCGAACGCCTCGAGGCGCGGCCGCTTTCGATCCGCCGCACGGACGTCGAGCGTTTCCACGCGATCGGTCGCGGTCTGCGCCGCCTCCAGGAGCGGCAACCGTCCGTGTATCTCGGTCTGCACGGTCCGCGCGACGAAGAGCGCGTGTTGCAGCGGATGCGCGAACGCACCTTGGCGATCCGCGGCGACGAACCGCAAGGCGCGGCCGCGCTCTTCGCGCGGGCAGCGAAGCTCTTCGGCGATCTGCGCCCCGCGACGCCGGTGGTCGCGCACCGCGACTTGCACGACGGGCAGTTCCTCGTCCGCGGCGACGAGCTCGTGCTGCTCGACTTCGACCTGCTCTGCCTCTCCGACGCGGCGCTCGACGCCGCGAACCTCGCGGCGCACCTCGAACTGCGCGCGATGCAGGGGCTCGCCGGCGCGGACCAGGAGAGCGCCCGCGCCTGCGGCGAAGCGCTGTTCGACGGGCTCGGCCGCAACCGTGAGCGCGGCTTCGAGCAACGCGTGCACTTCTACCGCGGAGCGACGTTCCTGCGGCTCGCGTGGGTGTACCACGCGCGGCCACGGTACGCGGCGCTCGGCCCTCGACTCCTCGACCTCGCGCGTTCGGCGTTCGACGCGTTCCAAGCCGATGTTTGACTTCCTTCCGTTGCCTGCGTTCCTCGCTGCGTCCGCCGCGGCGTTCCAGGAAGCGCCTCGCGGCGCCGAAACCGCCGACTCCCTCCGCGTCGGTCACTTCGTCGAGATCAAAGGCGCGTTCGAGACGAACGGCGCGTTCCGCGCAGCGGAGATCGAAGCGCAGCGCCCTGACGACGACGCGTTGCTCGGCACGGTCGAGAACCCCGCGCTCGGCGAACGCTTCTTCCTCTTCGGTCAGGAGATCCACGTCGACTCCGACACGCAGTGGAAAGGCGTGAAGCTCGCGACGCTCGCCGGAACGCGCGTCAAGGTCGAAGGCGATTGGCACGGCGCGCGCAACTTCTCTGCGTCGAGCGTCGAGACCCGCGGCCCCGGTCGCGAACGCATCGTCGGACGCATCGACGAAGTGCGCCGCGACGGGGACGACGTCGTGCTGCGGATCATGGCGTTCGAGATCCGCGCGAAGGCGAACCTCGAAGTCTCGAGCGCCGAACCGCTCGCGACGCTGCCGCTCGCTCCCGCGCGCCAAGTGCGCGAAGGCACCGCGGAACCGAACCTCCGCCAGAAGGAGGAAGAACGCGTGCCGGGCAAGTTCCGCCTGACCGACACGCTGACGCTGGGTGCGCAACTCGAGCTCAACGCCGACTTCGAGGACGAACGAGACCTGAATCGCCAGCGGCTCGGCGATCGGACGACCACCGAGCTCACCGCGAAGGCGGAACTCGTCTGGACGCCGAGCGCGGACTTCCTCGGCGTGCTCTCCGCGCGCGAAACGGTCGTCTGGGAGGACGACGCCGACGACGGCTATTGGCGCGGCGACAACTGGTCGCTCAAGGAAGGCTACGGACGTTGGCAGAACGTCCTCGATCGTCCGCTCGAGATCCAGGTCGGCCGGACTTTCTACGACGACCAACGAGAATGGCTCTACCACAAGAGCCTCGACGGCGTGATCGTGCGCTGGGAAGAGCCCGCGTGGGCGCTCGAGGTCGGCGCGAGCACGCTCCTCTCCGACTCGAATCAGTACGACCAGGACACGACGAACCTCTCGCTCTATCTCTCCAACGCCGACGACGATCGGCACGCGGCGCTCTTCGCGTTCCACCGCGACCACGACGCCGACGAGCGCTTCACGATCCTCGGTGGGCGGCTCTACGGGAAGTGGATCCCTGGCACGAAAGGTTGGCTCGACGCGGCGCTCGAACACGGCACGCTCGCCGGCGAAGACGCGAAAGGCATGGCGTTCGACGCGGGAATCACGTTCCTGCCGTCGTTCGCCGAGCCGTTCAACGCGACCGTCCGTTACGCGTACGGCTCTGGCGACGACTCGCCGGGCGACGGCGAGACCGACACGTTCCGCCAGTCGGGCTTCCACAACAACAACGACAAGTGGGGCGGCGTCACGCCGTTCCACTACTACGGCGAAGTCGTCGATCCGGAGCTCGCGAACCTCGGCATCTTCAGCGTCGGCGTCGGCGCGAAGTTCCCGAATCGCACGTCGCTCGACCTCGTGCTGCACCACTTCGAGCTCGACCACGCGGCCGCCGGGCTCTTCCGTTCGCGGATCAAACACCAGACCGACGGCGTGCACCCCGAGATCGGCCGGGAGCTCGATCTCGTCTTCGGCTGGCGCGGCCATCCGAACTGGCAAGTGGAAGTCGTGCTCGGCGGCTTCGATCCGGGCGCCGCGTTCGGCGACGTCGACCCTTCGTACCTCGCCGCACTCCAAGTGCGTTTCAAGTTCTGAGGCCCCTCATGCGCTCCTTCCTCCTCTGCGCGCTCGGCGGATTCGCCGCGTGCCACGACGCGACGGCGATCGAACGTCCGAACGTGCTCTTCGTGTGCCTCGACACGGTCCGCGCGGACCGGCTCGGGTTCTACGGCTACGAACGCCACGAGAGCTCGCCTGCGCTCGACGCGCTCGCCGCGCGTTCGCTCGTATTCGAAGACGCGCGCTCGACCGCGTCGTGGACCAAACCCTCGGTGCCGAGCTTCTTCACGTCGAGCTACCCGCTGCAGCACGGCGTGTACGAAGGCAGCGCCCGCGCGCTCGCCGGCACGGTCTCCGACGTCCTGCCGGACGAGGCCGACACCGTCGCCGAGAAGTTCGCGAACGCCGGTTACGCGACGGTCGCCTTCGTCGAGAACGCCCAACTCCGGCGCGGACTCGGCTTCGAACAGGGTTTCGGCGACGCGTACCACGACCGCGCCGGCAGCGCGCGCGAGATCCGCTGGCAGTTCTCCGATTGGCTCGACGAGCGCGGCGACGACGGCCGCCCGTTCTTCGCCTACCTGCACTTCCTCGACGCGCACTGGCCGTACGACATTCCCGACGAGTACGCCGCGAAGTTCACGGCGGGCACGTCGATCGACGTCTTCCGCGGCGAAGATTCGCGCGCCTTGCGCGACGCACTGAACGACGGCACGAAGCAGCTCTCCCCCGCCGAGCACGCGGGCCTCGAAGCGCTCTATGCCGGCGCGATCCGTTCGATCGACGACGAGCTCGCAAAGCTCTTCGCCGGTCTCGAACGCCGCGGACTCGCGCGGAACACGATCGTCTGCGTCGTCGCCGACCACGGCGAGGAGTTCCTGGAGCACGGCCGCGTCGGCCACGGGCACGGCGTGTGGGAGAACCTGCTCCACGTCCCCTTCCTGCTCCACGTGCCGGGTCGCGCGCCGGAACGGATCGCGACGCCGGTGTCGCTCGTCGACGTGGTCCCGACGCTCTGCGCCGCAGCGGACGTCGCGTGCACCGGCGCCGTCGAGGGAGTCGACCGGCTCGCCGAACGTTCCGCGCGGCCGATCTTCGCAGAGCACAAGGAACCCGGCGCCTACGTGCAGGCCTACGTGCGCGGCGACAAGAAGCTCGTGCGGCGCTTCGTCGCGCCGCCGTCGACCGCGCGCGGTTCGCTGTTCGACGCTTTGAAACCCGGCACGCGCTGGGAAGCGGAATGCGACGCGGACGAGGACGGCGATTGGGAAGCCGTCGAGCTCGCGCTCCGCGACGACCCGGCCGACGATCCGATCGAGATCAAGGGCGCCGTCGCGCACCTCGACAAGACGGGCTTCGAGCTCGCTGGCTTGCGGATCGAGCTCGCGCCCGGCTGCGAGTTCTACGGCGAAATGGCCGAAGCGAACGCGCGCGGCGCGATGCTGATCGAAGGCCTCGGCGTCAAGGCGCGCGGCCGCTTCGTCGACGGCCGGTTCCAGGCGGACAAGGTCAAGCTCTACGCCGCCGCGCAGGACGTGAAGCCCGAGGTCCGCGCGACGATCACCAAGGTCGAGGCCCGCGGCGACTCGTTCTACGCGTGGTTCGGCGAACTGCGGGTCGAGTTCGGGCCGGCGACCGAATGGAAGGACGACGCGTCGAAGGACATGGCGCGCGCCGACGTGCGCCGCGCCGTCGAACTCGGCGCCACCGGCGCGCGAGAGGCCGGCTTCGTCGTCGAGGAGCGGCTCTTCGACCTCGAGCGCGACCCCGCTGAGCTCGCGCCGCTCGCAGCCGAAACCGCCGCCGCCGAACTCGCCCGCCTCTCGTCCGAGGCGGACGCGTTCGTGCGCGAGCTCGCGGCACGCGGCAATCTCGCGGCGTCCCAACGCACGCTCGACGCGAACGAGGTCCAGGACCTGCGCGCGATCGGCTACGTGAAGTGACGTCGCGAGCCGCGTCGCGCCGCCCTACCATGGCGGGATGCGCGTGCCGCTGCTCGTCGCCCTCGCCCTGTCGCTCGCGGTCGGCTCGACCGCGGTGGGCGTCTGGTTCGCCCGCGGCGACGAAACCGCGCCGGCGCGCACCGCGGGTCCGGAACGCGCCGCGGCGCCGCCGCCGCTCGAGACGGCGGACGCCGGCGCGCGCGTGGCGCTGGCGGCGCCGGCCGCGCAATCCGCGCCAGCGGAACCGGAGCGCAAGGAAGGCGGCGAGGACCTGCGGACGAAGGGCGACGACGCGGCGTTCGCTCGCAAGTACGCGAGCGCGGGTGTCGTCGAGCTCGAGGCGGCGCGCGACGAGCTCGGCGAACGCTGGCAGGAGGACCGCACCCGCGCGTTCGACGCCTCGCTGCAGTCCGGCCGCTTCGTGAAGGAAGTCGTCGCGCCCGCGGAGCTCGATGCGGCGTTGAGACGCCTTGCGGCGGAGGCCGGCGAACGAGGCGAGCTCTTCACGAGCCGCACCGTGCCCTACGGTCAAGGCGTGATGCTCGAGATCCAGTTCGTGGCACTCACCCGCGCGGGCCATCCGGAGCTCTTCGCACTCGGGGACGAAGTTCGCTGGCTCGAGAACGAGCTCGACCGCGTGCGCCGAGACGACTCGGATCGCTGAGCGCGGCTTGAGTGTGCGCGCGCCGCGCGGCATCTTGGATTCGTGCCCCCGGAATTCGTCGCGCTCGCCCTCGACCTCGGCACCACTCGCGTCAAAGCCGGCGTCGTCGACTCCGACGGACGACTGTCCCACGTGCGCGCGGCCGACAGCCCGCCGAACCTCGGCCGCGGGCTGGTGCGCCACGGCGATCCCGAAGCCTGGCGCGACGTCGCGCGGGAGCTCGTGCACGCGCTCGAAGCGGAGGTCGGCCGCGGTTTGCCGATCGGGCTTTCCTCGCAGCGTTCGAGCTTTCTGTTCGTCGACGCGCTCTCGGGCCGGCCGCTCTCGGCGTTGGTCTCCTGGCAGGACCGCAGCGCCGCGCCGTGGTGCGAACGGCACCGCGAACTCGCGCCCACGATCACGGCACGGACGGGGCTCGTGCTCTCGCCGCACTACGTCGGGCCGAAAGTCGCCGCGAGGCTCGAGAACGACCGCGAGCTCGCGGCCTCGCTCGCCCGCGGCGCCGTCCTCGTGCGCACGCTCGACGCATGGATCGTCGCCGCGCTCGAAAGCGAATCCTCCGCGCGCACCGATCTGTCGTGCGCGGCTCGCACGGCGCTCGTCGACCTCGACGGCGGCGACTACGACGACGACCTCTGCGCGACGTTCGGCGTGCCCCAGGCATCGCTCGCGCCGGTGACGCCGACGGTCGAGCCGAGCGCTCGCCGCGTGCGCGCGCACCTCGCCGACCAGGCGGCCGCGGTGCTCGGCGTGCTCGGCGAGAACGCCGACGGAGCCGTGATCAGCCTCGGCACCGGCGGCTTCGTGCTGCTCGGCGTCGGTCCGCGTCCGCGGCGTGCGCCCGGCTACCTCGCGGCGCCGCTCTACGCGAAAGCCGACGGCAGCGTGCGTTTCGCGCTCGAAGGCACGATCAACGGAGGCGGCGCCACCGCCGACCGCTTTTCGCGTGCACCGACTCGCTTCGCCGCCGTCGATCCGACGCCCGACGAGTTCTGCGTGCCCGACGAGAACGGTTGGGGCGCACCGTTCTGGAGGCCGGAGCAATCGCTGCGGTTCTCCGGTTCGACGCGCATGGGGTCACACGCCGACCTGCGCCGCGTGATCGTCGAAGGGCTGTGCTTCCGGGCCGCCGCGATCCTCTGCGAGCTCGCGGACGGTGCGTTGCCGCAGCGCATCGCGCTCGCCGGCGGTCTCGCGCAGGACGCGTTCGTCTCGCGCGCGCTCGCTGCGTGTCTCGGTCGGCCGATCGAAATCGTCGGGTCCGAGGAAGCGGGCCTCGCCGCCGCGGGCCGGCTCGCCGCGGGACTCGATCCGCGCGAGCGCGCGCCGTCGCGCCTCGTCGAGGCCCACGCGGAGGACGCGTGGATCGCCGAGAAGTTCACGCGTTGGCGCACGTGGGTCGCGACGCTCGTCTGAACTCGCCCGGCGCGGCGAGGCCGCGGTGACGCCGTGGCGCTTCGTTCAGTTCTCGAACGCGCAGGCGCCGGGGCCGCGCGGGTCGCCGCACGAACCGCAAGGGCTCGCGCCGTTCTGGAAGCTCGCGGGCTCGCGTTCACACGCCGGCGCCGCGCCGCCGCCGTGCACGGCGAACGTCGAGAGCTGGCGCTCGGTCTTCGTCGAACGGCACTGCGGGCAGTGGACTGCCTCGGAGCCGAAGACGAGCTCTTCGAAGCGATGCTGACAACGCGGACAGACGTAGACGTAGAGCGGCATGGTCGAGGACCTCGCGATTGTCGGCGCGCGGCTCGAGGAGTATAGACGAAGGGACCTCCACGTGGCCCTCGCGAAGAACGAACCGGCGTTCGCCGCCGTCGACCTCGGGTCGAACAGTTTTCACTTGTTGATCGCGCAGCTCTCGCACGGGCAGTTGCTCGTGCTCGACCGGCTGCGCGAACGCGTCGCGCTCGCCGAAGGCCTCGGGCCGGAGCGCAAGATCCGCAAGGAGCCCGAAGCGCGCGCGCTCGCCGCACTGGAGCGTTTCGGCCAACGGCTGCGCGAATTCGCGCCGTCGCGGGTGCGCGCCGTCGGCACCAACACGCTGCGCGTCGCCCGCAACGCCGCGGAGTTCCGTGAACGCGCGGAGAAGGCGCTCGGTCACCCGATCGAAGTCGTGTCGGGTCGCGAGGAGGCGCGCCTGATCTTCCTCGGAGTCACGCACTCGCTCGCGGACGAGAACAAACGGCGCCTCGTCGTCGACGTCGGCGGCGGCTCGACCGAGTGCATCCTCGGCGACGGCTTCGAGCCGCTCGCGATGGACTCGCTCGCGATGGGCTGCGTCGCGTACGCGTCCGAGTTCTTCGCGGACGGCGCGCTCGATCGCGAGCGGCTGAAACGCGCGCAGATCGCCGCGAGTCTCGAGCTCTCCTCGATCCGCCGCCGCTACCGGAGCCTCGGCTGGGAAGCGTGCGTCGGTTCGTCGGGCACGATCCTCGCGATCGAAGAGGTGCTCCGCGCCAACGGTTGGTCGGACGGCGGCATCACGCGCAAGGGGCTGAAACGGCTGAAGAAGGAACTCGTCGCGGCGGGGCACGCGTCGAAGCTCGAGCTCGAGGGCCTCGCGCCCGATCGCGCCGGCGTGATCGGCGCGGGCTTCGCGATCGTGCAAGCGGTGTTCAAGAGCTTCGACCTCGAGCGCATGGACGTCGCGGAAGGCGCGATGCGCGAAGGCGTGCTCTACGACCTCGCCGGCCGCAGCGCGCACGACGACGCCCGCGACCGAACGATCCGCGCGTGGCAGCAGCGCTGGGGCGTCGATTTCGAGCACGCGGCTCGCGTCGAACGCACGGCGCTCGCACTGTTCGAACAAGTCGCGGAAGCGTGGGAGCTGCCGCTCGACGCGTCGCGGCGCTCGCTCGCGTGGGCGGCGCGGCTCGTCGAGATCGGGCTCTCGGTCGCGTACTCCGGCTACCACCGGCACGGCGCGTACCTGGTGCAGAACGGCGACATGCCCGGCTTCTCGCGCGGCGATCAGGCGGAACTCGCCGCACTGATCGGCGCTCACCGCCGCAAGCTCGAGAAAGACGCGTTCGCGGCGTTCCCGCCGTCACGCGCTGGCTTGCTCCTGCGACTCGCCGTCTTGCTCCGGCTCGCGGTGCGGCTCAATCGGAGTCGGAGTCCGAAGCCGCTTCCGGTCGTGCACCTTGCGGCGCGACGCAACACCCTCGAGCTTGCGTTTCCGAAGCGGTGGCTCGACGACCACGCGCTCACGCGGACCGACCTCGACGACGAGATTCGCTTGCTCGAGGCGGTCGGCATCGAACTCCGGCTGCGTTAGTCCGCACAGCCGTTCGAGCAGGAACTCCTGCGCGACGCGGGGCCGTTCCTTGCCGGGTCGCGCGCGCCGGTACTTGCCGTCCGGCCCGAGCAGCCAAGACTGCACGTTGTCGACGAGATACGGTTCGAGGCACTCCGACCAGATCCGCTGGCGCAAGCGTTGGTCGTCGACCGGGAAACAGGTCTCGACGCGCCAGAAGAAGTTGCGTTGCATCCAGTCGGCGCTGGCGCAGAAGTACTGAGGCTCGCCGTCGTTCTCGAAATAGAAGATGCGCGAGTGTTCGAGGAATCGTCCGACGATCGAACGCACGCGGATCGACTCCGACACGCCGGGCACGCCCGGACGCAGACAGCAGATGCCGCGCACGACGAGGTCGATCGACACACCCGCTTGCGACGCCCTGTAGAGCGCTTGGATGATCCTCGGTTCGGTGAGCGAGTTCATCTTCGCCACGATGCGAGCGGATCGGCCGGCGGTCGCGTGTTTCGCTTCGCGCTCGATCAACCCGACCAGCGCCTTGTGCAACGTGAACGGCGACTGCAACACGCGCTTCAACCGGCCGACCTTGCCGAGGCCCGTCAGTTGGTTGAAGAGCTTGTGCACGTCCTCGCCGATCGCCCGATCGCAGGTCAGGAAACCGACGTCGGTGTAAGCGCGCGAAGTCTTCGAGTGGTAGTTGCCCGTGCCGAGGTGCACGTAACGCCGGAGCTTGTGCCCTTCGCGCCGGACGACGAGCAGCATCTTCGTGTGCGCCTTGTAGCCGACGATGCCGTACACGACGCTCGCGCCGGCCGCCTGCAGACGCGTCGCGAGGTTGATGTTCGCCGCTTCGTCGAAGCGCGCCCGCAGCTCGACGACGACGGTCACTTCCTTGCCGCCGCGCGCCGCTTCGATCAACGCGTCGACGATCGGCGAATCCGCGCCGGTGCGATAGAGCGTCTGTTTGATCGCGAGCACGTGCGGATCGCTCGCGGCCTGGCGCAGGAACTCGACCACCGGAGAGAACGAGTCGTACGGATGGTGCAGCAGCACGTCGCCCTTGCGCAGCGCTTCGAACACGTCCTCGCGTTCTTCGATGCGCCGCGGCACGCGCGGCATGAACGGCGGATACTTGAGTTCCGGGCGCGCCACCATGTCGTACATCGCGGCGACGCGGTGCAAGTTGACGATGCCGTCGACGCGGTAGAGGTCCTCGGCTTCGAGTTCGAACGTCGAGAGCAGGTACTGCGCCATTTCCTCCGGGCAGTTCTTCGCGACTTCGAGCCGCACGGTCTCGCCGAAGTTGCGCGACGTGAGCTCGCCCTTCAGCGTGCGCATCAAGTCGTCGGTCTCTTCTTCGTCGACCCAGAGATCGCTGTTGCGCGTCAAGCGGAACTGCCAGCAGCCCGTCACTTCGAGCCCCGGGAACACTTCGCCGATGTGCGCGTGGACGATCGACGACAAGAGCACGAAGTCGTGCCCGCCACCGTCGCCGCCCTTCAATGGGATGAGCCGCGGCAACGAGCGCGGCACTTGCACGACGGCGATGCCGCTGGTGCGGCCGAACGCGTCTTGCCCTTGCAACGAGACGATGAAGTTCAGGCTCTTGTTCAGCACCCGCGGGAACGGGTGCGCCGGATCGAGGCCGACCGGCGTCAACACCGGCAGCACGTCCTGCACGAAGAAGCGCCGCACCCACTTCTCCTGCCGCGGCGTCCACGAACCGCGGCGCCAGATCTTGATCCCGGCGCGCGCGAGCTCCGGCAGCAGCACTTCGTTGAAGACGCGGTACTGCTCCGCGACCAAGGCATGCGCCGCTTCGCCGATCGCGTGCATCGTCTGTTCGGGCGAGAGCCCGTCCGCTTCGGTCGCCGTCGCTCCGTGCGCGATTTGTTGCTTCAGACCGGACACGCGGATCTCGAAGAACTCGTCGAGGTTGGTCGACGAGATCGACAGGAATCGCAGCCGTTCGAGCAACGGCACCGTCGGATCCTTCGCCTGTTCGAGCACGCGGGCGTTGAACTCGAGCGACGAAAGCTCGCGGTTCAGGTAGAGGCTCGGATCGCGGAGGTCGCGCGCGGGCTGGGACATGGCTCGGGAGAGGATATCGACGCGCGGACGACAACCGAGCGCGAGCCGCCGCATCGTCCGCTCCGGCGTCGGTCTTGACCGCGCCTTGATGTTTCGCGGGCGTCGGCGCCTTGCGCGGGTCCGCGGAAGCGAAGAAACTGCCGGATCGTGAAAGACGCGCAGGAACCCGCGGAGGAGCTCCTCCCCCGCCGCACGCTCGCCCATCTCGAGGCCCACCTCGCCGTCGCCCGCGACGGGGAGGATCCTGAAGGCGTCCACCAAGTGCGCGTCGCGTCGGCGCGGCTCGAGACGTTCCTGCGCCTCTCTTCGAGGCGCGCTCTTCGCGACGACTTGCGTTGGTTGCGCGAACGAGCTTCCGCGGTGCGCGACCTCGACGTCCTGCTCGCCGGAAGACTCCCGAAGCCGTTCGCCGAGTGGCTCGCCGCGGAACGCGTGGTCGCGCGCGCCGGCCTGATCGAAGCGCTCGAGAGCCCACGGTTGCGTGCGTTGCTCGACGCGTGGAACTGGGTGCCGCCGCTGGATCGAAAGCGCGCCGCGCACGAGCGCCGGCGGTTGGCGCGTCGCGCGACCGTCCGCGCGGCGAGCGCGCTCGCAGCCGACGCGACCCTCGACGCGTTCCACGCCGTGAGGCGTGCACTGAGGCGCTTGCGATACGCCGAAGAGTGGCTGCGGCGCGATGCGAGCGAGCTCAAGGCGCTGCAGCAGAGTCTCGGCGAGCTGAACGACGTCGCCGTCGTCCGTCGGTACTTCGCGGCGTGTCCACGCGCACCGGAGTGCGGCGAATTCGCGGCCGAACTGGAGCACGAACTCGCACGACGCGTCGCGAAAGCGCGCCTCGTGCTCGCGCGGGCGTATCCGCGCGCCGACGACCGGGGCCCGAAGGCGAAATCGCGCGCAAGACCGCGCTGAAGCGAAGGCACGATGGAACTCTTCTTGGTGCGACACGCCGAGGCCGAAGAGCGCGCGGCGAACGGCCGCGACGAAGCGCGCGCGCTCACGGCCCGGGGTCGCAAACGCTTCGCTCGCGCCGTCGCCGGCCTCGCAAGGCTCGACGTCGAGTTCGACCAACTGCTGCACAGTCCGCTCCTACGTGCGATGGAGACCGCCGATCTCTGCGCGCCGCTCGTCGTCGGCGAACTGCGCGTCGCGAACGAACTCGCGCGCGATCCGTCGACCGAGCTCCTTGCGTCGTGCACCGGTCTGCGCGTCGCTTTGGTCGGTCACGAGCCTTGGATGAGCGAGCTCTGCGCTTGGCTCGTCACGGGCGAACGCGAGCGCGCGCCGCGGTTCGCGTTCCAGAAGGGCGGAGTCGCCCACCTCTCCGGCGAGCTCGCGCCGGGCACCATGCGGCTCGTCGCGTTCTGGCCGCCCGCCACGCTCGCGGAGTTGGGCCGCAAGTGACGCCGTCCGCCGGTCTGCCTACGCTTGCGGGCATGTGCACTGCCGTCGTCGCGCTGGCGCTCGTCGCCGCGCTCTCGTCCTCGTCGCTTCGGCCGCCGCAGGGTTCGAGCGCGCCTCCGCAGAGCGACACGAGCGCATTCGTCGGCGCGTGGAACGCGTCGCTCGCTTCGCCGGGCGGCGCCTTGGAGTTCGGCCTCGAGATCGAGCAGTCGAACGGACGGACGACGGCCGTGGTCGTCAACGCCGACGAACGCATCACGATCGAGCGCGTCGCGTGGACGGCCGACGGACTCGAACTCGACTTTCCTCACTACGACGCGCGCATCGCCGCGCGCTGGGACGGCGAACGGCTCGCCGGCCGGTGGACCAAACGCGCCGCCGGAGGCAAGGAAGCCGCGCTCGACTTCGCCGCGCGGCGTTCGGTCGCAGAAGGCGCTGCCTCGGGACCGAAATCCGAGCGCGCGCTCGCGCCGCGGCCGATCGCACCCGGTCGCTACGCGCTCGACTTCGCGAGCGATGACGATCCCGCCGTGCTCGAAGTCGTGCCCGTCGCGCACGGACTGCGCGCGACCGTGCTGACCACCACCGGTGACTATCGGTTCCTCGGTGTGCGTTCCGACGTCGACGACCCGCTCGGCCGGAACCTCGCGTTCTCGTGCTTCGACGGCGCACACGCCTTCCTCTTCCGCGCGAAGTGGATCGACGAGCGCACGCTCGAAGGCGAGTTCTGGTCCGGCGCGACGTGGCACGACACGTGGACGGCGAAGCTCGATCCCACTGCGACGCTCCCGGATCCGTTCGGCTTGACGCGCGTCGACGGAAAGGTCGCGCTCGCGAGCCTGCGCTTCCGCGATCTCGACGGCGTCGAACGCTCGCTCGACGAAGGCGAGCTCCACGGCGCTCCGAGGATCGTCCAGCTCTTCGGCACGTGGTGCCCGAACTGCAACGACGAAGCCCCCGACCTCGTCGAGCTCGATCGGCGGTTCCGCGACCGCGGGCTGCGCGTCGTCGGGGTCGCGTTCGAGCTGACCGGCGAGTTCGCGCGCGACGCGGCCCAGGTGAGACGCTTCCGCGAGCGCTGGAAAATCGGCTATCCGCTCCTCCTCGGCGGCACGTCGGACAAGGCGGAAGCGTCGAAGGCGTTTCCGCTGCTCGAGCGCGTGCGTGCCTATCCGACGACGCTCTTCGTGCGCCGCGACGGCAGCGTGCGCGCGGTCCACCAGGGCTACGCCGGGCCCGCGACCGGCGTCGAACACGAGAAGCAGCGCGAGCGCTTCGAACGGCTCGTCCTCGAATTGCTCGCAGAACCGCCCCGATGACCCGCGACGACGCCCGCAAACGAGCCCGCGAACTGGCCGCCGAGCACCGTTCACGCGGCGATGCCGTCGGTTGGTTCGAGAAGCTCTACGTCGAAGCCGGCGGCGATGCCGAGCACGTGCCGTGGGCCGACGACGAACCGCATCCGCTGCTCGTCGACTGGCTCGCGCGCGAGCAGGTCGACGGCCGCGGTCGGCGTGCGCTCGTGGTCGGCGCGGGCCTGGGCGACGACGCGGAGGGGCTCGCGCGCGTCGGCTTCGCCGTCACGGCGTTCGACGTCGCACCGACGGCGATCGAATGGTGCCGGCGCCGCTTCCCCGACACGCGCGTCGACTACTGCGTCGCCGACCTCTTCGCGGCGCCGCACGCATGGCGAGGGGCCTTCGACCTGGTCTTCGAGTGCTACACGATCCAGGCGCTGCCGCTCGCGATCCGCGAGCGCGCGTTCGAGCCGATCGCGAACTTCCTCGCGCCGGGCGGCACGCTGGTGGTCGTCACGCGCGGCACCGACGCGCACCTCGACCCGCACGAACTGCCGCTGCCGCTGACGCTCGCGGAGCTTGCGCGCTTCGAGGCGCTGGGACTCGAACGCACGAGCCTGCTCGACGCCGTGACCGGTGAAACGGTGCCTCTGCGGCGGTTCCGCGCGGTCTATCGCAAGCGTTGATCGCCTCGTTCGCTTTCGATCCGTGGCGCGTTTAGCATCCCCGTCGTCGAAGGAGATACGAACCATGAAGATCGCGTTCCGTTCCGTCGTGTTGCTCGGTGTCCTCGCCCTTTCCGCCACGGCTTCCGCGCCCGGCGAGGCGCTCACTCTGCGCTTCAAGTTCGCGAAGGGCGACTCGATTCGTTACCGCATGACCCAAGAGCAGACCATGGAGAGCGAGATGCTCGGCGAAGTCGAGAACACGAACGCCTTCGTGTTCCGGCAAGACGTCACAGACGTCGCCGCCGACGGCATGGGCACGCTCGACGTCCGCTACGAAGCGGTGCGGATGGAGACCGGCGGGCCGGCCGCGATGAGCTACGACTCGACCCTCACCGGCGACGCGGCGAAGCGCAACAACCCGATGCTCTCGAAGATCTTCGGACCGATGCTGGAGTCGAAACTCACGATGAAGATGGAGTCGACCGGTCACGTCGTCTCCTTCACCGGCGTCGACGAAATGCTCGCAAAGTGCTTCCCGGCGTCCGGCACGGCCAATCCGATGGACCCCTCGTCGATGATGAAGGAGATGTTCAACGAGGAGTCCCTGAAGCGGCTCGTCGAAGTGAACGTCTTCCCGACGGAGCCCATCGAGCCGGGTCACAAATGGACCCGCAGCGTCGAACAACCGCTGCCGATGTTCGGCACGATGAAGCTCTCCTTCGAAAACACCTTCGTCGGTGTCGAGGAACACGCAGGCACTCGTTGCGCCAAGCTCGCCATCACGGGCAGATGACGTTCGAGGAAGCCAAGGAGAAGGCGCTCCCGATGAAGATCTCCATCGAGACTCCGTCGCTCAGCGGCACCATGTTCTTCGCGATCGATCGAGGCCACATGCTCGACTCGCAAATCGACACCACGATGGACATGCACATGGAAGCCGGTGGCGAAGGCGCGCAGAACTTCGAGATGGACATGGGGATCACGAGCGTCCTGCGGATCCAGTGGATCGCGAACGACGCACCGGCGTTCGAGTAGACGTCGGCCATTCTCCGGCCAGCCGATCGGCGCGACGGATCGGCTCCGGCACACGAAAACGGGGCGCGCATGCGAGCACGAGTTCGATGGCGCGCTCCAAGTCGATCCGGTGGCCCACCGACACGTAGATCGGTTTCACGCCGTCGCGCGTGCGCAGCGCGACGCCGACGCACTCGTGGTCGTGGAAGAGCGGCGCGCGTGAGCCGCGGGTGAGCGCGAGTTCCTCGTGCGCGCCGACGAGCACGGACTTGCCGCAACCGATCGACGGCACGTCCAGCACGACTCCGACGTGCGACGCGACCCCGATGCGGCGCGGGTGGGCGATGCCGTGCCCGTCGACCAAGAGCACGTCGGGCCGCACTTCGAGCTTCCGCCACGCGTCCTCGATCGCCGGCACCTCGCGGAACGCGAGCAGCCCCGGGACGTAGGGGAACTTGAGCACGCGCTCGGCCGTCGCCGTCGCCACGACTTCGAGGTCCTCGAGCCGTACGACCACGATCGCAGCGCGGACTCGATCGGCGCGCTCGCTGCAGTCGACGCCCGCGACGAGTTCGACCCGCGGGAGGGCTCCCGAACGCGCCACGCGTGCCGAGAGCCGCTCCTGCTCCTCGCGCGCCTCGCGCGGACTCGGGCGCCAACGTGACGCTTCGTTCCTTCCCATCCTCGGTCGAGCGACACGCGCCGCCCGTTTCGTGAGAGCCTACTTCGCCGCGGGTTGAAGGGTTGGAGCACTTCCCCTACCCTCGGAATCGGCATGAGCTTCCCAGACGGCTCCGGACGGCCGGACAAATCCTTGGTGCTCTACGTCGCGGGCACGTCACGAAGAGCGCTCGGCGCGATGGGCGAACTGCGGCGTTTCGTCGATGAACATCGGCACGAGCACTGGCACTTCGAAGTGATCGACGTGCTGCAGCCGGAGCATCGCAACGCCGCCGACGGCGTGCTGCTGACGCCGACGTTGGTCGTCCGCGTCGGCGACCTCGAACGGCGCCTGGTCGGGCGTTTCGACGATCTCGCTTCGTGCCTGCTCGAGGCGCTCGAGGCACGCCGATCATGAGCGAAGCGGAAACGTCCTCCGACGCGGCGCGGCCGAACGGCACCGACTCGAGGTCGCGCGAAGGCCGGCTCGAGACGATCATCCACCGCGACGCGAACGCGGCGCTCGTCGTGTCGCTCGACGGCGTCGTGCGCCACGCGAACCCGTCGGCGGAACGCTTGTTCGGCCGTGCGGCAGCCGACCTCGTCGGCCGCGCCGTCGGCATACCGCTGCACGGCGGCGAAACGCCCGAGATCGACGTGCGACGGCCCGACGGCGAACTCGCGATCACCGAGCTCTTCAGCCTCGAGACCGTCTGGGCCGGCGAAGCCGTCTTCTTGCTCTCGCTGCGCGACGTGACCGCACGCGCCAAGGCGGAAGAAGCGCTGCGCGAGAGCGAGGAACGCTACGCGCTCGCCGCGCGCGCCGCGAACGACGGTCTCTTCGACTGGAACGTCACGACGAACCGCGTGTACTACTCGCCGCGGTGGAAGTCGATGCTCGGTTACGACGAAGACGAAGTCGGCGACTCGCTCGAAGAGTGGTTCTCGCGCGTCCATCCGGAAGACCTCGATCGAGTCCGGGCCGCAGTCGCCGCGCACATCGACGGACTCACGTCGCACTTCGAGAACGAATACCGCATCCGGCACAAGACCGGCGCGTGGCGCTGGGTTCTGTGCCGCGGGCTCGCGTCGCGCGACCCGCTCGGCCGCGCGACGCGCATGGCCGGGTCGCAGTCGGACGTGACGCACCGCAAGCTCGCGGAGCAACAGCTCAACCACCGCGCGTTCTACGACCCGCTGACGAACCTGCCCAACCGCGCGCTCTTCATCGATCGCCTGCGGCACGCGATGCGGCGCGCCCAGCGGCGCAAGGACTACCAGTTCGCGGTGCTCTTCCTCGACATCGACCGCTTCAAGACGATCAACGACTCGCTCGGTCACATGGCCGGCGACCGACTGCTCGTGATGGCGGCCCGTCGACTGGAGCTCTCGTTGCGGCCCGGCGACTCGGTCGCGCGACTCGGCGGCGACGAATTCACCGTGTTGCTCGAGGACATCCGCGACGAATCGGACGCGACGCGCGTCGCCGACCGCATCCAACGCGAGCTCGTCACGCCTTTCGACATCAACGGCCACGAGATCGTCACGTCGGTGTCGATCGGCATCGCGCGCAGCGCGACCGGCTACGAGAACCCCGAGGACATCCTGCGCGACGCCGACACGGCGATGTACCGAGCGAAAGCCGCCGGGCGTGCGAAGTACGCGATCTTCGACACGGCGATGCACGAACGTGCGGTCGCCTTGTTGACGATGGAAGCGGACCTGCGCCGTGCGATCGAGCGCACCGAACTCACGGTCTACTACCAGCCGATCGTCTCGCTCGACACCGGCCGCATCTGTGGCGTGGAAGCGCTCGTGCGCTGGAACCACCCGCAGCGCGGACTGATCCGGCCGAACGACTTCATCCCGCTCGCCGAAGAGACCGGCCTGATCGTGCCGATCGGCAAGTTCGTGCTCGCCGAAGCGTGCCGACACGTCCGCGCGTGGCGCGAGGAGTTCGACTTCCGCGAGAACTTCTCGCTGCACGTCAACCTCTCCGGTCGCCAGTTCAGCCAAGCGGACCTCGTCGGACAGATCCGCGCGACGCTCGACGACACGCGCTTCGAGCCCGGCGACCTGCGCCTCGAGATCACCGAAAGCGTGGTCATGGAACGCCCCGAGAACGCACGTTCGATGCTGCTGCAACTGCGCGAACTCGGCGTGCGGCTCTCGATCGACGATTTCGGCACCGGATATTCGTCGCTCGCGTACCTGCAGCGCTTCCCGATCGACACGCTTAAGATCGACCGTTCGTTCGTCAGCGGCATCGGTACGAAGGGCGAGAACTCGGAGATCGCCCGCACGATCATCGACATCGGCCACAACCTCGGGATGGTCGTGGTCGCGGAAGGCGTCGAAACGCTCGAGCAGCTCGCGCAGATGCGCGCTTTGCGCTGCGAGTCCGCGCAGGGTTATCTCTTCTCGCGGCCGGTCGACGTCGACGCGACGCGCGCGCTGCTACGCTCCGCCCCGACCTGGTGAGGCACCGGCGCGCGCGCCGCGGTTCCAGAACGCGTAGAGCACGACACCGACCGCGAGGATCACGCCGGCGCGCTGCACCGCCGCCGGTTGCGCGCTCGAGATGCTCGAGACGAGCACCGCGACCGTCGCGACGAGGAAGATGCCCGGCAACAGCGGATAACCGAAGGCTCGGTACGGGCGCGCGAGGTCCGGCCGCGTGATCCGGAGCTTGAAGAACGTCGCCGCGCAGAGGATGAAGAACACGTAGTCGCAGACGGTGACCATCTCGAGCAAGTCGAGTTGTTTGCCGAACGCGACGTGCGCGATCGAGAAGAGCCCCTGCACCGCGATCGCGATCCACGGCGTGCCCCAGCGAGGATGCACTTTGCCGGCCGCGCGGAAGAAGACGCCGTCCTGCGCCATCGCGAAGAAGATCCGCGGCGTGACGAGCAGGATCGCCTGCACGAACGCGAGCGTCGACAACGCGACGAGCCCGGCGATCAACGGCTCGCCCCACGACACGACGCGGCCCGCTGCGTCCGCTGCCGGCGTCGGAGTGCTCGCCGTGCGCTCGACGCCCAAGATCGACAGCACGGCCCAGTTGACCGCCATGTAGAGCGCGATCACGACGAACGTACCGATCAACGTGCCGCGCGGCAGGTTCTTCTGCGGCTCCTTGATCTCGCTCGCGACGGCCGCGACGTTCTGCCAGCCCCCGACGGCGAAGAGGATCTGCATCAGCGCCGCGCCGGTCGCGGCGAGCGTCGCGCCGAAGAACACGCCGTGCGCGCCCGACGCGCCGTCCGAGGGTTCTGGCACGAGTCCGGGCGCGAGCGCGCCGGCCGTCTCGGGCCCGAGAGGCGACGCGAAGAAGGCCAACGCGACGATCAACAGGATGCCGCCGATCTTCGCGGCCATGCTGAGGTCCTGCACCAACGCGCCGAGTCGCACGCCGCGGACGTTGAGCAACGTCATCGCGGCGATCACGCCGGCCGCGGCGAGTTTGCGCGACGCCGTCGACCACGGTTCACCGCCGGCGTAGAGGTGCACGAGCTTCTCCGCGTGATCGACGAACACGCCGGCGACCCACGCCGTCGCTCCGGAGACGATCGCCGCGAGCAGGATCCAGCCGAAGCTGAACGCCGCGAAACGCCCGAACCCTTCACGGATGAAGACGTACTGCCCCCCGGTGTGCGGGAACATGCCACCGAGTTCCGCGAAGACCAACGCTCCGCACACGGCGATCACTCCGCCGAGCGCCCAGAGCACCAGGATGCCTTCGAACGACGGGATGCGCGCCGCGATCTCGCTCGGCGCGCGGAAGATCCCGGCGCCGATGATCGTGCCCATCCCGATCAACGTGACGTCGAGCAGACCGAGCGTCGGCACGAGCCCGGAGGGACTCGCGCGTCGGTCGTGCTCGCTCGGGCGCTGCGCAGCCACGCTCCCCGCTTCTTCCTGCCGTCGGTGGTCGCGCGCGCGACTTCAGCGACTGCCTTCGACGCGCGTCGTCACCGTGCGCAGGAAACCGCCCGGCTGCAGTCGCCAGTGCCGGTCGAACCAACCCGCCGCGAGCACGCCGCCGTCGCCCGAGCGCGACACGTCGCTCGAGAACACCGCGTAGTCCGGGTAACCGACGCCCGACGAGAACGGCGAGAGCTGGTATCCGAGGCGGATGCCGGCGACGCCGGTGTCCGCGAACACGCCGACCAGCGGCCACGCAGGCACTTCGTTCAGGATGCTCGGATCGACTCCGGGGTCGCGCAAGTAAGGCGGCCGATCGGGTTTCGCGTCCGCGCGCGGCAAGACGAACACGGCGGCGAGGTCGGTGCCGGTGAAGCGCTGCGCGCCGATCTCGATCGCGCCGGGTCGCACGCGAATCGGGGAATCGGCCGGCACCAGCGTCGACCACGCCTTGTTCGTCTGCGAGTTGCCGTAGAGGATCACGTTGCGGATCGGCCGATCCTTGCGCGCTTCGTCGGCGAGGAAGTCGACGTCCGTCAGGATCGCAGGCGTGCCATTCGCGCGGTACCACCACGCTTGTTGGTCGGCGCGCGCGCGCTCGAGCAGCGCTTTCGTCTCTGCGGGCGAACCGCCGGTGCCGTAGACGAGCGCGAAGTGCCGCGCGAACGCACGCTTGAACGGGCCGCACGTCTCCGAGTTCTTCTCGCCGTCCCAGCGCGGTGCACCGTCGTCGGAGTAGGCGCGCCACGTCGCGGCGAGTTCGACGCGCGCTCGGTTCGCGTCCTGGCTCCACGACTCGGTCTCGCGCACGAACCACGTCGGGTCGCCGATCGACGCGAGCCGGAGTTCGTTCCACACGTCGACCGCTTGGCCGTCGAGCACGAACTGCTTGACGCGCACGCCGACGGACTCGATGCGCGAGAAGTCGACGCGCAGCCGCCGCACGTTGTGCGTCGTCACGGCGAGTTCGCCGCGTTCGGCGTTCCAACGCCCGACCAGCGACGCCGGCGCGCCGTATTCGACGGGTTGGTCGAGCACGAACGGTCCGTAACTCGCGTTCACCGAAGGATCGGGGCACGTGAACTCGAACTCCGGCGAGAGCACGCGGCTCTGGGTCGCACGGAAGAGCTCGAAGATGCCGGGCCAGTCGACGCAATCCGCGCCAGGCGCCGCGTCGCCGTCCCACCAGTGTCCCGCGCCGGGTTGGTAGTGAGTCAGCGGCTTGCCGCCCGCCGCGACGAGCGCCGCTTCGAGGTCGTGCGCTTCCTTGGCCGGCACGTTGTCGTCGGCTTCGCCGTGCAGGATGTACGTCGGCGTCGCGCGCAGGTTCGCGAGCCAGTCCTCGGTGCGCGACGCAGCGTCCGCGGCGCGCCAGAGCCAAGCGAGTTCGCCGTCGGGACGGCCGCCGTACGTGTCGAAGCTCGACCAGCCCGCGCTTGGCGCGATCGCACCGAAACGCCACGGATCGGTGACGGCGAGATGCCACGTGCCGTGCCCACCCATCGAGTGGCCGGTCAAGAAGACGCGCGTCGCATCGGCGCCCGTCAGCCGCAAGGCCGCGGCGAGCGTCTCGTACGCATCCTCGCGCCCCCAGTCCTGCCAGTCGAAGCCGAACGGCCGGCGATTCGTCGGCGCGACGATCCACGTGTTGGGTTTCGCGGAGTAGGACTGCGCCTGCCCGAGCGCTTCGACGCTCGCGCCGTGCAGCGAGAGCACGAGCGCTGCATCGCGCGTGCTGACGTCGGACGGCGGCAGGATCGAGAAGGTCTGGATCGAGCCTTCGATCAACGAATCGAACGTCGCGCGCCGCGCCGCCGTCACGTCCTTGACCTGGATCTCGAGCGCGACTTTCGTGAACGGTTTGCCCGCCCGCGCGGAGAGAGCGAGCTCGATCACGTGCGAGCCGGGCTTTTCATTCGGCTGCGGCGGGCTCGCGCGTTCGAGCGTGAAGAACGCGGTGCGCAGCGAGAGCGGAGGCATCGCCGCCGCCGGGAACTTGCGCGGCTTGAAGTAGCCATCGGGGCTCGAGAGCAAGAGCTCCATCGGCCGCGTCGTCTCCTGCGTCGCGTTGATCATCAGCACGGCGCCGAACTCGTCGAACTCGACGTCGCGGCCCGCGAGCAGGTCGGGTTGCACGCCGCTCCACGACGCGAGCAACACCGGCGACGCGGGCTCGCGGAGCTCGAACTTCGTCTCGCCGCGCCGACCGCGCAGGAACACGTGGTTCGGCCCTTTCTTCAACGCGACCGGCACGCCGCCGAAGCCGTAGCCGTACGCGTCGCCGACGAACGGCACGCCGTTCACGAATCCGCCGGCGGCGCCGTGCGCGACCGCGAGCCACGTGCCGCCCTCCGGCAGATCGATCGTCGCGAACGCGTAGCCGAAGTCGTCGGTGATGCGTCCGTCGGCCGCTTCGACTTCGCGCCAGCTCTGCGCCTCGCCCGTTTCGCCGGTCACGCTCTCGCCGACGGTCGGCATCGCCGAGCCGGCGAACGTCAGGTACTTCGCGAAGACGGCGTCGGGGCGGAACGGCCGGCGTCCGACACGGTCGGTCGGCGCGAGCACGAGCCACTTGGTCGGCACGAGCGTGCGTAGCTCACGCGGCTTCGGCGCCGGCACCTCGGCGGGCGCGCCCGCTGCGGATTCCGGTTGCGGCGGCTGCGTCGCGTCCGAGCCGGTCTGCGTCGGTGTGCTCGCGGCTCCGGGCGCGCCGGCGTTCGCGGGCGCGGTCGGCGTGTTTCCCGCCGGCGGAGCACCTTGCGGCGCGTTCGCGCCGCTGGGTTTCTGCGGCGCGTTCGCGCCGCTGGGCTTCTGCGGCGCGTTCGCGCCACCGGATTGCTGCGGCGCGTTCGCGCCGCTGGCGCCGCCTCCGGCGCCAGCGTTGCCGCGAGCGCCTCGACCTTGACCCGCTTTCAGCGCTTGGGCTTTCCCGGGCGCGGCGTCGGGAGCCTGCGCTCCACCGGCCGCCGGGGGCGTCTGTTTCGTTGGGTCCTGCGGCGCGTAGGCGAGCGACGACGACAAGGGGAACCCGGCGCACGAAGCGAGGATCAGCCCGACGGACACGAGACGGCGGAGCAGCATCCGTTCATGCTAACCGGCGCGCCGCACGGCGCGCGCGGGCACAATGCGCCCCGGCCGTCGTCCCCAGACGGGCCCCATTCGTCACCCCATGCAACGACGACGAACATGCGAGGACGCCACCTGAGGCTCTTGGTCCTGGCCGTCGCGTCCGTGGTGCTCGGCTTGGCGGTCTGGCCGCGCACGCCCCGGCCGATCGAAGTCGCTGCCGTCACCGATGCCGTCGCCCCCGGCGCCCCGCTGCCCGCGGCGGACGGCCGCGCGGGCCTGGAGCCCTCGCTCCCCGGCGCGCCCGGCGAAACGCTCGTCGACGCGGCGATCGGCCCGGCGGCGGAGGCGGATCGACGGTCGCTGGCTCGAGGCCGAGCACTCGACGCTCGACGCGACCCACATACGGTGCGCGCGCAAGTCGTCGACCCCGAGCGGCGCCCGCTCGCCGGTGCTCGCCTCGTCGTCGTCGCCGCGGGGACGCGGAGCGAGTGGACCAGCGAGGACGCGGGCCGCATCGAGGGCAGCCTCGAGCTCGCGCCGGAAGTCGACCCGCTCGAGTGGACGCTCTCGGCTCCGGCGCGGGCGACGCGTCGCGGCGCGCTCGCTCCGGCGCCACGGACGCTCACGGATCTCGGCGAGCTCGTGCTCTCCGCAGGCGGCACGCTCGGCGGCCGCGTCGTCGACGTCCGTGGCGAACCGATCGCCGGCGCGCGGGTCGTGATCGAACCGCCCGTCGAAGACACCGGGCCCGACGCGGCGCGGCGCGGTCCGTCCGTGGTGAACGCAGTGTTCCAACGACTCGGAGTGGATCGTTTCGAACTCTCGACCGACGCGCGCGGCGAGTTCCGTGTCGACGGACTCGACGCCACACCGTGGGCCGTCTGGGCGCACGCCGCAGGACGCGAGTGGCGCGTCGAGTCGCCGGTCGTGCTGCACGCCGGCGACGAACGACTCGAGCTCGTGCTCGCGCTCGACGACGCCGCTGCTTCGCGCATGCTCCGCGGTCGCGTGTTCGCGCCTTCGGGCGAACCGGTCGCCGGCGCGAGAGGCTCCGCGAGCCGTGACGACGTCGGCGACCCTCGCCGCGACGATTTCACGACCGACGCGGACGGACGCTTCGTCCTCTGGGTCGACGACGACGCACCTCGTCGCATCTCGTGCGCGCCGCCGAGTTGGGAGTGGGACGAGCTCCAAGTGGCCGGAGTTCGCGCGGGCGGCGACGAGCTCGAGCTCGTGTTCGTCGAGTCGCAGTGGATCTGGTGTGAGGTGCGCGACCAGACGGGCGCGAAGTTGACCACGGGTCGGGTCCACGTGCTCGAGGGGTTCGCCAACCAGGAAAACTCGCGCGCGATGTCGGACATCGACGCCCAAGGTCGCGCGCGGTTGCGCCGCGTGCGCCAGTCGTTTCGGGTGTACCTCGAGGCGCACGGCTTCGAACGCAGCGAGCAAGGGCCGTTCGACCCGCACACGCAGGTCGAGCCGCTTCGCTTGGTCGCCAAGGCTCGGAGCGGGTCGAAGGGACGCGTCACGCACTTGGGCCGACCGGTCGATGCGGCGGCGGTCCACGTGCTCCGGGCACTCTCCGACTCGCAAGCGGAACCACGGAACTGGCGCGGCGCGGGAGTGCCGTTCGACGTCGACGCGATCGAGCTCGCCGCGGCTCGCACGCAGAGCGCGCGTGGCGGCCGCTTCGAGGTCCATCTGCCGGGCTCGCACGCCGGTCCCTTCTGGCTCTTCGTCGAGCACCCGAGCCTCGGGGCCGCGTACGCCGGTCCGCTCGGCGCCGCGGACGCGCAAGCGGAACGGACGATCGAGCTCCAGCCGTTCGCGCGAGTGCACGGCACGCTCGCGCTGAGCTCCGGTGGATCGCCGTCGGGCTGGAGCGTGCACGCGAGCGACGCGCACGGCGGCGAACGCTCGTGCACGGTCGACGACGACGGTTCGTACGACTTGCGACGACTGTGGTCGGGCGAGTGGCAAGTGCGCGCCGTGCGCGCGGGTGTCGCGCTGCACGACGAAGGTGTCCGGGTGCTCACCGGTCGCACTCGTCGGCACGATGTCGCGCTCGACGCAGGCAGCGTCGCACGGTTCGACTTCGTCGCCGACGACACGCGGCGCGAGTTCGTCGGTCGGCTGACGATCGACGGCGAAGAGCCTGGTCCGTGGACCGCGTGGATGTCGTCCGCGGGCTCGATGAGGACCGCGCGCATCCAGAGCTCGGGCGATTTCCGTTGCGAGCTCACCACCGAGGTCGAGATCGAGTTGTCGCTCTTCGGCGGCGCCGGAACGTGGTCGGGCTGGGCGCTTCGCGAACGCGTCGCGCTCGACGCGGCTCGCACGCACTGGAGCGTCGACCTCGCCACGGCACGAGTGTCGGGGACACTCGTCACGCCGCTCGGCGACGACGTGGGCCTGGTGCTCGAAGTCGAACCGCGCGACGGCACGAAACTGGAGCGTGTGCTGCTCGCGGGCGCGGACGGCAGGTTCGGCCCGGTGGTCGCGCCCGCCGGCCGCGCGACGATCCTCGCTCGGCGGCTCGACCGCCAATCCTCGCGCACGCCGGAGTCGCCGCGCGTGCTCGCGCGCTTCGAGCTCGCTCCGAGCGCGGACGAGAGCCTCTCGATCGAGTGATCGTTGCACCGCGCGCGGCGCTGCACCAACATGCCGCGTCACGCATGGAGACGTTCGACGTCGCGATCGTCGGAGCCGGACCGGCCGGTGCGACCGCTGCGTGGGCGCTCGCGCGGACCGGGCGGCGCGTCGTGTTGCTCGAGAAGCAGCGTTTGCCTCGCTACAAGACCTGCGGCGGCGGCGTGCTGACCCGCGCTCGCGCGTGGTTGCCGCCGCTCGCCGACGACGTCTTCGAGTGCGTCGACGCGCGTGCGTCGCTGCAGCTCCTCCGCGCCGACGGCACGACGCTCGAGTGCGCGCCGGACGAGCCGATCCCCGTCGCCCTCGCGATGCGCGCGACGCTCGATCACGCACTCGCGGATGCCGCGGCGCGCGCGGGAGCCGTGCTGCGCGACGGGCACGCGGTGCTCGCGGTCGACGCCGGGCGCGAACACGTCGAGCTCGCGACCGATCGCGGGCGATTGCGGGCGGACTTCCTCGTCGTCGCCGACGGCGCGACCGGTCCGACCGCTCGCTTCGCCGGCTGGAGCGCGCCGCACGGAGGCGTCGCGGCGCTCGAGTGGGAGCTCGACGTCGACGCCGCGACGCTCGCACGTTTCACCGCCCACGCGCGCTTCGATTTCGGCGACGTCGATTCCGGTTACGCGTGGGTGTTCGGCAAGCGCGAACGGCTCTCGGTCGGCATCCTCTCGACACGGCGTTCGGGCGGGCTCGCGCCGTTGCTCGAACGGTATCTCGAACGGCTCGCGATTCGGCCCACGCGCGTCGAACGCCACGGCTACGTGATTCCGCTCGCGCCCCGCCGCGAAGGGGTCGCGCGTGGTCGAGTCCTGCTCGTCGGCGACGCCGCCGGGCTCGCCGATCCGGTGCTCGCCGAAGGCATCAGCCATGCGGCCCTCGGCGCGCGGCTCGCCGCCCGCGCGCTCGACGAAGGTCGGGGACACGTGGACGTTTCTGCGCGGATCTACCGCGAGCTCGTCGAGGTCGAGATCGGCCGCGAACTCGTCTGGGCCCGGCGACTCGCCCGGGTCCTCCACCGGCCGGCGCTGCGCGCTTGGCTCTTCGAGCGCTTCGGAGATCCGTTCGTCACCGCGATGGGCAGCGTCGCGGCCGGGCGCAGCGGCTACCGGCAGCTCCTGTTCGACCCGCGTCATTACTGGCGCTTGTTCCACGGTTCGTCCGTGACGCGGGAGAAGGCGCGACGCTCGCCTTGACAGGCCTCCGAGGCCCCCCGAAGATCGCATCGTCCAACGGGCGGCATCCGGCAGGAACGCCGCCCGCATCTCGTCCCCCTCCGGGCCATTCCGGCCCCATCACGGCTCGCGCCCCTCCGCCACCATGCGCAACTCCCTCGTCCTGTGCGGACTCGTCGCGTTGACGACCGCCGGCTCCGCTCTGGCGCAAAAAGTGCCGCTCGACACCGTCCGGGTCGCGAGCGGGCTCCAGCAGCCCCTCTTCGTCACGGCGCCCCCCGGTGACACCTCGCGCGTCTTCATCGTCGAGCGCGGCGGCGACATCGAGATCCTGAAGAACGGCTCGCTCAACGCCACGCCGTTCCTCGACATCACGTCGCTGATCATCCAATCGAACCAAGAGCAGGGTCTGCTCGGGCTCGCCTTCGACCCGAACTACGCGACCAACGGCTTCTTCTACGTCAACTACACCCGCGCGGGCGACGGCGCGACGATGATCGTGCGCTACACGGTCAGCGCGAACCCCGACCTCGCGAACGCCGGTTCCGCGACGCCGCTCCTGAGCCCGATCGCGCAACCGCAAGCGAACCACAACGGCGGCTGCATCCAGTTCGGCGCCGACGGATACCTCTACGTCGGCATGGGCGACGGCGGCAACGCCAACGACACCGGCGCGGGTCACACGGCCGGCATCGGCAACGCTCAGGACGGCACGAAGCTGCTCGGCAAGATACTGCGCCTCGACGTCAACAATCCGCCGACCTACGTGCCGGCGTCCAACCCCTACGTCTCCGACCCGAACGTCGCGGACGAGATCTGGGCGTTCGGCGTGCGCAACCCGTGGCGATTCAGCTTCGACCGCACCACTGGTGACATGTACATCGGCGACGTCGGTCAGGGCGCTCGCGAAGAAGTGTCGTTCGAGCCCGCGGGTTTCCCCGGCGGCGCGAACTACGGTTGGCGCTGCATGGAAGGCTTCAACTGCACGGGCCTGAGCGGCTGCACGTGCAACGCGCCGAACTTGACGCTCCCGATCCGCGACTACGGACACACCGGAGGCAACTGCTCGGTCACCGGCGGCTACGTGTACCGCGGCAGCACGCTGTGCGGCTTCCAGGGCACGTACTTCTACGCCGACTACTGCTCCGCGAAGATCTGGTCGTTCAAGTACACCGGCGGGTCGGTGACCGAGTTCACCGATCGCACCGCGGAGCTCGCACCCGGCGGAGGCCTCAGCATCACGTCGGTCTCGTCGTTCGGCGAGGACGCCGCGGGCGAGCTCTACATCTGCGACCTCTCCGGCGGCGAAGTGTTCAAGGTCATCCCGAGCACCACGCTCGTCGACTGCAACTTGAACGGCATCCAAGACGCGTGCGACATCAGCTCGGGCACGTCGCTCGACACCAACGCCGACGGCATCCCCGACGAATGCCAGTGCCCGACGCCTCCGGTCGTCTACTGCACCGGCAAGGTCAACTCCCAGTTCTGCTCGCCGGCGATCGCGTTCACCGGCGTGCCGAAGTTCGGCGGCACGTTGCCGTTCGACATCACGGCGTCGCAGATGATCAACAACAAGTTCGGCCTCCTGTTCTACGGTTCGCAGCCGAACGGTGTCTCGTTCCAGGGCGGCCACCTGTGCGTCAAGCTGCCGATCACGCGCACGAGCGTGCTCAACTCCGGCGGCTCGTCGAGCGGCACCGACTGCACCGGCACGTACTCGTACGACTTCGGCGCGTTGATCAACGGCGGCAGTGATCCGGCCCTGATCCCGGGCGCGTCGGTCTACGCGCAGTACTGGGCGCGCGATCCGCAGGACTCGTTCACGACGAGCCTGACGGACGCAGTCGGCTTCACGATCTGCAACTAGTTCAGAGCAAGGCCCGGCTCGCGCCGCCGTCGTAGGCGAGCGCGACGCCGGTCAGATACGCGGCGCGCTCGGAGGCCAGGAAGGCCACGAGCGCGCCGTACTCTTCCGGGCGCCCGAGTCGCCCGAGCGGGATCTCGGCGAGCGTGCGAGCGCGTTCCTCGTCGACCGTGCGACCGCTCTTCGCCGCGCGCTTCTCGAAGAGCTCGCGCAGGCGGTCGGTGTCGAACATGCCGGTGCAGATCGAGTTGACGAGGACTCCGTCCGCCGCGACCTCGGCGGCGAGCGTCTTGAGATAGCCCGTGAGCCCCGCTCGGAGCGCGTTCGAGAGCGCGAGCCCGGCGATCGGTTGGCGCACCGCGAGCGACGTCATCGCGACGATGCGACCGAAACGGCGCGCCCGCATCCACGGCAGCACCGTGTGGATCGCTTGCGTGGCGTAGCCGAACGTCGAGTCGAGCCCGCGTGCGAGAGCTTCGGCGTCGAGTTCGGCCGCTGCGACCGGAGGCGGACCGCCGGAGTTGACGACGAGCACGTCGACCGAACCGAACGTCGCTCGCACGCTCTCGAGGTAGCGCGAAAGCGCGCCGAGATCGGTGACGTCGAGCCGATCGACGCGGGCGCGGTCGCCGAAGCGTCCACCGAGGCGCGCGCGGAGCGCCGCGACGCGCGCTTCGTCGCGACCGGACAGCGCGACCCGAGCTCCCTCGGCGAGCAGAGCTTCCGCAGCCGCGAGACCGAGTCCGCGAGTCGACGCGAGCACCACACAGGCCTTGTCCGTCAAACACAGATCCATCGTTCGTCTCCGTGGTCGCCGTGCCGCGCGGCGATCGAGTGCGGTCCGGCGTCGGGTTCGTGGCGCGAGTCCGCCGGTCGGAACGCGACCGGGCGAGCCACGTTCCGGTGCTCGCGCGTGGCGAGCGACCCGGCGTCCGGGTCGGCCGCGCCGAAGCGCCGGACGGGGAATCCGAGCGACAGCGGGCTCGACCGAAATTAGAGTCTACTCGCGTCTCGATGCTGCTCCTTCGTGTGGTCACGCGATTCGCTTCCGCGACGGCCCTCGCCGTGCTCTGCGGCGCGTGTCCGGACGCGGACGCCGAGCGTCCGAACGTGCTCTTCATCGCGGTCGACACGCTGCGCGCCGATCGACTGGGCTGCTACGGCAATGCGCGTGGGCTCACTCCGCACATCGACCGACTGGCGGCGGCGGGCGTGCGTTTCTCGGACGCGACGTCGCACGCGCCGTGGACGTTGCCCGCGTTCGCGTCGCTCTTCACGTCGCTCTACCCCACCGAACACGGCGCGGGCGGCAACCTGCTCGAGTTCAAGGCGCTGCCCGCGAGCGTGCCGACTCTGGCGGAACGCTTTCACGATGCGGGTTACGCGACCGCGGCGATCACCAACGTCGACTTCCTCGGGCCTTCGTTCGGCCTCGCACGAGGGTTCCAGCATCACGACTCGGTCTACTACCAGTCGAACGAAGAGGTGCGGCGCGCCGACGCCACCACCGACGCGGCGCTCGCCTGGCTCGACTCGCGCGGCTCTGGACCGTGGCTGCTCTTCGTCCACTACTTCGACGCGCACGCTTCGTACGACCCGCCCGCGGAGTTCCGCGCCCGCTTCGCCAGCGCGGAGGACCAGCAATCGAGTTGGCGCTTCGGCTCGCGGACGGAACTCGTGTCGCTCCGCCAGAAGAAGCTCGTGCTCGAGCCGGACGTGATGCGCCGCGCCGAGGCGCTCTACGACGCCGAAGTCGCGTTCGTCGACGACCAGATCGGCCGACTGCTCGACACCACGCATGCGCTCGATCCGGCGCGCCGAACGGTGATCGTCCTGACGTCCGACCACGGCGAGGAGTTCCTCGACCACGGCTCGTGGGAACACGGTCACAGCGTGTACCAGGAGCTCGTGCACGTCCCGCTGATCGTCGCGGCGCCTGGTCGACTCGCGCCGGCGGTTGTCCAAGCGCCCGTGCGCCACGTCGACGTCGCACCGACGCTGTGCGAGCTCGCGGACTTGCCGCTCGCGCCGACGTTCCGCGGGCGCAGCCTCCTCGATCTCGTCTCGGGAGGCACTCCGCCGCCGACTCAGTGCCTCGCCGAAGGCGCGTTCATCGGACCGCCGCTGCGCGCGTGGCGGCACGGCTACGACAAATTGATCGTCTCCGACGTCCGCGGCGTCGAACTCTTCGACCTCGCCGCCGACCCGCGCGAAACGCACGATCGCTCCCGCGACGAATTCCCGAGAGCGACGGAACTCCTCGGTGAACTCGAACTCGCCGACAAGGCCTTCGCGCGGGCCCACGGACTCTCCGTCGAGCTTTCCGACGCGGAGCGGGCGCGGCTCGCCGAACTCGGCTACACCGACCGATGAGCTCGAGCGACTCCGCGCGCGACGACCGGACGGACACGGCGCACGGGCGCGACGCGCGCACGGCCGACACGGCCGACACGGCGCGCCGCGAGCCTCGTGCGAGTCGCCGCAAGGACCTCGTGTGGCTCGCGGCGATCGTCGGGCTCGCGCTCGTCGTCCGCGTCGTCTACGTGCTGCAGATGCGCTCGAGCCCGCTGTTCGACGCGCCGCAGATGGACGCGAAGTACCACGTCGATTGGGCGCTCGCGTTCGCGCGCGGCGAGGACTTCCAACCGGGCCCGTTCTTCCGCGCGCCGCTCTATCCCTGGTTCCTCGGCGGCTGCTTCGAGCTCTTCGGTCCGAACCTGCTCGTGCCCCGGCTGGTGCAGGCCGCGTTCGGTGCGCTCACCGTCGCGTTGGTCTGGGCGATCGGCCGACGCACGTACGGGACGTTCGTCGCTCGGCTCGCCGCGCTCGGAGCCGCCGTCTCCTGGGTGCTCGTGTTCTACGACGGCGAGCTCTTGCTCGAGTCGCTCGCGACGCCGCTTGGACTCGCGGCGCTGTGGCTCTTCCTCGTCGCGCGCGACACCGGCCGTGCCCTGCATTTCGCGCTCGCGGGACTCTCGCTCGGGCTCGCGGCGATCACGCGGCCGAACGTCCTGCTCGTCGCCGTCGTGCTCGCGGGCCTCTGGCTCGTGATCGAACGCGCGCACCTCGGGCGCACGATCCGCGCACTCGCCATCGCGGCCTTCGCGACCGCGTTGCCGATCCTGCCGATCACTCTCTACAACGGCCTCGTCGGCAAGGACTGGGTGCTGATCAGTTCCCAGGCGGGCGTCAACCTCTGGATCGGCAACAACCCGTCGTCCGACGGGGTCAGCGCGATCGTGCCCGGCACACGCGCCGACTGGTGGGGCGGCTACCACGACGCGATCGCGCTCGCCGAAGCAGCCGCCGGGCGTGAGCTCGCCCCTTCCGAAGTCTCGTCGCACTACACGCAGCGCGCGCTCGGCTTCTGGCGCGACGACCCTGCCGCGGCGTTCGCGCTCTTCGTGCGCAAGCTGCGGCTCTTCTGGGCCGACTGGGAGATCGGCAACAACGAGGAGCCTCGGTTCCTCGCGCGTCGTTACGCGCCGATCTCGCGCTTCCTCCCCTACTCGTTCGGCGTGGTCGGTGCGCTGGCATGCATCGGACTCTTCGCGTCGCGCCCCCGACGCGCTTGGCCGCTCGTCGTCTTCGTCGCCGTGTACTCGCTCGGCGTCGTCGCGTTCTTCGTCTGCTCGCGGTATCGCGCCCCGCTCGTGCCGCTCTTCCTCGTCTTCGCCGCGCGAGGCGTCGAGTGGACGGTCGCCACGGCACGCGCCGGGCTCTGGATCCGCCTGCTCGGCGGCGCCGCGGTCGCCGCGGGTTCGCTCGCGATCTCGTGGTTGCCGCCGCGCGGACTCGCCACCGATGATGCGAACGGGCACCTCGTCGTCGGCAACGCGGAACTCGCCGCCGGCCGCGTCGCACGAGCGCTCGAGCACTTCACGGCCGCGCTCGACATCGACCCGCAGAACTGGATCGCCCGCCGGCAGTTCGCGTTCGCCCTGCGCGCGAACGGCGACGTCCTCGGTGCGACGCGCGAGTACCAGTCGGTGCTCGCCGCCCATCCCGACGACGCGCAGGCCCTCGGTGATCTCGCGGACCTCGAACTCGGTCGCGGCGACCGGGCGGCGGCCGAAACGTACGCGCTCGAGTTGTTGCGTCGCGCGCCGCACGACTCTCGCGCGGACTACACGCTCGGTCGCATCCGTTACGCGGAGCGCCGGCTCGACGAAGCGCTCGGGCATTTCGAGCGCGCGCTCGAGAAGGACCCGCAGTCCTTCATCGCCGCGTATTCGCTCGGCATGGTCCGACTGGACGCCGGTGACTCGGCGCGCGCGCTCATCGCGCTCGAGCGTGCACTCGCGACGTCGCAGGCCGCGGCCGCGCCGAGCTTCGAGCTCGACGCCTGGCGGCGCGTGATCGGCCTCTACGTCGCGAACGGCGACTTGCAGACGGCGCGGCAACGGCTGCAAGCGGCGCGCGCGCGCTTCCCGGACGCCGTGGAGCTCGCGGCGCTCGAATCGTCGCTCCGCTAGGACCGAGCCTCGTGCGCTGGATCACGGCACACGAGGCTCGAGAGCCCGACCACGCCGCGCGTCGCGGACGACTACGGTTGGATCGTGAAGGCGAGACCCTCGGAAAGGTGTGCACCCGCCGAACGGCCCGGGTCACGCGACCAACACTGCACGCCGACCCGCGCGCCCGGCACCAACGCCGCGTCGACTCCGGCGCACAAGAGCCCTTGGAAGTCCGCGGTCGCGACGCCCGAACACGTTCCGGCGCGCCCGCCGCTCGCGCCCGCCGAGAAACTCTTGACGTCGCCGCCGATGCACAACGCGCCTCCGCGGAAAGCGCGCGGCGCACCGACGCTCGTGCCGTAGAGCCACACGGCCTTCGAGCCGCCGACCAGATTCGAAGCCGTGAGCTCGAACGCTCCGTTGCCGCAACGCGACGCCGCCGCGACGCCGAGCGCCGTCAACGTCGGCGTGCAGCCGATGGAGTTGCTCGTCGACGGACAGAACGTCGTGACCGAGTCCGCGAGGCCGCACGAACCGTCCGCTTCGAGTCGCAGCCAGAAGCCGGCGAACGGGTTCGCGGGATAGCCGCCGAACCAGTAGCAGTAGGTGCCCGTCGCCGGCGCGGCGCAACCCGCCGGCGGATTGCCGCCGACCGGCGCGTCGTCCACGTTGAGCCAGTAGAGATCCTGGTTGTCGAGCCCCGTGCCGCACGCCGTCCCGAAGATCGGGTCGACTCCGGGCGGGATGCCGAACGTGCCTGCACCGCCAGGGATTGACGGCTCGCCGGAGATCAACGGGCCCGATTGAGTGCCGGGACCGTTCTGCCGGAAGCGCCACACGAACTGGTCCGTCGAGCGCGAGGACGCCGTCAGGCACGGCGACGTCGTGCCCGAGCTCAACGCGATGATCCAACACCCGAGGCTTCCCGCGCTGGTGCTCCCGGGCAACGGGAACCCGAGCGCCGAACTGTCGAACGAGAAGATGCCGGCCGTGAACGCAGGCGGCACACCGTCGAACCCGAACGTGCACGAGCCACGGGCGGCGAGACCCGGTTCGGTGTCGTGCAGCTCGAAGTCGATGTCGACGGAGCCCGTCGACTGTGTCGTGCAGTAGGCGATCTCGGCGGTCGTCAACGCGTGCTTGCCGCGCACGCCTCC
Organism: Planctomycetota bacterium; assembly: GCA_023150475.1. GTDB lineage: Bacteria > Planctomycetota > UBA1135 > UBA1135 > JACRIN01. The sequence continues at coordinate 54,145 of JAKLKU010000001.1, forward strand.
GAACGGGACTCGACCTTCGTCGTACACGTCTTCGCACGACAGAACTCCGAGGTAGAACGCGCCGCCGGACCACGTGCACGTGTTGTCGTAGATCGTCTGCGCGACCGAAAGCACCGCAGCGTCGGGCCGGATGAACTTGCCGGTGCCGAGGTCGAAGACACCTGCGTGGCGCACGTTGGGCGATGCGTGCTCCAAGCGCGAGAGGTCGAGAGTCTGACCGACGACGGGCGCGGTCCAACCAAGCGTCGCGAGCACGAAGGGAATCGAGCGGATCATGGGAGCAATCCTCGGCGTGGAAAGAGGGAAGGAACGGCCGACGCAGGAGACGTCACCGGAGTGCGTTACCGAAGGCGCCTCGAAAGAGGACGATCGGCCTCGGCTCTCGGTTCCTCACTGCGAGCCCTCGGGCGCATCGGAACGTGAGCGAAGCCTGCGCGACCGGCGGTCATGGTCCTCGCGCCTTGGTGAAGAGGACGGCGCCCGCGCACTCGGCGGTTCGGACTTCTAGCCAAAACGAACAGGGTGCCGCGTGCCGCGAACCGCGGAGACGAAAAAACCGAGGGCGCCGCCGGATGGCGACGCCCTCGGGTTCGTTGGCTCTGTCGAGCCGCCTACATCACGGGCAGATCGTGAAGCTGATCGCCGAGGAGAGGCTCGTCGTGCTCGGGCTGTTCGGGTCACGGGTCCAGGCTTGCGCACCGACCAAAGCACCCGCGACCAGAGCGGCGTCGGAGCCGCTGCAGATACGCGCGTTGAAGTTGGTCGTGTACGTGCCGTTGCAGGCCGTGCCTTGACCACCCGACGCTTGCACCGAGAGGCGCTTGATCGCCGGCTTGATGCAGAGGTGACCGCCTTGGAAGGCGACGCCGTTCAGGCCGTTGGTGCCGTAGAACCAGAGACCGTTCTTGTTGCCGACGAGGTTCGCAACCGTGAGGTTGAACGCCGGACCCGCGCAGTTCGCGACGTTCGGGATACCGGACGACGCGACCGTCGGGGTGCAGCCGAGGCTGTTGACCTTGGCGGTGCAGTACGGCGTCACGTTGCCCGTGCAGCCGGCGCAGTTGCCGTCACCTTCGACGCGGAACCAGTAGCCGGCGAACGGGTTCGTCGGGTAGCCGCCGAACCAGTAGCAGCCGGTGCTGAGCGCGCCAACGCAGCCCGCGGGCGGAACGCCGCCAGCCGGGGTGTTGTCGGTGTTGATCCAGTCGAGGTCCTGGCTGTCGAGACCGTGACCGCACGGGGTGCCGAAGATCGGGTCCGTGCCGGCCGGAATCGCGAAGGTGCCCGCGCCACCCGGGATCGACGGTTCACCCGAGAGGATCGGGCCCGACGCCGTGGCGAGGTTGTTGTTCTGGCGGAAGCGCCAGACGAACTGGTCAGCGGAGTTCGCGGACGAGGTCACGCAGACCTGGCCCGTGCCGCCCGAGAAGCCGACGATCCAGCAGCTCACGCCGCCGACTTGCGTCGCGCCGGGGAGCGGGAAGCCCGCCGCCGAGCTGTCGAAGCCGACGAGGCCCGCCGTGAACGGCGGCGGGGTACCCGCGCCACCGAACGTGCAGGCGCCGCCGCCACCGAGGGCAGCTTGCGTGTCGAACATTTCCCAGTCGATGTCGGCCGTGCCCGTCGTCGCGGCGGTGCAGTAGGCGATCTCCCACGACTTCATGTTGTGGTCAGCGCCGACGCCGCCGTTCGGGATGCGGCCTTCATCGTAGTCGTCTTCGCACGCCGCGGCGCCGACGTAGAACGCGCCGCCCGCCCACGTGCAGTCGTTGCGGTAGATGTTCTGCAGAACGGCAGTCTGGGCCGAGTGCGCAGCCGTGTTGAACTTGCCGGTCTTCAAGTTGAAGACGCCGGCGTGCTTGACCGGAACCGTGATCGGCTGGATCCGGCTCAGGTTCACTTGCTGCGCGGACGCGGCGGCACAGAGCACAGCAACGGCCGACGCGACCAGAGAGGAACGAAGCATGAACTTTCTCCTGAAAAGTGGTTGTGAAGGGGAGAGAACCTTGAAGGAAATCTAGCGCGGCGACGCAAAAAGCGTCAACCGGAATTCCCGACGCTGTAGGACTCCGCTGGCCGCTCGTAGGTTCCTTCTTTTCGCCGCATCGTCGCGCACCGTCGCCCGTTCGGAACCGTACTCGACGGCTCCGAGAGAGGCGCGCCTGCGCAACGGCGAGGCGATACCAAACGTACCCCAACGGCCCCACCTGGGAAGGGGGGGCGTCGACGAAATCCAAGGCGCCGAGCGGCGGGTCTCAGCCGTCGCGTTTCTTTCCACACTGGGCGCAGAAACGTGCGTCGGCGGCGAGCGGCGCGGAGCAGCCTGCGCAGGTGGCGGACGCGGCGACCTTCGGCCGCAGTTCGGCGCCGCACGCCGCACAGAATTTCCCGGCGCCGACGCTCTGGCCACAGGCGCCGCAGACCACGCCCGACGCCGCGGGAGCCAGGGTCTGCCCGCCGTGCGCGTCGCGGACGAGCATCTGCGCGAGCCCGAAGCCGACCCCGAGACCGGCCCCGCCGAGCAGCGTGCCGCCGGCTTCGCCTCCCCCGCCACCCTTCGCCATGCCTTCGCCGGCGCCCATCATCGCCTTGCCCGCGGCGAAGCGTTGGTACGCGTCCACCCCACCGACGGTGCGGAGGTACGCCGCATCGGTGTAGAGCCGCTTCAGGTTCGACGCGTCGTCTTCGTCGATCGCGATCACGAAGTTGCCGAGGCGCACGATGTCGAGGCCGTAGCTCGCGACGTGTTGGTCGAGCGCGTCGAGCACCGCCTTCTCGACTTCCTCCGTGTATGCGCCGGACGTGACGTCGAGCAGCGGCCACTTGTTCTTGACGCAGAGCTCCGCGATGCGATCGCGCAAGACCTTGAGCACCTGCTCCTTCATCCACGCGCCGACGTGCAGCGGATCCGCGCGGCCCATGCCGACGAGCCCGACGATCAGTTGCTCGGGCTCGAGCACTTTGAACGAGAACTCGCCGTGCACCATCGTCTCGACGGGCACGCCGCTCTTCGGATCCTCGACGTGGCCGATGCGGCCGCCGAACTTCACGCCGGTGAACTCGCGCGTCGAGACGAAGAAGACTTCGGCGATGAAGACGTTGCCGCCGGTGAAGCTGTCGACCAGGTTCGACAGGAACGGCAGGTTGAGCGAGTCGAGCGTGTGGCGGCCGGGCCCGAGCGTGCCGACCACCTTGCCGTCGCGGAAGAACACCGCCTTCTCGTCGGACTCGACGGTCAACTGCGACTTCATCGGGATCGTCGGATCCGGATGCTTCCAGACGACCTGTGACTTCGCGTCGTCCGGGCGAGCGATCATCATCTCGCCGACGCCGCGCTTGAGCCAATCCATCACTCCCATGCGATCCTCCTAGTGGTTCGTGTGCGGGTACGTGGAGCCGCCGCCTACGCGCACGGTAGGCGATCCTTCACGGGCCGCCAAGAACCGCGCGAATCCCCTCTACTTCGCAGCTGGAACCGCGGGCGGCAGTCGGAACGGTTGTCGCGCGCGGAACTGCGCGGCGAGCCCCTCCATCTGTGCGGCGAAGTCGCTCGCGCCGAAGCTCTTCGCGCGCTCGGCGGCGGCCGCTGCTGCGGCGGCGGCTTCGTCGAATCGTCCGTTCTCCGCCAGCGCGAGCGCGCAGACCTCCAACACCTGCGGCATGTCCGGCGCGCCGGCACGCAACGCCTCGGCGAGTTGCAACGCCATCGCGCCGTCGCGCTCCGCAGCATTCGGGGAACTCGCGAGCAGCTTGGCGAGTCCGATCGCGGCGTTGCCGTCCGAACCGTTGGCGACGAGCGCGTTGCGCAGACGCTCGATCGCGGCGCCGTAACGACCGGTGGCGATCAGGAGACCGATCAAACGGTCGCGCGCCGCGAGGCACACGGGATCGTTCGCTCCGGTCGCATCGACGAGGTGCGCGCGCTCGGCGAGCGGCGACCAAGCCGCTTCTGCCTCCGCGGCGCGCCCCAGGGCCTCGAGCGCGACGCCTCGCGAGTAGACGAGGAACGTGTTGCCGGGCGCGATCCGCAGTCCCTGGTCGTAGTGCGCGAGCGCCGTCTGGGCGTCGCCGAGTTGCACGAGACAGTTGCCGAGCCCGAGGAGCGACTCGACGTCGTTCGGTTCCGCGGCGAGCGCTCGGCGGAAGTTGGCCGCGGCCTGCTCCAACTCGCCGGCTTCCGCTTGAGCGCGCGCGAGCGTCCGCGCCGCGTACGCGTCACCGGAGTCCTGGGCGAGCGCCGCCTCGGCGACACGACGCGCGTCCTCGGAACGGCCAGTCGCACGCAGCACCTCCGCGAGCAATCCGACGGACGCAGGATCGCCGCGCTCGGCGGCGCGACGCAAGTGGCGTTCGGCGGACTGCAGATCGTTGCGGTTCAAGTACGCCGCGCCGACCATGCGCTCGTGGTCGGTGCGCAAGCCTTCGACGACGTCGAGTGGTCCACCTTCGTCGTACCACCGCGCACCGACGCCCAATCCGAGCGCGAGAGCGACGAGCGCGACGAAGAACGACTCGCGTCTCCGCCACGCCTCGAACAACGCGAAGCTCGCGAACACCGCGACCGCCGGCAGCGCCGGCACGCGGTAACGCGCGGAGTAGTGGTACACGATCACCGCGACGAGCGGCAATCCGATCACGACGACGCCAGGCAACCACAGCGCCGAACGCCGCGCGAGCAGGACCCCGACGAAGGACAGCGCGACGAGCCACGCGACGTGGATCGGCGCGGCTCGCAGTCGCGAAGCGAAGCCCGACTCGATCTCGAGCGCGGGCACGTAGGAGTCGGTGACGTTCGCACCCGTCACGAACCAACGGAACTTCAACCAGAGCAGCTTCGCCGCGGCGGCCGGTTCGCCGAACCAGAAGTCCAACCCACGGCCGTAGAAGTAGCGGTCCGCGCCGGTCCATCCGAGCGCCGGGTCGCCGGTCTTCTCGCGCGCCAGCGCGAGTGCGGACGACTCCTGACGATCGCGCAACACGCTCACGCCTTCGAGCTCCTGGTAGAGCCCGATCGCACCGGGTTGGTTCCCGATCGCGAACGCGAGTCCGCCTTGCGTCGACACGGGGATGAACTCGTGCGCGGCGAGCCAGTTGTGCACCGGCGCCGGCGCGATCGCGAGCGCCGTGACGCCGACGAGCCACGCCACGCGTCCGCGCGGCAACTTGCCGTTGCGCGCACGCCACGCCGCCCACGCGCAGAGGAGCAATGCGGCGGGCAACATCACTGGGTTCGCGAGCACCGCGAGGCCGAGCGCGAGTCCGGCGCGCACGGCTCGAACGGGTCGCGCGCTCGCGTCGAGCTGCGCCCACTCCCACCACGTCCATGCGACGAGGAAGATCTGCAGACTCGGCGGCGAAATGCGTTGCACGAAGAACGCGGCGTCGGCGCAGAAAGCGAAGAGCGCGGCGGCGCCGAGTCCGACGGCCGGACCGCCGAGCCGTCGCCCGAGCGCACCGACGAGAGCCGTCGAACCGAGATGCAACGCGAGTTGGCACACGTAGACCGCGAGCCAGCCGCCGCCCGCGAGTTGCAGCAACGCGAGCAAGTACGCGTAGAGCGGCGGAACGTGGAAGGGCTCGGCGCCGACCCAAGCGCCGGACGCGATCCGCTCGGCCCACTGCCAGTAGGTCTTCGCGTCCGCCTGGAGCCCGGAGACCAACGGATTCTCCGACCACGCCTGCGACAGGATCCACGCGTGCACGATGAGCGCGACGGACACGATCACGCCGAGCCCGAGCGCGAACCCACCGAACGGGCCGCCCGTCGCGCCGCCTGCCGACGAGTCACGGGGTGGACTCGCGGCGGCTCGCGCCCCGGACGTCGTTCCGGCGGGCGCGGCGCCTTCCGCTCGTGCGCCTTCCGCGCGCGCGTCTGCGCTCGCGGCACTCGCCGCGCCGTGCGCGAGCGTTTCGGAGTCGACTCGCTGCGGATCCGGCTCGGCGTTCATCCCGTGATCGAAACGGCGCGCGGGAACACTGTCAAGGCGCCGATGCTTGGCGCGGTCCGGAGCGCGCGATACAAACGCGTGCCACGCGTGAAGATCGGCGGGAGCTCGCCGTAGCGCGCGAACCTTGAACGAGCCCGCACCCGAGTCCGCCGAAGCCAAAGCGCCGGCACCGACGTCCGCGAAGGTCGACTTCCGTTGCCCCGACTGCGGCGCACCGATGACGTGGAGCCCGGACGCCGATGCGCTCTCGTGCGAATACTGCGGCAAGTCGATGCCGGTGCCGCGTGCGGACGCAGGCATCGTCGAGCGGCCGCTCGAGGACGCCGGCCGCGCGGCGCGTGGCCTCGGACTCGAGTTGCGCGCGGTGCGCTGCGGCAACTGCGGCGCGATCTTCGACTTCGACGACAAGGCGACGAGCTCCTCGTGCGTCTTCTGCGGGTCGGCGAACGTGCTCGCGCAGGAAGCGAACCGCAACGCGCTGCGCCCCGAATCGTTGATTCCGCTCGACGTCGGCCGCGCGGCGGCGGAAGCGAACTTCAGGAAGTGGATCCAGGGCCTCTGGTTCCGGCCCGACGCGCTGAAGAAGCTCGCGCGCTTCGACGCGCTCGGCGTCTACGTGCCTGCCTGGACGTTCGACGCCAACGTGCACTCGGATTGGTCCGCCGACGCGGGCTACTACTACTACGAGACGCAGCTCGTGCCCGTGATGCGCAACGGCAAGCTGCGCATGGAGCTGCGCCGGGTGCAGAAGGTGCGCTGGGAGCCTGCCTGGGGTCGGCGCGACGACACGTACGACGACTTGCTCGTCCACGCGTCGAAGGGTCTGCCGGAGGCGCTCGCGAAGAAGCTCGGCGCGTACGACACGAAAGCGTTGGTGCCCTACCGACCGGAGTACCTCGCCGGCTGGCGCGCGGAGGAGTACCAGATCGACCTCGCGGACGCCTGGACGCTCGCGAAGGAACGCATCGTCGCGACCCAACAGTCGCGCTGCTCGGGCGACGTGCCCGGCGACACGCAGCGATCGTTGCGCGTGCAGAACGACGTGCGCGACGTGCGCTGGAAGCACGTGCTCCTGCCGCTCTGGAGCCTTTCGTACATGCACGGCGGCAAACGCTACACCGTGTTGATCCACGGACAGACCGGCCGAGTCGAAGGAGACGCGCCGCTCTCGTGGGTCAAGATCCTGCTGCTCGTGCTCTTCGTCCTCGCCGCCGCGCTCGTGATCGCGGCGATCGCGGGGCTCTTCGCTGCGTTCGCCTGAGCGCGCGCGCCGCGGCGCCCGAGCGCACGCCGCGCGATCAGCCGGCCCGCGCCGCGGAGCGCGGTTGCAGCAAGCGACGCTCGTGTTCGTAGAGCGCCGATCGATCGAGCTCACCACGGCGCAGGAAGACCTCGAGCAGCTCGTCGGCGGGCGCACGGCCGTGCAACGAGCACCGCTCCGCGAACTGCACGAATGCGACGCGCAGCGGCGCACCGAAGAACGCGCTCGGCGCGGTGAGCAAGACGTCCGCGGCGAGCGCGATCATCGCTCGGGCATCGGACGCGAATTCCGGATCGGCGAGCGCCTCCTGATGCGCGCGGTCCCAACGTTCGGCGAGTCGGTGCGCTCGCGGCCGAAACCGTTCGAGCACGCGCGAGACGCTGCGCGCGTCGCACAACAACGCCGCGAAGAACCCGAGCGGTGCCACCGCGAACGCGCGCGGTTGGGCATCCGCGGCGACGATCTCGAGTCCGCCGTCGGGGCGTACCGCCGGCTCGAGCGAAGCCAGATGGGCGTGCCAATCCGCGCGTTCGGGATAACTGCCGCCGACGCCGTGCTCGAGCCACGTCGCGAAGTTCGGCGCGCCGTCGCAAGCGAATGGCGACGCGTCGAGGGCGAAGTCGAGGTACTGCGCGAGCCGATCCTCGTCGGGCGCCTCGGCGAAACGCGGTGGCGCTCCGGTGTGGTCCGGCGCCGCGAACTGCCAGGCGCGAGCGGAGAAACAACGCGTGCCGGGATGGACGTTGCCGACCACCGGCGAATGCGCGTAGAGCGCCGCGGCGAGTGGCGCGAGGAGCAGCGCGGCTTGCCACCGCAGCGGCGCGAGCACCGCCGAGCCCGGGCCCAGGACGACGCCGGTGCGCGCGACGAGTCGCAGCGCGGCGAGACCGTACGGGCCGCTCGCGGCGAACGCTCGCTCGCGCGCGACGTCCGCGGGCTCGCTCGGCGGCTCGCCGTCTTCCGGCGCGCCCCACGGGTCGGCACCGACCGAGACCAGATCGACGTGAGCGGAGGCGAGCACGGCGCGCAACCCGAGCCACGCGCGCTCGAACTCGGCGTGGCATTCCGCCGGCGAAGTCGAACGACGAGTCGCGAGCCACACCTTGCGGCCATGACCGACGCCGAGCGTCGTGTGTTCCGCCTCGCACCGCGGCCGAGCATGCGACCGCGCGCTTCCACCGACGCGCACGGCGGCCGCCGAGACGAGTCGCGAGAGTTCGTCGCGCGCGAGCGGCAGCGGCTTCGTGCCCGAAGCGTCCCAACGCACCGCGAAGAACTCGCTCCACACGCCGAACGACTCCGCAGCACCGGCGCGCGGCGCGAAATGCTCCTCGAGCAGGTCTTGGCGGAGGCGTTGGAGGTCGAGCGAACGGTACGGGGACGGCATCGATCAGACGATTCGGAGGCCGGACCCTTGGTCGAACCAATGGAGCCCCGAACGTGAGATCGAAATCCGACGCCGCTCGCCGACTCGGAAGCGTACGTCACCGTCCAAGCTTGCACGAAGTTCGTGTTCGCCGAGTCGAAACGTGACGAGCGTCTGGGTGCCGAGCGCCTCGACGAAAGCGACTTCGAGCTCCGCCGTCGCGCCGTCTGCATCCGCCGCCCCCATCGAATCCTGGAGCGTCGTTTCCAAGATGCACACTGCGTGCGGACGCACGCCGAGCACGAGTTCGCGGCCTTCGACGTCGGCCGCTCGAGGCGCATCGACCGCCACCCGCAACGGCCCGACGGCGAACGTTCCGGCGTGCACGCGACCGGGAATCAAGTTCATCGGCGGCGAGCCGATGAAACCCGCGACGAAGCTCGTGCGCGGCCGCGCGAAGACTTCGAGCGGCGCTCCGGCTTGCACGGCGCGACCGCGCTCGAGCACGACGATGCGGTGCCCGAGCGTCATCGCCTCCGACTGATCGTGCGTGACGTAGAGGCTCGTGATGCGCGTGCGCGCGACGAGCCGCGCGATCTCCGCGCGCATCTCGTGGCGCAGCTTGGCGTCGAGGTTCGACAGCGGCTCGTCGAAGAGGAAGAGCTTCGGTTCGCGGATCAAGGCGCGGCCGAGTGCGACGCGCTGCATCTGTCCGCCCGACAACGCGCCGGGCTTGCGCTCGAGCAAGTCGCCGAGCCCGAGCCCGGCCGCGGTCTCGCGGACACGACGTTCGATCGCGTCGCGCGCGAGTCCACGCAGCTCGAGCGGGAAGGCGAGGTTCTGGGCGACGGTCTTGTGCGGGTAGAGCGCGTAGTTCTGGAAGACCATCGCGAGGTCGCGCTCCGGAGGCTCGAGCTCGTCGACCGCGCGGCCGGCGATGCGCACCGTGCCGCGCTCGGGCCGCACCAGACCGGCGACGACACGCAGGAGCGTCGACTTGCCGCAACCGGAAGGCCCGACCAACACGACGAATTCCCCGTCCGCGAGCGAGAGCGACACGTCGTCGAGCACGACGTTCGCGCCGAATCGGACCGTGACGTGCTCGAGTTCGAGCGTGGCCATGGCTCACGCGCCTTTCGGGCAGACGCGTCTCGAGCAGGCGTCTTGCGGGTCGGACGGGCTGGACGGGCGCGACATGTCAGTGTTTGGACGCCGCGACGCGCACGCCGCGGAGGAAGACCTTCTGGGCCACGAAGTAGACGAGCACGCACGGCGCGAGCACGACGGCCGACGCGGCGAGCATGTGCTCGACCGCGACGTTGAACGAGCGTTGGAATCCGGCGAGCGCGAGCGTCAGCGTGCGATTCTCGTCGGAGTAGAGATACACGAGCGGCGTCCAGAAGTCGTTCCACGCGCCGAGGAAGGTGAAGATCGCGACCGTCGCGAGCATCGGCTTCGCGAGCGGCAGCGCGATGCTCCAGTAGATGCGCCACGGCCCCGCGCCGTCGAGCCGCGCCGCTTCGTCGAGTTCCGGCGGCAAGGAGAGGAAATACTGCCGGAAGAGGAACACGAAGAACGGCGCGCCGCCGAGGATCGTCGGCAGGACGAGCGGTCCGAATCCGTCGACGAGCCCGAGTTCGCGGAACAACAGGAACCGTGGGATCGCCGTCACTTGTTCCGGCAGCATCATCGTCGCGAGCACGCACGCGAACAGCACGTCACGGCCGCGGAACGAGATGCGCGCGAGCGCGAAGCCCGCGAGCGAACACGTGAGACACTGCCCGACGATCGAGACCACCGTGACGAACAGCGTGTTCGCGAAGAGCCGGCCGAAGCCGCCCATGCGCTCGAGCGCGAGCCGATAGTTCTCGAAATGCGGGTCGCGCAGCGCGGCGAGCGGTTCGGCGAGCCCACGGCCCTCCGGCGCGAGCGACACGGCGAGCAGGAAGACGAACGGCAGCGCGAACAGCGCGCCGGCGACCGCGAGCGCGGCGAGGTTCCAACTGCGTGCGCTCATCCGCGGCTCCTCGCTGCGTAGTGGACCCAGTTCTTCGAGGTCTTGACGAGCACCCAGCAGAAGCACCCGAGGATCGCGAAGAGCACCCACGCGAGCGTCGACGCGTAGCCCATGTCGAGGTGCCGGAACCCGGTCTCGTAGAGGTAGAGCACCAAGAAGCGCGACGCGTCGCCCGGACCGCCGCCGGTCAGCACGTAGGCCTGCGCGAAGATCTGGAAGCCGCCGACGAGACCGAGCACGAGGTTGAAGAGCAGCACGGGCGAGAGCTGCGGCAATACCACGTGTCGGAACCGCGCCCACGGACCGGCGCCGTCGACGCGCGCCGCTTCTTCGAGCGTCGGATCGAGCGCTTGCAGCGCCGCGAGGAAGACGAGCATCTGCGCGCCGACGCTCCAGAGGCTCATCAGGACGAACGACGGCACGATCCACGGCTCGCTGCGGGTCCACGCGGGACCCGCGATGCCGACGAGCCCGAGCACGTGGTTCACGAAGCCTCGATCGGGATCGAGCAGGAACCGCCAAGTCGCCGCGACGATCACCGGCGAGAGGATCGCGGGCAAGTAGACGATCGTGCGCACGCACACGGCGAGCGTGCTCTCGCGCCGCAGCAGCCACGCGAGCCAGAGCGCGAGTGCGAGGCCCAGCGGCACGCTCGCGAACGCGTAGGTCGCGGTCGCGACGAGCGACGTGTGGAACGTGTCGTCGCTCGCGAGCCTGAACCAGTTCTCGAAGCCGGCGAACCGCACGCGCTCGATGCTCTCGAGCGGCGACCAAGCGCAGAACGACAAGGCGAACGAGACCGCCGCCGGGCCGACGAAGAGACAGAGGAACCCCACCGCCCACGGTGCGAGCAAGGTCAGCGCGCCGCGTGCGTCGCTCGCGAAGCCGCGGCGTGGTTCGCGCGAGCGGCGGACGATCCACGCCGCGAGCGCGCCGAGCACCGCGAGCGCGAAACAGGCCTCGAGCGCGAAGCGCGGCAACAGCGGCAAATTTGCTCGACGTGCTTCGCCTGCGAGGAACGCGTCGGTCTTCTCCTGCATGCGCCGCGCCGCCTCGGCGACGTCGTACGTCTCGGAGAGCAGCGCGCCTTGCAACTCCGACTGGCACAGCGCTTCGATCTTGCGCCAGTTGGCGAGCGACGGCAGGAACCGCGCTTCCGGGAGCACGTCGAGGAACACGTTCTCGCTGCGGGGCGCGCGCCGCGGATCGAGGAAGCTCTCGCTCGTCGCCGCGGCCTTCCACGCAGGCACGCCGTTGCCGATCTCCGCGAGCGTGTACTGGTACTTCGGGCCAGAGAGTTCCGCGACGAACGCGGCAGCGAGCGCGGGCTCTCGCGACGTGCGCGGCACGACGTACCCGGTCATCGCGATCGCCGTGGCCGCGTGCTTCCCGCGCGGCAGCGGCGCGACGTCCCACTCGAACTCGGTCAGGTACTTGAAGCGGTACGTCTCCCAGTAGCCGACCGGTCCGTAGAACGCGCAACGACCCGCTTGGAAGAGCCCTTGGCTGTACTGGTTCTCGAACGTCGCGTCGAACGAAGCGACGCGTTCCTCGTGCAGGAGCCTGCGCAGGAAACGCAGCGCTTCGAGCGCCGCGGGCTCGCCGATCGTCGAGCGCGAGAGCGTCGGGTCGAGCACGTCGCCGCCCGCCTGCCAGATCCATGGCACGACGGCTTGCAGCCACTGCGTCAGCGAGATCCCCCACTGGTCGATGCGGCCGTCGCCGTCGGTGTCGCGCGTCGTCGCGCGCGCGACCGCGAGCAGGTCGTCCCACGTCCAGTTCGGCTGCGGCGGCTCGAGCCCCGCTCGCGCGAGCAAGTCGCGGTTGAAGTACATCACGTACGGCGTGAACGTCGACGGCAGACCGAAGAGGTGACCGTCGGCGGCACGGAAACCGTCGAGCACGTCGAGGTAGTTCGCTTCGTCGAATCCGGGCAACGCGCGCAAGTGCGCGTCGATGTCGATCAGGGCGCCCTGCGCGTGGAACGCACCGAACTCGGTGACGTCGATGCGCGTGACGTCGAGCGGCAAGTCGCCGGTCAGCATGAAACGCGACTTGTCCTGCTGCCCGACCGCGCCGCCTTGGTCGATCACGCGCACGACGAGTCCGGGGTGCGCCGCTTCGAAGTCGCGTGCGATCTGCTCGAGCACGCTCCACGACTCGAAGCTCTTCTCGTCGACCATCACGACGAGCTCGCGACCGGCGTACGGCGCCTCGGGCTCCGCGAGGAGCGCGAGCGCCGCGCCGAGGAGCCAGGCCGACATCGCGGGTCGTTCTAGCGCGGCACGCGCACTACGCCAACGAGCTCTTGTGCGGCGCTCTCGGGCTCTCTAGCGTCGCGGCGATGGCTGCCGATTCCGCGCCGCGCTTCTCCGTGCCCGTCGACCTCGCAGCGTCGCCGCTCGAGCCGTTCGCCGGGCACGACGCGCAGCTGCCGCGGCTCGAACGCCCGATCACCGCGGCGACCCGCGGCGCCTTCGTCGAGGTCGTCGGCCGGCGCTGCGCGCTCCTCGGGCGCGAGGAAGGCGTGTTCGAGTGTTGGATCTGGCCGCTCAAGGTCGCGCACGACCTGCGCGTCACCTTGATCCGCGCCGACGGCACGCGGCACGCACTCGCCGACCACGCGGAGCACGTGCGGATCGATCCGTTCGAACTCGAGCTGCGCCACGCCGGTCCCGACTGGCGCGTCAGGCTGCGGATCTTCGCTGCGCTCGACGAACGCGCGCTCGTGTGGCTCTTCGACGTCGCAGCGCCCGAACCCGTGACGCTCGAACTCGAGCTCACGCCCGACTTCCGACCGCAGTGGCCGGCGGGTCTCGGCGGACAGACCGCAGGTCGCGACGACGAGAGCGGCGGTTTCGTGCTCTGCGAGGAGCTCGGTCGTTTCGCGGCGCTCTGCGGCAGTCCGGAGGCCGAGCCGGTGCGGGTCGACGCCGACCACTCGCTGCCGCGTGGACCGGTGCGCATCGCGCTCCCCGTGTCCGTCGAGCGCGCGCGGGCGGGCTCGCTGCCGTTCTTCGTCGTCGGTGCCGAAGTCGAGCCGGCGCCGCTTTCGGACGCGGCGCGTCGCGGCGAAGCGGGCGCGGCGCGCGGCGAAGCGCGCTCCCACGCCGTGCTCGCCGCCGTGCGTGGGCTCTACCGCCGCGCGCTCGTCGAGTGGCCGCGTTGGCAGGCCGAACAGGCCGCACATTGGCGTGCCTTCCTCGCGCGCACCACGACGCTCGCGTGCGACGCGCACGAACACGAACGCGCGTTCCTGTGGGCGAAGATCGCGATCGAACGGGCGTGGGTCGAAGTCGACGGGCTCGGGCGCGGGCTCGTCGCGGGCCTCGCGCCGAGCCGCGGCGGCGAACGGCCGGGTTTCGGTTGGTTCTTCGACGGAGACGCGTTGGTCGCCGCGCGCGCTCTTTCGCGCTGCGGCGCTTTCGAGTTCGCGCGGCGCGTGTTCGACTTCGCGCTCGCGCACCAACGGGACGACGGCAAGTTGATGCACGAGCTCGTGCTCTCCGCGCGGCTCTGCGACTGGCTCGGCGACTATCCGTACGCGTACTACAAAGGCGTCAACACGCCGGATTTCCTCGGCGCGCTCGGTCGTTACGTCGCTTGGTCGGGCGACGTCGAGTTCCTGCGCGCACGTTGGCCGGCGGTGCTCCGCGCGTTCGAACACGGCGCGAGTTGCGTCGACGAACGCGGTCGCTACTCGGTGCGGCGCGCCGGTCTGTGCGCCGTCGAAGCGGGCGAACTCGTCGGCCGCATGGAGAGCGAGATCTTCGCGCACGCGCTGTGGCTCGAAGCGTTGCTCGCGCTCGAACGCGTGCTCGTGCCCGCGCTCGACGAGGCCGCGCGTCGAGAATGCGCGCCGAAAGTCGCCGCGGAGCTCGCCCGCGCGAATCGCGCGCTCGACGACTTCGTCGAACCGCGCACCGGCGCGTGGCGCTTCGCGTGTCTCGTCGACGGCTCGGGTTTCGACGAGCTCACCGGCTACCACGGTCAGGTGCTGTCGCTCGAGCTCCCGACGCGGCGCGCGACGGACCTCGCGACGGCGGCGCGCCTCAACGCGCCGAACCTCGCCGCGGATTGGGGGCTGCGGATGTTCCCCGACGATTCGAGCGTCTACGACCCCGCACACTACAACACGGGCAGCGTGTTCCCCTACTTGCAGGACTTCGCGATCCGCGGACTCTTCGCGTGCGGCGACGAAGGCGCGGCGACGCAGCTCCTGCGCGCCCAAGTCGCACTCGACGGATTCTCCGGGCTCGGCTTCGTGCCCGAGCATCTGGTCGGCGACCGAGCCGTCGCTCCGGCGCGCGGCGTGCCGCACCAGATCTTCTCGTCGAGCACGATCCTCTCCGCGACGCTCGCCGGCGAGCTCGGGCTCGAAGTCGAAGCCGGCGTGTTGCGCGTGCGCCCGACGCCGACGCCGGATCGCAGCCGCTTCGAGCTGACGCAGTTCCGTGTCGGCGCGAGCGTCGCGGCGCTCGAACTCACGCGTTCGACCGAAGGCGGCCGCACGCAGCTCGTGCTGCGCGCGCGCCACGTCGCGGGCCCTCCGTTCGAGCTCGAGTTCGCGCCGCGTTGGCCGCACGGTTCGCTCGAGGCGAGCGAGCCGTTCCGTGCCCACGTTTCGAGCTCGGCCGTGCTCGCCGCGAGCGCTTGCGCCGGACCGGCGCTCTTCGTCGCGCCGACGCCGCTCGTCCGCGGAGCTCCGTCCCGCGCACCACGGATCGCCCGCAGCGCGCGCGACTCGGACGGCGCGAGCTGGACGGCCTTCGGTCCCGCGGGCAGCCGCGCCCGCTTCACCGTGCAAGGCGAACGGCGCGTCGCGTGGCACGGCGGAAGCCTCGTGACGCCGAACGAGCTCGAAGTCGAATTTCCCGCCGAGGCCGCGGAGGCCGGCGCGACTTGGGCCGCCGGGTCGCGGGCCGCAGGCTCGAGCGGCACGTTCGTCGCCCGCGAAGTTCGCGCGCGATTCCTGACCCCTTGAACGAAGCCGCGCCCGCCCACGCAGCACGCACGGAGATCGCAGCACACGATGGACCCCTTCGATCGAGAGGCGGCGCGGCCGCACGGACTGCTCGGCGTCGGCGCGCTCGACACGTTGCCGCTCGAGCGCGGGCTCGGCGTCGAACGCGTCGAGATCGTGCGCACGCAACTGCACGCGTCGAGCGTCGAACGCGTGCGGCCGACGTTGGTCGGACGAGGCGCTCCCGATCCACGCCTCGCACAAGTGACCGAGCCCGAGGGCCTCGCGCCGGACGAGCGCGTGTCGCTCCCCGTCGACTTCGAATACGACGGCGCGACGCTGCGCGCGCAGGTGCGCTTCCCGCTCGGCACGACGTTCTACGGCGGCGGGCTCGCAGCCGGGCCGCTCGCGCTGAACGGCCGAACGCGCGTGTTCTGGAACACCGACGCGTGGCGCTACGGCGAAGAGTCCCCCGCGCTCTATTCGTCGCATCCGCTGGTCTTCGCGCTGCTCCCCGACGGTCGCGTGCGTGTCGTGATCGCCGACTCGATCCGGCTCGGCTCGCTCGCGTGCGGGTCCGACGGCATCGAGTTCGCGTTCGAAGGCGAGAGCTTCGATCTGTGGCTCGTGCTCGCGCCGACTCCGGACGACGCGTGCGCCGTGATCGCGGAGCTCGTCGGACGCATGCCCATGCCGCCGCTCTGGGCGCTCGGTTACCACCAGTGCCGTTGGTCGTACATGACCGCGGACGAAGTGCTGGCGCTCGCGCGTGAGTTCCGCGCCCGCAAGATCCCGTGCGACGCCGTGTGGCTCGACATCGACCACATGGACCGCCGGCGCGCGTTCACGTGGGACTCGCGCGCTTTCCCCGATCCTGCAGCGTTGTGCTCAGAACTCGCCGCGCACGGTTTCCGCACCGTCGCGATCCTCGACCCCGGCCTCGCCGCGGATCCAGGCTACGCGCCGACGGCGGCTGCGCTCGACAAGAAGCACCTCGTGCTCGGCGCCGACAAGAAGACGCCCGCGGTCGGCCGCGTGTGGCCGGGACTCTGCCACTTCCCCGACTTCACGCGCGAGCCGGTGCGCCGTTGGTGGGGCGAACTCGCGGCGCGTTTCGCGTCCGTCGGCCTCGCCGGTCTCTGGGTCGACATGAACGAACCTGCGGTCTTCCGCGCGCCCTCGAAGACGCTCGACCTCGACGCGCGGCACAAGGGGCTCGGCGGCGGCACGCACCGGCGCTTCCACAACCTCTACGGCCACTTGATGGCTCGTGCGACCCGCGAAGGTCTCGAGCGGGCGCGTCCGAAGGAGCGCGCGTTCGTGCTGACGCGCTCGGCGCACCTCGCGACGGCGAGCGTCGCGGCGCAGTGGACCGGCGACAACCAAGCGAGCTGGCGCGACCTCGCGTGGTCGATCCCGATGACGCTGAGCCTCGGCCTGTGCGGTCAACCGTTCGCCGGTCCGGACCTCGGAGGTTTCGACGGGGATCCGTCGGGCGAGCTCTTCGCTCGATGGTTCGAACTCGGCGCCTACTTGCCGTTCGCCCGCGGCCACTCGGAGCAGTCCGCGTGCCGCAAGGAGCCGTGGAGCTTCGGCCCCGAAGTCGAAGCGCTCGTGCGCCGTGCGTCGTTCGGTCGCATGGCGCTCCTGCCGTATCTCTACACGCTGTTCGCCGACGCTCACGAACGTGGCGCGCCGATCGTGCGGCCGGCGTTCTTCGCGGACCCGACCGACGAACGGCTGCGCACGTGCGACGACCAGTTCTTGCTCGGCGACGCGCTGCTCGTCGCGCCGGTGCTGCGCGCGGGCGCGAGCCGCCGGCGCGTGCTCCTGCCGCGCGGCGCTCGGTGGTACCGCTTCGACGCGCGTGCCTCGGTCGAACGTGTGGACGAGCTCGACGTCGACGCGCCGCTCGGCAAGCCGCCGGTGTTCGCGCGCGCGGGCTCGGTGATCACGCTGTGCGCCGGCGGACTCTCGACCGACACGGCCTGGGCGAGCGAACGAATGCTGTTCGCGTTCCCCGACGGCGAAGGTCGCGCGAGTGCGAGCCTCTACGAAGACGACTGCGCACGAGAGCCGCGCGCGCGGCGTTCGCGCGTCGACGTCCGGCTCCAGGGCGCCGAACTCACTGTCGAAGTGCGCCACGAAGGCCGCTTCGCGCCGCTCTCGCGACCGTGGAAGCTCGCGGTCGCCGGCGCGCGCGAAACGCTCTTCGACGTGTCGACGCTCTTCGCCGCGAACGGCGGACGCATCCGCTTCGAGCTCCAGAAGGAGGCGCGATGACGACGCTCCGCCCCGGCGAGTTCGCGCCGTCGTTCGAGCTCGAACGCGCCGGCGGCGGCACGTTCGCCTCGCGCGCGCACCTCGGCCGGCGCTGGTTGCTCTCGTTCCACCGTTACGCGACGTGACCGACGTGCCAACTGACCGTGCGGCAGTTCGCCGCGCGCCACACGGAATGCGCCGCGGCGAGCCTCGAGATCGTGCGCGTCTTCCACTCGCCGGTCGAGGCACTCGCGCACTACGTCGAGGCCGAGCCGCGCGTGCCGTTCCCGGTGCTCGCCGATCCGACGCGGCGCGTGTACCGCGCGTTCGGCGTGCGCCGCGGGCTCGCCGCGCTGCTCCGACCGAGCGGTTGGCGCCGTGCACGCGAAGCGGCGCGTGCAGGCTTGCGGCCGCGCTGGCGCGACACGTTTGCGCACGGGATCTCGGGCTTCCCCGCGGACTTCCTGATCGGCGCGGACGGCCGGATCGAGCAGGCGCGCTACGGCGCGAACTTCACGGACTCGCTCACCGTCGACGAAGCACTGCGCTGGGCGCGCGGCGACGCGCGCGCCACTCGAGCGTCGAAACCCTGAACGCGCCGAGTGCGCTCGACGCGGTTCGCGTTGCGGACTCGGAGCGCACCCTCGGCATTCACGGGTTCGCCGGACGCATGCGGCTCGCCGAACGCATGCGGCTCGCCGGGCGCTCGCGACCCGGTCAGACGCGCGCGGCCCTGTCGGAGGCTCGCGGCATCGCGCGATCGCGCGGAGGAGAATGGGGTGAGTGACGGGATTCGAACCCGCGACCCCGAGGACCACAACCTCGTGCTCTAACCAACTGAGCTACACCCACCGCGCAACGGACGCTCGCGCGGCCGTCCCTCGGTCGAAGGGGCGACCAGGATCGTGACGCGCCGCGTCCCTGTCAAGCGCGTCGGCGCCGTCCGCGCGCTCCGGTGGTCGGCGCGGGCCCGGCCGGCGCGGGCCCGGACGAAGCGGCGGGCTCGGTCGCGCCGCCACCGAACAGGCGGGCCCAGAAGCCCCGGCGCGCAGGCGCGGTCGACGCCGGCAGCGCCGCGGCCGCCTGAGCTTCGAGTTCGAGCACCTTCTGGCGCAGGAGCTCGTTGTCCCGCTGCAAAGCCCCCATCAACGCGGCAAGCCGCCGCTCGCGCGCTTGGCTCTGTTCGAGCCGCGCCTCGAGCCGATCGAGCCGCCGCTGCGCGCCGCGTTCGACGCGCACGGTGACGTCGAGCTCGCCCGAGAGGATCCGCTGGCGTTCGCGTTCGAACTGCAGCAAGTCCTCGAGGTGCGCGAGGCGCTCGAGGTAGTTGCGCTCCCGCCGCCCCGGCCCGACCACACGCGGCGGCGCGGGGGTCAGCTCGAACGGGGCGAGCGCGTCGCTCGCGAGTCCTGGCGCTCCGACCGGGAGAGGGTCGGCCGATGTCGGTTGCATCACGGAGATTCGCTTCCTCGCCTCACTCATCGGCGGTCGGGTTACGTTCCTTGCCCGATGCCTGCAACTTTCCGCTCACGTGAAGGAAGCGACAGATTCGAGCGCGCGTTCTAGGCTCTGCGACGCATGGCACGCCACTTCCGCATCGTCTCGTGCGCCGCTTCGACGGCGCTGCTGCTCGTCGGTTGCCAGAACGCGCGATTCGGCGCGGGCGCGAGCCTCGGCGTCCGAGAGCTCTCCGGCGCGATCGGCATCGACGACGCGAACGTGCGTGCACGCAACTCGGTCGAAGCGTTGGGCCTCGACGGCGAGGAGGCCGCGCTCGATGCGCGCGTCGACGTCGTCTTCGAGGAAGCGGCGCGCTCGCGGCTCGTGCTCAAGGGCTTCCAGTCGAATCATGACGGCAGCGGCGCGCTGGACGAAGAGTTCGCAAAAGGCCCGGTCGTGATCCCGACGGGCACGGTCGTCGACTCCGAGTTCGACGCGGGCGTCTACTCCGCGCTCTACACGTTCGATCTCGTCGGCGAGGACGAACTCGAAGCGGGACTCGGTTTCGGCGTCGCGTGGGTCGACCTCGAGGCCGGATTCACGTCGCGTGCGACCGGCGATCAGATCTTCACGGACGAGAGCGTGCCGGTTCCGCTGCTCGCCGCGCGTCTCGCTTGGCAGGGTGAGCGGTTCGGCGTCGGTTGCGAGCTCGCCGGCATCGACGTCGGCTACGCGGGCGACCACGCGACGTTCGTCGACTTCGACCTCGCCGCGCGTTGGCGCTTCTCCGGCAAACGCTTCGGCGACGCCGGCGAACTGGTTCTCGGTTGGCGCGAACTGTACGCAGGCGTCGACTACCAGGACGATCTCGAGGACGTCGACGCGTCGCTCTCGCTCGGCGGCCCCTACCTCGGGCTCTCCTACCGCTTCTGAGCGAGCGACCACCCAACGCGCGCCTCGACGGCGCGCCGACGCGGGGCTCGAGCGGAGCCCGGTGTGGCTCGAGCGGAGCTCTGTGTGGCTCGAGCGGAGCTCGGTGTGGCTCGAGCGGAGCTCTGTGTGGCTCGGACGCAGCGACGTGAAGGTCGAGCGCCACGACGCAAGGATCGATCGGAGCGACGCGAAGGTTGAAGCGCAGCTCGAAACTCGCTTCACTCGCAGCGAGTCGTCGTTCGAACAGTCCCACGGAGGTCGTGCCCATGCAACGTCTCGTCACATGCGTCGCTCTGTCGTTCGTGCTCGGTGCTTGCAGCGCCCCGTCGGCGCGCGTGATCCCGCGCTTCGGTCAATTCGACGTCGGCGGCGACATCGGCGTACAACAAGGCACGAGCGTCTCCGCGCAAGCTTCGGTCGATGCGCTCGGCATCGAGAAGGACGATTCCGTGATCGGCGCGCGGATCGACGCGCAGCTCGGCGGGCACTGGACGTTCAGCTTCCAGGACTCGACGCACGACGGTGACGGCGTCGCAGACGCGACGCTTTCGCAAGGCGGCATCACGATCAACGTCGGCGACCCGGTGAGCTCCAAGCTCGACCTCGGGCTCTACCAAGCCGCCGTGACGTGGGATCTGCTGCCGACCGACACGGTCGAGCTCGGGCTCGGCCTCGGCGCGACCGGCATCGACATCCAAGCCGAGATCACCGAGACGGTCGGAGGCCAGTCGGTCGACACCGACGAGCTCGTCGCGATCCCGGTCGTCGCGGGCCGCTTCGGCGTCGCGCTCGGCCCCGTCGACGTCTCCGGTCTGCTCGGGTGGATCAGCGTCGACTACAGCGGTGACGAAGTGTCGTTCCTCGACTTCGACGGCATGGCGAGCGTGCGCATCCTCGGCGACGCCGATCGGCTCGCCGGTTGGATCGCGGTCGGTTATCGCTACGTCGACACCGAGATCGCGTACGAGGACGGCGGAGACGCCGTCGACGCGCAGATCGACTTCTCGGGGCCGTGGATCGGCCTGATGTTCTCGTTCTGAGCCTCCGTACGCCGCGCTGGTTCGCGGCGAGCGTCGTGCGCGTCGCGCGCCGCCGTTACGATCGGCGCGAATGCCGGCGCGCGCCGAGCCCCGTTGTGCCGTCGAAGGCAACGTCGCGACCACGACGTCGATCGTGCTCGTCGCAGCGGCGGGCACCAGCGCCGTCGCGTACGCGCTCGCTCCACACGGCATGGCGCTCGCGACGACGGCGGCGCACTTGTTCACGGCAGCGGAAGGGCTGCGTGCCGGCGAAGGCCTGATGCAAAGCCGCGGCGAAGCGTTCGTCATGTGGCCGCCGCTCATGCCGTGTCTGCTCGCGCTCGGCAAGAGCATCGGGCTCGGTTATCCGGAGGCGGCGCGCGTGCTCGGACTCGCGGCGCACTTCGCGATCCTCGTGTTCGCCGGGCTGCTGGTCTGGCGCGTCGGGCGCTCGACGCTCGCCGCGGTGGGCACGACGGTGTGGCTCGCCGTCACGGCGAAGCTCTTCGCGAACTCGATGATCGTCCGCACCGACGCGTTGTTCCTCGCGCTCGCGCTCGGCACCGTGTGGCTGCTCGTGCGCTACGTCGACGCTCCGACGCGTGGGCGTTGCCTCGCGACGTTCGCGGCGGGCGCGCTTGCCTGCCAACAGCGTTATCCGGGCCTCGCGTTGGTCGCGGCGTGCGCGGCCGTCGTCGCGCTGTGGCCTCGCGACGTCCCGACGCCGCGGCGGCTGTTGCGCGCCGTGGTGGGCGCCGGCGCGGCGGTCGCGCCGCTGCTGGCGCGCATGCTGCACAACCGCTGGAGCCAAGGTTCCTGGGGCAACCTCGGCGTCGAAGCGCAACGCGGCGTGTGGGACAACGTCGCCGACGCGCTCGCAACGTTGGCGAGCTACCTCGCAGCGGGCGCGGAGCGCTCGCCGCTCGGACGCGCGCAGATCGCCGTCGCGCTCGCGCTGCTCGGTTGTGCGACGCTGCGCCTCGCGAGGGTGGAGCAGCGCGCACGGACCGCAGCGTTCTTCGCGTTCGTGCCGGCGTACTTCGCGATGGTGATCGCCGCGACGTCGCGCTCCGAGCTCGATCCGATCGGGACGCGCTACATGCTGCCGCTCGTGCCGTTCCTGTTCGGCGGCGTCTGGCTCGGCGCGCTCGAACTGGACCGGCGCCTCGCGGCGAGGAGCCGCACGATGCGACTCGCAGCGCTGACCGTCGTCTGGGCCTGTCTGGGCGCGCACGTGGCGAGCGCGGCGACGGCGACCTTCGCTCACGTGCGCAGCGCACGCGAACGGGGCCTCGGCACCTACTCGGTGCCGCGGTTCGCGCGCTCCGAGCTGCGGCGCTTCCTCGCCGAACGTCCGCTCGAAGGCGAAGTCCTCTCGAACACACCGGAGTTCGTCATCCTCGCGGCCGGCCGACGCGCGCGTTACCTACCGGCGGAGGATCCGCGCGACGAGTTGCTCCGCGCACCGCTCGGCGCGTGGGTCGTGTGGGTCCGCTACACGCTCGACGCGACCGAGCCACCGTCGCTCGCCGGCACAGGTCGCGCGCTCGAGCCGCTCGCGGTCGTCGCGGACGGCGCGGTGTTCCGCTTGGTCGCCGCCGACTGAACTGCGCGGTTCGCGCGTCGAGTATCATCGCCCGCGCATGCACGCTCCGCCGCCGACGCTCGTCCCGGGGCTTTCCGTGGTCGTGCCGGTCTACAAGAGCGAAGCGCTGCTCCCCGAGCTCGCGCGGCGGCTCGCGGACGTGCTCGCTCGCGGCGCCGAACCGTGGGAAGTCCTCTTCGTCGTCGACGGCAGTCCGGACGGCAGTTGGGACGTCGTGCGCGAGCTCGCGCGCCGCGAGCCCCGGATCCGCGGCATCCGGCTCTCGCGCAACTTCGGTCAACACAACGCGCTGCTCTGCGGCATCCGCGCGGCGCGCCACGCCGTCGTCGCGACGCTCGACGACGACCTGCAGCATCCGCCCGAGGAGCTGCCGCGTCTTCTCGCGGCGCTCGACGACGACATCGACGCGGTGTACGGCACGCCGGAGGTCGAACGACACGGCTTCGCGCGTGACGTCGCCTCGCAGCTCACCAAGTACGTGCTCCAAGGCGCGATGGGCGCCGAAACGGCGCGCATGGTGAGCGCGTTCCGCGTGTTCCGCACGCGCTTGCGCGACGCGTTCGCGAACTACGCGGGGCAGTTCGTGTCGATCGACGTGCTGCTGACCTGGGGCACGACTCGCTTCCGCGCCGTGCGCGTGCGCCACGATCCGCGGCCGCAGGGCACGTCGAACTACGGGTGGCGCAAACTCGTCACGCACGCGCTGAACATGGTCACCGGCTTCAGCGCGTTGCCGCTCAAGCTCGCGAGCGTCGTCGGTTTCGGGTTCACGCTGTTCGGCATCGGCGTGTTGATCTACGTGCTCGTCCGTTACGTGACCACCGGCGGACCGGTGCAGGGCTTCACGTTCCTCGCGTCGGTGATCGCGATCTTCTCGGGCGCGCAGCTCTTCGCACTCGGCATCCTCGGTGAGTACCTCGCGCGCGTGCACTTCCGCGTGCTCGATCGTCCGCCGTACGCGATCGGCGAGCGCACGGAAGCGACCTCGTGACGACGCAGCCGGATCCGCACGAGCCCTGCGAACGACTCGACTGGGACTCGGACTTCTTCGGTCGCGAGATCGCGCGTGCGTCGCCGCACGGCTGGAGCGCAGCGGATTGGACGCGTGCGCTCGCGTGGTGCGACGCTCGCCGCATCGAATGTCTCTACTTGCTCGTGCCGAGCGACGACAGCGCGGCGCGGCGCTTCGCGGAGGACCACGGCGCGCGCCTCGTCGACATGCGCGTCACGTTCGAACTGCGCGCGCTCGCCGAACACGGGTTCGGCTCGGCGCCGAGCGTGCGGATCGCGGAGCCGCGTGATCTCGACGAGCTGCGGCGTCTCGCGGCCGAAAGCCACCGCGACTCGCGCTTCTTCGCCGACCCAGAGTTCTCGCGCGCGGCATGCGAACGGCTCTACGCCACGTGGATCGAGAACAGCGTCGCCGGGTGGGCGCAACGCGTCTTCACGGCGGACGTCGACGGCCGCGTCGCGGGTTACGTGACTTGTCATCTCGCGAAGGACGCGGAAGGCCGCGCGAATGAATCCGGCGCGCTCGGCACGATCGGACTCGTCGCCGTCGCTGCGCGTGCCCGCGGGATGGGCCTCGGCACGCGGCTCGTCGAACACGCGCTCGCGTGGTTCGAACAGCAGCGCTGCGATCGTGTCCGAGTCGTCACACAAGGCGCGAACGTCGCGGCGCAGAGGCTCTACCAGTCGCTCGGCTTCCGGACCGCTGCGGTGGAGCTCTGGTACCATCGCTGGCGAGCGCCGTGATGTCATGAATCGACTCCGTGTTCCCTTCAATCGGCCGTCGATCGTCGGGAACGAGCTCGAGTACCTGTCCGACACGCTCCGCCGCGGACACATCTCGGGCGACGGGCACTACACGAAGCTCTGCCACGCCTTGCTGGAAGCCGAACTCGGCGTGCCGAAGGTGCTGTTGACCACGAGCTGCACGCACGCGCTCGAGATGTGCGCGCTGCTCCTCGCGCTGACTCCCGGCGACGAAGTGATCTTCCCGTCGTTCGCGTTCGTGACGACGGTCAACGCATTCGTGCTGCGGGGCGTGAAGCCCGTGTTCGTCGACGTCCGCGAGGACACGCTGAACCTCGACGAACGCGCCGTCGAAGCGCGCATCACGACGCACACGCGTGGCATCGTCGCGCTGCACTACGCGGGAGTCGGCTGCGAGCTCGACGAACTCGTCGCGAGCGCCGCGCGCCACGGCATGCCGTTGGTGGAGGACAACGCGCACGGGCTCTTCGGTCGCTACCGAGGGCGCTGGCTCGGCACGTTCGGCGCGCTCGCGACGCAGAGCTTCCACGAGACCAAGAACTTCAGTTGCGGCGAAGGCGGCGCGTTGCTGATCAACGACCGGCGGTACGTCGAACGCGCCGAGATCCTGCGCGACAAGGGCACCGACCGCAGCCGCTTCCTCCGCGGCGAGGTCCAGAAGTACCAGTGGGTCGACGTCGGCTCGAGTTGGCTGCCGGCGGACCTGCTCGCTGCGTACTTGCTCGCCCAACTCGAACGCCGCGAAGCGATCCAGGCCCGCCGGCGCACGCTCTGGAAACGCTACGAACGCGTGCTCGGTCCGTGGGCCGAACGCCTCGGCGCGCGACTGCCGGTCGTGCCCGCGCACTGCGATTCGTCGTGGCACATCTTCCACCTGTTGCTCGCGTCGAACGAGCAGCGCGATCGTCTGATCCGGCACCTCGACGAACACCGCGTGCTGGCGGTCTTCCACTACTTGCCGCTGCACCTCTCGCCGATGGGCGTCGCCGCGGGAGGCCGCCCCGGCGATTGCCCGGTCGCGGAGGACGTGTCGAGTCGCATCCTCAGACTGCCGCTCTTCGAGTCGCTGACCGACAAGGAACAGGATTGGGTCCTCGCCGCGTTGCTGGAGTTCGACGGCTGAGGGTCTAGGCTCTCCGCCTCGCGATGGAAGAGCGTCCGCAGAAGCCGCCTCCGAGCTGGGGCAACGTCGGTGAGCACCACTGGTCACGCGCGCGCAAGGACGCGAACCAGGAAGCGCTCGACTACTACCGCGAACGCTCGAAGGCGCCGGGCGTCGAAGCCGGCGGGAGCGAGCGCAACTTCTACTGCATGCAGTGCGACGGCGTGATCCCGTACGACCAAGCAGGCACGGCGTGCCCCCACTGCGGCGTCGCGCTCGACGAACGCGTCAAACGCTACTTCAACTGGGTCGAGATCAACGAGCCGACGCAAAGCGACGCCAAGGCGCTGCTGCGCGTCGCGCTGCCGATCGCACTCGGACTCGGAGCGATCGCCGCGCTCGTGTGGTGGTGGCTCCGATGAACGCAGGGTCCGACGACGGCTCCGCGCGGCGCTTCGATCGCCAGCAACGCTTCGTCGGCATCGGCCACGACGGCCAGGCGCGACTCTCCGCCGCGCAGGTGCTGGTCGTCGGTTGCGGCGCGCTCGGCGGCTCGCTCGCGCAGCAGCTCGTGCGCATCGGAGTGGGCCGGCTGGTCCTCGTCGATCGCGACGTCGTCGAGTGGACGAACTTGCCGCGCCAGGTCCTCTTCACCGAAGCGCACGCCGGCGCTGGCGCGCCGAAAGCGCTCGCGGCCGCGGAGAGCCTCGCTGCGATCGGTGGACCGACACGGATCGACGCGCGCAGTGCACACGTCGACGGGGACAACCTCGACGAGCTCGCGCGCGGCGCGGACCTGGTGCTCGACGGCACCGACAACCTCGCGACGCGCTACTTGCTGAACGACTGGTGCGTGAAACACTCGGTGCCGTGGATCTACGCCGGCGTCGTCGGCGCGAGCGGACTCGTCCTGCCGGTGCTGCCTGGACGCGGCGCGTGCCTCGCGTGTCTCTTCCCGGAACCGCCGCCCGCCGAACATTTGCCGACGTGCGACACCGCGGGCGTCGTGCTGCCCGCGGTGCAGGCCGTGACCGCGTTGCAAGCAGGACTCGCCATGCGCTGGCTCGCGTCCGACGACGCGGGACGCGCCGCGTTCGAACCGTGGCTCGTCGAAGTCGACGCGTGGCGCGCGGAACAGCGACGCGTGCGCGCCACTCGCGATCCGGAATGCCGCACGTGCGTGCGCCGCGAGTTCAGGCATCTCGAGCTCGGCGGCGAACGCGCAGCCGTCGTGCTCTGCGGTCGCAACACGGTGCAGATCCGGCCCGCGCGTCGCGCCGAACGGCTCGACTTCGAACGGGTGCTCGCGAACGTCGGGAACTCCGCGAAGGCGCTCGAACGCCGTGCGAGCTTCGCGCGCTTCGATGTCGAGGGCTTCCGCGTCACGCTGTTCGCCGACGGCAGGGCGCTGATCGAAGGCACCGACGATCCGGGCCGCGCGCGCGCCGTCTACGACCGTTGGATCGGTACGTGAAGCCGGCGCTCGTGATCCTCGCCGCGGGCGCGAGCGAACGCCTCGGCGAACCCAAGGCGCTCTGTCGTTTCGGCGCGCACACGGCGCTCGAGCGCTTGCTCGCCGC
Organism: Planctomycetota bacterium; assembly: GCA_023150475.1. Classification (GTDB taxonomy): domain Bacteria; phylum Planctomycetota; class UBA1135; order UBA1135; genus JACRIN01. The sequence continues at coordinate 81,418 of JAKLKU010000001.1, forward strand.
CGGCCGTGAGGTCTGCGACGGTGCACCGTTGGTCGTCGTCGGCGCGCATGCGGAAGCGATCGCCCTCGAGGCACCGCACGACGTCGAGCTCGCGTGTCACACCGAGTGGCGCCGCGGACGTACGTCGTCGATCCGGCTCGCGCGCCGACTGCGCCGCGAGCGCGACCTGCTGCTCGCGCCGATCGACGTGCCGCTGGTCGCTCGCGCGACGTTCGAGGCGCTGCTCGCGGCGTGGCTTGCCGCCGGCTCGCCAGAGCGCGGTTGGCTCGCTCCGCGACTCGACGTCGCGGGCCCCGCCGCAATGAAGTCGGAACCGCCGGAGCGTCCCTCGTTCGGGACGCTGCGCCGCCACGGACACCCGGTGCTCGTCGGCCGCGCGCTCGCGCTCGAACTGGAACTCCTTTCCGACTCCGAGCCGCTCAGCCGGCTGCGAGATCGTGCGCGACCGTGCTTCGACGTCGGAGTTGCGGATCTGCACATCCTCGACGACCTCGATTCGCCCGAGGACCTCGACAGAATGCGTCGCGAGCTCGCCCGCGACGCGCAGGTTTGACCCAGCGCGCGCCGATAGGTGGCGCGCGAGATGAGTTTCCAGGGTGATGTTGCTGGCCTCGGCTTGGGCGAGCTCTTGCAAGGCTTGGCCCGCGGAGGTCGCGAAGGATCGTTGACGCTGAACGGCGGCGGTCTGTGCGCGACGATCGGCGTCGCGGAGGGGCAGATCTACCTGCTGCCGGAACCCGAGGAGAACCCCGAGATCTGGCGGCGGCGCTGCGAGCGCGCGTGGATCAAGGATCCGAATCATCGCATCGACGCGTTGCGGATGCAGGAGATCGCGTACGCGGTGCGGCTCGAGACGCTGTTCCGTCTGCTCGACTGCCAAGGCGTCCACTTCCGTTTCGAACCGGGCCCGCTGCCGAAGGCGCAGCCGCTGACCGCCACGGCGATCGTCCCGGATCCCAACGAAGCGCTGCGCGACGGTGCACGCCGCAAGCTCGAAGTCCTGACGCCGGTCCACTGCCCCGGGCTCTCGGTCGAGTTCGTGTTGCTCGAGTACGCGCGCCAGGCCGACGAGGCGCAGAAGTACGGCGAGTCCGATCTACTTTCGCAGGACGACGTCGTGCTGCCGCTCGTCGATCGAGCGCCGAGCCGAGACCTCGAGAAGATCCTCCACGAGTGCGACGGCGCGTCGACGATCGGCGAGATCGCGGACCGTCTCGGCTGGCCGCTGCGCCAGTGCCGCGCGGTGGTGCAATCGATGCTGGTTCAGGGCTGGGCGCGGCTCGCCGAAGCACACGAACTCCTCGAGCTCGTCCAACTCGAACTCACGTCCGCTCAGTTCTCGCGCGCGGCCGCGCGGCTCGGACGCTGGGTGCGCAATGCGCCTCCCGGCCCGCCGGCGGCCGTCGACGCCGAGGTCCTGCGCGGCGAGTGGGAACGCCAGCGACTGCAGTCGACCCTGGCGCACATGAGCGCGGTCGACGCGCGCACATTGCTGCGGCGGCTCGAATTCGGCGAGAGCGAAGCGCAAGCGTCGCTCGACCGCTGGCAGGAGATGCGCAAGCATCACAAGCACGACATGATCGCCGAGTTGCACATCGTGCGGCTCGATCTCGCGCGCGGTCTGTCGGATGGTCAGAAGAACCTGCCCTGGGGCGAGCTCCTGAAGCTCGCACGCAACTTCCAGGACGCCGCGTCGAACCACCGCGCCGCCGTGATGTTGCGCGCCGCAGCCGATTGCACGCCGGACACGACGGCGGCGCGGCTCGAGCTCGGCACGCGCATGCTCGCGATCGGCGAGCTCGACGAAGGCGTGCCGTGGGTGCTCGAAGCGTGCCAGGAGTTCGTGCGGCAGGATCTCGCCGAGAAGGCGGTGCCGCCGCTGCGCACGCTACTCACGGTCGATCCGGAGAACCGCGAAGCGAAGGCGCTGCTCGGCACCGCGCGCGCGAAGACCGTGCGCGGCAAACTGCGCCGGAAGCAGACGTTGGTCGCCGCCGCGGCGTTGATGCTCGTGGCGACGCTCGCCGTCGTGCGCATCCGTCACGATCGGGATTGGGAACGGCGCATGGCGGAGGTCACCGAAGCCCTCGATCGCCCCGAAGCGGCGCTCGCGCTCATCGAAACGCATTTCTCCGACGACGATTCGCGGCAAGTCGTCGAGCTGCGCACGCGCTTGCGCGAGACGATCGCCGCTCGCGAAGAGGCGGCGGCCGCGCACTGGCTCGACGCGTTCCGCGAGACGCAGAACGAATGCGCGTTCGGCGATCCGTTGGTCGGCCTCTCTCGCGCGCTCGTACTCCCGCCGCCGCCGGCGGGCACGCACGAAGGTGAACCGTTCCCGACCGCCGGTCAGTTGCTCGACGCGCTCGCGTCGCGCCTCGCCGAAGACGTCGCGGAAGCGAGTGCGCTTTCCGAAACCGAAGCCACTCACGCCGATCAGCGCCTGCGCACCATCGTCGCGGACCTGCGCGACGGCGTCTCCGGACACGAGTACGACGCGCCGGTCGTCAAACTGCTCGAGAAACTCGACGGCATCGACCGTGCACTGGTCGAGCGCGGCGAGGCCCGCGCGCGCGAGCGAGAGATCCGCGAACAGCAGGACCTCCGCACCGAGCAGGAGCGTCTGCTGGACGCTGCCCGCTCCCACGCGAAGGCCGGCGACATCGAACGCGCGATGCAGTGCTGGTCGAAGTTGCTCGCGATGAAGGACGGCGACCTGGTGCGCGAAGCGTTCGCGGACGAGATCGAAGAGACCGAGAACCATCTGACCGCGCTGCGGCGCGCGTTGGAACTCGCTCGCGCCGGCGACCACGAAGGCGCACGCGCGGCGCTCGAAGGCGATTGCCCGAACCCCGGCGAGCACCTCTTCCCGTGGAAGGTCACGAGCGTGCCGATCGGCGCGCGAGCGCGCTTCCCGGACGGCACGTCGCGCGTCACGCCGTTCGTGTTGGAGACGGCGTTCGGCGAAGCGCTGCACCTCGAGTTCGACGCTCCGAATCACGAATCCGCGCTGCTCGACGTCACCGAGCCGCAGGACCGCACCGTGCTGCTGTCGCGCTTGCCGTCGCGCCGCTTCGCGACCGATCGGCGCGTCGATGCGCCGCCGGTGTCCGTCGGCGACGACCACATCGTCGTCTCCCGCGGCGGCGACGTGGTCCGGATCGCGAACGACGGCCGCAACGTCTGGTCGAAGCGACTCAACGCGCTCAGCGGCATCGCTCGCGCTCCGGTCTTCCTCTCCGCGCGTCAAGGCACCTTGCTCGTCCTGACCGAGGACGGTGACGCCTGGATCGTCGACGCGCAGACCGGCGACGCCGAAGGTCCGTGGGTCGCGGGCTCGCCGCCGCGCGAAGGCCCGATCGCCACCGAACACGGCGCGAAGGCGAGCTTCGTCGACGGCCGCATCGCCGAGTGGAGCGTGCTCCCGAAGCCGGACGTGCTCGAGAACGGCGCAGGCGCTCCGCTCGCGAGCACGCGCACGCCGTTCGGCTCGGACTCCGGACTCGACGTGCTCCGCCGCACGGCGCTCGAGAAACGACTCGCTTCGCGTTGGACGCCGTGGACCGCGGAGGTCGACGGCGGCTTCGTCGTCGTGCGCTCGAGCGACGGCAAGGAGAGCTTCTCCGTGCGCTGCCAAGGCGAGTGGAACTACATCGCGTGGGAAGCGCCGAACTCGAAGATCCCGCGCGGGCGCTTGTGGGTCGCCGACGGCTCGGGCCTGCGGGCGTTCGAGCCCTGAACGCGGTTTGACCGCCGTCGCGCGCGCGAGCTATCCTCGCGCGTGATGCCGCCCACCACCAGGTTGCGTTGCTCGTGGGTCCTCGCCGCGTGCGCGCTGGGTTCCCTCGGCGCAGCGTGTCACGCGACGCGGCACGACCTCGCGGCGATCGAGCGCCCGACCGCGCTCCAACCGCTCGCCGATCTCGCCGCACGCGCCGCGGCGGAGCCGGACGACGCGCCGGTTCGGCCCGCCACGTTCGTCCTCGACACGGCGTGGCGCGAGATGAGCCTCGAACGCTTCGAACGTTGGGTGCAGGACGCGTTGCCCGGTGTCGAACCCGTCGAAGTCGCGAAGCCCGACCGCGCGGAGCTCAAACGGGCGCTCGCCGCGATGGACGGCTCGTCGGTGCGCGCGGCGGTGATCCTCGCCCGCACGCGCGACCCGCTGTGCTACGAGATCCTGCTCTCGCGGCTCGAGGACCGCATCGAAGGGCCGGAACGGGCCTCGGACGCCGGGGACGTGATCGCGGCGGCGGCTCTGGGCCGGCTGCGCAACGTGCGCGAGCTCGGCAAACGTCTGGAAGACCTCGTGGTCGGCGCGAACGTCCACCCCGACCTCGAGGTGCGCGTGGAATGCGCGGCGGCCCTGCTCGAGTACAAACGCACCCGCGGCATCGGCTTCCTGCTGCGCGTGCTGCGCGAAGCGACGCCTGCGGCCGACCCGACGAAGCGCGACTGGAATCCGACGCCGCACATGGCGTGGCCGAAGAGCCGCGCGGCGACGGCGCTCGCGAAGTTCCTCGGAGTGCCGAACGAGTTCCGCCCGGACGGTTCGGTCGCCCACCAGATGGAAGTCGCCGCACAGCTCGAGGAGCTCTGGCGCGAGAAGAAGCGCCAGCTCGAGCCGCCGAAGAACTGAACGCGCGCCGGCGATCAGCCGGTGCGTTTCGCGAGGATCCCGCCCGCGGCGAGCACGGCGCCACCGAGCGTCACGACGCCGCCCCAGAGCGTCCGTGCGTGCGCCTCCGCGCCGCTGTCGCCGAGCGCCGCGAGCAGGTCGCCCGGAGCGAGCTCGTGCGGAACGACGAAGATGCCGACCGCGAACGCGAGGAACCCGAGCGCGGCGAGCCGCAGCGGCCCATCGACGCGGGCCGACCTGCCGGAGTCGCGGCCCGCGACGCTGTGCACGTAGCCGTACGAGCAGTAGACGGCCATGCCGAGCGCGAGCCACGCGACGAACCGCCACCACGCCGTCGCGGGCAGCGAGTGCATCAGGAAGATGCACGACACGGCTCCGCAGAGTGGCACGAGCCAAGGGCCGCCCGGCACGCGGAACCCGGGCTCCGCCTGACCAGGACGGCGCCGCAGGAACGTCACGCCGACGCAGACGAGCAGGAACGCGAAGAGCGTCCCGATGTTGCAGAGGTCGACGATCTCGTTGATGTTGCAGAAGCCCGAAAGCAACGCGACGAACACGCCGGTCAGGATCGTCGTGACGTGCGGCGTGCCGAAACGCGGGTGGATCTTCGCCGCCCACTGCGGCAGGAGTCCGTCGCGCGCCATCGAGAAGAAGATCCGCGGCTGTCCGAGTTGGAAGACGAGCAGCACGGACGTCGTCGCGATCACGGCGCCGACGCTGAGCGCGAAGCTCGCCCACCGCGCCCCTTCGTCGCCGCGCTGCGCGATCGCGAGCGCCGTCGCGAGCGGATCGGCGGTGCCGAGCTCCTGCCACGGCGCCATGCCGGTCAACGCGACGGCGACCAGGATGTAGATCACCGTGCAGATCACGAGACTGCCGAGGATCGCGATCGGCATGTCGCGCTTCGGGTTGCGCGCTTCTTCGGAGGCCGTCGAGATCGCGTCGAAGCCGATGTACGCGAAGAAGAGGCTCGACGCGGCGGCGCTGATCCCGGAGAAGCCGTTCGGCGCGAAGGGAGTCAGGTTCTCGGTCTTCAGGTACTTGAAGCCGAGCCCGACGAACAGCGCGACGATCGCGACTTTGATCACGACCATCGTCGAGTTGAACCACGCGCTCTCGCGCACGCCCTTGACCAGGACGACGGTGATCAAGGCGACGATCGAGAACGCTGGGACGTTGAACACGAACGGCACGCCGGCGAGCCGCGGAGCCGTATCGAGCGCGAGTGCGTTCTGGCGCACGAGCTCGGGCAACGTGGCGAGGTCGATGCCGCCCGCGCGCGCGTCGGCGACTTGCGCGGCCGCCTGCACCGCACTGCGGTAGTCGGTCAACATCCACGGCGCGAAGTGGATGCCGAAGCCTTCGAGGAAGTCGGCGAAGTAGCTCGCCCAGGAAATCGCGATCGCGACGTTGCCGATCGCGTACTCGATGATCAGGTCCCAGCCGATGATCCAGCCGATGAGCTCGCCGAGCGTCGCGTACGCATAGGTGTACGCCGAACCGGAGACCGGCACGCGCGACGCGAACTCGGCGTAACACAGTGCACTGAACCCGCAGCACACCGCCGTCAGCACGAACGACAAGACGATCGCCGGACCCGCGCCCGGACGATCGACGCCGCCCGCGACGGCGGATCCGACGGTCGAGAAGATGCCGGCGCCGATGATCGCGCCGATGCCGAGCAACGTCAGTTGCCAGGCGCCGAGCGACCGCTTGAGGTGCGCGCCGCCTTCGGCGCTCGCCGCGGCGGCTGCAGCGCTCTTGGTCTGGAAGATGCCCCGGAGCACGCGCGGCGTCGCCTCAAGGCGTGATGCGGTACATCATCCGCGGGAACGGGCTCGCTTCGCGCACGTGCTCGAGCCCCGCGATCCACGCGACGGTGCGCTCGAGCCCCATGCCGAAACCGCCGTGCGGCACCGAGCCGTAGCGGCGCAGATCGAGGTACCACTGGAAGAAGTCTTCCGGCAGTTGGTGCTCGCGGATGCGCGAGAGCAGCACTTCGAGGTCGTCCTCGCGTTGGCTGCCGCCGATGATCTCGCCGATGCCTTCCGGCGCGAGCACGTCGACGCAGAGCACCTTGCCCGGATTCGCCGGATCGCGCTTCATGTAGAAGGCCTTCACCGCCTCCGGATAACGCGAGACCATCACCGGGCGGTCGTATCGCGACGACAGGATGGTCTCGTCGGGCGCGCCGAAGTCGTCGCCGTACTTGAACGTCGACTCAGGGTGCGAGGCGAGGATCTGCGCCGCTTCGTCGTAGGTGATCCGCGGGAACGGCTTCTTGATCGCTTCGAGCTTCGAGAGATCGCGTTCGAGGACCTGGAGCTCGGTCTTCCGCGTCGCGAGCACGTGCTCGACGATCGCGCAGAGCATGTCCTCGGCGAGGTCCATGACGTCGTCGAGCGTCGCATACGCCATCTCCGGTTCGAGCATCCAGAACTCGGTCAGGTGGCGGCGCGTCTTCGACTTCTCGGCGCGGAACGTCGGGCCGAACGTGTAGACCTTGCCGAGCGCCATCGCGGCGGCTTCGGCGTAGAGCTGCCCGGACTGCGTCAGATACGCCTTCTGGTCGAAGTAGCCGACCTCGAAGAGCGTCGACGTGCCTTCGCACGCGTTCGGCGTGAAGATCGGCGCGTCGATGTTCACGAAGCCGCGGTCCTCGTAGAAACGACGCACGGCGGTGATCACCGCGTCGCGCACGCGCATCGTCGCCCACGGACGCTTCGAGCGCAGCCACAAGTGCCGGCGATCGAGCAGGAAGTCCGGCCCGTGCTCCTTCGGCGTGATCGGATAGCCCTCGACGACTTGGTGGATCCGACCGCCCTTGACGCCGAGCTCGAACCCGCCGGGCGCGCGCGGTTCCGCCTTCACGACGCCTTCGAGCTCGAGACTCGATTCCTGGCCGAGTTTGCCGAGCGCGTCGAAGAGCTCCGGCGTGACGTCGTTCTTGAACACGACGCACTGCACGATGCCGGTGCCGTCGCGCAGTTGCACGAAGTGCAGCTTGCCCTTCGACGACAGGTTGTAGACCCAACCCTTCAGCGTGACGGTCGCGCCGACGTGGCGGCCCAGACGTTCGACGGTGGTGACGGTGCTCGCGGTTCTCTCGGTGCTCATCGGGATACGGGAAGCGTGCGGGAGGCGTGCGCTACGGGAACGTCGCGTACGCAGGTTTGAGGTCGACGTCGGACAGCGCGCCACCGCGCACGAGCACGCGGCCCTTGCACGCGACGCCTCCGCGGCGGGCTTCGACGGTGACTTCGCCGTCGCCGCTGGCGATGCGCTCGAGCTCGCTCGACGGCGTCACGACTTGGATCCGTTCGTAGCCGAGCGCGACGAGCCGCGTCGTCACGCGCTCGGCGAGCGATGCAGACGTCGGCGTGAGCGCGCTCGAGCCGAGTCCTCGCGAGAGCGCTTGTTCGGACACGCGGATCAGCGCGTCCTCGAGCCGCCGCTCGGCGTCGCGGATCTCGATCAACACGTGCTCGATCCGCCGCAGGTCGAGGTCCGCGCGATCACCCGCGAGCTTCTTCACGCTCACGGCGAGGTCGTCGAGTTTCGCGAGCCCTCGAGCGCCGCGCTCGAGGTCCTGGATGCGCCGATGCAACATCCAAACCCCGACCGCCGCCGCCGCCGCGCAGGCGACCAAGAGGACGTCGAGCCAGAGGAACACGGAAGAAAGCGCGCTGTCGGGCGGCATCGTTCGGCGTCGCGAACGATAGCATTCCGCGCCCCGGCGCCGAAGTCGGCTTTGCAGCGAGCGAAGTCGGCTCCATCCTCGCCCGGGCCGCGCCCGATAGACGAAGGCTCGTCCCACAGAGTCGCCCCCGCTTGGCTCTTCCGAAGAAGCTCTCCCACCGCCTGATCGCCGGCGTGCTGCTCGGGCTCGCTTTCTACGTCGCCCTGGCGCTGTGGTCGGACGTGCAAGGCGTCACCGAGGCGCTGCGCCGCATCCCGTGGTGGGTGATCCCGGCGGCGTGCGCCTTGTCCTTCCTGAACTACGTCGTGCGGTTCGTGAAGTGGCAGCGCTACTTGGGCCTGCTCGAAATCTCGCTCGACCGCCGCACGTCGTTCCTGATCTACCTCTCGGGCCTGACGATGTCGGTGACGCCCGGGAAGATGGGCGAAGTCTTCAAGAGCTGGCTGCTCAAGAAGGTCACCAGCGCGCCGATCTCGAAGAGCGCGCCGATCGTCGTCGCAGAGCGTTTCACCGATCTGCTCGGTTACCTGCTCTTGATCGCGGTCGGAGGACTCGCGAGCGCGCCGGAGTACGCGTGGGTCTTCTGGACGACGCTCGTGATCGCCGTCGCGGCGCTCTTCCTCGTCGGCAACCGGCCGTTCGGCGACTTCGCGCTGCGCACGGCGGAGCGCCTGCCGCTCTTGAAGCGTGCGACGCCGAAGCTCGAGACCGCGCTCGCGTCGACGCGGATTCTGCTCGCGCCGAAGGAGATCCTGCTGCCGACGGTCGTGTCGTTCGTCGGTTGGGGCCTCGAGTGCACCGGCTTCTGGCTCGTCGCGAACGCCGTCGTCGAGGACAGCACGCCCTACCTCTTCGCGATCTTCGCGTTCGCACTCTCCGCGGTCGCAGGCGCCGTGGCGATCGTGTTCCCCGGCGGCCTCGTGATCACCGAAGGCTTGCTCGGCACGCTCCTGCGCCCGCGCTTCCAGCCGCGGATCGAGAGCACGCTGTCGCTCGCCGGCGACGCCGCCCGCGAGTACGCACGCTCGCAAGCCGCGGCCGCCGTGATCCTCGCGCGGCTCTGCACGCTCTGGTTCGCCGTGTTGGTCGGATTCGTGGCGCTCGGCCTCTTCACGCGCCGCTTCGGCAACGTCGAGGAAGAGCCCGCGGACTAGCCCGTTTGCCCGCCGGCGACCGCGCGCGTACCCTCTTCGCCCCTCGCGGAGGAGTAACCCGTGCTCAAGACGCTGATCTTCGTCCTGTCGACCGTGCTCGTGCTGTTCCTGGTGATCGGCTTCTTCCTGCCGAACGACTACCGCGTCGAGAGTTCGGTCGTGATCGCTGCGGAGAGGCAGAAGGTCTACGACGTCGTCTCCGACCTGGAGACGTGGCCCGACTGGACGACTTGGTCTCGCGAGTTCGATCCCAAGTGCAAGTGGACGTTCGAAGGCGCGCGCACCGGCGCGGGCGCCGTGATGCGCTGGGAAGGGGATCCCGAGCGGCTGCGCACCGGCGAGCTGCGGCTCGTCGGCGCTGCGGTCGACCGCGGCGTCGACTACGAGCTGCTCTTCAGCGACAAGAACTTCCGCACGACGGGTTCGATCGCGTTCGCCGACGATCCGCAGGGCGTACGCGTGACGTGGACGAACGAAGGCGAGCTCGGTTCGAAACCGATCGGCGGTTGGGTCAAGGTGCTGATCGGCTCGATGCTCGACCGCACGATGTCCGGCGACTTCAAGACGAGCCTCGACCGGCTGAAGGTGCGCGTCGAAGGCAAACCGACCGACGCCCCGGCGGACCCGGCGACCCCGGCGGCCGGTTCGTCGTCGCCCACGGAACCGTCGGCAACCGACACGTCGGGCTCGAGTTCGCCGTCACCCGAGAAGCAGTAGCGCGAGCACGGCGGCGAGCAGCGCGAGCTCGCGGCTCCAACGTTCGACGACGGGCCGCGGCTCGAGCGGCGGAGCCGTGGGCTCACGCACGCCCGAGTCCCCCGCCGCGGCGCGCTCCGCGCACGCGACCACTTCGGGCGCCGAGAGCCGCGCCGCGTCGAGCAGGTCCGACCACGCGACGGCGAAGAGCGCCGGATCGCCTTCGGGCTCGTCGCACGCGGTCCACGCGCTGCGCACGTGGCCCGGACGCCAAGCGACGAGCACCCGCGCTCCGTCCGAACCCGGACTCTCGACGAGCCACTCGCGCTCCCCGGGCTCGAGCGCGAGCGACGCGGCCCGGCCGCGCACGCGCCAGCCCGGCCCGGCGCCGAGGGCCGCCGAGTTCGCGTCGCCGAGGGCGGCGGAGCTCGCGCTGGCGACCGTCTCGAACGTCAAGGCGACCGGCCCGCCCGAGAGGGTGAGCGCCCGCGCGCTCGCCCAGGTCTCGACGAACTCGCGCACGAGCGGCGGCGGGTCGCCGACGAACGCGATGCTCGGAGTCATCTTCGGCCGCACGCCGAGCTCCGGCTGCGCACCGGACGCGCGGTCCGTGCTGAGCTCGACGAGCTCGCTCGTGGTCTCGCCGATCACGCCCGGCACGGCGACGCCGCCGCTCGCGAACACGCCGGCGAAGCGCGCGTCGCGGCTTCGATCGGTGAGCCACACCCATCCTGCCGCGTCGCAGCGCTCGAACGGCGGCTGGTCCTCCGCGCTCGGCTCCGCGACGAGCCACGCAGAAGGCGGTTCGGCGCCCGCGACCTCCTCGAACCGTCCAGCGCTCCAGCGCACCCACACGAGCCGCTCTCCGCCGGCGCGCCGCGCCTCGAGCCACTCGCTCGCGAGCTCGAGCGCGCGCTCGAGCCGCGTCGGCGCGCCGACCGCAGGCGTGCCGCGGTCCGCCCACGGCAGGAACATCGACGGCGAACCGTCGACGAGCACCCGCCACGTCGAGGTCGGACTCGCGCCGCGCCGCACCGGACTCGCGAGTGCGAACGCGACCGCGACCAGCGCGGCGCTCGCCACCCACAGGCGCCAGTTCGTCCATCCGCGCCGCCGCGCGCGCGGCGTGCTGCGCTCGAGCTCGCGCCACACTTCGACGGTGCCCGACGGCGCTTCGCGCGCACGCGCGACGAACACGAAGAGCCAGAGCGCGAGCGGCGCGAGCGCGAGCCACACGAGGCGCGGATGCTCGAACTCGATCACCAGGCCCCCTGCAACACGGCGCGAGCCGTTTCCTCGAACGGCGCGCGGCTCGAGTTCACCGCGAGCACGCCGCCGACCGCGCCGAACTCGCGGCGCCACGCGTCGAGTCGCGCCTCGAGCGCCGCGAGATAGCGCGTGCGCGTCGGCGCGTCGACGTCGAGCTCGACCGCCGCGCCGGTCTCAGGCTCCACCCAACGCACCGCGCCGCGCGGATTGGGCGCGAGCTCGTCGTTCGCGAGGATCCACGCGGCGGAGAGTCGCCGCGCGGGACCCGCGAGGCTCGCGAGCGCCTCCGGCGCGACGTCGAAGCCGTCGCCGAGCGCGAAGAGCGCCGCTTCCCGTGTCAGCGGCCGCACGAGCGTCGCAAGCCCTTCGCGACCACGCGCTTCGAGGCTCTCGAGCCATCCGAGCAAGCGCGGCAACTCCGCGAGGCGCCCGAACTCGAACGGCGCGTCGCGGCGATTCGACACGTCGATCCCCACGCGCGCGCCGACCTTCGCGCCGACGCACGCGATCACGGCGGCGAGCTCGCACGCTCGCTGGAACTTCGGCGGCTGCCCGAGCGCCATCGACGCGCTCGCGTCGAGCCACACGAGCCACCGCCCGCCGACTTCGGGCCGCGTGACGCGCACGTACGGCCGATCGAGCCGCGCGTAGAGGCTCCAGTCGAGCCGCCGCAGGTCCTCGCCGGCGCGATACGGCCGATAGCCGACGAACTCCGCGCCTTCGCCCGCTCCGCGACCGAGCCGCGCACCTTCGCGCCGCTCGCGCGACCCGACGACCTGCGCGACGAAGAGCTCGAGCCGCCGCACGAACTCGCCGTCGAAATGCGCGGCCGCGGTGTACTCGGTTCGACGGAGGCTCGGATTCACCCGAGCGAATCTAGCGCGGACGCGGCGGTTCGAGCAGCAGCGGTTCGCCACCGGCGCGGCATTGGACCGAGCCGTCGTTCCAGACGATCTCGCCGCGGCGGATCACGATCTCGGGGAAGCCCGAGAGCTCGAGGCCTTCGAAGGCCGACCACTTCGAGCGCGACGGCAGCTCGCTCGCGATCACCCGCCGTGTCGTCTGCGGGTCGAAGAGCACCAGGTCGCCGTCGAAGCCGGGCGCGAGCTCGCCCTTGCCCGGCAAGTGCAACGATCGCGCGGCGCCGCGCGTGCAGCGTTCGAGCGCAACGTGCGGATCGAGGGCCCCCGTCCGCACGAGCTCCCACGTCAACGGCCAGAGCAGATCGACCGACGGCATCCCCGACGGTGCTTTCGCGTAGGGCCGGAGCTTCTCCTCGAGCGGGTGCGGCGCGTGGTCGGTGCCGAGCGCTTCGAGCGTGCCGTCGGCGAGCGCGGCGCGCAACGCGGCGCGATCCGCGGGCGTCTTGATCGACGGGTTGACCTTGAGCAGGTTGCCGAGCCGGCCCGCGTCCTCGCACGATAGGAAGAGGTAGTTCGGCCCCGTGCTCGCGCCGACGGCGAGCCCTTCGCGCCGCGCGGCACGCACGAGTTCGACGCCGCCCGCCGACGACAGGTGGAAGACGTGCAGCTCGGCGCCGGTCTCGCGCACGAGCTCGATCGACTCGCGAATCGACTCGACTTCGGCCGCGTGCGAACGCACGAGGTGGTGCTCGGCGACGGTCGCGTCGGGATGACGGTCCTTGCCTTCGCGCAGGAGCTCTTCCTTCTCGCAGTGCGCGACGATCATGCGCCCCGCGCGTGCGGCCGCCGCGAACAGCGTGCGCAACGCGTCGTGATCGAGGATTCCCCCGAGCCCGGTCGAGCCGCCGAGGAAACACTTGAAGGCCGGCGTGAGCGGTGCCATCGCGGCGAGTTCGTCGACCGAGTCCGCGACCAGGTTCCCGAGACAGCCGAAGTCGATCCGTGAACGCGTCCGGACGTGCGCGATGCGCTCCTCGAGCGCTTTGCGCGACGTCGAGAGCGGCGGGTTGTTCTGCACCTCGACGACCGCCGTGACGCCGCCGTGCAGCGCGCCGGCCGAACCGTGGTCCCAGCCTTCCTTGTGCTCGAGCCCCGGATCGCGGAAGTGCACGTGCACGTCGACGAGCCCGGGGATCACGGTCAGGCCCTGCGCGTCGAGCACCGGCAAGTCGCCGCGCTCGAGGTTCGTGCCGACCGCGCTGACCCCATCGATGCGCCCGTCGACGATGCGGATGTCGAGCGTGCGCTGCGCCGCGAACGGCGGCGGCGGGTAACTGCGCGCGCCGCGCACGAAGAGGCTCGGGCCGCGTCGCTCCACGTTCGAGCTCACGCCTTCTTGACGACGACGAGCGTGATGTCGTCTTCGTGTTTCGCCGCGGAGAACGAGAGCGCCGCTTCGGCGATCGAACGCGAGATCGTCTGCGCGTCGTGCGGATGCGAGGCGAGCTCGCCGAGCAACATGCGCAAGCGCTCGATGCCGAAGAGCCGGTCGCGGTCGCCCGGCGCGTGCGACTCGATCAAGCCGTCGGTGAACGCGAGCAACACGTCACCCTTCTCGAGCTCGATCGAAGCGTCGATCGAATAGGGCGTCTCCGCCACCCAACCGAGAGCCGGCCCGTGCGCATCGACCGACTCGACCGAGCGCGTCTTCGCGCGCCACACGAGCGGTCCGTGGTGACCGGCGTTCAAGAGATCGCAGCGGCCGTCGTTCGAAAGCACGACGAGCAGGAGCGTCAGGAACATCCCGGCTTCGTCGCGCTCGCAGAGATCCTGGTTCAACAAGCCGAGCGCCTGCGCGGGCTCTTGCCCGACGCGCAGGTACGAACGCAGCGAGCCTTGCGCCGACGCCGTGATCAACGCCGGCCCGATGCCGTGGCCCGACACATCGCCGATCACGACGGCGAGCTTGCTGGTCTTGAGCGAGACGAAGTCGAAGAAGTCGCCCGACGTGCGCTCGGCGGGCCGGTACCAACCCGCGAGGTCCCAACCGGGCCGATCCTTCGGCACTTGGGGCATCAGACTGTTCTGCACGGCGCTCGCGAGCTCGAGCGACTGCTCGAGCCGCGTCTTCTCGAGCGAATCGAGGTGCAAGCGCTCGTTCTGCAGCGCGATCGAGATGTGCGTCGAGAGCGCCGCGAAGAGCGACAAGTCGCGTTCGGTGAACTCGCGCGTCGCCGCGCGTGAATCGATGTACAGCGCACCTCGCTGCGGTCCTCCGCTCGCTTCGCCGGGCGGCGGCGGCGTCGAGATCGGCACGCACATGACGGCGCGCAGCTTGAGGTCGTAAACCGAGCGGCCGAGATCGAGCGCTTCGGAGTCGGAGTTGACGGTCGCCTTGCGCGGTCGGTTCTCGTCGAGGACCTTCTTGACGATGCTGGACGAGAAACGCACGTCGGCCCCGAGGTTCTGCCCCTCGCGCGAACGCGCGACGCGCACGATCGGCTGACCCGTCGCGTCGGCGAGGATCAGGAGCCCGCGTTCCGCCGTCGCGAACTCGATCGAACGATCGACGATCTCGGTCAGCTTGCTCTCGAGGTCGCTCGCCTGCGAAATGCGGGCGATCACGGCGAGCAGGAGCTCGACCGACTTGCCGTCGAGGTTCGAGTCGCCGGTGAGCAAAGGCGATCCGGCGTCGCCGCCGGTGTCGGACGCACCGGCGCTGCCGGCGGAACCTCCGGACTTGCGCGGCTCGGGCGCGGGTTTGGGTGCGGACTCGCCCTTCTTCTTCCAGAACATGAGCGCGGCATCGTACCAGGCCGCGCGCGAGGCCCGAAGTTCGCCGAGAATCTCCCGTGGTCGCGTGCCGTCGGGCGCGCGAAAACGCTTGCGTCGACGGGCCGGACGGCGACAATCCCGGGCCCCCAGCTCCGCCCCTCCCACCTCGACCACGGCCGGCCATGCACATCAACGTCGAGCACCTCGAGAACCACGCGATCCTCCACCTGCGCGGCGAGTTCGACACGTACTACGTCAAGAACCTGCAACAGGAGATCGACGAGCTCGCGAAGAGCGGCGTCGTCCGCGTCGTGCTCAGCCTCCGGCACGTCAAGTTCATCAACTCGACCGCGCTCGGCGCGATCATCAAGGCTTCGAAGACGCTCGGCGCGAAGAACGGCAAGCTCGTCATCTCGCGTCCGTCGCCCTTCTGCCGCGAGATCATCGAGAAGGTCGGCCTCGACCGCGTCGTGCCGATCTTCGACGACGAGGAAGCGGCGGGCCGCGCCGTCGTCGCGACCGGCGTCGCCGCTGCCGCGAAGAAGCCCGAGCTCAAGGTCGAGGACGAAGGCAACGTGCTCTTCAGCCCGACCGACGACAAGCGCATCCAGCACTTCCTGAGCGAAGCGGCCCGCAAGAAGGGCAAACTGCTCGGCGAGTCGATCGGCGGCAAGGGTTGGTCGAGCGTCGGTCGCATGGCGAGCCTCGACGAACGAGGCCTGCACTTCACGTGGAACGGCGGCGACACGGGCCTCGAGCCGTTCGCGATGGGTCAACTGCTCGCGATCGGTACCGAGCTCAAGCTGAAGTTCCGCCTGCCGCTCTTCATGCAGGGCTTCTGCGAAGCGGTCGGCACGATCAGCGAGATCGAAGAGCGCACCGACGGCGTCAAGGTCGGCGCGACGTTCACCAAGATCGACGACAAGGTGCTCGACGCGGTGCGGCAGTACGCGAAGGACCTGAAGTTCCTGCGCGACGAATTGCGCAAGGCGACCGGCGGCTGAGCGTCGGATCAGGACGCCAGCGACAGCGCTTCCGCGCCGTCGCCACGCGCACTCTTGAGCGCTTCGGCGAACGCATCGGCGATCCGCGACCACGCCGCTTGGGTGCGAGCGTGTTCGAGACCGAGCTCGCGCCAGCGTTCGCGCTGTTCCGGCGAGTAGGCCGCGCCGGCGATCGCTGCGGACCACGCCGCGACCGAGCCGGGATCGACGCACGCGCCAGCGCCCGAACGTTCGATCGACTCGGCGAGCCGCGGCAGACGCGAGGCGAGCACCGGCGCGCCGCACGCCTGCGCTTGCAGCACACCGACCGACGGCTTGTCGGCGTCGAGCGTCGGCTCGGCGACCAGCGTGCTCGCCGCGAAGAGTCCCGCGACTTCTTCGGGGCGCGCGTCGGAGAGCCAGTGCACACGGGCCCCGATGCCCAAGCGCTCGGCGCACGCGCGGGCTCGCGCCTGACCCGGTCCGGAGCCTGCGATCGCGAGCGCCCAATCGTTGCGCTGCGCGAGCGTGTTCGCGAACGCGGCGATCAACGTCTCGACTCCGGAGCGCGGATCGTGCTGCGAGACGCACGCGAGCACGCGTCCGACGATGCGGTGGCGCGCGACCAGCGCCGACGTGATCCCCGGACGGTAGCGCTCGAGATCGACGCCGTGCGGCACGATGCGGCAGCGCTTCGGCTCGAATCCGTCGCGCAACGCGAGATCCCGAGCGACGCCGTCGAGTGCGACGAGCTCGTGGGTCGCGCGCCGCACGTACGCGCCCCACAAGGAGTGCCCGATGCGCCAGAGCGAGCGTTCGAAGAGCGTGCCTCTCACGAAGAGCCCGGCTTCGACGACGATCAACGGCACGCCGAGCCGCCGCGCCGCGCGCGCGCCGAGCCACGCAGCCGGTGAGAGCGCGTCGTAGGCGACGATCGCGTCGGGTTCGAACTCGAGCACGCTCGACGGCGCGAGTCGTTCGACGGCCGAGTCCGGCGTGACGGCCGCGGCGCCGTTCGCGAGCGTCGCGCCGAACGCACGCACCACCACTTGGCGGCGCATGAATTCGAGCGCGAGCTCGTGCGCGTGCTCCGCGCCTTTGATGTGCGCGGAAAGCGGATCGAGGAGCAGCGCGAGTCGCGACGGGACGGGCATGACGATGCGAACGGAGCCGGCGACCGAAGGCCTTTCCGAACGCGGCTCTCGCAGTCGCGCGAACTTCGGTCGCCCGGCAAGGCTTTCTTGAGTCGCTCAAGGCGGAGCACGAGGGACCGACAACAGCGTGCCGCCGCAACGACACGCGCGGCCCCCGAGACTCCGCATGCACCACTCTGCGCCGCTTCCGCAACGCTGTCTACCCGGCACCGAACCGCCCCTCCGCGGGCTCTTCGTCGATCGCTGGGGAACGCTCCTCGAACTTCCTTCCGGCCCGCCGAAACGCTTCGCCGACGCACGCTTCGTCACGGGCGCCGTCGACGCGCTCTACCGCGCGCAAAGCGAAGGTTGGTCCGTGTACCTGGTGGGCAACGAAGACCACGTCGCCTACGGACAAGTCAGCGACCAAGAGTGGCTGCACTTCGAAGGCGAACTGCTCGCTTCGCTCGCCGACCAAGGCGTCCGACCGAAACGCGTCTACGCCTGTCTCGACCACCCCGCGGGCAAGGATCCGCACAAGAAGCCGTCGGTCTTCCGACTTCCGGACACCGGCATCTTCTTCCACGCACTCCAGGCCGACGGCATCCACCTCGGCCAGAGCTGGGTGGTCGGCGACTCGACGCTCGAGCTCGCCGCTGGCCAACGCGCGGGTTGTCGCACCGCCGCGGTGCGCACCGGCGTGGGGCTCGCGGACCGCGAGCTCGCCGTCGAACCCGACGTCGTCTTCGACGACGTGGCGTCGATGATCCAAGCGTTGGTGCGCTCCCCCACCTACTCGCGCCAACGCTGACTCCGTGCCGTCTCGCCGGGAGCCCCGATCACCACGCTGCTTCCAACACGCTCCATTGCTCCCTGCCCCTCGGTGACCGGGGCTCCCCGCCGACTCCGGACGCGCCGCGCTTCGCACGCGAGCGCCGTCCGGAGCGGTGCTTTTCCGGAAGGGACCGCGAGCGGCCGTCGCGAGAGACCTCGCGCCGCCCCGATCCGCTACTGGCACCGACGGCTGGGTCACGAAATCGGCCGCGGCGGCGACGGCGAGGCGCACCGGTGCTTGACTGAAGCGCGGCGACGTGCGGCGATCGCTGTCCGAGCCGTCGCAGCGGCTCGACGAGCCAGCGGAGCAGGCGTGGCGCGCGTCAACGCCTCCGCGACGGTCGTCGTCCGCGCACGTGAGTCCGCCGCACACGCGCCCCGCAGGGCCCGCTGCACCGCACGGCCCACAGCACCGCACGGCCCGCTGCGCCGCCGAACCTGCCTCCGGGCTTCCCGAGTGGACTTGCGCTGCCGGCCGCGGTTTCACCCCACGCGCGATTTCCTGCGCACCGAAACGGGGCAGTAGCGTGGCGCGGGCAACGCAGTGCGAGGTTCGGTCACCGACCCTCGAGCTCGAGCCCCGCGAGCCAAACGTCGAGCCAGCTCGCACGCGTCGGCTCGGCACTCCCTGCGAGACCCGGGACGGCCGGGACGAGCCCGACGTCGAGCGGCGCCGCGGGCACGAACGCGGCGGATGAGCGCGAATCGAGCGGCCACGCGAGAGAGAAGATCGAGGCCCACGGAACCCCCGCTGAGCTTGGGGGCCCGCTCACGGGCACGAGCTCGGGCGCCGCAGCCGGTGCGGGCAGAACTTCCGTCCCGCCAACCGACGCCTGGCCGGGCGGCGGGAGCGACGGCGGCGAAGTCACCGGCAGCTCGTCGCCCGAAGCGTCAGGCACGACTTGCGCCCCAGGCTCCCGGGCCGCCGCGTCCGTGCGGAGTGCAGCCGCGCTCGCAGCCGCAGCTTCCGCAGCCGCCGGTTCCCCAGCGACGGTCTCGCCCGGGGCGAGCGTCGACGGGCCAGAGTCGGCGGGACGTTCACGCCACGGCCAGCGCACGTCCGCCCAGACCGCGGCGCGCGCCTTCTCCGCTTCGCGGTTCACGCTCGAGGGTCGCGTGGCAGCGTCGTACGCGAGCTCCACGCGGCCGCCGTGACCGAGTTCGACCCGCGCGGCGCGTCCGGGGCCGAAGCGTTCGAAGCAGAGCGGCTCGCCGACGACTCGTTCGACGGTGAACCGCGAGGAGCCGCGCGGCTCGAGCGCGGCGACTCCCGGCGTGATGCGAGCCTGCCAACCGCCGGCGAGCGAGAGCTCGAGCGACCCGCGGCGCAGTTCGATCGACGTGCGCGCGAGTTCGAGCAGTTCGACGCGCAAGCCGCCGCGTTCGTCCGGCTCGAAGCGCACGCGAGTCGGACCGACCAAGTCGACGCTCGCGTGGCCCGCCCAACGCACGCTCGCCTCCGCACGCGCTTCGAGGCGCAGCTCGCCGCGGCCGTCGACGTGCCGCCACACGCCGAGCTCGTCGACGTGCGAACGAGGGCCTTGCCCGACCAGTTCCGCACGGCCGCGCGCGACGCGCACCCAGAGCTCGAGGTGCTCCGGCATCGCTGCCGCTCCCGAGTCGCCGGCCGCGGTCGGGGAGGCGCTGGCGGCGCCCGCGGCGCCGCTGCCCGCGCCGGTCGCGAACGCCGCGCCCGCGAGGAGCCACGGCGCGCAGACGAACAGGAGGGCAACGAGGAACGGGCGCATCGGAGCGTCCGTCCGATCGGCGCCCGCGGGTGCCGATCTTCACGCGTGCACCGGAAATCAGTTCCGGTCGCCGAGTTCGCGGCGCAGGAGGCCCGCCCGGAGCCGATCGCGCTCGCTCGGTTCGGCGATTTCGGTGCCGAGTTCCCGTGCGTGCAGCGCTTGGAGGTGTCCACGTTGGATCTGCACGCGCAAGCGGTTCACCAGCGACGTCGAACCGTGCGGCCAGAGCCCGAGGTACGCGCCGAGGCGCAGATTCGACAAGTGCGAAAGCGCGTTGTCGGTCGTCACGAAGCGCGCGGAGCGCAGGAGCCCGAGCGAGCGTGCGACACGATCCGCGAGCGCGGCGCGCTGCTCCTTCTGCAATGCGTCGCGCACGCGGCGCTCGAAGCGCACGATCGCGGCGACGAGATCGACGAGCTCCGCGGCGAGTTGGTTCTCGTCGCGACCGAGCGTCACTTGGTTGGAGACTTGGTAGAAGTCGCCGGTCGCTTTCGTGCCTTCGCCGTAGAGACCGCGCAGCGCGAGGCCCGTGCGTTGCACCGCCATGAAGACCTTCTCGAGCTCGGTCTTCACGAGCGACAGCGCCGGCAAGTGCAGCATCACCGACGCGCGCAAGCCCGTGCCGACGTTGGTCGGGCAACACGTCAGGTAACCGTAGGTCTCGCTGACCGCGAACGGCAGCGCGTTCTCGAGCGCACGGTCGACCGCTTGCGCGCGGCTGAACGCCGTGCCGAGGTCCAGGCCCGCGCGCATCGCTTGGATGCGCAGGTGGTCCTCTTCGTTGACCATCACGGCGACGGTCTCGTCGTCCGAGAACGCGACGGCTCGACCGGGCTGCGCGGCGCGCTCCTCCGCGGAGGGCGCGAGGTCGCGGCTCACCAAGTGTCGCTCGCGCAGGCACAGCCGGAGGATCGGCGACGCGTCCGCAATCGGGACCCAATGCATGCGGCCCGCGACGGTCAATTCGGAGAGCGGTGCACGCGCCTTCTCGCAGAGCTCGAGCGCGCGCTCGGGCGCGAGCTTGGTGACGAACGGATAGTCGGCGAGGTTGCGGGCGAAGCGCACCCGCGACGAGACGACGACGTCTCCCTCGGGGCCATGCTCGACGAGCCAGCCGGCGACGCGCTCGGCGAATTTCGTGGGGTCGATCGTACGGGGAGTCACGGGCAGTCGGATCGCGCCGCCGCGCACGGCGGACGCGGAGCAAGCAGCGGACGGCGCATCCTAGGGCGCGTGTGCGACCGCATCCAGCGTCGGAGTCCGGCCGGCGCTTGCCCGCGCTCCGTGCGCCTGCGATTCTCGCGACGCGTGCGGCTCCTCGCTCCGATCTCGGTCTTCATCGTCGCGACGGCCTTCGCCCCGGCGGCTCCGACGCCCGCATTCGCGCTCCAGGCGCGCCGTGACTTCCCCGTGGTGGTGTATCGCCAGGCGTACGCCGGCCGCGAAGCGCCCGCGGAGCTCCTCGAGCCCTTCGGCGGCGTGCACGTGCGCGGCGCGGAAGCAGCCGAGTGGGTGCTCGCCCGCGGCCTCGACTTCTACGTCGAACACTCCGCGGGGCGCGACGATCTGCACCTCGACCGCGATCGAGGCGACGCACGAGCGCGTTGGCAAGGCTTCTTCGACACGCGCGATCCACGTTTCCTCCTGCGCGAGCCGTGTCTCACCGATTCGACGACGCGCGAGCGCCTGTTCGCCACGCTCGCGGCGACCCTCGACGCCCGCGGCGGAGCGTACGGACTCGGCTACTCGCTCGGCGACGAAGTTTCTCTGACGGCGGCCGGCGCGCCGGAGGATGTGTGCCTCTCCCCGAGCTGTCGCGCGGCGTGGCGTTCGTGGCTCGAGCGACGCGGACTGCTCGCACGCGCCGCCGAGGCCTCCGCGGACGACCTCGAGGCCGTGTCGACCGACGCTGCGCTCGCCGCACTCTCGAGCGACGCACCCGAAGCGCGCCGCTTGCTCGAGTTCTGGCTCTTGCGCCGCGAGTTCCACCACGGCGTCGTGCTCGACTTGCTGCGCGAGCTCGCGCAGCGCGTGCGGGCCACGCGCGCCGGAGCGCCGGTCGGCCTGATGGGCTTCGCCGGCGAAACGGCGTTCGGCAACGTCGCCGTCGAACGGTCGCTCGAGTTCCTCGATTTCGTCGAGTGCTACCGCACCGCCGACGCGACCGAGCTCGCGTTTACGCTGCGCGACCCGGCCCAACGCGTGTACGCGACGCTGTTCCCTTCCGTGCGCGCGCCGACCGCCTGGGCCTGGGCGACGTCCGAGCAGTTCCTGCGCGGCGGAGACGGCGCGATCGTCTGGTGCGATCGTGAGCTCGAACGATCGACCGAGCTCCACGCGACGCTCAGCGGCGCAACCGAGCTCGTGCGGCGGCTACGCCGCGAACTCGAAGGCTTCCGGCCGACGCCGCGCGGGCTCGCGGTGCTCCGTTCGTCGCGCAACCTCGCGTGGTGTTGGCTGCGCGACGCCGAAGACGACGGCGCGAGTTGGCCGAAGCGCATGGCGAGCTGGCAAGCCGATCACGGCCGAGTCGAGCTCGCGACACGCGCGTGGCTCGAGCTCGCCGAAGACGTCGGTTTGTTGCCCGGAGTGCTCCCGCTCGACCGAGCCGGACCGGAGCTCGTCGCGCGGTTCCCCTACCTCGTCGCCGCGGCGCTCGAATGCGTCGAAGACTCCGAGCTCGCGGCGCTCGCGAGTTATCTCCAGGCCGGCGGCCGACTGATCGTCGACGACGGTTTCGCGGCGTTCGACGCACGCGCCGAGCCACGCTCGCGGGAAAGCCGCAGCGCGTGGATCGCGGATCGCAAGGGCCGCGTGCTCGCGGCGCCGAGCGGTGTCGCGGGCTACGTCGCGCTGCGCGACGAGGGTCTGCGCGCCGCGTTGGTCGGGCTGCTCGCCGTCGCAGGCGTCGAACGCGCGCCTCTCGTGCCTCGCGCCGTCCGTCGCGACGTGCCGTGGCTCGTCGCGTCCGAAAGCCGCGCCGACGGCAGCCGGGTGTGCGTCGCGCTGCCGAAGTTCCGCGGCGTCGGCCGCGATGCGGGCGTCGGCGCGCGGGCGCCTGCGCCGGAGCTCTTCGAGCTCGAAGTCGAAGCCGCGGCGCGCGACGGCGGCTCGCTCGAGTGGTTGCACCCGCCTGCGACGCCGGCCGGAAAGCGCATGCTGCGCGCCGGCGACCCGCTGGTCGTGCGGCTCCCGCCGCGCCGTCAGTAGCGCGGCTTCTTCGGGTTCAGACCGCGCTTCAGGTTCTTCCAGCGCGAGCGCAGTTCGGTGCGCAGCGCGGCGTTCTCGGCGCGGGCGGCGTCGAGTTCGCCCCGCGTATGCGTCAGCGTCCGGCCCGTGTCGTCGAGCCGCGCGAGCGTCGCGACGAGCTCCTGGTTCAGCCGCGCCGCCGACTCGTTCGCGCGGTGGAGCGCAGCCTCGAGCTCCTGCGAATAGGCTCGCAAGCGCGCGAGCTCCGCCTCCGCGGCGGCGCGTTCGCGTTGGACGCCTTCGAGCTCGAGGGCGCGGCTGGCGAGCAGGTTCTCGAGGTCGGCGACGTGGACGTCCATCCGCCGTGCCTGCTCGGCTGCAGCTTCGAGTGCTTCGCGTTGACGGCCGAGTTCCGCTTCCAACTCCGCTCGCACGGCGGCGAAGTCCTGCGCTTCCGCGGCACGCGCCGCCCCGAGTTCGGCGAGCGAACGACGATGGCCGTCGAGATCGTCGCGCAGATCGCCGATCACGCGCGCCTGCTCTTCGTTCGTCGCCACGCGTTCGGCGAGCGACTTCTTGTGCCCAGTGAGATCGTGCTCCAGGTCTCGCGCGACTCGTTTCAGCTTCTCGCGTTCGTCGCGCCAGGCGTCGCGTTCTCGGTCGAATGCGGCGAGTTCCTCGAGCAACGCGGCGAACGGTGCCAGAGCACCCCGCGGCGCCGCGGGAGCGTCGAGCGCGCCCGACGCCGCCGGGTCGCGCGGCAACGACGCGCCACGCAGAGCTCCGACGACGACGTGGCGGTAGACGTCGTCGGCGTGATCGGAACGGAAGAGCTCGCGGTTGTAGTAGCGATGGAAGTGCTTCGCGAGTCCGCGCAGCGCCGGGTCGTCGTCGAGGTACATCGACATGCACATGCCGACGAGCCAACGCTCGAGGTTCGCGTGGCCGAAGCTCGCGACCCTGGCGCCGAGACCCGCGAGTTCGGCTTCGACTTCCGCGCGCACCGGCAAGCCGTGGCCGCGATGCTCGTTCAAGTAGCGATGCTCGGTCTTCAGCTTCTCGCGCAGGAAGCGCTGCAGGTGTTCTTCCGCCGCGACCACGCGGGGCGCTTCGTACGGGCCGGCGAGCAGCACCCAACGCTTCGCGACGCGCGCGCACTCGCGCACGAACGCTCGGCGCAGCGGCGGCGGCACGTGCTCGAGCGTGTCGAATGCGCACACGGCGTCGAAACTCGCGTCCTTGAACGGCAACGCCGCGCCGCTGCCGAGCACGAGACCACGCTCGGCGCTCGCTTCGACGTCGACCAGTTGGACGTCGTCTTGCGGCAAGAACGAGCGCAGGAGCGCCGTGCGCCCACCGACGTCGAGCACGGAGAGCCGTTCCTTCGGCGCGCGCAGCGTTTCGAGCAAGTCCGCAGTGAGCTTGTACCTCTGGTACTGATCGAACGGCAGCTCGAGGACGTCGGTCATGCGCGCGACTCCTTCGTCTCGTTGCGGTCGGGACCTTGCCACGCGACGGTCCAACGCGTCGGGAGGTAGATCATGCCATGCTGCTGGCGATCGGCGTCGATCACTTCGAACGAGACCACGTGCTCCTGTTGGTCGATCGGCGTCGGCGCGGGCTTCGAGTGATCGTAGAGGTAGCTCGTCAGGTAGTACTGGCCGACCAGCAACGGCAACTCGGGAACCGAGAGCTCCGCGACGCCTGCCTCGCCCGCGCGGATCTCGTCGAGCACGATGCGCTCCTTGCGCCAATCGTGGTTCGTGCCGTTCACGTAGGTGCCGTCGGAACGGTAGATGCCGAGGCCGAAGACGGGCTTCTTGACCGACTTGTGCGCCTTGAAGCGCATGCGCACCTTGAACGGATCGCCGGTACGGAAGACGTGCGTCCGCGCGTCGTTCGCGCCGACGAGTTCGACCGCGTGCACTTCGATCTCTCCGGAGCCCCAGCGCGGATACGTCGAGCCGCCGCGGTTCAACGCGGAGAGCCGCTGGTTGCCGCGTTCGTGCGCCCGCTTCAGGTACTCGTCGGCGACTTTCTCGGCGGTGCCCTGACCGACGACTTCGCCTTTGTCCATCAGCACGACGTGCTCGCACATCGACTTGACCGCGCCCATGTCGTGCGAGACGAACAGGATCGTCTTGCCCTGTTCGCGGAACTCGTTCAGGCGGTTGATGCACTTCCCGCGGAAGTGCTCGTCGCCGACCGACAGCGCCTCGTCGATCATCAGGATGTCGGGGTTCACGCTCGCGGCGACCGAGAAACCGAGGCGCACGTACATGCCGGAGCTGTACGTCTTGACCGGTCGGTCGATGAAGTCGCCGAGCTCGCTGAACTCGACGATCTTGGCGAAACGTTCGTCGATCTCCTCGGGCGTCATGCCGAGGATCGAACAGTTGAGGTGGATGTTGTCGCGGCCCGAGAACTCCGGGTGGAAGCCCGCGCCGAGTTCCAGCAACGACGCGATCCGGCCCCGCACGTGCACTTCGCCTTCGGTCGGCCGAGTGATGCCCGTGAGCAACTTGAGGAGCGAGCTCTTGCCCGCGCCGTTCTCGCCGATGATGCCGACCGTGCTGCCGGGCGGGATGTCGAGGTAGACGTTGCGCACCGCCCAGAAGAGCTCGTGCTTCTTCGAGCCCGGCACGACGAGCTCCCACAGACGGTGGATCGGTTTGGCGTACATGCGATACGCCTTGCCGAGTCCACGACAGAGGATCGCGCTCGAGCCCGCGCTCGCGGCGCGGCCCGACGACGGAGCGGCGGATGCTGCGACGGAGTTCACAGGAGGTCCGGGAAGCGCGGTTTCTGGGACAGGAAGAAACGACTGCCGAGCACGAACACGATCGTCGCGACGACCGCGAAGACGCCGAGCGTCAGCGGCTGCGGCCAGACGCCGTAGATCAGGATCTTGCGGTAGCTGTCGATCAGCCAGTACATCGGGTTGATCATCAGCACCCACTCGAGGCCGGCCTTCTTCACGGCTTCGGCGGGATAGAAGATCGGCGTCATGAACATCCACACGCTCATCGCCACGCCGATGACGTGGTAGACGTCGCGCAGGAACAAGTTGAACGCGGCGAGGAAGTAGCCGAGCCCGAGCGTGAAGACGGCCTGCAGCACCATCAGCACCGGCAGCAGCACGAGCGACGGCCCGAGCGCGAGCGGTCGCGCGATCGTCTGCACGCCTTCGACGTTGGCCGTCTGCACTTCCGTCGACGCGCCGTACGCGAACCACGCGACGCCGAGCGCCGCGATCGCGATGCCGATCAACATGTTGATCAGCGCCGAGACGGTCAGATAGACGGGCAGGATCTCCGCAGGGAACACGACCTTCTGGATCAGGTTCTGGTTCTCCGCGAGCGTATTGGTCGTGCGCGAGATCGTCTCCGCGAAGCACTGCCACACGATGATGCCGGAGAGCATCAACAGCGCGACTTCGCTCGGCGTCTGGCCCGGTGTCCAGCGCGTCTCGAGCACGATCTGGAACACGAACATGTACACGACCAGGTTGATGACCGGGAAGATCACCGACCAGAAGAACCCCATCGCGGAGCCCACGTAGCGCGCCCGCAAGTCGCGCGACACGAAGTCGCGGAGCAAGCGGCGGTGCTGCGAGAGCGAAGCGAAGATCGCGAACACGCGGCGAGCCTCAGAGGATGCGCTTGCCGAGCGCGGAAAGGACGAGCTGGACGGCGACCTGAGCCGTGCAGTTCTTCACGTCGAGGATCGGGTTGATCTCGGTGACTTCGAGCGAAAGCAGCTTGCCCGACTCGTGCGCGTTCTCCATCACGAGGTGCGACTCGCGGAAGTTCGCGCCGCCGGGCACCGGCGTGCCGACGCCGGGAGCGACGGTCGGGTCGACGCCGTCGAGGTCGAACGACAGGTGGAAGCCCGCGGTGCCGTCGGTGGCGATCGCGATCGCGCGCTTCATCACTTCGTTCATGCCGAGCATGTCGATCTCGCGCATCGTGAACACGGTGACGCCCGACTCGCGGATCTCGCGCCGCTCGTACTGGTCGAGGTCGCGCACGCCGACGATCACGGCGTTCGGCACGTCGACCATCGGCACGCGGTCGCCCAGCGCGACGAGCTCGGGCGCCCCGCGACCGAGCACCGACGCGCAGGGCATGCCGTGGATGTTGCCCGACGGCGTCGAATCGGGCGTGTTCATGTCGCCGTGCGCGTCGAACCAGATGAGCCCGATCTTCTCACCGCGGCGATGGTGCCAGGAACTCACCGCCGCGACCGTGCCTATCGCGATCGAATGGTCGCCGCCGACGACGATCGGCATCGAACCTGCGTCGAGCACGCGTTCGACGCGCGCTCGCAGTCGCCGACAGCAGTGCGCGATCTCGTAGAGGAACCGCGCGTTCGGGTGTTTCGGTTCGCGCGACTCGGGCTGCGGCACGCCGATGTTGCCCTTGTCCTCGTACTCGAGGCCGAGCGCGCGAACTCCGTCCTCGATGCCGGCGATGCGCAAGGCGCTCGGACCCATGTCGACGCCCCGGCGTCCGCCGCCGAGGTCCATGGGCACACCGATCAGGGACACCTTTCGAACGTGCATCACTGGCGAACTTCGTTCACGACCTCTCGAACCGCACCTTGGCGCCCGGCGACAACGCCAGCCGCCGAGCGGCGCTGCCCTGGACGACGGCGATCTCGACGCAGCCGAACGAGTCGACCAACGCGAGGAGCTCGCCGGCCCGCGCGTCCGAGTAGGTCGCGAGCAGCGGAATCCTACGCTCCCCGATCCGCGCCACCCACTTCGAAGGCTCGCCTTCGAGGTCCGCGGCGCCGAGATCGGTCACCAAGTTGCCGAAACGATCGACGAGCAGCACGTGCGCTTCGATCTGGTCCTTGCCGAGGCGCTTCGGCCCGCTGCGCGCCCGCCGCAGCGGATCCGGGCAATCGGGCCCGAGTTCGCTCGGCGAGAGGCCCGCGGCGAGCCGCGCGGCGGTCGGCGCGAACACGTCGCGGCCGTGGAACGTACGGCTGCGCTCCTCGAGCGAGAAGCGCTCGACGTCGAGCACCTTCACCCACGCGGCGCGCTCGAAGAACCCGGAGAGCAGCCCGTTGTCCGGCGCCAGGAACGCGTGGCCGTCGGCTCCGACCGCCAGGATCCTCCGCGCCGAACCGACGCCCGGATCGACGACGGCGACGTGCACCGTTCCGGTCGGGAAGTAGCTCCACGAACGTTCGAGGTAGAAGCCTGCGACCGCGATGTCCTGTGGCGGCACGCCGTGGGTCAAGTCGACGATCCGCGCCGCCGGCGCGCCGGCGAGGATCACGCCGTGCATCACGCCGACGTACGGGTCGACGAGTCCGAAATCGGTGAGCAAGCTCACCACTCCGCTCGGAGTCCAAGCGCGCGCGCCGTTCGAGTTCATGCTCGCTCCGCTCCGCTCAGCGCGTCCGACTCGCGAGCGCTGCGAGCAGCGCTCCTTGGACCGCGGGATCCGCCGCACCGTTGCGGCGCGCGAGCTCTTCCGCCGCGTCGAGTCCGCCCCACTCGCCGAGCGCGAAGCCGACGCGCCGCAAGTCGCGCGGCGTCGCTTCGAGCGGCGGACGTTGGAGTTCGGCGACGAGCCCTTCGAGACCGTCGATCTGCACCCACACGGCCGCGGCGAGCAGGCTGCGGCCATAGGGCTCGCGCCACAGCGCGGCGCGCAACACGGGCACGCACGCCGGATCCGACGCTTCGATCAGGCCGAGCACCAACGCGACGTTGACGTCGAGTTCGCCTTCGCGCGGGAAGAGCGTCCGCAGGAGCGTCGCGTCCTCCGGCGTCGGCACGACGCCGATCGCTCGCACCATGCGCGCGCCGATCTCGCCGGACGGCGGCGTCGCGGCGAGGATGTCGCGCAGCACTTCGCGCTCCGTCGAACGGCCGGTGAGCGAGAGATACGTCGCGGCGAGCACTTGATCGCCGCTCGTAAGCATGCGGAACGCCGCGACGAGCAGCGCCTTCACTTCCGGATCACGCGCGTTCCGACACAGGTAACGCATCAAGTGCTCGTGCTCCGGATCGTCGGCGTCGAGCAGCCGTTCGCGAGCCTTGTCGCGTGCTTGGCCGTGACCGAGGCGAAGCTGCGCGACGAGCGACGCGTTGCGCACGCCCGCGTCGGCATCGTTCATCATCGGCAGGAGCCGCGGGAGGTACGACTTGTCGCCCGTGCCGCCGAGGACCTCCGCGATCCGCGCACGCACCAACGGGTCGGTCGAGTTGATCTCGAGCTCGAGCAACTGCATGCCTTCGGAGTTGCCGCCGCGCACGAGCAGGAGCGACGCGTAGGTGCGCAGGCTCGCGACCACTCGCGCCTGGCGCAGGATGTTCGCGGTCAGGCTCTCGAGCCGTTGCGCGTCGATCTCTTCGAGCAGTTCGGTCCATTCGACTTCGTCCGCGGGCGCCCAGAGCCCCGTCGCGACGAGTTTGTCGATCTCGGTCGGCAGGACGGAGATCGCGCCGCGCAAGCGTTCCGCGGGGCCCGGCTCGAGCACGATCTCGAGATAGTGATCGCGCACGACGCCGTCCTTGACGTTCGCCGCCGCCGCGTAGACGACGCGGTCGAGGAAACGTTCGTCCGCGAGCAGCCCCTCGACGATCTTCGTCGACCACGTCTGACCGTCGATCAGACCGAAACGTCGCGCGGACTCCCAGCGCAGTTCGAGCCAACGCTGGACCACCGGATGGGACTTCGAGTCGTCCGGCGAGCCGACGAAGCGTGTGCACGCGAGCGCCGCGGCCGCGACCGGAGTGCCCGTGACCTCGGCGAGTTCGTCGACGATCTCACGCCCGCGCTCGGACTTCGTCCGCAGCAGGGCGAGCACGGCGTAGATCGCGAGCTCTTGTTCCTTGGAGCGCGCGACGCGTTCGAGGAACGCGATGTCGCGACCGCCCAGCTCACCGAGCGCGAGCAACGCGGCCTGGCGCTCGGGCATGCTGCCTTCGAGCGCCCACGACTCGAGCCGCGACCGTTCGGTCTCCGCGCGCGCCGCACCGAGCGCGAAGAACGCGGCCGCGCGCTGCGGACTCGGCAAGTCGGACTCCGAGAGCGCCGCGAGCGCGGCACCCGCGGTGCGGCTCGTGTACCCGACCTTGCGGTCGCGCTCGACGAGCTTGTCGAAGACGCCGCTCGCGCGCCGCTCGCCGCGGGCTTCCTCCTGGCGCTCGCCGCCTTCCTGCGGTCCAGCCATGAGGGCCGCGCCGGGCACGCCGACGGGTGAGACCGTGGCGGCGGGCGCGGCGAAGACCCGCGCGGGCGTCGGAAGCAGGGCCGA
The DNA here is from genome assembly GCA_023150475.1 of Planctomycetota bacterium. Taxonomy (GTDB): domain Bacteria; phylum Planctomycetota; class UBA1135; order UBA1135; genus JACRIN01. The sequence goes on from JAKLKU010000001.1 coordinate 111,679, forward strand.
GACGGCGAGCCAAGGGATCAACAGGCGCTGGAGCATGGGGAGCGGGGTCACGGCGGCCTTTTCGGGTCCCTCCGCGAGGCGACCCAAGATCCCCGGCCGCGGGGGGCGAGTCAATCACGACGCGGGCCCCAGAGTCGGGCCCGTCCGCGGCCGAAGGAACTCCGGCGGGCCCACGCCTCAGGGCCGGCGGAGGCGCAGAACGACCTCCAGGACCCCTCGGGCGAGCGGCCGCAGCGGGTTTTCGGCCGTTCGGCCGTCCTCCGCGCGCGCCACGAGCGACCCGGAAAGTCCTTCCGCCAGACCGACGAACTCGAAGCGGCCCGCGGCGTCCGAAACCACGGTCGAGCCGTCCGGCGCGGTCACGCGGATCCCGGGAACCGGCTCGAAACTCTCCGCGTCGAGCGTCGTGCCGCGCACGATCACCCGTTCCTCGCGCGGCTCGGGCAGCGCCGGACCGAACGGGCTCGCCGCGCCGCCCGACGCGGACGCGGACCCAGGCGGGTCGTTCGGTGAACACGCGGACAGCGCGAACAGGACCCACCACGCTGCCGCCGCCGAACTCGTGCATGCGACACGGTCGCGCGTGCGCCGGAGTCGCGTCCGAAGCCATCGGTCCGGGCTCGCGATGGAGTGCAAAGCCGGCGCGTGGTGCGACAACTTCTTCCTCGTCTGGTAGCGATCAGTGTTCCGGCGTGCCGAGCAGCGCGATCAACTCGTCGCGCTTCTGATCACGCAGTTTCGCGCTCGACGCTTCGAGGTTGAGGCGCAGCAGCGGCTCGGTGTTCGAAGCGCGCACGTTGAACCACCACCACTCGGCGGCACCGAGCTCGCCGAACTCGACGGTGATTCCATCGAGCTCGTCCTGGCGGCCCTTCGCGTAGCGCGACTTCAACTCGCGGATCGCCGCGTCCTTCTCCGCGACGTGGAAGTTGATCTCGCCGGTCGCGTGATAGCGGCGCAGCGCACCCGCGAGCTCGGAGAGCTTCTGCCGGCTCTTCGCGAGTAGGTTGATCGCGCTCACCATCGCGATCACGCCCGAATCGCAGACGTAGTTGTCCGCGAAGTAGAAGTGGCCCGAGAGCTCGCCGCCGAAGATCGCGCCTTCCTTGCGCATCGTCGCTTTGATGAACGAGTGGCCGACGCGATCGCGCAGCGGCTTGCCGCCGGCCTTCAGGATCTCTTCCTTGACGACCCACGACGAACGCAGGTCGTAGACGATCGGCGAGCCGGGTTTCTTCGCGAGCTCTTCGCGTGCGAGCAACGCCGTCATGAAGTCCGCCGGCACCGTGCGGCCGGTCTCGTCGACGAAGCAGCAGCGATCGGCGTCGCCGTCGAAGCCGACGCCGAGTTCGGCGCCGCTCTGCTTCACGAGCGCGCGCACCGGGTCGAGGTTCTCTTCCTTGAGCGGATTCGCTTCGTGGTTCGGGAACGTGCCGTCGAGCTCCATGAAGAGCGTCTGCGCGTCGACGTTCGGCAGGCGCTTCAGGATCGCGGGCAGCGTGTACGCCTCCATGCCGTTCGCGGCGTCGACGGCGAGCTTGACCTTGCGCGGGAGCTTGGCGAAACGCGCGACGTGGTCCGCGTAACGGTCGAGCAGCTCGAGCTTCTCCACTTTGCCGCGCGCGGCGACCGGCGCCGGATAAGGCTCCTTGGTCAAGCGTTCGACGTCGAGGATGCCGTTCGCCGCGGAGATCGGCCGCGCGCCGCGCGAGCAGAGCTTGAAGCCGTTGTACTGGCCCGGATTGTGGCTCGCGGTGACGTTCAAGCCGCCGTCGCAATCGACCGAGCCGATCGCGAAGTACGCCATCGGCGTCGACGCGAGCCCGATGTCGACCACGTCGCAGCCGGCGTCGCGCATGCCTTCGATGGTCGCGGCGGCGAGCTCCGGACTGTGCGTGCGCATGTCGCGGCCGACCACGAGCTTCTTCGCTTTCAGGAAGCGCGCGAAGCCGTTGCCGATCTTCTTCGCGAGCTCGGCGTCGAGCTCCTTCGGGTAGATGCCGCGGATGTCGTAGGCCTTGAAGATTCCCATGCGTGCTCCGGCGCGACCGATCGGCCCGACATCGGGCTGCGTGGCCGCTGTGCGAGTGAAATGCGTGAAACGAGGGCCGGGAGGATAGCGCTCCGCTCCGAACTCGTCGCCCGCTCGATCGGGCCTCCGCCGAATTCGCGCTTCACGCGGGCCCGATTCGACGCACCGCCGAGCACGACGCACCGCCGAGCACCACGCCTGGGCGACACGGCGCCGGTCGGCGGGACACGGCAACCGCGCGCACTCGGTTCGGCGTCGCATCCACTCGGAGGCTTCATGTCCAACTCACGTCACGACGTTTCGTTCGTCCGTACCGCGCTCGGTCTGACGCTGGTGCTCTCGTTCTCCGCGACGAGTGCGGCGCAAGTGAAGCCGACTCAACGCTCCGTTCCCCAAGTCGACGGCTTCTGGGAGGGTCCATACGACTGGCCGCACAACTCGGTGCACACCGCGCTCCTGCCGACCGGCAACGTCGCGTCGTTCGCTTACGGCGCGAGCGCGCTCGACGTGCTCTGGACCGAGTTCGATCCGTTCCACTACGCGGGCACCGGCGGCTTCCTCGCGAAGAGCCTCTTCTGCGGCGGACACGTGCTCTTCGCCGACGGCCGGCTCTTGGTCGCGGGCGGCACGCTCTCCGATCCCGACAGCGGCCACGTCAAGGGTCCGACGCACACCGAGTTCTACAGTCCCTGGACGCACGCTTGGTCCGCCGGAGACGACATGAACCACGGGCGTTTCTATCCGACGCTCGTCACCCTCGGCGACGGACGCGTGCTCGCGCTCTCGGGCATCAACGAACTCGGCGAGTACGAGCCCACGTCCGAAATCTACGACGACGTGCTCGGCTGGAACGAGATCGCCGGTGCGGACCTGGTCCAAGACCTCTATCCCCGCGCGCACCTGACGACGTCCGGCGCGGTGTTCGTCGCGGGTCCCGGCCCGGTGTCGACGTTGCTCGATCCCGTGGCTCCGGCCTGGTATCCGATCGCGACGACGCAAGCGAGCTACCGGGCCGAGGGCTGCAGCGTGCTCTTGCCCGGCGCGCCCGATCGCGTGCTCCTGATCGGCGGTACTTCGGACGGCGCGAGCGGAGACGCGAGTTGCGAGCGCATCGACCTCCACGCGGCGCATCCCCAATGGGAGCCGGCCGCGCCGATGGAGTTCCCTCGGTTCCACCACAACGCGCTCTTCCTCGCGGACGGCAGCGTCTTGGTCTTCGGCGGCGCCGAGTTCGACGACCCGGCGGCCACGGTGTACCCGTGCGAGATCTACTCCCCGAATGCGGACCACTGGCGCACGGTCGCGTCGGTCAAGCGACCGCGGCTCTACCACTCCTCGGGCGTGCTCCTGCCCGACGGCAGAGTGCTGGTCGGCGGCGGCGACGGCGAAGCGACGATCGAGATCTACTGGCCGCCGTACATGTTCCGCCCGCGGCCCGAGGTCGAAGTGTCGCCGGGCACGCTCCAGTACGGCACTGCGTTCACGCTCGATCTCGTCCACGTCGCGGCGAGCGACATCGGTCGTGTCGCGTTGATCCGGCCGGTCGCGACGACGCACTCGGTCGCGATGGACCAACGCTACGTCGACCTCACGTTCGGTGTCTCGGGCGACCGGCAACTGGTCGTCGACGCGCCGACGAACCCCAACGCGGCGCCGCTCGGCTTCTACATGCTCGTCGTCGTCGACCGCCACGGCACGCCGTCGGTCGCGACGATGGTGTACCTCGTGTAGGAACGTGATTCGTTCGGGCGCGATCGAGCCGTGCGCTCGCGCAGCGGCTCGAGCCGCTTTCAGCTCACGCCGAGGATCGAGCGCGCCGCGCGAGCGACGCGCTCGACGTCTTCGCGGCCGACGTCCAAGTGCGTCACGAACCGCAGCGCCCGCGGCGAGAGCGCGGAGACGAGCACGCCGTGCTCCTTGAACTTCGCGGCGAGCCCCGCGCCGTCGAAGTCGCGGTGCGTCACTTGGACGAGCACCAGATTCGTCTCGATGCGCTCCGGCGGACAAGCGAGCCCCGGCAAACCGTGCAGGCACCGCGCGAGTTCCTTCGCGAGCGCGTGGTCGTCGGCGAGCCGTTCGACGTGGTGTTCGAGCGCGTAGAGCGCCGCCGCGGCGATCAAACCGCTCTGACGCATCCAGCCGCCGAGGCGCTTGCGCACGACCTTCGCGCGCTCGAGGAAGTCGCTCGATCCGGCGATCACCGAACCGATCGGCGCGCCGAGACCCTTCGAGAAACAGAGGGACACCGAATCGGCGCACGCCGCGAACTCGCTCGCCGCGACGCCGGACGCGACCACGGCGTTCGCGAGCCGCGCGCCGTCCATGTGCACGGGGATGCGCCGCTCGCGCGCGACGGCGGCGATCGCGCGCAGATTGCCGAGCGGCACGACCGAGCCGCCCGAGCCCATGTGCGTCTGCTCGACGCAGACGAGCGCCGTGCGCGGCGAGTGGATGAAGTCCGGCCGAATCGTCGCACGCACCTCTTCCGGATCGAGCGCACCGCGGTCGCCGGTGAGCGTCGCGGACTGCACGCCGTGCAAGAAACCGGCGGCGCCGGCTTCCCAACGCACGACGTGCGCGTCGCGTTCGACGATCAGCTCGTCGCCCGGCTTGGTCCACGCGCCGAGCGCGACTTGGTTCGCCATCGTGCCGCTCGGCACGAAGAGCGCACCGTCCTTGCCGAGCCACGCGGCGGCGCGTGCCTCGAGCGCACGCACCGTCGGATCGCCGTCGAGGACGTCGTCGCCAACCTCGGCCGCGGCGATCGCGGCGCGCATCGCGGCGCCGGGACGCGTCACGGTGTCGCTACGGAAGTCGCTCGTGGCGCGCATCGTCGTCTCGGTCGGCGACGTGCGTCAGCGTGCGACCGCACGCGCCGCGAGGAAGCTCTTCACGCGCTTCAACGCTTCTTGGATCTGCTCGACGCTCGACGCGTAGCTGAAGCGCAGGAAGCCTTCGCCATACTGGCCGAACGCCGTGCCCGCGAGCACCGCGACGCCGGCTTCGTTCAGCAAGAGCTGTTCGAGCTCCTTCGCGCGGTACCCGGTGCCGGTGATGTTCGGGAACGCGTAGAACGCGCCTTTCGGCATCACGCAACGGAAGCCCGGGATCGAGTTCAGACCGTCGACGATCACTTTGCGGCGCTCGGCGAAGGCCTTCATCATGCGTTCGACCGCGTCCTGCGGTCCGTCGAGAGCCTCCTTGCCGGCCACCTGCACCGGCGCGCTCGCGCACGAGTTCGAGTTGATCTGCAGACGCTCGGCGTGCGCGACGATCGACGTGGGCCACACGCCGAACCCGAGCCTCCAGCCGGTCATCGAGAACGTCTTCGACCAGCCGTCGAGCAGGATCGTGCGGTCGCGCAGGTGTTCGTACGACAGGAAGCACGTGTGCTTCTCGCCGTCGTACGTCATCCGCGAGTAGATCTCGTCGGCGAGTACGGTGACGTGCGGGTGCTTCGCGAGCCCCGCGGCGAGTTTGTCGAGCTCCTTCTTCGGCACGACACCGCCCGTCGGATTCGCCGGCGTGTTGAAGATCAGGAGGCGCGTGCGCGGCGTGATCTTCGCGAGCACCTCGTCGGCGCTGAACGAGAAGCCGTTCTCCTCGCGCAGCGGGATCGGCACCGGCGTCGCGCCGGTGTACTTGATCACCGACTCGTAGATCGGGAAGCCGGGATTCGGGTACATGATCTCGGCGCCGGGCTCGCCGAACATCGAGATCGCGAAGTACATCGTCGGCTTGCCGCCGGGCACGATGACGACTTGGTCGGGATGGACGGTGACGTTCCAGTGGCGCTGCAGATACGCCGCGACCGATTCGCGCAGCTGCGGCAGGCCCTTCGCGGGCGTGTAGAAGTGGAAGCCGTCCTTCAGGGCCTTGACGCCCGCCTCGACGATGTTGTCAGGGGTGCGGAAGTCCGGCGAGCCGATGCCGAGGTTGACGATGCTCTTGCCCTGCGCCTCGAGCGCCTTGGCGCGGGCGAGGACTTCGAAGGCGCTTTCGGTCCCGAGGCGGGACATCCGTTCGGCGAGTTGCATGGCGTGGCGTGGGGTTTGGGGCGGCGGCCCGAAGCTCTGGAAGTCGAAGAGCGTAACCGGCGGCCGAGCGCCTCGGTAGTCCGCCGAAGGTGGCACCGGGTCGCACGCGTAACGTCGAGTCACGCTACCGTAGCGACTTCGCGAGGTGGCCACGCGTCGCGCCCTTCGGACGTCGGGCACGTCGCTTGCCATGCCGGCGGGTTCCTCCGCCTGCCTCGCACACCTCCGCACCGCCACCCACCTCATGACGAACCGTTCCAAGAACGACGCTTTCGCCGCGCCCGCGCTGTCGCTCGTCGCCTGGTCGCTCGCCACGTGCGCGCTCGTCTCCTGCCGCAGCGAGTCCGCGGTCTCGGCGTCGTCGGCCGCCGTCGCCGAACCGGCGAAGACCGAGCTCTTCGTCGAACGGATCTCGACGCGCGTACCGTTCCCGCGCGGGCTCGAACTGATCGACGGCAAGCTCTACGTGCTCGCCCGCGGTCGCTCGCGCGAAGCGGGCGGCGCGAACACCGCGATCAGCGACGAGGCCGGGACGATCTTCCGCGTCGACCCCGCGATCGCCGAGCCGATGAGCTTCGAACGCGTCACCGAATCGGTCGCCAAGAACGGCGAACCGTTCGCGGTCCCGACGGCGCCGCCGTTCCGGCTCTTCGACATGCAAGTCGCCAAACCGACCGACGACCGAGTCACCGATCGGCCGTACTGCACGCTGCGCTTCCACGCGCCGACGCAGAGCTTCTACCTCTGCGCGTTCTCGGGCATCGACAAGAGCGACACCGACAAGTCGACGTTCAGCAAGAACCTGTCGGACGCCGTGCTGCGCTACGACCTGCGCACCGAGAAGTGGTACGAGGTCGAGCGCCACGACATCGAGAAGGGCGGTCTCTACCCCCACCACGATCCCTCCCGCCGGCCGCCGCCGCACGGTTGGCTGAACGGTCCGGACAACTGCTTGGGCGTCGGCAACCAGCTCTACGCGGTGTCCAAGGACAACTCGCTGCTCGTGCGCTACGACCTCGGCGCGCTGGTCGCCGATCCCGACGCTGGCGCGCCGCCGAGCGAAGTCGTCTTCGACAGTTCGGTCGACGTGCGCGGGCTCGGGATGCAGCGGTTCTACGGCCACAGCGCGCTTGCCCATCGAGACGGTTGGCTCTACGTCGCGTTCCGGACGTCGTCCGAAGTGATTCGCATCCGACTCGGCGACGACGACCTGCCGGTCCGACCGATCCAGGCGGAACTCGTCGCGCGGTTCGACCCGTGGGATCCGGAGACGAAGAAGTCGGCGAACCTGACCGACATCGCCTTCGACGACGAAGGGCGGCTGTGCGTGCTCTCCGCGAAACCGTCGCGAGTGTTCCGCTTCACTCCCGATCCGCAGCGGCCGTTCGACGGTCGCGCGGCGGCGAATCCGAAGCCGTGGGTCGACCTCGGCGCGCTCGTCGGTCGCAAGGACATGAAGAGCGAGAACATCCTGATCGATTCGCACGGACGGCTCTACATACCGGCTGCCGACCCCTACGACTTCGAACAGGGAGCGAGCGGCACGATCTATCGCATCACCGAAACCAGCATCTGAGGCATCCGCGATGCGTACGGCGCTTCGACGAACCCGCGCGGCTTTCGTTCTCGTCGCGCTTTGCGCGCTGCTTGCCTGCGGCGGTCTCGCAGGCTGTGCGAAGGAGCCCGACCTCACGGTCTACTGCGCGCACGATCAAGTCTTCGCCGAGCCGCTGATCCGTCGCTACGCCGCGGATCGCGGGCTCGACGTGCGCGTCGAGTTCGACATCGAGGGGCAGAAGACGGTCGGACTCGTCAAGCGGATCATCGAAGAGGACGCGCGCACGCGCTGTGACGTCTTCTGGAACAACGAAGCGGCCCACTCGGCGCGCCTCGCCGAACGCGGGTTGCTCGCGAGCTACGACTCGCCGAACGCGGCGGCGATCCCGGCGGAGTTCAAGGATCCAGAGCGACGTTGGACCGGCTTCGGCGCGCGCGCGCGGGTGCTGATCGTCAACACGAACCTCGCCGACCCGACCAAGCTCGGCAGCGTCCGCGACTTGCTCGATCCTGCGTACAAGGGCAAGACTTGCATGGCGAAGCCGCTGACCGGCACGACGCTCTCGCACGCCGCGGCGTGGATCGATCTGCTCGGCGAAAGCCAGACTCTCGGATTCTTGAAGGAGCTGCAGGCTGCCGGCGTCGCGTTCGTGCAGTCGAACGGACAAGTGATGCGCCTCGTCAGCTCTGGCGAGATGGCGTACGGGATGACGGACACCGACGATTTCAACGTCGCGCGATTGAAGGGCTCGCCCGTCGCGGTCGTGTATCCCGACCAAGCCGGTGACGGCACGCTGGTGATCCCGAACACGGTGATGGTGCTCGCGAAGGCGCCGCATCCGGAAGCCGCGCGCAAGTTCGTCGACTGGTTGCTCTCGAAGGAAGTCGAAGCCGAGTTGGCGCGTTCCGACGCGGCGCAGATCCCGGTGCGACCGGACGTGCCGCGGCCGGAGCACGTGCGCTCGACCGCGGACTTCAAGACGCTGAAGGTCGACTGGACGAAGATCGGCGCCGACCTCGAGCGCCGATTCCAGCTCATGAAGGAGCTGTTCGTCGAGTGAGCCGCCCGTTGGTGATCGTCGCGCTGGCGCTCTTCGCGCTCGCCGCGCTCGCGCCGATCGCCGCGATGTTGCCGCGGGCCACGGCAGCGGACTGGCAAGCGCTGGTCTCGAGCGCGCACTGGGAGCTCTTCCTCAACACCGTGCTCTTCGGCGCCGGCAGCGCGCTGCTCGCCCTGCTCGCCGGCTTGCCTTTCGGCCTGCTCGTCGCGCGCACGGACGTGCCGCTGGCGCGAGTCGCGCGAACGCTCGGCATCGTGCCGCTGTGCCTGCCACCGATGCTCTTCGCGTTGGTGTTCACGGTGCTCTCCGACCTGCGCGGCGCGCCGATGGCGATATTGATCCTCGCGACCAGCACGTTCCCGATCGTCGCCGTCTTCACCGCGCGCGCGGCGGAGCGCATCGATGCACGTCTCGAAGAAGCCGCGTTGCTCGTCGGCGGTGTGCGCGCTGCGTTGCGTGTCGACCTCGCGCTGGTGCTGCCTTCCGCCCTCGCCGGCGCGTGCTTCGCGTTCGTCTTCGCGATCCACGATTTCTCGGTGCCCGACTACGTCGCGTTCGTCGGTCCGAAGTTCAACGTGTACGCCGCCGAGATCTTCGCGTCGTGGCGCGTCGACTCCTCGCCGGGCCTCGCCGTCGCGAAGAGTCTCCCGCTCGTGCTGCTGTCGCTCGCCGTGCTCGTGCCAGCGCTGCGGCTGAATCGCGCGGCGAGCGCGCGCTCCATCCAATCCGGCTTCCGCCGCGGCGCGCCGCTCTCGCTCGGGATCTGGCGCTGGCCGGCATTCGGCTTCGTCGCGCTCTTGCTCGCGTGCGCCGTGTTCGTGCCGCTCGGCCGGCTCGTCTGGGAGAGCGGCGGCGGCGCCGCGGGCTTCGGCCTCGAGCGCATGTCGAGCGCGTTCGGCAGAGCCCTCGAACTGTCGCGAGTCAACCTGCAGCAGAGCTTCGTCTGGTCGCTCGCCGCCGCACTCGCCGTGCTGCCGGTCGCGCTGGTGCTCGGTCACTGGCTCGCGCGACGCCGCACGTTCGAGCCGTTCGTGATCCTGCCGCTCGCCGTCCCCGCGATCCTCTTCGGCATCGGCGAGATCGCGCTCTGGAACCACGCGACGACGGCGCCGTTCTACGACGGCCCGGGCCTGGTGATCCTGCTCTTCGCGGGGCGCTTCGCGTGCTTCGCGATCCTCGCGGTGTCGGGAGCGATGCAGTCGCTCGCGCCCGAACTCGAAGAAGCTGCGGAGCTCGCCGGCGCGAGGCCCGCACGCCGCCTCTTCTCGGTCGTCGCGCCGAACGTCCGTTCCGCGCTCGCGGGCGGTTTCGTGTTGGTCTTCGTGCTCGCGATGCGCGAACTCGACGCCGCCATCCTGGTGCCCGCGGCGAACCAGACCGCGATCTTCCGCGTGTACCAACAAGTGCACTTCGGTCGCGACGACTTCGTCGCGGCGCTCGCCCTGCTCGTCGTCGCGTTGATCCTGTTGCCCGGCGTGCTCTGGACCGCCCTCGGCGGTCGCAAGCTCGAGGTGTTGCCGTGACGGCACGCATCCAGTTGAACGCCGTGACCGTCGAGGCCGGCGGCAAGTCCGTGCTCGGGCCCCTCGACTTCGGCGTCGAGCCGGGTGAGCACGTCTTGGTGACCGGACCGTCGGGTTGCGGCAAGACGACGTTGCTGCGAGTGATCGCGGGCCTCGCGCGGCCGAGCTCCGGCACCGTCGAACTCGACGGCCGGCGCGCGAGCGACGGTCCCAAGCTCCTGCTGCCTCCGGCGCGCCGCGGCGTCGGGTTCCTGTTCCAAGGCGCTGCGCTGTGGCCGCATTGGTCGGTCGCGGACACGCTGCGTTTCGTGCTGCGCCAGAGCGGCGCCGCGCGCGGCAAGGCGGACGTCGAGCGGCGCGTCGGCGAGCTGCTCGACTGGGTGGAACTCCCAGGCTTCGAACGTCGGCTCCCCGCGACACTCTCCGGCGGCGAAGCGCAGCGGCTGGCGCTCGCGCGCGCGCTCGCACCGGCTCCGAGAGTGTTGCTGCTCGACGAACCGCTCGGGCCGCTCGACGCCGAGCTGCGAGGTTCGTTGCTCGCGAAGCTCGCCGAACTCGAGAAGCGTCTCGAGCTCACCACGGTGCACGTCACCCACGACCCCGACGAGTCGGCGTCCCTCGCGACCCGGCGAGTGCGGCTCGAACGTGGACGACTGGCGGGGAATTCGATCGCATGAAACCGGCGCGCGTCGTCTTCGTCCTCACTTTGCTCGCGGCCGCGGCGTGGCTGCTCGCTTCCGTGTTCCGACCGCCGGCACCGCCGGCGCCGCCGCGCGCGTTCACGTCGTCGACGGAGTGCCGCGAATGCCACGGCGTCGTCTTCGCCGAGTGGGAAGAATCCTGGCACTCGAAGGCCTGGACCGATCCCGACGTGCGCAAGCTGTCCAACGACTTCGCGGACACGAACTGCATCGACTGCCACGCGCCACGGCCGGTGTTCGAGACCGGCGTCGGCAAGCGTGTGTTGCCGCGCGAAACGCGCCGCGCGGAGGGCGTCGACTGCATCGCTTGCCACTTGCTGCCCGACGACCGAATCGCGGGCACGATCGATCGTCCGTCCGCCGCGTGTCGACCGGTCGCGACGCGTGAACTCGCCAACGTCGACTTCTGCGCGCCGTGCCACAACCAACACAACACGGTCGACCAGTGGCGCGCCTCGAAGTACGCGCAACCCGGCCCCGGCTACCAGGACTGCCTCTCCTGCCACATGCCGTACCGCGACGGCGATCCGTCGAAGGGCCGCGATCACCGCATGCACGGAGGGCACGATCTCGAGCTCGTGCGCCGCGCCGTCGAGCTGCGCGCGAAACGAGTCGACGGCCGCGTCGTCGTCGAAGTCGAGAACGTCGGCGCGGGCCACAACTATCCGACCGACGAACGCTCGCGGGCATCGGACGTCTTCTGGCGGCCGAAGGGCGAGAGCGCGTGGCGCCACCTCTATCGTTTCCGCAATCCGTACCGCTTCGAAGTGGATCTGCCGAACACCGAACTCCCCGCGCACGAGACGCGCGCCGTGAACCTCGACGACGCTGCCGCGACGGGCGCGATCGAAGTGGCGCTGTTCTACAAGCTCTCGCCGTACTGGACGAAGCCCGAGGCACCGGACCCCGAGACGGAGGCCTTCCTCGTCCATCGTGTGGAGCTCGCACCGTGATGGCGCTGCAACGTGCGAGCGAGCGCAGCGCGGCCAAGCCCTGGCTCGCGCTGCCCTGGCTCGGGCTGATCGCGACGCTCTTCGGTTCGTTCCTCGTCGCGTGCGCGCCTGCGACGCCGCCCGCGGAGCCGCCCTACGTGCTCGAAGCCGTCGTCGCGCGCGAGATCGCGGCGCTCGAAGCGGAACTGGCCGCGCACTCGCCCGGCGCGGCGTCGGCGCAGCCTCCCGACGAAGTGCATCCAACGCTCGCGCTCGCCGAGGTGCGCGACTTGCTCGGCGCCGTCACGGGCTCGGAAGGCAAGCTGCGGCTCGCCGCGCTCGACGATCTGAAAGCGCTCGGCTCACGCGCGACGCCGGCCTTGCGCGACGAGCTCTACGCGACCGACGACGAGCCGAACGCCCGCGCCGCCGCGGTCGAAGCGCTCGCCGCGATCGCCACACGCTCGGACGACCAGGCCCTCGCCGCCGCCGAAGCGCTGCTCGAACGGCTCGACCGCGCGCGCCGCGAAGTGGATCCCGAGCCGTGGCTGCGCGCGCACTGCGCTTGGCGCTTTCCGTTGCCGCGACACGACTGGGCGCGAGAGCGGCTCTTGCTCGCCCTCAAGTACGAAACCGACTACGAGACCGTGATCTGGCTCGCGCGTGTGCTCGAGGGCACGGGATCGCTCGCCGGCGTCGTCGGGCTAGACGTGATCGCGCGCGGCGCGCAGCCCGAGCGTGCCGCAGAAGCGACGGCCGTCCTCCAAGCGTGGGCCGAGGCGCGCGGTCTCGCGGGCCCGGCCGAACTGCTCGCGGCGTACCATGCTGGCGAGTTCGTCGCGACCGACGAAGCGCCGCCGCCGAGCGCACGCGCGCGGCTCGCGACCTGGCGGCGGATCGGCGCGCTCGCCGAGTGGCAATTGCGCGGCGTCGACGACGCGCGCTTCGTGCTCGTCCAGTCGGGGCCGAGCGTCGTGTCGGCCCTCTCGCAGGCATTGCACGACGAGAATCGTTACATCCGCGTGCACTCGGCGCAGGTCCTCGAGCGCATGGGGCCACGCGCGAAGGCCGCGGCCGACGCGCTGATCGACGCGCTGCGCGAACGCGAGCTCGGGCCGCAGGCCGCCCGCGCCCTCGCAAAGCTCGGCGACTCGCGTGCAGCGACTGCCCTGTGTGCCGCGCTCGCGCCGGAACGACGCTTCGAACTGCGCGTCGCAGCGGCGCGCTCGCTCGCGGAACTCGGCGCGACGGGTTGCGAGAGCACGCTCACACCGTTGCTCGCGCTGGACACGCCCGACGATCTCCGCGCCGGGGCGGCCGCCGCGCTGCTTTCGGTGCGCGGCTTCGACGACGCGCGTGCGGAGCTCACCGTGCTTGCCACCGCGCTTGCCGCGAACGGCGCGGAGACTCGCGAACTCGAAGACGCGCTCGAACGTTGGCTCGTGCGCGCCGGCGAACCGGCTGCTGCAACACTCGAGTCCTGGCGGACGCTCGCCGCCGACGAGCAGCGCGCGGCCCGTCGCGCGGAGCTGGTGCTTCAGCTCGCGAAGTAGATCGAGAACGCGACGACGCCGGCCCACGCGAGCGCGTTCAGCACGAAGAGCGTGTCGCCGCCGAGCAGCATCCGCGTCGGATTGCCGCCGCCGCGGCGCGACTCGACGAGCAGCATGTAGCGCGCGAGCCCGAACACGACGAACGGCACGGTGTAGATCAGGCGATTCTGCTCGCCGAACTTCTTCGCAGTGTCGCCGGACACCGTGTACATCGTGTAACAGACGATCGTCGTCGCCGCGAGCACGGTGACCATCTGATCGAGGAAGCCGACCGTGTACTCGCGCAAGTTGGCGCGATGCTCCCCGCGATTCTCGCCGAGCAAGTCGATCTCCGCGCGGCGCTTGCAGAGCGCGAGGAACAGCGCGAGGAAGAGCGTGCACAGCATCAGCCAGTGCGAGACGTCCGCTTCGGCCGCGAGCGCGCCGCCTTTGACACGCAACAGGAACCCGGTCGCGATGCAGAACGCGTCGATCAGCACGATGTGCTTCAGCTTCGTGCTGTAGGCGAAGTTCATCGCCATGTAGAGCGCGACGACGATCAAGACGCCGAAGCTCTGCTTGCCACCGGCGAGCCACCCGAGTGCGAGCGCGCCTGCCGCACAGAGCCCAGAAAGCCCGAGCGCCGTCGGCACCGACACTTCGCCCGACGCGATCGGCCGATGGCGCTTCTCCGGATGCGCACGATCGGATTCGACGTCCATCACGTCGTTCAGGAGGTAGATCGCGCTCGCACCGAGGCAGAACGCGAAGAACGCGTAGACCGACTGCCACACGTCGTGCGCATCGGTCGGATGCACGGCCGTGCGGTCCGCGCGCGCGAACGCCAGCGCGGCGAGAACGAAGACGTTCTTCACCCACTGGTGCGGTCGCAGGGCGCGCAACAGAGCGGGGAGTCGCATGCGAGAGGGCTTGGCGGAGGGACGTGCCTCGCGGGTCGCGGGCGAGGCCCCTATCGGCCGGCGCGCGGGCGAAACCGCACCGCGAGGCGCCGGCTCAGTCCAGACTGAGCTTCTGCAGTTCCTTCTCCGGCGAGTTCGGGCCCACCTTCAGGAACTCGTCCTCGGTGATCAACCCCGCCTTCACCAGATCGGCCTTCTCGAGCGTGTCGACGCCGCGGCCATAGAGGATCACGGTCGCCGTGCGGTGGTTCGGCTCCTCGCCTTCGTTGTCGTCGGCGACCAGGACCTCGTTGCCGTTCGGCGGGAAGGTCTTGAACGGGTAGTGCTCGCAGTCGCGCCCCGCGTACGACGAGTAGGTTCCGTCGACCATCGCGGGGTCCTTGAACCACTCCTCCTCGGGCTTGTCGGCGATGCCCGTGAGGTACCCGATGTCGACGTTCGGACAGGTGAGCCGCTTCGCACTCGACTTGTCGTTCTCCCACGTGCCGCTGGAGACGAGCTCCGCGAAGAATTTAACGCCGGTGCCGCGCGGGGCGCGGTCGAACTTCGTCTTGTAGAGCAGGAAGCCCTTCTGGATCTCCTGCATGTTCGCCTTGCATGCGGTGACCTTGGCCGCGTCGAGCGCCTCCGGGATCTTCGGCACGAGGAAGAACGCGAGGATCCCGATGATCAGGATGACGGCGAGCAGTTCGATCAACGTGAAGCCCGCGCGAGCGGTGGAACGCAGTTTCGTCAGCATAAGGAGGCGTCGCCCGCGCCGTCCGGGATGCACCGGCGGCGTTCGGGGCGGCCGGTTCTAACCCATCGCTCGGGGTCAGTCACGCTCGAGCGGAGCGGGAAAAAGGGCGCGAGCCCGCCGGACGCCTCGTGGACGAGGGCCGAGCGGGCTCGCGGGATCGCGTTCGCGCTTCAGCGGCCGGAGACGGCCTTCTTGAGCTCCTTCACGCGGTTCAGCTTCTCCCAGGGGAAGTTCGCGCGGCCGAAGTGACCGTGGTAGGCGGTCTGCTCGTAGATCGGCTTCTTCAGGCCGAGGTCCTTGATGATCGCCGCCGGGCGGAGATCGAACACCTTCTCGACCGCGGCGGTCAGCACGTCGTCACCGACCTTGCCGGTGCCGAACGTGTCGACGCGGATCGAGGTCGGCTTGGCGACGCCGATCGCGTAGGACACTTGCACTTCGCAGCGCGTGGCGAGCCCCGCGCCGACGACGTTCTTCGCGACCCAACGCGCGGCATAGGCGGCCGAGCGGTCGACCTTCGACGGGTCCTTGCCGGAGAACGCACCGCCGCCGTGACGGCCCATGCCGCCGTACGTGTCGACGATGATCTTGCGGCCGGTGAGGCCGCAGTCGCCCTGCGGACCGCCGACGACGAAGCGGCCGGTCGGGTTGACGTGGTAGACGGTGTCCTTGTCGAGGTACTCCGCCGGAATCACCGCCTTGATGATCTTCTCGATCACGCCCTTCTTGAGCGCGTCGTAGGCGATGTCTTCGGCGTGCTGCGTCGAGAGCACCACGGTGTTGACGCGCACGGGCTTGTCGCCTTCGTATTCGACGGTGATCTGGCTCTTCGCGTCCGGGCGCAGCCACTTGAGCACGCCCTTCTCGCGCAGCTCCGCCTGCTTCTCGACCAAGCGGTGCGCGTAGTAGATCGGGAACGGCATCAGTTCGGGCGTCTCGTCGCACGCGTAACCGAACATCAGGCCTTGGTCGCCTGCGCCTTGTTCCTTGTGCAGACCTTCGCCTTCGGTGACGCCTTGCGAGATGTCGGGCGACTGCGTGCCGACCGTGACCATCACGCAGCACGAGTCGGCGCTGATGCCGAACGTCTCGCTGGTGTAGCCAATGCGGCGCAGCGTCTTGCGCGCGACTTCCGCGTAGTTGACCTTCGCCTTGGTCGTGATCTCGCCGGCGACGACGACGAGGCCGGTCGTCGCGAGCGTCTCGCACGCGACGCGCGAGTTCGGATCTTGGGCGAGGCAGGCATCGAGGACGGCGTCCGAGATCTGGTCGCACACCTTGTCGGGGTGGCCCATGGAAACGGATTCGGACGTGAACAGATGTCGAGCCATGAGATGCGGTCCTGGTCGTGCGTGTGGGGATCGAGGGGTACGGGGAGAACGAGGCGGGCCGCTCCGGCGGCGACTTCCAGGTCGGCGCGGCGCGACGGGGACGGCCTCTGCCGCGCAAACGGCGGCGCAAAAGGATACTCGGGCTCGCCGGATCGGCCAAGCGCGAGGCGCCGCGCGGAAATCACGCGAACCGGCAGGTCTCGACCAGCGCTTCCAGCGTGAGCTTGGTCGCGCCCTTCTGCGCCGCGACCGCTTCGAGGCCGAAAGCCCCCATCCGGCCGCGCCTCGGCGCGTCGGCGAGCAGCTCCCGGAAAACACTTTCGAGCTCCGCCGCGTCGGCGACGCGCAACGCCGCGCCTGCGCTTTCGAGCAACGCCGCCTCCTGCACGAAGTTGTGGACGTGCGGGCCGTAGACGACGGCCCGGCCCTGGGCGGCGGGCTCGAGCATGTTCTGGCCGCCGTGCGCGACGAGCGACCCACCGACGTAAACCAGGTCGGCGAGCGCGTAGACCGACTCGAGTTCGCCGATCGTGTCGACGATCGCGGGCCGGCGTGGATCGGACGCCTCCGTGCCGGCGCGCAACTTGGTCAGGAGCTGCCCGGAGAGTCCGAGGCTCGCGAGGTCCGCGAGCACTTCGTTCGCCCGGTCCGGGTGCCGCGGCACGAGCACGAGCCGCGCGTCCTTCGCACCACCGAGCCACGCCGCCGCGACGAGCTTCTCCTCCGGCCTGTGCGTCGAACCTGCGACGATCAGCGGGGCGCCGGGCGGTGCCGCGAGCAACCGCACGAGCTCCGGTCGAGGCGTCACTGCGCCGATTCGCAGACCGTCGGCCTTCATGTTGCCGGTGACCGCGACACGTTCCGGCGCCGCGCCGAGTCCACGAAAGCGCTCCGCGTACTCGTCGTTCTGGACGCAGAAGAGCGAGATGCGATCGAACTGCGGCAGCGTGTGCCGGAACAGGCGATACCGCTCGAAACTGCGCGGCGTGATGCGCCCGTTGACGACGGCGACTGGAGCAGAAGCGCGATTGCACGAACGCAGGAAGTTCGGCCACACTTCGAGCTCCATCAGCACGACCGCGCGCGGCGAGAGCCGCTTCAGGAAGCGCCGCGTCACGAGCGAAAGATCGAGCGGGAAACGCACGACGGTCAGCCCGGGATAGGTCTTGCGCGCGACTTCGAGCCCGGTCGCCGTCGTCGTGCTGATCACGACGTCGAGCTCCGGCTCGCGCTCCTTCAGTGCGCGCACCAGCGGCGCCGCGCCTTTCACTTCGCCGACCGAAACGCCGTGGACGAGCACACGCGGACGCGACGGATCGAAGCGCGGCAGCGACCACGCGAGCCGTTCGCTCGCCATCGCGCGGAAGCGCCGATCGAACGCGGCGCGCAACAACCACCACGGCGAACCGAGGACGATCGCGAGGCACCAAGCGACGTCGTAGACGCCGTGCAAAGTGGCGGTCCTCGGCCCGGGATGCGGATCGCGCTCGATCGGTCGAGCGGCGAGCGGAGGAGCTTCGGGCGGCGTCATCCGCGTGCGGAGCTCACGCCTCCGCGCCGTGGCACTTCTTGTATTTCTTCCCGCTGCCGCAGGGGCACGGGTCGTTGCGGTCGACCTTGACCGCCGGCCCCTTCGACGCCGGACGCGCCCCGGCGCTCGCCTGCTCGCGCGCGGCTTGGGCCTGACGCAGAGCTTCCTGGCGACGCCGCAGCGCTTCGACGTCGAACGCGTTCGACGCCGGCACCGCTTGGACCACCGGCCGGCGCGCGGGCGGTGGCTGCGGCGGCGCGGACGACTCCTTGGCCGGTCCGTACTCTTGGCCGGTCACTTCGCGGCGCTGCGGCAGGGCAGCCGCGCCAGGGCCTTGCGACGAAGGCGCCGGCTGCGGAGTCGCGGAGCCGGTCGCGCTCGACGAATCGGGCGAAGTTGCCCCGGACTCCCCGGCTGCACCGGGCGGCGGCTGTGCGGCGGGCGGACGTTGGACCTGAATGCGCATCAGGACGCTCGCGACGTCGTCCTCGACGGTACCTTGCAGGTTCTGGAACAGCGCGAAGCCCTCGCGCTTGTACTCGTTCTTCGGATCGACTTGACCGTACCCGCGCAGGCCGATGCCGGTCTTGAGCGAGTCCATCGCGTACAAGTGGTCCTTCCACTTGCCGTCGATCGTGTTGAGCAGCACGTACTGTTCGATGCGTCGCATCAGCTCGACGCCGAACTCCTTCTCGCGGGTGTCGTAGGCCGAACTGACGAGCTGCTGCGCAGCGTCGGTGTTCGCGACCTTCGCCACGGCGGCCGCGGCGGCTTCGCCCGGGCACTCGAGGCCGAACGTGCGCTGGAACCAGCCTTGGAAGCCGGCCGCGTCGTTCTTGAAGAGCTCCGCGGAACGCTGGATCGCGCTCTTGATGAAGTCTTCGGCCTTCTCGCGCAAGCCGGTGCCTTCCAGGACTTCCTGGCGCACCGAGTAGATGGTCTTGCGCTGCTTGTCCATCACTTCGTCGTACTCGAGCAGCGACTTGCGGATCTCGAAGTTGTAGTCCTCGACCTTGCGTTGGGCCTTCTCGATCGCGCGGGTGACCATGCGCGACTCGATCTCTTGGCCCTCGCTCATGCCGAGCCGCTCCATCGCGTTCTTCACCCAGTCGCGATAGAACCGCCGCATCAAGTCGTCTTCGAGCGACAGGAAGAAACGCGACGTGCCCGAGTTGCCCTGACGTCCGGAACGTCCGCGCAACTGGTTGTCGATGCGCCGCGCTTCGTGGCGTTCGGTGCCGAGCACGTAGAGGCCACCGAGCGCGAGGACCTCCGCTTCGTCGCGTTGACACTCCGCACGCACGGCTTCGCGCACCCGGTCGATCTCCGCCAGGTGCTCGGGATCCCCCTCGCGCAGGCCGAGCTCGGCGAGCCGCGCGCGGAGCCGCCACTCGAAGTTGCCGCCGAGTTTGATGTCGGTGCCGCGGCCGGCCATGTTGGTCGCGACCGTGACCGCGCCCTTCTCGCCGGCGTGCGCGATGATGTTGGCCTCGCGCTCGTGGTTCTTCGCGTTGAGGACCTCGTGCTTGATCCCGCGCTGGCGCAGGAGCGCCGCGAGCTTCTCCGACTTCTCGACCGACGTGGTGCCGATCAGGAGCGGCTGGCCCTTCTCGTGCACCTTCGCGATCTCGTCGGCGATCGCCTTCCACTTCTCCGGTTCGGTGCGGTAGACGACGTCGTTGTGGTCCTTGCGCGCGATCGGCAGGTTGGTCGGGATCGAGACGACGTCGAGGTGATAGATCTTGTGGAACTCGGTCGCTTCGGTGATCGCGGTGCCGGTCATGCCGGCGAGCTTCTTGAAGAGCCGGAAGTAGTTCTGGAACGTGATCGTCGCGAGCGTCTGGTTCTCTTGGCGGGGCGGCAGCCCTTCCTTGGTCTCGACCGCTTGGTGGAGACCGTCCGACCAACGCCGACCGACCATCTTGCGGCCGGTGAACTCGTCGACGATGACGACCTCGCCTTCTTCGACGACGTACTCGCGGTCCTTCTGGTACAGCTCCTTCGCCCGCAGCGCGTTCTCGATGAAGTGCGGCCAGTCCTCGTTGCCGGGCGTGTAGAAGCTCGGGATGCCGACCAACTTCTCGGCCTCTTCGATGCCCGCCTCGAGCAGCGAGCACTGCCGTTCCTTTTCCTTCACCTCGTAGTGCTTCTCGCGCTCGAGCTTGAGCGCGACGGCGTTCGCGATCGCGTACTTGTGGCTCGATTGCTCCGCGGGGCCCGAGATGATCAGCGGCGTGCGCGCCTCGTCGATCAGGATCGAGTCGACTTCGTCGACGATCGCGTAGTGCAGGAAGCGCTGCACCTGGTCCTGCACGCGCAACTTCATGTTGTCGCGCAGGTAGTCGAAGCCGAACTCGTTGTTGGTGCCGTAGACGATGTCGGCGGCGTAGATCGGCTGACGCTCCTGGGCGCCCATCTGCGACTGGATCGCACCCGACGAGACGCCGAGGTAGTCGTAGATCGGCTTCATCCACGCGCAGTCGCGCCGCGCGAGGTAGTCGTTGACCGTGACGAGGTAGACCGGCTTGCCTTCGAGGCAGTTCAGGTAGAGCGGCAGCGTCGCGACCAGCGTCTTGCCTTCACCGGTCGACATCTCGGCGATGGCGCCGCGGTGCAGCACGATGCCGCCGACGATCTGCACGTCGAAGTGCCGCAGTCCGAGCGTGCGCCGGCTCGCTTCGCGGACCAGGGCGAACGCCTTCGGCAGGACGTCGTCGAGCGTCGCCTTGCCCTCGGCGATCTCGGCCTTCCAGCGAGCGGTGTGCTCCTTGAAGGCCTCGGCGGAGAGGCCCTTCGCCCACTCCTCGAGGCCGGCGACCTCGGTGACCAGGGGTTCGAGGGTGCGGACGACGCGCTCGTTGCGCGAACCGAAGAGGTCCTTGAGCTTGCGCCCGGTCGCCTCGCCGAAGGCCGAGAGCTTGTCGGTGAACTGTTCCCAATCCATGGCTTCTTCCGCACGCCGTTCGAACGCCGCGTGGGAGGGGCGAGCCGGCCGAGCGAGCGGGCTATTTAAGCCGCGACCCGCTCGGAAAGGAAGCTCGTTGCCGAGGAACGCCGCGAAACCGCCCGCGGTGCACGAAAAGAGGCCTCTCGTGCAACTTTCCGTTCGGCACGCGGGCGCTCACGTCGAGCGCGGCGGCTCGACGCGCTCGACGAGCTGCGCGATCATCGTGAAGAGCACCTCGCGGGAGTACGGCTTGCGCAGGAGCCCGCTGACGCGCCGCAGCCGCGCGAGTTCGATCTGCGACGCGGTCGCCATCAGCACGGGCAAGTGCGCGGTGCGCGCGTCCTCACGCAGCCGCGCCAACACTTCTTCGCCGTCGACGCCCGGGAGCTCGTAGTCGAGCAGCACCAAGTCGGGCAAAGGGCCCGCCGAGACGCGCTCGAGCACCGCTTCGCCCGTGAAGCAGATCTCGACGTCGTAGCCGCGCGCACGCAACAACGCTCCGAGCCCTTCGCAGACGTGCGTCTCGTCGTCGACGAGCAGCAGCCGAACGGTCTTCTTCTCCTCGCGCTCGACCGCCGCGAGTCCGAGCGCGAGCACCCGCAGGTCCTCGTGCGTCGGCAATCCGGCGGTGCGCCACGCACCTTCGATCGTGCCGCGCAGCTCGCGGTTGAACGCCTTGAGCTCCTGGAAGCGCACGTAGTCGGGCGAGTTGGGCCTGACGTCGAGGTTGTCGTGCGTGTCGACGGAGAAGAAGAACTCCTCGTCGACGAGATACTCCTGCACGACGAACTTCATGAACGGGTAACGCACGTTGCCGAGTCGCAGGGTGTAGCGCAGCGAGCCCGCTTCTTGGTCCTGCGCTCGGTGCTCCATGCGGCCGAACACGTCCGCCATGTGGACCGCGCCGTCGAGCAGTCCGGGTCCGAGCTTCGGCCGGACGTCCTGCGCCGGCGGATAGGCCAACTCGAGATAGAGCTCGATCGCGCGCCGCACGTGAGCCGGAGTCATGTCCTCGAGACGCATGGCGGCGCAATTCGAACTTCAGGACGGCGCGCCCGGCGTCTTCGCGAGCACGTTGGGCGCGCGCAGCGTGCCGATCAGATCGGTGACCGACGCGATGCCGTGCTGGTCGAGCAACTGCGACATCTCTGCGGCGAGCCGCCCGATCTTTCCCGGATCGGTGAACGACGCCGTGCCGAACTGGACCGCGCGACAACCGACGACCAGGAACTCGAACGCGTCTTCGGCGCACGCGATGCCGCCGCAACCGATCACGGGAATCGACACGGCGCGCGCGCAGCTCCACGCACAGCGCAACGCGATCGGCTTGATGCCGATGCCCGAGTAACCGCCTTGGATCGTGTTGAGCGCCGGACGACGCGTCTTCCAGTCGACACGCATGCCGAGCAACGTGTTGACCGCGGTGATGCCGTCGGCACCACCGGCTTCGACGGCGCGCGCGATCTCGCCGATGTCGGAGACGTTCGGCGAGAGCTTCGCGAACACCGGCTTCTTGGTCGCGGCGCGCACCCGCGCGATCACGCTCTCCGCCATCGCGGGGCTCGTCGAGAACGGCAGCTTGCCGCCTTGGACGTTCGGGCACGAGAGATTGACTTCGAGTGCGTGGCACGCGCGCTCGCCGTCGAGCCGCGCCGCGAGTTCGGCGAAGTCGTCGACGCTCTCGCCACCGATGTTGGTGATCACGACCGCGTGCTCGCGCGCCATGTCCGGCAGGACGTCGCGCAGGTAGGAGTCGATGCCGCGGTTCTCGAGCCCGATCGAGTTCAGGAAGCCCGCCTCGGTCTCCGCGATGCGCGGCAGCGGATTGCCCGGCCGCGGTTTCCTCGTCACGGTCTTGCTCACCCACGCGCCGAGCGACGCTGGCGCCGCGAAATGCCGCATCTCGAGTCCGTGCCCGTACGTGCCCGACGCGGACATCACGGGATTCGCGAGCTCGAGCCCCGCGACCGTCACCGCCATGTTGGCCATGCGCGAACTCTAACGACGCCTCCCCGGACGGAGCAATCCGCGGACGAGCGAGCGTCGCGCCGCGCGCTCGCGGCGAGCGCGGCCCGGCGTCAAGCCGAGGCCGGCGCGTCCGGCGCCTTCTCGTCCTTGCCGAAGATCCCGGTCGCGAACAGGATCACCGCGCCGACGGTGATGCAGGAGTCGGCGACGTTGAACGTGTGGAAGTGCCAGTCCCAGATCGTGAAGTAGACGTCGATGAAGTCGCGCACCATGCCGAACGGACGGCCGTCGACGCGCGGCATGAAGAGGTTGTCGTAGAGGTTCCCCATCGCGCCCGCAGCGATCAGCACGAACGACGCGGCGAGCCAGCGCTTCGCACGGGGAGTGGTCGCGACGAGCCACAGGAGGAACGCGGACGCGACGACCCGACCGCCGACGAGCAACCACGGAGGCAGGAACTCCATGCCCCACGCCATGCCGGGGTTCCACGACTGCATGAACGCGAACCACGGCGGGAAGATCTCCCAGCGCCGGTGGAAGTGCGGGTCGAAGCTCAGCGCCTCCGGATGCGCGTCCATGTAGGCGAACACGGCGTGCTTCGACCAGAGGTCGAGGACGAGCAACGCGACGACCCACGGCAGGCGCGTGACGATGCGCCGGGCGATGCCGTCGTTCACGGTCGGCTCGGCATGCACGGGTGGACCGAGCTCAGAAGCCTTCGCGCTCGAGCTTGCGTTGGCACTCGATGCAGTAGCGCGCGTGCGGCACCGCCTTGAGCCGCTCCTTCAGGATCGGCTTCTGGCAGTTCTCGCAGTTGCCGAACGTGCCGTTGTCGATGCGGTCGAGCGCTTCGATGATCTCGCCGAGCGTCTGCTCGTCGCGCTGCAGGAGCTCGAGGTTGAACTCTTGGTAGTAACCGTCGGACGTGTCGCCGGGATTGGTCTCGCCGCCGGGCGAGTGCCCGCTGCCGAGAGCTTCCTCCTGGAGCTGCGACATGTCGCCGCTGATCGCCGCTCGCGCACGCGTCAAGATCGCCTTGAACGCTTCCAAGTCTTTCGCGGAGAGTTTCTTGGGCATGTCGAGCTGCGGCGGGATCCGTCGGGTTCCCCACGGGCCTCGGGCGGCGGATGCGCGCGCCGGGCGTTTCGGGAGGCGCAGCATTATGGGGAAGGCGGCCGACGAGTCAAGCTGCCGGGCAGGGTCCGACGGCGGCGGCCTTGAACCGGTCGGCGCGGTCGAGGACGCTCTGCGGCATGCGCACGGCCGCCGAGCGAACGACGCCGCCCGAGCCGCTGCCGCGCGCGCTCGCGACGGCGCTCGAGGACTTCCTCACCGCGCTGCGCGTCGAAGCCGGCCTGGCGCGCTCGACTCTCGCCGCGTACCGCGGTGACCTCGAGCGCTTCTTCCGCTTCGGGGCGGAACGCGGCCGCACGCGGGTGGACGCGCTGACGGCCGACGACCTGGTCGACTTCCTCGCCGCGCGCCGCGCCGAAGGTGTCGGCGAAGCGACCGTGGCGCACCACTTGACCGTCGCGCGAATGTGCTTCCGCTTCCTGGTCGCCGAAGGCGAATTGCGCGTCGATCCGAGCGCGCGCATTCCGTCTCCGCGACTGCGCAGTTTCCTGCCCTCGTTGCTGTCGACCGACGACGTCGAACGGCTGCTCGCCGCGCCGAGTCCGAAGCACCACGCTGCGTGGCGCGTCGAACGCGACCGTGCGTTGCTCGAAGTGCTCTACGCCGCCGGTGCGCGCATCAGCGAAGCGATCGGCCTGCGCACCGACGCGATCGAACCGTCGCTGCGCGTCCTGCGCCTGACCGGCAAGGGCCAGAAGACGCGCATCGTTCCGTGCGGCGAGAAGGCGCGCGCCGCGTTGCTGCGTTGGATCGACGGCAGCCGGATGCGCATTCCCGGCGCGGCCCAGCGCGCGGAAGTCTTCCTGTCGAAGTCGGGCAAGCCGCTCGATCGTCTGACCGGCTGGCGCATCGTCAAGGACGCCGCACGCGCGGCGGGCCTGCCGAGCGACGTCTCGCCGCACACGCTGCGGCATTCGTTCGCGACGCACTTGATCGAAGGCGGCGCGGATTTGCGCAGCGTCCAGGAAATGCTCGGCCACGCGTCGATCCGCACGACCGAGGTGTACACGCACCTCGACGGCGAGCACGTGCTCGCGATCCACCGCCTCCACCATCCGCGGGGCTGAAGTCTTTTCGCACCGGCCGGCGCGCGCCGCGGCGAGACGACGTCCTACGCCGCGGCGCCGAGCCCCCCGTCACTCGCGCCTGGCGGCGGCGGTCGCCTCGCGGCACGCCGGAGCACCAATTCCCGGCGCGCCTGTTACCCTGGGCTCCGGAGATCCAGCGATGCGCGCCGTACTCGTCCTCTTGTTGTTGGTCGCCGGAGGCGCGTTCTTCCTGACCTCGCAGGAAGAAACCGGAGCGCGCGAGCCCGACCCGGCGAACGTGCGGGTTTCGCGCGGCCGGCTCCAGCGCGACGAAGCGATCGAGAACCCGATGCTCGCGACCGAGATCGAAGCGGACGCGGATGGTCACGTGACCGTGTTCTTCGGCGATCAAGTCGAGGATCCATCGCGCGGCGGCATCCACGTCGCCGGCCGGGTGGTCGATCCGCGCGGCGAGCCCGTGCAAGGCCTCGCGCTCGGCTATCGCTCGAACGCCGAGC
Source organism: Planctomycetota bacterium (assembly GCA_023150475.1). GTDB lineage: Bacteria > Planctomycetota > UBA1135 > UBA1135 > JACRIN01. Next base: position 137,170 of record JAKLKU010000001.1, read on the forward strand.
TCGGCGCGGAGCCCGACACCGAAGAAGTGCGATGCGACGGCCGCGGCGAGTTCACGCTCGTCGCGCGTTCGACCTACGCGGAGTTCGCGTGCGAGGACTCGCGTTGGGCGCTGCTCTTCGCCGGCGTCGAGGAGAACGGCGGCGCCGGTTTCCGCATTACGCTGATCGCTGCGCCGACGACGCCGTGCGCCGGCGTCGTCACCGATCGTGCGGGTCACCGCATCGAAGGTGCGCGCGTGCAAGTCTCCGGACGCGTCGAAGTGCCGCGCGCGAAGAACCTGACGTCGCACGAGTTCTCGCGCCGGATCGAGACCGACGAGCGAGGACACTTCGACTTCGGCCGCGTGCCTTTGCTCTCGCCGACGTCGCTCGTCGCGCTGACGCCCGACCTCGGCTCCGCGGAGCTCGAGTTGGTCGCTGCGGAGGAACGCGAACTGTCGCTCGTCCTCCAAGGCACGCGCTGACGCCGCGTGTGCGCCGCGGCGCCCGTCCGCACCGCCCCCACACCTCCAGGACCCGTCGCCACGATGACCGCCATTGCCGTCGCAGCGCATCCGCTGCTCGAAGCCGTCGCTTTCACCGCCGAGCTCCCGCGCCCGCTCGGTGAGCTCGCGACGCCGCCCGAACTGGTCTCGCTGCTCTCGACCCGCGCGAACGCGCCGCTCCAGTCCTCCGACGCCGTGCGCGCCGCGGTGCGCGATCTCCTCCGCCACGGCGGCTTCAAGCCGACCGGGCGCTCCAAGCCCGCGTCCGAGTACCTGATCCGCGCCGCGGACGAAGGTGTGCTCGCGAGCATCAACCTCGTGGTCGACGCGTGCAACGTGACGTCGCTGCACTCCGGCTTGCCGATCAGCGTGATCGACCTCGACCGCGGCCGCGAGCCCTACTCGATCGCCGTGCAGCCACCGGGCGCGAGTTACGTGTTCAACGCGTCGGGCCAGACGATCGACGTCGCCGGTCTGTTGTGCCTCGGCGACGCCGATGGTCCTTGCGCGAACGCGGTCAAGGACGCGCAACGCACGAAGACGCGGCCGGAGACGACCCGCGTGCTCGCCGTGATCTGGGGCACGCGCGAGCTGCCCGGCCGCGCGCGCGAAGTCGCCGACTGGTACCGCAAGCTGCTCGAGGACGCCGGCGCACGAACGGCCGTCGTCGCGCTCGGCGGCTAGCGGCGCCGCGTCAGAAGACCACGGTCGTCACCCGGTTCGGTTCGAGCGCGACCGGCATGCGCGCGACTTCGACGTCGCCGTCGTAGAGGACGAGCGTCCTCGCCGCCGAGCTCACCGAGATCACCGGCGTGCGTCCGCCTTCCACGTCGACGGCCGTGAACGCATTGACGCTGCCTCCGCGGATCAGCAGGAGGTCGAGCACGTTGCCGTCGCCGTCGAGCGCTTCCAGACGGTCGCCGCGGTCGCGCGTCGGCGCGAGTTCGACTTGGAAGTTGCAGCGCGCGTGCACGACCACCGACCATGCCGCGGGGTCGTCGTCCGGACCGAGGACCGCGGCGGCGGGCAACACGTGATCGCCTTGGAAGTCGAGCGCGACGCCGTGTTTCGGCACGTCCTCGAGCTCGAACCAACCGTCGGCGTCGGTTTCGACGCGTTGGCCTTGTTGATAGAGCACGACTTGCACGCGTCCGCCGTACACGCGGCCCGTCGTGTCGACGACGTTCATCCGCTCGCGCACGCGAACGTCGGCGAGCGGGCGGCCCCGATCGTCGAGCACGCGCCCACGGAAGCGCGGCCAACGCTCTCCGAGCGGCAGCACCACTTGCACGTCGTCGCGGCCGGCGGCGAACGGGTCGCTCGTCGCGAGCGCGAGTGGCTCGCTCGACAGCACCGAGAGTCGATAGTCGCGGTCGAGCAGCCCGTCGATGCGGAAGCGGCCCTCTTCGTCGGTCTCGACCCAGTGCCAGAACGCGCTCGGAGGTCCGACGCGCATCCAGTAGTCGTTGAAGACGTCGCCGTCCGAGTCCGGCTCCGGCCCTTCGAAGACCTGCGCCGGGATCTCCGCGCCGGCGAGCAGACCTTCGAGCGGCGCCGGGAACGAGCCGATCACGCCGAACGGCGTCGGATCCGCGACCCACACTTTGACGCCCTCGAGCGGTTTCGCGGCGGCGTCGACGACCCGGCCCGCGAGCGACAGCGTCGGCCGCGAGAGCCGCAGCGTCACCGAGCTCGGCCACGCGCCGCCGGGACGTTCGACGCGGTCCGGCAGGAAGCCCGCCTTTGCCGCGGTCACGGCGTCCGCAGTGACGGCGCGAGCGAGATCGAGCTCGAACGTGCCGTCGCTGGCGCTCTTCGTCGAGGCGAGTCCACAAGCGACGCGCGCTGCGGCGACGCCGCGGCCTTCGCCGTCGACGACTCGCCCGCGCAGCGCGCCCGCCAACGCCGCGGTCGGACGCGAGAGCGTCAGCACGAGCCCGGAAGCGTCGGCCGTCGGCGCGTCGAGCGACGCCGCCGTGTAGCCGTCGAGCACGGCGCGCAGACGGGCGCCGGCGACCGCGGGCACGCGCGTGAGCTCGAACGTGCCGTCGCGCGCACTCGCCGTCGCGAACGTCGGCGGCTCGCTGCCTTCGAGCACGTCGACGAAGCGCGCTTCGAAGCTCTCCGGCAGACGATAGGAAACGCGTGCGTTCGCAAGCGACTCGCCGTGTTCCTCCTCGACCCGACCGGAGAGCACGAGCGGCGGCGCGACGACCACCAGCGGTTCGTGCCGCGAGTGCCGTTGCCACACGCCGGCGCGGACCTCGGCCCAACGAGCGTCGACGACGCGAGCACGACCGCTCGGCGCGTTCGCGACGAGCGAGAACCCGCCGTCGGCCGACGACAGGCAACGCGCGGACTGCGCGCCTTCGAGCGCGAGCTCGACGCCGCCGACCGCGCGGCCTTCGGCGTCGATCACGTGTCCCGTGACGGCGTACGTGTTCGCGGCGGCTGCCGTGGTGGAGTCGGCTAGCGGCGCGGGCCGCTCCGGCGCGCGCAACGCCCCGGGCAGCACCCCGGTGAAGGCCTCGGTGCGCGCCTCCGCCACGGGTGCGGAAGCGAGCGCCGCGCCGTCCGCGCGGCCCGGCGCATCGGCCGGCTCGGCCGGCTCGGCGGTCGCCGGCGCGTCCGACGGCGCACCGCCTTCCGAGTCGCTGCGTTCGAGCCACCACCACCCCCCTACCGCCGCCAACACTGCGCACACGACGAGCACTTTCGCTTTCACGAGCAACACTCCGATCTGGGTGCCGAGCCGAGCTCCACCGCCGAGTCCGCTTGCGTTGCCGATCCACGGCCACGCCGAAACGTCGACCGCGAGCCACAGGATCGATGCTGGCGCCGTGCCGCCGAGCTCGCGTTCGAGTCTCGCGCGCAACTGCGCGTGCGCCCGGGTGAGCCGGCTCTCCACGGTCGCCGCCACGACACCTTCGGCCGCGGCGATCGCGCGCACGCTCTCGCCTCCGAAGTGCCGGCGCAGCACCGTCGAGCGATACGGTTCGTCGAGCGCGAGCACGGCGGCGACGAGCCGCTGCTGCAGTTCGGCGCGAGCGACGAGCTCGTCCGCGCCTTCTCGTGCTTCCGGCGCCGCCGCGTCGAGTTCACGCGCGGCGCGGCGCACGTCCGCGCGGCGCGCCTGGCGCACCAGGTTCCTCACGACGCCCGCAAGCCACGCGCGTCCGCCGCGCGCGCCTTGCCGCGCCGCGAGCCACGCCTCCTGCGCGACGTCGTCGGCGGTCGCGGCGTCGCGCACGAGCGTGCGCGCGAGCCGCCGCGTCCACGCGAGGTCGGCGAGCAGGAGATCGGGCTCGGAGGTCGGCGGAGTCATCGCGAACGCAAGGAATGGTCGCCGAGTCGCCGCACCCGGCAACCGCTTACACAGGAGCTACGCCGCACGAGCGCGGCGATTTCGCGCCGGCGTCAGCGCGCCAAGCGCTCGCGCAGACGTTCGGCGAGCTCGCGGCCGATGCCGGGCACCGCGGCGACTTCCTCGATGCTCGCTTCGCGGATGCCCGCGACGCTGCCGAAGCGCCGCAGGAGCGCCTTGCGCTTCGCCGCGCCGACGCCGGGCACGGAGTCGAGCACCGAACGGATCTTGCCGCGCTCCTTGCGGTGGTACGTGATCGCGAAACGGTGCGCTTCGTCGCGGATGCGCTCGAGCAGGTGCCGCGCCGGCGAGTGCCGCGAGAGCTCCAGCGGTTCGGCCGCGTTCGGCAGACAGAGGCGCTCTTCGCTCGCCGCCTTCTTCGCGCCCGCCACTTTGCGCTCCGAGCGCGCCTTCGCGAGCCCGACGATCGGCACGTCGAAAGCGCCCGCCTCGTCGCGCGCGGCGAGTGCGCTCGCGAGTTGCGCCGGCCCGCCGTCGATCACGACCAGATCGGGCAACTCGAATTCCTCGACACCGCGGCGCAACGAGCGCCCGACGACTTCGCGCATCGACGCGAAATCGTCCTGGCCCTCGACGTTGCGCACCTTGAAGCGTCGATACCCGGCCTTGTCCGCGTGTCCGTGGCGGAAGCGCACGCGCGACGCGACGACGTGCGCGCCTTGGAAGTTCGACACGTCGAAGCAGTCGATCACTTCGGGAGGCTCGTCGAGGTCGCAGAGCCGCGCGAGTTCGGCGAGCGCCGCGTCTTCGAGCGCGCCTTCGCGTTCGCGCTGCGCCAGCGCCGTGCGGGCGTTCTCCGCGGCGAGGTCGAGCATCCGCCGGCGCTCTCCGCCGGCGGGCACGACGAACTCGAGGCCGCGACCGAGCGCGTATTGCAGGAGCTCCGCGTCCGCCGGCAGCTCCGGCAGCACGATTTCGCTCGGCGGCTCGCGCCGGCCCGCGCCGTAGAGCGCCGTCAGCACGCTGTGCCAGAGCTCCGGCTCCGGCAGTTCGGATTGGAAGAGGTGCGTGCGGCTCTCGGACAGGAAGCCGTCGCGGAAACCGAGGCGCTGCACGACCGCTTCACGGCCCGCGCGGGCGAGCGCGAGCACGTCGCGGTCCTTGGTGTCGCTCGTGCGGACGCCTTGGCGTTCGACGGTGCGGCGCAGCGCACCGAGGCGATCGCGCCACGCCGCGGCACGTTCGTACGCGAGCTCGGCGGCTGCGGCGCGCATGCGGCTCTCGAGCTCGTCCTCGAGCTCGCGCACGTCGCCGGAGAGCACGCGCGCGGCGCGTTCGAGCATCTCGCGGTACTCGGGCTCGCCGATCAACCCGACGCACGGCGCCGCGCAGAGTCCGATCTGGTGCTTGAGGCACGGCCGCGTGCGGTGGTCGAACACGCTGTCCGGACAGTCGCGCAGCGGAATGACGCGGTGCAAGTCGGACAACGTGCGCCGGAGCGAGCTCGTCGACGCGAACGGGCCGAAGAAACGCGAGCGCCCGCCGGGCTGCTTCTCCTTCGGACTGTGCGCACGGACGAACTTGAAGCGTGGGAAGCGCTCGCCGAGGTCGAGCCGCAGCATCAGGAACGACTTGTCGTCCTTGAGGCGGATGTTGTGCGGCGGTTTCTCCTTCTTGATCAGCGAGTCCTCGAGCAGCACGGCTTCCTGCTCGGTGCGCGTGACGATCGTCTCGACGCTCTGCGCTTCGGCGACCAGGAAGCGCACGAGCAAACGGCCGTCCCCTCCCGGCCGCCGGTAGCTGCGCAGCCGCGCCTTGAGGTCCGCCGCCTTGCCGACGTAGAGCACCTTGCCGCCGGCGTCGCGGAAGAGGTACACGCCCGGTTTCTCCGGGACGCCGTCGATCGACCACGCGGGCTCGCTCATCGGCGGCGATTGTCGCCCGCGAGCTTGCACTTTCCACACGAGGTTCCGCGGCGGCGGGCCACGCCAGTCGCTCGCGCCAGGCGTAGACTGGGTCGCGTCCCCGCTCGTCTGGTCCACAGGAGGTCCCCATGTTCGTGTCGGCCTTGCCGTTCGTGTTCGCCGCGCTCGCACCTTCCTCGAACGACGTCCCGTCCACGGGCGCTGCGCGCGCCGAACACGTCGAAGTGACGCCGCAGGGCGCGTTCGTGCGTTCGAGCCGCGGCCTCGGCGCCGCATCGGGCGCGCAGAAGTCGACTGCCGCCGGCGCGTTGTGGAGCTACGCGGACAACGGGCTCGCGTGGATCGCGACGGCCGCCTCGATCGGCAACCGCGGAGGCCAAGTGTTCGCGGAGTTCGACTTGAACAACGAACGCGCCGAGCTCTTCTCGGTCTACGACTCGTCGCCGCCCGTGCCGGTCTGGACCGACACGACGCCGTTCGGCACCGAGTTCCGCCAAGTCGCGAGCGCGGACGAGCTCCCGATCCACGTCGCGATCGACCAAATCGTGCTCAGCGGTCAGATGACGACGCGCCAAGCCGTCCTGCGCAAGTACACGTCGTCGTCGGGCACGCCCGACTGGACGTACACGTTCGCGCCGGTGATCAACGCGGGCTCGGCGGTCGGCATCTCGCGCGACGGCCAGAAGATCGTCGCGGCGATCTTCGACGACACGAACTGGGAAGTGGAGATCGCGGTGTTCGGCCCCGGCTCGAACGTGCCGCTCTCGTACACCGTCGTGCCGACCGGCACCAACAACTACCTCGGCGGCTTCGACCTCTCCGCCGACGGCTCGATGTTGTACTTCACCGGCGGCTCGACGTTCCACCTGTTCGACGTCGCGGCGACGCAAGTCGTGTTCAGCGGTTCGCTCCAAGGGCTCTTCCCGAGCCATGCGATCTCCGGCGACGGCAGCGTGTTCGCGTTCGGCGGGTTCAACTCGCTCTACGTGTGGGAGAAACAAGGAGCGACCTGGGCGCAGACCTTCACGCGCACGGTCGCCGGCCAGTGCTACTGCGGCGAAGTCGACGTCTCCGACGACGGTTCGACGATCGCGTCGGGCTGGATCTTCTACTCGAACTACCTGACGGTGCGCGTCGAAGCGCTCGACGTCGCCACCAAGACGACGACGATGTCGCACGTGACGACCGGGCTCGGCGCGAAGCAGAACATCGTCTCGGACGTGTCGATCTCCGCCGACGGCAAACGGTTCGCCGTCGGCACGTGGGGCGACGCGAACAACTCGGCACCCGAGTTGCGTCTCTACGACCGCGCCCAGAGCACGCCCGTCGCGACGATCGACACGCCGGGTTCGATCTTCGACGTGGAAATCTCCGCGGACGGCAAACGTGCGATCGGCGGCTCGAAGGCCGTACACGCGAACGACTTCGGCAACGGCGGACGGCTCGACTTGCTCGACGGCGGCGGTTCCGATCTGCAACTGCGGGGAAGTCCGCGGATCGGCTCGACCGTGCAGTTCGACCTGCACTTCGCGCCGGGCAAGAACGCCTTCCTGATGCAGTCGCTCGGACACGATCCGACGCCGACGACGTTCCCCGGCATCGGGACGTTGCACATCGACCGCGCTACGCTGACGTTCCTCCCGGCCGGCGTCGTGCCGCCGAGCGGCATCGCGACGAAGAGCTTCTCGATCGCGGCGAATCCGGCGCTGATCGGCACGTCGCTCTTCTTCCAAGGCTTCAGCGTGCCGCCGCGCCAAGTCTCGACCGATTGGATCGAGATGACGATCCTGCCCTGACGCGGGTGCTCGGCACGCTTCGTGTCGGTCGCGCGCTCGGCACGCGGCGTGCTGAGCACCTGCTCGGCACGCGGCGCGCATTTTTTGCGCTGCGTCGATGTGCGCATCGAGTGCGCGACCTTCGAAACCCGAGCTAGACTCCAACCGGACTTCGACACCCGCCTCGCAAACAACGAGCAGCGGATCGCGGCCGCGATCCAAAATCAGGCGCCGCGCCGAAGTCTCTAGCGGCCTCGCGACACCCAAGTGTCGCGAGGCCGCTTGCTTCCCGCGACGCGCGCGAACACGGCGAACGCCCGTCGTCGCGTCAGCGCACGAGCTCGAGCTTCTCGAGCTCGCTCACGCGGTCGCGCAGCTTGGCGGCGTCCTCGAAGCGCAGCTCGTTCGCTGCGTGGTACATCTCCTCGCGCAGCTTCGCGATCTCGCCGCGCAGGCGTTCGATCGACCAACCCGCGGCGTCGGACTTCTTCTTCGACTTCGAGTCGGGCACGTCGACCTCGACGTAGTCCATCTCGTAGATCGCTTCGATCGAGTCGCGCACCGGCTTCAGGATCGTCTGCGGCACGATGCCGTGACGCGCGTTGTACTCCTCCTGGAGCTTGCGCCGGCGCGTGACTTCGGCGACGGTCGCGCGGATCGAGTCGGTTTCCTTGTCGGCATAGAAGATCGCGCGACCCGCCACGTTGCGCGCCGCGCGGCCGCAGGTCTGCACGAGCGACGTCGTCGAACGCAGGAAACCTTCCTTGTCCGCGTCGAGCACCGCGACCAACGCGACTTCCGGCAAGTCGAGGCCCTCGCGCAGCAGGTTGATGCCGACCAGCACGTCGAACGCCCCGAGCCGCAGATCGCGCAGGATCGCGGAACGCTCGAGCGCGTCGATCTCGGAGTGCAGGTAGCGCACGCGGATGCCGAGCTCGGAGAAATAGGTCGTCAGTTCCTCCGCCGAACGCTTGGTCAACGTCGTGACGAGCACGCGCCAGCCCCCTGCGACCGTCTTCTTGATCTCGTGGAGCAAGTCGTCGACTTGGGTCGCGGCCTTGCGCACCTCGATCGCAGGATCGAGCAGGCCCGTGGGCCGCACGATCTGCTCGGCGACGCGCTCCTTCGAACGCCCGAGCTCGAACTCGCCCGGCGTCGCCGAGATGTAGACGATCTGGCGCACGAGCTTCTCCCATTCCTCGAAGCGCAGCGGCCGGTTGTCGAGCGCGCTCGGCAGACGGAAGCCGTGCTCGACGAGCACTTCCTTGCGCGAGCGGTCGCCGCGGTACATGCCGCCGATCTGCGGCACGGTGACGTGGCTCTCGTCGACGAAGACGATCCAGTCCTCGGGAAAGTAGTTGAGCAGCGTGAACGGCGGCTCGCCCGGCGCACGACCGTCCATGAAGCGCGAGTAGTTCTCGATGCCGGGGCACACGCCGACCTCGCGCAGGAGCTCGACGTCGTGGCGCGTGCGCGTCTCGAGCCGCTGCGCTTCGAGCAGCTTGTCGCCCTTCTTGAGCTCCCACAGCCGCCGCGCGAGCTCCTCTTCGATCGCTTCGCACGCTTTCAGCGTCCGTTCCTGCGGCGTGACGTAGTGGCTCGCGGGATAGATGGTGAAACTCGACCGCTCGGCGAGCACTTCGCCGCGCAACGGGTTCACTTCGACGAGCGATTCGATCTCGTCGCCGAAGAGCTCGACGCGGATCACTCGATCCTCTTCGTACACCGGGAAGATCTCGATCACGTCGCCGCGCGCGCGGAACGTCCCGCGACGGAAGTCGAAGTTGTTGCGCGCGTACTGCATCTGCGTCAGGCGCCGCAACAGGTCCTCGCGCTCGATCGCTTGGCCCTTCGAGAGCACGAGCGACATCTCGGCGTACGCTTCCGGGTTGCCGAGGCCGTAGATGCACGACACCGAAGCGACGATGATCACGTCGCGGCGCTCGAGCAGCGAACGTGTCGCCGAGTTGCGCAGCCGTTCGATGTTCTCGTTGCGGCTCGCGTCCTTCTCGATGTACGTGTCGCTCGACGGCACGTACGCCTCGGGCTGGTAGTAGTCGTAGTACGAGACGAAGTACTCGACGGCGTTCCTCGGGAAGAGCTCCTTGAACTCCGCGTAGAGCTGCGCGGCGAGCGTCTTGTTCGGCGAGAGCACGAGCGCGGGCCGGTTCAGTCGTTCGATGACCGCCGCGGTCGTGAAGGTCTTGCCGGAGCCGGTGATGCCGAGCAGCGTCTGGCTCGTCGCGCCTTCCGCGAGCCCCGCCGCCAAGCGTTCGATGGCCCGCGGCTGGTCGCCGGTCGGCTGGAACGGACAGACCAGTTCGAACCGTCCAGGGCTCGGCTCCGAAGCCTTGACGACCCGCGCCTCCGGGCGCGGTTCGGCGCGGCCATCCTTCTTCGAGCGTCTCACGCGACGCAAGGTAATCGATGCGCGGCGCGCCTTGCAGCCCCCGGACGGCGTCCGTACCTTGGCGTGCGCGTTCGTTCGGACGCGGCGCGCCGGAAGCTCGAGTTCGGCCCGCTCGCGAGCTTCCGCCCGCGATCCTCGCGCTCGAGCCGCGGCTCGAATTCCCCAGTCGCGCCTCCGACGTCCGCCCTCGCTCTCGACACCGCAACGCCCCTTCACGCAGGAAGCCCGAGCCGCCGTGCTGATCGCTTGTCCGTTCTGCAAGACCGAGGCGCAGATCTCCGAGGAGCTCGAAGGCTCGAAGGTCAAGTGCCCGAAGTGCCAGAAGACCTACCAAGCGCACGAGAAGCTCCAGGGGCGCGATCGGACGATGACTCCGTGGCGCATCGTGCTCGCCGCCGCGGTGATCCCGATCGTCGGTGGCACGCTGCTCTACATGCGCAACAAGACCGAGAGCGTCGCGACGAACACGCCCGCTGCGAACGCCGCGACGCGGCCCGCGTCGAACGAGGCCCCGACAGCGAGCTCGACCGGCGGCGCGACCCGAGCGACGGAGGCCGCCGCGGCGCCGAAGTGGAACACCGCCGCGCTCGACGCGGTCCGCGACCTCTTCGCCGCGGTCTACGGCGGCGACGTGACGCGCACGGCGGCGGCGCTCGCCGGCGACGACGCGCGCGAGCGTGCGAAGCAACTGGTCCAGTCGGACGACGCGCTCGGCTTCTCGAAATGGAAGCCCGGCGAGCTGCGCATCCTCTCCCAGGACGACACGACGTCGAAAGTCGAGGGGCCGCTGCTCTCGCGCGTGCAGCCCGGCGACGTGTGCCGCGCGGAGTTCACGCTGACGCAGGTCGGCGGGCGTTGGAAAGTCGCCGAGTGGAAGCTCGACGACGCTCCGGCGGACGCCGCGAGCGCGAGCGCGCCGCGCCCGCGAGTGGCGAGCGCCCAAGACGCGAAGTCCGCGGCCGCCGAAGCGCTCAAGGTCGACGTCGCGCCGCGCCGGCTCGAACACCTCGCGTCGACCGACGCCGCGACACGCACCAAGATCGACGCGCTCTTCGCGCGCATGGTGAACCTCTCGCTCTCGCCGACCGAGAACGTGCAAGCCTCGAACGAGCTCGTCGAACTCGGCAAGCCCGCGCTGCCGGTGCTGCTGAACGGCATCCTCGAGACGCGGATCACCGGCGTCGAGTCGATGTCGCAAGTCGTCTTGATCAACCAGACGCTGCAAGCGATCACCGACCACCCGACCGTCTTCGCGCCCGGACCTGACCCCGGCAAGGTCGAAGAGCTGCGGCTCAAGACCGTCAAGTCGTGGTTCGAGTGGTGGGGCTACTCCGGCGAGCGTTTCCAGACGAGGCCGAAGCTCCCCGATCCGTTCGATGCGGAGCTCGAGAAGGACAAGAAGAAGCGCTGAGCGCGCTCTGGAACTCCATCGACTCCGATTCGACTTCGACGCCGTTCCCCCCATCGACGCCGACCCATGGACCACCGCATCGGGACGTGCGGCGCTTGCCGCGCTCGCTACCAGATCCCCGCTTCGTTCCCCCATTCGCGTGCGAAGTGCCGCTCGTGCGGCGGCACGGTCGAGATCGGTCCGATCGTCTCCGCGACGGCCGCCGCGACCTTGCCCGGCAAACCCGCGCCCGGCGCGCCGGCGACCACGGCGGCCAAGTCCGCGAGCTCCGAGATCGCGCCGACGACGGCCGCGAGCTCCTCGTCGCCGCAAGCTGAGCCCGTGCGGCCCGAGCTCGCGCCGGACCGAGCGCGCTCCGACGCACCGAGCACCGAGGAGCGCGGGGGGCACGCTCCGAACCGTCCGTCCGAGCGTTCGAACGGCGTCACGGCACCCCACCGAGCGACGGCGGCGGCCGCTCGGCACGATTCGGGCGCAAGCGCGACTCAGGCGCAGCCCACGGCGAACGCGAACGTGGCCCCGAGTTCGGCGGCGCCCCCGAGTTCGGCGTCGCCGGCGAGTTCGGCAGCGCCGGCGACGCCGCGTCCGGCGGCTCCCTCCGCGAGCCAAGCCACACGGAGCGAACCGCAACGCGCCCCGCGTCCGGCCGCGGTCGCAGGCGAGGCGCTCGACTCGCACACGCGCGACCGATCGCACGGCGACGCTCGCCCGGCTCGCGGCGAGCGGCCGACCACGACACCCACGCGCTCGAAGCTCGTCCCCGTCACGTTGCTCGCGCTCTTGCTCGCTGGCGGCGGGCTCGCGGCGTTCTGGCTGCTCCGCGAACGCACCGAAGAGCCGACGCTCGCTGCGCCGCCGCCTACGAACGCGGGAAGCGTGGACGCGCACGGTGCACCAGCGAACGACGACGCAGCGACGGGCTCGAAGACGGCGGCGCCCGCAGACTCTGCGCCCGCGGACTCCTCGCCTGCTGCGTCGACGCCGCAGAATCTCTCGCCGCGCACGCTCGACGCGGCGGTGCTCGCCGCCACGAGCATCGATCTCGTGCAGCTCCCCGATCTCGTCACGGACGAACTTCGTGCGAGCGAAGCTGGCCGCCGGCTCGACCAGGCGCTCGCGACGTTCCTTGCGACCGACGACGCTCCCACGCGCGCGCCGGCCGCCAAGGAGCTCGTCGAAGCGGGCCACGCCGCGGTGCCATTCGTCGTCGACGCGTGGAAACGCTTGGACCTCTCCATCGCCGCCGACCGCGCGCGCGCGACGCGGATCGAGCGCGAGCTCGCGACGCCGCTCGCCGGTGGCCGTGGATTCGGTTGGAGCGACGGCACGGATGCGGCGAGCGAGCTCGCGAACCGCAAGGTGATCGCGCAGTGGCACACGCTCGCGACGAACCTCGTCTCGGACGAAGCGTGGCGCGCGTTCGTCGAGCGCCGCTAGCTTCGTACTCGCCGACCGGACCGGACTCGCGCCGCCGCGGAAGCTCGCCGATCCCGCACGGCGCACGAATCCGCCCGCCAGGTGACTCAGCGTCCGGTCGACTCAGCGTCCGGTCGACTCAGCGTCCGGTCGACTCAGCGTCCGGTCGACTCAGCGTCCGGTCGACTGAGCGTCCGGTCGACTCGAAGCCCGAGCGACTCCGCGACGCAGCGGCCTCGTGGACCGCGCAGGCTTCGCGAGCCGCTCCCGGGACCACGCGAGCACACGCATCTGGAGTCCACGCAAGCGCAGTCCACTCGACGCGCCGGCCGGTCCGGGCTATCGCGCGATCCGGAAGCTCGCGCGATCTGGGAGATCGAGCAACCCGGGCGATTCGAATCGCCGGGCGATTCCGACGCTTCGGACCGTGCGGCCGACGAGACGGATCCGAGACTTCAGCGTTTGACGCGCGTCGACAGCGCCGCGCCCGGCCGGCGCGGGTCGCTCGCGCCGATCGGCTCGCCGTCGCGGCCGACGTGGATCGCCTGGACGCTGCCCCACGGCGTGACGTCGCGTCTCAGAGCGTGGCCGCGGCGCTCGAGCCCGTCGAGCAATCTCGGCGACCAGCCGGGCTCGAACGAACTCTCCGCCGGGGCGGCCTGTTGGTGCACCCGCGGCGCGCGCACCGCCGCATCGAGCGGCTCGCCGAACGCGAGCACCCGCAGCATCACTCCGAGCACCGACGTCACGATGCGCGGCCCGCCGGGACTGCCGATCACGAGCACGACGCTGCCGTCGCTCTGGCGCACGATCGTCGGCGTCATCGTCGACAGCGGCCTTTTGCCCGGCGCGAGCGCGTTCGCGCTCGACCCGACGAGGCCGTACTGGTTGGCGGCGCCCGCGAACGCGAAGTCGTCGAGCTCGTCGTTCAACAGGAAGCCCGCGGCGAAGAGTCGCGAGCCGTAACTCGAGTTGAGCGTCGTCGTCAGGCTGACCGCGTTGCCACGCGCGTCGAGCACCGAGACGTGCGTCGTCTCGCTGCCCTCGGAGTCCTCGGTGAGCAGGCTCGCGAACTCGTTCGACGCCGTCTCGCCGATCGAGATCCGCGCCCGAGCCGTCCATTCCGCGCCCGCGAGGCGTTCGATCGGCACGTCGACGAAATCCGGATCGCCGACGTGCAACGCGCGCTCGACGAACGCGCGGCGCAACGTCTCGATCCACCAGTGCACGATGCGATCGTCGAGACCGAGCGGATCCATCGCTCCGGTCGGCGCAGCGCGTTCTTCGGCGATCACTGCCGCGCGGCGGCTGTCGAGCGGGAATCCGTCGAGCACGTTGAGGCTCTGCAGCAGGATCAGACCGCCTGAACTCGGCGGCGGCATCGTGACGAGCTCGTAGCCGCGGAACCAACCGACCAACGGTTCGCGCCACTTCGGCGCGTAGCTCGCGAGATCGTCGCGCGACATCGCGCTCGGGTGCTCGCCGCGAGAGAGCTTCTCGACGATCGCTGCGCCGGCGCGGCCACGATAGAACGCGTCTGGGCCGCCCTCGGCGAGCTCGCGCAGGGTGCGGGCGAGCGCGGGCTGGCGCAGGATGTCGCCTTCGACGAGCGCTCGTCCCTGCGGATAGAACGCCGCGGCGGCGTCGGGATCGGCGATCAGCGCGGCGCGCAGCTCCTCGCCGGAGAGATCGCGCGCGAGCCGCGCGTCGATCGGGAACCCACGTTCGGCGAGCGCGATCGCCGGTGCGACGAGTTCGGCGAACGAGAAACGCTTCGAGCCGAGCTCGCGTTCGAGCTCGTGGAGCCCGGCCGGCGATCCCGGCACGCCGACGGCGAGCGGCGTGCGCCGCGTCAGCTCGGGGATCGGCCGTCCGTCGCCGTCGAGGTACTGGGCGAGCGACGCACCGCTCGGCGTCGTCTCGCGGAAGTCGAGCGCACGCGTCGAACCGTCGCGCAACGCGACGACCGCGAAGCCGCCGCCGCCGAGATTGCCCGCCTCGGGCAGCACCACCGCGAGCGCCAGCGCCGTCGCGACGGCCGCGTCGATCGCATTGCCGCCGCGCTCGAGGACGTCGACGCCGACGGCGGCGGCGAGTTCGTGCTCGCACACGACCATGCCGCGCTTCGGGACGATCGGTTTCGGTTCCGGATCGAAGTGCGCGGAGCCTCTGCACGCTGCTCCGAGCACGAGTGCGAGCGAGAGCCCGAGCTCGACGATGCTCTCGGAGCTCCGGAACGGGCGCACGAGCGCGAAGCCCCGCGGGCTAGAGCGGGCCTTCTTCGCCGTCGCGCATCTCTTCGACGCGCACACCGCGCTCGCGGAGGTACTCGACCGAGCGATCGATCGCGTCGTTCGACCCTTCGATCTCGACGGCGACCAACGCCAACGTGTCCGTGATGCTCGCCGCGCGGATGTTCGGGATCACCTGGAACTTCGAGCCCAGCGTGTGGCTGATGATCGGCTCGGAGATCAGGTGCTGCGGGAACGTGCAGAAGTACTTGCGCATCGGCATGAAGGATCACTCCGCGGGTGGAGAGCCCGTTCGAGGCCGCGGCTCCAAGCGGCGTCGGAACGCGTGCACGAGCGCGGCGAGACCACATCCCACCAAAAGGAGCACGGGCCCCGCAAGCCGACCGCGGAACTCGCGTCGCTCGAATCGATCGACGCCGAGCCGCGCGTAGTGGCTCTGCTGCCACGGCCAGTCGAACGCACCCGAGCTCTCGGTCACCCACGCGAGCGGCGAAGCATCGAGGGCGCGCGCCGTGAAACCGGGGGGCCACGGCTCCGCCGCGAGCCCGCCTTTCTCCGGCAACGCAACGAGAAGCGCCGTGAGGCTGAAGAGCACGGGCACGCTCGCCGCGCGCTGCGCGCGCCACAGCCCCGCGAACGCGTGCCCGAGCGCGAAGAGTCCGGTCCACGCGAGAGCGCCCCACAGCGGAGTCGCGAGGTCGCGTTCGATGCTCGCGTCGACCGCCGCGATCGCGCCCATCCAGAGTCCCGGCGCGACGAAGCCGTACGGCCAGAGCCGGACGCCGAGCGCGTGCGCCGCCGCGCCGAGCGCGGGCGCGACGAGCGCGATCCACGCGAGCGCAGCGAAGAGGTCCGGGCCCCGCGAGGAAACCGGCAGGCAGCCGAGCGCGCCGACGGCGCCCAACCCGAGCGCGAGCAGGAGTTCGCGCAGCGCCTCGGCACGCTTGCGCGCGGCGGCGTTCGCGTCGGCTCCGACGGGGTCGGCCATGCCGAGATGCTCGCGTCCCGCTCGCGCCGGCGCCAGCGCATCGGCGACGTTCAGCGAGGTTCAGCGCCCTTCGGCGACCTTCGGCGCCCTTGAACGATCGTCGGCCGCCTTCGGCGACCCGCGGCGGACTGCAACGATGGTCGCAGGCCGTGGCCCGCCGTCGCCGGCCGTCGCAGACCGTCGCAGACCGTCGCTGGCCGTCGCTGGCCGTCGCCTGGCGAGTCGCGCACGCCGCGCCTGGCGATTGCGACCGAAGTCCTTCACGAGCCACACCGCCGGATCAGCGAGGGGGTCGGGGTGCCGACGCTCGTGCGTCGGAGTCGCTGCTGTGGCGGAGGCGGAAGCGCCGTCGAACGCGCAGGAGCGTTGGAGGCGGCACCCGGAATCGAACCGGGGAATAACGGATTTGCAATCCGTCGCCTTACCGCTTGGCTATGCCGCCCCGCGAAGCCGGAGAAGGATACTCCCCCGCCCGCGACGGTCAAGCTCGCGAGCCTCTCGCCTGCCCCTCGCCCGCGCGGCGCCCGCCGCCGCTCGCGCCGCCCGAGCCAGCCGACCGCGCGTCATCCGGGCCTCGGGCCTACTGTCACCGTTCGCTGCGCTCGAATTCGAGCCAGGGGCGCAACCGTTCCGCCGCAAGCGAGTCCATGCGGAAGCCCAGAGTTCCGTCCACGGCGGCGCGTGCTCGCCACGACGCTGCGTGACGCCGGCCGCGGACGTTGGATCACGAAATCCCCGCTCTCTGCCTCGAGCTCGGCCTCGCCATCGCGCCACTCCGACGCGTCGCGCCGGCGCCAGGAGCAACGACCAGCCTGCGTGCACGAAGGACGCGTCGAGGGCCGACGACCGGGACCGGCGAACGCGCGGCACGGTCGTGCGTCGCGGCCTCGCCTCGGGACGACAGCTTCGCGTCGGGGCGACCGACTCGCGCGCTGTTCGCGCACCCCGAAGCCCGGTGCACGTCGGGGGCGCCACCATCGACACACCTCGGGGCTTCCAGCTTGGACTCGCGCAACTGCATTCGGTTGCACGCCGCGCGCGATTTTCGGCGCAGCGACGCGTGGCAGTATCGCGCTGGGTCGACGTTCGCCACCGACGACTGCGGCGCGGACGCCGCCGACGATGGGCCGCTTCGTCGCTCGTCCGCCGAACGACCACGAGCCTCGTTCCCGGGTCCGGTCCGCGCTCCGAACGGAGCGAGGGTGCGCGCTGCCGCCCCGAGCTACCGTCGTCGCGATG
Organism: Planctomycetota bacterium; assembly: GCA_023150475.1. Taxonomy (GTDB): domain Bacteria; phylum Planctomycetota; class UBA1135; order UBA1135; genus JACRIN01. The sequence goes on from JAKLKU010000001.1 coordinate 154,396, forward strand.
CGCGCGCCGCTCGATGCTCGACGCTCGTCACGTTCCCCATCCGCGTGGAGCCGTTGGCTGACACAGCCACGGAGGGCGACTGTCCTGGGGGCGTTCGGCGTGCTCGCCGTGGCCTACGCGCTGGTCGCGCGCCGCGAGTACGCGTTCGACGACGACGCGGCGCACTACCTCGGCCTCGCGGAATCGTTGCTCGCCGGTGACGGTTACGCGTTCGAGGGCCGAGCGCACACGCGTTTCCCGCCGGGCACTTCGCTCGCGTACTTGCCGACGCTTGCGCTCACGGGCCGCAACTTCGTCTGGATCTACGCGACGGCGGTCGGTTGGTCGCTCGTCGCGCTCTGCTTCGTCCACCGCTGGTTGCGAGCACGCGGCGAACGGCACACGTTGTTGCTGACCCTGCTGGTCGGCACCAGTGCGACGTGGCTCGAGCACTCGACCGGAGCGAGCTTGAGCGAAGCGCCGTTTGCGGCCTGCACGTACGCCGCGCTCTACGCGAGCGAGCGCAGCGCACGAGGATCGCGTTTCGCGCCGCTCTGGCTGGCGCTCGCTGCCACCGGTGCGCTGCTCGTGCGCACGATCGGACTCGCGTGGGTTGGCGTCGCGCTCTTCGGCGTGTTCCTCGGCGCGCGCGTCGCCGCACGCCGTGCGCACCGCGCGAGCGCTACCGCGACGAACGCTCGAATCGCCGCGCGTCGTGAGTCGTCGGACGCGCGTGCCGCGACGCAACGACTCGCACCACAGGGAATCTCGCAGCGCGCGCTGGTCGTCGTCGCGGCGACGCTGGTGTTCGCAGCCCTCGGCTGGTTTGCCTGGACCGGTGGCGCGCGCGGCGCCGTCCGCGCCGCGGACTTCGGCCATGAATCGAGCTACGTCGGCCAATGGCTCGCCGCCGATCCGCGCGCGCCCGACCTCGGCTCCGCGGACGCGGGCACGTGGTTCGCTCGCGGCTTCGAGAAGCTCCCGGTCGAGGCCCGCCACGCCGCGGAGATCCTGACGCAGATCGACTGGTTGCCCGCGCGCATCTGGGTGCCGTGGACGCTCGCCGCGGCGTTGCTCGTCGGGCTCGGGCTGCGCCGCGATCTCGCACGCAGCAATCCGATCGCGGGATGGCTGCTCGTCGCGAGCGCGCTCGTGCTCGTCTCATGGCCCTACGACGAGGGCCGCCGGTTCCTGATGCCGTTCGTGCCTCTGCTGCTCCTCTTCGCGCGCGATGGACTGCGGGTGACGCTCGTCGCGATGCGCCGCGCGCCACAACGCGTGCGGCGCGGGTTCGTCGGTTTGCTCGCGACGAGTCTCGTGCTGCTCGCCGTCGACGTCACGACGACGACGAAGCCGTTCGCCACGCACGAACTCGTCGCGATGGGCGCGCTCGCGAGTGGCGGCGCAGTGCTGCTCGTGTGGCACGAGTTCGTCGGCTACGTCCAGCGCGTGCCGAAACAGCGTGTGCTGGCGGCGAGTTGTCTCGGCTGGCTCGCGTGCGGCGCCTTCGCGTGGCCCCGCGTCGTCGAGCGCAACCATACGCGCATCTCGAACTCGCGCGGCGCTCCGCTGCGCGCCGCCGCCGACTGGCTCGCCGAACATGCGAGTGCGCGCGACGTGATCCTCGCCACGCCGCACGCTGCGCTCTACTTCGCGACCGGCCTCGACGTGCGTCCACTGCCGATCACCGCGGATCCGCGCCGGCTGGTCGCGGCGCTCGACGCGGAGAGGCCGACGTACGTCTTCTGCTTCGATCCGCGCACGAACGAGTACCTTCGTCCCGTCGACACGGAACGCCGCGCCGTGCTCGAGCGCGAACGGCCCGGCGAATGGCGCGAGGTCCACCGCGGCGTCGGTTTCGCGGTGCTCGCCCCCAACCCGTCGACGACGCGACTCCCGCCGGGACGAGCGCTCGTGCCTTCTCGGCGATTCGCGTCTGATGACCCAGCGCTCGACGGCACGCCGACCGATGCCACCGCCGGCGAGTCGAGCGATGCGGCCGCCGGCGAGTCGAGCGATCACTGACGCAGCGACGCAGACGAGCGCTTGCGACCGAATGACGCGCCGCCCACGCGAAGCGGTCGACTCGCATCGGCCGCGAAAGCCGCGCGCCGCCACTCCAGCGCGTGCACGGGCGTCGACGCCGACTACACTGGCCGCCCGCCGGGGAAGTGGCGAAATCGGCAGACGCATGGGACTTAAAATCCCAAGCCCGCAAGGGCGTCCGGGTTCGAGCCCCGGCTTCCCCACCAGCCTGACAGAGCGTGCGGAGCTCGTTGCGGGCGGGACACGGCGACGCCGCGGCCGCACTGGCGCGCGAGTGGCGCCTCGAACCGCGCGCCGCTCGCTCGGCGGGCGCAGGGAACGTCAGTGCTCGAGCTCGCGTTCGTGGGCTTCGTCGAGGCTCACGAGGCCGACCACGAGCGAGAGCAGGGCGACGCCGATCGGATACCAGAGGCCCGCGTAGATGTCGCCCGTGAACACGACGATCGACGCGGCGATCAACGGCAGGAAGCCGCCGAACCAACCGTTGCCGATGTGGTACGGCAACGACATCGACGTGTAGCGGATGCGCGTCGGGAAGAGCTCGACCAAGTACGCCGCGATCGGTCCGTAGACCATCGTCACGTAGAGCACGAGCAGGGTGAGCAGACCGACGAGCTTCACGCGCTGGATGCGCTCCGGATCCGCCGCGCGCGTCTTGCCGTCGGGGAAGAGCACGGTGGTCGCGCCGTAGCCCGCGGCGTCGAGCGCCGTGTCGAACTGCGCCTTGTCGTAACCGATCGCGACTTCGCGACCGCCGATGTCGAGCACGAGCGGCCGATCGGGTTCGCCCGGCGCGAGAGTGAACGGCACGCTGCGAGCATTGAGATGCGCGCGCGCTCGTTCGAGCTCCGTCTGCGCGACCTTCGGCGGCAACACGATCTTCTTCGCGGCGTCCGCGACGGCGGCGAGCACCAGCTCGACGTCGTTCGACCGTTCGCCGGTGTGCAGCGTCACCGGCGCGCGCGCCATCGTCTCGGCGAGCGCCGGATTCGCCGCCGCGGTCAGCGCGCGGAAGATCGGGAAGTACGTCAGCGACGCGAGCAGGAAGCCCGTCAGGATCAGCTTCTTGCGGCCGATCCGATCGCTCAGCCAGCCGCACAGGACGAAGAACGGCGTGCCGAGCAACAAGGCGATCGCGATCAGCCAGTACGCGTCCGTGTAGTGCAGCTTGAGCGTCGTCGTGAGGAAGTAGAGCGCGTAGAACTGCCCGGCGTACCACACGACGCCCTGGCCCGCGGTCGCACCGAGCAGGACGCGCAGGACGACGCGCAGGTTCTCCCATCGACCGAAGCTGTCGCGGATCGGCGTGCGCGACGCCTTGCCCTGCGCCTTCATCTCGACGAACACGGGCGACTCGGAGAGCTTCAACCGGATGTAGACCGAGAGCGCGAGCAGCACGATCGAGAGCAGGAAGGGCACGCGCCAACCCCAGCTCTCGAAATCCGCCGGTGCGAGCAAGCCGCGCACGCAACCGATCACGACCAGCGCGAGCAGGAGCCCGATCGTCGCCGTGGTCTGGATCCAGCTCGTGTAGAGCCCGCGTTTGCCGCGCGGCGCGTGCTCCGCGACGTAGGTCGCCGCGCCGCCGTACTCGCCGCCGAGCGCGAGACCTTGCAGCAGTCGCAAGAGCACCAGGATCGCCGGCGCCCAACCGCCGATCGACTCGTACGTCGGCAAGAGGCCCACGAGCGCAGTCGACACCCCCATCACGACGATGGTGATCAGGAACGTGTGCTTGCGGCCGACGAGATCGCCGATCCGCCCGAACACGATCGCGCCGAACGGCCGCACCGAGAAGCCGACGCCGAAGAGCCCGAGGCTCTGCAGGAACGCGAGCGTCTCGTCGCCGGGCGGGAAGAAGAGCTTCCCGAACACCGCCGCGAGGATCCCGTAGATGTAGAAGTCGTACCACTCGAAGACGGTGCCGAGCGACGACGCCGTGACGACGCGAGTGATCGACTGCGAGCCTTTCGTTCCCATGCGCGGCCGCGGATCCTAGCGCGGTGCGCGCGGCGCGGCTTTCCGAGCGGGCGATCCCGAGCTCACCGAGTCCGCCTACGCCGTGGCGACGAACAAGAGCTCGGTTGAACGCGCTTCCGCCGGAGCTAGCGATCTCGTTCGCAGTCGGGACCGCGATCGGCATCGGACTCGCCGCGCGCGAGCGCGCCGTCGCGTCCGGCCGGCCGTCCTGGATCCGACGCCGGCTCGAGCGCCTGTCCACCAGGCAAGGAGGCCAACATGTCCCGCTCGATCCGTTTCGCGCTGCTCGCGCCCTGCGTGCTCGCGACCACACTCGCGAGCCCCGCGCTCGCCCACACTTGGATCGTCGACGCGTCGGGCGGCGGCGATTTCCTAGACCTCCCGCCCGCGATCGCAGCCGCGACGAGCGGCGACGTGTTGCTCGTGATGCCGGGCCGCTACTCGGGCTTCACGCTCGACGAGCAGCTCGTGATCCTCGGTCAGGGGCCCACGGTCGCAGTCACGGGGCCCGTTCTCGTCGACTCGGTGCCCCCCGGCGCTCTCGCGGTGTTGGCCGAGCTCTCCTTGACCCAGTCGTGCACGTTGAACGCTTGCTCTGGGCCGGTCGTGCTCGACTCGCTGTCGATCGCCGAGTCGCTCGGCGTCACGGATTGCACCGACGTGCGCGTGACGCGGTGTGCGCTCGACGGGCGCCCGGGCTCGGGCGGCGCCGGCGGCTTCGAAGCCGTTCGAGTTTCGAACTCGCGGATCGAGTTCGGCGAATGCGCGCTGAACGGCGGCATCGGCGCGGACGGCCTGAGCACCGCTCCGGGCGGCGACGGCGGACCGGCGCTGCTCCTCTGGGACACCACGGCGTCGGCGCACGTCTATCGCTCGCACTTGACCGGCGGTGACGGTGGAGACTCGTCGCCGTTCTTCCCCGGCTGGGGCGGCAACGGAGGCGACGGCGTGCTGAACGACTGCGGTTCGATCCCTCCGTGCGGTTTCGTGTTGCTCGCGGGATCGCTCGAGCACGTGATCACCGGTGGTGTCGGCGGCAGCGCGTACGACCCGGGTTCCAATGGCGCCGGCGTGCGTTCGAACGGCGAGCTGCGCCACTCGGGCGTGACGATCTCGTCGATCGTCAGCACGGGCCAAGTGACGAACCCGACGCCGCCGGATCCGACGCTGCACGTGCTCGCACCGGCCGTCGCGGGTCAAGTGACGACGTTCCGCGTGCATGCGGAACCCGGCGCGCAAGTCGAGCTCCTCCTCGGGCGCAAGCCGACGATCGTCGACGTGCCTGGGCTCGTCGAGGACCTCTTGGTGGTCAAGAACCGGACGTTCCAACTCGGCGTCGTCGGACCGAGCGGCGTGGTCGGCTTCAACTTCCCGGTGCCCGCCGGGTTCGCGAAGGGCTTCACGTTCTTCGCGCAGGCGAAGGTCACGTTCCCGTCCGGCGAGCCGCGCTACTCGAACTCCGTGCCGCTCGTCGTGCGCTGACGCCGCCGCGACGGACGAGGACGCGGCACCCTTCGCGGGTGCATCCGGTGGCGCATTCGGTGGCGCTGCACGCGCGCCGTTCACGGCGAGCCGCGTGCAGCGCGCAAGCGGCCCTCGTCAGCGCCGGCCTTCGAGCCAAGCGAGCAAGAGGCGCGTGCCGACGCCGCTGCCTTGTGCGCCGCCGACCCAGTCGCGGTTCAAGCCGCCCCACGCCGTGCCTGCGATGTCGAGGTGACACCACTCGGTCGAGCCGACGAAGTGCGCGAGGAACGCCGCGCCCGCGGACGCGCCGTTGCCGGCGTCGGCGGAGTTGATGTTCTTCAAGTCCGCGACTTCGCCCTTCATCTGGTCCTTGTGCAGGTCGAGCAGCGGCAACGGCCACACGCGCTCGCCCGAACGTTCGCCTGCGGCGGTCAACTGCTCGCGCAGGCGCTCGGTCGACGCGAACATGCCGGTGAGCTCGTGACCGAGCGCGATCACCACCGCGCCGGTCAACGTCGCGAGGTCGATGATCGTGTCCGGATCGACGGTCTTCTTCACGTACGCGAGCGCGTCGCACAACGCGAGTCGGCCTTCGGCGTCGGTGTTGAGCACCTCGATCGTCGCGCCGTTGAACGCCGTGACGAGATCGCCGGGCTTGATCGCCTTGCCGCCGGGCATGTTCTCGGTCGCGGGCACGATGCCGTGGATCTCGAACGGCAATTCGAGCTCCGCGAGCGCGTGGAAGACGCCGAGCACCGCTGCGCCGCCGGACATGTCGTACTTCATGTCCCACATCCGCGCGGCCGGCTTGATCGAGATGCCGCCGGTGTCGAACGTCAATCCCTTGCCGACGAGCGCGATGCACGCCTTGGCGCGGCCGCGCGGCTTGTACGTCAAGTGGATCAACGCCGGCGGTTCCGCGGAGCCTTGCGCGACGCCGAGCAACGCGCCCATGCCGAGCTTCTTCAGCTCGTTTTGCCCGAGCACCTTCGCGCGCAGCCGCTGGCTGCGTTGGGCGAGCTTCTTCGCTTCCGCCGCGAACTCGCGCGGCCGGAACTTGTTCGCCGGCGCGTTCTGCAGGTCGCGCGCGTACGCGTTGGCTTCGGCGCCGATGCGGCCGCGTTCGAGGCCCGACCGCAGTTCGCGCGAGCCGGAGAACACCGAGAGCTTCGCGAGCTTCGCCGTCTTGGGCTTCGACTTGAACGCTTGGTAGCGATAGAGCCCGAGCAGCGCGCCCTCCGCGAGCGCGACGCCGGTCTCGAACGGACCGCCCGCGGCCTTCTCGAGCGCTTTCTGCGGCGTGCAGACGGCGCTCGTCGCGCCGCTCGCGTCCGCGCGCTGCACGGCGAGTGCGGCGGCGCGGCGCACCCGCTCGGCGTCGCAGTCGGCGGCTTTGCCGAGCCCGACGAGCACGAGCCGGTCGACCGGGCCCGAGTCCGCTTCGACGACGCGCGTCTCGCGGAACTCGCCCTTGAAGCCGCGCAACGCGTGCTTCGCGAGCACGACGCCGCTCGGTGCTTCGGGCGTCTCCCCTTCGAATGCGAAGAGGAGCCACGCGTCCGCGCGCTCGGGTTTCGACGGTCGGTCCTTGATGACGAGTTTCATGCGCTCGCTTTCCTCACATGTCGATGTACTTCGGGCCGCCGCCGCCTTCCGGCACGACCCACTGGATCACTTGATACGGGTCGGCGATGTCGCACGTCTTGCAGTGCACGCAGTTCGACGCGTTGATGCGCACGCCGGTCGGTCGGCCTTCGGTCGGCCACTCGTAGACGGCGGCCGGACAGAAGTGCTGGCACGGGTTGCCGTACTCCTCCGTGCAGCGCGTCACGCAGACCGTCGGATCGGTGACGATCAGGTGCGACGGCTGATCTTCCTCGTGGACCGAGCCCGACCAATAGACGTCGGTGAGCTTGTCCATCGAGGCCCGGTCGTCGAACTGCGGCTTCGTGAGCTTCGACTCCGCGACCTTGCGCGTCGTCTGCGCGTCGAGCACGCCCTTGCGGCGCGCGACGAGCCCGCGACCGCCGGTCAGCATCTGCACGCCGACGTCGAGCGCGCCTTTCACGAGCCCGCCGTGGAACGCTTGGTGGAAGTTGCGCACGCGCCAGAGTTCCGCCTTCGCCCACGAGCCTTCGAAGAGCGCCGTGTAGCGCGAAAGCGCGTGCGCCGACGTATCGTTCTTCGCGAGCGCTTCGGCGATGGCTTCCGCCGCGAGCAGCCCCGACTTGAGCGCGAGGTGCACGCCCTTGAGCCGCGCGCTGTTCAGGAAGCCCGCGCTGTCGCCGACGATGCAGAAGCCGTCGCCTTGGAGCTTCGGCATCGCGAAGTAACCGCCGTACGGGATCGTCTTCGCGCCGTAGCGCAGCACTTTGCCGCCTTCGAGGTGCTGCGCGACGCCGGGATGCTGCTTCCACTGCACGAACAACGCGTGCGGGTCGAGCTTGGCGTCGGGATGGTCGAGGCCGACGACGAAACCGATCGAAAGCCGATTCTCGGAGAGCCCGTAGATCCAACCGCCGCCGTAACCCTCGAGGCCGAGCGGCATGCCCGCCGTGTGGATCACGTGGCCCTTCAAGGCGGCCGCGCGCTCCTCGGGAAGCTCCCAGATCTCCTTCACGCCGGTGCCGTAACTCTGCGGGTTCTCGGCGCTGCCGAGTCCCAGCCGTTCGATCAGGCCCTTCGCGAGCGAACCGCGCGTGCCTTCCGCGAACACCGTCACGGCGGCCTTGACGTTCATGCCCGGCTGGAACGTCGCCTTCTTCTCGCCGGACTTCGAGATGCCGGCGTCGCGCGTCTGCACGCCGATCACGCGGTTCTCGTCGTACAGCACTTCGGCCGCCGCGAAACCCGGATAGACCTCGATGCCGAGCTTCTCCGCTTCGTCCTTCAACCAGCGGACGACGCGGTAGAGCGAGATGATGTAGTTGCCGTGGTTGTGCAACGTCGGCGGGACGAGGAAGCCCTTCAAGCGCGACCACCGTCCGCCGCCGAGCAGCACGTCCAAGCAGTCGTCGACGACCGGGCTCTCGATCGGACAACCGCGCTCCTTCCAGTCGGGGAAGAGCTCCTGCATGCCGCGCGGATCCATCACGGCGCCGGAGAGGATGTGGTAGCCGACCTCTTCGGCCTTCTCGAGCACCAGGATCGTCTTCTCGAGCTTCGCTGCGTCGCAGCGGCGCTTCAGATCGATCGCGCACGCGAGCCCGGCCGGCCCCGCGCCGACGATCAGCACGTCGACTTCGAGTTCCTCGCGTTCGACGCCACGGGCTTGCCAGGACCACTGCTTCGCATCGCTCGTCGTCATGGGAGGCCGCGCATGGTAGCCAGGGGCTCGTGGACCCTCAAACGCGGCGGCCCAGCGACGCGGACCGACGCTCCGCTCGCGTTACGATGGTCTGCGATGCGCTCCCTCGTGTGCTCCGCGTCCCGCGTCTGCCTTGCCGGGCGCGCCTGCCTCGCCTGCCTCGCCTGCCTCGCCTGCATCGTCTGGCTCGCCGTCTGCGCGTTGGTCGTCGCCGGCTGCAGTCGACGCGAGCGCAAGCCCAACGTCGTCCTGGTGACGCTCGACACGACACGCGCCGACCGGTTGTCGTGCTACGGACATCGGCGCAAGACGTCGCCGCGGCTCGACGGGCTCGCCGCGGAATCCTTGCGCTTCACGCGGGCCTATGCGGTGACCAGTTGGACGCTGCCGTCGCACGCGTCGATCTTCACGGGCAAGTTCCCGTCGAGCCACGGCGCGCAGTACGACGAAAACGGCGCGCTCAAGCTGAGCCAAGCACTCGCCGGCGCGCGCAAGCAGTCGATGGACGGCTACCGCGTGCGGACGTTGTCGCCCGAGGAGCGCACGCTCGCCGGGTTGCTCTCGGCGAACGGTTGGAAGACCTGCGGTGTCGCCGGCGGACCGTGGACGAAGAAGCTCTTCGGGCTCGACCTCGGCTTCGACGTCTACGACGACGAGAACCTGACGTCGATCAACGGTCGGCCCGGCGACGACGTCACGCGCGCCGGGCTCGAGTTCGTGCGCGCGCACCGCGACCAACCGTTCTTCGTCTTCTTGAACTACTTCGACGCGCACGAGCCCAACCGGCCGAGCGACGCGGACGTGCAAGCGGTGCTCGCGCCCGGCGAATCGATCGCCGAACTCGATCCGGCCGAACGGCTGCGCGTGCAGTACGAAGCCGAGATCTTCGCCGCCGATCGCGCGCTCGGCGTCTTCCTCGACGGTCTGCGCGAGCTCGGGCTCTACGACGACACGTGGATCGTCGTCGTCGGCGACCACGGGCAACTGCTCGGCGAGAGCTTCCTCGGCGGCGAGCCGCTCGGCGGACACGGCTACACGCTGTCGCAAGGCGAGCTGCTCGTCCCGCTCGTGATCAAGGCTCCGGGCTCGAAGTGGAAAGGCGTCGCCGACACGCCGGTGCAGCAAGTCGACGTCCTGCCGCTGCTCTGCGCCGAGCTCGACCTGCCGCTGCCTGCGGGCGTGCAAGGCGAAGTGCCGGTCGTCGACGGCGTGCCGCGTGCGGTGTCGCATCCGATCGTCGCGGAGCTCTACCCGCTCGAGAAGACCGTCGGAGAAGCAGGCGCCGACGATTGGCGATTGCACGGCGATTGGCGCGTGATCGTCGAAGGCCCGCTCAAGTACTCCTGGCACGGCAAGGGCCGGCATGCGCTCGTCGATCTCGAGCGCGATCCCGGCGAGCTCGTCAACGTGATCGACGCGCGGCGTGCCGAGGCGCAAGCGCTCGAAGTGAAGCTGACGCGGTTCCTCGACGCGTTGCCGCCGCCGCTCGACCAAGGCGCGGCGGGCGAGATCGACGCGAAGACGGCGGAAGAGCTGAAACAGCTCGGGTACCTCGGCGATCACTGAGTGCCGCCGCGGACGAGCTGCGCGCTCGACTCGCTTGCTCGCGTCGCCCCGGCTCCTTGCCACAGCGAATCGGCCCGGCACTTCGTTCGAGCATCCGCGCTCTGGGCATACGCGATCCGGGCATCCGCGATCCGGGCATCCGCGATCCGGGCATCCGCGATCCGGGCATCCGCGATCCGGGCATCCGGGATCTGGGCATCCGGGATCTGGGCGCGACGCTCGCGCGTCAACTGCGGTCGCCGATCCAGTGCTCGCCGTCCGCGTAGCGTTCCTTCTTCCAGACCGGCAGCGAGCGTTTGAGCTCCTCGATCAGGAAGCGGCACGCGTCGAAAGCCGCCGCACGGTGCGGACTCGCGACCGCGATCACCACCGACGGCTCACCGAGCGGCACCCGGCCGGTGCGGTGCACGCAGAGCATGCGCAGCGCCTTCGCTCGATCGCTCGTGCTGCCGTGCTCGGCGACGCAGCGCGCGAAGATGCGCCCCATCTCGGGGCCGGCCATCGCCGCGAACGCTTCGTACTCGAGCTCGAGCACGTCCTTGTCGCGGTTCTTCTCGCGCGTCGAGCCGACGAACACGACCGCGGCGCCGCAGGAGTCGTGCGACACGCGGCGGCGGCAGAGTTCGACGTCGATCGGCTCACTCGAGAGCTCGAAGAGGCCGCGCTCGAGGTCCACGTCGCGCTCCGGCGCGCCGCCGGACACCGGCGGCAAGAGCGCGAGTTCGTCGCCGTCGGCGAGGCTCGCGTCGTCCTTGACGTACGCTTCCGCGAGCGCGCCGCGGATGCCGTCGAGGCTCTTGAGCTCGGGGTGCCGCGCGAGCACCGCGCGCTTCGCCGCGGCGACGTCGGCGCCCGCCGCGAGCTCGAACGTCTCGCTCGACGCACCGATCCGCTCGCGCAACGACGCGAAGTAGAGCACCTCGATCTTCACGCCGAGAGGATAGCTCGGTGACCCGCCGCCGTCCGAGTCCACGCAGCGGAACCGGTGCCGCGAAACCCGTGGCGCCGAAGCGGCACGGCGTTCACGTCACGCGTGCGCGGAGCTACTCCGTCTCGCGCTTGAACTCGAAGCGCGTCGGGCGCCCGCCCTTCGTGTAGCCGATGGAAGCGCAGAGCCCACCGTCGGTCGAGAGCTCGTACACGATGCGCTGCGGAGAATCGTGGCGCGGGTTCTCGAACACGGCGCGGTTCGTGCCGAGCTCGGTGAGCACGAACTCGGTCGGCGCGCGACCGCCGGGCTGCGCGACGTAGACGAGCCCGCCGTCGCGCTCGACGATGCGCAAGTACTCGAACGCGGAGAGCTTGCCGCGCGAGACCGTGCGCGACACCGCGAGCATCGCGCCGCCGAGCGGCGGGCACCAGCGCTCCTCGATCGACGTGGTTCCGCTCGTTCCTCGCGTGCCGACCCACGCGCCGGCGAGCCACGCGAGCTCGCCGATCGTGGCCTTCGCCGGCGTCGGCAACGGAATGTCCTCCGCATGGCGATAGAGCGCGATCGACTTCCACCCCGAGTCCGTCTCGACGCCGGCGAGCAGTCCGTCGGCGGTCGGCCGCAGCACCCAGCGAATCGCTCCGCGGGTCGGCTTGCCCGGCTCGCTCACGGGCTCGCTCTGGTAGTGGAACGCGCCCTCCTTCCACGTGCCGCTGTAACGCGAGGTCGAGCCTTCGCGCGAGATCTCCGTCGGCGAGCCGTCGAGCGCCATGCGGATCTCGCCGTCGCTGCGTACCAGGCAAACCGCGGCCTCTTCGACGCGGAGCGTGACCTTGGCACCCATGCTCGATTGTTGGTCCTCGAGCGCGCGGCCTTCGGTGCGATCCTCGACGTAGATCCACACGCCGTCCAAGCCGCGCACGCCGTCGGCTTGCGCGCGCGAACTCGAAGCGAAGGCCGCCGAAAGCGCGCTCGAGAGCGCCAGGATGAGGAGCGCGGCTGCGTGCCACGTGCGCATGTGCATGGGAAGTTCCCTTTCGAATTGCGAGTCGTTCGAGTGCGAGTCGAAGCGCGGCGCGTGTGCGTTGCCACGAGCGCCTGCCAGGCGGCGCATCCTACTCGCGCGCCGAGGCTGCGGCGCGGCGGAACGCAGCGCGGTCAGGCACGCTACGCCGTCCGTACAACAGGCAGCGCGGTGCGGGTCGCGTCGTACACGATCGCAACGATCCGACCGGGTTCTTCGCGGTCGACGGTGGGCACTGGATGGCGCGTTTTCGTCGACACCCGGCCCGAGCATCTCCGCGAGCGGCGCGTGCCGCTCGAGTCGACGTCACGGCAGCGCGGGCACGACTACGTCGAGCGTGCGCTCGACGCCGGACGCGAGCTCGAATGGCTGGGCGAGCACCGGTTTCCAGTGACCGGGCTCGGCTTCGAGCCACACGTTGAGCACGAGATCACCTGCAGGCGCGTCGAGGAACTCGTATTCGCCGAGCTCCGCCACGACGGACGGCTCGAACCACGTCGGCGAACCGTGGGCGCGATGGCTCGAGAGCTGGACGCGGGCCCGCGGCACGAAACCGCCGGACGCAGAGCGCAGCCGTCCGCGGACGCTGCCCGCGCGCGCCAGCACCACCTCCATGCCGAGTCCAAGTCATTCGGGCGCCAGCGTGGCCACGACGTTCTTGCCGCGGAAGACGAGCAGTGCGCGTGCTTCGCTTCTGCGCGTCAGGGGAAACTCGAACGCGCCGTGCGCATCGCTCGTCACGCGTTCCCGCGCGAGCGTGGGATCGCCGTGCAGCTCGAGCACGATCTCCGAGAGCGGCGTGCCTCGTTCGTCGACGACGTGTCCGCCGATTTCGGGCCGCGTGCGCGTCAAGACGTACGTCGCTCGCTGGACTTCACCCGCGAGCATCGCGATCTCGACGTCGCGCGGTTCGAAGCCCAAGGCTCGCAGCGTCGCGGTCGTGCGGAATTCCGTGCCCGCCGCCAAGAACCACGTCACCGAGAAACATCCCGTCGAATCATCGTCCGTCGCGGCGCTCGAGTTCGCGTCGGGGGCCTGCACCGTCCGTTCGCCGAGAAACGCAGGCGTGACTCGTGGAGCCCTCGGACTCTCCAAATCAACGTCCTCGAAATGACCCCAATCGTGGAGCTGCGACTCGAAGCCTGGCGGGTACGAGTGGAACTCGATCGAGACGCCGTCGATCCCGCGCCCGAGTTCGTCGACCGCGCACGTCACGATCTCGGACTCGCGCCACACGACGCCGGCCGGTTCGAGCGCGACAGGCGTCCGAGCCGCGCCAGGATCGAACGCCAAGGCCGAGTCGGCGCGCGTCGAGTCGTCGACGAGCGGGTCGAGTTCGCGCGCGGCGGCGTTCGAGCCGCGCGCGGTCTCGTCGATCGCCGGCGACGACGAAACTCCGTCATCCGTCGCGACACGTAGGTCGAGGTCCAGCGCCACACTCGCGCGCCAACCGATCCATGCGGCCAACGCCGCGAACGCGAGCAACGCGAGCACCACGTCGAGCCGTCGCTTCACGCGTAGAGCCTAGCTCGGGCGTGCGCGAGCGCGCTCGAACGGGCCGGGTTCGCAAGCGCCCGGTGCCGAGCCCGGTGCCGAGCCCGGTGCTTGGAGCGATGCTCAGAACGGCGCTTCGTCGGCGTCGAGCGATTCCGGCGCGTTGCCGCCGCCCGACTCGCGCGCGTAGCCGCCGTAGCCGCCGGATCCGCCCGGGCCGCCGGACGCACCGCCTTCTTCCGCGCCCATGTCGCGCGGCGCGCCGCCGGCCGCGCCGACGAACTGCCAGTCGTCGCCGACGACGTAGAGCTTCGAGCGCTTCTCGCCCGACTGCTTGTCATCCCACTGGTCGAGACGCAGCGAACCTTCGATGAACGCCGTCTTGCCCTTGTCGTGATACTTCGCGAACGCTTCGCCGCGCTTGCCGAAGAAGGTCACGTCGACGAACGTCGCCTCTTCCTTCCACTCGCCGGTCTGGTCCTTGAATCGGCGGTTGACCGCCAACCCGAACTTGCAGATCGCCGTGCCGCCCTGCGTGTAGCGGACCTCCGGCTTGCGCGTCAGGTTGCCCATCAAGATCACTTTGTTGTAGCTCGCCATCGTGTTCCTCGCGGTTCGTCGCCGCGCAGAGTTTATCCGTTCGAGACGAGCGAGCGAAGGCCCGGCCCGCGTGGACAGCGACGATCTTCGGCCGTACGATCCGTTCCGGAAAGGACGTCGCATGAGCGCGCAAAGCCCCCAATCCGGCCGCGAACGCCGGCGTTATCCGCGAGCACAGATCGAAGGCGTCGTGACGCTTTCGTTGAAGGACGGCACCCGCTCCGCCAAGCTGCGCGACATCAGTCGCGCCGGCGTGAGCTTCTACCTCGACCGCCCCGTGCCGTTGATGACGCTGCTCGAGTTGCAGCTCGACTTGCCCGGCGGCTCCGCGCCGGTCGTCGCGCGCGGCGCCGTCGTGCGGTGCGAACGCATCGGTCCGTCGGTCGAGCACTGGGAGATCGCGGTGTTCCTGCACGAGACCCGCGAAGCCGATCGACGCGCGATCGACGCGTTCGTCGCGGCGCGCGCGAGCTCCAAGATCGCGCACTCCGCCGCTTCGAGCGGCGAGTGAGCGACGCGAACCAGAACGATCGCGGCCGGGCGTCCCGAGACGTCCGGCCGCGTTGCGTTCCGGCTCACGAAGCGACGCCTCGCGAGCGAGTGCCCATCAAGGCTGGATCACGAAGTGGATGCCCGCGGTGAGGCCCGTGTTGTTCGGCGCGGAGAACCCCGGATCGCGCGACCAGAACTGGCCGTCGACGGCTTGTCCCGCGACCAGGTTCGGATCGACGCCGGTCGTGATGTAGGCGTTGAAGTCGATGCCGTAGGTGCCCGAGCAGTCCGCGGTCGGCGCGGCGCTGCCGCCGGAGCTCTGGATCGTCGTGCGTTTGATCGGCGCCTTGACGCAGAGCGTGCCGCCTTGGAACGACGCGGCTTGTTGGCCGGTCGTGCCGTAGAAGAAGAGGCCCGACTTGTTGTTGAGCACGTCGGCCGCGCCGATCGTGAAGCCGGTGCCCGCGGTCACGCTCGCGAGCCCGGTCGACGCGATCACCGGCGTGCAGCCGAGACTGTTCACCTTCGCGGTGCAGTACGTCGTGCCCGCACCCGGACCGGTCGCGAGCTTCGCGACGAACGCCTTCGCGCCGCTCGGCGTCGACGCGTAACCCGCGATCGTGTTGCCGTCGCCGGAGCAACCGACGGCGGACCAGAGCGTCCAGCCCGTCGTGTCGACGCCTTGCGCCGCGAGCAGATCCTGGAGCTTCACGAGCCCGAGGCCCGGACGCCAGATGAACGCGCGGCGCACGCTGATCGGACCGAACGGGCCGCTGTAGCCGACGAGGGTCGTGCCTTGGTCGTCGACGTCCGCGGCGCTCGCTTGGTCGCCGGCGGCCAGCGCGCCGAGCGAGTACGGACCGTTCTGTTGAGTCCAGCGCATCACTTTCTGCGACAGAGACCCGGCGAGCACCTTGCCGTCGAAGCTCGCGCCTTCCACCGCACCAGGGCTCTGGCTGATCAGGACGGGCGCGCCAGGCGTCAACCAATACGCGGGCCGACGCGTGCCGTTCGTCGGGTTGTCGTCCCAACCGCCGACGACGACACCGTCGCCCGAAACGGCGTTCGCGCGGCTCGACGCGCCCGACGAACCGAGGTCGACGATGCCGCCCGCTTGTGTCCAGCGGAACGCGTGCGCGCTGCCGGCGTTGATCCAACCGAGCCCGACGATCGTCTGTCCGTCGTCGGAGATGCCCCAAGCGCTCGACACGTCGGTGCCACTCGAGCCCCCGAGTCCGCCGATCGAAGTCCACGCGCCGCCGCTCCAGTACGCGGCCGTCGAGAAGCCCGAGAAGGTCGCGGAGCCCGAGATGCGCGAGCCGTCGCCGTCGACGCGGATCTGGATCGGCGCGCCGCCGATCGCGACGTAGCCATTGACGGCATCCCACTTGAAGCCGGCGTTCGTGCCGAGGTTCAGGCCGACGACGGTCGACGCGTCGCGAGAGACGCCGTAGCCGAAGTCGAACGTGTTGCCGATGGCTTGCAGCGAAGCTTGCGCCGCAGCGTGGGGAGCGGCGCTCGCGAGAAGCGCGGCACCGAACGCGAAGGCGATCAGTTTGTGAGTCATGGAGGATCCAAGGGCGAGCACACCCATCACATGCGCCGGGAAGGACGCGGAGAGCCCGTGATGCTCGCACCGCGGCCACGTTCACGCCACGGCGCGCGGAGACGCGTCGCGCGAAAACGTCAGCGGTCAGACGCGCGGAACACGCGCTTCCAGCACCCGCGGAATCCGCGCGAGATCGGGGTGCACCCGTGCGTCGAGACCTGCCGTGCGCGCGAGCTCGAGCGCTGCGTCTCCTTGACGATGTCCGAGCTCGACGAACAGCGCGCCGCCTGCGACGACGAGCTCGCGAGCGCCTCGCACCAACGTGCGCAGCCAATGATCGGGGTCACCTTCCGGCGCGAACAGCGCGAGCTCCGGCTCGTGATCGCGCACCTCCGGCGCGAGCGATTCTCGTTCGTCGCGGCCGACGTAGGGCGGATTCGAGACGAGCACGTCGAGCTTCTGGCCCGCCGCGGCGACGAGCGCGCGCGGTTCGCGCGCTTCGACGAGCGTCACGTCCGCGGCGAGGCGCTCCGCGTTCGCGCGAGCGACGGCGAGCGCACGCGCCGACACGTCGACGGCGAAGACGCGGGCCGCGTCGAGCTCGAGCGCGAGGACGATCGCGAGGCACCCGCTGCCGGTGCCGAAATCGCCGACGACGAGACCACGTGCGCCGCGCGTCGACGCCGCTCCGCCCGTGTCGGGCCGTGTCGGCTCCGGCGCGCTCGACGACTCCGCCGCGGCGCCGCGCTGGCCCGCGAGCTCGCGCGCGAACGCCCGCACGTGATCGACGACGAGTTCGGTCTCGGGGCGTGGGATCAACACGTCGCGGTTGACTTCGAAACGCCGACCGTAGAACTCGCGGAAGCCCTGCAAGTACGCCGTCGGCTCGCGTTTCGCGCGGCGCACGAGCAGGTCCCGCGCACGCGCCGTCTCCGCGTCGGTCACCGGCCGATCGAGCGCGAGGAACAAGTGCAATCGGTCGAGCCCGAGCGCGTGCGCGACGAGCAGCTCAGCCTCGAGCCGCGCGTCCGGCACGTCCTTCTTGGCGAGGAACTCCCGTGCGCGCGCGAGCATCTCGCCGGACGTCCGAGGCGCGGTGCGTTCGTCGCTCATCGGTTCAGAGCTGCTTCAACCGCTCGGCGAGGTCTTGTTCGACCAGACCGTCGACGATCGGCCCGAGTTTGCCGGCGAGGATCTGCTCGAGGGAGAAATTCTCGCCGAGGCGGTGGTCCGTGACGCGGTTCTGCGGCCAGTTGTACGTGCGCACGCGCTCCGAACGGTCGCCCGAACCCACCATCGACTTGCGCAGCGCAGACCGCTCGGCGTGCAGCTTCTCGCGTTGCGCTTCGAAGAGGCGGGCGCGCAGCATGCGCATCGCTCGCGCCTTGTTCTTGTGCTGCGACTTCTCGTCCTGGCAGACGACGACCGTGTTGGTCGGCAAGTGCGTGATGCGCACCGCCGACTCGGTCTTGTTGACGTGCTGGCCGCCCGCGCCGCCGGCGCGCATCGTGTCGATGCGCAACTCGTCCGGTTTGATCTGCACGTCGACTTCTTCGGCCTCGGGCAACACGGCGACGGTCGCCGCGGACGTGTGGATCCGCCCCTGCGCCTCGGTCTCCGGCACGCGCTGCACGCGGTGACCGCCGGATTCGAAGCGCAGCTTCGCCCACGCGCCTTCGCCTTCGACGGCGAACACGACTTCTCGGTAACCGCCCATCTCGGACGGCGACACGTCGAAGACTTCTTGGCGCCAGCCCTGCGCGTCGAAGAACTTGGTGTAGATCCGATAGAGGTCGGCGGCGAACAGTGCCGCTTCTTCGCCGCCGGTGCCGGCGCGGATCTCGACGATCACCTTCGAGCGCCGGTCGTCCTCGTCGGTGACGAGCGCCCGTTTGACCTCGGCGTCGAGTTGCGGTTCTTCGATCTCGAGCGCCGCGAGTTCTTCGCGCGCGAGCTCCGCGTAGTCGGCGTCGCCGAGCAGCTTCTCCGCCTCTTCGCGGCGCCGGATCGCCTCGGTCAGCCGCTCGTGGAGCGCGTGGTAACGCTCGAGGTCACCCCGCTCGCGCAGGAGCGGCATCAGCTTCTTCGGATCGGAAGCGAAATCGGGCTGCGAGATCTGCTCGGTGAGCTCGGCGTAACGCCGAGCCTCCTTGGCGAGCTTCTCGAGGATCGCGGGAGCGAACTGCATCGGCGGTCAGCTCCGCAGCGCGAGGGCCGCGTCGTCGAGGACGTCGTCGCGCGAGTTCCGCGCCACGTCCGTCGCCCGCGCGGCGAGCTAATTGCCCTTCGAGGCCTGCTTCGCCGCGGTCTTCGCGTACTTCTTCTGGAAGTGCTCGATGCGGCCGGCGGTGTCGACGAACTTCTGCTTGCCCGAGTAGAACGGGTGGCAGACCGAGCAGATTTCGATGCGCAGCTCCTTCACGGTGGCGCGAGTGACGAACTCGTTGCCGCAACCGCAGTGGACCTTGCAGTCGAAGTACTTCGGGTGGATGTCCTTTTTCATGCTCGGAGGCTCCGTCGGCGAGCCGACGTGTCCCGCCGCTTCGTGCGCGGACGCGGGGCGTCGGCCCTGTTGGCAGTTTGGGCGAAAGGGCCGAAGAGAGTAGCCGCGCCGCGCGCAGCCATCAAGCAGGGCCCGGCGCGCGCCCGCCTCAGCGCACCGCGACACCGCCGTCAGTGGCTTCGGCCGTCAGCCGCTCCGGCCGTCAGCGAGCCCGGCCGTCAGCGAGCCCGGGCGTCGGCGAGCCCGGGCGGCAGGCTCCCCGCGCGCGCGAGCAGCCCGAGCGCGAGCCCGACCGGCAGACCGACGACGTTGTCGAAGCCACCTTCCTCGAGGCCCGTCACGAACCGGTCGGCGGTCTCTTGGATCGCGTAGCCGCCCGCCTTGTCGCGCCACTCGCCGCTCGCGACGTACTCGTCGATCTCGCTCGCGACGAGCACGCGCATCGCGACCCACGTGCGCTCGGCGTCGGAGAACGACGCACCGTCGAGCGCGCGTACGACGGCGACGCCCGTGATCACCGCGTGCCGAGTGCCCGAGAGCGCCGCGAGCATCGCGCGCTCGTCCGCCTCGTCGACGGGTTTGCCGAGCAGGCGCCAACGTCGGTCGCCGGCGCCCGGCGGCAAGGCGACGATCGTGTCGGCGCCGAGCACGACGACCGGCGCGCCACGATGCCGCTCGGCGACCGCGCGCGCCTTGCGCTCGGCGAGTCGCACCGCCGCGTCGCGCGGGTCGACGAACTCCGCGAGCGTCTCGTCGACGTCCGCCGGCTCGATCGTGAACTCGAGCCCGGCGCGCGCGAGCAGTTCGCGCCGCCGCGGCGACGCCGAAGCGAGCACGATGCGCGGCCGGGCCCAGAGCCCGTCCGCGGCGCGCGCACGGCCCTCGCCGCGGACGTCCGCGTCGTTCGAGGCGTCCATGACGGACCCGCGAGCGAACGCCGCCGCCTAGCGGCGTCCGCCCGACTTCGCCTTCTTCTTCGCGGCCGCGGTCTTCTTGGCCTTGGCTTCGGCGGCCTTCTTCGCGTCCGCCGCCTTCTTCGCGGCGAGTGCGGCCGCGGCCTTCGCCTTCTTCTCGGCGGCGGCCTTCTTCTGGGCCGCGAGCTTCGCGGCTTGCGCCTTCTTCTGCGCGGCGAGCTTCTCGGCGGCGGCTTTCTTCTCCGCGGCCTTCTTCTCGGCGAGCGCCTTCTTCTCGGCAGCTTTCTTGTCGGCGGCCGCCTTGCGTTCGGCGGCGCGCGCTTCCATGAGCTTCTTCTTCGCCGCCGCTTTCTCCGCGGCCTTCTGCGCGGCGAGCTTCTTCGCTTCCGCTTCCGCCTTGCGCTTGGCTTCGAGCTCGGCCTTCTTCTTCTCGGCCTCGACCTTCGCCTTGGCCTTGGCTTCCGCTTCGCGGACCTTCGCTTGGGCCTTGGCGACGCGCTCGGCTTCGCGACGCTTCTTCGCGTCTTCGGCCTCGCGCTTCTTCGCCAGACGTTCTTCCTCGCGGCGGCGCTTCTCCTCTTCCTTCTGACGCTTCTCCTCTTCCTTCTTGGCGAGGATCGCGCGGCGCGCTTCGTCCTTGATGCGCTGCTGCTCGAGGCGCTTCTGCTGGATCTGCCACTCGCGGAACGCCTTCTTGCCGTGGCGGCAGTCGTCGACGAGCGGACAGGCGTAACACGCCGGCTTGCGCGCGTCGCACCAGCGCGACGCGACTTCGCCGAAGCGCAGCAGGAAGTCGACCTCGCGGCCGTCCGGCACCAACGGATCGATCGCGGCGCGCATCTTCTTCGACGAAGAGTTGCGCGCGATCAGCCCGAGACGGTCGAGCACGCGCACGAGCCCCTGGGTGACCGGGACTTCCTTCTCGCCGGCGGCGAGCCACATCAGCCAGTGCGCGGTGCCGAGCCCGACGTACGGCAGGATCGAGACGAAGCGCGCAGCGGACTGCGGGTCGTCGCGCAGGAACTCGAGTTCGAGTCCGTGGCTGCGCTGGAAGACCTCTTGGAGGTACTCCTTCGTCGCGCGCGCCGCGACGAGCTTCTGCTTCGCCGGGATGTCGAAGTGCTCGCAGATCTCCTGGGCCTGGGCGACGCGCAGTTCGTTCCAGTCGGTGTACGCGCCGCGCAGACCGACGACGACGGCGGCAGCGTGCGCAGGCTCGAGCGAACGGCGCAGGATCGCGTAGAGCCCTTGCTCCAAGAGGTTCGCGTTGTCGAGCTTTTCCGGAGTGGGCCAGCCGGTCGAGACCTTCTCGAGCAGCTTCAGGGACTGGTCGGACTTCTTGGACACGTGCGGCGATCGAAGAGGAGAGAGAACGGAAAGCCGCGCAGACGCTCGCGGCGTGGAGCACGGACGTGGCGGGACACGGAGCGCTCGCGGACGATGGACGCGCGGCGGCGACCGGAGCGAACGGACGCCGACGGCAAGGGCCGAGCGAAGCTGCGGCGCGACGCGCGCGCCGTCTTCGACTTCAGTCCTTCTTCTCGGCCTTTTCCTTCGCGGCGGCCTTCTTGGCGGCGACGCGCGACTTGTGGCGCTCGGCCTTGGCCTTGGCGCGCGCGTCTTTCGCAGCGGTGCGCGCCTGACGCGACTTCGTCACGGTCTTGCGGCCGGGGCGAGGACGCGGCTTGTGCTCACGCTTCGCATCGCCTTCGAAGACGCCGAGACGACGGAAGATCGACTGCACCGTCTCGCTGATCTTCGCGCCGCGCACGACCCAGAAGCGGGCGCGTTCGACGTCGAGCGAGATCTGCTGCTCCTTGCGCGGGAACATCGGGTCGTAGTGCCCGAGGTTCTCGAGGGTGCGGCCGTCGCGCGGGTTGCGCTCGTCGGCGACGGAGATGCGGTACGTGGGGCGGTTCAGACGCCCCATGCGCTTCATGCGGATGACGACGGCCATGGGTTGGTCGCGTGCTCGTGCGGGGTTCGAGGTCGAAGAAAAGACGGGTCGCGCCCGTCCGAAGGGGCGAAGAGCATACCAGGCGAGCCGCGCCGGCTCCACCACGAGGATCGCGAGGAGGATCTCGAGCAGGATCGCGAGGCGGATCTCGTGTGCTCCGCGACGATCCGGCGCCGGGCGCGCGATTCGCGGTCCTTGCGACGGTCCGCTGGCCGGCCGCCGGTGCCCCGACGATCCCTCGGCCGCACGCCGCGGCGGATCGCCTAGCGCCGGCCGCGCTTGCGCCGCGCCTTCTTGTCCTTCTTGGATTCGACCCGCCGCTGCGGCGACGAACCGACCGGCCGCGGGCCCCCGCCCATCATCGATCGCAGGTCCTCGAGGGACGGTTGCGACTTCGATCCACCGCCGAAGAGCCCGCCGATGCCGCTGCCGAGAGAGCCGAGCCCGCTGCCGAGCGCCCCGAGGCCTCCGAGCAGTCCCCCGCCGCCCGACGAACCAGCGGCGAGTTCGCCGGTCGGCGACATCTCGCGCAAGGCCTGCTTCTTCGCGTCCGCGCCGAGCTTCGCGCCGAGCCCGAGGCGGTTCATCTCCTTCATCATCTGCTTCATGCCCTTGAAGCCTTTGAGGAGCTCGTTGACCGCGTCGACTTCCTGGCCTGAACCGCGCGCGATGCGCCGGCGGCGCGACATGTCGAGCAGCTCGGGATGCAGGCGCTCCTTCGGCGTCATCGACGTGAAGAGCGCTTCCATGCGCACGAGCTTGCGATCGTCGACGTCGAGATTCTCGACCATCGAACCGACGCCGGGCAGCATGCCGAGCACCTTCTTCATCGGCCCGAGGCGCTTGATCATGCGCAGTTGCGCGAGCATGTCCTCGAGCGTGAACTCGCCGAGGACCATCTTCTCGTAGCTCGCGCGCGCTTCGTCCTCGCTGATCTTCGACGCGGCGGTCTCGACGAGACCGACGACGTCGCCCATGCCGAGGATGCGGCCGGCCATCCGCTCGGGATGGAACGGATCGAGGTCTTCGAGCTTCTCGCCGGTGCCGACGAAGAGGATCGGTCGGCTGGTCACCTGCTTGATCGAGAGCGCCGCGCCGCCGCGCGCGTCGCCGTCGAGCTTGGTCAGGATCACGCCGGTGAGCTGCAGTCGCTCGTGGAACGCTTGCGCGGAGCGCACGGCGTCCTGGCCGGTCATCGCGTCGACGACGAGCAACTGCGCGTGCGGTGAACAGCGGCGCGCGATCTCCGCGACTTCCGCCATCATCTCTTCGTCGACGTGCAGGCGACCCGCCGTGTCGAGGATGACGACGTCCGCGCCGGACTTCTTCGCTTCTTCGACGCCGCGCGCGCACACTTCGGGCGCGGCGAGACCGGCGGCGTGGAACACCGGCAGCGAGAGCCGCGCGCCGAGCACCTTGAGTTGGTCGACGGCCGCGGGACGTTTGACGTCGGCGGCGACGAGCAGCGGCCGCTTCTTGAAGCGCTCGCGCAGCAGCTTCGCGAGCTTGCCGCACGTCGTCGTCTTGCCCGCGCCTTGCAGGCCGGCCATCAGGATCACGGTCGGGCCCGACTTCGCGAACGCGAGTTCGGCGCCCTCCGGCCCCATCAGGTCGACGAGTTCCTTGTGACACGCGTGGACGAACTGCTGGCCCGGTTCGACGCCGGCGAGCTTCTCCGCGCCGAGCACGCGGGACTTGACGCGGTCGGTGAACTCGCGCGCGACCTTGAAGTGGACGTCCGCCTCGAGCAGCGCCGTGCGGACCTGGCCGAGCGCTTCGTCGATGTTGTCGGGCGTGATCTCCTTCTTGTCCTTGAAGAACGAGAAGGCGTTGGAGAGTCGCTGGGTCAGGCTTTCGAACATGGCGCGCGCTCGCGGGCCGCTACGTATAAACGACCGCGAGCGGATTGTCGCGCGCAGAGGCAAGCAGGACGGAGCTCGGCGCGTTTCCGCGAAGCGGCCGGAGCGCCCGGACGCGCGCCTTCCAGATCAGCGTCGCGCTTTCGACGTCGAGCGCTTCGGTGCCGCGGCGCCTCGGTCGTTCGCCGGCTTGGCCTCGAGTCTCGCCGCCGGTTTCGCCTGAGGCTTCGCTACGGGGATCACCGTCTTCGCGGCAGCCGGCGTCGCAGCAGCCGGCGTGGCCGACTTCCTCGGCGTCGGCGGTTCGTCGGTGCCCGCGGGTTCGCGGTCGTCGATCCGTTGGATCTCGGCGCCGAGCGCGCGCAGGCGTTCTTCGATGCGCTCGTAACCTCGATCGATGTGGTACACGCGGTGGATCTCGGTCGTGCCCTTCGCGACGAGTCCGGCGAGCACCAACGCCGCCGAGGCGCGCAGGTCGCTCGCCATCACGGGCGCGCCGGAGAGCGGCGCCGGCCCGAGCACGATCGCACTCGCCCCTTGGCGGCGGATCGTCGCACCGAGGCGCATCAGCTCCGCGACGTGCATGTAACGATCGGTGTAGATCGTCTCGGTGATCACGCTCATGCCGTTCGCGAGCGTCATCAACGCCATCCACTGCGCTTGCAGGTCGGTCGGGAACGCGGGATACGGCAACGTCGTCACGTCGGTCGGCAACGGAGCGCGGTCGCGGTCGCGGACGTCGTACGGGACGCTCGCGATCCAGTCGGGGCCCTGTTGGAACGGCACCCGTGCTTCGCCGAGCCGCTCGAGCAGCACGGTCAAGTGATCGGGCCGGCAGTTCTCGACGCGCACCGCGCCGCCGGTCATCGCGCCGGCGATCAAGTACGTGCCCGCTTCGATGCGGTCGGGGATCACGGCGTGCGTCGCGCCGCCGAGTCGTTCGACGCCGTCGATCACGATGCGCGGCGAGCCGAGACCCGAGATCTTCGCGCCCATCGCGTTGAGGCAGTCGCCGAGGTCGACGACTTCGGGCTCGCACGCTGCGCCGTGGATCACGGTGCGGCCGCGCGCGAGCGTCGCCGCCATCATCACGTTCGCGGTGCCGAGCACCGTCGAGCCCTGCGGACCGCCGAGATACATTTCGTCGCCGCGCAAGCCGCCCTTCGGCGCTTCCGCGACCACGTAGCCGTGTTCGATCTCGATCTTCGCGCCGAGTGCGCGCAGGCCCTTCAAGTGGAGGTCGATCGGCCGCACGCCGATCACGCAGCCGCCGGGCTGACTGACGACGGCGCGGCCGTGGCGCGCGAGCAACGGCCCGAGCACGGCGATCGAGCCGCGCATCTTGCGCACGTGATCCCACGTCGCGCGGTCGGCCGGCGTGTCCGCCGACTGCACGAGCACCGCGCCGTCGGAACGTCTCGTCGCCGTCGAACCCAAGTCGCGCAGCACGTCGAGCATCGACTCGACGTCCGAGAGCCGCGGAGCGTTCGGGATCACCAGCGGCTCGTCCGAGAGGAGCGACGCCGCGAGCACCGGCAACACTGCGTTCTTCGAACCGCACACGCGCACCTTGCCACGCAAGGTGCGCCCCCCTTCGATCACGAACTTGTCCATCGCATCTCCTCCGCACTCGCGCCGACTGCGCGCGAACTCACGCCGCCCGCGCGGCACGAAACCGCGCGCCGTCTTTCATGCGAAAACGAAGGCGCGCTTCCAAGCGCGAGTTGGAGATTCGTGACCGAGTACGGAGAACGGCGGTCAACGAGCGAGCATCGGACCGAGGCGTCGGCCGCCGACGACGTGCAAGTGCAAGTGGCCGACCTCTTGACCTCCGTCGTGGCGCGTGTTCGCGATCAACCGGAAACCGCCGGTGAGTTGCTCCCGCCGCGCGACTTCCGCCGCGGCCCAGAGCAACTCGCCGGCGAGTTCGCGATCCTCGAGCTCGAAGAGCGAGTCGACGTGCGCCTTCGGCACGACGAGCACGTGCACCGGCGCCGCGGGCCGGATGTCGCGGAAGGCGAGCACGCGCTCGCTCTCGAGGACCAGGGTGCTCGGCAGTTCGCCGGCGACGATGCGACAGAACACGCAGCTCATGTTGGGCTCGGACCGCGCGGCGCACGCGACGCCACGAACGGTGCGCGCCACGCTAGCGCCGCCGTGCGCGCGGCGCCGTCCGCGCTTCGCCAGCGGCCCTGCCGCGGGCTCGTCGGGCCTCGAGCGGCCGAGCTCGGCGCGGACGGGCCGATTTGACGCCGCGAGCCGCGCGTGGCTAGGATCCCGCGCTCGATTCCGCGCTCCGGATGCGGGTTTCTGGCTCTGTTTCCGCCCCATCCGAGACGCCGGTGCTCCCCGACCTCGCTCTTCGCTCATGTCGACCGACTACGCTTCGTACGGCAACGACCCCGACCTCCAAGACGACGCGGCCGCCACCCCCGCCCTCGCCGCGCTCAAGGACGCCGCGCTCACCGCGGACGTCGCGCTCGAAGACGAGGGCGCCCTCGACTTCGACATCAAGACCGCGGCGATCCCGAGCTTCCAGGCGCTGCACCAAGCGCGCACCGCGGTGTTCCGCAACGTGCGCTCGCTCGCCAATTTCAAACGCGTCGTCGACAGCTTGTCCGATGCCGGCGACGAAGGCCGCAAGAAGGGCCTCGGTCTCTGGATCGCGGGCGACTGGGAACGCGCGGCGGATCAACTCGCGAAGTACGACGATGTCGTCGCCAACTTCACCCGCGCGAACTCGCTGATGGCCGCCGAGCGTTACAAGGACGCGCTGCCGATCCTCGAGAAGCTCTCGACCGCGTACCCCGAAGAGCCCAAGCCGCGCGCGGGCATGCTCGAAGCGAAGCTCGAGCTCGATCTCGCCGCCGGTGACTCCGACAAGGCGCTCGCGAACCTCAAGGCCGGCCTCGAGAAGGCGCCGAAGAGCTTCGCCGCGACGGCGGAGGGTCGCTACTTGACCGGCCGCGTCGCGGAACTCGAGCGCAAGTGGGAGTTCGCGATCGACGAGTACGAAGCGGCGCGCGAAGTCGACGCGACCCACCGCGGCGCGCTCTTCCGCTCCGGTTATCTCTGCGAGCGCTACGGTCTCGAAGCGGAAGCGCTCGAGTCGTACCGCCAGCTCGCGGCGCTGAAGCCGATCGACCTGCGCACGTTGATCAACCTCGGCCTCCTCTACGAGGACCTCGGTCGCGACAACGACGCGGCGGCCTGCTACGAGACGCTGAAGAAGAACTTGCCCGCCGACAAGCGCATCCGGCTCTTCGTCGAAGACGCGCGTCAGGGCATGAGCATGTACTACGACGAGGATCTCGAGCGGAAGGAAGACCGCTTGAACCAGATCCTGCGCACGCCGATCACCGACTTCGAGCTCTCGGTGCGCGCGCGCAACTGCCTCAACAAGATGAACATCCTGACGCTGGGCGACCTCGTCCGGCGCACCGAACAGGAACTGCTCTCGTACAAGAACTTCGGCGAGACCTCGCTGAACGAGATCAAGCAGATCCTCGCGTCGAAGAACTTGCGGCTCGGCATGGCTCATCACGAAGCCGTGGCTTCGATCGAAGCCGCCGTCCGCCCGAAGGCGACCGGTGAGAACGCCGACGTGCTCAACAAGCCGATCGCCGACCTCGACCTCTCGATCCGCGCGCGCCGCGCCGTCGAGAACCTCGGTTGCATGACCGTCGGCGACGTCACGCAGCACGCCGAGGACGAGCTCCTCTCGATGCCGAACTTCGGCCAGACGTCGCTCGCGGAGCTCAAGCGCAAGCTGTCCGAGCTCGGCGTCACGCTCGCCGAGAAGAAGAAGGAGTAGCGCTCCGCGCGGGGCGCGGCCGTCGTGTACGAGTTCCTCGAAGGCGAAATCGCCGGCCGAGGGCCCGGGCGGCTCGTGCTCGACGTCCACGGCATCGGTTTCGACCTCGCCGTGCCGCTCGGCGCCGCGTTCGCCGAACGCGGACGAGTCCGCGTGTGGACGCACTTCGTCGTGCGCGAGGACGCGCACAAGCTGCACGGCTTCCCCGACCGCGCGACGCGCGACGTGTTCCGGGCCCTGCTCGAAGTGCGCGGCGTCGGGCCTTCGGTCGCGCTCTCCTTGCTCTCCGGGCTCTCGCGCGACGAACTCGTCGCGGCGATCGCCGCCGGCGACGCGAAGAAGCTCTGCACCGTCAAGGGCATCGGCAAGCGCACCGCGGAACAGATCCTGCTCGACCTGCGCGACACGGCGACGCGCCTCGCCGCGGAACTCGGCGTCGCGCTCGGCTCCGCGGAGGTCGTGCTCGAACCGAAGGCGCCGCCTCGCGGCGTCCAGGATGCGATCGCCGCGTTGGTCTCGCTCGGTTACGGCGAGACCGAAGCGCGTGCGACGATCGAGAAGGCGCGCAAGAAGACGAAGAGCGACGAGCTCGAGAAGCTCGTGCGCGCAGCCTTGCAGGGCTAGCCCATGACGCCGCCGACGCGACCGTTCCGCGTGCTCGTGTGCGACGAGCTCGCGCCCGACGCCGAAGAGATCTTCCGCAGCGCCGGCTGCGAGCTCGAGACGCGCCTCGGTCTCGCCGAAGCACAGCTCTGCGAAGTCGTCGCGGGCCGCGACGCGTTGGTCGTGCGCTCGGCGACCAGGATCACGCGCAAAGTGATCGAAGCCGCGGATCGGCTCGCCGTGATCGGCCGCGCCGGCGTCGGCGTCGACAACATCGACTGCGACGCGGCGACGGAACGCGGCGTGGTCGTGATGAACACGCCGGACGGCAACACGCTGTCCGCGGCCGAGCTCGCGCTCGCGCATCTCTTCGCGCTCGCTCGCCACTTGCCGCGCGCCGACCGCGCGGCGCGCGACGGCTGGAAGAAGAAGGGACTGATGGGCACCGAGCTCACCGGCAAGACGCTCGGCGTGATCGGTCTCGGACGCATCGGCCGCGCCGTCGCGCAGCGCGCGCTCGGTCTCGAGCTCCTGGTGCTCGCCCACGATCCGTTCCTCGCGAGCGGCGCCGAGAGCCCGGTGCGTGGCGTCGAACTCACCACGCTCGACGACTTGCTCGCGCGCTCGGACTTCGTGACGCTGCACGTCCCGCTGAACGACGGCACGCGCAACTTGCTGTCGCGCGAACGGCTCGGGCGGATGAAACGCGGCGCCCGCGTCATCAACGCGGCTCGCGGCGGGCTGATCGACGAAGCGGCGCTGATCGAGGCCTTGGATTCCGGCCACTTGCGCGGCGCGGCGCTCGACGTGCTCGCCGAAGAGCCGCCGCGCGCGACGAATCCGCTGCTCGCCCGCGAGGACGTGATCCTCTCGCCGCACCTCGGCGCGTCGTCGGACGAAGCTCAACGGAACGTCGCCGTCGAGATCGCGCTGCAGATCGTCGGGTTCCTCGTCGACGGCGTCGCGAAGAACGCCGTCAACGCGCCCGCGGCGGACGCCGCGACGCTGCGTCGGCTCGCGCCGTACCTGAAGCTCGCCGAACGCGCGGGCTCGTTCCTCGCCCAACTGCTCGCCGAACCGCTCGAACGGCTCGAGCTCACGCTCGGCGGCGAACTCGCGAGCGGCGATCCGCACCAACCGCGCCTCGCCGCGCTCGTGGGCGCACTGCGGCCGTCGCTCGGCGACGCCGTCAACTTCGTCAACGCCCCGCGTTTCGCCCGGGAACGCGCGCTCGAGCTCTTCCAGGCGCCCGAGCGCGACCCCGCCCGCCCCGCGCTCGCGTTGCGCGCGATCGGCCGCAGCGGGCGCGAGCGGCAAGTCGTCGGCGACGTCTTCGGCGGCGCCCCGCGCTTCGTGCGTTACGGCGAGCTGCGCATCGATCTCGAACCCGAAGGCGCGCTGATCGTCACGCGCCACGCCGATCAGCCCGGCGTCGTCGGCATGGTCGGCACGTTGCTCGGCCGCCACGGCGTCAACATCCGGCGGATCGAGCTCGGGCCGCTCGCGGCGCCGGCAACCGCCACGACCGAGGCGCCGGCCTCAGCGTCCGCTGCACGAGCGGCGTCCGGCGACGCGCTCGGTCTTTGGTCGCTCTACGAAGCGCCGTCGCGGGCGGCGCTGCTCGAGCTCGCCGCGCTGCCCGCCGTGCGCGCCGTCGAGTTCGTGCGCTTCTGAGCGACCGTCCGGCGCGATAGGCTCGTGCGCGTGACCGCTCTGGTGCGCGACGAACCGCCGCCCTACCACGCCGTCGTCTTCGACTGCGACTCGACGCTCTCCTCGATCGAGGGCATCGACGAACTCGCGCGAGCCGTGGCGAGCCACGCGGAAGCGGACGCGGTCGCGCCGAGTGCCTGCACCGACACGCCGGCGCATGCATCGAGACGCCCGCCAGGGCAGACACCGGAGCAAGTTCGTGGAACTGAGCTCGCGCACGCGATCGCCGAACTCACGCGACAGGCGATGGCCGGAGAGCTCGCGCTCGAAGCCGTCTACGCGCGCCGGCTCGAACTCCTGCGGCCCTCGCGCGCCGCGATCGCGGAAGTCGGCCGCCGCTACGTCGAGACCGCCGTGCCGCAAGCGCACGAACTGCTCGACGCGCTGCGCGCGCTCGGGAAACGCGTCGTGATCGTCTCGGGCGGCATCCGCCAGGCCGTCGACCTGCTCGCGCGCTCCTTGGGCTTCGCGCCGCGCGACGTCTTCGCCGTCGACGTGCGCCACGACGCCGCCGGCGCGTACGTCGGGTTCGACGAGCGCTCGCCGCTCGCGACGCACGCGGGCAAGGCAGTCGTGATCGCGCGGCTCGCCGCGGAGTGCGACCGACGCGGACTCGCCGTCGTCGGCGACGGGATCACCGACCTCGAAGGCGCGCACGCCGCGCGGCGCTTCGTCGCGTTCGGCGGCGTCGTGCGGCGCGAGAGCGTGTTCGCACGAGCGCGTGCGGCGACCCGCGCGCCGACGTTCGCCGCGCTGCTCGACTGGCTCTGCTCGGCGGAAGAGATCGCGGCGCTGCGCGCGAGCGGCGCACACACGAAATTGCTCGACGTCCGTGACCGACTCGTCGGCGGCCGTCGCGAAGGAGACGACGCCTGATGCTCTGGATTCCCGGACCGACCGAAGTGCGCCCCGCGATCCTCGCCGAGTGCGCGAAACCGCAGATCAGTCACCGCGGCAAGGAGATGGACGCGCTTTCCGAGCGCATCGATCCCGGACTGCGCCTCGCGTTCGGTCTCGCGCCGTCGAGCACCGCGCGCGTCGCGGTGCACACGACGAGTGGCACGGGGCTCATGGAAGCCGCGCTGCACGGCGTCGGCGCGAAGACGCTGCACCTCGTCAACGGCGCGTTCTCGAAGCGCTGGTACGACGTCGCGGTCGCGCTCGGCAAACGAGCGACGAAACTCGACGCGCCGCTCGGCTCGACCGTCGCGCCGGAACGTATCGCGCGCGCGCTCGCGGAGCACGGCCCGTTCGACGCGCTGTGCCTGACGGTCAACGAGACGGCGACCGGCGTGCGCACGCCGCTCGGCGACGTCGCAAGCGTCCTGCGCGCCGCGCCCGAGACGCTCTTCCTCGCCGACCTCGTGAGCTACTTCGGCGGCGCGCCGGTCGACTTCGACGTGCACGGCCTCGACTTCGCGTTCGCGAGCTCGCAGAAGGCGCTCGCTCTCCCGCCGGGCATCGCCATCTGTTGCGCGTCGGCGCGCTACGTCGAACGTGCGAGGGCGATTCCGCGGCGCAGCTACTACCTCGATCCGCTGCGCATCCTCGACGGCCACGCCGAGCGTGCGACGCTCGCGACGCCGTGTTTGCCGCTCTACTTCGCGCTCGCCAAGCAACTCGAGGACATCGCCGCGGGCGCGCCCGCGGCGTCCGGCGGCGCGCTCGGAACCCTCTCGGGCGACGCCGCGCGCGGCGCGTGGCGCGAGCGCTTCGCGAAACACGCGCGGATGCACGCGCTGCTGGTCGCGTGGGCGCGTGGACGCGGGCTCGAGCTGCTGCCCGAAGAGCGTCTGCAGTCGCCGACCGTCTCGTGCGTGAAGCGCGGTCCGCTCGACGTCGAGAAGCTCTGCAAGGCGCTCGCGAAACGCGGCGAGACGATCTCGAACGGCTACGGCGACCTCAAGGGTCAGACGTTCCGCATCGGGCACATGGGCGACCACGACGAAGCAGGACTCGCGAAGCTGCTGCGGCTCGTCGACGAGCTCTGGCCGACGGTGCTCGCCTGATCGAGCTCGCGTCTCAACGCTTGCGGGGGCTTGCGGGGGCTTGCGGGGGCCCGCGGGGGCCCGCGGAGGCTCGCGGGGGCTCGCGGAGTCGCTAGGCCCGCGCCTCGCCAGGCCCGCGACGCAACTCCGGCGTCGTTCAGCGTTCGAAGAGGCCTTCGCGCCGCGCGAGCTCGCGTGCGAGGCCACGGATGCGTTCCGGGCCCAAGTGGTGGAGCTCCTGCACGAGCACCCGCGTCGGGTCGAGCTCCGGCCACGCCTCCGGCGCCGCTTCGAGCTCTCGATCGAGCCACTCCAGAAGGTCCGCGAGCAGCCGCCGGTACGCCGACGCGTGAGGCGTCACGCCCTCCGCGCCGCTCTCGGTCGCGCCGAGCACGTCGGCGAGCGGCAGACGCGGATCGGGTGCGTCGCAGAGCGCGACGAGCTGGGCGCGATACTCGAGCCGTTCCGCGATCGCCTGCGGCGAGAAGAAGTGCCTCGCGAGGAACCCGAGCGCGCGCCCCCAGTGTTCGTGCAACGGGAAGAAGCGCGTGCGATCGCACAGGTGCCCTTCTTCGTGGATCGCAGTGACGAGCACGAGATCGTCGAGGTCGACGAGGCCGCGTTGGCGAGCGCCGGCTTCCGCGGCGGGACCACTTGCGCGAGCGGCGGCACGGTCGCGCAGCACGGCGAGCCGCACGCGTTCCGCTTCGCCGAGCAACACGTCGATCGACCGGCGCTCCGCACGGTAGAGCTCGCGCAGCGCCGGCGGAGCTTCGACCGCGAGCCCACGCACGGCGAGCGCGCGGGCCGCACGGTCGGTCGCTTCAGCGCCGCCGAAACGCGCTTCGAGCGCGAGCCACGCGTCGCGCTCGCGGCGCACGACGTCGACGTCGATCCAATAACCTTCGTGCAGCGCCGCGCCAGAGATCGACGCTCCGGCGCGCGCCGCGCGGCTCTTCAAGTCCGCCGTCTCGCACCACGCGAGCGTTCCGCGCCACGGCACGCCTAGGTGCGAGCCACGCGCGTCCTCGACGCAGAGGCGCGAGAGCAACGTGCCGTCCGGCGCTTCGCCGACCAGTTTGCCGAAGATGCCGAAGCGTCCGAGCGCCTCGAGCTCCGCGGCGAGTCCGCCGACCGGTGCGCCTGCGCGGCCGAGCCCCGCGCGCTCGTCGAGCTCCGAGAACCACGGTCCCGGATGCACCAACGAGCCGAACGCGCCGTAGGCGATCCGCGGCGAGGCCTCGAGCTCGTTCGCGAGCTTCGCGACGGCTTCCGGGTCGCGCAGACCGCGGTAACGCGCGAAGAGCGGCGCGGCGGAAGCGAGCAGACGTTCGAGCGTCGCCGGCGGCTCCCGTTCGGCCGCCGCGCGCCGCGGATCCGGCGCGAACAACGTCCGCAGTCCACGAACGAGGTCGATGCCGGCGGACGCGCGCTCGTCGAGCAGGAGCGCGGCGTCGACGTCGTGTTCGGTCAACGCGTTCGCGACCGAACGCGCCTCGCGGAACCAACCGGCGGCGAGCGTCGCGCGGCCGAGCTCGACGAGCTCGGTTTCGGTCGCCGTGCGCGTCGTGCCGGCGGCACGCGCGGCGCGCACGATCGCGGCGATGCGTTCGTCGCGCGGCAGACCGTCGTCGGCGAGCACGATCCGCGGCAGGTCGTCCACCCACTCGTCGACGCCGCGCGCGAATTGGCCGGCGGCGAAGCGCGCGACCCGCAGGAGCGGTCCGTCCACCGCGCTCTTCGCGCCGGCATCGCGCGCGCGCTCGAGCAACGCGAGCGCCAGCGCGAGCGGGTGACCACGATCCTCGAGCATCAGGACGGCGCGCCAACGGTCGCGGGCCGGCGAGGGCCGAGCAGCGAGCGCGAGCGAGAGTTCGAGCGCTCCGCCGGAGTCCTGGATCGGCGTGAAACGCAAGCGCGTGACCAGGCTGTCGAGCTCGGGCTCGGTCAAGTCCTCGGTGCGCAGGATCTCGAGCGCCCGCGCCGCCGCGCGTTTCGCGCGCGGGTCGAGCAAGAGACCGAGCTCGATGCCGAGCGACTGCAGTTCGAGCTCCAAGCGATCGCCGTCGCCCAACGTCGGATCGTCCGCGAGTTCGGCGAGCACGTCGAGCGCTTCGCTCGTGCGGTCCTCCTCGGCGAGGTAGCGCGCCAGCGACGCGCCGAAGTACGTGCGTTCGAAGCTCTCGCGCGTGCGCGCGAGCGCCGCGTGGCCGTGGCGGATCGCGAGTTCGCCGTCGCCGTTCGCCGCTGCGGTCCAAGCCAGTCCGTGCCAACCCCACGCGAAGCTCGGGTCGCGCTCGACCGCTTGTTGGAAGCGCCGCGTCCCGGCCGAACCTTCGAGGCGCCCGGCGAGGTAGAGCTCGCGCGGCGACTGCGGGTCGACGGCGAGTTTGGCGCGATGGGCTTCGAGCGCTTCGAGGCCGCGCAACTCGCTGCGCAGGAGCTCGTCGAGGAACCGCTGTGGCGCGACCCAGTCGGGCGCGAGATCCCGCGCGCGGGTCGCTTCCGCGAGCGCGAGCTCTCGGGCCTCCGCACCGTCGCCGCGCGCCGCCGCGCGAGCACGGGCGAAAGCGGCGGACGCTTCCGCCGGCACCGGTCGCGCGTCGGCTTCGAGCGCTCGACACGCACACACCAGCGCGAGCAGCCACGCGGCGCCGAGCCACGCCGTCAGGCTTGTCGCGCGCGCGCTCGAGGTGGAGACTCTGGCCATGCGATCGGGGTGGCTCGTGCGGACGTGCGGTCTCGTGGCGGCGGGAGTGCTGGCGCTCGGCGTCGCGCCGGCGGCCGCCCACTCTATCGGCCGGAATGCCGTCGCTCCCGAGCCTCTCCAGAAGAAGGCCCCGCCGCCGCGTTTCGCGCCGTTCGTCGGCTCGCTCGACGACGCGCGACGCCACGCGACCGAACGCAACGTGGCGTTGGTGGTGTGCGCCGTGCTCGCGGGCGAGGAGGCGAGCGACCGCTTCACGCAGACCGTGCCGCAGGACCCGGCGTACGCGGCGGCGCTCGCCGGAGCGCTCGTGATCGTCGCCAACGCGGGCGAACACCCGGCGAAGAAGCTCGAGGAACTCGTCGACGGCAAGAAACTCGTCCGCGACGTCTGCTCGGCGTTCTTCACGCCGACGTGCGCCGACCACCAGAAGCTCTGGGATCCGACGTTCTTCGCGTTCCAGGAGCAAGGCGAACTGCGTTGCCCGCAGGTGATCGTCGTCGCTCCCGACGGCCAAGTCGCGAAGCGGATCAGCCCCGGCGACGTGCCGAAGCCCGGCCAAGTCACGAGCGCGCTCGCGTCGGTCGCGGAGAAGTTCGGGCCCGGCCTCTCGGAGCAGGAACTCGCGACGGTGAAGCAGGCGTTCGCCGACGCCGAGGCGGCGACGAGCCGCGGCGCACACGCCGACGCGTGGCGCGCCTACGCGCTCGTGGTGTCGCTCGCACCGAAAGCGCCGCAGGGCGAGCTCGCGCGCAAGGGCCAAGGCACGGCGCTCGTCGAACTCGCCGCGCGTCGCGACGCGGCGCTCGAGCGGCTCGCTGGCGACCGGCCGACCGACGGTTACGACGCGCTCGTCGCGCTGGCGGCGGACTGCAAGGGGCTGCCGAACGAGAAGGAGCTCGTGAAGCTCGTCGCCGATGCGGAAGCGAAACCGACGTTGCGCGACGTGATCGCGGCGCACAAGAAACACCTCGCGGCCGAAGCGCTCTGGAAGGAGATCGGCGAGCTCGAAGCGGCGAACCAGAAGCGCAAGGCGGAAGCGAAGATCCGGCTCTTGATCCGCAAGTACTGGGACACCGACGCCGGCAAACGCGCGCGCAAGCAGTACCCCGAGATCGCCGCGGACGAAGACGCGAAGGGCCGCTAGGCGCCCCCCGCACCGCGCAAGCCCCCCCCGCACGGCGCAAGCCAGGCGGTCGCGGCGAGACGCGGCTCAGTCGTAGAGGAACGACTCGAGCACGGCGTCGCCGCCGACTTCGCGGTCGAGGCGCTCCTTGAAGCGCAGCTGCGCGAGGCGCGGTCCGAGCGTGTCACCGCGCCCGCCGAGCACGTTGCCGGTGTAGACCCGGACCTGATCGACGAAGCCGTGATCGAGGTAGCGCGACAGGAGCACCGGGCCCGACTCGAGCATCACACGCTTCACGCCGAGCTGCCAGAGATAGGCCTGGACGTCCCAGAGCGAGACGTGATCGTTCTCGTCGGTGTGGCAACCGACCAACTTCGCGCCGGCGGCTTCGAGCAGCCGGTAACGCTCGGGGTTCGTGCCCGCCTGATACAGGATGTGCAACTCGCCGAGCCCTTCGTGCGGTTCCTTCGGCGCGAAGAGCCGCGCGCTCGGCGGAGTGCGCAAGACGCTGTCGAGCACGACGCGCAGCGGCGGCTTCGTCGGATCGCCCGGTGGGCGCACCGAGAAGCGCGGATCGTCCGCGAGCACGGTGGAAATGCCCGTGACGATCGCATCGACGCGGCCGCGCAGCTCGTGCACTTCGTCGAGCGACTTCGGTCCGCTGATCCAGCGGCCGCCACCGACTTCGGCCGGCGGGATCAAGTGTCCGGAACGCGTCTGCGCCCACTTCGCGATCGTCCACGGCCGCGGGCGCCGCAAGCGGTCGGGCGAAGTCCACTGCAGGAAATGCGGAGTGACGCGCGAGAGCGGCGCGACGCCTTCGAAGAGATCGACTTGGAGGCCGGCTTCACGCAGCCGCTGGATGCCCGCACCGCGCGAGCGCACGTCGGGATCGACCGCGCCGACGATCACTCGGCGGATGCCGGAGCGCAGGATCGCGTCGGTGCACGCCGGTTGTTTGCCGACGGTCGAGCACGGCTCGAGCGTCACTGCGAGCGTCGTCCACTCGCTCGGGGGCACGCCGCTCGCTTCCGCCTGGGCGAGTGCGTCGACTTCGGCGTGGGCGCCGCCCCACACGCGATGGAAGCCGCGCGCGATCACACGATCGCCGGCGAGCACCGCGGCGCCGACGCACGGGTTCGGCGCGATGTCGAAGCGGAAGCGACGCGCCTCCTCACCGAGGCTCTCGAAGAGCGAGGCGAGCAGAGCTTCGTCGAGGGCGGTTTGAGTGGCTCGCATCACGGTGTCGGTCTCGGGCGCTCCACACTAGCCCGCGCGCCGCGGGAGCCCAAGGGCGGCGCGACGCACGAGCACGGCGCTCGCGGAAGCCTACCCCGGGATCGCGGAGGCGGTCGAGTCTGCAAAGCATCGGCCGAATCGCCGCTCCGAGCGCATTCGCCCTTCTGCGCAGCGCGAAGGCGCTGGATGCGGCTGCCCGCGCGGCGCTGCTCGCGACGCGTTCGGCGGCGAGGGAATCGGCCCGGTCGACTTTTCGTACACGGAAGGCCGCGGCAGACTACGCGCTTCGCTCTCCCATCCACGAAAGCCAACCACTGCCATGACCAAGGCCCCCATTCGAGTCGCCGTCACCGGCGCTGCCGGCGCGATCGGTTACGCGCTCCTGCCCCGCATCGCCTCCGGCGCGATGTTCGGTCCCGACCAACCCGTGATCCTGCAGTTGCTCGAACTACCCATCGACAAGGTGCAACAGGCGCTGAAAGGCGTCGCGATGGAACTCGACGACTGCGCGTTCCCGCTGCTCCACGGCATCGTCTGCACCGCCGATCCGAAAGTCGCCTTCAAGGACGCGAACTGGTGCTTGCTCGTCGGCTCGAAGCCGCGCGGCCCCGGCATGGAGCGCAACGATCTGATCCGCGAGAACGGTCCGATCTTCGTCGGCCAAGGCCAAGCGATCGCGGAAGTCGCGGCGAAGGACGTGCGCGTCGCCGTCGTCGGCAACCCGTGCAACACGAACGCTCTGATCGCGATGCACTCGGCGAAGGGCGTGCCGAAGGAACGCTTCAGCGCGATGACGCGCCTCGACCAGAACCGCGCGATGTCGCAACTCGCCGCGAAG
The DNA here is from genome assembly GCA_023150475.1 of Planctomycetota bacterium. Taxonomy (GTDB): domain Bacteria; phylum Planctomycetota; class UBA1135; order UBA1135; genus JACRIN01. Next base: position 192,089 of record JAKLKU010000001.1, read on the forward strand.
GCCGGCGTGCACACGACCGACGTCACCCACGCGACGATCTGGGGCAACCACAGCGCCACGCAAGTGCCCGACTACTTGAACACCAAGATCAAGGGCAAGCCCGCGTGCGAAGTCATCAAGGACGAAGCTTGGCTGAAGGGCGACTTCTTCAAGACCGTCCAACAACGCGGCGCGGCGATCATCGCGGCGCGCGGCTCGTCGAGCGCGTTCTCGGCGGCGAGCGCGTTGATCGACCACGTGCACGACATGCACTTCGCGACGCCGGCCGGAGAATGGCGCTCGGTCTGCATCGTCAGCGACGGCTCGTACGGCGTGCCGGCGGGACTGATCAGTTCCTTCCCGGTGACCAGCGACGGCAAGGGCGGTTGGAAGATCGTCCAAGGCCTGCCGCTCGACGCGTTCCTGAAGGAGAAGATCGCCGCGACCGTCAAGGAGCTCGAAGGCGAGCGCGCGGTGGTCGCCGACCTGCTCAAGTGATCCGATGGACGTGCGCGCGCATTACGCTCGGCTCTTCGCCCACGATGCTTGGGCGAACGGCGAAGTGCTGAAAGCGTTCGCGCGCACGCCCGACGTCCCCGAGAAGGCGCTCGGGAGGTTCGCCCACCTCCTCAGCGCCGAACGGCTCTGGCTCGAGCGGCTCGAGGCGCGGCCGCAGACGACGCCGGTGTGGCCGACGCCGGAGCTCACGCGCGCGGCGGAAGAGCTCGCGGCGCTCACGCGCGACTGGCAGGCGTACGTCGCGCGGCTCGACGATGCGGCGCTCGACCGCGTGGTCGGCTACAAGAACACCAAAGGCGAGCCCTGGACGAGCCGGGTCGGCGACGTGCTCGACCACGTGCTGCTCCACTCGCAGTACCACCGCGGTCAGATCGCGAGCGACTTGCGCTCGGCCGGGCACGTGCCGCCCGCGACCGATTTCATCCACGCCGTCCGCAACCGCCTGATCTGAAGCGCCGGGGCGTCCGCGTCGGCCGCGCGGCGATGCCTCGCGATGGTGCGGCTCCGCACCCGCGCGAGATCACTTCTTCGGAATCAGCCCGAGCGCGAGGATCTGATCCGCGAGGTAGCGCCCGATCAGGTCCGAGCCCTTGTCGGTCGGATGCACTTCGCGCTGGAAGAGGTCGTCCGACTTCGCGCCTTGCGCGAGCTGTGCGGCGAGCGCGTCCTCGACGTGCTTCGCCGTGTCGGCGAGCGGCACGCCTTCCGACGCGGCGACTTCGCGCAGGATGTCGCGGCAGCGCAGCAAACCTGCCTTCTGCTGCTCGTACGACAACGCAGGCTCGATGTCGCGAAAGCGCATGGCTTGGGTCGAAAGCAACACGTTCGCGCCGTGCTCGCGAGCGACGGAAACGATGCTCTTCAGGTTGCGACGGAAGTTGGCGAAGCCGCGCTCGGCGTCGGTCGCTTGCCCGAAGTCGCCCTTGTACGGCGCGACGTGGTACTTGCCGTAGTCGACGATCATGTACGTGCCGAGGTCCTTCTGCTTCGCGAGCCAGTCGGTGCCGTAACGACGCCACGTCATGAAGAGGCGGCTCGATTCGAGCACGCGGTCCGCATAGGACTTCTGGACCACCGGCCACACCGCCCGCCAATGCGTGTTGTCGTTGACGCAGCCCGGATAGAGCGCGCAACGCATGTCGTTGATCGACTCGTAGGTGATGACGAGGTCCGGGGAGAAGTCGACGAGCCGGAGCTCGAGGTTGATCAGCATCTCGAACGTCGAGTATCCGCGGCAGCCGCCGTTGATCACTTCGACCCGTTGCGCGAGGCCCGCCGCGTTCAGGTACTCCTCGAGCCGCGCGGACCACACCGCCTCGTCGCGCGATTCGCTCTGGCCGTAACACGACGAACCGCCGATCGTGACGATCCGGTACGTGCCCGGCGGCTTCGCGTACGTGGTCTCCTTCCCACGGAAACCGAGCGAATTGTGGTGGATGACCTGAGGCCCCGCCGGAGTCTCGGTCTGGACGAAGTTGGGCTTCGGCGCATACGCGAGGTACGGGTGCGGCGCGACGTTGGCCTTCTGACGGATCTGGTCGGCGATCGGATCGAGTGCTTCCGGACGCAGAGCGGCGATCCAGCCGGTGCGTGCAACGACTTCGAAGCCGAGCACGAGCACCGCGAGCGAGAAGAACGAGATCAGGCAGCCGCGCTTCATCCGCCTAGCATCCCTCCCGGCCGCGCCTCCGACAAGGCCCGGCGCGCTTGGCCCGCGATTTGTCTTCACCTCGGACGTTCCGTGACAACCCGCTCGAGCCCGACGGCGCCGCGACGACCCACGCGAGCCACGGACGAGCCGCGCAGCCCGCTGCACCGACTCGCCCGAGCCCGCGCCCGAGTTCCGCGACGACTGGACGGCCTGTGCGGGTTCGGCTCAATCCGGCGCAAACGGCGCGCGGACCGACGCGGACGCGACCACTCTCGCCCCACGAACCCGACGATGCTCCTCCCGCTCTTCGCCACGGTCCTCCCGACGCTCTCCGGCGCCGCGAACGGCACGGAAGCCGACCTCCTGAGCTTGGTGCCGCGCGACGCGTTCCTCGTCGCGCGCACGGCGCCGCTCGACACGCTGCGCGCCGACCTCGCGTCGAACGCGTGGTGGCAGTTGCTGCACGATCCGGCGTTGCAGCCGCTGTGCTCGACGTTCGACGAAATGCACGGCGAGATCGCGCGCGAGCTCGACGGATTCGACCCGCGCGATCTGCTCGCAGCCGTGCACGGCCAAGTCGCGTTCTTCGTCGCCGCCGATCCCGCGTTCGACGAACCGACGTTCGGGATCCTCGTGGTACCCGGCGCCGACGCCGAGCCGTTCCGCAAGCTCCAAGCGACGTTGCGCACCAAGATCGGCGCGCATGCCGACGCCAAGCCGGCGAACCACGCGGGCGTCGGCTACGAGTTGCTCGTCGAACGGCCGTCGAGCGCCGCGAGCGACGCGCCCGGCGACGACGCGAACACGCTCGCGTTCGTCGAACACTCCGGCGTCGTCGCGTGGCTCGTCGACGACGACGAAGTCGGAGCTCGCGCCGCCGCGCAGGGGCTGATCGAACGGCTGCAAGGCCGTGCGCCCGCGAACTTCGGCCAGCATCCCGGCCTGATCGCGGCGCGCACGCGCACGCATGGCCCGACGCGCGCCGAGTTCTTCGTCGACCTCGCCGCGCTGTCGCGCAAGATCGCGTCCGAAGCGGCCGCGGGCACCACGGCGGAACGAGTCGTGCGCGAGCTCGGGCTCGATCGACTCGAGTGGCTCCACGTGCGCGCCGACGTCGGCGCGGGCGAGAACCTCGACTTCGAGATCGCCGTCAAACTGCCGAGCGACGGCGCGATCACGACGTGGCTCGGGGCGCTGCGCGCGCCGAGCTCGACGTTCCTCGCCAAGGTGCCGCAGGGCGTCGCCGGTTTCGGCGCCGCGGGATTCGACCTCTCGCGCCTGTGGAACGACGTGTGGTCGAGCTTCCAACGGATCGACGCGCAGAGCACGGCGGCCGCGCGACAGCAGCTCCAGGCCGCGGCACAAGGCCTCGCTGGAATCGACGTCGAACGCGACGTGATCTCGCAGTTCACCGGCGAGTTCGCGCACTTCGCCGTCGACGTGCCGGCAGACGAAGTCGGCGCGTTGCTCGGTGTCGCCGGAGCCGACACCGCGGCGAAGGACCCGAACCGGCGCGCGCTCGGCGAAGTGCACATCGTCGGCCTGCGCGATCCGCTCGGGTTCGAAGCGACGCTCGACGGGCTGATCGAACGCTTCGGCGCCAGCGAGATGATCGGCGAGGAAGAAGTCGCCGGGCGCGAGGTCAACTTCTTCGAGCTCGGCCAGCACGCGCGATTCTCGTGGAGCTTCGGCGACGACTGCGTGTTCCTCTCGCCGTCGCAGACCGCGCTGACGAAAGCGCTCGAGCACGCAGCGAAACCGGACGCTGTGAGCGCCGCGCAAGACCCGCGCTTCACGAAGCTGATCGCCGAAGAGCGGGACTCGATCGCGTTCTCGGTCGCCAGCACTCCTGCGACGCTCTCGGCGCTCGCCACGGTGCTCGAACTCGTCGCGGACGTGCAGCCTGACGTACCGACGCTCGCGGACTGGCCGGCGACGGTCGAACGCTACTTCAAGGGCAACCTGACCTCGAGCGTGCGGATCACGAACGGCGAGGTGCGCGTCCAAATGCGCGCCCGCTGACGCCCAAGGCTCAGCAGCGTTTCGCGAACAGCCCGAAGGACGTCGCGTCGGTCGGCTCGAGCTCGACCGTCGTGCCGACGAGCGCGTCCTCTCCGGCGAAACTGATCGGTAGGTTGTGGAACGAGCGCGCGACGAGCAGTCCGCGCTCGTTCTTCTCTTCGACGAACGCCTGCACGCGCTTGCCGATCCAGCTCTGGAGTTTCAGGAGCTGCGTGCGTTCCGCCGCACGCAAGAGCCGCTGGTTGCGCTCGGACTTCACGTCCTCGGGCACGTCGTCGGCGAGATTCTCGCCCGCCTGAGTGTCAGGCCGCGGGCTGTACTTGAACACGTAGTTCTGCACGTAGCCCTGAGCTTCGAGGAAGCGCTCGCTCGCGTCGAAGTCCTCGTCGGTCTCGCCGGGGAAACCGACGATCCAGTCCGTGCCGAGTTCGATGTCGGGCACGGCGTCGCGCAAGAGCCCGAGCCGCTCGCGATAGAGCTCGGTCGTGTACCCGCGTTTCATCGCGCGCAGGATCCGGTCGGACCCCGACTGCACCGGCAGGGGGAAGAAACGATCGACCTTCGAGCACTCCGCGATCGCACGAGCGAGCTCTTTGGTCACGTACGCCGCGTGCGCCGTGATCATGCGGATGCGCACGAGCCCTTCGATCGCCTGCAACCGGTAGAGCACGTCCGCCAGGCTCGGCCGCCCCTGACGCCCAAGGTGCTTCGGCTCGTTCGGACCAGGCGCGGACAAGTCCTCGCCGTAGCTGTTGATCGTCTGCCCGAGCAGCGTGATCACTTGCGCGCCTTGCGCGACCATCCACCGCGCCTCGCGATCGAGTTCGTCGAGCGGCCGGCTCAAGACGCGCCCGCGGGTCTTCGGCACGACGCAGAACGTGCAGTTCAAATCGCAGCCTCGCATCACGGCGAGGTAACCGAGACGCCCGCCGGTGTACGGTTCGCCTGCGCGATCGTCGTCGGGCTCCTCGCCGAGCGAAAGTGCGACGACGCGGCTCTGCTTGCGGCCGTAACCGTCCGCCCGCCGCCGCCGGACGTCGGCGACCATCGACGGCAGGTTGTGGAACGCTCGTGTGCCGACCACCAAGTCGACGTGGCCCGCACGACGGAAGATCTCCTCGCCGACGCGCTGCGCCATGCAGCCGAGCACGCCGATCACGAGCTCCGGCCGTTCGGCCTTGCGGCGCTTCAGCTCGCCGATCCACGAGAAGACGCGCTCCTCGGCGTGCTCGCGCACCGAACACGTGTTGAAGAGCAGCACGTCGGCAGCCTCGGCCTCGCCGACGATCTGGTAGCCGTGCCGTTGGAAACGGCCCTCGACCAGCAGCGAGTCGTACTTGTTCATCTGACACCCGAAGGTCACGACGTGGACCTTCGGTGTCGCGCCGAGCTGAGCCACCTCCGCCGGCGACGCGGCCGGAGACGCCGCGGAAGCGGGCAGCGAGGCTTTCGATTGGACGCGCGGGAGAGTCATCGGGGACGGAGGGCCGGGGATTCTGACAGCCCGGCGTGCGACTCGCCAGCTCGCGAGAGCTCGTGGACGGCGCTGGGCGGCCCAGGCGTCACGCGCCTACTGTAGCCGTGACTGCTACGCTCCCGACCATGAGCGAGAGCCTCCAAGACCGCTATGCGCCCCAGAACCGCTGCTTCGGCTGCGGCCCCGCCAACGAAAAGGGCTTGCGCATCAAGAGCCGCGTCGAAGGCGAGCAAGTCGTCTGCGATTGGACGCCCGAGCCGCATCACGAAGCGTTCACCGGGATGGTCAACGGCGGCATCCTCGGTGCCCTGCTCGATTGCCACTCGAACTGGACCGCGGCGTGGCACCTGATGCGTCAGGCGGGCGCGAGCGCGCCGCCGTGCACCGTGACCGCGGAATTCCACGTCAAGCTGAAACGTCCGACGCCGTCGAACCAACCGCTGCGGCTCGTGGCGCGCGTCGTGGAGTCGAGCGTGGACCGCGCGACGATCGAAGCGACGGTCGCGTCCTCCGGCGTGGTCACCGCGACCTGCCGCGGACTCTTCGTGGCGGTCAAGGAAGGCCACCCCGCCTATCACCGCTGGTAGGCACGGTGCGACCGGCCAGCGGCACGGCCGTTGCGCCCTCCGGCCGGCGCGCACATCCCCGCGCGCCGATCGGAGTTCCCCATGCGCCCTGCCGCTCACGCGTCGTTCTGCGCCGCCCTGACCACGAGCCTGCTCGTCGCCTGCCACCACCGCGACGATTGCTACGACTGCGGCGGCGACCCCGATCCGTACTACTACGAGTCCGAACCGAACGACCAAGCGTGCTGCGCGGACTGGCTCGGTTCGCTCGCCCCGTACGAGACCGCGGCGATCCGCGGCAGCATCACGAGCTTCGGTCCCGACTACTTCGACGGTTTCGCGTTCGTCGCCGCACAACCGCTCGACGTGCGCGTCGAGCTCGTCAGCGACGACCCGCACGACGACTTCGACATCTGCATCTACGACCCGCTGATCGGCGACTACGTCGCGTGCTTCGAAACCAGCGCCCAGCCGGAGGTCGGACTGTTCTCGGTGCTGCAGACCGGTCGCGAGTTCCACGTCGTGGTGACGCCGTACTCCGGTTCCGGTTCGTACAGCCTCTACGTCGACGGATTCCCGATCTCGTTCGCGGCGCCGGCTTCCACGGGCGCTGGCATCGTGCGCCATGGCGATCCGACCGAGCCGCGCGTTCGCGAGCACGCGCTCGCCGACTACCACCCCGACGCCCCCGGCGACGACGACGCGGTCGACGCTCCGGCGAGCCCGGCGGAGCTCCCGGCCGAGATCCTCGCGATCGACGAAGCCGGCGAAGTGACCCGCTTCCCGGTCAGGATCCTGCGCGCCGGCGCGGCTCGCGACTGAGCCACCCGCGCCTCCGCCGGCCGCCCGGTCGCTCGCCTGGTCGCTCTCTCAGCCCCGCGGCGCGAGACCGGGCGGCCGGGCTCGATCGCGCCGGCCGACGGACGAGTGACGAAATTCCGGGAAGATCCCGCGGCGCGCGCCGTCGAAGGCGGCGCATGAAACTCTCCCTGATCGCCGTCGGCGCGCTCGGCTGCGTCGCCTACTTCGGGAACCTGATCCCGGGGCTCGGTGCGGCCGAGTCGCGCTCGACGGATGCCCAAGTCACCTACTTCGCGAGCGGCAAGCCGCGGACGTCGGTGACCTGGGTCGACGGCCGCCGCCACGGCCCCGCGGAAGAGTGGTATCCGAACGGCAGCCTGCGCGAGAGCGGCGAATACCAAGACGGCGAGCGCTCGGGCACTTGGAACTTCTGGCGGGCGGACGGTTCGCTCGACCCCGCATTGTCGGGCCGGTACGAGCACGGCCGCAAGGTCACCGACTGAGTCACGAGAGCGCGGACTCGTAGCGCCGGAACGAGCGGCGCCAGAACCAGAAGACGCCGAGTCCGAAGAGCAAGAGCCACGCGCCGTATCCGAGCGCCTCGAGTGCGCCGACGCGTCCGAGCACCAACGCCGCGGGGAAGTGCGTCAAGCAACCGACCGGCACCACGAAGAGCAGGAAGAGCTTCACGCGGCGCCCGAACACGTCGAGCGGACGCTCGATCGGTCCGAGCAGGAACTCCCAGAAGAAGATCCCGAGGTCGGAGTTGACGAGGTAGAGCTCGGCCGTCGAGAAGAGCACGGTGACGACGATCCGCGCCCATACCGACAGCGCGATCGCCCACGGCACGGCCCAGAGACAACGCAGCGCGTCGACGCCGTCCGCGCTCGCGAGCGCCCAACCGAGGTAACCGAGAGCGATCGCGCCGTTGAAGCAGGCCTCGAGCGAGAAGCTCTGGAAGAAGTAGAGGAAGATCGGCGAAGCGGGCCGCACGCGCACCGGATCGAGGTTGCCGTCCTTCAGATCGCGGCCGAAGTGCCACGACTTGCCCATCCACGCCATCCAGAACGCATCGGAGACGAACAGGAACGCGACGAAGACGCGCAGCTCCGGCAAGGTCCAGCCGGCGAGCGAGTGCGTGTGGCGCATCAGCACTTCGAACACGCCGACGTGCGTCGCGTACCACACGATGTCCATCAGGACCTGGCTCGCGAACTCGACACGGAACTGCGACTTGCGCGCGACGCCCATGCGCGCGAACTGGCGACCGATGCGCACGTGTTGACGGAGGCCCATCGCTACATGCCGCTCCCCGCGTAGCGTCGCGAGCCACGCCGCCAAGTCCACGCCCCGAGCGCGTGGAGAGCGACCAGCCAGACGGCGAGCACGCCGCAGCCGAACCAGAAGTCGCGGTTCCCTTGTTTGCCTAGCCAGATCTCGATCGGCCCCGTGACCAGCCAGTACGGGTAGAGCCAACGGAAGCTTTCCGCGAGCGCCGGAGGCATGATCGTCACGGGCACGAGCACGCCGGCGACGAAGATGACGACGAAACGCGCCATCACCATCAACGTCCAGACGACGTCGAGCCAGAACGCCAGGAGCTGCAAGAGCCAGATCGTCTGGAAGTAGGCATAGCTCGCCGCGATCACGAGGACGAACGCCTGGAGCGCCGCGATGGGCCGAGTCGGCACCGGCCAGACGTTCGGGAAGCACAGCGAGCCGAGCACGACGAGTGCGAGCGCGATGGCCCCCTGCAACGCGACGTGTTCGACGAACCGCGCGAAGAAGAGCCGTCCGAGCCGCACGGGCATCACCAGGTACTTGGAGAGCGTGCCGTTGAAGATCTGGTCGGCGAGGTCGAGCGCGCGTTCGTTGAACATCAAACGCTGCAGCACCGCGACCAGGATCACGTAGCGAACGAGCTCGTCGAAGCGATAGCTGCCGAGCGCTGTGACTCCGTCCTGGCGGAACAACGCCCAGAACACGGCGATCATCACGAGCGGCCGGCCCACGTTGCGGAAGACCTCGCGGACGAGGAACCCGGCGCGGAACGCGAGCTGCTTCTTGAGCTCGTAGCCGACCGCGCGCCGCACGAGCCGCGCGTCGCGCACGAACCGCGCCCTGGTCGCGAGCGAGCTCACGTCGCGCGCTCCGCTCGTGCGGGCGCTCCGAGTGCGTCGAGCGTGCGCGACTTGAAGACGTCGCGGACCAAGTCCTCGAGCGGCAAGCGCTCGACGGCGAGATCGCGCACGGTGAACAGGTCGAAGAGATGTTGGACGAACCGCTGCGAGTGCGCGGCGGGCACGGAGAAAACGAGCGACAACGGACCGTGGCGGACGAGTTTCGCGCCGAATGGCTCGAGCTCCGCCTCGAGCTCGCTCGACCAGGCACGGGATCCAGGTTCGAGGTGCAATTCGATCGCCCGCTCGCCGACGATCCGCCGCTGGAGCTCGACGAGGTCGCCGTCGAACAGCATTCGTCCTGCGTCGAGGATCAAGAGCCGCCGGCAGGTCGACTCGATGTCCTCGAGGTCGTGGCTCGTCAGGACGATCGTCGCTCCTTCGCGCCGGTTCGTCTCGATCAGGAACTGACGGATCGTCTCGCGCGACACCAAATCGAGGCCGATCGTCGGCTCGTCGAGGAACACGAGCTCCGGCTCGTGCACGAACGCGCCGATGATCTCCATCTTCATCCGCTGGCCGAGCGACAGGTGCCGCAACTGCACGTCCAGCCGATCGGCGACGTCGAGGCGCGTCGCGAACGCCCGCACGCGCTCCAGCATGCGCTCCTGCGGCACTTCGTAGATTTCCGCGAGCAAGTGGAACGAGTCGAGCGCCGGCAGGTCCCACCACAGTTGCGATCGCTGCCCCATCACCAGCGCGAGCCGTCGCTTCTCGCGGTCGCCGAGCGCGAAGCTCTCCGCGCCGAACACGCTCGATCGGCCAGACGTCGCCGCGACGATCCCGGTCAACACTTTGACCAACGTCGTCTTGCCGGCTCCGTTCGAACCGATCAGACCGACGAACTCACCGCGCCGGATCTCGAGTTCGATCGCATCGAGCGCACGGATCTCGACGTAGTCGCGGCGGAAGAAGTTGGCGAGCACGCCGGCGAGCCCCGGCTTGCGCCGGAACGTGCGGAACACTTTCCCGAGCGCTTCGGCCCGGAGCACGACTTCGGCGTCCATTCGGGTGCGAGAGAGGCGCGCGATTCTGGCGTGTGCGCACTGCCACGACAATGGCGAGGCCGGGCACGCGACGTTCGAGAAGCGTCTGCGATCGCTCGCGACTCGGGCACACGCGCGGCAAACTGCTCCGCATGCAGCGCGCGCTCGAACGGGCCCTCGCACGGCGGCTCGTGTTCACGTTCACGACCGGTCGCAGCGGCACCGACTACTTGGCGCGGGTGCTCGGGCTCTTCGCGCGCGTGCACGCGGAACACGAACCCAAACCGACCTTCGCCAGCGCGTGGCGCACCGTGCTCGCGCGCCCCGAGACGGCGCGGGAATTCTGGCTCGAGCACAAGCTGCCGCGCATCGCGAAGTCGCACACGCCGATCTACGCGGAGACGAGCCACCTCGCGTGCAAGGGCTTCCTCGAGAGCCTGGTCGAGCTCGGCGTGCGACCGACGGTGATCGAGCTCGTGCGCGCCCCGCGCGAGATCGCGTTGTCGCTCTTCGCGCTGCGCACGATTCCCGGGCGGACGTTCAAGGGCGTGAAGTACTACCACGCGCCCGACGATCCGCGCGTCGTGCTCGCGCCGGGCCCCGACGCCGCGACGTGGCACGACTACCAACTCGCCTACTGGTACTGCCTCGAAACGGCGGCGCGCGCGAAGCGCTTTCGCGAACGCTGCGAGCCGCTCGGCGTGCGAGTCGAACGGGTCGCACTCGCGTCGATCGGCGACTTCGACGGCATCCGCGCGCTCGGCGAGCGACTCGACCTCGGGTCCTTCTCGACGCGCGGGCGCATCAAGCTGCTCGGACTCGCCGGACGCCGCACGAATCGCAAGCTCGATGCGAAACGCGAATTGCCTTTCACGGCCGAGGAGCTCGACCGCTTGGAAGCCGAAGTCGAACGTGCGTGCGCCGCGGCGCTCGCGCGCTCGCTCTAGGCCGACTCAACCCGCTTCGTAGTAGTAGACGCCGCGTTGCCCGGACGTCTCTTCCACGGCGACACGCAACCGCGTCACGAACACTTCCGGGAAGCGTTCGCCGAGCAGACGCCGCAGCTCTCCCGCGACCCACGTCGCAAGGTTCTCGGAGCTCGTATTGTTGATCGGCAGGACGATCACGTCCTCGCGCGGGAGCACGTAGCGTCGGTCGCGGTAGCGCACCTCCCACGCGTCGGCACCCACGGGTTCGCAAGCGAGCACCGGATGGCGACCAGGCACCAGGAAGTGCTCGTCGAGCCCGTCGCAGATCTCGCGCACGAGCGGCTTCACCACCTTGAAGTCCAGCACGAGGCCGTGGTGCGAGAGCCCGGCCTCGATCTCGACGAACACGCGGTAGTTGTGGCCGTGCAGGCGCTCCGCGCTGCCGTCCGGGAAGATCAGGAAGTGCGCCGCGGAGAACTTGAAGTTCTCCTTCGCCAGATCGATCGACCAACGTTCGCTCACGAGCGCGAGGTTAGCCCGCGAACGCGCGCCGTCCAACCTCGCTCAACGCTCGGCGGTCAGGTTCGGCGACTTCCAACGGACGAGCGTGCCGTCCGGCGCCCGTTCGAGCTCGAACGGCGCGCCCCACGCGTCGACGCGATAACGCTCCGACGCAGGCACGAGTCCGGCACCGACGAGAGTCGCGAGCAATCCACTAGGATCGGCGTCGACCGGGTTCGCCGACGACGTCGTCGAGGTCGGGCCCCGCTCCGCGAGGTGACGCTCGAGGGCGCCGTTCAGCGTCGCGAGCCGCTCACGCGTGATCTCGGCGCGGATCCAACCGACGTCGAGCTCGACTTTGACGTCGTCGTCGCTGCCGAACACGGCGTCTTCACCAGCGCTGGTCACGTCGAACCGATCGCCCTGCGCCGTGAGCTTCACGCCGCGCGACCACGCATCGAGGCCGAGTTCCGGAGCCGCGAGCCCGAGTTCGGTCTCCGAGCGCGCCTCGCCGTCCTCGGGCTCGAGGTACGGCCCCGCCCAACCGGCGAGCTCCCGGGCGTCGACGAGCGCCGCGACGGTCGGCGGGAACTCCAGCGTGTCGCGGAAGAACTCGCCTCCGGCGCGCGCGATCGTCGTGAGTTCGTCGCGCGTCACTCGCTTCTGACGATACGACCGAATCGTGTCGTAGGCAGGCACGGCGGCTGCGACGAGCACCGCGAGGATCGCGGCGACCATGCAGAGCTCGGGCAGCGTGAACGCGGCGCGCAACGAGCGGACGAAAGGTCGGCGGCGGGACATGGCGAGGGACGGCCGAACGCTGCCCACGATCGAGCTCGCGAACGGCCGTCGCTCTGTTCGACCGCGAATCGATGCGTCTTGAGCGGCGCGCGGCGGCGGAAAGAAGTTCCGCTGCGTCCGTGCGAAACCTCGCGCGTCCGGTGCAGCCGCACGGCACGGGACGAGACGCACTCCACGGGCTACAGTGCGAAGCCCCATGAAGTTCGAAGCGCGCACCGTCCGGCCGCCCGGCCTCGGCATCGAGTTCGACGTCCTCGCGGACGACGCGATCATCGGCCCTGCGATCGAACGCGGGTCTTGGGCCGACCACGAGACGGCGCTCTTCCGGGCGCACCTCTCGCGAGGCGATCGCGTGCTCGACCTCGGCGCGAACGTCGGTTGGTTCGCCGTGCAAGCGATCCTCGCCGGCTGCGAGGTGCACGCGTTCGAGCCGGTGCCGCAGATCGCCGAGCTCGCGCGGCGCAACATGGAACGCGCGGAGAAGGTCGGCGGCGGCAAGGGCATCCTGCACGTCGCGGCGGCCGGCGCCGAGCCCGCTCGCGCCGAGATCGCCCTCGCCGCGCAGAACCACGGCGACAACCGCGTGATCGACTCCACGGCGGGCAAGCCCGAGGACATGCGAGGCGCCGAGACGGTCTCGATCGAGATCGTGCGAGTCGACGACGTCGTCCGCGGACCGTTCCGCTTCGTCAAGATCGACACGCAGGGCTTCGAATGGCTCGCGCTGCAAGGCGCGGTCAAAGCGCTCGACGCGAGCCCGCGGCTAGGCCTCTTGATGGAGTTCTGGCCGTACGCGCTGCGCGGCACGAAGCCCGAGACTCTGCTCGACTGGCTCTTCGAACGCGGCTTCGCACTCGGCAAGGCGACCGAAGCGCCCTACTCGATGACCAAGGAACGCATCCTGCGCCAGGCGCTCGCCCGCGATCCGGTCAAAGGCGGCATCGACCTCTACGGCGCGCGCGGCACGGCGTTCCACGTGCTCGGAACCGGCAAACGACTGCACGGCGCGTGGCGCGCGCTGCGCGAGCCCTGAGCCGGAGCCGCGCTCGACCTCAGCGCGAGAACGCTTCCGGCGCGGGCACGCGCGGACCGTCGAAGCCGCCGAGCATCGCGCGCAGTTGCGGCGCGAGCCCGTTCCACGCGCTGCGAGCCAGCGGCTCGAAATCGATCGTCTCGCGCGTCACGAGAAAACTCTCGCGCTCGATGCGCACGCGCGAACGCACTTCGCCGACGAGCACGATGTGCGGCGCCGCGATGCCGACCCGCTTCAGGATCTTGCGCATCCGCGCTTCTTGCGCGGCCGCCGAAAGCGGCTTGCGACCATGCAGCAGATCGTCGAGCCAGTCGGTGCGCCGCGACCCCTTGCGGTAGCGCGCGAAGAGCGCCGCGTCCTTGCCCGGGATGCAACGCACCCAGAGGTCCGGCTTGCGCTCGACCGTCACGCCGCAGAGATCCTCGGCGCGCCAGCGCTCGGGTTCGACGAGCCCGAGCTCGCGCAGGCGTTCGTACCACTCGCGCTCGACGCGCAGTTCGCCGCCGGGGATGGTGATCCGCGCCCAGCCGGGACGTCGCGGATCGGGAATCGGTTCCTGGGCCGAGGGGCTCATGGAGTTCGCGAGTGCTTCCATGGTACAGCGGGGCGCAAGTCCTTCCGCAAGCCCGGTTGCTACGCTGCGCCGCCGCCATGCAGATCCTCGACTTCCACGTCCACTTCTTCAGCCGCCCGTACTTCGAAGCGCTCGCCGCGCAGTCGCCGCTCCCCGGCACGGTCGCGGAAAAGTTGGCCCGGGTCGCCGAGAAGGCCGGCCTCGAGATCCCGGGGCCCGATCTCGCCGCGCACCGAGCGCGTTGGCTCGCCGAACTCGACAAGAACGACGTCGAGCGCATGGCCTGTTTCTCGTCGGCGCCCGAGGAGACCGCGGCCGTCGCCGAAGCCTGCGCTGGATCCGACGGACGGCTCGTGCCGTTCGCGCTGGTCAACCCGAAGGTCGAAGGCACGGCCGAGCGAGTGGCGAAACTGATCGAGGAAAAGGGCTTCCGCGGCGTGTTGCTCTTCCCGGCGCTGCACCACTACAAGATCTCGGAGAGCGTGTGCGAGCCGCTTTTGAAGGTCCTCGCCGAGCGCAAAGCCGTCGCGTACGTGCACTGCGGCCTGTTGATCGTGAAGTTGCGCGACCTGCTGCAGTTGCCGCGCACGATCGACATCCAGTACGCGAATCCGATCGAGCTCGTCGCCGCCGCCAACAAGTTCCCCGACGCGCGGCTCGTCGTCCCCCACTTCGGCGCGGGCTTCTTCCGCGAAGCGTTGTTCGCCGGCGCGCAGTGCCCGAACGTGTACGTCGACACGTCGAGCTCGAACTCGTGGCTCGCGACGCAACCGGCGCCGCTCGCCCTGAAGGACGTGTTCGCGCGCGCGCTCGGCGTGTTCGGCCCGAAGCGCATCCTCTTCGGCACGGACTCGAACACGTTCCCGTCAGGCTGGCGCCGCGACCGCTACGACGAACAGCAGGCGGCGCTTTCCGCGATCGGCGCGAGCGTCGAGGTGCAAGCCGCGATCTTCGCCGAGAACGCGCGGCGCCTGCTCGCCCGCGCGTGACGGTTGGCGAGCTGCGGCGCTCGACGGCCGTCTAGTTCGGGATCGCCGCGTCCACGCGCGGTTGTTGGCCGCGGAGGACCGAATTCTCGCCGTAGAAGGCGCGTTGGTCGATCTGCGGGGTGCGCTCCAGCGCTTCGACGTCGATCTGGCCCGACTGCGCGTACGCGTCGAGTCCGTTCTTCCACGTCACGAGCTCGACCGCTTCCGCCGACACGCCGCGCTCGAGCATCAACGCCGCCGTCTTCGGCACCGACAACGGATCGCTGATCCCCCAGTCGGCCGACGAGTCGACGATGATCTGCTTCGGACCGTACTTCTTGACGATCTCGACCATCCGCTCGGAGCCCATCTTCGTGTGCGGATAGATGGTGAACGCGGCCCACGCGCCCGCTTCGAGCACGTCTTCGACCGTCTCTTCGTTGTTGTGGTCGATCACGAGCTTCTGCATCGGCACGCCGTGGTGCTTCGCGAGCTCGAGCGAGCGACGGATGCCGCGCTTCTTGTCGCGGTGCGGCGAGTGCACCATCACGACCATGTCGTGCCGGCGCGCGAAGTCGAGTTGCCACTCGTACGCGAACTCCTCGGCCTTGGTGATCTCGTCGTAGCCGATCTCGCCGATCGCCACGACGCCTTCCTTCAACGCGAAGCGCGGGATCAGCTCGAGCACTTCCTTCGCGAGACCTTCGTTGTTCGCTTCCTTCGAGTTGAGCCCGATCGCGCAGTAGTGCGCGACGCCGAACTGCGAGCAGCGGAAGCGCTCCCACCCGACCAACGCGGAGAAGTAGTCGATGTACGACCCGAGCTGCGTGCGCGGCTGGCCCATCCAGAATGCAGGCTCGATCACGCCGCGGATGCCGGCCTTGGCCATCGCCTCGAGGTCGTCGGTCGTGCGGCTCGCCATGTGGATGTGGGGATCGAAGAAGCGCATCAGCGGGCTCCTTGCACGGCGGCGCCGGCGAGTTGGAACGCGGACGAATCGGAACGGCCGGCCAACGCGCCGGAGAGCGTGTCGCGGACGAGCTCGTCCTTCTCGACGGCGACGAGCGAGCGCAAGCGGTCGAGCTCACCCGCACGCGCGAAGCCGAGCGCAGCCGCCGCGCGGCCGCGCGACGTGCCACGCGCGAACTCGTGCTCGAGCGACTGCAGCCCGCGCGCGCCGGCGAACTTGCCGAGGCACATCCAGGTCTCCGGATTGACGGGCCGGCCGGCGCTGCGCCGTTCGTCGGCGAGGTCGAGCGCCATGCGGGCGAGCTCCGGATCGACGCGTTCGTCGAAGCCGAACACGCGCCAGAGCGGCGCTTCGATGAAGAGCGCCTTGATCGCGAGTTGGCGCCAACCGACGGCGTCGAAGAAGCGCGCGGCGTACGGCGAGTCGCATGCGATCGCTTCGAACGCGCTGCGCATGTTCGAGCGGGCGCCTTCGCGGGCCCGCGCGAGGAACCGCTCCGGCGCCGGCAGGTGCGGCAGGCTCTTCAAGAGCGCCGAGTGTTCGCCGACGTCGGCGTAACGGAAGAGCTCGTCGGTCGCGCGCGCCCCGGCGTCGCGGTCGAGGTCCTGGTGCGCGAAGAGCAGCGCGGCACGCGTCGCTTCGAGCGCGGTCCAGCGCTCGGGGTCGAAGCCGGGCATCAGCGAACGCGCACGGGCGCGCTCGGCGTCGCTCGGCGCGAGCGCGACCTTCGGCCGCACCCAGCGGCTCGCTTCGGAGAAGAGCACGCAGAAGCGCTCGTCGTCGACGCCGCGCGCGCTCTCCGCAGCGGCTCGTTCGAACCAGGCGCGAGCTTCGGCGCTCCAGCGGCGCGCCGCGAGTTCGCGGAGGAGGACTTGGGTGTTCATCGTTTGGACTCGTCGGAGAGGCCCGCGTCGAGCGCGAGCGCCGCGAACGCGGTCGAAGCTTGGATCATGTACGTCGAAGCGAGGAAGTCGCCGAACGAGCCGTCGGGGCGCTGCGTCTTGACGATTTCGGGCCTGAGCTTGCGGCGCCAGGCCTCGCGCTCCGCCTCGGGCAGGAGCTCGACGACCAAGGCTGCATGGTAGTGCCCGTAGAAGTAGAAGTAAGCCGCGTTGAAGTAGTAGGCCTCGTGCGGAATCGGACGCATGCGCGCTACGTCGAGGTACTCGTGGTGCGCGAAGAAGTCGCGCAGGCCCGCGACGAGTTTGTCCGGCGTGACCGAGCGCTCGCCGGCTCGGAAGAGCGCCCAGTTGCAGACCTGCGTGCGCCCGAGCGAGCCGCGGATGTCGTTGATCGATTCGCCGCCGATCCACGGGAGCATGTCGAGGCTGTACTGGTACGCACCGTTGGGCAGGGCGCAGCGGCGTACGAAGCCGATCGCCCGTTTGCGCAGGTCGCGATCGGCGATCCAACCGAGCTCTTCGGCGAAGCCGAGCGCCGGGATCACGGCCGCCGTGGTGAAGCTCGTCGCCCACTTCGGTCGCGCGGTGAACGGCGGGTCGTCGTAGTAGCCCCAACCGCCGCTCGGCGTCTGCATCGTCTCGAGCACTTTCGCGAGCTCACGACCGCGCGCGCCGAGCTGCGTGCGCCACGGCTCGCCGACGAAGCGCGGGTCCTTCGCGAGCGCCGTGCACGCGACCGTGCCGAAGACACCGGCCCAAACGTGGTCGACGTCCCAGTCGTCGCCGCGTTTCGGCAACGGCGCGGAGCAGAGGAACGTGACGCCTTTCTCCAGCACGGCCCGGCGCTCGGGCGACTCGGGCGCTTCGGCGAGCGCGAGCGTGCAGAGCGCGCTCGACGCGTACTGCCACGCGTAGACGCCTTGCACGGTGATGAAGTCCTCGACGAAACCTTCGATCGTGCGCGTGCCCCAACTGCCGTCGCGGTTCTGCTTCGCGACGATCCAGGCGAGCGCGTGGTCGCGGGACGCACGCGCCGCGTTCGCGTCGAGCTCGTCGCTCGGGCCGAGTTTCGGTTTGGGCGCCTGCTCGAGCGCCGGCTTCGAGTCACGTGCGGGAGCTTGCGGCGCCGCGGTCGTGCCGGCGTCTTGCGCGGGACTCGCCGCGCTCGCGAGCAACACGGCCGAAAGCACCGAGCCGCAAAGGCCACGAACGAACGTCTTCATCGCCGTCCCTCCGGCAATCCCAACGCGAGCGCCGCCGCCGCCATGCCCGTGCACGCGGCGACGTTGTACGACTGGGACTGGTAGTCGCAGAACGAGCCGTCGGTGCGCTGCGTCTTGACGACGTGCGGCCGCAGGCGCGCGTGGAACGACTCGCGACTTTCGACCGGCAGCAGCTCGATCGCTTTCGCCGCGTAAAGGTGCCCGAAGTAGTAGAAGTAGCCGGCGTTCGCGTAGTACGCCTCGTGCGGCACCGGCCTCATGCGCGCGACGTCGAGGAACCGATGCTCCTCGAAGAACGTGGCGAGTCCGATCTCGAGCTTGTCGGAGGTGATCGAACGTTCGCCGACCCGCGCGAGCGCCCAGTTGCAGACTTGGATGCGACCGAGCGAGCCTTTGACGCCGTCGATGTGCTCGCCGCCGCCGAAGCGAGAGATCGGCCGCAGGTCGTAGGCGTACGCGCCGTTCGGCAACGCGCAACGGCGCACGTAGTCGCGAGCGCGACGGACGAGCGCGGTGTCGTCTCGACCCGGCCCACCGGCCGTACTCGCGTCATCGATCGCCGCGAGCCACCCGAGCTCGCGCGCCCGCGCGAACGCCGGCAACACGGCGGCCGTCGAGAAGCTCGTCGCCCACTTCGGCCGCGCGGTGAACGGCGGATCGTCGTAGTAGCCCCAACCGCCTTCGGGCACCTGGGTCGCGACGAGGAACGCCGCGCAGTCGCGACCGCGCGCGGCGAGCCGCGTGCGCCAGGCGTCGCTCGCGAAGCGCGGATCGTCGGCGACGTGCACGCACGTGACGAGCCCGTAGACCGCCGCCCACATCGTGTCGTTGTCCCAGTCGCTCGGACGTTTCGGAAAGCGCGTGGTCACGAGCCACTCGACGGCGCGCTCGAGCGCGCGACGGCGTTCCGGTGTCTCCGGCGCAAGCGCGAGACCGTACGCCGCAAGCGCGACGCCCGCGTACTGCCATGCGTAGTAGCTCTCGAGCGCGTAGTGCGAGTCCCAGAGCCCTTCGATCGTCGGCGTGCCGAACGACCCGTCGGCGTTCTGGGTGCGCACCAGGAAGTCGAGAGCGCGCGCGAGCGCCGCCCGCGCGTCGGCGGCGGTGAGCGTGTCGGGCACCGCGGCGTCCCGGGCGGCGAGCTCGGGATTCGCGCGCACCGCGGCGGATCCGTCTTCATCCACCGACGCCAGCGACCGCGGCTCGTACGGTGCCGGCTCGCCGAGCGAGACTCCCCGGAGCGACGAACCTGCGTCCGCGACGCTCGCCGCGCACGCGAGCACGAGCCCGGCGAGCACGAACCCGCCGGGCACGAACCCGCCGGGCACGCGAGCGCGCACGTTCACGGCTTCGCGCTCTCCGGCTCGAGCTTTGCGCGCTCCGGCTCGAGCTTTGCGCGCTCCGTCTCGAGCTTTGCGCTCTGGGCGCCGAGCTTCGCGAGCTCGCGTTCGAGCGTGCGGATCTTGCGTTCGGCTTCGTCGAGCGACTTCTTCGTCTCGAGCTCGGCCTTCTGCGCCTCGACGTTCGCCTTCGCCAAGGCTTCTTCCGCCTTGCGGACCTCGTCCTCCTTGTTGGCGAGCTCGTGCGGCAGCTCGTGGCCCGTCAACGCCGAGAACCGTGTCTCGGCCATCGCGAGCCGACGTTGCATGAACTCGAGCTCCTTCGTCTCGCGCTTGACGACGATTTCCTTCGTCGACGCCGCCATCGTGTCGCCCTTGTACATGGCGATCAGCTCCTCGAGTTCGATCTTCTTCAACTCGATGCCGAACCGCGCCTCTTCGACGTCGAGTTCGCCGTCCTTGACGCGCAACGGCATCTCGACGTTCTTGAACTGGTCGAGCGCCTTCACGGCGTCCGCGCGTTCGCGTTCGGCGCGCGCGAGGCCCGCGGTGGCTTCGCTCTTCGCGACGCCGGCCGAGAGTTTCGCGAGCTCGAGGTCGACTCGCGCGAGCGCGAGCTCGAACGCCTTGTCGTCGAGAGCTTGCGCCTTCTCGTCGTCCTTCTCGGTCGGCGCACCGGACGCGTCCGCACTCGCCGACTTCTCGGCGCCGTCGCCGACGCGGATCTCGATGTCGCCGTCGCGGCTGTGCCAGTTGCCTTGGGCGTCGCGATACCCGTCGGCGACGAAGATGCAGGACGAAAGCGAAAGCGCAGTGACGACGGGCAGAGCGCGCAGGAGTACGGACGTGCGGAGCATGGGCGGTTTCCTGGAGTCGAGCGCGGACCGGCCCGCGCGCGCACATGATGCGCGAGCCGCACGATCGACGGAAGGGCGCGTGCGTGAAGCCTGTGTGGCGTTTCGGCGCGGCCGACGCACGCACTCGGCGCTCGTCGACAGCCGAACGCCGTCGCGCTAGCCTGCTCGGTCCTCGCGAACCCATCCGGAGCCTTCGAACATGACCCACGGCGCTTTCCACGTCCCGACCCCGATCAACGAACCGGTCAAGGCCTACGGCCCGGGCTCACCGGAGAAGAAGTCGCTGAAGGCGGAGCTCGCGCGCATGACCGCCGAACCGGTCGACGTGCCGGTGATCGTCGGCGGCGAGGAGATCCGCACGGGCGACACCGAACCGATCGCGTGCCCGCACGATCACTCGAAGAAGCTCGGTCAGGTCCACCGCGCGAAGAAGGAACACATCGCGAAGGCGCTCGAAGCGGCCGACAAGGCGAAGAAGGAATGGGCGCGCTTGCCTTGGGAGGAACGCGCGAGCGTCTTCCTGCGCGTCGGCGAGCTGCTCGCGACGACGTGGCGCGACAAGCTCAACGCGTCGACGATGCTCGGCCAGTCGAAGACCGCGCACCAAGCCGAGATCGACTCGGCGTGCGAGACGATCGACTTCATGCGCTTCAACGTGCACTACGCGGAGCGGCTCTACGGCGAGCAGCCGCAGTCCGCGCCGGGCATGTGGAACCGCATGGAGCACCGGCCACTCGACGGTTTCGTCGTCGCGATCTCGCCGTTCAACTTCACGTCGATCGCCGCGAACCTGCCGACGGCGCCGGCGATGGTCGGCAACACGGTCGTGTGGAAGCCCGCGTCGACCTCGATCCTGTCGAACTACTGGTTGATGAAGCTCTACCAGGCGGCCGGCCTGCCCGCGGGTGTCATCAACTTCGTGCCGTCGAGCGGCGCGAACCTCGGCGACGTCGCGTTCTCCGACCGCCGCCTCGCCGGCGTGCACTTCACGGGCTCGACCGGCGTCTTCAACGGCATCTGGTCGACGATCGGCCAGAACGTCTCGCGCTACGGCCAATACCCGCGCCTCGTCGGCGAGACCGGCGGCAAGGACTTCGTCTTCGTGCACGCGTCCGCCGAGCCGCGCGCGGTCGCCGTCGCGTTGGTGCGCGGCGCGTTCGAGTACCAAGGCCAGAAGTGTTCCGCCGCGAGCCGCGGATACGTGCCGAAGAGCCTGTGGCCGAAGGTGTGCGACGAGATGGGCGCGATCCTCGCGCAAGTGAAGGTCGGCGACGTCACCGACTTCACGAACTTCATGGGCGCCGTGATCGACAAGAAGTCGTACACGAGCCTCAAGAGCTTCATCGACGGCGCGAAGCAGTCGAAGGACGCGCGCATCGTCTTCGGCGGCGAGTGCGACGACTCCAAGGGCTGGTTCATCCAACCGACGGTGATCGAAGCTCTCGATCCGAAGTACACGACGATGTGCACCGAGCTCTTCGGACCGGTGTTGACCTTGCACGTCTACGACGACGCGCGCTTCGCGGAAACGCTCGAGCTCTGCGCGACGACGTCGGACTATGCGCTGACCGGCGCGATCTTCGCCGACGACCGTTTCGCGGTGCGCCAGGCGTACGAGGCATTGCGCTTCGCCGCCGGAAACTTCTACGTCAACGACAAGCCGACCGGCGCCGTCGTCGGCCAACAACCGTTCGGCGGCTCGCGCGCCTCGGGCACCAACGACAAGGCGGGCTCGATCCTCAACCTGTTGCGCTGGATCAGCCCGCGCGCCGTGAAGGAGACGTTCGTGCCGCCGACCGACTGGCGCTACCCGTTCCTCGGCGAGAGCTGAACGACCGCGACTCGGCCCGCGACTGCGGACGGTCCGGTCGTTTGAGGGCCGAGAGAAGCTCCACGCGCGCACCGCCGCTTCACGCGGCGGCTCTCGCGTCCTCCCCGCGACGGCTTCCGCCCGGGACGCCGCGACCGTCGGGACTTCGTCGACTCCGCGGACACGGCCCGGACCCTCGCTCGAGCCGTGCGAAAGAAATCCCCGCGGCAGCGGCGAATGTCCACACGTCGGCGCGGCCGTGCCCGCAGCGAGCCGACCCCGGGGACTCCGCACTCCGGCCCCGGCGTTCGCCGCCGAAGTGAGCGCGCGCGCGAATTTCGCTCACGTCGAGTTGCCCAGCCCAAGCCGCCGAGGGACTCTTGGGGCACACCGCTCCCCAACGGCATTCCCAAGATGGCCCCCAAGACGATTCCGAGCCTGCCTCCGGGCGTGGAGATCCGCGGTTCGCTCGAAGGGCGCGCTCAGGAGATCCTCACGCCGGAAGCGCTCGATTTCCTCGTCCGCCTCGTGCGTGAGTTCGAGCCGACGCGTCAACGTTTGCTCGCGCGGCGCATCGAAGTGCAACGCGCGCTCGACCGCGGCGCGCGGCCGAACTTCCTCGCGGAGACGGCTGCGTTGCGCGCGTCGGTGTGGAAGGCGCCGCCCCCACCGAAGGACCTGGTCGACCGGCGCATCGAGATCACCGGGCCCGTCGAGCGCAAGATGATCATC
Source organism: Planctomycetota bacterium (assembly GCA_023150475.1). Taxonomy (GTDB): domain Bacteria; phylum Planctomycetota; class UBA1135; order UBA1135; genus JACRIN01. Next base: position 214,910 of record JAKLKU010000001.1, read on the forward strand.
AACGCGCTGAACAGCGGCGCGCAGGTCTTCATGGCGGACTTCGAGGACTCGAACGCGCCGACCTGGAAGAACCAGATCGAAGGCCAGATCAACCTGAAGGACGCGGTGCGGCGCACGATCACCTTCGAGACGCCGCAGAAGACGTATCGCCTGAACGAGCAGACCGCGGTGATCTTCGTGCGACCGCGTGGTTGGCACCTCGACGAGAAACACGTGTTCGTCGACGGTCGCGCCGTGTCCGGCTCGCTCTTCGACTTCGCCCTCTACTTCTTCCACAACGCGCGTGAGCTCGTCGCTCGCGGCACCGGCCCCTACTTCTACTTGCCGAAGATGGAGAGCCACCGCGAAGCGCGGCTGTGGAACGAGGTCTTCCTGTTCTCCGAGAGCGAGTTCGGCCTGCCGCGCGGCACGATCCGCGCGACGGTGCTGATCGAGACGATCCTCGCCGCGTTCGAGATGGACGAGATCCTCTTCGAGCTCTGCGAGCACTCGGTCGGACTGAACTGCGGCCGCTGGGACTACATCTTCAGCTTCATCAAGAAGTTCCGGAACCGCTCGGACTTCGTGTTGCCCGACCGCGACCGCGTCGGGATGACGCAGCACTTCCTGCGCAGCTACAGCCAACTCCTGATCCAGACCTGCCATCGACGCGGCGTGCACGCGATGGGCGGCATGGCCGCGCAGATCCCGATCAAGGACGACGCCGCGCGCAACGCGACGGCGCTCGAGAAGGTGCGCGCCGACAAGACCCGCGAAGCGGGCGACGGCCACGACGGCACGTGGGTCGCGCACCCCGGGCTCGTGCCGATCGCGAAGGACGTCTTCGAAGCGCTCGTGAAGGGCCAAAACCAACTCGAGCGGCTGCGCGAGGACGTCAAGGTCTCCGCCGACGACCTGCTGCGCGTGCCGGAAGGCCCGATCACGCATGCCGGCCTCGCCCACAACGTGCGCGTCGGCGTGCAGTACCTCGCGGCGTGGCTCTCGGGCAACGGCTGCGTGCCGCTCTACGACCTGATGGAAGACGCCGCGACCGCCGAGATCAGCCGCGCGCAGGTCTGGCAGTGGATCCGCCACGGCGCGAAGCTCGACGACGGGCGCACCATCGATGCTGCGCTCTTCCGCGCCGTGCTCGCCGACGAAACGCGCGCGCTCGAAGCCGCGAACGCGAGCGAACGTTTCGCGCCCGGCAAACTCGCGCTTGCCGCCCACTTGTTCGCCGAGCTCTCGGTTGCCGAAGAGTTCTCGGAGTTCCTGACGCTTCCTGCCTACGACCTCCTGATCCGCAACTAGAGAGATCGCCGCCATGAACCCGAAGTCCAACGGACAAGCCCACGCCGCGAAACGCTTCGACGGCATCGTCCGCGATTACTCCGCCGCCGACGTCGAGCGTCTGCGCGGTTCGATCAAGATCGAGCACACGCTCGCGCGGCTCGGCGCCGAACGCTTGTGGCGCCTGATGCACGAGCAGGACTACGTGCACGCGCTCGGCGCGCTGACCGGCAACCAAGCGATGCAGATGGTCAAGGCCGGTCTGCAGGCGATCTATCTCTCGGGTTGGCAGGTCGCGGCCGATGCGAACCTCTCGGGCCACATGTATCCCGACCAATCGCTCTATCCGGCGAACTCGGTGCCCGCGGTCGTCAAGCGCATCAACCAGACGCTGCAACGCGCGGATCAGATCCAGCACATGGAGAAGTCGGGCGACGTCTACTGGTTCGCGCCGATCGTCGCCGACGCCGAAGCGGGCTTCGGCGGACCGCTCAACGCCTTCGAGTTGATGAAGGCGATGATCGAAGCCGGTGCAGCCGGCGTGCACTTCGAGGACCAACTCGCGAGCGAGAAGAAGTGCGGCCACTTGGGCGGCAAGGTGCTCGTGCCGACGCAGACCTTCATCCGCACGCTGAACGCCGCGCGTCTCGCCGCCGACGTGTGCGACGTGCCGACGATCGTGATCGCGCGCACCGACGCCGACGCTGCGACGTTGATCACGTCCGACGTCGACGAACGCGATCGGCCGTTCTTGACCGGCGAGCGCACGAGCGAAGGCTTCTTCCGCATCAAGAACGGTCTCGACACCGCGATCGCGCGCGGCCTCGCCTACGCGCCGTACTCGGACCTGATCTGGTGCGAGACCAGCCATCCGGATCTCGCCGAAGCGCGCGAGTTCGCCGAAGCGATCCGCGCGAAGTTCCCGGGCAAACTGCTCGCGTACAACTGCTCGCCGTCGTTCAACTGGAAGAAGAAGCTCGACGACGCGACCATCGCCAAGTTCCAGCGCGAGCTCGGCGCGATGGGCTACAAGTTCCAGTTCGTGACGCTCGCGGGCTTCCACGCGCTCAACCACTCGATGTTCGAGCTCGCGCGCGGCTATCGCGACCGCGGCATGGCCGCGTACGTCGAACTGCAACAGGCGGAGTTCGCCGGCGAAGCGTTCGGCTACACCGCGACCAAGCACCAGCGCGAAGTCGGCACCGGTTACTTCGACGCGGTCACGCAGGCCGTCTCGAAGGGCCAGAGCTCGACGACCGCGCTCGAAGGCTCGACCGAGAAGGCGCAGTTCTAGTTCACGGCGAGTTCGAGCCGAGCGCGTCGAGCTCGAGCGCCAACGCGCTCGACCCGTCGACTTGGAAGTACTCGAGCTCGAAGACGTGCGCGCCTGCGCCGACCTCGAACTCGGCGCGGTCGACCGTCGTGGCGTGCCACGACCAGTTCTCGAGCACCGGCTTGCCGTCGACGCGCAGCGAAACGCCGTCGTCGGACGTCGATTGGACGCGATAGCGGCCCGCTGCGAGCTCGAGCGTGGTGCGCGCGAGCAGTCCGAAACGTTCGCTCGGCAGTTCGCTCGGCCGCGCGCCGGCGCCGAACGGCGTGCGGAACGCGCCGACCGTGCGCGACAAGAGCGGCTCGCGCGCGAGCTCTCGCCACGCCGAGCGCGCCGTGTCGAGTCCACGCGGATCGTGAGCGTCGTCCCACGCGAACCAGACGGCTTCCCACTGGGCGGCGGCGAATAGCCCCCCGGCCGCGCGGGGCGCAGGCGCGGGGCGCGGGCCCTCGGGATCCCACGGACCGAAGCGGTCGAAGACGAAGTCCTCGGCGGGGCTCGACCCGCCGGCGGACGACTGCGGACTCGGCGTCTTGCTCGGCTCGCCCGTAGCCGCGCCGTGCGCCGCCGGTGCGCCAGGCGTCGCCGGTGCGCCAGGCGCCGCCGGTGCGCGAGGCGCTGCCGGGCTCGCCGGCGGCGTCGCCGGACGTCGCGACGCACGCGGCGTCGCGGCGAGTTCGCTCTCGAACGCACTTGCGCGCTCGGCGTCGTGCGCGAGCACTTCGGTGCCGACCAAACGACCGCTCGGCAACGCGCCGCCGACGCCGCGGATGCGCTCGCGTTCGAGCGCTCCGTCGCCGGTGCCGTCGATGCGCAGGACGAGCCCGTTCTCGAAGACGTTCTCCGCCGCCGAGACGCCGCGCGAACGTTCGAGCTCCCAGTCGAGACCGTTCTGCTCGAATCCGTTCGCGACGAGCGCGAGCCCGGTGACGCCGTTCGTCGCGAGCCCGACCGCCGCGGCGGACACCCAGTTGCGCGCGAGCACGTGTTCGCCGCCCGCCTGCACCGAGACTCCCTTGCCGCGAGCTCGTTCGAGCACGCACTCGACGACCCACGCGCGGGTCGCCTCGCTCAGCACGACGGCGTCGCCGCCGACGTCGCGAGCGACCAACTCCAGGATGCGCGGCTCGACGACCTCCGTGCACTCGACGCCGTGCGCGAGCGCCGCGGAAACGTCGCACGCGACGAGTGTCGCCTGCGGCGAAGCGCCGAGCACGACCGCGCCGCTGCCGCAGCGTGTGAACGACGAACGCTCGACGCGCGCGGTGGCCGAGTCGACGAGCAGGAGGCCCGCCGAACCGTGCGCTCCGCTCCAGAAGCTCGATCTTCCGCCGCGCACGGCCTGTTCGACCTGCACGTCCGCGACCGAGACTTCGGCCGAGCGCCAGAACGCGAGTCCGTACGCCGACAGGTATCCGAACCGGCCGCCGCGCACGGAGACACCCGGCGCTTCGATCGCCGCGATGCCGACGACGCCGCGGCGGACCGCACATTCGACGAATTCGACGCCGTGCGAACGCTCGACCACGAAGCCTGCGCCTCCGCGCGCGACGAGGCCAAAGTCGCGACGGTCGAGCACGTCGGAAGCGGCTTCGAGCGCGGCGCTCGACCCCAACCGAGGAGCGTACAGGTCGGTCACGACGACGTTCTCGAGACGCACGCCACGCGAAGCCTCGATCCGCACACCGGTGCGCCAGCCGCCAAACTTGCCGCCGCGGATCACGACGTCCTCCGCGTTGCGCACGACGAGACCGACGCCGGCGAGCGTCGACGGATCGGCGAGGCTCGTCGAGCCGACGAACTCCGCGGCGCCGAGGTCGAGCACGATGCCTCGCGCGCCGTCGATCACGAGCGCCGCGTCCTCGGCGTCGACGCCGAGCGACCACGAGCCCTTCGCGACGGCGAGCGAGCGGTCGATGCGCCACGGTCCGCGCGCGGGCGGCCGCTCGCCGCGATCCACCGCTTTCGCGGGCTTCTCGGTGGCGTTCGGCTTGCCGCGGACGCTCGCGGGTTCCCCTGCGAGCACGACGGCGCACATGCACGGAACGAACGACGACGCGAGGAAGACGCGAGTGCTCTCGAAGATCGACATGCGGACGAAGGGCGGCGCTCGGACGGCGCGCCGGCGAAGATGGACCCGCGACTCTTTCGACGCGGCGGCGGCTCCGAGCCAAGCGGAGCTCGGAAAAGCCTTCGTTCCGCGCCTCGTGACGCGCGTCCGGCCGCTCGGGGCCGCGTGCAAGCCGTGTTATGCTCCCGCGTCCCTGTCTCCACGAGGCTCCAACCGAGGATCCGGGTGCCGCCCACGTCCCTCCAGAGCTCCGGCATCGTGCTCCAGCCGGAACTGCCGATCTGCCAGACCGACCTGCCGCTCGACTGGTACCAAGCGGAGTTCAAACCGTACGCCGAAGAGTACCTCGCGCTGCCCGACCGCAAGCCGTCGACGGTGTTGCCGTGGCTCGATTCCTACGTGAAGCCCGCGCAGACGCACTTCGGCGACGCGCTGATGTTGGTCGCGCACTTCTACATGGGCGGCGAGATCGTGAAGCTCGTCGAGCGCTACGGCGGTTCGGTCGCCGACAGCTACCAACTCGCGCTGCAAGCCGCGCGGCATCCCGAGAAGAAAGTGATCGTCGAGTCGGCGGTGCACTTCATGGCCGAAGCGATCGCGATCCTCGCGCACGCCGATCAGCAAGTCTGGATCACCAATCCGAAGGCGGGCTGCACGATGGAGATGCTCGCAAAGGACTGGATGGTGCTGCCGACCGCGGAGCAGTTGATCGAGAGGTACGGCGACGAGCTCGTCGTCGTCGCGTACATGAACACCGGCGGACGGCTCAAGGCGCTCGCGGGACGCACCGGCGGCGCGGTCTGCACGAGCTCGAACGCGCACAAGGTCGTGAAGTGGGCGCTCGATCGGAAGAAGAAGGTCTTCTTCGTGCCCGACCAGCACCTCGGGCGCAACACGGCGCGCAAGCTCGGCCTCGATCCGACGCGCGTGGTCGCGTTGCCCGACCCGCAGATCGGCCGCGGCGCACTGAAGCTCGACGAACGGAGCGTCGCCGGCGGCTTCGCCGCGCTCGACCGCGCGCAGATGATCCTCTGGGGCGCGTTCTGCGGCGTGCACACGGTGTTCGAGCCGCGCCACGTGCAGTACTGGAAGGACCGCGGGTACACGGTGCTCGTGCACCCCGAGTCGAAAGTCGAAGTCGTCGAAGTCGCCGATGGTGAAGGCTCGACCAACTTCCTGTGGGACGCCGTGATGAAGGCGCCGCGCGGCGCGAAGCTCGCGATCGGCACCGAAGGCCACTTCGTCAGGAACGCGCGCGAACAAGGCAAGCAGCGCGGCGTCGAGATCGTGCACCTCGCCGACATCCCCGACCCGGCGTACCGCTCGATGGGCTGCGGGTGCGCGACGATGAGCCGCAACGATCCGCCGCACCTCGCCGGCATGCTCGACCTCCTGCGCAAGGGCGTCGCGCCGGACGCGAACCGCGTGCTCGCCGGCGACATGGTCGACGAGACGACCGGCGTGCGCGATCGGCTCGACGAATCCGATCGCGCCGCGATGATCGCGGACGCGCGCGCGTCGCTCGAGCGCATGATCGCGATCACGGAGGCCAAGTGAGCCTCGAGCGCGCGCTGGAGCGAGCGCGCGAACTCGGCGCTAGCGGACGCGCCGAACGACGGCTCGTCACGGCCTGGCTCGCCGGCCGGCAGCTCTCGACTGCGGCCGACACGCCGCGCGAGGCGCTGCCGAAGCGACTCCTCGCAGCGCTCGACGAGCTCGAAACGGAACTCGCGCGCATCGCGACGGTCGTGTCCGCGCATCCGAGCGCGGACGGCGCGCTGCGTTGGCTCGTCGCACTCGCCGACGGAGCGACGATCGAGACCGTGCTGCTGCCGAAGCGCGCGCTGTGCGTGTCGTCGCAGATCGGCTGCGCCGTCGGTTGCCGCTTCTGCAAGACCGGCGAAGGTGGTCTCGTCCGCAACCTCTCCACCGACGAGATCCTCGCGCAAGTTGCGCTCGCCCGTCGCGAACGGCCGATCGAGCGCATCGTCTTCATGGGCATGGGCGAGCCCGCGCACAACCTCGCGAACGTGCTCGCCGCGATCGAACGCCTCGGCGACGAAGGTCGCTTCGCGCACAAACGGATGGTTTTCTCGACCGTCGGCGACGGCCGAGTCTTCGAACGCCTCGACGCCGCACGAGTGAAGCCCGCGCTCGCGCTTTCGCTGCACTCGGCGGACGACGCGCGGCGCGCGGAGCTCCTGCCGCGCGCGCCGAAGGTGCCGGTGCGCGAACTCGTCGAGCGCGCCGATGCCTACGCGCGGCGCATCACGTGGCCCGTGCTCTACCAATGGACGTTGCTCGACGGCGTCAACGATTCCGACGCCGACCTCGAGCGCGCGATCGAGCTCCTTTCGGGCCGGCACGGGATGCTCAACGTCGTCGGTTGGAACCACCTCGAGGGCTTTCCCTTCCGCCGCGCGCCGCTCGAACGCGCCGTGCACTGGGTGCGGACGCTGAAACGCGCGGGTGTCTTCGCAACGCTGCGCTGGAGCGCGGCCCAGGACGTCGAAGGCGGCTGCGGCCAACTTCGGTCGCGGACGCCGCGCCCGAGCGTCCGCGCCAACTCGGCGCCGGCGACTCCGTAGCGCGCGCCGACACGCCTCGAGCGCTATCCTCGAGCCCCGGCGTCACGGTTCGACTGGTCCCCCGGTGCGTCCCGTCCAGTCGCCCGCCGCAGGCATCCGAAAGAGCCCGTCACCCGCGTCGATCCCCCCGCGAACATGATCCGCCGCCTCTCGATCCAACCCCCGTTCGTCCACGTGCTGCCCGCGTTCGTGCTTCCGCTGTTGGCGCTCCTCGCGCTCCCGACCGCGGCGCGCGGTCAGGACCGACCGACCGCACCCGCCGCCGCCAAGCCTGCGCGCGAGAACCCGATCGAGATCACCTGGCGCTGCGATCCGCCGGTCGTCTCCCCCGGCGGTTGGGTCGACGTCGTCGCGGCCTACGACGTCGCGCAGGGCTACTACTTCGCCGCGCCGCGGTCGCCGCAGGGACCGGCCGCGAAGCTCGAGATCAGCGGTCCGCAAGATTGGCGCCGCAACAGCTCCGCGTGGATGCAGCCTGGCCAGAAGCTCGTCGACCCCGAACACGGCGAGATCGTGGCGTTCGGCGGCAAGGCCGGCATGCGCTGGCGGTACCACGTGCCGACCGGGATTCCCGACGCGAAGCACGAGTTCAAGCTGACGCTCACGCTGACGCTCTCCGACGGCAAGAAGGGCGTCGAGCGCAAGTTCGAGGGCGCCACGAGCGTGCACGTCCACTCGAGCGGCACGCGTGGTCCGCTGCTGCGCAACCTCGACAACACCACGCCGCTCTCCGAGGAAGAACAAGCGCTGCTCGTCAAGAACGGCTTCGTCGTCCGCCCGCGAGCGGAGTTCGGAGTCGCGCGGAGCAAGGACGTCGCCGTCGTCGTGCTCGACATCCTGCTCGAACCCGGCGTCCACGACGACGCGCTGAACATCTTCTGCGAGCCGCAGGAACGACGTTTCATCCCGTTGCCGGGCTGGCGCGCGTTCCACGCGCAAGTCGGGCTCGCGCAGGACACGCAAACGACGCAGCTCCGCGAAGTCCTGCCGATCGAGTTCTGGGACGACGGACTCGCCGGTGACGTCAAGATCCCGATCGAAGTCACGCTGCGGACGACTCGCGAGCAGGACAAGGCTTCGCGCATGGCGACGCAGTCGATCGTGCTCGGCATGCGCTACGAGCGCTGACCCACTCCGTCCGGCGCGCGGCGCTGCTAGATTCCACGCTGCCGGGGCGTCCTCCCACGCTCCGGCCTCCGGTTCCCCCGCGTCGCCCGCCATGAGCTCGCCCTCACGCCCGGCGCCTCCATCGCCTGTCGCTCCATCGCCTGTCGCTCCGTCATCCAGGGCGCCGTCGCTCGCGTCGCGCGCGTTGCTCGCCGTCCTGCTGCTGATCGGTTTCTGCGTCGTCGCGCTATCGATCGTCGCGTTGCTCGTCTGGCTGCCGCTCGCGCTAGGTTCCCCGAACTTCACGTTGACGCTGAGCGCGTGGGCGGGCGCCGCGGTGGTCCTCTGGTCGATCCTGCCGCGGCCGGACACGTTCGTCGATCCAGGTCCGCAGCTCTCGCGCAACGTGCATCCACGGCTGTTCGCGGAGATCGAGTCGGTCGCTCGGTCGACCGGGCAAGCGCCGCCGGCCCAGGTCTTCCTCGTGCACGACGCCAACGCGTTCGTCAGCGAGCGCGGCGGCATGCTCGGCTTCGGCAGCCGGCGCGTGATGGGACTCGGCTTGCCGCTGCTGCACTCGCTCGACGTCGCAGAGGCGCGCGCCGTGCTGGCGCACGAGTTCGGCCACTTCCACGGCGGCGACACGCGCCTCGGTCCGTGGGTCTACAAGACCCGCGCGGCGATCGGACGGACGCTCGCGAACCTGCAGGAGGCCGACCGGCCGATCCTGCACTTCGTCTTCGAGCTCTACGGCAACTTCTTCGTGCGCGTGTCGGAGTCGGTCTCGCGAGCGCAGGAGCTCGCGGCGGATGCGCTCGCCGCCCGTACCGTCGGCGCGTCGACGCTCGCGTCGAGCCTGCGGAGGATCGTGCGAGTCGCACCGGCGTACCAGACGTACTTCGCGCAGGAAGTCGTGCCGCTGCTCGAGCGCGGACGTCGTCCGCCGCTGCTCGCCGGCTTCGGGATGTTCGTCGGCCAACCGCAGATCGTCGAGCAGGTCGAACGTTTGGTCGAGGCGAGCTCGCGACGGCAGGCGGATCCCTGGGACTCGCACCCGCCGCTCGGCGAGCGACTCGCCGCTCTACGCGCCGGCGACGCCGAGCTCACGGGCGCGATGGCGATCACGTTGCTCGACGATCCGAACGCGCTCGAGCTCGAGCTGCTGCGCTTCCTCGTCCCCGACCACGACGTCGGCGGATGGCCAGGAATCGAGTGGCACGACGCCTGCGAGCTGGTCTTGCTGCCGATGTGGCGCCACACGGTCCAGGCGAACCGCTCCGCGTTCGAAGGACTGACGTGGCGCACGTTTCCCCACGTCTGCCGCGATGCCGAGAAATTCGCGCGCAAGGCGCTGAAGCTCGAGGTCGGCGATCCGGGGCAACGAGGCTCCGAAGCCGCGCGTTGGCTGCTCGATTGCGCGCTCGCCGTGACGCTCGCGGACGTGGGTTGGTCGGGATCCTCGCTGCCGGGCGCGGAGATCACGTTCCGACGCGAAGACGACGAGCTCCGACCGTTCGGGCTCGCCGCGAAGCTCGCCCACGACGTGGATGCCGGCCAGGCGATCGTCGAGCTCGCCGAGCGCCACGGGTTCGCCGACCGCGCGTTGGTGCCTTGAAACGTCGCGGGCCCGGCCGGTCGGCCGAGCCCGCAGGAAAGACCTCGAGCCGCGGCGACGTCCGCCGCGGCGCAGAGCCCGACTCGCTCAGGACCGCGGCGGCGACTTGCGCAGCAGCTCGTCGGCGAGCGCGTTCGCGCCGTAGACCTTGCGGAACGTCTCGATCATCGCGCGCGCATCGACCGACACGGCACGGCCTTGGACTTCGTCGAACGCGATGTCCCATGCGAGGCTCTGGATGTTGCCGTCGAAGATCAGACCGACGACCGCGCCGTGGCGATCGACGGTCGGCGAGCCGGAGTTGCCGCCGATGATGTCGCAGGTCGACACGAAGTCGAACGGCACGTCGAGGTCGAGCTTGCGTTTCGCCTTGGCCCAGCTCGCCGGCACTTCGAACGGGTACTGCTCCTTGCGCTCCGCCGCGCGCTGATAGAGCCCACCGAGGTTCGTGAACGCCGGGACGCGCCGACCGTTCTCTTCGTAGCCGGCGATCTTGCCGTAGGAGAGCCGCAGCGTGAACGTCGCGTCGGGGTAGACGCTGTCGCCGTACACGGCGAAGTTCGCGGCCGCGATCTTGGCGTAGGCGTTGCGCTCGACCGATTGGACTTCGTCCTCCCAGCGCTTGCGCAGCGAACGCGATTCCGCGTCGAGCGCCTTCACGAGCCCGATCAACGGATCGTTGGACGCGTCGATCGCCGCCTTGCCACCTTCGTAGAGCCGTTTGCGCTCCGCGATGTCGGCGAGTTTGGTCCCGCCGATCAGTTCCTCCGCACGAGCGCGCGGCGACTTGCCCGCGAGCGCGGCGACGACCGCCGGATCCGACCCACCGAGCACTTCGGCCATCTGCGAGAGCCGCATCGTCAACCGGTGCGCTTCGAGGTCGGGGTAGACCGGCGCGGGAGAGAAGAGCTGGAACTCGAGGCTCTCGAGCGCCGCGTCGGAGTACTCGCGCAAACGCTCCCCGTTCGGCTTCTGCTTCTCGTCGGCGATGCGCACGAGCGTCTTCGCGACGCCGGCGAGCTCGGACCCGAGGTTCAGCGAACCGCCGCCGAGCGCACTGAAGCGGTGGTAGTACGCGCGATAGGCGTTCTGCGCCGCCGCGATCTCGTCCCACGCGCCGCCCCACTTCGCTTGCCAGTCGGGGTTCGCGGCGACCGCGGCGCGCAGCTTGCGCTCCGCGTCGGCTTTGCGCTCCCAGAGCACCGGATCCTGCAAGCCCGCGAGCCGGCCGGTCAGCGCCTTGCGGCTGTTCTGCACGCCGAACAGATCGTCCTCGGCGATGCGCCGCCACTCTTCGCTGCGGTCGCTGAAGGTCTTGAGCCAGACCTCGGTGCGCCAGAGCCCGGCGAGACCGAACGGCAGACGCACGTCGCGCAGGAACTCGAGGTGCGCCATCGTGTACGCGCGCTCCGTCGAACCCGGGTGGCCGGCGACGAAGACGAGGTCGCCGTCCTTCGCGCCCTCCTCGTTCCACTTGAGCCAGTGGCGCGGTTGGATCGGCTTCCCGTCCTCGTAGACACGGAAGAAGCAGCAATCGAGGTTGAAGCGCGGGAACTCGAAGTTGTCGGGGTCGCCGCCGAAGAACGCCGCCTGCTTCTCGGGCGCGAAGACGAGGCGCACGTCCTTGTAGTTCTTGTACTGGTAGAGGTGGTACTGGCCACCTTGGTAGAGCGTGACGATCTCCGGCTTGAGGCCGGTCTTCGCTTTGGCTTCGGCTTCGATCGCGGCCATCGCGGCGCGACGCGCGGCGAGCGCTTGACCCGTGCTCATCTCCGGCTTGACGTCGGCGTTGACGCGCGCCGTGACGTCTTCGATCGACCACAGGCAGTCGAGCTCGAGGTCGGGGCACGCGAGTTCTTCGGACATGCGCTGCGCCGTGAAGCCGTCGGCGAGCAAGTCGCGCTCGTTCGTCGAGAGCTTCGCGATCATCTCGGAGCCGACGTGGTGGTTCGTCATCACGAGGCCTTGGCCGCTGACGAACGAGCCCGAGCCGCCGGTCGAGAAGCGCACGCACGAGAGCTGCAGGTGCTCGAGGAACTCCGGCGTCACTTCGAAGCCGTAGCGCTCCTGCAGTTCCTTCGCGGGCGGCTTGTTGAAGAGCCACATGCCTTCGTCGACGGCCGTGGCGGGGCGCGAAACGGCGGCGACGGCCGCGAGCGACGCACCGAGCAAGAACAGGGTTCTCATGGGGTTCTCCTTCGTTGGCGAACGGCCCTCGGACGGTCGGGCCGCGGTGTTCGGGGGCGAAGAAGATACGCCTCGGACGCTCGCGAGGCCATCGGCAGCACGGCGGCTCGCGGGCGGTCCCCGGGCACGAGGGCGGTACCCCGGCTCGCTCCGCGGACTAGACTCCTCGCCTCCGACCCGAACCGGGAAGTCGCGGCTTCCACGCGCGTCCGCGCCGGTCGAGACTCGCCGTGCAGGCTCGCCCGCTCGTCCCATCGCGCCGCAAAGCGGCGCTCCACGTCATGACCCTCCGCCCCATCGCCGCTCTGATCGTGCTCGTCGCTTCCGCAGCGCTTGCGCTCGCGCAACGCCCCGGCGATTCGCCGCCGCCGCGCGAAGGAACCGGAGGCAAGCCGGTCGACGTGAAACCGGTCGACGCGAAGCCGTCGAACCAGAAACAGACGCCGATCGCGCTCGGCGCGACGGTCGACCCGAAGCTCGGTTGGATCGACGCCGATGGCAAGGCCGTCACGCTCGCCGAATTCGAGAAGCGCATCGTCGTGCTCTACTTCGTCGGCAAGCAGTCCGCGGCGAGTGCGGCGTGGGCGAAGCGTTTCCAGAAGCTCGCCGAGCTCTACGCCGACGCAGGCCTCGTGCTCGTTGCCATCGACGCGAACGCGGACGACCTCGCGGATGCGTCGAAGGTGGGGCGCGGCGCGCTCGCGAAATGGGCCAAGGACGCCGGCTTCGCGCGCTTCGGCCTCGATCCCGAGCGCGTGCTCGCCGACCGCTTGTCGGTCGCGACCAACGGCCACGTGGTCGTCCTCGACGCGCAACGCACGTTCGCGTTCTCGGGCACGCTCGACGACGACTTCAAAGGCGCCGACGAGGCTCGTGCGCTGCGTTTCGTGCGCCCCGCGCTCGACGCGATCGTCGCCGGCCGGAAACCGGACCGCGCGAGCACGCAGCCCCTCGGCGATCCGATCGTGCGCGAAGTAAAGCGGCCCGAACCGGCGCCGACGCCGCCCGAGCGCAAGCCCGAAGCGAAACGGCCCCGGAGCTGAGCGCCTGATTGATGGCTCGCGCCTGAGTGACGGCTCGTGCGTGGGTCACGGCTCGCGCCGGGGTCACGGCTCGCGCTAGGCGAGCCGCGCGAGGTGCGGCCGCGGCGCGAACGCCGGTCTAGCCGCGCTCGACTTCCCAGACGTCGGCGCCGAAGTGGTCCCAGCGCAAGCGGCCTTCGTCGCAGTCTTCGCCGACCGAGAACTGCACGTCGACGAAATACACGATCACCGAAGGCGTCGCCGGCCGCAGGTTCTTGCAGCCGTGCGCGACGCCGGGCGGGATCCGCACGAGACGCGAGTTGCCGTCGCCGAGCACGATGCGCATCACCATGCCTTCGGTCGGCGACCCCGCGCGCACGTCGGCGACCACCAGCAGGAGTTTGTCGGACGGCGGCACGTACCAGACGTCGGTCTGGCGCTCGTGCAGGTGGAACGCCTTGATCGCGAGAGGTTCGACGACGCTGTAGTTGATCTGCTTGACCTTGAAGCCCGGGAGCTGCTTGTGGAAGCCGTCCTCGAGCCGCCCGAGCTCGGTCATCGACCCGCCGTCGTCGTTGAAGCGCTTCAGCTCGACGATCTCGAGCCCTTCGATGCGGCGCTTCGGCGAGTAGTCCTGTTTCTTGTATTCCGTGCGGGCGGAGGCGTTGAACTGCGTCATGGGGGGATCCGTGGGACGTCCCGGGAGACGCCCCGGGAGACGCCCCGAGCGACGTCGGGGAGCGGCAGAGGATCGCCGCATGCGCAGCGTTGCGCAAGGCTCGACGGTCGGGAAGCAGCGTGTCAGCGGCCGAAGCCGAGCTTCTTCAGGACGCGCCCCACCACGCTGCCGCCGCCGAACTCGAAGTTCGCGAGCCCGTTCCACACGGCGGCGACTTCGTTCGGCGCGAGCGAGAGCTCGCCGGCCTTCGCGTTCTCGCGCGCCTGGTCGGCGTTGCGCGCTCCGACGAGGACCGCCGTGACGCCGGGCTGCGCGAGCGTCGCGGCGAGCACCACTTGCCCGATCGTCGCGCCGCGCGCCTTGGCGATCGGTCCGACGACTTCCGCGAGGCGCGCGTTGATCTGCGCGCGGCTCTCGGGTTGGAACTGGCCCTTGCGCAAGCGACCGTCGTCCGCGGCGAGTTGGCGTTCGGGCGTCAACTTGCCGGTCAACAGTCCCTGCTCGAGCGGCGAGTACGCGAGCACGCCGACGTGCTGGCGCCGCACCCAGGGCAGGATCTCGTGCTCGAGGCCGCGCGACAGCGCACTGAAGCGCTCCTGCGTGCTCGCGAGCGGCACCGTTCCGAGCAGGCGCTGCGCTTCGTCGAGCATCGCCGTCGTGAAGTTCGACACGCCGAGTTCGCGCACCTTGCCTTGTTTGCGCAACTCCGTGAGCGCGCCGAGCGTCTCGGCGAGCGGCGTCTCCGGATCCGGCCAGTGGATCTGCACGAGGTCGAGCACTTCGACGCCGAGCCGCTTCAAGCTCTGCTCGACTTCGAAGCGGACGGAGTCCGCGCGCAAGTTGCGACGCACGGTCACCGGATTCTTCTGGTTGTCGACGCTCTCGAAGAAGACCGGTCCGCGAGCGTCGTCCCAGCGCAAGCCGACCTTGGTCATCAAGAGCGGCTTCTTCGTCATGCCGCGCAGCGCGTCGCCGATCACACGTTCGGAATGGCCGAAGCCGTAGACCGGCGCCGTGTCGAGCGCGTCGACGCCGAGCTCGCACGCCGCGCGGATCGCAGCGACGGCGTCGCGATCGTCGCTGCCGCCCCAGTACCAACCGCCGATCGCCCAGGCGCCGAAACAGACCACCGGCACTTCGAGGCTCGTCTTGCCGAGTTTGCGTCGCTGCATGGTCGAGGAGACTAGCAGAGCGGGCCATGGAGCGCGTTCGGCGTGAGCCGTAGACTCATCCGCCTATGTCGCCGACGCGCCAAGACCAACGGGCCCACTGTGCGGGCGGACCGCTCTCGAAGGACGAGCAGCAGCGCGAGCTCGTGTCGCGTTCGGTGGTCGACACCGAGACGCTCGACCAAGTCTTCGAGGAGAGCCTGCCGTCGTTCGGCGCGGCGTACCTGCGACGCATCTGGACGTTGCTCGACGACGCCGTCGGCGAAGGCGTGCCGATGACGCTCGCGGTGTCGGGCCCAGTGACGGTCTCCGGTCAGCACCACACGTGGCTCGGGCCGTTGCTCGACACCGGTTGGTTCTGCCTCGTCTCCACCACCGACGCGGTCTGCTACCACGACGGTCACCGCGCGCTCGACTCGGCGAAGGAGCACCCGTTCCACGAAGTCGCGATCTTCGGCGACGACGGCGAGCTGCGCGACGAACGCACGATCCGCGTCACCGACGTCGGCTTCGACGAGGACGTGTTGCTCGACCAGGATCGGTTCCTGCGCGCGGTGCTGAAGCAGCCCGAGTTCCAGCGCAGGATGACCGGGCCAGAGTTCCGCTACTTGCTCGGCAAGCGCTACGCGGCGCAGGAGCGCGCGAACGGCGTGCGCGAAGGCTTGCTCGCGCTCTGCGCGCGCAAGGAGATCCCGATCTTCGTCGGTGCGCCGGGCGACGGCTCGGTGTTCCTGAACTCGGTCGCGTTGTGGGCCTTGCGCGAAGCGTGCGGCGACGAGTACCGCTTCGAGCTCGACATCCACGGCGAGGTCTTCGAGAGCTGCGCGTACCATCGCTGGGGACTCTTCGAGTCTCCGACCAAGGCGCTCGGCACGTTGATCCTCGGCGGCGGCGTGCCGAAGAACTTCAACCTGCAGCCCGAGCCCGCGCTCGGCCAAGTCTTCGGCTTCGACTCGATCCGCGGTTATCTCTACGACATCCAGATGACGACGGCGCCGATCACCGACGGCTCGCTCTCGTCGTGCCCGCCCGCCGAAGCCGTGACGTGGGGCAAGGTCGACAAGGACACCTACAAGCGCACCACCGAGAGCATGCAGATCGACTACACGATCGTCATGCCGTTCCTGGTGAAGGCGCTGCTCGAGAAGCGCGCTCGCTTCGAGCGTTGGCGCGAGCGCATGGGCGAGAAGGCGCTCTTCGCGAAGCACCCGAAGGCGAAGGGCTACCTGCGGCCGAGCGAAGGTTATCGCCTGTTCTCGAAACGCGAGGACCTGCTCGCGAAGCTGATGGCCGACGTCAAGCGCGACGCGAAACGCCTGCGCTCGGAATGCGACTATCCGCTCGCCGGCGCCGCGCCGAGATCGAAGCGCAAACGGCGCTGACGCGAGCGCGCGAACGCCGCTGCACGGAGCGCGACTCGCCGCCGCGGCGCGGCCTCGGTCGCCGCGCGCCAGCGGCCGCTTCGAACTTCCAGGCTCCGTCGAACCGGCCAGCCCGTCGTCGCAATCGAGCCTCTGCGTCGATCGCCGTAGCCGTCCGCAGCTGGAGTTCCGATGGCGATGGCCCCGGTCGCGATGGCCCGGGTCGCGCGGGCCCGGGTTCGCGAGAGCGCGAGAACGCAGGTCGACGAGCTTGTGAACCCGCAGACTTGGCGCGTCCCGAGTGGCATGCTTCCTGCCTCAGGGCGGACGACCGCCGCGTCGCGCACGCCCGGGGCGTGCCCTGCGCGCGCGGCGTGCCAAAGCGGCCCAAGCGCGCCGAAGCCACCGACTCCGAACGCCGACCGATGCTCGAGATCAAGAACCTTCGCAAGACCTACCCCGGCGGCGTCCAGGCGCTGCGCGGGGTCAGCCTGAAGATCGAGAACGGCATGTTCGGACTGCTCGGGCCGAACGGCGCCGGCAAGACGACGCTGATGAAGTGCGTCGCGACGTTGCTCGAACCCGACGACGGCTCGATCACCCTGAACGGGCTCGACGTGCTCCACCAGAAGGAGGACGTCCGGCGGGTGCTCGGCTACTTGCCGCAGGACTTCGGGCTCTACCCGAGCCTCTCCGCCGAGCAGATGCTCGACTACCTCGCCTGCATGAAAGGCATCACCGAGCGCGCCGAGCGGCGGCGCTTGGTCGGGGCGCTGCTCGAACGCGTCAACCTCGCGAGCGTCAAGAAACGCCGACTCGGCAGTTACTCCGGCGGCATGCGCCAGCGCTTCGGCATCGCGCAGGCTCTGCTCGGCGCACCGAAGCTGCTCGTCGTCGACGAACCGACCGCCGGACTCGATCCCGAGGAACGCAATCGTTTCCAGAACCTGCTCGCGGAACTCTCGGGCGAGATCGTCGTGCTGCTCTCGACGCACATCGTCAGCGACGTCACGGCCCTCTGCCACGACATGGCGATCATCCGCGACGGACTGATCGTGCAACACGGCACGCCGCGCGAAGCCGTCGACGCGATGCGCGGCAAGGTCTGGGAGAAAATCGTCCCGCGGGCGCTGCTCGACAAATATCGCTCGCGGTTGCCCGTGATCTCGGCGAACCCCGCGATCGACGGCATTCGCTTGCGCGTGCTCTCCGAAGGGAATCCCGCGACGGTCTATTCGGCCGGTGACGGCTTCGTCGCGGTCGAACCCAACCTCGAAGACGTCTACTTCAGCTTCGTGACCGCGCCGGAAGCGCAGAGCCACCTCGCCGGCTCGGGCTCGGGCTCGCACTACGGCCGCTGACGATGCAGTACGCCCAACTCGTCCAGCTCGCGTTCGCTTCGCTCCAGGCGAACGTGCGCCGTCTGACGTTCTGGGTGTTCGCCGCGGTGTTCGTGTTGCTCGCCTTGATGCTCTATCGCGGCCCGATCGGCTTCGCGGGCATGACCGCGAGCGGCGCGCCGCTCGCGACTAACGCCGACTACGCGATCGCGGCGATGCTCGCCGCGTTCAGCTTCTTCCTGATGCACTTCACCGCGACGCTGTGCGGTGACCCGATCGTCCTCGATCACCGCTTGCGTCTCGCGCCGATCCTCCGCGGCACGCCGCTCTCGCCGACGACGTACGTGCTCGGCCGTTTCCTGGGCGGTTATCTCTCGTTGCTCGCGATCTACGGCGTCTACGTCGCGGCGCTCTTCCTCGGGCAGTTCCTGACTCCGGCGGAGACCAAACTGACGCTGCCGTGGCGGCTCGAGCCCTACGTGCGGCACTCGGTGTGGTTCCTGCTCGTGCCGACGTTCTTCGTCGGCGCCGTGTCGTTCGCGATCGGCACGCTGAGCCGCAGCATGCGGATGGTGTACGTCTTCGCGAGCGCGCTGCTCGTCGGCTGGTTCCTGCTGCTCAGTTCGATGAGCGACTCGGCGCTGCGCGAGCTCGCGTACTTCGAACCGTCGGGGCAGATCTGGCTCGGAGAGAAAGTCGCGAAGAACCGCGGCAACGCGTGGTTGAACGAACACTCGATCGCCGTCGATTGGGGCTTCGCGCTCAACCGACTCGCGCTCGTCGTCCTCGGTTGCGTGGCCTTGTGGATCACCGTCAAACGTTATCCGCGGCTCGACACCGAAAGCGAGGCGCCGCCCGCGACGCGCGCGCTCCTCGCACGCGTCTGGGCGTGGTTCCGCGGCGCGCAGCCGCAAGTCGCCGACCGCTACGAGGTCTGGAGCGGTCACGCGCGCGTACCGCAGGTGCTCCCGACCGAGCGCGGCGTCGGGCTCTGGCTCGCGACGCTCTGGAGCGCGTTCGTCACGGAGCTGCGCCTGCTCGCCTCGGAACGCAGCCTCTGGATCATGATCCCGATCGTGATGCTCTTCGCCGGCGCGACCGTGCAGAGCTTCCAAGGCGCGTTCAACCTGCCGCTCTACCCGGTCTCGAGCGAGTACGCGGCACTGATGGTCTGGCCGCTCTTGATGTTCCTCGCCGGCACGACGATCTTCTACACGGGCGAGGTCTTCCACCGCGACGAAGCGAGCGGCGTGCGCGGCATCCTCTACGCGACCCCGGCGTCGAACGGAGCGTTCCTGCTCGCGAAGTACGGCGCGATGGTGGCGCTCGGCGTCTCGATGGCGCTGCTCGCGGCGTTGACCGCGATGGTGAACCAATTCGTGCGGTGGCACGGCCTCGACCGCGCGCCGCACGTCGAACTCGCGCCCTACGTCGTGCTCGGGGTGCACGTGGTGCTGCCCGCGATCCTGCTGCTCTGCGCGCTCGCTTTGGTGGTCAACGTCCTGGTGCGCCAACGGTACGTCGCCTACTTCGTGCTGCTCGCTCTCGGCGCGGCGTACGTCTGGTGGGTCGGCATCCAAGGGCATCGTTCGTTGCTCTGGAACCCGCTCGCGGTCGGCCACTGGCGCTACTCGGACCTCACGGGACTCGAAGCGTCGGCTCGCGCGCTCGGTTGGCACCATGCCTATTGGGCGGTGCTGCTCGTCGGCGGCCTCGCGCTCTCGAACTGGTTGCTCGAGCGCACGTCGGGCGCGGTGCGCGCCGCGCTCCATCCGCGCGCGATCGCGAGCCGTCCCGTGCCGGCGCTGCTGACGCTCCTCGCCGCTTGCGGAGCGACTTGGCTCGGCTTCGAGATCCGCGAACGTCAGGACGTGCGCGGCTCCAAGGCCGAAGCGGAAGCGCGAGCTCTCTACCTCGAGGACACGTATCTCGCGGAGCTCCAACAGCCGCGCCTCACCTACGACGACGTCGATCTCGACGTCGTGCTGCGCCCAGAGGACGGCGAAGTCGACGTGCGCGGCACGTTGGTCCTCACCACCGCGTGGCCCGAAGCGGTCGAGACCGCGTACTTCACGATCGATCCGCTGCACGAGATTCGCCGCTTCGAGCTCGAAGGCGCCCGTGGACCGTTGCGGCAGGACGGCGAAGTGGTGCGCTTCGATCTCGTGCGGCCGCTCTCGCGCGGCGAGCGCGTGACGCTGCGACTCGATTGGACGTGCAAGATCGATCCCGGCCTGCGCCGCGACGGCGGTCAAGTCGCATCGTTCGTGTTGCCGTCGGCCGTCTTCCTGAATTCGTTCTCGGGCGAGCTGCTGCCGATCCCGGGCATTTCCCCGGACCTCTTCCTGCGCGACGAAGAACGCCGCCGCGAACACGGGCGCGAGAAGCTCTCGACCCTCCGCGAACGCGTGCCCGGCGAGTTCGTCGAGAGCGCGTTCGGCACCGACGTCGCTTTCGGATTCCGCGCGCGCATCGAAGCGCCGAAGCCGCTCACCGTGCTGTCGACCGGCCTGCGCACCGGTCTCGACGAACTCGGCGAACGCCAACGTTCCACGTGGCAGAGCGACGGCCGCGTGCGCACGTTCGCGATCCTCGCGTACGACTACGAAGCGGAGAAACGCGGCGGCGACCAAGTCTTCTTCCACCCGAGCCATCGCTACAACGTCGAGACGATCCTGACCGCGCTCGACGACGCGCGGCGCACCTTCGGCGCGAGCTTCGCGCCCTACCCGCACGAAGAGCTCAAGATCGCGGAGTTCCCGCGCGTCGCCGACTTCGCGCAGAGCTTCCCGACGTTGATGCCGTACTCGGAGTCGATCGGGTTCCTCACCCAGTACGACCCGAAGAGTCGTTTCGTCGACGCGACCTATTTCGTCACCGCGCACGAAGTCGCGCACCAATGGTGGGCGTACGTCCTCCACCCCGGCGCGAGCCTCGGGGCCCAAGTGCTCTCGGAGAGCCTCGCCGAGTACTCCGCGATGCTCTTGATCGACTCGAAGCGCGGCGAACGCGCACGGCTGATCTTCCTGCGGCGCGAGGAGGACACGTACCTACGCCAACGCAATGCGGACAAGGAGCCGCCGCTCGCCAAGCTCGAGAACGAAGGGCAAGCGTACTGGTACCAGAAGGGCGCGCTCGTCTTCACGATGCTCGAGCGGCGCATCGGACGTGCACGCGTGCTCGAGGGGCTCTCGAACTTCATCGAGCGTTGGAACCGCCGCGCGACGTCGGCCCAACCTTCGTATCCGACGATCCGCGACTTGATCACCGAGCTGAAACGCACGCACAAGGAGCGCGATCTCGACTGGTTCTACGACCAGTGGTTCGACCAAGTCGTGATCCCCGACCTCGTCGTGCACGACGCCACGGTGCGCCGGAACGGTTCGACTTGGACCGTCGACTTCGCCGTCGAGAACGTCGGCACGGGCCGCGCCGTGGTCGGCGTGGAAGCGATCACCGGCGAGTGGAACCTCGACGAGCTCGAAGGCGACGAGAAGTTCCGCGCCAGCGAACCACTCGCATTGACGGTCGACGCCGGCAAGACGGTGCGCGCGTCGTTGAGCTCGACGTTCGCGCCAGAGCGTTTGATCGTCGATCGGCTCTACGAGTGCATCGACTTCGATCGCACCAACAACGTCGTCGAGCTCGGCGCACCGGACGAAGCGGCCACGCCGGCGAGCGCGGCCTCGCGTCCGAACTAGTCGGTGTCGCGCCGGCCTTCGACGCCGGTGACCGCGATGCCGTGACGCCGCAAGAGCTCCGCCGTGACGCCCGGACCGTCGACCAGTCTCCCGTCCGCGTGGGTCTGGCGCACGCCGCAGGACGGCGAACGCTCCTTCAGGAACGCGCGACGAATCGCGTGGACCTTGCAGGTCTCGAGCGCGCCACGCGCGCCGTCGACGAACGCGTCGGTCACGTCGCGGCCCGCGTCCGTGAGCACGCGCTCGCTCCCGTCCAGCACGGCGGCCGCACCGGTGCGCTCGATCCACGCGGGCGGCCGAGGCGTCGAGAGCCCACCGCGCTCCTCGGGGCAGAACGGCACCGGTTCGAGCCCCTGCTCGCCGAGCTCGCGCTCGAGCACCCGATCACGGTTGTGCCGCGCGTCGTACCGACACTCGCAACCGAGTAGACACGCACTGACGAGCACCTTTTCCGGCGTCGGCTTCATGCGAGTCGCATCGTACGCGACGCTCAGCGCTGTTTGCCGACCTTGCGCAGTGAACTCGGAGTGTCGTACACGCGCAGGCGTCGACCGTCGCGGCCGGAGAGCAGCAGCACGTAGCCTGGCAATCCCGGGCTCGCGTCCTGGAGCACGCTGACGAGCAGGTCTCCGACTCCGTCGCGGTCGACGTCTCCGGCGCGCTCGACGCTCGCCAACTTTCCCCACGAAGCCCAGCGCTCGTCCGAATCCAAGTCGACGGTCCATCGCTCGGATCGCGCTCGACTCGAGTACACGGTGACGCTTGCAATCCCGACGCAGCCGGGCATGGCGAAATCCGAAACACAGTCTCCGTCGATGTCGGCCACTCCAAACGCTCCATTCGTCGGATAGCCGCCGAACTCGTGATACGTCCATAGGCGGGATCCAGAACGGCCCCCGAAGCCGGACACCCGATTCCAGCCTTCGCCGGAACGACACGAGCCGACCAGTACGTCCTCGACTCCATCTCGATCCATGTCCCCGCCGACCGAGATGTCGACTCCGAACCCACGTTCCGGTCCAGATCGCTCGTCCGAGAACTCCCTCAACTCGTGCAATCCCGTCCACTCGTGCAGGCGACGGCCGTCACGCGATGAACAGACCAAGACTCGACCCGGAGAGTCGGTGGGTAGGCCAACGCCGATGTCCGAGCTTGCATCGCCGTCGATGTCGCCGACCGCAAAGAGGCCCAGCGCCGCCTCGTCCGCCGTGGTCGGAAGTTCCAGCACGAACAGGATCGATCCGTCCTTCCCTGAGTACGCGAATCGCCCGATTGCGACATCTGCGTGTCCGTCGCCATCGGCATCGCCGAGTCCGAGGAACGGCCGCGCCGTCCCGAGACGAAAGTCGCGTGGCTGAGGACACACGAGCGAGTGCAGGACGCCTCCAGTGCGACCCGAGATGACCCGGAGCTCGTGATTCCCGACCGACAGCAGGATGTCTGGGCGTCCATCGGCGTCCACGTCTCCAGCGCCACGAACGCCGGAGGCAAACGCACGATCCACATGACGGCTGGTCCACTCGTTCGGTGTGTTCGCGGGACCTTCGAACTCGAAGAGGACTCGTCCGTCGGAGCCGCTGAACACCCACGCGCGCCGAGCGACTCCAAGCGTGTAGTTCCACGGATTGCCGACAGCACAATCAGGGATCTCGTCCGCGTTGACGTCGCCAACGTTCGCGGTGCGGTACCCGAACCAATCGCCCGTTCCCACGTCGTACGCGAATTCAGGACTCTGGATGCAACAGGCCGTCGCGAGCAGCCGCGCGAGCATGAGGTCCACTTGACGCACGCCGGCCGAACGCAACGGCCAAACGCCACGAATCCTGCTACCAGAGCCAGGTCGCGCCCGGTTGGAGGAGTTCGGCGGTCACGCGCTTCTTGCGCAGGCCGTCGCAGATGCCGAGAGCCTTGGCGAGCACTGCGCGCGAGCGGCCTTGGAGGAGGCCCACGAGCCAGAGCACGGGCAGCGTCGCCACGTCGTAGACGACGAACTTGAGCCACTCCGCCGGCCCCGCGTACTTGCGCAGGAACCAGACCGAGTTGACGCCCATCATGTACTTGCGGCGCGGGTTGTAGCCGCCGCCGGTCGCGCTCGACACCGAATGCAACGACGCGACTTCGCCGACGACGCGCGAACGCCAACCGGCGGCGCGCGCCTTCAGGCAGAAGTCGACGTCCTCGGTGTACGCGAAGTACTCGGCGTCGAAGCCGCCGCACTTCTCCAGCAACTCGCGCCTGATCAGCACCGTGCAGCCGATCACGTAGTCGACGTCGCGCGTGACGCGCCACTCCGGCCCGTCGAGCTCGTCGAAGCCGAGCAACGTCGTCAGGTTCTGCCGCCACGTCAACATCCCGCCCGCGGCCCACACGCGCTGCGGATTCTCGCGGTAGAGCACGCGCGGTCCGACGATGCCGACTTCCGGATGACGCTCGAGCTCCTCCGCCAACCGCGCGACCGTGCCCGGCTGCACGACGACGTCGTTGTTGACGACGAGCACCGCGTCGACGCCGTGCGCGAGCGCCGCCGCGATGCCGACGTTGTTGCCGCCGCCGAAGCCGAGGTTGCGCGCGTTGCGCAGGAGCTCGACCGAGGGAAACCGCGCGACGACGCGCTCCCACGAGCCGTCGCACGACGCGTTGTCGACGAAGATCACGCGCTCGACGGCTGCGCCTTGCGCGAAGAGCGACTCGACGCACGCGAGGTTCTCGTCGCCGCCGTTCCAGTTGAGGACGACCGCAGCGATGCGTTTCACGGAGCGTCCGCTCCTGTCCCGCTCGCCGGGGGTCCCGGTTCGATGCGTTCGACCTTCGAGGTCACTCGTCCGCGCGCGACTCGCGTGACGAGCGACTCGCCGACGGAAAGCTCGGCCGCGTCGCGCACCGCTTGGCCCGACGCCCGCGTCGTGATCGAGTAGCCGCGGCCCAGGATGCCGACCGGCGAGAGCGCGTCGAGCTTCGCCGCCGCGACGGCGAGTCGGCGTTCGCGGGCTTCGACCGTGCGCTGGAGCGCGGGGCGCAGCCGTTCGCGCGCGGTGACGAGCCGGCGTTCGAAGCGCTCGAGTCGCGCGCGCGGGCTCGACGCTTCGAGTCGCCGGTGCGCGGCGGCAAGACGCGCTTCGACGGCGCGCAGTCGCCCGGAGAGAGCGCTCTGCATGCGCGCCGCGAGGTGCCCGAGGCGCTCGGCGCGCGCGAGGAGCATGTCGTCCGGCTCCGAGAGCGCCCGTGATCGTGCCGCAGCGGCGAGCCGCGTCTCGCGGTCGTCGAGCGCGTCCCCCATCGCTTGGAGCAACAGGTTCCCCGCGCGCTGCAAGCGCTCGACGAGCGCGGCGCGTTCGGGGATCAACGTCTGCGCGGCGTCGGTCGGCGTGTGCGCGCGGTGGTCCGCGACGAGATCCGCGAGCGTCGTGTCGACTTCGTGGCCGACGCCCGTGACCACGGGCACGCGCGAGTTGCGGATCGCTTCGAGCACCGGGAGCTCGTTGAAGCACCACAGATCCTCGAGCGAGCCGCCGCCGCGCACGAGCGCGATCACGTCGACGTCGGTGCGGTTCAGACGCTCGATCGCGCGCGCGAGCTCGGCGGACGCGCCTTTGCCTTGCACGCTCGAGTGCGCGAGCACGAGAGGAAAGAGCGGCCAACGCAACGTGCGCGTGCGCAGGAAGTCCTGCAGCGCGGCGCCGTCGCGGCTCGTGACGACCCCGATCTTCTGCGGCAGCGGCGGCAAGGGACGTTTGCGCTCGAACCAGCCTTTCGCGGCGAGCTCCTGCTTCAGCCGCTCGAACTCGACGAGCAACGCGCCGACGCCTTCTCGTTCGAGGCGTTGCACGATCAGGCTGTAGCTGCCGCGCGGGCCGTAGACGTCGAGCTTGCCGTGCGCGATCACCGCGAGGCCTTCCTCGAGCTCGAAGCGCGCCGCGTGCGGCACTTGGCTCTTCCAGATCGTGCACGCGATCTTCGAGTCGAGGTCCTTCAAGTCGAAGTAGACGTGCCCCGACGCCGCGACCATCACACGCGACACTTCGCCACGCACGGCGACGCGGCCGACGTTGGCCAAGAGCCCCTGCAGCTTGCGCGTGAGCTCGGTGACGGTGACGACGCGCGGCGCGTCGTCGAAAGGCAGCGTCAAGGCCATCTCAGCGTTCGCCGTCCGTCTCGTCGGGCGCGTCGGTCGCCGGGCCCGCGTCGTGCGCCCCGCGCTCGCCGGACTCGCCGGACTCGCCCGCGTCACCGGGCGCAGCCCCGACGAGGCCCGTCTTGCGCCACTCCGCGAGCTTCGCGCGCGGCAGGAAGATCCGATAGCGTCCGTCGAGGAACGGCGCCTTCTCGTCGCCGCGGAGCTGCGCGCCGTCTTCGAGCAGGAGCGCGACACCGGAGCCGTGCGGCTCGATCCGCAAGCGGTCGGCGAAGAGCAGCCGTTCGAGCCGCCCGTCGCGATCGAGCTTGCGCAGCGCCACTTTGCGCAGCACGCCGTTGACGACGCCCGCGAGTTCGTCGAGCTTCCACCAACCGTGCGCCGCGTCCTCGGCGAGCAGGTCGTTCAACGCGACGCGCACCGCGCGCACGTCGCACGTTCCGTCGTCGTCGAGGTCGAGGGCGTGCCTCGCCCGGAAGAGCTCCGGCACCGCGGCGAGCCACGGCGCAGGGTCGACGTGGACGAGCGGGATGCGTCGCACGCCGCCGCGGCCGTTCGGATCGGTCGCGCGCTCGAAGAGTTGTTTCTCGCCGGCGCGGAGCTCGTAACCGTCCTCGAGCACGATCGTCACCGTGCGCGCCGCCTGGCTCGCTTCGAGCCGCAGGCGTTGCGCGAAGAGACTGCCGGTCGGCCGGCCTCGGTCGTCGAGCGTGCGGAAGACCACCGGCCCCGTCGCGCCGCTGGTCGCTGCGCCGGGCTTCGCTGCGCCGGGCGCGACGTCCGGAGGATCCTCGGACGGCGCTTGCGACGCGGGCTCGACGCGGGCCGCGGCCGAAAGCTCGGTCGCGCTCGCCTCCGGTTCGTCGGGCAGCCACAGGCCGAGTTCGAGGAGCTCGAGCCCCGACACGTTCTCGACCGCGAGCAGGCTGCGCAGCGCGCGCATGCGTTCGGCGGCCCGCAACCGTTCGGCGACGAGCTCCGGCGACTCGCCGGACTCACCGGGCTCACCGGGCTCGCCGGGCTCGCCGAGCCCGGCGGGCTCGCCAGGCTGGGTGGGCCGAGCGAGTTCGGCCGGCGTCGGCGACGAGCCCTCGGCGTCCGAGCTCGGCGGAGGGACGTAACCCGGCGGCAACGCGGCGGGCGCAAGCGTCCCGACCGCTTGGAGCGTGCGCAGGAACTCCTCTTCGCGCTCGGTCAGTCGGCCGCGCACCTCGGCGAGCTCGCGCTCGAGCCGTTCGGTTTCCTCTTTCGAGGCCGCGCGCTCGGACGCGAGCGTGCGCTCGAGCTCGTCGACCCGCTGCTGCAGCGCGGCTTGCGTCGAAGCGGCGGCGCTCGGTCGCTCGACCGCGCGGGTCGTATCCCGCGAGCATCCGCCGACCGCGGCGGCGCACGACAGACCGCACAGGACGGAAAGGACGCTCGCTCGCATCGGACACCCGAGTGTAGGCGCCCTCGAAAGCCGACGAAAGTCCGCGGAGGGCGGAAGGCCGGTCAGCGGCGCGGAGCTTCCGACGCGCGAGGCTCCGCGCTCTTCCCGGTCGCCTGCGTCGGTCGGTCGAGTCGCGCGAGCGGTGCTTCGAGCTCGGCGCGTCGGTGCAGCGCCTTTTCGAGCGGCACGGCCGCTTCGCCGCCGAGCGCGGAGAGTCCGACGAGCCGCGCGCCATCGCCCGGTCTGCGGCCCCACAGGAAGACGTCGAGCGACCGTCCGGGCGCGAGCTCGACGTGCGTCGCGCCGAGCAAGACGCGCAACGGATCGCTCGGCCGATCGGCGGCGCCGGAGCCGGACGCGAGCGGCGCGAGCGCGATGGCGGCGGCGGAGCCGCCAAAGCTGTCGACCACCGCGAGCCGCGAAAGCTCGAACTCGAGCGGCGCGTTCGCGGCATCGGCATTCGGGGCGTCGCCATTTGGGGCGCCGGCGTTCTGGGCGCTGGCGTTCTGGGCGCCGGCACTCTGGGCGCCGGCACTCTGGGTGCCGGGACCCGCCGCGCTCGGCGCAGCGTCGAAGGCCAGCGTCAACCGCCACGGTTCGCCGGCGTCGAGCGCGAGCCGCCGCGCGAGTGCGGACGCGTCGAAACGCTGGCGCGTCGCGTCCGGGTGGAGCGGCGTCAGCCGCACGCGCACCGCGCCCCGGCCGACGTCGACGCGCGCGGCGAATCCGGCGACGTCCTCGTCGGGCGACGCGACCGTCGGCAGCACGTGCCCGACCGGCGTGCGTTCGCCTTCGAGCCAGTAGAGCCCCCCCAACGCGCACGCCAGGGTCGGCACGAGCCAGAACCACGGGGAACGCAGCGATCGTCGCGAGCTCATGCGCGGACGCGCCGACGCGTCAGGCGTCCTTCTCGTCCCAGTTCTCGCGCTTGTTCTTGTTCCACCAACGCTGCCACTCGTTGGGATCGTGCTCGTCGTGCTTCGCGAGCTTCTGGAGCGCGGAGATGATCGGCGCGGCGATCGTGTTGTACTTCTCGGCGGCGATCGGATCGGACTGGTTCGACGCTTGGCCGGCGTCGTTCGCGGCTTTGGCTTCCATCAGGAGCTTCAGCAACTCCTCGAAGGTCTCCTTGCGCAGTTTGAGGTCGATGTCGCCGTACTCGCCGAGCGCTTCGGCGCTCGCGGCGAGGATGCGCGAATTCTTGTCGTTCAGGAGCTTGATCAGGAACTTGCGGCCGGCCTCGTCCTTCGTCTTGCCGAGCGACTGGATCAGCTTCTCCTGCAGCGGCACGTCCTTCTTGTGTTCCTTCGAACCGATCCACGTCATCAGCACCTTGGCGCTCTCCGGCGCCATCGTGCGCAGCGCGACCGCGCAAGCGATGTAGAGCTTGTTGTCGCGGACGCCTTCTTGATCCTCCTGGCGCTTGACCGTGAAGCACTTGTCGAGCGCCGCGACGACGACGCCACGGTCCTTCGGTCCGCACTTCGGAAACTCTTGGACGAGCTTGTCGACGACGCTGATCGCTTCGTGGTCTTCCTTGCCGCGCTTCTCGATGCGTTTCCCTAGGTCCTCGACGAGCGCCTTGATCTCCGGACGGTTGTCGGGGTTCGTGTTCTCGGCGGGCTTTTCTTGTCCGGAGAACGGCTGCGCCGCGCCGGTCGACGACGCCGTGGCGGTCGGAACGACGACCAGCGGCAGTGCGGACGGGGCGGCGAGGCACAACATGGCGAGGATGCGGTTCGCGATCATGGCTTCACCTATCGAATGCCGCTGGCCGAGCGCAGCGGGCGTAAGTCACTGAGTACGCGGTACGGTAACGCGGACGAGGGGCTCGTCGAAGAGCCCGGGCCGATTGCGCCTGGGGCGTCCACGCGCCGATCGGCCCCGAGTTGGAGGCAATTCGCTCGCCGCTCCGGACGGAACCCGACGGACGGATCCGGGTATCGGAAAAGTGCTGCGCCGGACCACACCCGCGCCGCAGAGCCCGAGCGCCGGAGTGCGGTCACGCACGGAAACGACGGCCACCGAGCTCCGAGCGATGCCGCTCTTCGATCGCGGCCATGCGAGCGCGCAGTTCCTGCACGACGGGCCCGGACGCCCCCGGCAGGCCCGTCCGCAGGCCGTCGACTTCCACCACCGGCACGATGCGATTGGTGGTGTTCGTGGCGAACACTTCATCGGCGGCGAGCAGGTCCGCACGCTCGACGCGGCCCTCGACCCACGGGAACGCGAGCGGCCGCGCCGCGAGTTCCGCCTGCAGCCGACCGCGGACGATGCCGGCGAGGCAACCGCGTTCGAGCGCCGGCGTGAGCAAGCGTCCTTTCGAGAGGACGAACAGGTTGCACCACGTGCCTTCGGCGAAGTCGCCTTCTTCGGTCGCGAAGAGCGCGTCCCAGCCGCCGCGCGCGACGGCCTCTTCGCGAGCGAGCACGTTGCGCAGACGGTTCGTCGACTTCACGCGCTCGAACGGATCGGAGTGCAGCTTGACGAAGCGCGAGATCACGAGCTTCGCGCCGCGCGGTTCCGGCCGCACGACGTCGCGCGCGCCGAGCACGAGCGACGCGCCGCGGCCGGGCACGCCACGGGTCAGCGTGATGCGCACCGCGCAATCGACGCCACCGAGCGCGTCGAGGTAGGCGTCGAGCGCACGCTCGAGCGAATGCGGCGGCGGCCACGGGATGCCGAGCGTGCGTGCGCCTTCCGCGAGGCGCTCGAAGTGCTCGCGCGCGAAGTACGCGACGCCCCGCTCGTAGAGCAGCGTCTCGAACACGGCGAGCCCGAGCGAGAAGCCGGGATCCTCCGCGGCGATCGCGGGCGAGAACGGTTCGACGAAACGCCCGTCGATCCAGACGGGATAGGGCTTCGGGAGGGACGTGTTCATGGTGCGTCGAGCGCGTCGACGATACCGGCGGCCTTCGCCAACGTCTCGCGGTCTTCGGCGCTCGCGTCGGAGGAGAACGTGATCCCGCCGCCGACGCGGAAGGACACTTCGCCGAAGTCGCGCGCGAGCGGCCGCCACTGCAGCGTGCGGATCAGGACGTTCAGGTTGGCGCGCCCGTCGAGCGAGAACGCGCCGAGCGAGCCGCAGAAGAAGCCGCGCCCCTCGCCTTCGAGCTCCGCGATGTGCGCCAGCGCGGCGAGCTTCGGACAGCCGCTGATCGAACCGCCGGGGAAGAGCGCGGCGACGAGGTCGAACGCGTCGACGCCCGGCCGCGGCTCGGCGACCACGTCGGCCATCAAGTGATGCACTCGCGCGTAGCTCGCGAGCGTCGGATAGCCTTCGACGCGCACCGATCCGGGCCGCGCGACGCGGCCGAGGTCGTTGCGCTCGAGATCGACGATCATCACGAGCTCGGCCAAGTCCTTCTCGCTCGCGAGCAGCGCCGCGCGCCGGCGTGCGTCTTCGGCGGGGTCCGCCGAGCGCGCGATCGTGCCTTTGATCGGTCGCGTGCGCGCGATCTCGCCCGCGGACTTGGCACCGAGGTCGCTGCCGATCTCACGGCCGACCTCGAGGAAGAGTTCGGGCGAGCACGAGAGCAGCGCGCCGCGGCGTTCGCTTCGCTTGGGATCCGCAGAGTCGAACGACAGGAAGCCCATGTACGGCGCCGGATTGCGCTCGCGCAGCTTGGCGTAGAGCTCGACCGGGTCGCCGCGGACCTCGCACGTGAAACGATGCGCGAGGTTCGCTTGGTAGAGCTCGCCGCGGCCGATCGCCGCGCGGCAGCGTTCGATGCGCGCACGGTGCTCGGCGCTCGACGTCCAACGCACGAGTTCGCCGCTCCGGCCGGCTCCGCGCGGCGCGTCGTTCGGCGCGGGAACCCGCGCGAGCTCCGCTTCGAGTACCGCGCGGCGCCGCTCGACCGACGCGCGTCCGTCGCCGGGTTCGTCGCCGAGCACGAGCCACGTGCGCTCCGCGCGTTCGTCGCGCACCAGGAAGTCGACGTAGAGCCCGCCCAAGAGCAACGGAAAGCCCCACGGTTCCGGAGGCATCACGACGCGCGTCTCGCCGGCGACTCCGAGGTCGTAGGCGAGCGCCGCGAGCAGTCCGCCGGCGAAGAAACCGGGCACCGAGTCCCCCGCGGCGGGCGCGAGCTCGCGTTGCGCGTCGCGCAGACCGAAGACTCCGCGTTCCGGCTCGAGCGCGAGCGGCAACGGGTCGAAGCCGAGCAGGCTGAAACGTTTGGGCTCGCCCGCGGCGCTGTCGAGCAACGCGAGCCCCGGCCGCGAGCGCAACGCGCGCAACGCCTGGACCAACGGCCCGCGGTCGGCGAGCTCGAACACGCGCGGCGCGAAGCGAAAGCGCGGCGCCCCCATCGCGGATCAGGCCGCTTTGCGGCCGAAGTTCGCGCCGAAACGACGGTGGTAGGCGTATCCGAGCGCCGTCGCGAGGAGCAACACGCCCGCGGCCGCGAAGAACGGCGAGCGTGGACCGAAGCGTTCGAAGATCACGCCGGCGAGCGCCGGACCGGTGAGCCGCGCAAGGCTCGCGAGCGACTGCTGGAGGCCGAGGTACGCGCCTTGTTGGTCGACCGGCGACGACCGCGAGATCAACGAGCCGACCGACGGGTTGTTGAGCCCGAAGCCGCACGGCAGGAGCACGCAGCCGACGATGACCCACACGAACGTCGACGCGCCGCCGACGACGGCGAGGCCGAGCGCCAGCACGAACGGACCGACGACCGCGAGCCGCGTCTCGCCGTAGCGCGGCACGAGTCTGCGGATCAAGCCGCCCTGGATCAGCGCGGAGATCAGTCCGACGACGAACAGGTACCGACCGGCGTACTTCGCGGCGGCGAACGTCTCTTCGCGGGTCGCGTGTTCGACCGCGTGGTCCATGCCGAAGTACGTCGGGAACTTCGCCAGGCCGAACAGGATGAACATGCTCTCGAACGCCGAGAACGCGAAGACCGCGCAGAACGCAAGCGCGAGCGCCCAACCGATCTCTGGCTTCGCGAGCGCGCCGCGCACCTGGTCGAGACCGTAGAGCCGCGTGCTCTTGTGCGGTCCGCGCGCGGGCTCCTTCAACGTCGCCGCGCCGAAGAGCGCCGCGGCGAACGAAAGCGACGCCGCGACGATGCCCGGCAGCTCGATCGAGACTTGCGAGAGCTCGCCGCCGACCGCCGGACCGATCGTGAAGCCCAGACCGAACGCGGCGCCGACGAGGCCCATGCCCTTCGCGCGGTTTTCCGGCGTCGTCACGTCGGCGATGAAGGCGCTCGCGGTCGAGACGTTCGCGCCGAAGAAGCCGGCGAGCGAACGCGACACGAAGAGCACGCCGAGCGTCCAGCGGTCGACCGACGCGTCGGCGCCGCCGAACGAGCGCACGAGCCAGGCGGCGACTTCGTCGCTGAAGCCGAAGACGAGGTACGAGAGCGCCGTGCCGACGAGTCCCCAGACGAGCACCGGTTTGCGCCCGATGCGGTCGGAGACGCGGCCCCAGAAGGGCGCGAAGAGGAACTGCATCCCCGAGAAGCACCCGAAGAGCAGTCCGAGCTCGACTTCGGTCGCCTGGTAGGCCTTCGAGTAGATCGGCAGCAGCGGAATGACGATGCCGAATCCGAGAAGGTCGATGAAGACCGTCAGGAAGATGAAAAGGAGCGGCGAACGCCCTCCCGCGGCGGTCTCTCTCGTCGACATGAAGCGGCGGAGTATAGCGGCGGCGGCCCTGCGGCTTGAGCCGTGCGGGACCGAGGACCGATAAGGCAGCGCTTTCCTAGGGTCCGGACGCGGACCGCACGAACCTCCGAGGTGGAACGATGCAACGTACGTTGGGTTTGATCGTGGCCTGTGTCGCGCTCGGCGCGGCGGCTTTCTCGCTCGCTCCTTCGCCGGCGCCGCAGAGCGACCTCCAGAAGGAAGTCGAGCGCCTGCGCGTCGAAGTCGCCGAGCTCAAGCGCAAGGTCGGCAGCACCGAGGCCGAAGTGCTGCGCAAGGAAGTCGACGACGCGAAGAAGAAGGTCGAAGAGGCCGTCACGTTCCTGAACGCCCAGGCGGATGCGGCGGCGGCGCTCGTCGAAGCGCTCCGCGACGCCGAGAAGAAGGGCTTCACGTTCGGCATCAACCCGGAGTCGCGCGTCGCGCTGCTCCAGGGCTTCCAGACGTTCTGCGACGGGCTTCAGAAGAACGTGCCCGGCCGCAAACCGACCACCGACGACCCGTGAGCCCGGGCGGCTCGCCGCCGAGTGTCGTGACAGTCCTCCACTGCCGCGTCACAATGGCGCCGTGGTCCGACATTCCTTCACGCCCGAACAAGCCAACCGCACGTTGCCGCTCGTGAAGCGCATCGTCGCGGACGTGCTCGAGAAGGGCCG
Organism: Planctomycetota bacterium; assembly: GCA_023150475.1. Lineage (GTDB taxonomy): Bacteria > Planctomycetota > UBA1135 > UBA1135 > JACRIN01. The sequence goes on from JAKLKU010000001.1 coordinate 248,224, forward strand.
CGAGCTGCGCGAGCTGGCTCGCCGCGCCAACGACGCTTCGGCGATCGAACGCGTGCCGGTGCTCGAGCGCGAGTTGCGCGGGCTGCTCACCGAACTCGAGCGCATCGGCTGTTCGTACCGCGACTTCGGCTTCGAACACGGACTCGTCGACTTCCCAGGCGAAGTCGACGGCGAATCGGTGCTGCTCTGCTGGCGCAGCGACGAGTCCGAAGTCGCGTGGTACCACACGCCCGACGGCGGCTTCGCGGGCCGCAAGCCGATCCCCGAGCGACTGTTGCCGCCGCGCGCGAAGTAGCGCGGCCCTGTCGACGTCGACGCGCCGCGTCGGCACCGACCCGCGGAGTGGCTTTCAGCGTGGCGCCTTCGGGCGGAAGCTCGCCCCCGCAGCGAAGAAGCGCGTCACTTCGGCGCAGAAATCGCGCTGCACGAGCGCGAGGACGAGCTCGCGTTCCTCGTCGCGCGGCACCTCCCAGTTGGGCTTCGTCTCCCACGTGCCGTCGGCGTGCGTGATCCGCGCGCCGCGCTCGCGCGCCGCCGAAAGTTCCGCGCAGAGCGTCACGAGCTCGGCGCGGCGATGGCGCGCGAGGTAGTCGAACGTGCCGAACGCGCGCCGCGCGAGATCGGCGTCGAAGCCGCCGCGCGGCAGCCCGGTGAGTTCCGCGTACTCGAAACTCTGCTCGAGCCGCGCCTTGCCTTCGGCCGCGAGCTTCGCCGCCCAGCCCTTGTGCTCGCCGACGGCAACGAAACCGTCGCGACCGGGAAAGCAGTAGACGTCCTTCTCGAGCGCGAACTCGGCGCGCCACGCGAAGCCGGCTTCGAGCCAATACGGCAAGCGTCCGAACCGCGCGTGGAGCTCGAGCGCGGCGACGCGATGCACGAGTTCGTTCTCCGCGTGCCACTCGTTCGGTTTGATGCCCTTCGGTTTCGCGACGTGCGCCGCGATGCCCGGTTCGGGCAGGACGAACCCGGTCGCACCGCGCACGCTCGCGAACCAACTCGTGTACGTCGGAAAGTGCGCGCCGAGCGCGTCGCACAGGCTCGCGAAGTCGTCGTCGTGCGCGATTTCGAGCGCGACGAACGCGGCCTCTGGCGAGCGCCCACCGAAGAGCTCGTCCGCGTGGGCGAGCACGCGCTCGCCGCGTTGCAGCGCGCGCCCCGCGCCGGCTTTCGCGCAGACGACGAGCCGCAGGTCGTCGCTCGCCGCGAGCGCGTAGCCGTGCGCCTTCGTCCACGGCGCGAGCGCGACGACCGCCGGATCGTCGGCGAGCCCGGCCGCTTCGAGCGTCACTCGCTTGCCCTTCCAGTCGACCGGTGTCTCGGCGCTCGCGCCCGCGGCGACCGCCGTGGAGAAGGACAGGACGGCGTGCGCCGCCACGGACGAAAGGACGATGCCTGCCACGCTTCCGAACATCTCACGCCTCCTGCCACTGGCACTCTACCGGCCCGACGCGGACTTGTTGCGCTCGAGCCCCCGCTCCACACTCCGTGGATGCACGACCGCCGAGCGACGCGCACGCACGTGTGGATCGCACGCGGGATCGGACTCGCGCCGCTCGCCGCGCTCGCGATCGCGTGGCTCGTGTCGCCCGCGTTGCGCGCGACGCTCGGCGAAGGAGTGGCGCGGCTCGTCGCCGGCGACCTCGACGGACTGCGAGCTTGGGGCACCGAGCTCGGGCCGCGCGCCGCGGCGTTCACTGCGCTCCTGATGCTCGTGCAGGCGCTCGCGGCACCGATCCCGGCCGTGCTGATCACGTGGACGAATGCTTGGCTCTTCGGGCCGTTCGTCGGCGCGTGGCTGTCGATCGGTTCCGCGACGGCGGCGGCGCTCGTGTGTTTCGCACTCGCGCGCGGCTTCGGCGCGCCGTGGGTCGCGCGGTTCGTGCCGGCGGCGCGCCGCGAGCGCGCGGAACGGTTCCTCGCGGAACACGGCGCGGCCGCGGTGCTGGTCGCGCGGCTCTTGCCGTTCGTGCCCTTCGATCCCGTCAGTTTCGTCGCCGGGCTCTCGAGCCTGCGCGCCTCGACGTTCGCGTGGGCGACGTTCGTCGGGCAGTTGCCCGCGGGTTTCGCGTACTCCTACCTCGGCGCCGAGCTCACGAGCCCCGCGCGCTTCGTGCTGTTCGGCGCCTGCACGTTCGCGGCGCTCGCCGTCGTCGGCCTCGCCGCGGCGCGAGCGGTCCAACGGCGGCGGTCCACGTGATTCGCGCGCCGGGAGCCACGACGGACGATTGCCCCGCGTCGCTCGCTTGACACAATGGCGCCGCGATGGTGACGAGCTCCCCGTTCCTCCGCGGCGGCAACCTGAAGGACAGTCTCGGCACCACGTTCAACGGTTTGCTCGAACGCGTGCCGGCCAGCGAACGCGCGGCGCTGAAGCACGCGGTCGAAGCCGACGGGCTCGCGCGTGGCATCGTCTACTACGACGACGACAACCAGCCGCGCCCGACGCCGATCCTGTTGCGCCCGCGGGTGCTCGGTGGCAACCAACGCCACTACTTGCACCGCGCGGCTCGCACGCTCGAGCACGCGCACGCGAAGCTCCTGCAACTCTGGCAAGTGAGCGAGCTCGCGCGCGAGATCCTGCCGCTCTTCGACCGCGAAAGGCGGTGGCTCGCCGAACTCGCGCGGCCCGGCCAACGCCACGAAGTCTTCTTCGGGCGCTTCGACGCGTCGACCGACTTCGGATCGCCGGACTGGGTGAAGAGCACGCAGTTCTTCGAGTTCAACCCGCTCGGCGCCGGCGGCACGTACATCGTCCCGACGGTCGACGACATCGTGCTGAAACACGTCGTGCCCGTGTTGCGCCAGCACGCGCCGACCTTGCTGCTCGAACCGAACGACGATCCGCGGCGCGTGTTGCTCGAGGTGCTCGCGGACCAGGCCCGCGCGTTGAAGCTCAAGCGCTTCAACGTCGCGCTCGCGCAGTACAAGGACCTGGTCGGCGGCGTGGCCGAGTTCGAGCACAACGAAGCATTCCTGCGCTCGCTCGGCGTCGCGTGTTGGCACGTCGATCCGCGGGAGCTGAGGCTCGCCGACGGCGAGATCTTCTACGGCGACGTGCCGATCGACGTCATCTACCGCGATCACGAAGTCAACGACCTCGCGCAGAAGGAAGAGGCGGGCGACGACCTCTCGGCGATCAAACATGCGCTCGCGACCGGTCGCTGCGTCTCGACGCTCGCGGGCGAGTTCGACCACAAGAGCGTGTTCGAGATCTTCACGCGGCCGGAGTTCGCGGAGTTCTTCTCCGCCGAGGAACGCCGCGTGTTCCAGCACCACTTGCCATGGACGCGCACGGTGCGCGACGGACGCACGAGCGGGCCCGACGGCGAGTCGATCGAGCTCGTCCCGTGGGCGCGAGCTCACCGCGAACGACTCGTGATCAAGCCGAACCGCGCGTACGGCGGCGCAGGCATCCTGCTCGGCCGCGACATCTCCGAGCGCGCGTTCGAGCTCGCACTCGAACGTGGTGTCGCGCAGCCCGGCGAATGGGTGGTGCAAGCTTGCACGCCGATCGCCGAGAAGGACTTCCCCGTGATCGACCGGGACGGGAACCTCGGGCTCGCGGAGTACTTCACCGTGCTCGGCCTCTTCGTCAGCGAACAGCGGCTCGCGCTGCTCGGCCGCGCGTCGCAACGCAAGGTCGTCAACGTCGCGCAGAAGGGCGGCATCGTGTCGGTGCTGCGGTTGCTCTGACGACGCGGCGCCGCAGCCCCTTTCGCGGTGCGGAACGTCGCTCCACGCGGCGCGCCGGGCTCGAGCGACGCGCGGATCCGGGGGAACGGCCGCGAACTCCGCACATCGGCGGAGCGTCTCACGCGCGCGTCAGCTCGGCTCCCCATGTGTTCCTTTGCCGCGTCTTTGACATTCCTTGACCTCCCGCTACAACGCGCGGCCATGTTCAACCTGATCCCCAAGGACGACGTCTTCTTCGGGCTCTTCGAGAAGTCGGCGGCGAACGCGCACGAAACCGCCACGGCCTTGGTCGAGTACATCGAACGCTTCGACGACCGTCCGGCGCGCGCGCGGCGCATCCGCGAACTCGAACACGTCGGCGACGAGCTCACCCACGAGACGATCGATCGGTTGAACCAGACGTTCATCACGCCGCTCGACCGCGAGGACATCCACGAGCTCGTCTGCAACGTCGACGACGTCGTCGACTTGATCGACCGCGCCGTCGAGCGCATCGAGCTCTTCAAGATCGACCGGCCGATCGAAGAAGCGAAACAACTCGCGGCGTGTCTGCAACGCGGCACGGCCTTCCTGCGCGACATGATGCCCCACCTGCGCAACATGAAGGACGCGCAGACGGTGCGGCGCATGGTGCTCGAAGTGCACCGGCTCGAGAGCGAGGCCGACCGCGTCGAGCACAACGCGCTCGCGAAGCTCTTCGAACCGCCCGCGGATCCGATCCACGTGATCAAGTGGATGAACATCGTCGAGACGTTGGAGGACGCCACCGACCGTTGCGAGGACGTCGCCAACATCATCGAAGGGATCATCCTGAAGAATGCCTGAGCCCTGGCTCGTCTGGTCGATCGTCGGCCTCGCGCTGATCTTCGACTTCATCAACGGCTTCCACGACGCGGCGAACTCGATCGCCACGATCGTGTCGACGCGCGTGCTGTCGCCTCGCGCCGCCGTGGTGTGGGCTGCGTTCTTCAACTTCATCGCGTTCCTCTTCTTCGGCCTCCACGTCGCGAAGACGATCGGCAAGGGCACCGTCGAGCCGGAAGCCGTGACGCTCGCGGTGGTCACCGCCGGATTGATCGGTTCGATCTTCTGGAACCTGCTCACGTGGTGGTTCGGCATCCCGTCGAGTTCGTCGCACGCCCTGGTCGGCGGGCTCGCGGGCGCTGCGTTGGTGGCGAAGGGTCCGGAGGCGCTGATCTCGAAGGGCCTGATCAAGATCGGCGCCTTCATCTTCGTTTCGCCGCTGTTGGGCCTCGCGCTGGCGTTCGTGATCATGACCATCACGTATTGGCTGTGCCGCAAGAGCTCGCCGTCGCGCGTCTCGAAGCTCTTCAAACGCCTCCAATTCGTGTCGGCGTCGGCGTACAGCCTCGGCCACGGCGGCAACGACGCCCAGAAGACGATGGGCATCATCTTCATGGTGATGGTCGCGGCCTACCCTCAGGACTACGGCACGCTTTCCGAACCGCCGCTCTGGATCGTGCTCGCGTGCCACGCGGCGATGGGCCTCGGCACGCTGATGGGCGGTTGGCGCATCGTGAAGACGATGGGCCACAAGATCTGCAAACTGCAGCCGGTGCACGGCTTCGCGGCCGAGACCGGCGGCGCGTTGACGCTCTACGGCGCGACGTGGCTCGGCATCCCGGTCTCGACGACCCACACGATCACCGGTGCGATCGTCGGCGTCGGCACGACGCGCGGGATCCGTGCGGTCAAGTGGGGCGTCGCCGGGCGCGTCTTGTGGGCCTGGATCCTGACGATCCCCTGCTCGGCGGCGGTCGGCGCGTTGTGTTGGTGGATCTTCTCCGCGTTCGGTTGGCGCTGAACGCGAACTCGACCGCCGCACGCGCCGCGTGACCAGTCGCCCGGTGTGACCAGTCGCCCGGTGTGACCAGTCGCCCGGTGTGACCAGTCGCCCGGTGTGACCAGTCGCCCGGTGTGACCAGTCGCCCGGTGTGACCAATCGCCCGCGCGAAATCGAGCCGCCGCACCGCGCGCGGTACCATGCGAACTCCTCGGGAACCCCTCGCATGAAGTTCGTCCTCGTCGCTGCGTCGTTCGTCGCTTCCGCTCTGCTCGCCGCGTTCGCCGCGGCGCCCCAAGCCAAGTCACCTTCCTGGGCGAAGGTCGACGACGGTTGGCTCTCCGATCCCGTTTGGTACGACGGTCAGGCCGAGAAGTGCGTGTACGAAGCGACGCGCACCATCTACGGCAAGGAGCGCAAGTACCGCGCGATCGCGTACACGAACAAGGAGCGCATCGACGAGACGACGACGTGCAAGTCGTCGACGGACCAGGGGCTCGAGACGTTCAAGCATCATTGGTCGGAGATCGTGCCGACCGAGAACTACGACTACCGCTTCTCGACGTGCGTGCATCTCGAGACGGCGACGTTGCGGCCGTACAAGCTGACCGTCTCGACGCAGGAAGACTGCGGTGCGAGCTTCAAACTCGCGGTGCGCAAGGGCGCGAACCTCGAATGGACGGAGTCGGTGTACTTCCCCGATGCCGGCCAACGCCAAGGCCAGATCGCCGGCGCGCACACGGCGCACTTCGTCGACGAGTTGCCGCTGCTCCTGCGCGACTTCCCGTTCGATCCGCCGGGCGATCGTTACGTGCGCGTTTCGCCGAGCCAGAAGGACACCCGCTCCGTCGCGTGGCCGACGTTCGACGTGCACGTCACGTGGGAAGGCAAGGAGACGATCGAAGTGCCGGCCGGCAGGATCGAGACGCACCATCTCTCCGCGACGTCGACCAAGAACGACTGGAAAGCCGACTACTGGTTCGCGGCCGACAAGACGGCTCCGCGACTGCACGTGCTCGTCAAGTACGTCGGCCCGAACGGCGAGAGCTACGCCCTCGTCAGCCAAGAACGCACGGCGTACTGGAAACGGTGAGCCAACGCGCGCCGCAGGAACGCGAGCCCGCGCGGCTCGCCGCGCGCTTCCTCGAAGCGTACGCGTCGACCCGTGGCGCGTCGCCGCACACGTTGCGCGCGTACCGCGCGGACCTCGCCGAGTTCGACGCGTTCCTCGCGGAGCGCGGCGTCGACGAACCGAACGAGATCACGCCGCGGGCGCTGCGCGCGTACCTCGTCACGCTCGACGAACGCAAGCTCGCGCGGACCAGCGTGCAACGCAAGCTCTCCGCCGTGCGCTCGTTCCTCAAGTGGCTCGTCGACCAGGGCCGACTCGCGCACCAACCGGCCGCAGGTCTGCGTCAGGCGCGCAGCGCAAGGCGCCTGCCCGGTTGCCTCGAGCTCGCGGAAGTCGAGCGTCTGCTCGCCGCGCCGGATCCGACCACGCCGCTCGGCCGACGCAACCGCGCACTGCTCGAGACGATGTACTCGGCCGGCACGCGCGCGGCGGAGACGGTCGGGCTCGAGCGGCACGACGTCGAGCTCGCGCGCGGCATCGCGCGCGTGCGAGGCAAAGGCCGCAAGGAGCGACTCGTCGCGCTCGGTCGACCCGCCCGTGCGGCGCTCGAAGCGTACTTGGCCGATCCCGACCGACCGAAACCCCGCGCGAGCGCCGGAGCCGCCGTGTTCCTCTCCGACCGCGGCACGCGGCTCACGACCCGATCGTTGCAGCGCATCGTCGCGGCGGAACTCTCGCGCGCCGGCATCGCGCGCCGGGCGACGCCGCACACGCTGCGGCACAGCTTTGCGACCCACCTGCTCGACCGCGGCGCGGATCTGCGCGAGGTCCAAGAGCTGCTCGGCCACGCCCACCTCGTGACGACGCAGATCTACACGCACGTCTCGATCGAGCGACTGCGCGAGGTCTACGAAAAGGCGCACCCGCGTTCGGGCAAGCGCTAAACGACCGAGCGTCCGTGCGGCGTCTGCCGACCCGCTTCGAGCGCGGCGGCGATGCGCTCCGCGGCCTGCGCGATGCGCTGCAGCGCGAAGAGCATCGGGGGCAACACGCAGAAGGCCAGCACGAAAGCGAGCCACGCGATGAGTTCCATGGGGGGAATCCCCGGGGGAATACTCGGGGGAATCCTCGGGGTGACCTCGGGGCGGGACCCTCGGAAAAGGAACCTCGTGAGAGGTCCATCGAAACGCGACCGGTCGAGACCGCCAAGCGGGAAAAGGACGCGGGAAGCCGTGCGCACGGCTCCCCGCGTTGGATGGTGACCCAAAGTATCCCGAGTTGGAACCAGATCCGGGAGTGGCTTCTGGGTTTGGACGCCGTGGCGCGGGGTGGGGAGCCGTCAGAGGTCCCTTCCAGCCCCCGCCTACGCTGCGATGCGCGCCTCACGGTCGTGCGCGCCGCCAAGAAGCGCAGGAGGCGCGCACCGCTTGGAGGGTCGTCCCCGTGACCCGGTCCCATGCTGTCCGCCGAGTCCCGCGAACCGCTCATGCACGCCCGTCGCGTGGCGCGATCACCACCGCACAGCGCCCCGGCTGTCGAGCGGATCACGCCACCGCCAAGCCCCAGGTGGGTGGCGTTGGCCGAGACGTGTCGGCGTGCCTACCTCAACGCCCCAAAGCCCCAGAACAAGGGACGGCCCGCAGGGTCGCCCAAGTGCGGAGTCGCGTCGTGAACGGCGCGCTCTCCCACGGAAGCCGTCACAGTCGGTCACCGAAACTGAGCGAGACCGGAGCGGACAGCAACCGCCCCGGCCTCGCATGTGCCACGCGCGCTCTCGGCACGGGAGCGCACGGCCAACCACCTGCTACTACCAGGAGGCGACGTGTCCATCTCACTCTACCGACCCCCCACTGTCCACGTCGAACCGACATGGATGAGCCTCGCCCTGCCAAGCGGGAGAATTCTCCCGCGCGCAGGTGGTCCCGCCCTGCCCGACATCCCGCTCACGAGGATCGGCCTAGTCGATACCCTCAAGGTCAAGCTCCACGGCCCCGTGTGTCAGCACGACATCCGCCGCCTGCTGAAGACCGGCGAGTTCACGAGCAAGAAGTCGAGCGCGCGAGAGGTCGCCAGCTCCAACGTCTTCGTGAAGCAACTCGGCAGCCAGACCTTCCTCTACCGCAAGCGCGACGGACTCCGAATCATGAGCTTCGAGAACTGTGCATTCGTGGAGTTCAGCAGTCCGCGCGTGCTCGGCCTCTACAGCGATGAGCAGCACCTGATGTCCGAGTTGGACCTTCGTCGAGCGGTCGACGCCAGCACGACCGAGCTGCTCCCGTGGTCCACCGCTCGCGCCCGCGCCAGCCGCGCGGATGAACCGTGGTCGATCCACCGCCAGGACTTCGCCGTCAACCTGGACGGGTCGATCGACGAAGTGAACGAGGCGCTGCGGAAGTCCAAGCCCTTCCTCGCACGCACGAGTCGGTCGACCGTGTTCGACGGCGCTGGGATCGGTTGGTACGGCACCGACTACGACGTCGTCGTGTATGACCCAAGCGTTCGGCCACCACGCGGCAAGCTCCGTTCGAGCCTGGAGCATCAGTCGTTTCGACCGAATGCTGGCCGTCGCCTCCGCATCGAGATCCGCCTGAAGACGCCCCGCGCGGTCGGGCGGTACGCCGCTCTGCTGGAGGTCGACGGCGGTGGGCTGCCCTACTCCCTTTCCCGCGAAGCCCGCGACCTTGGAAACGTCCGCCTGCGGGTCGACAACAACCTCGCGCACCGCTTCCTCGCTCGTGCCGTGGCCGGGCTCAATGGCTCGAACGTCGCGCCCCTCGATCACCGCGCCTACAAGTCTTTCGGCAAGTACGCGCAGCGAAAGCTCCTGGCCCTGCACCCAGACGAATGGGCGGTCGCCGAGGCGATGCTCTCCCCCGAGGTGCTGCGAGAACTGCGTAAGGACGTGACTGCGATCTCGCTGGAGCTGCGCGATCTCGACCTGCTCCGTCAGGCGTGGTGCAAGCGTCGGTTCAGCCCGATCACGTTGTGGCACGAGCAACGACGGCGCGAGGACCGAGCGCGTCACGACGGCGGGCAGACCGCGAACATTCCGGTCAACCAGAGGACGCTGGAGGTGCTACGGATGCTGAACGGGTCTAAGGTCGCCGAGCCACGGTCGAGACGCAGCCCCTTGATCGTCGGCGCGGTAAAAGCACCTGCGACGAAGAGCACGCCTCCGAGTAGGCGCAGGCTCGTGCCCAAGTCTCTGAGCGCCGCACCGACCGCGCGTCCTCTCGCAGAACGCCCCGCCGTGCAGAAGCTCCGTCCCATTCCCGACTGGCCCGCACGCCAACAGCGAATGCGCGAACAAATGCGACAACGGGCGGGCGTGTGGCCGTTGAGATCGCGCGCCGACGTGAGACGCGAAAAGGCGCTGGCGGTTTCGAGGCGCATTCAGACGTCAATCGAGCGCGATGAGTGACAGCTTGTCATGTCCCTGCGTGGCGTTCGCAGCTACTCGGGTTGCCTTCCACGCGACTAGCGCGCGGATAGAATGACGACTCGGAGCCCCACCGCATGAACATCCCCTTCCTCCCTGATGCCGGAAGCGCCGATCCACTACGTCGGATCGTGCAGGACGTCGGCGCTCGCACCGGCCTGAGCCCACAGCACGTCGCGACGATCATCAGTCACGGTCTGGAGGCCATCGCGGACGAGGTCTCGAAGGGCCGGGCCGTCACGCTGCCTGGGTTCGGCGCGATCTTCCCCGTCACTCGCACGGTCCGCGCTCGCGGAACGGACACGAAGGTCACCTCCACGGTCATCCGCTTCAGCGCGGCGCGCGGCTTCCGCGAGCAGGTCCGCTACGGCGCTCCGCCGAGCGAGACCGGCCGTCGCCGATACGTCCGACACATGCGGAATCACGCCCTCGGTGGTCCCGAGCACCGCTGCTCCGAGCGCGCATTCACGGCCGGTCGGGCATTCCGGGACGCGATCGCATCGCAGCTCGGGGGCGAGGTCTCGTTCGACTAGGTCGCGAGCCCGTGTCACCTCGCGGGCGTGTCATCTGCCTGTTGCAGCGCCTCCGCCGACGGGGGGAGCTAGGAACACGAGCGGGAGATCGCCCGCGCGCACGACGAGCTTCGTGCGCGGGGAGCGGACAGTGAATCACAGCCTCCCTTCGAGCTGCGGGTGAGGGTCGAGGCCGGGACGAAGCACATCGAGATGTCAGGGCTCGAAGCCGTGCCGCCCGTTCAGCTACCCGACTCGGACGGGGTGTCGGGAAGGAAGAACCGCAGCGGCCGGTTGTAGAGCCGCGCCAGATCCCCGAGGTCGAGCACCTGCAGCCTTCGCTCGCCCGACTCGACGCGGTTGCAGTAGTTCGGCGGCTTGCGCAGCCGCCGAGAGACCTCGATCTGGTCCAAGCCAGCCGCCTCGCGCGCCTCCCGCAACCGGGCAAGGAGTCGGCGATACTTCGCGTCGTGGATGGAGAGTCTGGGCACCGGGGTCGCCTCTGCGCCCGGCGGAGTTCAGCTCAAGAACGACCCCCAGACGGGCCGACGACGCTAGATGGTCGGTCTGCCTGTACCAGCGAGGTACAGGGTCGCGGCCACCGTGGGGCGCGACATCGTGCTCCCGGTCCGAGCTACCCGCGTCGAGGCTTCCCGCGTGGCCAGTCAACTTCCGCCCCCCATCCCGAACCAGCCGTTCGGCAAGAAGGTCGTCCACTTCTTCGTCGGCCTCGCCGCGCTCGCGATCCTCGGCTCTGTCGGCATCGTCGCCCTCGGTTGGGGCGCGAAGAAGATCGGGCTCAGCAGCTCGGGAAACTCGAAGCCTCAACCGTCGACGACAAGCCAGGATGATCGCTGGGCGCGCATCGAGGCGAAGCTCCAGGAGAACGAGGCGAAGTGGCAGGACGCGGCGTTGACCGAGTTCCGGTCGATGCTCCCGGTCTACGCGGGAGGCGCTACGCCGTCCGTCGAGCACTGCACGGTGCTCGCGCGGTCGGAGGACGGGAAGCACCTCGTCGCCGAGGCCGTGTGGTTCGACAAGGCGCTTCCGTACAACGTCGCGCCGAGGGTCAGCTCGATCGCGCTCCTGCGAGATCGCGGCGACAACAAGGCCGACGTCGTGCAGGTCACCTCCTGCCCGCGCCGTCCCGACCTCACGCCCTCGCGCGTGCAAGGTCTCACCCAGCTCGTCGCCGGGGCGAAGTGGACGCTCGGGAACTTCTGATCCGTCCACGCACCGCCCCACACTTCATCACGAGGTGCCCACCATGCTCGCCCAGGCAACGCCTACCCAGCCTTCCGCTTCCCGCGCGTCGACCACATTCTGCTGCACGAGCTGCGGCAGCGACCAGACGCAGCGCGCGTCCGTCGTCTACTCGTCCGGCACGTCGGTCGTTGAATCCAAGTCCACCGGCATGGCCGTCGGTCTGACGAAGGGCGGGCCCGTGCCCGTGGTCGGCAGCTCGAACACGACGGGCGTGCAGCAGACCCAGCTCGCCCAGCAGGTCGCACCTCCGGTGCGGACCCCCACGCTGAAGATCGCCTTCCTCACTCCGGTCGTGGGCGTCGTGCTCGGGCTCGTCGCGTGGTTCGCGGCGGGGCTCGTTCTGGTCGCCACGAGCACGAAGGCGAACGACGTGCCCGGCTACGTCCTGGTGGGCACGTTCCTGCTCGTGCAGGCTCTCGGCGCAGCCCTCACCGTTCTGAGCTTCCGCCGAAACCGCGATCAGTGGCCGGGCCTGTACGCGGCCTGGGAGCGTCAGTGGCTCTGCCTGCGCTGCGGCCAGACGTTCGAGCCCAGCGCCAAGCGCGCAGCCGCTTGAACCTCAAGAGCTAGCCCTGCTCCGGAGACAAAACGTCAGGTGTCGCCTGGTATCCCGTGCCGTCGGGCCGTCACTCGCCCGGCGCATCCTGCAGCCGCGCAAGGCGCGCGTGGATATCGTGCATGGCCCGCACGAACTCCCGGCCCGTCTCGGCCTCGTGGGCGTGCGCATCGGCCTTGACGTTCGTCACGGCCAGCCGTTCGACGATCTCGCGCATGACCTCGGCGAACACGCTACGCGGCACCAAGATCCGCCACCGATAGTCCGCGCCATCGGACCTGAGAATGCGCACCTCCGCGAGCGCGGAGTGCTGGCTGCGGAGCAGTTCGAGGTGCTCGCGCTTACGGGCTCGGACCATCAGCCGGTCGCCCTCGATTTCCCCCGTCTTCTGGTCACGGGGCACGACCACGCTCAGAAACCCTGTCCGGCTCAGCATCAACCACATATGCGATCTCCTTCACCCGACACCATCGGCGACACGGCCGAGATAGCCAGCGACACCCTCCGGAATTCGAGCGCAGGGTCCATCCTGCGCTCCACCTGGCCGCGAACAGGCTCAGGAGAACGCAACGACGCCTTCCGGCGGCGAGACCGTCGGGGTGGACCGCCGGGACTTGGTACTCTTCGATGGTCGTCGGCTTCCCCGGCATCGGATCGCAGGAGAGAGACTCCGGCCGCTCGGCTTCCCTTGCCGGGCCAGGAACTCCCTCTCGCCCGTCCTGACAAACGCCGTGTCATGGGCCGCACGCCAGCTCACCACACCGCGCCGCTCCGCGTCAGGCCATGCCTACAGCGCGGCTGCGGCGAGCCCACTCGACTCGCATCTCGACATCATCTCAGGAGGCAGCCTGATGCCGATCCACTTCCGTTGTCGCACCCACCGACAGTCGTTTCAGCGGCTGTGGCAGGTCAGTCGTGACGACGACAAGCTCGCGGGGCGACCTATCGAGGGGAGCCATCAGGACGGCACGCTCACGCCCGGAGGTTGGGTTCGCGAGAGCCGTCGCCTCGATCCGGGGCTGTACTGCCAGCTTTGTCTGGCGTCGGGTGTCGACCTGCCGTTGCCGGACTACGACGCCCAGGACGTCGCCGAAGCCCGGCTCGCCGACGCACCGCATGTCGGCCTCGTTGCGGACGGATTCGACGCAGACGCGGCCTGGGAGCGGCTGACCCCCCAGTTCGGTGGCCTTGCGGTCGCTAGCAGGGAGCGCGGTTCGCAGCCTGCGCGTGTCGACGACCGCCTACGTACGGATCGCCGCCTTGTGGCCTCGCTAGCCACGGCGCTTCACGAGCGTGTACTCGGTGGCGGGAACTGCTGGTCGCACCAAGCTGACGCGATCGGCGCGGCACTCGGGGGAGCAGACGTCGTCGTGGAAACCGCCACGGCGAGCGGGAAGAGCCTTTGCTACTGGGTGCCCGTTCTGAACGGGATGCTCAGCACGTCCAAGGCAACGGCACTGTATCTCGCACCGCTAAATGCCCTGGTCGAAGATCAGCTCCAGGCAGTGGAGAAGTTCAGCGGAGATCCCGCCGTCCGTGGGGCTCAGAACGGGTCGCTCGCGCAGTACGTTCGCTCGCTGAACTTCGGCGGCGTTCGGGTGAGCGTCGCCCGGTACGACGGAACGATCAGGGACAACGACCTGCGGAAGCAGATTCGATCGCTGCATCCCCAGGTCGTAATCACGAATCCCGACATGCTCCACTACGGCATGCTGCCGCACCACGCGGGGGCCTGGGCGCATCTGTTCGCAAACCTGCGGTACGTGGTGCTGGACGAGATGCACGTCTACAAGGGCATGTTCGGATCGCACTTCGCCAATGTGTTGCGCAGGGTCTTGCGTCTCGCTGAGCACTACGGCCAGCGGCCGCAGCTCATCGCGTGTTCGGCGAGCATCGGGAACCCGAAGGAGCTATTCCGCTCCTTGACGGGTCGGGCGGACGCGACGCTCGTCCCAGCGAGCGCAAGTGGCGCTCCGGTGCATCGTCAGCGGCGCGTCGTACTCGACCTCGGTCGAGCCGACGCGGCGATGGCGACCGTCGCGAAGGATCTGATGCTCGCGTGCGTGGCAGGGGAGCACGCCCGCACGATCGCGTTCATGCGCTCGATCCCGGAAGTCGATCAGGTATTCCGCTACGTGACCGGCGAGCTGAAGCGCATCAAGAAGGATGTCGGGCCGAACACAGTTCGCGAGTACAAGCGCGAGATCCCCCCGAACGAGAAGGCCAAGGTCACAGCCGACCTCAGGAGCGGCGCTACGCTGGGCGTGATCTCAACGACGGCGCTGCAGCTCGGGATCGACATCGGCGATCTGTCAGTCTGCATCGTGAGCAAGTTCCCCGGCAGCAAGGCCGCGTTCTTCCAACAGGCCGGGCGCGTCGGACGGCGTGGCGAGAGTCTCGTGCTCTTTCTCGCCGACGAGTCCCCGCTGGATCAGCACTTCGTCCGGAGGCCACCGGAGCTGCTCGACGCGCCCTCGGAGGTCGTGTTTCTCAACCCCGACCACCGCGAGACGGTCTTGAACCACTTGTGGTGCGCTGACGAAGAGCTGCCCCTCGATCCGAAACGCGAGGTTCGCTTCTGGGGCGAAGGCGTTCTTCCGTTAATCGAGGAGTTGGCTTCCGGTCGCAAGGAGGATGGGCGCGACGTTCTTCGCCTCGGGAATAAGGGTGAGCGCGCGCGCGACGTGAACATCCGTTCGCTCGGGTTTGAGTGCGTCGTTCGCGACGAGGCAGGCGAAGAGGTCGCGCGCCCTGACGTCCTTCGGGCTGTTCAACGCTTCCACAAGTACGCGCGCTTTCAGATCCAAGATCAGGCATTCGAGGTGACCCGCCTCTCGATCAACTGGAACGAGAAGGCCGCCGAGGCGACGGCCCGCCGAATCGACCGTCTCGACTACACCACAGCGTCAGTGGTTACGACCGAATGCTCAGCGCAGGACACCGAGGATGAAGTTCGACTCGCTGGCGACGCGACGCTCGCCCGAGGCCCCGTCCGCTTCAACGTCCACGTCGACGGCTACTACCGCATCCCCACCGGCGGGAACGAGGAACCGAAGTATCAGCATCTCGGCCCAGCCGCGCCGCCGGAACGCGAATTGGATACGCAGGGTCTTTGGTTCGCCGCGCCGGTTGGATGGCTGGACGAGATCGCGGAAGAGGATCGGCAGCCTTCGGTGAGAACCGCGTGTCAGAGCCTCCGCATCGCCGCAGCGTTGCTCTGCTCAACCGACCCGGACGACATCGGCACCTACGTCGAAGACGATCCCGTGGGCTGCTCGTTCCGATTCTTCTTGGCTGATAACGCCGCTGGTGGAAACGGCTTGACCCAGCAGGCGTTCCTGCAAGCAAAGCACCTGCTCGATGGAGCCCTCAGGATCTTGGAGGAGTGCCCACACTGCCAGACGGACCCGACGAGTCGCGGGTGTCCCAAGTGCGTGACGACGCCTTGGGGCCGAGAGGCGGACGTCTGCAGGTCAGGCGGCGTGGCGGTCCTACGCAGGCTCAGGTGCGGGATGGAGTAGCTGCGACGTTCGCCTGCTCCGCCGGGCTACGCATCCCGGCGTCGGGCGACCGAGGGGATGAACACACTCGGGAGGGGGTGCGGCTCCAGAAAAATCGCCGCGCCCTTCGGATCGGGGAATCTCCACCGCGTTGGCCGATCCTGCCGCCCGGATCCCCCGATCCTGGCTCCGGTTCGGTTGAACCGGCCGCATGCGACCTGTAGGGTTTGGAAGAGTCTGCAAGGTTGCTCGCTGAGGCCCCACCGATGGACAAGATTCGTGACTACCTCCGCATCTCGGAGGCCGCCGAGTACCTGGGCGTGAGCCCCGGCACGCTGCGGAACTGGGAGCAGCAGGGCAAGATCCGCGCGCACCGCGTTCCGCAGAACGGCTACCGGCTGTTCCGCTTGCCCGATCTGAAGGCCGTGCTCCGCGAGGTTGGCAGGAGCCCCCTCAAGCGTGAGCGCACGAAGCTGGCTGGCCGTAACCAGCGAAGGGCTTGACGTGCAACCCCACGCGCCTTCAACACGTGCAGGGGTCCGCCACGCCGCACCCGGCGCGCGCTGTGACGAGTGCATCCCCGACACGCGAACCGGGCAATCTGTCGCGAACGCCGCTCACCGAGGAGCGCGTTTCGGCGGTCTCGTGAACGGCATCGCCCGCTCCCGTACTCCACAACAGCAGTAGGAAGCAACCCACCTCATGGCGAAGCGGTCAATCAAGACGTACGAGCACGGCGACAAGAAGCGGCCCAACAACCCGCCGGTCGGGCTCGTCACGCCGGAGACCGACCCGCCCGTGTCGAGCAAGAAGACGTACGCCTACGACCCGCACATCGACCCCGCCCTGCAGTTCGACTCGCAGGGCGCGGAGATCGAACGTCTACTGGATGAGGCTCTCGCGGCGAAGGACATCGAGCGCGCGCGTCTGATCCTGCAGGAGCTGAAGCGGCGTCGTGAGCCGTACCTCGCGTGGGCCGGGAAGGCGGAGCGGACGAGCTTTCCCGTCGACACCGTGTCCCTGCACGTTCACGAGCGCATCGACCCGAAGCGGATCATCGAGGCCGTCAAGGCGCAGAACGGCAACGGGCACCACGAGCAGCTCGGCCTGTTCGAGCAGCCGACCGAGAATCCGCCTTTGCGAGAGGCTCTCGACTTCTACAAGCACGCACACGGCTGGTCGAACCGCCTGATCGCTGGCGACGCGCTTCTCGTGATGAACTCCCTCCTGGAGAAGGAGGGCATGGGCGGCAAGGTCCAGATGGTCTACATCGACCCGCCGTACGGCATCCGGTACGGATCGAATTTCCAGCCCTTCGTCAAGCGCAGCGACGTGAAGGATGGGAAGGATCAGGACCTCACGCGCGAGCCCGAGATGCTCAAGGCGTTCCGCGATACATGGGAGTTGGGAATCCACTCCTACCTCAGCTACCTCCGCGACCGCCTCCTGCTCGCGAAAGACCTGCTGCACGAGAGCGGTTCGTGTTTCGTGCAGATCAACGACGAGAACGTCCATCGCGTTCGCCACCTGCTTGATGAGGTGTTTGGCGCGGAGAACTTCGTCTCTCAGATCACGTTCCAGACCACGTCGGGCTTCAAGACCAAGACGATCGCGACGCTGGGCGACTTCCTGCTGTGGTATGCGCGCGACAAGCCGAAGCTGAAGGTGCGCAAGCTCTTCGAGGCGCAACCGACCGTTCTCGGTGAGGGCAATGCGCGCTGGCTTCTCCTTCCTGACGGGAGCTACCGGGGAGTGTCGGCGGCAGAGAAGCGCGGCGAAGTCGACCTGCCTGAAGGGGCGGCGCTGTACAACCCAGGTGACCTTCAGTCCCAGGGAGCGGCATCGGAACCGCAGCCGTACAAGTACGAGGGCAAGACTTACTCCCCCGGCGCGCAGTCTCACTGGAAGCCGAACTACCCGGCAGGGCTCGATCGATTGGCGTGGGCGGGTCGTCTCCACGTTGCAAAGGACAGCCTGCGCTATCGCCGCTTCGCCTCCGATTTTCCGTTCACTGAGCGGGGGAACATCTGGACGGACACCATCACCGGCAACTTCACCGAAGACAAAATCTACGCCGTCCAGACCAACTCCAAGGTGATCGGCCGGTGCATCACCCTCTGCACCGATCCCGGCGATCTTGTTTTTGATCCGACTTGCGGCTCGGGAACGACCGCGTACGCAGCGGAGATGTGGGGGCGTCGATGGATCACATGCGATACATCGCGGATTGCGATCACACTCGCGCGTCAGCGCCTGATGACGGCGATCTTCGACTACTACGAGCTTGAACACCCGAATCAGGGCGTTGCGGGCGGTTTCCGGTACGAGACCGTCCCTCACATCACGCTGGAGAGCATCGCGAATAACCCGGAGCTTCGGGCAGGAATGTCGCCTGACGACATCGCCGCTGTGATCGCGAAGTACGCCCCGCCGGAACCGCTCTACGACCAGCCGGAGCCGGACAAGACCAAGGCGCGCGTGACCGGCCCGTTCACCGTGGAAGCTGTTCCTGCGCCCGTGGTGATCCCGATTGGCGAAGTCGAACCGGAGCCGCACTCAGACGCATCCGTCGCCCGCTCCGGCGAAACCCTGCGGCAGGCTGAATGGCGCGGCGAGCTGTTCAAGACGGGCGCGCGAGGCAAGGGCGGGCAGATTCTCCGTTTCACCAGGGTGGAGCCGCTCGCCGGGGCGACGCATCTTCACGCCGAGGCCGAGGTCGGCACCGCGCCGGACAACGCCGCACTCGCAGGCCAACGCGCAGTCATCTGCTTCGGCCCCGAACACGCGCCGATGGAGCAGCGCCAAGTCGAGCTTGCCTGGGAGGAGGCGCGCAGCCTTCGGCCGAAGCCCGCGATCCTCCTCTTCGCCGCGTTCAGCTACGACCCCGAGGCCGCGAAGGACATCGACCAGATGGACCCAACCAAGGCCGGGATGCAGTTCCTCCGCGCGGAGATGAACGACGATCTCGCCACGGCGGACCTCAAGAAGAAGCGCGCGACGAACGAGAGCTTCTGGCTCGTCGGCCAGCCCGACGTTCACGTGCGGCTGGTCAAGAAGGGGCCGGACAAGGGCAAAATCGAGGTCGAAGTTACGGGCTTCGACTACTTCGACCTCAAGGAGGGTGTCGTGCGCTCGGGTGGCCCTGAGCGGATCGCTGCGTGGATGCTCGACAGCGACTACGACGGGCGAAGCCTTTATCCACGTCAGGTGTTCTTCCCGATGGCCGCCGACGATGCTGGATGGGCGGACCTCGCGAAGACCCTCCGGGCTGAGATCGACCCGCAGCGGATCGAAGCGTATCGGGGCGCGAAGAGCCTTCCTTTCGAGGCGGGCAAGTGGAAGCGCATCGCGGTGAAGGTCGTCGACGATCGCGGCATCGAGAGCCTCGTGGTTCGGCAGCTCGACGAGGTGCTGAGGGGATGACGACGACCGAGGCGCGGCGCTCCAAGAAGCCGGACACCCTCATCATCAACGGCCCGTTCGAGGAACCGTCGCGCTTCTGGCGGTACGAGCGTGAGACGCGCGAGTTCGTGCTCGTTGAGGGTGAACGCCGTCCGGCTGGCTACGTCGTTGCGACACCCGGCTCCCAGAGCTTTGACGATCCCGGCGTGTTCCACGAACTGCCCCTCGTCAACGCAATCCGCCCCCGGATCAAAGCATGGCGTGAAGCCGAGTGGCCAGGTGTCACCGGGACGACGCGCCGCCTTCTCCTGCACTGGCACGACAAGGAAGCTCGGCAGTTCCCCTTCTTCTTCTGCCAGCTAGAGGCGATCGAGACGATCATCTGGCTGACCGAGGCGTCCGCAGCAGAGCGTCAGGGGATCGTCGTTCCTGGCGACGGCGGTCCGTTCCCGCGATGGTGTACCAAGATGTTCACCGGAGGGGGCAAGACCCTACTCATGGCGATGCTCATCGCGTGGCAGGCGCTCAACAAGGTCGCCAACGCGAAGGACAGCAGCTACAGCAAGAACGTCCTCATCATCGCACCAGGACTCACGGTCAAGAGTCGCCTGCAGGTCCTGCAGCCGGACCACCCCGCGAACTACTACGCGGCCTTCGGTGTCGTGCCCGATGCCCTCCTCGAAAAGCTGCGCCTTGCCAGGGTGCTCATTCAGAACTGGCACCGGCTCGACTGGGACACCGACGCGCAGATCGCGAAGAAGAAGACCGTCGACAAACGTGGAGCGAAGAGCGACGAAGCCTACGTGCGCACCGTGCTCGGTGACATGGCGAACGCGCACAACCTCGTCGTTATCAACGACGAGGGCCACCATGCGTGGCGCGTTCCTGTGGGGGCCAAGCTCGCGGGGGCAGACAAGGCGGCGGCGCAGGATGCGACGAAGTGGGTAGGCGGCCTGGATCGCATCCACAAGGTCCGAGGCATCTTGCGTTGCTTCGACTTTTCCGCGACGCCGTTCGCGCCCTCCGGCAAGCGCAGCAACGAGGAGTCGCTGTTCGATTGGATCGTGAGCGACTTCGGCCTCAACGATGCGATCGAGGCGGGGCTGGTGAAGACGCCGCGTGTCGTGGTTCGCGATGACAGCGTGCCGGACGCGAAGCAGTACCGCTCGCGGCTCTACCACATCTACGCCGACCCCGAGGTCAAGGACGACCTGAACCGGAAGGCTGAGGAACACGAGCCACTCCCCGACCTCGTCCTCAATGCGTACTACCTGCTCGGCAAGGACTGGCTCGAAACGCGCAAGCGATGGTCGGAGGCTGGACACCGCGTTCCGCCGGTGATGATCACGTCCGCCAACCTGACGGAGACCGCCGCGCGCATCAAGTACGCCTTTGATCACGGAAAGATCCGCATCGAGGAGTTGTGCGCGCCTGATCGCACGCTGCACATCGACAGCAAGGTCTTGGACAAGGCCGAGCAGCGCGACGAACCCGTCGTGATCGCGGAAGCGCAAGACGACGAAGAGGATGGAGACGAGCCCCGCGTAGTGAAGCTAACCAAGGTTCAGCAGGCGGAGATGCTGCGACGTCGCGTGGCTACCGTCGGACAAGTCGGCGAGCCGGGTGAGCAGATTCAGAACGTCATCTCGGTCGACATGCTGTCCGAGGGGTGGGATGCACGCACCGTGACGCACATCCTCGGTCTTCGCGCATTCACGAGTCAGCTCCTCTGCGAGCAGTTCGTGGGACGCGGGCTGCGACGCACGTCCTACGAACTGAACAAGGACACTGGGCTGCTCGACGCGGAGTACGTGAACGTCTTCGGTGTGCCGTTCACGTTCCTCCCGCACGAGAGCGAGGACGGGCCGCCTCCTCCACCGCCTCCCCCCAAGACGGAGGTTCGCGCGATCCCCGAGCGGGAGGCGGAGTTCGCGATCACTTGGCCCAACATCGTCAAGATCGAGCCGGTGTTGCGGCACACGCTTGACGTCGACCTCGCCAGGGTTGCGCCACTGGAGATCCAGGCATCGAAGGTCGCGACACTCGCACAGCTCGCTCCCTCCGTGAGCGGCAAGCCCGACGTGTCACGCATCTCTGAGATCGCGATCGAGGATCTCGCGCGGCGGATGAGGTTTCAGAAGATCGCCTTCGAGTCCGCGCGCGACATCTACGACCAGATGCAGGCGGACTGGAAGGGCAGTAAGGAGTCGCTGCTAGCCCAGCTTGTGCGCCTCGTCGAGCGGTTCCTTGCGTCTGATCGACTGAGGATCGACCCGCCGCTGTTCAACCGCGACGAACTCCGTCGTCGCGTCTTGCTGACACTTACGATGCAGCAGATCGTGCAGCACCTGTGGATGGCGATACGCGAGCAGAATGTCCTTCAGCGTGATGGTACGCCCGTGCTGGTTCCAGTGTTCGACAGCGAGCGCCCTGTACGAGGAACCGCAGACATGCCGTCCTGGTTCACGGGCAAGCCGTGCGAGCGGACAACGCGAAGCCACATCAACGTCTGCGTCTACGACTCCACCTGGGAGGCGAGCGATGCATTCCATCTCGACCGCTCCGAGCACGTGGTCGCGTGGGCGAAGAACGACCACCTCGGGTTCGAGGTCTGGTACGTGTTCAGGGGGATTCGCAAACGGTTCCGGCCGGACTACCTCATCCGCCTCACGAACGGTCTGACCCTTGTGCTGGAGACGAAGGGGCAGGACTCCGACGAGAACCGGACCAAGCGCCGCTTCCTCGCCGAGTGGGTGCGCGCGGTGAACGGGCACGGTGGATTTGGCAAGTGGACCGCCGACGTCGCGCTCAGCCCGGACGATATTCACGGCCTGCTGGAACGCCACGCGACGCCTGATTCCCGTTCAGCGAACGCCACCAGGAACGTGCAGGACTGCAGCTCGCCAAGGAGCCGACCCCATGCAAATCAATAACCGTCGCGACATCCTGCTCCTCCTACTGTACTCGCCCGGCGTGGGCGAGGTTCCCAACGAGCCGATCTCAGGACGCACCCGGCTCACCAAGGCGCTCTTCCTCTTCAAGGAAGAAGTGCTTCCGCACTTCCGGCGCGGGACGGCCATCTCGGCTGAGAACTTCTACGAGTTCTTCCCGTGGAACTTTGGGCCATTCTCGCGGCAGATATACGACGACCTGAACTTCTTCCAACTTCACGGGTTCATCGAGGAAGAGGGCACAGAGGAAGAGACGCTGCCGGAGTCTGCAGCGGAGTGGGAGGAGTGGCTGCGTTCCTCTGCCCCCGACTCGGCTGACTCGGCCTTCACGGAGTACGAGGAGCAGCAATTCAGGCTGACGGAGAAAGGCACGGCGTTCACGAAGTCCAAGCTCTACCAATCGCTGAGCGATGAGCAGAAGCGCCTCCTTCGCGAGTTCAAGGCGCGGGTCGTATCGGCGTCATTGCGGTCGATCCTGCGTTACGTGTACGAGCGATACCCGAAGGAGATCGTCAACTCGGAGATCCGGGATCAAGTTCTCGGCTCGGGAGGGTAGGTGTCTGCATGGACGATGTGTGGGCAGCAGTCTCAGCGGCGGCGGGCACAATCCTCGTGGGAGGCGTGACCCCGCACCTCAACCTGTACCTAGAACCCATCCGCGACTTTCGTTCGCGCATGAGCGCGCAGAAGCGCGACCTGCTCGTGCGGCTCGCCGGTCGCCACGCTGAGGTCCTCCGCGACCTCGCACGCGCAACGGACGAGCCACTGCGGAGCTTCGTCGTTGCTCCAAAGACCGCCGAGCCGGACAAGATCGATGGCTACACCTCGGAGATGTTCCGGGTCGTGGGCGTCTTCGCCCGCCTTCGCGAATTTGATCGGAGAATCCGCGCTGGACACACGATCCTGTTCGCGACGACCTGCCTCGGGGTGGTGGGTGTGATCGCTAGTGCGCTGATCCCGGCTGCCCGTCCATACGTTCTTACCGGTGGGCTTTGTTCGCTGGCCCTCCAGTTCGCCTCCATTGGAGCCGTCTTCCACACCGCACGAACTCTCGATGACTACGAAGAAGTCACCTAGTACACACATCCGGCGCGAGGAGGAGCTGGTGCATGCGCTCAGCCAGTTCCTCGTGAGCACCGGATACCGTGTTCGGCATGAAGTGCCGAACATGGGCCAGAGCGCGGACCTAGTCGCGACGCGCGGCCGATGGGTCACCTTCGTCGAAGCGAAGATGCGGGACTGGCGGCGCGCGTTGGAACAGTGCCGCGCTCACGAGCAGGTGGCCGACTTCGTGTGCATCGCGCTACTTGGGGCGCGACCTTCGGCCGAGCTAGTTCGGGAAGTCGAGTCTAGCGGGTACGGTCTGGTGCTCGTGTCCCCGGTCGATGGGGAATGCCGGTGGATTACCACGCCCGCCCGCAACCGTTCCGTGTGGCAGCCGCAACGTCGCATGTTGTCCGAATCTCTGAGGCTCATCCGCCATGTCGATTGAACACTGGATGTTCTTCGGGACGTTCGCGCAGAAGGACTTCTTCGAGTACCCGCAGCAGGGCACATATGCCGGGGTCATCCTGAACGCGAACATGGTCGCGCATGCGCCCGGTGGGCTGGCCGCTTTTCTTCAAGAGAAGCGCGCAGGGGGGAAGTACCTGATCGACCCGCTGACCCATGCGTTCCAGCATGATCCCAGTGTGATTTCCGACGGCGAGGGTGAGACAAAATCGTCGATCCGATCGCTCGCCGAACACTACGGAGACCCGATCCTCTCGCTCGCCGGAAAGAGACCCCTCCGCCCCAAGGATCTCGCTGGCGGAGCCCTCTCAGACGTCGTGAAGAACTGCGTCGCCTTCCAGCGCGAGTATCTGCCTGCGAACATGAAAGAGACGGACGCGGCGAAGTACCTCGAAGATCAGGCGACGCAGGAGCCGTACGCGGTAGTTGCGCCGTACTTCTTCCTAACCGAGGCCACCGTCGATCATTGGCTTCCACTGTGCGTTGACTCTGTACGCCTTACCCGGGCTGCGGTCCCCCCTGATGGCCCGCGTGTGTTCGGGTCCGTCGTCGTGAGCCAAGGTGTGGTGACTGATCGCGTGGCACGCGAGAAGGTCGCGCAAGCGTTCGCGTCGACGTCAGCGGATGGCTTCCTGCTATGGGTCGACAACCTGGATGAGCAGAGTGCTGGCGGTTCCGAGTTGGCGGGCCTGATGGCGCTCGCACACGCGCTTCGCTCTAGATCCCGCGAGGTCATCAACATCCACGGAGGCTACTTCTCCGTTCTCGTCGCCGGAGCGGCAGGAGGTAATGGGATGTCCGGCGTCGCACACGGGCCGGAGTTCGGCGAGTTCAGGAGCGTCGTCCCCGTCGGAGGCGGAATCCCAATTGCTCGCTACTACGTACCCAAGTTGCACGCGCGCGTCCGATATCGCGATGCGTTGCGGATGTTCCGCGAGAAAGGCTGGCTGGAGACGGCTGACGTGTTCCACGAGTCGGTGTGCAACTGCTCTGAGTGTCAGTCGACACTTGGCGGCGATCCCGGCAGATTCACCCTGTTCGGGGAAGGAAACGCGAAGAGCGTTCGCCGCCGTCAGGGAATCGTCCGAATCGAGTTCCCCACTCGTGAGGCGTCACAGCGTTGCCTCAAGCACTACCTCCAGTGGAAGCGCCGCGAGTACGTGCAGGCCGCGATCGCGCCGAAGGACAAACTCCTTCTGGAACTCGTTGAAGGGGCACAGCTCTTCGAGGATGTCGCCGGACTCGACGGCGTTGCGCACCTTCGACTCTGGGAGACGGTGCTGAAAGGGTGACCCCGGGGCACGTTCGTCGGCGGTTCGCGAGGTTGGACTCTAGAACTCGGTCCGAACCACCTCGACCGATCCCCTAGCATTACCCACGTTCACGACGGCAAGGGAGCGGCGCACTCCTGTTCAAAGAGGTCGAGGTGGTCGGCGTAGAACCGCGTGACGCCCCTGCGCTCTTGCTGCCAGTCGAGCACACGCAGATCAACGTCGCCGGGGAGGGATGGCCCTGGAGGGCTGCTCTGGAGACGCCATGCAGCCTGCAGTCTCACAGACTGTCACGCACAGTGGCGATCGAGATCCCGGTCGAGCCTCCCGTCCGGCTCCCGTTCGTCCCGCTCCAGTCCGGGGCTCGCCTCCAGGGCTTGCCGGGCCGTCTTAGGCGCTCGTTGCCGGGCCGAGCCCAGGTAGCCTGCCGGGAGGAGGCTCCAACGCGGGCAGGTGGCTTCCAGGGGCTCTGGATCGCGGTCCCAGCGGTGGAAAACGGCTTCCGGGGCGGGGGTATCTTCCGAGATCGCAGAAGAACTCCCGGACCCCTTCCTGGCCTGCCCCCAGCGTTCCTCACCCGTTCTTTCAGAACTACCGCGCCGCTCGGGCAGCCGAGGCGGATCAGCCGTCGCCCCCTCCCATAGCGGTCGCCCGGACCCACCGTTCTCGCGTCACGCCCGCCTCACGTGACAGGCTGTCACTTG
The DNA here is from genome assembly GCA_023150475.1 of Planctomycetota bacterium. Classification (GTDB taxonomy): domain Bacteria; phylum Planctomycetota; class UBA1135; order UBA1135; genus JACRIN01. Next base: position 273,906 of record JAKLKU010000001.1, read on the forward strand.
TTCGGCGGCCGGAGCAGGAGACTTCGCACGACCTTCGGCGACCAGCCCCCCTCGCCGCCCTGTTTGGTCGGCACGCCGCGTTCGTTCAACGCGGCGGCGATCTGCCGGAGCGTCATCCCCTCGCTCCTGAACTTTCGCATCCGCTGCAGCACCCGCTGCTCGGCGCGGTTGACGACGAGCAGCTCTCCTGCGGCGTCGAAGTCCCAGCCATAGGGAGCGAACCGTGAGATCCGGCGGCCGGTCTTGCGCATGTGCGCCATCGCGCTCATCGTTCGCTCCGACACCTGATCGCGCTCGAACTCATTTAGGACCGCGAGCAACCTGAAGATCATCTTCCCCGATGCGCTCGTCGTGTCGATGCGCTCGCTGAGCGAGACGAGTTCGGCACCTGCCTTCGAGAGCCGATCGCTGATCGCGAGCGTGTCCTTCGTCGACCGTGCGAGGCGGCTGAGCGAGAAGACGACCAAGACCGCCTTCTTCTTGCACGCGGCATCGAGGGCGTCCTTGAGCCCCGGCCTCTGGGCCATCGAACTACCGGAGAGACCTGCGTCGACGAACACCAGCAGCTCGGGCTCGTCGTTCAGCGCCGCCCAGGCTTCGAGCTTCGCTCGCTGCGCGTCGAGGCTCACGCCGTCCTCGGCCTGTCCTTCCGTGCTCACCCTGCAGTAGCCGATGGCGACCATGACCACACACTCGCCCACGATCCGGCCTCAGGCGGAGCGAATCCAGATACCCAGCGTCCGGTTGGTAACAGCCGAGGGCGTCCGGTGCCCATCAGGGTGGGAAGATCCTTCCACTTCGGCTGGCGGGAAGAACTTCCCTGGCAGGCGGTTGTCACACTCCCGGCGGTCTCTTGCGGGAGATCGGCCTGTCAGCCGAGTCGGGGTTCGCACGCAGAGAACGGTCACGGCGCTCAGGAGGATGCGGCTCCGTTCCGCCCCCGTGGTTGCTCGTCATCGACGCGCCACCACGAAACTCCACGTAATCGCCGACCGTCGCGGCCCGGTTCAAGAAGTAGCGACGCAGCCGAAGCCGCTCGTCCAGTGCTGTCGTGTCCTTCAGGATGCAGGTTTCCGCCAAGTCGAAGCTGCACTTCCCGTCGAACCGGACGTCTGCGCCGACCTCCAGCACCGAAGACTCATCGAACTCCCACGAGACCCTGTCCAGCACGCGATCGCAGAACCACCTACCGTTCAGTTCGATCGAGACCAGGGTGCGATCGTCGATCGAAGCCACGTCGATCGACAGGTACTGCCAGTCCGAGCCGACACCACCCCACTTCTCGGCAGACACCTGCGCGAGGCAGTCGTGCCGGTCCGCGCCACGGAGCGTGAGACGAAGGACGTGGTCCGAGTCGAGGCTAATGCCGACCTGTCGGCGCGACGTCGGATCGACCACGCGCACGATGTGATTCGCGCCGCCCGAAACCTCCCCGAAGCGAATCACCATGTGCATGGAGAGGCCGGACAGCCGATCGCGCGTCCCGCATGCCAAGTCACGGGCGTTGACCACGGCAAGCCGGAGGTCGTCGAACGTCCGCAGTTTGATCGGTCCTTCCCGGCGGTGGAGCAGTTCGTGGGCCACCCGAACGTCGACCGCGTTGCTCCGCCCAGCTACGAGGGTAGAAGGCACACTCTCCTGCACGTCGATCCGATGGCGATCGCGCACTTGCGCGCGATGCGCTGCATCCAGGAAGAACCGGGCGTACTCGGTACACTGGGAAATGTAGGAGTCGAACTCGGCGTAGAACTGCTGCCTGGGCTCCTTGGGCCGGACGATCTGGGTGTCGGGACGCTTCAACTCGAACACCTCCCAGATTCCATCCGCGCCCTGGACCAGGAAGTCGGGCTCGAACGCTCGCTCCGCAGTCAGCAGGGCGGGCTTGGAAACCCAGGCTTGATAGCCGAGCACCCGGAAGACGATCGGGTGCCTCTCAAGGAGTTCCTGGTAGGAGTCCTCGTCCTGCTCGGGCCGCGCCAGAAGCGCGTCCAGTTCCAGCAAGAACCCCTCGAACCGTTCCCGTTCGGTCGTCGGCTGCAACGGGTCGTGGCGGTTCATCGGGAGCGGCACGATCGCCTTGGATGACATGCCGGGCACACGGTACCGCCGTTGGGCCGCCTACGCTCACGACTTCGGTGCGCTCGGGTCCCCGAACCCGCATCATCGACGGCAGCTAGACCAGGAGCGACGAGCATGCCGCAAGCCCGACTACCGCCCCCTCCCGTGCTCCTACGGTTCTCCGAAGCCGCCGCCGCGAACGGGTGCTCGATCGCTGACGACGCACGAATCCTCGCCGAGCGGGGGCGCTGGCCGCGCGCGACCGCCCTGATGATCTTGGCGTGCGAGGAGATGGGCAAGGCGAAGTACGCCCGCTTGCTCGCGATCGGCGCACTGAAAGAGAAGCTGGGCGGCAAGAACGCTCCATCCTCGATGAGCGTCCTCCTGTCGCGCCACCCGCAGAAACAGATGCTCGCGCACGACGTGGACCTCCCCTACATGCGCGAGCTGATTCTCGGGGCGTTCTCGGGGCTCTCCGCTCCGAGCAACGTGGAGGCCGATACGCCTGCTGGCGAGCAAGCCGTGCGCGATCTACTGCGCGAACTGAAGCGGCGCGTCGACGCGATGCAGGTCGATCGCGCGAGGCTCAAGGCGGACTTCGAGCAGCTTCAGCGTACGTGGGATGACATGGTGACCGACTCGCGCCTGGACACGATGAAGCAGCGCGGTCTCTACGTGGACTTCTCGGAAGATCGAGCGGGCGTCGTGACCCCGTCCGACGTTGGCTCCGCCGAGTTCCGCGAAGCTGAGTCCCTGTTCGAGCAAGCGCGGCGGTCGACCGATGCGATGGTGACCACGGGCCTGACGCCCGACGTTTTGCAGGCGATTCGGGACGCCGCTGCCGAGGACGAGTGACATCGGAGGCAGGCGGAGCACAGGCCGCTCCATGACGGCTTCCCGGCGCGAGGAAGCGCGTTCTGTTCGTAGCTCGGGACCCACCAGACTTGGGCATGAAGGCACCCCGTCCGTGGGTTCGCTGTCGAGTCGAACGGGATCACCCGTCCACGTACTCGGGCTTGATTCAGGATCGTGGCGTCACTACCTTGTGTATATACACGAGGATGCAACGCCCCGATGAAGCCCAAGCCCAAGTCCAAGCCCAAGCCCTCCCTTCCCCCCGCTGTCGCGCGCGAGGTCAAGCGGGGCGCGCGATTCGTGACAATACCCACCTGCAAGTCCACCACGATGTGCTTGAGGATCTCCCCGGAGCAGAAAGCAGCAATCATGTCTGACGCAGAAGCCTTGGGACTTTCTGCAACGGAGCTTCTGCTCCAGCTTCACCTACTCTCAGCCCCCGTGCTCCGCAAGGAGGCCGGGAAGTGAGCACCGTGCGTCACGCGAGTGCGATCGAGCGCGAGGACACAGCGCGCACGTACCGGCAAGGCTGTTCGAAGTCGGGTGGAGGTGGGACATGGTGAAGCCCTCTCCCGCCCTCATCGAGGGCTTGCGCGTCCAGCGGTCTCGGATGGCCCGGTGGGATCGCTTCGAGTTCGACCTCACCGTGGCGCATGTCGGGGGTGAACTGCCCGAGTGGAGAACCCACCCCTACCTCACGAGGTTCCTGGCTCACTGGCATTCGCGTCACGCGGGAAGCCTGCCCGACGACTGGTTCGAGGCGATCACGGATAAGTGCCGCAAGACTTTTTCGGCGCTCCCGTGGCCGCAGCGCGCTGACACTGGCTCGGTTTCGCTCGCGGAGTGCCGACGCGCCGGGGGTGCGACTACCGCGACCCTGAGCGACGCCGATCTCGGGTTCCTTCGAGACCAACTGTACGTGCTCGCGGAGATCGTCGTCGCCAGAACGCGGAGCGAAGACCAATGAAACGACCCTCGATCGTCCGCGCCATGACCGCGTACATCTACTGCCGCGTTTCGACTGGCAGACAGGTCGATGGGACGAGCCTCGAAACCCAGCAACGCCGGTGCATCGAATACTGCGAACGAATGGGCTGGGATGTTGTCCGCATCTTTGTCGAGGAAGGTGCCAACGCGAAGCGGGGCTCGAAGCGCCCCAAGTTCGACGAGTTGCTCAAGGCGTGCAAGCAGAGCCGGGGCAAGATCGGATACGTGGTTGTCTACGCGGCGAACCGATTCGCACGAAGCACTCACGACCACCAAGTCGTCAAGGAACAGCTCAGAAAGGTCGGCATCGGGCTGCGCTCCGTCACGGAGCAGTTCGACGACACGCCGCTCGGCCAGTTCTACGAGGCCCTGGCGTCCGCGCAAGCCGAGTTGGACAACTCGATCAGATCGTCGAACACCACGGACGGCATGTTCGCGTGTGCATCGAAAGGGCAGTGGGTCTGGAAGAACCCCATCGGATTCCTGATCCCACCACCCGACAGCTCCGGCCCCAGCCTGATCCACGATCCGGCAAGGGCTGGGTTCATCCGAGCAGGGTTCGAGATGATGGCGACCGGCGAGCACTCCAAGGTCGATGTCCTCGCACACGTCACGGCCCTCGGCCTTCGCAAGGCAGACGGGCGTCCGCTCACGGCGCAAGATATCTCGAAGCTCCTGGAGAACCCCATCTACGCAGGACGTGTCGTCATCCCGAGCTGGAAGATCGACACGAAGGGCGACTTCGAGCCGATCGTGGGGGAAACCACGTTCCAGGCTGTGGGGACGGTCTTGAAGGGCAGGCGTCCTGCAGTCAGAACTCGGCTTCGGGACAACCCGGAGTTCCCCTTGCGGCGCTTCGTGCGCTGCGCGCACTGCAATGCGCCGTTCACGGGGAGCCGGTCCAAGGGCCGTCACACGAGCTACCCGTACTACCGCTGCCGTGATCTGAATTGTCCCGGCAGCGGGGCGACTCGCGGCAGCGTCCCGAAAGAGCGGCTCGAAGCGACGTTCCTCGAAACGCTGCGGCAGCTCGCACCGTCAGGTCAGCTCGGGCCGCTGTTCCGCGTGATCGTGAAGGACGTCTGGAACAAGCGGGGCAAGGATGAGGGCGAGAAACGTCGCGCCCTCCGGCGAAGGCTGGCGGAGATCGAAGCCGAACAGCGCACCCTGACGATGGCCGTCGCGAAGGGCACGATCGACAAGGTCGCGTACGACGACCTGCTCGCCCAACTGCGAACCGATGCCTCGCGGGTGCAGGTTGAACTCGGGCGCGCAAGCTCCGACGGCCTGGAACTGGAGCGCGCACTCGACCTTGGGGAACGACTTCTCGACGATGCGGGTCGCCTATGGACGGAGTTGGACGCGGGTCGAAAGGCGCGCCTGCAGCACTTCATCTACCCGGACGGGATCACCTTCGACGGCGAGGCTTTTGGAACCGCTCCCACATGCGGCATCTTCGCCCTTGCAGGTGTCGCCAGGGCCGAAACAGGACCACCCACCCCCGTCGGAGCGGGAGTGGGTGGTGGAATGGTGACCCCAAGGGGATTCGAACCCCTGTCGCCAGGATGAAAACCTGGTGTCCTAGGCCGGGCTAGACGATGGGGCCGACCTTGTTCGGAACTCCGCCGGGCGCGAACCCGGCGTCGAAGAGGGCGGGGACGATAACGGCGGCCGAAGCACGTGTCAACGCGCTCCCGGCGCGACTTCGAGGCCGTTCGGGCGCTCTCGGCGCGGTCCGCATGGCGGGTGCGCGGCTCGACCACTCAGGCGGGCCGCCAGCCGTGCGCGGCGAGCAGCCCGAGCACGTGCCGGTACTCGCGTTCGAGCCCGTCGACCAGTTCGCCCGCGCCGCGGCGATCGGTCGAGAGGATCGACCAGGTGTAGGTTTCGATTTCGAGGTGCAGCTCGTCGGTCCCCCACCGCCCCGGCGATCCGAGGACGGTGCCGAGCAGCGCTTCGGCGTGCGTCCGCGTCGTGCCGAGACCGTCCGAGCCGCCGGCCTCGAGATCGGTCGGCACGTGGAAGTGACAGCGCCACTCGCGCGCCTCGCACCACGCGGCATCGCCGGCTTGGAACCGCTCGCGTACCTCGCCGAGATCGCCGGCGCGCAGGAGCCCGCGCCGACCGAGCGCCGTGACCTGGTGCAGATACCGCGGCTCGTCGAGCGCGAAGAACCGCTCGCGGCCGAGTTCGTGCCGCGCGGGATCGTGGAGCGCGAGCGCGTTCGTGTACTGCAGCTTGCCGAGCGGTGCGTCGCCGACGATCGCGTGCACGAACGCGCGCAACGGTTCTTCGAACTCGACCGCGGCGTGGCACGCGTCGATGCACGCGCCGAGGTGTCGCGCGGCGAGCTCGCGGTCGATCGGTCCGTGCGGCGCGAGCGCTTCGGTGCGCCACGCGGCGAGCGCGGCGAGGTCGTTGACGTTCGCACGCGGCTCGGGCTCGAGCGCGAGCACCACGCGCGTGCTGCGTTCGCGCTGGAGGCGCGCGAGTTCGAGCAGCGCGGCTTGGAAGCCCGCCGGGATCGCCGCGGCGACTGCAGCGTCGAGGCGCGAAGAGTGCGCGCCCGTGTGGGTGCTGATCGAGACGTGCGCGGCGCGGCCGACGACGTCTTCGCACGCTTCGACGAGCTCGCACGCGAGCCGGGCGACGCGCTGCGTGTGCTGCACACGGAGATTCGAGCTCCAGGGAGGATCGAACACGGCGGCCTTCAGACCGCTCTCGCCGAACCGTGCGAACGGGAACGCGTTGTAGGTGAACGGATCGAACGCGTGGTCGCGCAGCGCGTCGGCCAGTTCCGCGCGCGCTTTCGGCGACACTTCGAGCTCTTCCGCCACCGACGCGGAGAAGTAGAGCCCGACGCCGAACGCGCCGGTGTGTCCGAGCCGCTCGCGCAAGCGCGCCGTGACGCCGTGCAGCGCGTCGACGACTTCGCGTGCGCTCGCCGCCGGATGGACGTTCTGCGAGTAGGCCAAGCGCACGCCGCGCCCGGGATGAGCGGGGTGGCGGAGCAGCATGGCGCTAGAGCGCGACGCCCTCGTCGATCAGGAGCACCGGAATGCCGTCCTTGATCGGATAGAGCCGCTTCGAGTCCTCGCGCACCAACGCGCCTTCGAGCGGTTCGGCGAGCGGCTTGCCCGCGAGGTTCTTGAGCCCGCCCGCGGCGATCTTCGCGTTCCACGCCGCGAGTTCGGACGCAGTCGCTTCGCGCAGACCCTGGTGACTCTCCGGACAGGCGAGGACGTCGAGCAGTTCCTTGTCGATCACGCCACGGATGTAACCGACCCGTACGCCGGCCGCAAGCACGCGCTCGACCGTTGACGCGGGCCGCCGCGAGCACGACCCTCTCTGGGCATGCTCCTCGCCCTCCTCGCCGCGTGTACGCCTCAGGCGGAAGCGACGCCTGCCGTCGCGGGTCCCGCGCGCGTCGAGCTCCCGCGCGGACCGGCGGCGGTCGCGCTCGCCGCGATCGGCCCGGACGTGCGCTCCGCGCCGCTCGATTGGGGTGGCCTGCCGCTCTCGGACGACGCGGCCGATTGGGCCCGACCGGGAACGTGGAGCGCGTGGGCCGAGGCGGTGCGCGCGGAGGCCGCTGCGCGCGGCGCGGATCCGCTGCGCGCGTCGAGACTCGCGCTCGTGGCGCGACTGCAGGGCCGCGACGACGACGCGTGGGAGCACTTCGCGAACTTGGCAGGCGCTCCGGAGCACGCCGCCGCGCTCCTGCCGCTCTTCCTGCCCGGCGTCGCGCCGGCAGAACTCGTCTCGCTCGAGCGCCACGCCGGCGCGGCGGTCGGTCGACTGCCCGACGGCGTCGTGCTGCGCCCGGCTCCCCCGCCGCAGAGTCGGCACGCCGAAGAGGTGCGCCTCGGATACCCGACGATCGAACGTCGTTCGATGCGCATCGACGGTCTCGAGATCGGTGCCGCGCGTGTCGACTTCGTCGTCGCGCTCGAGAGCGACGGCATCCAAGTCGACGTGACGCACAAGAGCGGCGGCCAAGCGAAGTTCTTCGTGTGCCTCCCCGAGCTGCCTGACTTCGCGATCTTCGTGCAGTACGACGACTGGGTGCGCCAGGACACGGTCGGCGTGCCGCTCGAGATCACCGTCGCGCCCGGCGACGAGACGCACTCGCTCTTCGGCCGGTTCGAGCCGCGGCGCATCGCGTGGCCGACCGAGTTGCCGACGCGCGCGTCGCACGCACTCGCGAAGGACGGCCTCGTGCTCCGGCTCGCGAGCGACGATCCTCGGCTCGCGCGCGCCGCCGCGGCGAGCGTCGGGCTCGCGCGGCTGCTCGACGCGCCCTGCCGCGTCGAGACGGAGCCGGAACCGCGAGTCCCCGGCGTCCGCATCGAACTCGCCGACGATCCGAGCGGTCGCAAGTGGGGCTCGATCCTCTCGCTCGCCGAACGGTGGGCGCTCGCGCATCCTTCGAACGCGCAACGCTGAGCACGCGCCTCGAGAACCTCCTCGCCCCGCCACCAGGAAAGACGAACTCGATGAATCCGATGTACCGAGACCACCGGCGACGCGCGCTCGAAGCGTTGCGCGCGCGCGGCGCCGCGGCGTTGATCCCGACCGCCGGACACAAGATCCGCAACTTCGACGCGGAGTATCGCTTCCGGCCCGACAGCGACTTCTGGTGGCTCACCGGCTTCGGCGAACCCGATGCGGCGCTGCTGCTCTTGCCCGGATTGCGCGCGGGCACGGCGGACCGCGCGATCCTCTTCCTGCGCGACAAGAAACGCGAAGAGGAGATCTGGACCGGCCGGCGTCTCGGCGTCGCTGCGGCGAAGTCCGAACTCGGCGTCGACGAAGCGCTCCCTTGGTCGGAGCTCTGGACGAAGCTCGGCGAGCTGCTCAAGGGCTACTCGCGGATCGTCTACCGCTCGGGGCTCGACGAAGCCCGCGATCGGCAGTTCCACCAGACGCTCGCGAAGTTGCGCATGCAGACGCGCATCCCCGAACCCGTGCCGCTCGAAGTGCTCGACCCCGCGCCGATCCTGCACGAGCTCAGGCTCTTCAAGAGCCCGGGCGAACTCGCCGTGATGCGCCACGCGGCCGCGATCACGGCCGAAGCCCACGCCGCCGCCATGCGTGCGGCGCGGCCAGGCGTGAACGAGCGCGAGATCGATGCGCTCTTGCAGTACGAGTTCCTGCGGCGTGGCGCCAACGGTCCCGCGTACACCAACATCGTCGCGGGCGGCGCGAACGCTTGCATCCTGCACTACGTCGAGAACGACGCGCCGCTGCGCGACGGCGACTTGCTGCTGATCGACGCTGGTTCGGAAGTCGAGTGTTACGCGTCCGACGTCACGCGCACGTTCCCGATCAACGGTCGTTTCTCGCGCGAACAACGCGCGCTCTACGACGTCGTGCTCGCGGCGCAACACGCCGCGATCGCGGAAGTCCTGCCCGGACGCGCGTTCACGGCGGCCCACGAAGCGGCGCTGCGCGTGTTGACCACCGGGCTCGTCGATCTGGGTCTCCTGAAAGGGCCGGTCGACGCGGCGCTCAAGGACGAGACGTACAAACGCTTCTACATGCACCGCACGGGCCACTGGCTAGGACTCGACGTGCACGACTGCGGCGCGTACGTCGTCGACGGCGGTCCGCGCACGCTCGCGCCGGGGATGATCGTCACGGTCGAGCCCGGGCTCTACGTCGCGGACGACGACGAGACCGTCGAAGCGCGCTGGCGCGGCATCGGCATCCGCATCGAGGACGACGTGTTGGTCACCGCCGACGGTCACGACGTGTTGACCCGCGCGATTCCGAAAGAGGCCGCGGAGCTCGAACGTCTGTGCGAGCGACGCGTCGCCGTGGGCGCGAGCTGACCTCGCGGAAATCACCGGGCCCCTGCGCCGCACCGTCGCGCGATGTCCAAGATCCTCGCGAGCGAAGACCGCCACTGGTCGCTCGCCGCCGCCGTCGACGCCTTGACCGAGTCCGCACGCATCGCGGGCCGGCCGTCGCTCGCGTGGATCGTCGGCTTCTTCTATCCCGGCGTCGGGCTCGGGCTCGGGCTCGGTTGGAGTTGGATCCTGCGCAGCATCGAAAGCGCCGAACGCGACGATCCGGGCGCGTGGATCCTCGCGCCTTCGCGCGTGGGCGTGCTCGGCGCGGGCGGCGGCTTCTCGGGGCTGCTGATCGGCACGCTCGCGGTCGGCTGCGCGGCGCCGCTGCTCTTTCCGCTGCTCGTGCCGCTCTTCCGCTTGATCGTCGGACTCGCGAGTTGGGCGGGCGACGCTCGACCCGACGGACGCGCGCGTGTACGCGACGCGTGGCGGCGCGGCCGCGGCATCACGCTTTCCGCCGGCGCGCTCTGGGTCCAGTGTTGGATGCTGGTCGTCGCGGCGGCGGCGACGTTCCTGCTGCCAGTGCTCGCGCTCGTGAGCGGCCTCGAACTCGCCACGGCAGCGGACGAGTCGCGCCGCTTCCCCCACCCGATCGCCGTGCTCGCCTCCGCGCCGAGCGCGTTGATCGTGATGGTGTACGCGCTCGCGATCTCGATCCTGTTCCAGCTCGCGCTGCACTCGCTCGCGCAGAATCGCCGCGGCGCGGGTTCCGCGCTCGTGCACGCGTGGCGGTTGGCGCGTCGCGACCCTTGGGCGACGGTCCGCGCGTTGATCGGCGACGCTCTGTTGTCGACGCTCTATTGGATCGCGTTCTGGGTGCTCGCGGGATTCTGGCGCGTGCCCGTGATCGGCGGTGTCGCGCTCGCGTGTTACATCGCGCTCGGGGGCTTCGTCGGCGTCGCGCGAGCACTGTACTGGGCCCGCGCCTACCGCGCACTCGGCGGCCTCTCCCCGGCGGACGGAGTCCCCGGCCTGGCGCCCGAGCGTTGAAGTCGCGATCGACGCAGGCGATGCGTGGAAGCGCCGACTCGCCGGGCGCCGGGCGCCGATGCGCCGATGCGCCGATGCGCCGATGCGTCGATGCGCCGATGCGTCGATGCGCCGATGAAGTTCTTCGTTCAGCTCGCCAAGCCGTGCGAAGGGTGGTGAGCGCGCAAGGGATCGAACCTTGGACCTACTGCCACGGCGTTCGGCGCAGCCGAGCGCCGATGCGTCGATGAGGTTCTTCGTTCAGCTCGCCAAGCCGTGCGAAGGGTGGTGAGCGCGCAAGGGATCGAACCTTGGACCTACTGGTTAAAAGCCAGTTGCTCTACCGACTGAGCTACGCGCCCGTTCGCACTGTGACTTCCGCTCGCGTCACTTCGACATCGAGCGGAGAGAGCTGGTGCCCGCGCCAGGGATCGAACCTGGGACCTTATGATTAAGAGTCATCTGCTCTACCGGCTGAGCTACGCGGGCGATCGTCACGCCGGCCTCTCGACCGACGCGAGGGCGAAGAGCATACCGTCGGCGCGCTCGATGGGAAGAGGCCACGCCGCGGCACCCGCCGGACCGGAGGCCGTCAGACCTCCATGATCTCGGCGATCTTCTTCTCCTGGACCTGGTCGAGCTTCTTCTCCGCCTCCTTGAGCTGGTCCTGGACCTTCTCGTGGAGCTTGCGGTTCTCGTCCTCGGTCAGTTGACCGCCCTTCAACGCCGTGTCGGCGTGCTTGTTCTGGTCGCGGCGCACGTTGCGCATCGCGATGCGCGCTTCCTCGCAGAGCTCCTTCACCTTCCCGGCGTACTTCTGGCGCTGTTCGCCCGAGAGCTGCGGCATCGTGAGCCGCAGGAGCTTGCCATCGGTCTGCGGCGTGATCCCGAGGTCCGACTTCATGATCGCTTTCTGGATCTCGGCGAGCGACGACACGTCGAACGGCTTGATCACGAGCTGCCGCGGCTCGGGCGTCGACACCGCGGCCATCTGGTTGATCGGCGTCATCGTGCCGTAGTAGTCGACACGGATGTTGTCGACGAGCGCACTCGACGCGCGCGCGGTGCGCACGCCGCGCAGCGTCTCGATCAAGTGCGTCAGCGCCTTGTCGAGGCCTTGCTGGGTTTCGGTGACGATCTTCTGGAATGCGGCGGGTGTCATGAGTGGCTCCGGATGATCGTGCCGAGGTTCTCGCCTCGCACGACGCGTTCGATGTTGCCTTCCTCGAACAGGTTGAAGACGACGACCGGCAGGCGCGACTCCATGCACAAACTGATGGCGGTCGTGTCCATCACTTTGAGCTGGCGTTCGAGCACCTGCATGTGCGTGAGCGTTTCCAAGCGTTCCGCGGTGCGATCACGCTTGGGATCGGCGGTGTACACGCCGTCGACCTTGGTCGCCTTGAGCAGCACTTCGCAACCGAGCTCTCGCGCGCGCAACGCGGCCGCCGTGTCGGTGGTGAAGAACGGGTTCCCCGTGCCGGCGGCGAGGATGACGACGAGCCCCTTCTCGAGGTGCGCGACGGCCTTGCGGCGCAGGAACGGCTCGGCGACTTGTTTGATCTCGATCGCGGTCATCACCCGCGTCGCGCGACCTTGTTTCTCGATCGCGTCGGAGAGCGCCAACGCATTGATCACGGTCGCGAGCATGCCCATGTAGTCGGCGCTCGCACGGTCGGCGCCGAGCTTCGAGAACTCGGCGCCGCGCAGGATGTTGCCTCCTCCGACGACGAGCGCGATCTCGACGCCGAGGCTCGCGACGTGCGCGACTTGGCGGGCGACCAAGTTGACGGCGTCTGGGTCGAGACCTTGCCCGCTGCCCGTGACGCCGAGCGCTTCGCCGGAGAGTTTCAGGAGGACGCGATGGTAGGCCATGGAGCGCTTTCCTAGCGCGTCCGCGCCGCTGCGTCCACGTTCACCCCAGTTGCTGGAGTGCGAAGCGTTCGATCTTCGAGCCGGCGCCGAGCGCCTTCTCGACGGCAGTCTTGACGTTGATCTTGTCGTCGTGCACCCAAGGTTGTTCGTTCAGGACCACGCCCTGATAGAACTTGTCGAGCTTGCCCTTCAGGATCATCTCGACCTTCTCGGCGGGCTTGCCCTTCATGTCGTCGCTCTCGCGGTAGACGGCCTTCTCGCGTTCGATCACGTCGGCGGCGACTTGGTCGCGCGACAACGCAGTCGGCTTCGACGACGCGATGTGCATGCCGAGTTGCTTCAGGAAGGCGTCGGCCTTGTCCGCAGGCGCGGACGTCGAGAGCGCGATCAGTGCGCCGACCTTCTGGTTGAAGTGCACGTACGAGCCGACCCGGCCCGCAGCGGTCTCGAAGCGCGCGAGCGACACGACTTGCGTGTTCTCGCCCGACTTCGAGATGAAGCCCTTGAGCGCGTCGGTCACCGTCGTCTTGCGCGACGGGAGTTCCGCGAGACCGAGCGACTCGACGGTGTCGGGGTTCTTCGCGAGCACGAGCTCGGTGACCTCCGCGAGCAACGCGTTGAACTCGTCGGTCGCGGCGACGAAATCGGTCTCGCAACCGAGCGACACCATCGCGCCGCTCTTCGCGTCGGCGGAGAGCTTGACGCACACGCGACCCTGCGCCGTCGCGCGGCCGGCGCGCTTCTCGGCGCTCTTCAGACCCGATTTGCGCAGATGGTCGAACGCGGCGTCCATCAGCGCGACCTCCGTGATCGAGCCCGTATTGCACGCGACCAGCGCGCGCTTGCAGTCCATGAGGGGCGCACCCGAGCGCTCGCGCAGCTCGGAGACCATCTTCGCGGTGATTTCCATGTCAGTGCTTCCGGCAGCGCCGGCGATTCGTACTACGGCGTTTCGATGTGGTGGGCGCCGGCGCAGGCGAACGAGTGCGGCGCGCGGCGCGTCGATGCGGGGAACGTGCACGCGCGCCGACGGCACGCGTGCACCAAGCTCGCGGCGCGCGAGAGGCGCGCCGCGGGATTCGTCACTCCTGCGCGTCGTCGCGCTTGATCGGCAGGTCGGCCGACGCGACGTCCTCCGGCGCGACGCCGATCTCTTCCTCGGAGGCGGTGCCGGGCAAGCCGGGCAACGCGTGGACGGTCTGGCGGCGGCGCGCGCCTGCGGGCGGCGGGCGGTTGCCACGGGTCGGGCGCGGCTCGTCGCCGCTGCCCTGATCGCCCTTGCCCGGCGCTTCGACCGCGAGCACCTTGCGGTTCTGGCAGCCTTCTTCGACCGCGCCGGCGAGGCCTTCGATCAGCACGCGCACCGACTTGAGCGCGTCATCGTTGCCCGGGATCACGATGTCGACGAGCGACGGATCGCAGTCGGTATCGAGAATGCCGACGAGCGGCACGCCGAGGCGACGCGCTTCGCGCACGGCGTTGTGCTCGCGCGCCGGGTCGACGATCACGACGGCGCCCGGGATCGAGGTCATCTCGCGGATGCCGGCGAGGTTGCGCTCGATCTTCTTCTTCTCGCGCCGCAGGTTCGACTGCATCTTCTTCGGCAGCTCGGCCATGCCACCGTTCTCTTCGAGCTGCTCGAGCTCTTCGAGGCGCCGCAGACGGCTGCGGATCACCGAGAAGTTGGTCAGCGTGCCGCCGATCCAACGCTCGGTGACGATCGGCATGCCGGTGCGCTCGCCCGCGCTGCGGATCACGCCCTTCACTTGGCGCTTCGTGCCGACCCACAACACTTGGTTGCCGTCGGCGGCGACGTGCATCAGGAAGTTCTGCGCGCGGATCAGACCCCGCAGGGTCTCGCGCAGATCCATGATGTGGATCAGGTTGCGGCGGCCCCAGATGTAGGGCCGCATCTTCGGGTTCCAACGGGACACCGGGCAGCCGAAGTGCACACCGGCGTCGATCAATTCCTTGACGGTGACGTTCTGCATGGAGCTTTCGTTCTTGCACCCGGCCGCCCCGACGAAAGGCCTGCGGCAAGCGCCGCGTTGGCTCTCCGACGGTGGTCGCACCTGAAGGTTCGGGGGACGGCCGGCGGCTCGCGCGAAAGGCGCTGACCTGGAAAACCGACGTCGCCCGGCAAGAAGCGGGCGGAGATTCTAGGGGTCAACCCTTGCCTGTCAACGCGCGGGACGATCCGATGGCGTCGCTCGCGCCGGAAGGGAATTCAGGTCGCTTTCGGCGTCGCTCGACAGGGTCGGAGGGGATGGCGCACGCGGGCGGCAGCCCGTGGACGCTGGTTTTCGGCCGGTCGCCCGGCGCCGCCGCGGCTTGAACCGGACCTGCGGCGCAAAAGCGGTTTCCTAAACGTGCCGCAGCCCGACATAATTCCGGTAGAGACGTCGAGCCTGCCCGGTCTCGCCCGTGCAGGGAGGGGTCCACGACTGCTCTCGGCCGCCAAGGCGGCCGAAGGGGCTCTCGTGCCGACCGCTCCCCCCGCCACCCGGTCCATGCCGGCCCGACGAGCCCCCGCTCCCGGCATGCCCAACGCCCAGTTGATCCTCTGCTGCGACCACCGCGGGGAGGGGCTCGTCGCGTTGGTGCCCCCGCTCGAAGCCGCGGGCTATCGCTTGCAGCAGAGCCGCAATCTGCGTCAGTCGCTCGAGCTCGCGCAACGCCTCGACCCGAGCGTGCTCGTCGTCGATCCGCTTTCGACCGGCTCGGTCGAACTCGAGACGCTCGACCGCGCGCGCGCCGGCGATCCGCCGGTGCCGGTGTTGGTCGTGACCGATCCGCGGGATCCGCTCGCTGCGGTGCTCGCCGCTCGAGCGCTCGATCGTGGACTCTGGGACTTGGTGCGCCGCGACGCGCCGGCGGAAGAGTTCGTGATGCGCATCGAGAGTCTCAAGGCGCAGTACCAGCGCATGCACGAGATGAGCGAGCTCCGCCACCGTGCGTTGTACGACGACCGCACCGAGCTCTTGCGGCCCCACGGTTTCCAGGAGCGCTTGCGCGAGCACTTCTCCGCCGCGCAGCGCCACCACTTGAGCCTCGCACTGCTCTTGATCGACCTCGATCGTTTCGG
This sequence comes from Planctomycetota bacterium, assembly GCA_023150475.1. GTDB lineage: Bacteria > Planctomycetota > UBA1135 > UBA1135 > JACRIN01. Next base: position 289,590 of record JAKLKU010000001.1, read on the forward strand.
CCAGATCAACAAGCAGAACGACCACACGGTCGGCGACTACGTGATCGCGCAAGTCGGCGGCTCGATCCGCCACGCGCTGCGCGCCGAAGACGTCGCCGGTCGCCTCGGCGGAGACGAGTTCGCGGTGCTGCTCCCCTACACGCGCAAGAACGACGCGGCGCACGTCGTGCAGCGGCTCCTCGACGCGATCCACGATCTGTCGGGCCGCATCCCCGGCGCGCGCGGCGAAATCGAAGTCAGCGCGAGCATCGGCTACGAGACCTTCGACGGCACCGACATCGACTCGATCGAGACGTTGCGCCAACACGCCGAAGAAGCGCTGCGCGTCGCGAAACAGTCCGGCGGCAACCGCGGCGTCTACGCGCGCGGCGCGAGCGGCGACAAACCGTCGGGCGGCGGGATCTGACTTCCGCGGCTAGCGCACCAAGTACGGCGAGAGCCAGTCCGCGCGATCGGCGACGTGCAGGTCGGCCGTCGGGTCGACTTCGAGCACGAGTTCGCGCACGCCTTCGAGCGACACTGCGGGCCATTCGAGTGGCGCGTCGCCGCCGCGCAGCACGTTGCTCCGCCACGCGAGTCGCCCGTCGGTCAGGATGCGGAACTCGACCGAGCCGCGGCTCGGCAGCCGCAGGACCTGATCGTCGACGGCCGCGGCGCCGCGCAACGACTTCCACGCACCGTCGAGTTGCCACACGAGGCGCGTCGGCGCGTGCACGCCGATCCCGCGACGCCACACGCGGCCTCCAGCGGTCAACGGCGCGCCGTCGACCGCGCGATCGAAACGCGGTTGGTACGTGAAGCCCAACTCGTCGCCGAAGGGCGAAGGCGCTTCGATGCGGCTCGGTTCGAGGCCGGAAAGCTGCACGAAATCGGCAGAGCGCAACGACAGTTCGTCGACCCACGGCCAGCCGACCGTCGCGCGTTCGCCGCCGCGCTCGAACTCGAGGCCGTCGTGCGTCGAACCGAGCCACGCCGCGAACAGGCGCGAGCCGTCGACGAGATCGACGCACACCGCGCGCGGCGCCGTGGTCTCCGGTCCGTCGGTCCCGTCCTCGTCGCCCGCGTTCTCGACGTAGAGCGCGACGACGTCGCTCCACGGGAAGACGTTCTTGCCGAGCACGCTCGCGAACGCGATGCCTTCGTCGCGGAACGCTTCGAACGTGCCGTCGACGCGCTCGACGCGTCCGCCGCTCGCGCGGTACAGCCGATCACCGCTCGGCGGAGCTTCGAGCAACGCGGCCTCTCCCGCCGCGAGCCGCGCGGGGAAACTCAAGCCCGCCAAGGCGTCGATCTCGAAGCTCGCGGAGATCCCCGGACCAAGCGTCAGCGCGAGCACGTCGCCTCGGCCGCGTTGAACGGCGCCGACCAGGCGCTCGCCCCCGAGCAACTGCGCTTCGAGTCGGTCGCGCGACAGCACGGCGCTCTTCGGCGCGGCGCCGGCGCGCACGTCGAGCATCAAGAACCCGGCGGTGAAGGCCGCGTCCGGGGTCCAGGTCCGCGCGTCGACCGTGCGCCGTTCGCCGCTGCGCAACGTGAGCTCCGCCTCGACTCCGTTCGCGATTTCGGTCGCGGCGCCCGCCGCCTGGAGCACGCCGACGGCCGCGGGAGCCGCGGGCTCGCCGCTGCGCGCGGGCGCCGAACCAACGAGGAAGAGCAGACCGACCGCCGCGGAGGGATGCATGGTGCGGCGCATCGTAGGCCGCGGAGGCCCGAGCGCCACGAGCTCGATCCGGCCGACTCGCGCACGACGGCGCTGCTGCCAAAGCGGCAGAAGAACGGCCCCTGGACCCGCGTCGCTGCCATTCGGGCAGCGGCGGGCAGGCCTGGCGCGGGCTCGCCCTGGGCGAGCGCCGGCGGCACCCTTCTTGCTTTGGCGGCGCGCACTCGAGCCCGGAGCCGGTCCCCCGGCGTGTCGACGTCGACGCGCACGGACGAGCTGGCCGACCCCGGCGCCCCCTCTGATTCCGGACGATCCCCTTCCTTTCGAAAGCACGATTCCATGGCCAAACAAATGGTCTTCGAGGCGGACGCGCGTGATGCGATCCGCCGCGGTGTGGAGAAGCTCGCCAAGGCCGTCACCAGCACGCTCGGACCGCGCGGTCGCAACGCGGTGCTCGACAAGGGCTGGGGCGCGCCGACGGTGACCAAGGACGGCGTCAGCGTCGCCGAGGAGATCCAGCTCACCGATCCCTACGAGCACATGGGCGCACAGCTCGTGAAGGAAGTCGCGTCGAAGACGAGCGACGTCGCGGGCGACGGCACGACCACGGCGACGCTGCTCACGGAAGCGATCTTCTCGCGTGGCTTGCGCGCGATCACCGCCGGCGCGTCGCACGCGCGCATCTCGGCCGCGCTGAACGACGGCCTCGCCGCCGTCACCGCGGCGCTCGACAAGGCGGCGCGCCCGGTCAAGGGCAACGACGAGGTCCGCCAGGTCGGCACGATCTCGGCGAACAACGACGCGCGCGTCGGCAAGATCATCGGCGATGCGATGGACAAGGTCGGCAAGGACGGCGTGATCACCGTCGAAGAGGGCAAGACCCTCGAGACCGAAGTGACGGTCGTCGAAGGCATGCAGTTCGACCGCGGCTTCATCTCGCCGCACTTCGTCACGAACACCAACTCGATGGAAGTCGAGTACGAGAAGCCGTTCATCCTCGTCTTCGAAGACAAGATCGGCTCGATCCAGAAGCTGCTGCCGCTGCTCGAAGCCGTCAAGAACGCGAACCGGCCGCTCCTGATCATCGCCGAAGACGTCGAGTCGGAAGCGCTCGCCACGTTGGTGGTCAACAAGCTGCGCGGCATCCTGACGTGCTGCGCGGTCAAGGCGCCGGGTTACGGCGATCGCCGCAAGGCGATGCTCGAGGACATCGCGATCCTGACCGGCGCGAAGCCGGTGATGAAGGACCTCGGCCTCGAACTCGACCGCGTCACGACTCGCGACCTCGGCACGGCGAAGCGTGTCGTCGTCGCTGCGGAGAACACGACGATCGTCGGCGGCGCCGGCAGCCGCGCCGACGTCGAAGCGCGCGTCGCGCAGATCCGCGCCGAGATCGAAGTCACGACCTCCGACTACGACCGCGAGAAGCTCCAAGAGCGGCTCGCGAAGCTGACCGGCGGCATCGCGCAGATCAACGTCGGCGGCGCGACCGAGACCGAAGTCAAGGAGCGCAAGGCGCTGATCGAAGACGCGTTGCACTCGACGCGCGCGGCCGTCGAGTCGGGCATCCTGCCCGGCGGCGGCGTCGCGCTGCTGCGTGCCCGCGAAGCGGTCGCCGGTCTGCGCAAGAAGGACGACGAGGACTACGACATGGGCCTCGACGTGCTCTACCAAGCGCTTTCGCGCCCGGTCGAGAAGATCGCCGAGAACGCCGGCAAGGACGGCGCGGTCGTCGTGCACAAGATCCTGCGCGAGAAGAACCCGAACTGGGGCTACGACGCGCTCAACGACGGCTACGTCGACATGGTGAAGAGCGGCATCGTCGATCCGGCGAAGGTCACCAAGGCCGCGCTGCAGAACGCGATCAGCGTCGCGTCGCTGCTCCTCTCCACCGACTGTCTGATCGCGAGTCTGCCGGAGAAGAAGAAGAAGCCCGGTCCGGGCGGTCCGGGCGGAGGCATGGAAGGCATGGACGAGATGGGCGGAGGCATGGACTTCTAGTCGCGCGCCGCGTTCGACGGACCTACCCAGACACAGCACACGGAACAGGAAGAACCAGCCATGGCCAAGCAGATCATGTTCGACGAAAACGCGCGCCAGAAGATGCTCGCCGGCATCGAGAAGCTGTCGCGCACGGTGCGCGTCACCCTCGGACCCGCGGGGCGCAACGTCATCCTCCAGAAGTCGTTCGGCTCGCCTTCGGTGACCAAGGACGGCGTCTCCGTCGCGAAGGAGATCGAACTCGCCGATCCGTTCGAGAGCATGGGCGCGAAGCTCGTGCGCGAAGTCGCGTCGAAGACGAACGACGTCGCCGGTGACGGCACCACGACCGCGACGGTGCTCGCCGCCGCGATCTACAAGGAAGGTCTCAAGTACCTCGCGACCGGCGTCAACACGATCGCGCTGCGCAACGGCATCGAGAAAGCCGTCACGGCAGCGGTCGAGTCGGTCAAGAGCCAGTCGCGTCCGGTCAAGAAGCGCGAAGAGAAGAAGTCGGTCGCGACGATCTCCGCGAACAACGACTCGTCGATCGGTGAGTTGCTCGCCGACGCGTTCGAGAAGGTCGGCAACGACGGCGTGATCACCGTCGAAGAGAACTCCGGCGTCGACACGCGGCTCGACGTCGTCGAAGGCCTCGAGTTCGACAAGGGCTACCTCTCGCCGTACTTCGCGACCGACCTCACCAAGCTGACGACCGAGTTCGACGACGCGTACGTCTTCATCTACGACAAGAAGATCTCGAATGTCCGCGAGTTCGTCCCGGTGCTCGAGAAAGCGGCGCCGACCGGCAAGCCGCTGCTCGTGATCGCCGAGGACATCGAAGGCGAAGCACTCGCGACGTTGGTGATCAACCGGCTGAAGGGCGTGCTCAACATCTGCGCGGTCAAGGCCCCGGGCTTCGGCGACCGTCGCAAGAGCTACCTCGGCGACATCGCGGTGCTCACCGGCGGCACGGCGATCACCGAAGACCTCGGCATCTCGCTCGACAAGGTGCAGCTCTCGCACTTCGGCCGCGCGAAGAAGATCCAGGTCAACAAGGACCGCACCGTCCTCATCGGCGGCGCCGGTTCGAAGAAGGCGATCGAGGAGCGCTGCGCGCAGATCCGCACGCAGATCGAGAACACCAAGTCGGACTACGACAAGGAGAAGCTCCAGGAGCGTCTCGGCAAGCTCACCGGCGGCGTCGCGGTCATCAAGGTCGGCGGCAACACCGAGGCCGAGATGAAGAACAAGAAGCAACTGGTCGAGGACGCGCTCAACGCGACGCGCTCCGCGATCCAGGAAGGCATCGTCCCCGGCGGCGGCGTCGCGCTGCTGCGCGCGATCGACGCGGTCGAGAAGCTCGAACTCAAGGGCGACGAACGCTTCGGCGGGAACATCATCGCGAGCGCACTCCAGGCCCCGTTGCGCCAAATCGCCGACAACGCCGGCGAAGACGGCTCCGTGGTCGCCGAGATGGTGCGCGAGAAGGGCGGCGCGTACGGCTTCAACACGCTGACGCTCGAGTACGTCGACATGTTCAAGGCCGGCGTGATCGACCCCGCCAAGGTCGTGCGCACCGCGCTGCAGAACGCGGGCTCGATCGCTGGGCTCTTGCTGACGACCGACTCGCTGGTCACCGACCTGAAGGAAGACGCGACCCGCATCGAGGGCTCGATCGCCTGAGCCTGCGCGCTCCGACACGTTCGAGGCGGTCGGCGGCTTCCGCGAGGGAGCGCACGGCCGCCTCGAGCGCTAGGACGATTCGAGCTCGAACCCGAAACCTTCCGCTCCCCACGCCGCACGCACCGCGATGAGCGACAAACGCGATTACTACGAAGTCCTGGGCGTGGCGCGCGACGCGTCGGAAGACGACGTCAAGAAGGCGTTCCGCAAGCTCGCGCTCAAGTACCACCCGGACCGCAATCCGGGCGACAAGGAAGCCGAAGCGAAGTTCAAGGAAGCGGCGGCGGCCTACGAAGTGCTCTCCGACGCGCAGAAGCGCGCCCAGTACGACCAGTTCGGCCATCGCGCGTTCGAACAGGGCGGCTACGCCGGGCAGCGCTTCACGAACGTCGAGGACATCTTCTCGGCGTTCGGCGACATCTTCGGCGGCGGGATGTTCGGCGACCTGTTCGGTCGCAGTCGCGGCGGCCCTCGTGCAGGTCGCGATCTCAAGGTCGTGCTCGATCTGACGCTCGAGGAGATCGACAGCGGCGTCGAGAAGACGCTCTCGCTGAAGCGTCAGGAACACTGCGCACCGTGCAAGGGCAGCGGCGCGAAGCCTGGCACGTCGCGCACGACGTGCACCACCTGCGGCGGCCGCGGCCAAGTGATGCGCAGCCAAGGCCTCTTCGCGATCTCGACGCCGTGTCCGCGCTGCGCCGGCGCGGGCCAGATGGTCGAGTCGCCGTGCACGAGCTGCCGCGGAACCGGCTTCGAGACCAAGAAAGCCGACGTGAAGATCTCGATCCCGCCGGGCATCGAAGAAGGCGTGCGTCTGCGGATCACCGGAGAAGGCGACGCGGGTGATCCCGCGGCGCCGCGTGGCGACCTCTACTGCTCGATCCGCGAGGTCCAGCACAAGATCTTCCAACGCAGCGGCGCGGACCTGATCACCGAGATCCCGGTCTCGTTCGCGCAAGTCGCGCTCGGTGACTCCGTCGAAGTGCCGACGCTGCGCGGACGCGCCGAAATGGCGATTCCCGCCGGCACACCGACGGGCAAGGTGTTCCGTCTGCGCGGCCAAGGCTTGCCGGTGCTCGAAGGCCGAGGGCGCGGCGACCAGCTCGTGCGCGTCTTCGTGGAGGTCCCGAAGAAACTGAACGACAAGCAGCGCGAGCTCTTGAAGCAGTTCGCCGAGATCGAGAAGAAGTCGGCCGGCGACAAGTCGTTCTTCGATCGCATCGTCGCGTACTTCAATTGAGCCATGAGCGAAGCACCCACCACGCACTCACCCGATCCCGACGCCGTGCCGCCGACGGAGACGCCGGCGAGCGACGAGACGAGCGCGCTGCGCGCGGAACGCGAGCGGCTGCAGTCGCAGCTCCTGCGTGCGCAAGCCGACTACCAGAACCTGAAGCGCCGCACCGCGAGCGACGCCGACGAGAAGGTCAAACGCGCGCTCTCGGGCCTCTTCGAGCAGGTCTTCCTCGCGCTCGACAACCTCGAACTCGCCCTGGCGAGCGCCGAAGGCAAGGCGGACAGTCCGTTCGCGCGGGGCATCCGGTTGACGCACGAGAAACTCCTGCGAGGTCTCGAACTCGCCGGCGTCCAACCGCTCGCGGTGAGCGAGAAGCTCGACCCCACCAAACAAGAAGCCGTCGCCACCGAGCCGCGCAACGACGTCGAGCCGGGCACGGTGCTCGGCGTGTTGCGCACGGGCTACGCGTACCAAGGACAAGTCGTGCGGCCGACCCAAGTGCGCGTCGCGACGCGCGGCCCGAACTCCAGCGCAGCCTCCGCGGCGAAGGACGAGGTGCGCTGATGCCGACCTACGACTACGTCTGCAAGGCGTGCGGGCACGAGCTCGAGATCTTCCAGTCGATCACCGAGGCGCCGAAGAAGAAGTGCCCGAAGTGCAAGAAGTCGAAGCTCGAACGCCGCATCGGCTCGGGCGCGGCGATCCTGTTCAAGGGTTCGGGCTTCTACCAGACCGACTACCGTTCGGAGTCGTACAAGGCCGCCGAGAAGGCGGACAAGAGCGAGTCGAAGTCGAGCGAAACCAAGGCGTCCCCCGAGCCGAAAGCCGCAGAACCGAAATCCGGCGACTCGAAGCCCGGCGAGTCGAAGTCGAAGGACTCCCACGCGCACAAGTCCCCGCACTCCGGGGCGCACAAGGGTTCGAAGCACAAGCACTGAGCCGGTGCGCCCGCCGGCGCGGCGTGCGGCGCGCCACGACGTCTCCGTCCACCGCACCCGCGACGTTCGCGCCGAACTTCGCGCCACGCACTGCGTCAGGCGAGGAAGAGCTCTTCGACCACGGCGCCGATCGCATCGGTCCCGACGTTGCCGATCACGCGATCCGCGCACGCCAACGCTTCCGGCATGCCGTCCCCCATCGCGACGGCGAGCCCCGCCGCTTCGAACATCGGGATGTCGTTCGTGGCGTCGCCGAACGCGACGACGCGCTCGGCCTGGATGCCGTAGAGCTCCGCGAGCACGCGCAAGCCCTCCGCCTTGCCGCGGCACGGCGGATGGACGTCGACGACCTGCAAACGCGAGTCGCGATGGTGCGCGAGCACGTTGAGCGGGAAGTGGGTCGCGTAGAGCGGCTGATCGATCCACGCTTCGAGTTCCGCGGCGAACGCCGCGGACGTCGGGTAGCTCTCCGAGAAGAGCGTCACGCGGATCGCGCGGCGAAAGCGCATCTCGTCGGGCGTGCTCGGCACGAGCCCGGTCATGTCCTTCAGCGCGAGGCGCTCCATCTCCGTGCGCGGCGGAAGCGTGTATTTCGCTCCCGCGCACATGCTGACGGTCAGGAGTCCGTGGCGCTCGCCGAACGCGATCGCGCGGTCGAGCGTGCGTTTCGAGAGCACACGTTCTTCGAGCAACCGTTTGCGCGCCGGGCACCAGAGCCCGGCGCCGTTGAACACGATCGCAGGCGTGTCGAGCGCGAGTTGCTCGAGCACGGGAATCGTCGCGAGCTCCGAACGGCCGGTCGCCACGAGCACCTTCACGCCGCGCTCGTGTGCGGCGCGCAGCGCTGCCAGCGTGCGCGGATGGATCCGGTCGCGCTCGTCGACGAGCGTGCCGTCGAGGTCGAGCAGGATGGCGTCGTAGCGGCGCTCGGTCACCGCGGGAGTCTAGTCGGCGCACTGGTCCGTCGCGAGTCTCGCGGGCTCCGCGAGACCCGCGAGACCCGCGAGACCCGCGTCGCACGCGGGCTCGCGGCCGCCGCGGACGTCACGGCATCTGCACGGTCACCGGCGACGTCGCGCCGTCCTGAACTTCGACGTTCTGTTCGACCGGCTTCGGCTGGTTGCCCGGGCCGAAGCCGCCGAGACCGCGGACCGACAGTTTCCAGGGGCCGGGCTTGAGGCCGTCGAGCGTCAACTTGCCTTCCTCGCTCGTGACTTCGTTCTTCTCGTCGGGCGCTTCGCCGTCGCCGGCCCACACGGCGCGCACGAGGTAGAAGCTCTGGCCTTCGGGCGCATTCCCGACCACCGTGATGTCGAGCGCGCCGGCGCGCGGGAGCGACAGGTCGACGCCGCGTTTGGTTTCGCCGCTCGCGACGCGCAAAGGCTCCGACCGTGTCTCTTGGAACTTGGGCGCCCGACTCTTCACGCGCAACTCCGCGTCGGCCGGCACGCCACGCAGCCGGTAGCGGCCGTCGGCGTCCGTGCGCGTGCGGACCTGCTCGCCGCCGCCGAACGACGCGACCGAGCCTCCCGCGCCGCCGACCATCACCGTGCGCATCATCACGGCGCGAGGTTGCGCCTCGGCTTGCGCACGCTCGGGCCACACTTCGGCGTTGACGACCGGTTTGCCGTCGACGTCGACGACCCGCCCTTCGACGATCGCGAGCGGCAAATCGAGATCGACGCGCTCGTCGAGGTCGTCGACGCGCACCTCGTGTTCGTGCGGCAACACGCGATCCGCGTGCGTGACCGACAGCGTGTACTCGCCGGCCCGGACGTTCTCGAGCACGTACGAACCGTCGGCGCCGGTCTGCGTGCGCGGACCTTGGGGCCCGAACGGCATGCGCGGGCGATCGTCGCTCGAGCGTTTTTCGAGCGTCAGCGTCGCGCCCGCGAGCGCGCTGCCCGCTTCGGTGATCCGCCCCCGCAGAGTCGAGAGCTCCGGCGCGACGACGGTGACGTCGGACTCGCCGCCTTCCTTCACGTCGACGTCGGTCCACGGATCTCCGTCCTCTTCGCCGCCACCGAAGACGACGAAACTCAAGTCGCCGCCGAACGCGACGGCCCCGCCGGCCTCGACCTTCGCCCGGAAGCCGTGCACGCCAGGCTCGAGATGCCGGAAATGAGCGATGCCCTCAGCATCGGTGACGACGCTGCGCCCTTCATCGGGATCGAAGTCGCCGAGGGAAGGCGCGTCGGCGGCGTTCGGCGCCCGGCGCTCGATGCGCGCGCCCGCTTTCGGCTTGCCGTCCGAGCCGACGAGCTTCGCGTGGACCGTGCCGCCTCGGCCGAGGTGCACCACGCGCTCGGCGGAAGCCCCGCTCGAGAGTTCGAAGGGCTCACTCTTCGTCGGCGCGTAGTCCGAGTGCCGCACGCGCAGCCGGCAGCGCGGACTGTCGATCGTCGTCAAGCGTGCGATCCCTTCGGCGTCCGTGCGCGCCTGCGTCGAGTCACCGAACTCGATCTCCGCGTCGTCGGTGGCGCCGAGGCGCACGCCGACGCGATGCCCGAGCGTGTCGACTGCTTCGGGAGCGAGCGTCACGCGCGCACCGTCGACCGGCTGGCCGGTGGTGGCATCGAGCACGCGCACCGTGAGCACGTTGGCGGGCACGAGTTCGATCACGCCAAAGTCGAGTTCCGTGCCCTGCGCGAGTGCGATGTCGTCGCGGCGGTACGGTTCGTAGCCGACCGCGTCGATGTTCAAGGTCACGTTCTGGCCGTCGCGCGGACGCAGTCGGCCCGCGCGCACGCGACCTTCGGGATGGGTGCGTTTCGTCGCGCCTGCTTCGTCCTGCAAGGGCATCGGCCAATCGGTTCCGACCGCGACGTCGAACGTTTCGAGCGGTTGCTTCGTCTTCGCGTCGATCACGCGGAAGACGAGACTCGACTCCGGTTGGAACGCGAGTTCGATGCCGCTCGCGCCGGCTTCCACCGTCACGCGGGTGGTCAGCGCGTCGCCGAACCAATCGAACTCGCGGTCCTTGCGAGCGCCGCTGAGTTGATACCGCTGCCCTTTGCGCGCGCCGCGGACCACGAACGATCCGTCCGCCGCGACGTCCGCCTTCCGCGACTCGCGATGCGCGGCTCCGGCGACTTCGTGTTCGTCGTCCGACGTCCTCGACGCGTGCGTGAACTCGGGCCACGCCGTGACGCCGAGCGCGCCGACGAGGTCCGCCGGAACGTCGACGACACGACCGGAGATGTCGAGGCCTTCCGGAAGCACGATCTCGAGCCCGTCGACACGTTCACCGGGCGACTGCGTGCTGCCGCTCGTCACTTGGTCCGGATGGAACTCGGAAGTCGTCAACAGCCGAAACGGACCGACCGCCAACATGTCGACCGTGAAGCGGCCGTTCCCGTCCGTCTTGGCGAGCGGCACGCCGAGCGGCCGCCCGAATTGCACGACGAAGGGCCCACTCTGCGCCGCGATGCTCGAAAGTTCCGCGTCGGCGACCGCGCGACCGAACGCGTCGACGACTCGCCCGGTGAGCACGACGCCGCGCGAGAGCTCGAAGTCGCCGAGGTCGTGCGCGGACCCCGCCGGGATCGGCACGTCGTAACGATCGAGCAGCGCGAAGCCGCTCGCACGCACCGCGATACGCACGTTGCCGGGCTCCGTCTTCGCCAGCGTGAAACGGCCTTGCGCGTCCGTCACGACGCTCTCGATGTCGCGTCCCGGGATGCCCGCGAAACCGCCGCGAGCGTCGACCGGCCAGCGCGTGTACTCGAAGCTCTTCGCCGCGAGCACGCGGGCTCCGGCGACCGGTTGTTTCGCCGAGTCGACGACTCGACCGGTGACCGCGACCGGAGGCTTCGCCGCCGAGGCCGTCGTCGACTTCGCCGTCGGACCGGACGGCGCGGAGACCGACGCACGTTCGGCGTCGGGCTGCGCCGTGGGTTCGGAGAGTGCCGGCGCGGACTGCGGCTCGGCGGCCGGCGTCGGCGTCGCTGCGGCCGGACCCGCGGCGGCCGTGCGGACCTCGCTCTTCGAGCCGACGTAGAACCACGCGGCGATGCCGGCGGCGATCAGGAACAAGACGACGATGATCGCGGAACGCATGGGGACCTCGTGCAACGGTCGGGCGGTGTCTTCGGGGGCGCGACACGGGTGCGTCGCTCGTTCCCGCGGGCCGCTACGCGCTTGCGCGGACGCGCGTTGGATGGCGGCAGCGGAATCCAAGCCCTCGGGCTCGTCTCTGACAAGGGTCTGACAACTCTCGGGCGCGGTCGCTTGCAGCGTCGCGTCGAGCGGGTTTTGATGGGCACGCGTCGCGCCTCGCCCGGCGCGCATTTTCCTTCGCGGAGTCCTCGATGCTGCGTCCGCTGCTCCGATTCGTCACGCTCGTCGCCGTGCTTGCGCTGGCCGGCTCATCGCTCGCGCCTCGCGTGCTCGCACAGGCCCCCAAGGCCGGCGGTTGGTACGAAGACAAGACCGATCTGGGCTTCAAGATCCAGATCCCGAAGGATTGGGACTTCGTGCCGCCGCAGCCGAACGATCCCAATCTGATCGGCAAGTACGTCGCGCCGCACAACGCGGGGCTCAACCTGAAGAGCGGCCAGACCTGGGGCTACGAAGTCCAACTGCTGAAGTTCGACCGTCGGGAAAAACCCGCGGAGGACCGAACCAAGCCGCGGATGCGCGGCTCGGAAAGCGCCGCGGAGTACGTCGAAGACACGTTCGTCGGCGAGTGGAAGCCCGACCCCGAGAAGAAGTTCAAGGCCGGCAAGCTCGAAGTGAAGGAGCTGCAGTTCTCGACGACGCTCTTCGACACCGATCCCGCGCGCATCTACGTCGCCGTGATCGCGTTGTCGCCGGACGTCGACATCGCGCTGCTCGGCAACGGACCCGGCGAGAAGAAATGGAGCAAGTTCGAAGGCGCGTTCCAGCAAATGGCGCGCAGCGTCAAGCTCGTCACCGCGACCACCGCCGCGGCGATCGACGAGTCGAGTTCGATGCGCGAACAAAAGCGCGCGAAACTCGTCGACGAACTCTCGCGGCTGCCCGGTTGGAAGCTCTACGAGTCCCCCAACTACTTCATCGTCACCGACAGCAAGGACGAGCCGTTCGTCAAGGAGATGATGGACCGGCTCGAGGCGATCCGAAAGATCTACGAAGAGACGTACACGCAGAAACAAGCGCTCGAGCTGCGCCGCAAGGCGATCGCGATCCGCAACGCGCGCACCGACGGCGGAGCGGCGCCGGCGCCCGAGACCAAGACCGATGCGGAGAACGGCGGCGAGGAAGAAGAGCCGTTGACGGAAGAAGACCTGCTCGCGTCGTTCGAAGCGTCACGCGCGTGCGTCGTGCGCTTGTGCAGCGAAGAGACGATGTACAAGAGCTACGGCGGCCCCAGCGGTTCCGCGGGCTATTGGAGTCCGTACCACCAAGAGCTCGTCGTCTACGACGATCAGAAGGAAGGCGGCCGCAGCAACACGTGGAAGACGCTCAACCACGAAGCGTTCCACCAGTACATCTTCTACTTCTACGGCAGCATGACGCCGCACTACTGGTACAACGAAGGCTCGGGCGACTTCTACTCGGGCTACCAGTACGGCAAGAACAAGAAGTTCGTCCTGAAGCCGTTCGACTGGCGCGTTCAACAGGTCAAGGACATGCTCCGCGACGGAACGTTCGTGCCGCTCGACAAGTTCGTCCGTTACACGCGCGAGGAATACTACGGCGCGCGGCGCAGCGACAATTACGCCCAGGGCTGGTCGCTCGTCTACTTCCTGCGCACCGCGCCGCAGAAGTACTCGGGGTGGAACCCAGCGTGGAACACGATCCTCCCCACCTACCTCGAGACGCTCGCGACCAGCGGAAGCCTCGACACGGCGATCGACACTGCATTCAAGGGCGTCGACTACGAAGAGCTGACCAACGCCTGGAAGGGTTATCTCGATCAGGAGCTCTGACCCCCGCCGCGCTCGTGCTTTCGCCGCGGACGGCCGAAAAGGAACTCGACTTCGGCCGACCGCCGCGGCACGCTCACGCCTCACCCTCACGACGCTCATGGGCCTCCGCACTTTCCTTCTGCCCGTCCTCGCTGCTCTCCTTGGGTGCACGAGCTGCACGGGCACCCGCACGCTGACCGATCCGATCCTCGAGATCCGTTCGCCGAAGGGCACCGAGCTCGGCGTCGCGACCGACTACGGCGTGGTCTTCCTCGGCCGCTACGCGCAGCTCGGCGAGATCGAAGTGGTCGCGTGGTACGGCGACGGACCTTCGGTCGAGCTCGCCGTGGTGGAGCCGATCGGCCACGGGCTCTACACCGCCGAGCCCGAGATCAAGGTGCCTCGCGTGCCGCTGTCGTTCCGCGTGCCGAAGGAAGGCGATCAGGTGCGCCTGATGGGCCGTCGCGGCGCCGAACGTTGGGAGGACAAGGCCTACGTCGTCGCGGATCCGCGTGTCACGGGCATCTTGCTCGAACCGACGAGCGACCTCGAGGACGCCGACCAAGTCGGCGCGGGCGTCTACTACGTCAACGAGGATCTCGGCACGACGAAACTCGTCGGCTTGGTCTCGGGCGTGCTCGAGCTCCGCGATCCCGACGGCGACGTGAGTCGTTACCTGACGGTGTTCGGCCCCGACGATCTCTGGCGGCTCGTCACCTACCGCCGCGACCTGCCGCAGAAGCCGCGCTGGATCTACCGCGACGACGTGCTCTGAGCGCCTCGCGCGCGAACTCGCCGCGCACGAGCTCGCGGGCACCTCGTCCCACCGTCACTGCAACGGCTCGGTCCACCTGGGCCATGGTCCGCTCGAAGGCCGCCGCTCCTCCGCGCCGTCGCGCGCCGAGAAGAGCTTGCGCGTCGCGAAGTTGTAGAGCGGCTTGCCGAGCTTGCGCCACACGAACGCGAGCGGTCCACGCCGCGGCTTCGGCACCGCGTGCACGTCGATCTCGGCACCTTCGGGCCCGCGGCCGATGCGCATGTAGCGGCGCCGGTGCTTCTCGACGTGGCGCAAGTCCTCGGCCGACCGCGCGCGCCACGTGAACGAACCGGGCCGGTGCACGCTCGCGAGTTGGAAGTCGACGAGCCCGGGCCGACCATCGGGCGCGACGATCACGTTCTGTTCCTTGTGCAGGTCGTTGTGACAGACGCCGCGCGCGTGGAGCGCCCGCACTTCGGCCGCGAGCAGCTCGAAGAAGTTGCGCGGCAACGTCTCCGCCTTCGGCAGCGCGACGCCGGCGACGAACGAGCGCACGAGCACGTCGGCGGCGTGCGGCGCACGACCGTCGAGGCTCGCCGCCACGTGCCACGTCCGATCGAGTTCGAGCCGCGGCGCCGAAAGGCCTGGCGCGGAGCCCGGCGCAAGACCGGTCGCCCCCGGCGCAAGACCGGTCGCCCCGGGCGCAAGACCGGTCGCCCCGGGCGCAAGACCGGTCGCCTCGGGCGCAAGCCGTTCGAGCGCGCGCCGTTCGCGCGCCGCGAGCACTCGCGCGAGCGCGCGCGAGCACGGCAGACGCGAGCCGCAGGCCACGCGACGCACACGCCGCTCCTCGCCGCGCACCAAGAGCTCGATCCTGCCGAGCGCATCGGTCTTGAGCACACGTTCGACTCGCACTTCCATCGGGCGAGCAGAGTCTAGTCGTGCGCCGATCGCCTACCATGCCGCGCATGCAGCTCGAACTCTTCGTCGTCGACGCCTTCACGGCGAAACCGTTCGGCGGCAACCCTGCCGCCGTGTGCCCGCTCGCACGTTGGCTCCCCGAGCGCACGATGCAGGCGATCGCCGCGCAGAACAACCTCTCGGAAACGGCGTTCTTGGTGCGCCGAGGTGCCCGGGGCGGTCGAGGCGCCCCAGAGGCTCGGTATGGACTGCGCTGGTTCACTCCGGCGTGCGAAGTGCCGCTGTGCGGGCACGCGACGCTGGCGAGCGCCCACGTGCTCTTCGAGCATCTCGGTCTGCGAACACGCCGGGTGTCGTTCGACACGCTGAGCGGCGAACTCGCCGTCGTGCGGCGCGGGCGCGCGCTCGAACTCGAGCTGCCGGCCCGACCGCCCGAACGCGTGAAGCTCGATCCGCGGTTCACGCGCGTCCTCGGCCGCGCGCCGCGCGAAGCGTGGCAAGGCATCTACCCGCTCTTCGTCTACGCGAAGGAGTCCGACGTGCGCGAGCTCGAGCCGGACCTCGCGGCGCTCGGCGCCCTCGGGGGACATCTCGGTGGAGGCGTCGCGATCGTGACGGCGCCCGGAACCGGCCGCGTCGACTTCGTCTCGCGCTTCTTCGCGCCGGGCAAAGGCGTGCCGGAGGATCCGGTGACCGGCTCGGCGCACGCGACGCTCGTCCCCTACTGGGCCAAGCGACTCGGGCGCACGCGGCTCGTCGCGCGCCAAGTGTCGCGGCGCGTCGGCGAGCTCGACTGCGAGCTCGCAGCGGACCGCGTCCTGCTCGTCGGCCGCGCGCGCACCTACCTCGTCGGTCGCATCACGATCTGACGTGGACAACCTGACGCATGCGCTCGTCGGCGTCCTGCTCGCGAAGACGCGCCTCGGCGCGCGTGTGCCGCACGCGACGCTCGCGGCCGCGCTCGCGGCCAACTTGCCCGACGTCGACATCGTCGCCCAGCTCTACGGCGGCGGCGACGCGTACCTCACCGATCACCGCGGGCTGACGCACGCATTGGTCGGCGTGCTGGCACTCGTGCCTCTCGCCGCGGGCATGCATTGGCTCTGCGTCCGCCGCGCCGGAGCGAGCTTCCGCGACGCGTTGCTGCTCGCGTTCGCGGCCCTGCTGAGCCATCCCGCGCTCGACGCGCTCAACAGCTACGGCATCCGGCCGTTCCTGCCGTTCGACGCGACGTGGTACTACGGCGACGTCGTCTTCATCGTCGATCCGTGGCTCTGGCTCGTGCTCGGAGCCGGCGTCGCGCTCACGGGCCCCGCCTCGAAGTCGGGCAGCGTCGCCCTCGCGCTGGTCGGTCTCGGCACGACGCTCGCGCTCGGCTTCTACACGCGCGACGCGCTGTGGACCGGCGGTTGCCTCGCCGTGCTCGCGGCGGTCGGCTTCGCCCGAGCTCGCGGATTCGCAGCGACGCGACCGCGCACCGTGCTCGCCGTGACGACCGCTCTCGCGACCGGTTACGTCGCGTGCCTGGCGCTCGGCTCGCGCAGCGCGCGGATCGAAGGCACCGCGTGGCTCGCACGCGAGCTCGCGCAGGACGACATCCGGCCCGGCGAAACGGGATTCGACGGCGCCGCGAACCCGTTGCCGCTCGATCCCCGTGACTGGCGCGTCTTCCTGATGTCGAAGGAGTTCGTGCACGTGGTCGACTGGCGTCTCGGCGAAGGCGCGGGCGCGTACCGCCGGCTCGGGCGCGGCGTCGGCGACGCGCGGGTCGAACGTGCGCTCGCGGCCGACTGCACGGCGGCGTGGCGCTCGTTCGCACGGTTCCCCCACGTCGCGCTCGAGTCCGCGTCCGGGAGCGACGGCGCCAGGACTCGCGGCGCCGGGACTCACGGCGTCGCGCCCCACGACGCCGTGCACTTGATGGACGCGCGTTATCAGTTCGAACCCGGAACGTTCGCGCACGTCCCCGGCGCCCGCGGCAGCGAGCCGATCTGGAGCGAAAGGGTGGTGCGCTTCGGCGCGGCGGGCGAGATCGTCGGCTGCGAAGATTGACAGCGAACGCGCGCGCCGGAAAGCTCCCTCGCCCATGCATCCTCGAGGCGGCATCCACGCGCGAGGCCTCACGCGCCGATTCGGAACGAACGTCGCGCTCGCGCCGGTCGACCTCGACACGCGGCCCGGCGAGATCACGGGACTGCTCGGCCCGAACGGTTCCGGCAAGAGCACGTTGATGCGCTGCCTCGTCGGCATCACCCGCGCGGACGCGGGCGAAGTCGAGATCGCAGGCGTGCGGCTCGTCGGCGACGGACTCGCCGTGAGGCGCGTCGTCTCGTACGCACCCGGAGAGCTCGGACTGTTCTCGGAGTTGCGCGCGGACGAGCACTTGAGTTGGCTCCTGCGCGGCCGCACACGCGACGCGCTCGACCGGGCCCGTTCGATCGCGACCGAGCTCGGCCTGCCGCTGAGACAACGCGTGCGGACCTTCAGTCACGGCATGAAGCGTCAGTTGCTCTTCGCGGCGACGCTCGCGCCGCGGGTGCCGGTGCGCATCCTCGACGAAGCTTCCGAAGGGCTCGATCCCGAGAAGCGCGGCGCGCTGGTCGCGATCCTCGAACGCGACGCACGCGAAGGCACGGCGATCCTGCTCTCGTCGCACCACCTCGGCGAAGTCGACCGTGCGTGCCGCGAAGTGATCTGTCTGCATCGAGGCCGTGTGATCTTCCGCGGCTCCGCGGAAGAGATCCGGGCACGCGCGGCGCATCGCGTGCGTGTCGTCTTCCGCGACGTCGCCGAGCGCGAGCACTTCGAGCCGCGCGCCCGAGAACTGCCGGCGTCGAACGTGCTCGCGCGCGGCCCCGCGTTGGTCTTCGAGTTCGCCGGCGACGATCCGCGGCCGTTCCTCGCGGCGCTCGCGACGCTGCCCGACGCGCCGGCGCCGCGCGCGCTCGATTGGGGCGAACTCTCGCTCGAGGACCTCTACCGCGATCTCTACGGCGTCGAGGCGGTCTGATGCGTCGCGAACTCAAACTGACGCTCGGCGCGACGCTCGCGATCACGTTCGTGATCGAGCTGCTGCTCGTCCCGGCAATCCTCTTCTGGCCGCGCTTCGAGGACAAGATCGAGCTCTTGAGCGCGATGGCGCCGCTGCAAGTGCTCAAGGACCAGCTCGGCTACATCGAGCAGACCGGCGTCGTCGGCTACACGGTCGCGCAACACTTCTTCAAGGTGTGCAGCACGCTCGGCGTGCTCGCCGCCGCGTTGCTCTCGGCGCCGGCGGTCGCCGGCCACGCGTTGCGCGGCACGCTGGAACTCTGCCTCGCGCGGCCCCTGTCGCGCCGGCGCATGCTGTTCGAGCGTTGGCTGCTCGGCGCGTTCGCGCTGTGCGCACCGATCTTCCTGTCGACGGCGACGATCCCGCCGCTCGTCGCGCGGATCGACGAGACTCTCGAACAAGCGCCGCTCGCCTGGTGCGCCCTGCACCAGTCGCTCTTCCTGCTCGCGATCTACTCGCTCGGCTTCCTCGGGTCGTGCCTGTCGCGCAACCCGTGGCTCGTCGCGGGCGCCGTGCTCTTCGGCGGACTCCTGCAATTCGCGCTCTACATGATCGAGACGGCGACGCACTGGTCGCTCTTCCGCCTGAGCGACGTACCGACCTACATCGACGTGTACCAGCAGCGCGCGCTCGACCCGCAGCAGTGGATCCCGCTCGCGGCGACGAGCGCCGTCGCGCTCGGCTGCTCGTTCGTCGCGTTCGCGCGCCGCGTGCCCTGACGCGCGCGGCGGCGGCTCAGATCACACGGCGCATCGCCGCGAGGAACTGCCACTTGCGGTTCTTGCCGCGTTGGAACTGCGCGCCGCGTTCGGCGAGCACCGCGACGTGCACGAAGCTCTGCGCCGCGAGGTCGCGTCGGCCGGCCGCGCGTTCGACGAGCCCGCGGCGGTACGCGCTCTCCGGACTCGGCCCGTGGTTCCGGTCGAACGTGTCGAGCGCGGCGCGTGCGACGTCGAGCTCGCCGAGCCGGGCATGCGCCTCGGCGCGGCGCAACTGCAGGTCTCCGTACGCGTACTCCTCGTCGATCGCCGCGGCGCTCGCGAGCGCCTGCGTGGCACCGCGCACGTCGCCGGTCGCGAGCCGCGCGAGCCCAAGGCGATAGCGCCACTCCGGCGACTGCGGCTCTTCGTCCACGGCACGTTGCAGCGGCGCGAGCGCCGCGCGGGCGCGGCCGTGGGCGAGGAGCAACGCCCCGAGTTTGCCTTGGTTGTGCCCACTTTCGACGTTCGCGAGCTCGCGCCGCTTCGCAGCGAGACGCTTGCGCTCGACGAGCTTCTTCGTGACGACCGAGCCGACCGCGCCGACGAGCAACGCCGTGATCCAGAAGCCCCAGAAGCCGCGGAACAGTCCGCCGATGCCTGGGATCCAGGACAGCACGAACATCGCGCCGAAGATCAGCGCGAACCACCCGAGGAGGCCGGCCATCGCGGGATCTTAGGCAGCGCGCGGTCCGCGAGCGAGCGCGGCGAGCCGGACGATCGCTCTCCCAAGTGCCGCCGGCGATCACTACCTTGGTGCGCCTTGGACGCCGTCCCCAGAACGACTGCGAGGCCGCGACTCGCGGTCGGCCGCGAGCTCGCCCGCGCGAGCTTCGATCTCTGCGCGTTGCCGTGGCGCGCGTGGCGCTATCGGGGAGAACACGACGCTCGGGTCGCGGAGCTACGCGAACTGTTGGCGCATCCGGCGACGGTCGAAGACACGCCCGTGCCGCCGATCGCGCGGCCGCTCACGCTCGCCGTTTCGTGCGCGGAGGTCTCGGGCGAGATCCACGCCGTCAACTTGGTGCGGGCGCTGCGGGCCGAACTCGGCGCGAGCGGCGCGCCGGCGCCGCGGATCTTCGGGCTCGGCGGCCGCGCGCTCGCGGCGGAGAGCGTCGAACTCGTCGGCCGTCCCGTCGAACGCGCGACGATGGGTTTCGACGTCGCGCACGCGCTGCCCTACTACCTCGAGCTCCTGTCGCACACCGTGCGCGAACTCGTCGCGCGCCGCACGGACGTGTTGGTCTGCGTCGATTCGCCCGCGCTGCACGTGCCGCTCGCGCGCATGGCGCGCCGCCACGGCGTGCGCGTCGTGCACTTCGTGACGCCGCAGTTCTGGGGCTGGGCGCCGTGGCGCGCCGAGGGCTATCGCGAAGCCGTCGACCTCGCACTCTCGATCCTGCCGTTCGAAAAACCGTGGTTCGACCGGCGGGGCGTGCGCTGTCGCCACGTCGGGCACCCGTTGCTCGACGCGCTGCCCGCCAGCGTGCCGCCGATCGACGCGCCGGAACGCACGCAGCTCGCGCTCCTGCCCGGCAGCCGTGAAGGCGTGCTCGGGCGCAACCTGCCGTGGATGCTCTCGGTCGCGAGCGAGCTGCTCCGCGCCGAGCCCGAACTCGAGATCGTGATTCCGCACGAACGAAGCGAGCTCGGACCGCGCATCGCCGCGCTGCTCGCGGAAGCCTTCGCGAACGAACCGAAACTCGCCGCGCGCGTGAAACTCGAACTCGGCGACTTGCACGGCTCGCTCGGCCGCGCACGAGCCGCGTTCTCCGTCTCCGGCACGGCGTTGCTCGACCTCCTGCATCACCGCCTGCCTACGGTCGTGGTCTACCGGCTCGCCCACGCGCGCGAAGTCTGGATGTCGAAGCGCTTCCTGACGGCGCCGTACTTCGCGTCGCTCAACCTGCTCGCAGCGCGGGAGGTCGCCCCGGAATTCTGCTTCGTCGGCGACGGCCCGAGGAAGGAAGTGCTCGAGGCGCTCGAAAGGGCGTGGCGGGATCCCGCGTGGCGCGCCGACGCGCTCCGTGGGCTCGAGCTCGCCCGTGAACGGCTCGGACCGCCGGGTGCGGTCCGCCGCGCGGCCCGGGCCGTGCTCGCGACCGCCGCGGAGGCCCGCGCATGAGCCTCGACGGCCGAAAATCCGCGTTGAACAAGCCCGGGGAACCGGAGTACGGCGCCGACCCGATGGCGACTCTCTCCACCGAGCTCATGTTGCGCACGAAGCGCGGCGACAAGGCGGCGTTCGACGAGCTCGTCGAACAACTGCGCGGCAGGGCCTTCCGAGTCGCGCAGGGCTGGGTCGGTTCACGCGAGGACGCGCTCGAGCTCGCCCAGGAGGCCTTCCTCAAGACCTACAAGGCGCGCGAGTCGTTCAAGGAAGGCGAACCGTTCCTGCCGTGGTTCCACCGCATCCTGCGCAACACCTGCTTCAGCCACTTGCGCGCGAAGGGTGTCGTCAAGGAGAAGTCGACCGCCGAGATGTTGCGTCCCGAGGACGACGCACCGGCGGATTGGGAGATCGCCGACACGTCGCAGTCGCCGAGCGACCCGGCGGAGCGCGACGAACGCAAACAGCTCTTCTGGCAGGCCTACAAGCGGCTCGGCGCGCGCGATCAGGAGATCCTCGCGCTGCGGCACTTCGAGGAGCTCTCGTATCAAGCGATCGCGGACCAACTCGCGATCCCGATCGGCACGGTGATGTCCAGGCTGTACCACGCGCGCCGCAGGTTGGCGCGCGAGCTCGGGGATCACTTGGAAACGGATTTCGGCATCCAAGCAGGACGCGGAGGCGGCGAATGAGCGCCGAAGAACCCGAACCGAGCGCCGACCAGTTGCTCGCGATGGCGTACGCGGACGGCGAGCTCGACGGCGCGACGCGCCGCGAGTTCGAGACGCGGCTCGGACGCGAACCGGCGCTCGTCCGCGCCGTGGCGGAGCATCAGCGCATCGCGGTGCTCGCGCGGTCGGCCGCCGGGCCGGAACCGGCGGACTTCGAGTGGAAGCGCCTCGCCGCCGAGCCGCTGCAACGTGGCGGACTCGGCCTGGGTTGGACGCTGCTCGTCGCCGGGTTCCTCGCGCTCTGTGCCTGGTCGGGTTGGCAAGTCGCGACGAGCGACCTCGAGCTCGCGCCGAAACTCGCGCTCGCCGCCGTCGGGCTCGGCGTGCTCTTGATCGGCGGGTTCACGCTGAGGGCGCGCCTGCGGACCCTGCACCTCGACCCTTACCGGGACATCCAACGATGATCGTCGTCACCACCGACTTGGTGCCGGGCCGCGAGATCACGGAGACGATCGGACTCGTGCGCGGCAACACGGTGCGCTCGCGACACTTGATGCGCACGATCGCGGCCGGCTTCCGCCAGCTCGTCGGCGGCGAAGTCGACGAGTACACGAAGTTGCTCGCCGAGACGCGCGAGCAAGCGCTCGATCGGATGGTCGCCGAAGCACGCGCGCACGGCGCCGACGCCGTCGTCGGCGTGCGGTTCGCGACCAGCGAGATCTCGTCCGCCGCCGGTGAGTTCCTGGTCTACGGCACCGCCGTCAAGCTCGCGCCGAAACGTTGAGTACGTCGTCCCCGGTGAAGAAGAGCCACGTGATCACACCGAAGAGCGGCAGCAGGATCAGGCACGAATACGCCATGTAGCCGAAGAAGCTCGGCATCCTGACGCCGTTCTCCTCGGCGATCGCCTTGACCATGAAGTTCGGTCCATTGCCGATGTACGTGTTCGCGCCCATGAAGACCGATCCGCACGAGATCGCCGCGAGCAGAAGCGCTGCCCCGTCGCCTTGTGCGAGGAAGGTCGACAGGAACTGCTCGTTCGCGGGCACGCCGAACTTGCCCGCGGCCGTCGCCGTGAACGTCAGGTACGTCGGTGCGTTGTCGAGGAAGCTCGAGAGTCCGCCCGACAGCCAGAAGTACTGCCACGGCTGGCTCGCCTCGAATTCGGCGCCGAAGACGACACGTTCGCCTTGGCCCCACGAGTTGAGGATCAGCAGTGCCGGCGCCATCGTCACGAAGATGCCGGCGAAGAGGATCGCAACTTCCTGGATCGGCCCCCACGAGAACTTGTTGAGCGACCGATTCTCCGCGCGCGTCGTGAACCACGCCACCGCGCAGAACCCGAGCATCGCGGCTTCCGGCGTGCCGATCGGCCAGGGTTCGCCGCCCGTGCCGAGGCCTTCGCCGGACGCATAGATCACGCCGACGATGCCGAGCAGCCAGACGAAGTTGAGCAATCCGTCGATGCGCAGGGGCTCGTGCTGCATCACGCGCTCGAGCTGCGCGCCCGGACGGCGCTTCTCTTCCTGATTGAGTGCACGTTGGTCCCAGACGTTGAAGATCGCGAGCAACGCGACGTTGACGACCAACCACTCCTTCCAGAGGCCGAACGTCCAACCGAACGGCACGCCCTTCAGGAAACCGAGATACAGCGGCGGGTCTCCGAGCGGCGTCAGCAACCCGCCGCAGTTCGACACCACGAAGATGAAGAAGATCACGATGTGCGTCTTCTTCTGGCGACTCTCGTTCGCCCGGAGGAGTGGCCGCAGCAGCAACATCGAAGCGCCGGTCGTGCCGATGAAGCTCGCGAGCGCCCCGCCGATCGCGAGGATCGCCGTGTTGACGAGCGGTGTGCCCGAGAGCGAGCCGCGGATGTAGATCCCGCCCGTGATCACGAAGAGACTCGCGAGCAGCACGACGAACGAGACGTACTCGTGCAGTTTCTCGAGCAGCACGTGCCCGCCATGCGCGCCGTGCGCGAGGAGCAAGTACGCGGCGACCGGCACGGCGAACCCGAAAGACACGAGCGCACGGTTCCGGTTCTTCTCCCACCAGTGATGCGCGAAGAGCGGCAGGATCGCGATCGAGAGCAGGACACCGAGGAACGGCAGGACGCTCCACAAGCCGAGCTCGGCGCCGAGGCTCGGACCGGAGACCACGCTGGCCGAGGCCGAAGGCGCAGCTTCGCTCGCGCCGGCGAACGCCAGGCTCGTCGACGCGAGTCCGGCGCACGCACCACGGACGATGCGCGACACGGAAGTCACGGCGACGCGCCGAAGGAAGACGATGGACTCGAGGTTGGATCGAAACGTGGGCATGGGACGCCGAATCGGCTGATCGGCCGGAGCGCGTTGAGGGTGATTTGGCTGCAGTTCGAGCGCTGCACCGACTGACTCAGGCCGGAGCGAGGTTCAGTTGCGCGGCGACAGGATGCGAGCGTCGACGATCGGTTGCGGAACGGACTTCGAGTCGAGGTGCCCGGCCCATGCACGCGCATGGACGCGGTGCGGCGTGAACCGGTGCTCTTCGAGCAAGTACTCACGAACGGCTTCGGCTCGCGCGAGTCCGAGCCAAGCCGCGGCGCGACGCGATCCACCTGGATCGGGGTGGCCCTCGAGCACGAGTTCCTGGCTGCCTACGGGTTCGAGGCTCGGCGCCATGACGTCGAGGAAGCGTTTCGCTCGTTCTTCGAGCACCGCTGAACCGACCGCGAAGACGGCGATCGACGGTTGCGCCATCTCGAAGCGCGGCTTCAGCGCCTCTGCGGACTGAGCCCGCAACACTTCGAGCGCCGTCGCTTCGTCGTAACCCTTCGCGGCGATCTCCAAGTCGTTCGTTTCCGGGATCTCAAAGCGCGAACGCGCCTCGTTGTAGATCTGCAGCTTCTCGCTGTTGCTCATCAACGCCGGGAGACCGAACGACTTCAGTCGGATGACGAACGCTCCGGAGCCGCTCGCGAGCAGTCCCGCGTCGCGCGTGTGCGCCATCGACACGAGCAGGATGAAGAACGTGAGGATCAGGGTCATCATGTCGCCGAACGACACGAGCCACGCCGGGATCGGACGTTTCGGTTCCTCTTCGAACGGCATCGGCGCTCAGTTCCCCGCCCGCCGCTCGAGCGCATCGAGTCGAGCGTACGTCGGTGCCTGGATCCGGACCTGGACGCTGCGCTCCTCCCAGTCGGAACGCTCGGTGGTCAACGTGCGCATCGTCTTGCGCCCGATTTCGAGTTGGACGAGCGCGCGAGGATACGTCCCCCGTTCGAGGAACGCCTCCGCCGCGGCGTGGGCCCGCGAGAACGCGAGTTCGAGCCGCGCCGGTCCGTCGCCTTCGCCCTCTTCGGCGTGCCCGACGAACACGACGACCGACGGATAGTGACGCAACACGCTTTCGAGGTTGCGCAGCGACTTCGCGAGCTCTTCGGTGACCGCGCTCGCGCGCCGAGCGAACGCGCCTTCTTTCGAGAAGCGGATCACGAGCCCGTCGGCCAGCGCGTTCATGTCGACCTCGCAATGCCCAGGCGCGAGTCTTGCGCCGTACTGCGCGATGTCGTCGACCAGGCCTTCGGGTGGCCGACTGTGCTTCTGCGGCGCGCCACGGATCAGGAATTCGAGCGTCAACGGGTCGGGCGACTTGTCCCACCCGGTCGGCACGCGCTGCTTGCCGATGACCGCGCCGGCGCCTTCGCGAAACCCCTTCGGCCAGAGTTTCTCCGCTTCCTCCATCGTGGAGAACGTCATCAGCATCACGAAGAACGTCACGAGCAACGACACCATGTCGGAGAACGTGACGATCCACTCGGGCGCACCGGGCGCTTGTTCGTCGGGCGGTCGTTTGCGCGGCACCGGCGAGGCTCCTTGGGCGTCAGGCCGTGATCGCCGCGCGCACGCGCGGCGACACGAACGCTCCGAGCTTCTGCTTGATCAGCACCGGCTTCTCACCCTTCTGCAGCAGGATGATGCCTTCGATGATCACCGTGTTGATCTGCGATTCCTGCTTCGAACGCACGTCGAGCTTCGACGCGAGCGGCAGGAACACGACGTTCGCCGCGACGGCGCCGTAGAACGTCGTCAACAGCGCGACGGCCATGCCGGAACCGATCGCCGACGGATCGGACATGTTCGCGAGCATCTGCACGAGACCCACGAGTGTGCCGATCATCCCGAACGCAGGCGCATAGGTGCCCATCGTCTCCAGCATCTTCTTGCCGGTGGAATGCCGGGCCCGCATGTTGTCGAGGTCGACCTCGAGGATCTCGCGGATCGTGTCGGCGGCGAATCCGTCGATCACGAGCTGCACGCCCTTGACGAGAAACGGGTCGCCGAGCTTCTTGACTTCCGATTCGAGCGCGAGGAGTCCGTTCTTGCGCGCGATCGTCGAGAACTCGATCACCGTCGCGATCGTCGCCTTCGGGTCGCGTGCCTTGAAGAGGAACGCGCGCATCATCACTTTCACGAAGTCCTTCACGTCTTCGACGGTGAAGCACATCAGCGTCACGAAGATCGAACCGCCGCCGACCATGATGACCGACGGCGTGTCCCAGAAGAGCAGGATGCTCCCGCCCATCAGGATGGACCAGAGCAACAGCGCGAACGCTGCAACGACGCCGATCAGACTCGCGAGGTCCAAGGTGCAGGAGTGAAGGGTTGGGGCTCGAGTTCGGTGCCACGCGCGTGTGGCGCGCGCGACGTATCGAAACGAGTCGGCTCACCCTTGAGTCGCACGCGTGGGCCGAAGGCGTTCGTCCAACGCCGCGGAACCCCAAACGAGAGCGAGCTTCGCCGGGAAATTCGTTCACTCCGACTTGGACTTCGAAGCCCGTCGGAAACGACACGATGCCCAGCAACTTCGCCTGCTTCGCAGGTTCGGTCGCTGGGCACCGAGATCGGCGCGCCAGAATGGTTCTCTCAGCCGACGCGCGCCAGGTAGCGGACGACGTCGCTGGTCGTCAGGATGCCGACCAAGCGTCCCTTCTCGACCACCAACACCCGGTGGACTCCGTGATCCACCAGAGTCTCGCACACGAGCTTCAAGCTCGCGTCCGGCGTGACGGCGACGACTTCCGGGTTCATCCAGTCGCCGACGGTCTCGCCTTGTCCGTTCTCGCCTTGGTATTCGTCCATGGCGAGGATCTCGTCTTCGTCGTATTCGCCTTCGTCGTAGGCGCTCCACGCGCTCCCGGGCGATTCGTCGGGCGCCTTGGCGGCCTTCATGCGCTCCGGCCTGGCGACGTCCTTGAGCGAGAGCACCCCGACCAGCGCGCCCGACGAATCCGTCACCGGCGCACCTGAGATCTTCGCTTCCTCGAAGACGCGCAGGGCGTCTTCGATCCGCATCGATGCGGTGAGCTGGACGACGTGGTGGCGCATCAGATCGCGCGCCTTGATTTTCTTGACGTCGAGCATGTTCGTACCTCCTGCGCCGGATGGAACTCGGCGCACATGCGCCACCAGACCACGCCGAGGCGCGCAGGGCTCTACGTCGAGCTTCGCAGAAGCCGCTACGCTCTTGCGAGCAGCCCCCAACTCTCGAGCGTCCCCGCCACCGTGTTCGGCACGGGCTCGCTCTGGGCCAAGCGGTGCACGAGTTCTCGGCAGAGCCGCTCGAAATCGTCGGGCGTGTCGACGTCGAAGCAGGGCTCGAGGAGCTCGACGTCGAGACGGAGCTCGCGTGCGACCTCGAGCGTGCGCGTCAGCATGTCGCCGGTCGACATCACGACGTCGGTGAAGACCCGACGCGCCGGACGCGCGAGCCCGACCAACGCGTACCCACCGCCTGCGTCGGGGACGAACACGAGGTCCTTGCCGCGCGCGAGCGCCGCGTGCGCCGCCTCGATCGACGCACGTTCGAGCAGCGGTGCGTCGCTGCCGATGATCACGGCGCTCCGCCGCGGACGTTCGGCGCGCGTGCGTTCGAAGAACTCCGCCATGCGCTCGCCGAGCCCGTTGCCGCGCTGGGCGCGATGGCCCGCGAGTCCGGGGTAACGCTCGACGAACCACGGCAAGTCGGCTTCGTCCGCGGCCCAGAGCTCGGTCGCGAAGCGGCGCGACTCCGAACAGCGCAGGACGACGTCGTCGAGCATCGCGAGCGCGAGCTCGCTCGAAAGTTCCGGCCCGAGCACCGGATGAAGCCGCGTCTTCACGCGCCCGGGCACCGGCCGCTTGGTGAAGATCGCCGTCAGGGCACTGTCGAATCGTCCGCCCACGCTCGCACCACCGTCGAACGGGCGAAGCTAGCGCGCGGGGACTCGCGAAACGATGCGCTCCGCCGTAAACCGCCGGCCTCGGCCTGCGTTCTGGGCCGAGGCTCGCACTTCACCCCCCGACGACTACGATCTCGGCATGCTGCACACCACCTTCCGCACGGGTTCCTTCCGCCGCCGGCTGGCGCTCCCCTTCGTCGTCCTCGCCTGGCTCGGCGTCGCTGCAGCGGGGGTGTTCGCGCAGGGCGGCGAGCTCGATGTCGCCCGCGAGATCCAGGCGAGCGTCCGGGCGCTGCGGGCGACCCAGGATCCGGTGTCCGGCGCGTACGGCGGCGGCGTCGCGGGCACGGCGTGGGCGCTGCGGGCGTTCGCCGAGTGCCCGGACCGCTATCGCCCCGGCGACGGCCCGTGGGTGCGCCGCGCGGTCGACCACTTGGTCGCCAAACAAGCGAGCGACGGCGCGATCGCGGAACCGACCGCGAGCGGCGAGGCCCGCGCGGCACAGTCGCGTCTCGCGGCGGCGGCGCTGACGGTGATGGCCGACGCCAGCGTGCAGAAGCCGCTCGCGAAGCTGCTCGAACACCTCGGCAAGGACGGACTGCAAGGCCCCGGCTGGGACGCCGACTCCGAACCGGCGACACCCGCGGACGCGAGCAAGCTCGCCACGGAGCTCGTCGCGAAGCGCGGCGCGGACAAACTCTTCGACGGCCCGCGCGGCAAGGTGATCGAGACGGCGAACGCGATCGTCACGCTCTCCGCCTGCGAACGCGTGCTCGCGAAGAGCCGCACGAAGCCCGAACCGAAGCCCGCGGCGTCGTTGCCGCCGTTCGCGCCCGCGGATCGCGCCGCGGCGCTCGCGGCGATCGACTCCGGCTCCAAGTTCCTCGCCGCGGCCGGTCCCGACGGCAAGTTCGGCGCGCCAGGCGCGCCCGACGCGGGGATCAGCGCGATGTGCGTCGCGGCGCTGCTCGTCGCGCCCGAACCTCGTGATGCGAAGGTCCAAGCCGCGATCGACGGCGGCCTGAAGTGGCTCGTGACGCTGCAGAAGCCCGATGGCTCGATCCACGACGGCAAACTCGCGAACTACGTCACCAGCGCCGCGATCATGGCGCTCGCGCGGTCGCACAAGCCCGAGTTCCAGCCGGTGATCGCGAAGGCACGCGCTTTCCTGCAGACGCTGCAGATCGACGAAGGCGAAGGCTACAGCGAAGGCGACCGCTACTACGGCGGCATCGGATACGGCTCGACCGAACGGCCCGACCTCTCGAACCTGCAGATGGCGCTCGAAGCGCTGCACGACTCGGGTCTCGACGCCGAGGATCCGACGTTCCAGAAAGCGCTGCGTTTCCTGCAACGCTGCCAGAACCGCTCGGAGACCAACGACGTGAAGATCGTCGACGGCACGCTCACGATCGTCGCGGGCGACGACGGCGGCTCGGGCTACGCGCCGGGTGATTCGAAGGCGGGCTTCGTCGAACTCGCCGACGGACGCAAGATCCCGCGCTCCTATGGCTCGATGACGTACGCGCTCCTGAAGTGCATGGTCTTCGCCGGCGTGCCGAAAGACGACCCGCGCCTGAAGGCAGCTTTCGACTGGTGCCAGAAGAACTACACGCTCGACGTCAACCCGGGCTTCGTCGCCGGGCCGGATCCGACGGTCGCGTACCAAGGGCTCTTCTACTACTTCCACACGTTGGCGCGCGCCTTGTCGGCGATGGGAGTCGACTCGATCGTCGACGGCACCGGCAAGACGCGCAACTGGCGCGCGGAGCTCTGCGGCCGGCTCGTGTCATTGCAGAGCAAGATCGACAAGTCCTGGCTCAACCAGAACTCGCCGCGTTGGTACGAAGGCAATCCGTTGCTCGCGACGAGCTACGCGTTGCTCGCGCTCGACGCTGCGCTGCCGAAGGCGAACTGAAGCCTGCCAGAGTGGACGAATCGACGCCGTGATCTCCGCGGTCCGTGTCTTCCGTGTCGCGACTTCGCGACTCGTGCTGGAGCTCGAGTCCGAGCTCGGCGTCCAGGCTTTCGATCTGTCCGCGGCGCTCTCGGCCACCGGTCGCGCCGACGAGCTCGCCGAACTCTGCGCGAGCGGCTTCTTCGCGCGCGCGCAGCTCGAGCGGTGGCTCGCGAGCGGCGCGTTCGCGGCGCACGAGCTGCTCCACGGCCGTCCGCCGGACGTGCTCGTGCCGGTCGATCCGCGGCGCGTCGGCAAGATCCTCGCGCTCGGCAAGAACTTCAAGGAACACGCGGCCGAGTTCGGCGAGCAGGTTCCCGAGGAACCGCTCTTCTTCACCAAGCTGCCGGAGACACTGGTCCCCCATGGCGCGACCGTCTCGCCGCCCCCCGGCTACGACGCGCGCTTCGACCACGAGGCGGAGCTCTGCGTCGTGATCGCGCGAGGCGGCAAGTCGATTCCCGCGTCGCGCGCGCTCGAGCACGTCGCAGGATTCACCGTCGCGAACGACTTGACGCTGCGCACGCTGCAAGGCGCGGATCGCGCGAAGAAGTACCCGTGGTTCCGCGCGAAGAACTTCGACGGCGCGTGCCCGCTCGGCCCGTGTTTCGTGCCGCGCGAGCACTTCGAGCTCGCCGACGCGCGCGTCGAGGCCCGCGTCAACGGCGCCTTGCGTCAGAGCGCGTCCACGCGAGACTTCGTCGTCGATGTGGCCCACGCGATCGAGTTCGTGTCGGCGCACCTCTCGCTCGCGCCGCTCGATCTCGTCCTGATGGGCACGCCATCGGGCGTCGGACCGCTCGTCGACGGCGACGTCGTGACGTGCAGCGTGCAAGGCATCGGCGAACTCGCGACGCGCATCGCGCGCCCGGCGCCGCTCAAGGCGTGAAACCGCCGCCGACTTCGAGGTTCGCGCCGGTCACGTAGCGCGCGTCGTCCGAGCACAACCACGCGACCGCCGCCGCGACTTCTTCTGGCGTGCCGAAACGCCCGAGCGGGATCTTCGCTGCGAGCTTCGGGTCGAACGTGTCGTCCGCCGCGTGCGGGTGCGGGATCATGCCGGGCGACACCACGTTGACCCGCACGCCGTGGCGGCCTTCTTCCTGGGCGAGCGAACGCGCGAGCACGAGCAGCGCAGACTTCGCGGCCGCGTACGCCGCCATCTCGCGCTTCGCGCGCAACCCCTCGAGCCCGGCGCACGCGAAGAACACGACCGCACCGTGCGACGCGCGGAGCGCCGCGCGCGCGGCGCGAGCGACGAGCAACGCGCTTTCGACGTTGTTCGAAAGGAGCCGCCTCAACGTCCGCGGTTCGAGCGCCTCGAGTGGGCCGCTCTCGTACTCGCCGACCGCGTGGACGACCACGTCGAGTCGGCCTTCGCGCGCCATCACGGTCTCGACGAGCTCGCGCACCGCCGCTTCGTCCTCGCAATCGCAGCGGAGCGCGTTCGCGCCGAACTCGGAGGTCAGCGCGCGCGACGACTCGTTCTCGCTGCGCCACGCGACGTAGACCTCGTCGCCGCGCGCCGCGAACTCACGTGCGCTGGCGAGTCCGAGCCCTCGTGCGCCACCGGTGACCAGTACGACCCTCGGATCCACGCGCAGAGCCTAACCGCTCGGCCGGCGCCGCCGCACGCACCCGGATTCCCGCGCGAGCGCCGCGGTTCCAGTCCGCTGACGCTCGAGGCGACGCGCGTTAGGGTGATCCACATGCCTCGTTCGCCGTGTGCTCGCCTTCCGCGCGTCGCGCCGTGGTCGGGACGCACGCCTCGACTGCGGAAGGGGCTCTTCGTCCTCTGCCGAAGGCGCTGCTCGTCCTCGGTCGGATCGGAGTCGCGCGCCAACTCGCGTTCGCGAAGCACCTCGGCGATTGGCGGCGAGCCGCCGTCGAAGTGAACTGAACGAGCTGCCAGGGAACCGTCCGCGTTCGCTGCGCGTCGTTCGCGCGTTCAGACTCCCAGCCCAAGCGACATCTCGAAATGCCCACGCCGCACATGCCCGCCGATCCGCCCTCGCCCGCCGATCCACCCATGCCCGCCGGTGCGTCCGTGCCGCCGCGCTGGATGCGTGTCGTCGACTGGACGGCGTTCGTGTTCGTGCTCGCGCTACTGCTCACGTCGGTCGCGACGCTGGTGTACGGCGCATGGCGCGGCAAGTTCGTGCACGTCCACTTCCACACGCTCGTCGAGTTCGTGGCGTGCTGCGGGTTCTTGTGGGCGGTGATCCGCGGGCGCAAGCGTCGGTCGCCCTTCGTGTACTGGATCACGATCTTCGTGCTGCTCTTCGGCGCGTGCTTCGCGTTCGTGTACGCGGCACGCGCGGGGCAGGAAGAGCGGTTCGGGCTCGCCGGAAGCCTCGGAGCGCTCGCGCTGTTGCTCGCCTCGCTCTCGGTCGCGCTCGGTTACGAACTCGCGCTGGGCCGCGGCAGACGGTTCGTCGAGTGACCGGCCGGACCGTGCGCCGGCTCGACGAACTGGGCCGGCTCAACGAACTGCGCCGGCGCGGTCGATCGGCCAGAGGCGCACTTCCACGCGACCGCGCACGTACTCCTCCGGCACTTGGCCGAAGTCGCGGCTGTCGGAGGAACGCGGACGGTTGTCGCCGAGCACGAAGTAGTGCGCCGGCTTGACGCGCGTGACGAGCCGCGAGAGCGGATCCTCGTCGGCGACGTACGGCTCGTCGAGCGCTTCGCCGTTGACCCACACGCGACCCGCTTCGATGACGATTTCGTCGCCCGGGAGTCCGATCACACGCTTGATGTAGTCGACGTGCGGATCGAGCGGGTACTTGAGCACGACGACGTCGCCGCGTTCGATCGAGCCGAACACGTACGCCCACGGATCGATCACGATCCGGTCGCCGTCGTGGATGCCGGGCTGCATCGAACTGCCGCGTACGACCGACAAGTTGAAGAGCAGGAAGTGCGCCACGGCGAAGGCGAGCGTGCCTTGCGCGAGGAACGCGATGCTGACCCGGGTGCGCAGGAAACTCCGCACGGCGATCACGGCGCGTTGGAGCGCGTTGTAGTGCGGAACGGCGGGTTCGTGATCTCGCGCGCCGACCACCGGCGGCTCGAGGAAGAGTCGCTCGGACTCCAGGGCCCGCGCCGACGGTTCCGGAAGCGCGAAGAGACTCGCGAGCGACTCCCGTCGTTCCCCGCGACTCGGCAACGCGGCGTCGTCCGCGGGTGCGCCCGCGCCATCCGCCACACGAGCCGCAGCGAGCGTCGCCGAGCCTTGGGAGCGCGCCGGATCGGCGCGCTCGACCGCGGGCTCGGGGAGCGCTCCGTCGTGCATGGGGCCGAACATCGGCAGTCGACCGCGAACGCCCTTAGCCGGGCGCGAGCCGATCGAACCGCGTGTGCCGTCTCGCGGCCGACGTGCAAAGCGAGAGGCATGCAAGGCTGTTCCGCGATGCGCGGGCGCGCCGTAGCCTGGCGCACCCGATGCGCCGTCCGTCCCCCCACCGCCACGCGCGTTCGCGCACGAACGCCGCGCTGCTCCTCCTCGTCCTGCTCGGTTGCCGTGCGCCGAGTCCCACGGCCGCTTCCGGGCCGGCGGGCGCGACGCACTCGCCCAGCGCGCGAGCGCGCGAAACGACGACTTCGGAGACGGCCAAGCTCGAGTCGTTGGAGGAAATTTTTTTCCTGCCCGGCCCGCAAGGTCGGGCGCCGAGCGTCGACTCACTTTCCGCGGACGGACTGTGGGCCTTCGTGCGTTGGTCGCCGCTCGAGACGGCGGACGACGGCACGCGCAAGTTCGTCGACGACGACGCGTCGCGGCTGGTGCGCACCGACGTCGCGGTCGCAGGCGAGGGCGTCGGCGAGTCCGCGCGTGAGCTCTTCCGCCGCCTCTTCGCGACCAGCGCGGAGGACAAGTCGAGCGGCCCGCGCCGGGCCTGGTCGAAACGCGGCCACCGGCTCGCGCTCGCGCGCGACGGAGAACTGTGGCTCGCCGACGCGCCGACAGACGCAACACTCGGGGCGCGGACGTCGGCAGGATGGACGGCGAAACGACTCTACGCCGCGCCGCCGAAGGACTCGCCGGAGCCGCGTCTCGCGCGCATCGGTTCGTTCGGGTTCTCCGACGACGACGCGGAACTCATCGTCGACGACGGCAAGGAGACGTACGCGTTCCCGCTGCCACGCGCGCTCGACGACGTGCGCGAGTTCACGCTCGCCGACGCACGCTGCCTGACGCGCGAGCTCGTGCCCGACACGGGCGACGTCGAGCTCGACCGCGAACGGCGCGTCGCGTTTTCGGCGAAGAGCGCGTTCTCGATCGAACCCGCGGCCGGCGCCGGCGAGACCGGCGGGTCTGACGCGACGGGCGGAACGGGCGAAACCGGCGCGGGCGAAACCGGCGCGGGCGAAACCGGCGCGGGCGAGCCCGCGCCCGACGGACACGCCGAAGCGCCGCGTCCGCGCAAGGGGCAGATCCTCTTCGTCGACGACGCGCGCACGATCGAGCTCGCGGGCTTCGCGGACATCGAGCGACCGGAAGACGTGTCGCTCTCGCCGGACGGGCGATTCGTCGTCGCGGAGATCGTCGACCGCACCGACGAACCGGCGCGGCAGATCGTGCCGGACTACTTGACGACGCGAGTGACCACCCGCGAAGCGCGCCGCGATCGAGCTGACGACCGTCCGTCGCCGCGCGACATCGAGCTCTGGTCGACCGACGACGGCGCGCGCCGCTCGGTCGACCTCGGGGAAGCGCCGACGCGGATCACGCGGCACTTGGGCTGGTCGAAGGACCCGGCGCACGGCGCGCTCTACGTCTTCACGCGCACGTCGGAGGACTGGAAGACCTTCGAGATCTGGCGTTGGACGCCCGACGGCGTCACGCGGCTCTTCGCCGACCACGACCCCGCCTGGTACGACGGGCCCGCGGTCGGCGCGCGCTGGAGCGGCGACGGCTCGCGGTTGATCGTCGGCTCGGAAGCGACCGAACGCTCGGCGACGCCCGGCCGCTGTCAGCTCTTCTCGCTCGACCCCGCGACGGGGCTCTTGCGGCAGTTGACCAACGTGCGCGGCGAAGTCGACGAGTTCGACGTCGCGGCGGACGGTTCGCTCGCCTACCTCGCGAGCGACGGCGATCCGACGCGACGCGTGCTCGGCTTCTGCAACCGCGAGCTCGTGCGCGGCGAGCCGGGAGCGCAGGGGTACCTGGTGCCGACGCCCACCGGAAGACTGTCGGCCGTGACGCTCGCGGACGACGGCTCACGCGCGTTGTTCCGCCACCACACGCTCGGCGCGCCGGCGGAACTCTGGTCGGTCGCGCTGCGAGAGGGCGCTCAGGCGGTGCAGCTCTCGCGCACGGCACCTCGGCGTTACGTCGAGCGCCGCCGCGTCCTGCCCGAAGTCGTGACGGCGACGTCGCGCGATGGTTCACGAGTGTGGAGCCACGTCTACCTGCCGCGCTCGACTTCGCTCACGCGGCCCGACCGTCGGCGTCCGTGCGTGGTCTTCATCCACGGCGCGGGATACCTGCAGAACGTCACCGACTCGCTCACCGAATACGAGCCGAACTTCGCCTTCCACGGCAGGCTCGCGGAACGAGGCTACGTCGTCGTCGACGTCGACTATCGGGGCAGCGCGGGCTACGGGCAGCGTTTCCGCGGCGACGTGCACAAACGCCTCGGCGAGCTCGAACTCGAGGACATCCACGCCGTCCTCGACCTGCTCGCGCGCCGCGGCGTCATCGCTCGCGATCGCGTCGGCTGCTACGGCGGCTCGTACGGCGGGTTCCTCGTGTTGATGGCGCTCTTCAAGGAGCCCAGTCGGTGGAAGTGCGGCGCCGCGTTGCGTTCCGTGACCGACTGGCGCAGCTACCACCCGAGCTACACGCAACCGCGCCTCGGACGGCCGTCGGAGGACGAAGAGGCGTATCGCCGCTCGTCGCCGATCGACCTCGCGGAAGGGCTCGCCGATCCGCTCCTGCTCCTGCACGGCATGCAGGATTCGAACGTCTTCGTGCAGGACACGGTGCGGTTGATGGAGCGCCTGATCGACCTCGGCAAGGAGTTCGACGCGATGCTCTATCCGAGCCAGGACCACGCGTTCACGGACGGCCGGCACTGGGTCGACGAGTACCGGCGCATCGAACGGCTGATGGCACGACACCTCGGAGAACCTTGAACATGGCGGATCCTCGACTTCCCGCGCGGCGCGAGCTCTTCGTCGCCGGCGCGCTCGGCGCCGCGGCGCTCGGTTGCCGCGCGGCGCAAGCCTCGCGCGAACGCCCGGCCCCCTCCGCACGCGACGGCTCGGCGAGCTCCGACCGTGCCGCCGAACTCGACCGCCTCTTCGCCGACCTCACGAACCAAGCGCACACCGTCCAGCCGATCCGCGCCGACGAACGCGCCGCCCGCCGCGCGCGCGCGGCGCAGATCCTCGCCGAGCACTCCGTCGATGCGCTGCTCGTCGAAGGCGGCGCGACGTTCGCCTACCTCGCCGGGATCTCGTGGTGGCCGAGCGAACGGCTCTTCGCGTTGGTGGTGCTCGCCGACGGCACGCATTTCTGGGTCTCGCCGGCGTTCGAAGCCGAGAAGGCGCTGACGAAGCTCCGCAAGGATTCCCTGCTCGGCGAGGACGTCGTCACGTGGGACGAACACGAGTACCCGTGGCGGCCGCTCGCGGCGGAACTCGCGCGCCGGCGCGTCGCCCGCATCGCGATCGACCCCGCGGCTCGGTTCTTCGTCGCCGACGGCGTCGCGAACGCGTTCGGCCGCGAGCGCACCATGATCGCCGACCGCATCGTGCTCGCACTGCGTGGCAGGAAGGACGCGCACGAGCTCGAGCTCCTGCGCCGCGCGAGCGAACTGACGCAAGCGTCGTTGGTCGCGGTCGCGGAACACGTCCGGCCGGGCATGCTGGCGGCGGAGATCTCGGAACTCGTCCGGCACGCGCACCAGAAGATCGGACTGACGAGTCCCTGGGACCTGACGCTCGTCGGTGCGCAAGCCGCGTTCCCGCACGGCGAGGACAAGAGTGCGCGGCTCGAGAAGGACCAGTTCGTGCTGATCGACACCGGCGGCACGTTGCACGGTTACCAATCCGACACGACGCGCACGTGGTGCCCGGCGGGCCGGCCGCCCGAGACCGAGGCGCGCGCGTGGACCACCGTGCGCGACGCGCAACAGCGCGCGTTCGAAGGGATCCGGCCGGGCGTGCGCTGCTCCGAGATCGATCG
Organism: Planctomycetota bacterium; assembly: GCA_023150475.1. Classification (GTDB taxonomy): domain Bacteria; phylum Planctomycetota; class UBA1135; order UBA1135; genus JACRIN01. The sequence goes on from JAKLKU010000001.1 coordinate 326,602, forward strand.
GCTCGCGCGCGCGGCGATCGAACGCGCCGGTTTCGGCGCGGGTTACGCTGCGCTCACGCACCGGTTGGGCCACGGCATCGGGATGGAAGGTCACGAGGCGCCCTACTTCGACGGCGGCAGCGACGTCGTGCTCGCGCCCGGCATGACGCTTTCGAACGAACCGGGGATCTACGTGCTCGGCCGCTACGGCGTCCGTCTCGAGGACATCGTCGTCGCGACCGAGTCCGGCGCCGACCACTTCGGCGCCTGGCAGTCGGGCCCACTCTCGCCCGCCTGAGCGGAGCGCCGCGCGGCCGGTGCCTGCCGCGCTCCGCACGGCAGGCGCGCGCCGCCCGCGGCGCGACGCGTGCGTCCCGCGAAACGGACGCGGCCGAAGTCGTTGTGCTCCGCGCACTTCCGAGCGCCGCGCCACGTCGTACGCACGGAACGCCCCCGCCGCCACGTGAACCCTCGGATGACTCGGGTGTCCCCGAGCGACGGTCCGCCGTCGAGGAGTGTGCGATGAAAGTGGTCGATAGCAGGCTGGTGCGCACGCTCGAAATCGCGTTCTTCGTCGTGCTGTTGACGGTCCAAGTCGCTTTCGTGACGGGCGGCTGGTGGATCTGGCTCGAGTACCTGAAGACTCGCGCGTGACGCTCGCGCCGGTCGCGCCGCCGACGCGCGGCCGACCGGTGTGGTGAGGCGCGCGACGGAGTGCGATACTCGAGCCGTCCTCGATGCCGCCGCACGCCGTCCTCGCTTCGCTGCTCGCGTTCCTCGCGATCGTGTTCGTGCCAGCGAGCTCGGCCGCGAACCGCAACGCGCCGCGCGCGAGCCAATCCTCGGTCGGTGGACCGGCGCCCGAACTCGACGTCGCCGAGTGGTATCTGTCGCGGCCGCTGTCGCTCGCCGAACTCCGTGGCCGGACGGTGCTGCTCGTCTCGCTGCGCACGTGGTCCGAACCGTGCAAAGGCGTCGCGCAGGAGCTCGCGTCGCGCGCGGAGTCCGAGGCGGCGAAGGGCCTCGTGGTGATCGGACTCTTCGCGGACGAAGAGCCGGAGAACGTCGAGCGTTGGATCACGGAGCAACGCGCCCGCTTCCCGATCGCGCTGCTCGCGACGCGCGAGTTCGAACGCGCGGCGGCGCTCGACGGGTTCCCGCACGCCGCGATCGTCGACTCGATCGGCACGTTGGTGTACGGCGACGACTACGGACGCGTCGGTCCGCCTCTCGGCGACACCCTCGCGAAAGCGCCCAAGCCGCCCAAGGCGTCGGCCAAGCTCGAGCGTGTCCGCGCGGCGGCGCTCGAAGGTGCGTACGACAAGGCGTGGAGCGCGCTCGCGAAGCTCGGCGAAGCCGGCAAACTCGGCAGCGACGCGGACGAAGCGGCGCGTTGGCGCGCGTGGCTCGAGGCGCGCGCGACGAAGCGGCTCGAGCGAGCCAAGGCGCTGGTCGAATTCGGTGCGTGGAAAGCCGCCGTCGACTCCGTCGCGGGGCTCGCGAACGTCCAACCTGCGTATCCCGTCGCCGCGGACGTCCGCACGTTCCTGACCGAGCTCGCCGCGCGGCCGACGTACAAGGCCGAACTCGCCGCGGCCCCGGCGTACGAAGCGGCGCGCGCGAAGGAGCTCGCGGGCTCGTACCTCGCCGCGGTCGAGCTCTACGAAGCGGCGCGCAAGAAGCACGCGAAGCTCGCGCTCGCCAACGCAGCGAAGAAGCGCATCGACGAGCTCGTCGCACGCGGCGTGATCGGCACCGATTGGAGCTGCGACGAGTGCAAACGGGCGTACAAGGCCTGCCCGAAGCACTTGGTGAAGTGGGAGTCGAAGTGATCGCGGCTCTGTTCGTCGCTGCGTGGCTCGCGACGCAGGCGCAGCCGCGCCCGCCTGACACGCCAGCTCGAGCGGTCGCGCCGGCCCGAGCGGTCGCGCCAGCTCGAGCGGTCGCGCCAGCGCCCGAGCTCGTCGAGCGGTTCGTCTCCGAAGCGTGCGCGTGGATCGACGAACGGCCCGGCGCCGACGTCGAGAAACTGCGCGCGGCGTTCGACGACACCATGCGCGGGCTGCTTCCGAAAGTCGCGATCGAGAGCACGCTCGCGGTCGCACGCGACTCGGGCGACGCACGGGCGACGCTGATCGACGCCGCCGCGACCGACACTCACCGCTCGTGGACCTACTTGCTCGAGCAGGAGCACACGCGCTGGCTCACGACGGTCACGCTCGACCGCGAGGAGCACGTGTCGGGCTGGTGGTTGCGCCTCGCGCCGTTCCCGCGGGCGCGCGCCGAACTCGTCGAACGCACGCTCGGCCTCGCCGGCGACGTGCGCCTCTGCGTCGACCTCTTCGATGCGACGGGCCAGCGTCTCGACCGCGCCGAAGCGGGCCGCGGGCCCGACTTCCTCCCGCTCGGCTCGATCTTCAAGCTCTACGTGCTCGCCGAACTCGCGCGTTCGGTCGCCGCGGGCGAGCGCACGCTGGACGACGAGCTCGTGATCGAGGACGCGAAGAAGAGCCTGCCGTCCGGCGAGATGCAGAACCTCGCGGCGGGCACGCGAGTCACGCTGCGCGAAGCCGCGCGCGAGATGATCCGCATCAGCGACAACACGGCGACCGACCACTTGCTAGCCCTCCTCGGACGCGAGCGCGTCGAGGCGGGGCTCGCGCACTGCTTCCACTCCGCGCCCGAACGGATGAAGCCCTTCCTCTCGACGCTCGAGATGTTCGCGATCAAGTCGCTCAAGAAGACCGACTACGAGCGCATCTTCGGCGCCGCGAAGCTCGACGACGTCGCGGCGCGCTGGCGGGACGCGCCGCTCGAGAAGCGACGCGAGTGGCTCGCCGCGGTCGACCAGGTGATCGCCGACACGGCGCCGCAGAAGAACCCGTCCGGGACCGGCATGCGCTACGCGTTGCTCTCGCGCGGCGCACGCCAGCACGTCGAGATCGAGTGGCATGCGCGAGCGAGCGACGTCTGCGACCTCGTCGCGGCGGCTCAACGCGGCGAACTGCACTCGCCCGACGCTTCGCGCGTCTTCCTCGAGCTCTACGCCGCGGGCAACTCGCTCTACGCGATGCCCGGCGTCGTCGCGCACGGCTACAAGGGCGGCAGCGAGACCGGCGTCTTCGCCCTGTCGACGCGGGTCGCATTCGCGGACGGCCGCTCGGTCGTCGCCTGCCTCCTCCGTTCCGGCTTCGACGCCGACGACACGAAAGTGCCCGACCAGACGATCGGGCTCTTCGTGGACTGGATCGAGAATCTGCGCGACGGGGACGCCGTCGGGAAGGCGCGCAAGGCGACCGGTGACGCGGGCGGCGGCGCGGGCGGCGACGACGCGTCGAAGTAACGGCGGAACGCCGCAGTCACCGCGAGGCGCCTGAGCTCCCGCGGCGCGCCGGCTCAGCCGTTGCGGCCGCGCTTCGGCTTCTTGTTGCGGCCCTTCGCGAGCCACTTGCCGGAGTTCATGCCCATCTTGCGGATGCGCAGACGGCCGCTGGTCGGGCCCATCACCTTGGTACGAGAACGCGCCATCGTTGGCTCCGTGTGCTGTCGCTGGCTGGCGGAAGGACGGTCGGGGGAGACGCTCGGGCGAGCGAAAGGGCGAAGGTTGTACCGTGAGACCCGCCGGCGGGCAAGCCGCGGGGGTGACCGGACACGCCGCTCTCAGCCGTCGCCGAGGTAGCCGAGCGCCTTCAGGGCGTCGGAGTTCCCCGGCCCGGACAGGCCGCTCGCCGAGTCGTCCGCGTGCCAGGCGCCACGCAGCACGGCGAGGCGTTCGCGCAGGGCCGCCACGCGCTCGGGGTGCGCGCCGGCGACGTCGTGCAGACCGCCCGGATCGTTGGCGAGATCGAAGAGGCGCTCGACCTCCTCCACCGCGCCGCGCACCGTGCGTCGGCGATGCTCGTACTTCCAGCCTCCGGAGTAGAGCGCGAGCCGGATCTCGTGCGGATCGCCGGTGTCGCGGTCCTCGACCAGGATCTCGCGGTCGGGCGCGAGCGCGCCCTCCTTCATGACGTCGACGCCGTTCATGTGCTCCGGCGCGTCGAGCCCCGCGAGCGCGAGCACCGTCGGCGCGACGTCGACGTTGGTCACGGGGAAGTCGACGTGACCCGCCGGCTCGGCGCCGCCTGCCGGACGCACGAGGAACGGGATGTGGACCTGGCATTCGAGGATGTCGTGGTGCTCGTAGAGCCCCGCTTCGCCGAACGCCTCGCCGTGATCGGAGACCATCACGACCGACGTGTTCGAGCGCGCGAGCTCGAGCTTGGCGAGGAATGCGTCGACTTCGCGGTCGAGCTCCCACATCTCGCCGTCGTAGAGATTCTCGAGGTGGCGATTGTCCGCTTCGTTCGGCTTGTAGCCCTTCGGGTAACGATCGCTGCGATCGAGATACCCGTCGACGATGCCCTGATACGGCTCGACCCACCTGCCGGCCGCATCCGCGGGCGGCAAGTACGGCCAGTGCACGTCGTAGAGATTGACGAAGCAGAACCACGGCCGCGGATCGTCGGCGGCGATCCACTCGGCGGCGTGCGCGAGCACTTCGCTCGCCGGGCGCTGGTAGTCCTGGATCCAGTGCGGATTGCCGTTGTTCGACAGCGCGGGGACGAGCTTCGCACTCACCGACTGCACGTCGTGCACGAGCGCCCACGCGTGTGAATCGCAGACCGGCGGATCGACTTGGTCGTCCCAGCGCTCGAACGCGAACGCGGTGCCCGTCTTCGCGCGCAGGACGTCCGTCCCGACGAAGCCGCCGGTGCGATAGCCCGCTTCGCGCAGCATGCGCGCGATCGACGGCGTTCGAGCCGGGTTGTACGTCTGACGCAGGAGCCGCGCGCCGTGGTGCGACGGGTACGTCCCCGTCAGCATCGAAAGGTGCGACGTCAACGTGTAGCGCGACGCCGAACGCGCGTTCGTGAAGACGCGCGACTCGCTCGCGAGCCGCGCGAGGTTCGGCGTCGTCTCGCGGTCGTAGCCGTAGATGGAGAGGTTCTGCGCGCGCGTCGTGTCCCACACGAGCACGAGGATGTTCGGTTTCGCGGCGGCGCCGTTCGACGCGTGCACCGCGCTCGGCGCGTGCGCTTCTTCGTGGAACGAGACGAACGTGCCGGACACGACCGAGAGCGTGGCGAGCGCCACGCCGCCCGTCGCGACGCCGACCTTGGCGACGAGGCGCGGCACGAAACGCTGCAGCACGACGAGACCGACGGCGATCGCGAGCACTTCGAGCCACGGCCACGCGGTCTTGAGCTCCCCCACTCGACCGTAGAGGTTCGTGTAGGTGTCGAGCCGCGAGTGCGCGAGCACGGGGAACGCCGCGCAGAACGTCCACGCAGTCGCGTCGGCCGCGCTCCGCGCGGCGTCGTTCGTGGCGCCTGCGACCCGGCGACCGAGGCCGCGGAGCACTCGCGCGACCGGCCAGGCGAGCAACACGAACACGAGCCAGAGCGCGAACGTCTGGGCGAAGAGCTCGAACTCCGCCGGACGGTGGTCGAACTCGAGTCGCACGCACACGACGTCGATCGCGGCGAGGAGCGCCGCGATCACGGGCAGGCGGAAGAGGCGTGTGGGCATCGAGGTGGCGAGGATCGACCGTCGGGCGGAATTACTTGCGGTTCGGCCGCCGGAGTGCCCGTCGGGCGCCCGATGTTGGCGAGCCGCGCAAGCTTTTCCAAGAGCGCGCCGCGCTCGGGCACACCGCTACCATGCGCGCCATGCCGCGCAGGATCTTCGTCGGGGACATCCAAGGCTGCCGCGAGGAGCTCGAAGCGCTGCTCGAGGCGGTGCGGTTCGACCCGAGCTCGGACGCGCTCGAACCGGTCGGGGACCTGGTGAACCGCGGCCCCGATTCCCTCGGCACGTTGCGGCTCCTGAAACGGCTCGGAGCCGGCGGCGTGCTCGGCAACCACGATCTGCACCTGCTGCGGGTCGCGAAGGGACTGCGCAAGCTGCGCGAGAGCGACACGCTCGCCGAGGTGCTCGCGTCGGACGACCGCGACGAACTGCTCGGCTGGCTCGCCGCGCGGCCGTTCGTGAAGAGCTTCGACGACGTGATCCTGGTCCACGGCGCATTGCACCCGGCTTGGCGCGATCCGCTGGTCGAACTCGCCGGGCTCGATCCGCTGCGCCCCGACCCGAAGAGCGACTTCGCGACCCGCGCCCGTTGGTGCGCGCCCGACGGCACCCGGCCCGAACGCGACGAGCCGCCGCCGAAGCCGCCGTTCGCACCGTGGTTCGAGCACTGGCTCGCGACGAAACGTGATCCGCGGACGATCGTCTTCGGGCACTGGGCGATGCTCGGGCTCGTCGTGCGGCCGGGCTTGCGCGGACTCGACACCGGCTGCGTGTGGGGCAAGAGCTTGACCGCTTGGATCGCGGAGGAAGACCGGCTAGTGCAGGTGCCCGCGCGGCGGCAGTACGCTGCGTTCGACTGATCTCGAGGTCCCGATGCGTTTCGTCCGAATCCTCTGCGTCGTGCTCTTCGCCTTGCTCCTCTACGGCATCGTCCGCGCGAGCCTCGTCGAGAACGTGATCGTCGGCGGCGAGCGCGTGATCCGCGATCCTTGGGGCCTCGCGACGCTCGTGGATGCGTACTGCGGCTTCTGCGTCGCGAGCGTCTGGATCTTCGCCGTCGAGCGCAACAAGGCGGCGGCCGTGGCGTGGATCGTCGCGTTGATGTTGCTCGGGAACTTGGCGTCGCTCGCGTGGCTCTTCCTCAAGGCGCGGCGCGCGGAGGAACTCGCCGATCTCTTCCCGGTCGTCCGGCGCCGAACCGTGCGTCCAGCCGACGCGCGAGCTTGATCGACGCCCAGAGCGCGAGCGCCCACGCGACCGCGAGGATCGCCAGCGCACGCGCCTTCGGTTCGCCGAGCGTCAACGCGCCGAGCCGTTCGCCCGAGAGGTACGCGATCGGGCCGGCGACGGCGCCGAGCGCGACGGCGAGCCACGGTCTCGTGAGCGCCCACGCGAACGACGAGCACAACGTCGTCGCGAAACCGGCCCACAACACCACGAACCACCACGGCGTCGCAGCTTCGAAGAGCCGCGCGCCGGGCGCCGTGTAGACGCCGAGCGCGATTTCGAGCGTGTCGATCCAGAACCCGCCGAAGCCGACGCACAGCACGAGCCAGCCGTCGCGCGCACGCGCGTCGGAAAGCAGCAACGCCGCAACGAGCGCCGCCCCCGCGACGCCGAGGCCGACCGCGAGCGCGTCGTTCGCCGCGCCGAGCACGCACGCGAACCAGACGACTTGGAACAGCGCGAAGTTGGCGAGCTTCGCGAGCAACTAGATCCGATCCCGGAAGCCGCGCGGCTTCGTGTAGGTGAGCTGGACGACGCCGATCGAATGCTCGCGGAAGCCTGCTTCGCAGTACGCCAAGTAGAAGTCCCAGAGACGCACGAACTCGTCGTCGAAGCCGAGGCGTTTCACCGCGGCGTGTTCCGCATGGAAGCGTTCGCGCCAGCGCGCGAGCGTCGTCGCGTAGCTTGGCGCGAAGTCGAGCGCGGCCACTTCCTGCAAGTCGGTCGCACGCGCGACGGCCGCGGCGATCGAGCCGCGGGAAGGCAGTTGGCTGCCGGGGAAGACGTGGGTCTGGATGAAGTCGACGCCTCGCAGACTCTCGGCGTGCAGGGAATCACGCATCACGATCGCTTGCAGCGCGGCGCGGCCGTGCGGCGCGAGCAGACCGGAGAGTTTCCGGAAGTACGACTCGAGGAACTCGTGGCCGACCGCTTCGATCATCTCGACCGACGCCAGCTTGTCGAACGTGCCTTCGAGGAAGCGGTAGTCGCGCTCGAGCACGGTGATCCGGCCCTCGAGGCCCTCGCGACGCACGCGCTCGACGGCGTACTCGAATTGGCGACGGCTGATCGTCGTCGTCGTCACGCGCACGCCGTGATGGCGCGCGGCGTGCACCGCGAGCCCGCCCCAGCCCGTGCCGATCTCGACCAAGTGCTCGCCGGCGCGCAGATCGAGTTCGCGGCACAACCGTTCGAGCTTGCGCACCTGCGCCGCCTCGAGGTCCTCGTCCTCGCGCTCGAACAGGGCGGACGAGTACGTCATCGTCGGATCGAGGAAGAGCCCGTAGAGCTCGTTCGAGAGGTCGTAGTGGGCGACGATGTTCTGCTTCGCGCCGTCGAGCGTGTTGGCCCGAGCGCGGTGCGCGCGAGCGAAGAGCCACTGGCCGAACCTCGCGAGCCCCCGCTCGAGCGACACCAGCGCCTCGCGGTTGCGCACGAAGAGCCGGCACAACTCGACCAAGTCGTCGGTCGTGAAGCGACCGCGCACGTACGCTTCGCCTGCGCCGACCGAACCGCGGGTCACCACGTCGACCCACGTTTCGGGATCGCGGACTACCAGAGTCGCGCGCGGCCCTGGCGCGCGTCGGCCGAAGACGGTGCGCTCGCGGCCTTCGACGACCACCAGTTCGCCCACGGCGAGTCGTTCGAGGCGCGCGAACACCGCCTTGCGCGCGAGTCGGACCGTCCACGGCTCGCGTGCGGCCGTGAAATCGCGGGCAGTCGACTCGGCGGCGACGGCGACCGCGCGAGGACGTCGTTCGAGGAGGGATTTCATGGCGTGGAGCGCCCGGGCGCCGGGCCGTGCGTCGAGTCGTGCGGAACGCGATGTTTGGGGTGTTCGTGGAACGGCGCGCCTTTGAGCTTCAGCCGCAGCGCTTGCCAGTAGATCGCGGCGAGGCCCGTCGTGCTCATCGCCGGCGCGAGCAGCGCGAAACGCGCGAGTTGTCTGCCGTCGAGCGCGCGGCGCTCGCACGTGAGCGTCGCGTCGAACACGCGCTCGCCGCGGGCGAAGTTCCGCATGTGGACGCCGAGCGTCGAGCCGGGCTCGGTGAAGCTCCAGTCGTACTCGTGCTCCATCGGGAAGAACGGCGAGACGTGGAACGACTTCGCGAAGCGAAAGCGCCACGCGCCGCGTTCGACGCTCGCTTCGCGCGAGAGCACGTAGCAGTGCTGCTCGTGCCACGGCGTGTTCGTGATCTCGGCGACGACCACTTCGAGCTCGCGATCGTGCTCGTCGAAGCAGTAGTAGAAGCTGACAGGGTTGAAGACGAAGCCGAGGACGCGAGGTTGCGTCAAGAGCCGTATCGGACCGAGAGGACGCCGGCCGCTGCGTTCGGCGACCAAGTCGCGCACGCACGTGTCGAGCGGGCGGTCGTCCGGACCGAGATGGCCGCGACGCGACCACGACCAGAGACCGAAGTCGCCGTGGCGCCAGAGCGCGCGACCGCGGAAGAGCTCGTCCGTCTCCGCGAGGTCGACGTAGAGGAACCCGACGCGGTACGAGAAACCGTGCTCGACGTCGCCGCGGCGCGCGTGAGCGACGCGGCCGAAGTACAGCGCGCTCTTCACGGCAAGAGCTCCAGACCGAAGCCACGCGCGACGGCGAGCGCGCTCGCGACGCCGTCCTCGTGGAAGCCGTTGCGCCAGTACGCGCCGGCGAACCACGTGTTGCGCGCTCCTTGGATCTCGCCGACGCGCGCTTGCGCGGTGACCGAGCCGACTTGGTAGAGCGGATGCGCGTACTGCATGCGGGCGAGCACGTGCTCCGGAGCGATCGCGCCGGCGTGATTCAGCGTCACGCAGTACGTCGTCGGAGTGTCGAGCCCCTGCAGCAGGTTCATCCAGTACGTCACCGTCGCGCGCCCGTTCGGATCCTTCGGCAAGTGGTAGTTCCAGCTCGCGCGCGCGAGCTTGCGCTTCGGCAGGAGCCCCGCGTCGGTGTGCAGCACCGCGTCGTTCTTGGTGAACGGGAACGCACCGAGCAGTTCCCGCTCCGCGTCCGACGGGTCGGCGAGCATCGCGAGCGTCTGGTCCGCGTGCGCGGCGAGCACGACGTGGTCGAAACGCTCCGGCTCGCCGCCGCGCGGCCGCACGAGCACGGCGGCGTCGCGGCTCGCGCCCGCGTCGCGCCCCACGTGCCCGACGCGCCCGACGCGCCCGACACTTTCGACACGTTCGACACGTTCGATCGGCGTCGCGGAGCGCACGCGTCCGCCGCGGGCCGAGAACTCCGCGAGCAGCTTCTCGACGTAACGATACGACCCGCCACGGACCGTGTACCACTGCGGCCGATCGTCGATCTCGAGGAAGCCGTGGTTCGCGAAGAATCGCGCGAAGAAGAGCGCCGGGAACTCCTGCATGCGCGCCGGCTCGGTCGACCACACCGCGGAACCCATCGGCACGAGGTAGTGCTCGACGAACTCGCGTCCGTAGCCGCCGTCGTCGATCAGCGTTCCGAGCGTGCACTCCTCGCGCCCGTTCGCGGCGAGTTCCTTCGCGCGTCGGTTGAAGCGCACGATGTCGCGGATCATCCGATGGAAGGACGGCCGCAGGAGGTTCGTGCGCTGCGCGAAGAGCGCGTTGAGCGACGTGCCGTTGTACTCGAGGCCCGTGCGCTCCGATCGCACGGAGAAGCTCATCGACGTGGCCCGTGCGTCGACGCCGAGGTGCTCGAGGAGCCGCGTGAAGTGCGGGTACGTCCGACGGTTGAAGACGATGAAGCCCGAATCGACCGCGCGGCGCGTGCCGCGGTCGTCGACCGAGTGCGTGTGCACGTGGCCGCCGAGGCGAGCGTCGCTCTCGAAGAGCTCGACCTGGTGGCGGCGGGAGAGGATCCACGCCGCGACGAGACCGGAAACGCCTGCTCCGACGACTGCGATGCGCACCTCAGGTTCCTCGACGTGCTCGCTCCGGCGGCGAGAACGCCGCCGACGGCACCGGACGCAAATCGCGCACGATGCCGAACCAGGAAAGGACGACCAACGCGTACCAGGACACGTCGATCTCCCACCAACGCATCCCTTGGCGCACGGTGCCGGGGTAGCGGTGGTGGTTGTTGTGCCAGCCTTCGCCGAGCGTGATCAGCGCGAGCAGGAACGAGTTACGGCTCGTGTCCGTCGTCTCGAAACGCCGCCGGCCGAAGACGTGCGCGAGCGAGTTGATCGTGAACGTGCCGTGGTACAGCACCACCGTCGACACGATCCCCCACACGAGCATCTGCAAGCCGTCGGTGCCGAGCCCCGGCACGTACGCTGCGAGCAGTTCGCCGGCGCCGAACAACGAGCCGAAGAGCACGAGCGGCATCACGGCGTCGAACCGGTCGAGCCACACGAGCTCGGGGTAACGCACCAGGTCCTTGATCTCCTCGCGCCGCGTGCGGAAGTTCGCCCGGGCGAGGAACCAGAGGCAGTGCGACCACCAGAAGCCGTAGAGCTTCGGCGAATGCGGATCTCCTTCGAGGTCCGAGCGGCGGTGATGCACGCGATGGTGCGCGGCCCACCAGAGCGGGCCACGCTGCGCCGAGCTCGCGCCGAGCGCCGCGAAGCAGAACTGCGCCACGCGCGACGTCTCGAACGTGCGGTGCGCGAAGTACCGGTGGTAGAACGCCGTGATCGCGAACATGCGCACCACGTAGAGCGCGACGGCGGTGATCACGGCGACGGGGCTCCACCCGACCCAGATCACACCGAGACACGCGAGGTGCAAGGCGATGAACGGCGCGATGCGCACGAGGTCGATGCGCCGGGCGTCCGGCGCGTCGTCGGCGACTGCAGTGACGGCCCAGCTGTCGAACCAGGCGATCAGGTTCTTGCCCGCGGCGGGGCGGGGCTCGGCTTCGAGGACTTGGCGGCTCAACGTTTGTTCATCCGGTAGTGCGACACGAACCATTCTTCGCCGCTGCGGTAGCCCCACAGTTCGGCGCACGCCATGAAGAACACACGCCAGTTCTCGAGCCAAGCTTTCGCCCGAGTTTCGCCATAGGTTCGAGCCAGGATCGGCAGAGCTTGCTCGCGCCGCGCGTCGAGGTTGGCAAGCCATGCCTCCGCCGTGCGGCGGTAGTGGACGCCGTTGACGCGCCAGTGCTCCGCGAGGACGAGGTCGTCCTGGTAACGAGCGAAGAGCTCGTCCGCCGGCATCAGGCCGCCCGTGAAGAAGTGCCGGCCGAGCCAGTTGTCCTCGCCTTCGACCTCGAAGGGGTACGTGTGGCGGCCGTGGACGAAGACGTGCGCGAAGAACGAGCCACCGGGCTCGAGCCAACGCGCGACGCGTGCGAGCAGCGCGCGCCAGTTGCGCATGTGCTCGAACATCTCGACCGACACGACGCGCTCGAACGTCGCGCCCGGATCGAACGTGTTCATGTCGCACGTGATCACGCGGACGTTGGCGAGTCCACGGCGCGCGAGCTCGCCTTCGATGAAGCGCCGCTGCGAGTGCGAGTTCGACACGGCCGTGATCGAAGCGCGCGGATAGTGCTCCGCCATCCAGAGCGTGAGCGAGCCCCAGCCGCAGCCGAGTTCGAGGATGCGCTGGCCGTCGGCGAGCCCGGCGCGCTGCGACGTCAGTGCGAGCATCGCCGCTTCCGCGCGACCGAGATCGGCGTCCTGCGACTCGAAGAGGCAGCAGGAGTACTTGCGGTGCGGCCCGAGGCAGAGCGCGTAGAACTCGGCGGGCACTTCGTAGTGCTGCTCGTTCGCCGCGCCGGTCTCGATCGCGATCGGAGCGGCGTCCATCTCGGCGAGGAAGCGCTCGCGCTCCTCCGGGCTGCGCGCCTCTTCGTCGCGCAGGCGCTGCGCGAGCAGCCGCCGGATGCCGGCGCGCAACAGAGCATCGGGGACCAGACCGGACTCGACCCACGCTTGCACGTTCATGCGGAAGCCTCCGAGCGCGGGAACCACGGCACGAACGCGCTGGTGGTCCGCTGGTAGCGGCGGTAATCGTCGCCGCGCGAACGCAGCGCCTGTTCCTCGGTCGGCGGGATGCCTGTGACCTTCAGGATCAGGAAGAGCATCAGGAGCGGCGCGAACGCCGAGACGAAACCCCACGGCGCCGCGGCGGCGAAAAGCGCGAACGCACACCACTGCAACCACTCGAAGAAGTAGTTCGGGTGCCGCGAGAAGCGCCACAGTCCTTCGCGACAGGTCTTGCCGCGGTTCGCGCCGTTCGAGCGGAAGCGCTGGAGCTGTCGGTCGGACACGCTTTCGCCGAGCCACGCAAGCACGAAGAGCGCGAGCGCGGCCCACTCGAACGGAAGGAACCCGACCTCCGGGTTCGACGCGACGAAAAGGAACGGCGTCGCGAGCACGAGATCGAGCGCGCCTTGCGCCCAATAGAAGAGCAGGAAGTTGCGCGGCGCCGAAGCGCCCCACTTCGCGCGCAGGGCGCGATAGCGTCCGTCCTCCTCGCGCTCCGTGCGGACGCGGTTCGAGTAGAGGTGCCACGCGAGCCGCGCGCTCCACAGGCCGACCACCAGCGCGAGCGCGAGCCGCCGCGGCCCCCAACCGTCGCCGAGCCACGCGAAGAGCACCGCGAGCAGCCCCAGGTTCGCCGTCCACGCGACGTCGACCGCCGTCGCGTTGCGCGTCGCGAGCTGCCGGGCCCACAGCGCGGTCATGCCGCCGAACACCAGCAACGCGCCGAGCGCGAGCGAAACGGAAGTGGCGGACGAAGCGAAGGGCGGCACGGTCGAGATCGTTCGGACGTTGCCGCTTGATTCGCGCGCCGCCCCGGTTCGGATTCAACGCGGCGACCGGGAACGCGGTCGCGCGCGGACGAACTCGCGCTCCTTTGCTGCCCTTCGTGGACTTTCGCACCGGTCCGGCGCCGCGAGCCTCGCTCGGCGGCCCGCTGCGGTCGCCGAGCCACGGCCGCCGGCCGCCAGGAATCGTTCAACCCTGCGCGGGAGCGAAGACGCGCCGCCACAGGTCGGTCGCGAGCGTCCCATCGGGGTCGTGGCGCGCCTTGAGCGCCCGGAACGCGGCCAGTCGATCGGCGGGGAACGCTCGGGCCGCGTCCTCGGGCCGCAGGACCAGGTCCTTGGCGAAGTAGAAGCGCCCGCCGGAGGCGATCACGGTTTCGGAGAGCTCGTGACAGAGCCGCCAAAGTCGTTCACGCGTGCTCGGCTCGACCTTGAAGTCGAGCGCAAAGCTCCAGCCATCGACGGCGTGGGTCAACCAGAACGGATCGGGCCGGTGGCGCTTGAAGACGCCGAGGTACGGCACGAGCCCCGCCGCGTGGCAGCGTTCGAGGAGTTCGGTGAACGTCGCGAGCGCGGCGGCGTGCGGGACGAAGCTCTGGTACTGGATCAACCCGCGTTCGCGCGGCGTGCGCCCGTACGCCCACTTCCAGTTCGGCACGTAGTCGAGGAGGAACGCGAACCCCGCGTGCGACTGCAGGTACGGCTCGTCGAGCTCCTCCAGGAAGCCCGCGCGGTACTTCGCGAAGTTGATCGCGCGCATGCCGAGGTCGTGGTTGAAGAGCCGCAGCGCGCGCCACACTTGGTCCTTCGGGAAGACGCCGAGGATGTTCGCCGGCAACTCCTGGTGCTCGACCGTCAACGTCGCGCGCGGGTCGGGATCCTCGCCTTGGTGCAAGTAGTTCGCGTGGTGGATCAGCCCGCGGCCGAGCGAACGGCCGCGCGCGAAGCAGTCGACCCAGCCGACGAGATAATCGGCGTCCGCCTTGTGCGCCTCGATGTACTCGATCATCGCGGCGAGGTCGCGCGTCGCCTTGGCGCGCACGCGCAAGTCGCCGGAGTGCACCTTCTTCGTCTCGAGCACGATGCGCGTGAACGCGCCGAGCATGCCGAAGCCGCCGATCGCCGCGTGGAAGAGGTCGGCGTTGCGTTCGCGCGAGCAGGTCAAGTGCTCGCCCGCGGGCGTGGCCAAGTCGAACTCGCGGATGGCGTCGCCGATCGTGCCGACCGCGTAGTTGTTCTTGCCGTGGATGTTCATCGCGGCGGCGCCGCCGAGCGTCGGGAACATCGTCCCCGACACCACGCGCGGCCACCACCCGTCGGCGAGGATCGACTTCCAGAGCTTCTCGATCGTCACGCCTGGCTCGCACGTCGCGACGCCGGTCGCCGGGTCCCACGCGAGGATGCGATTCATCCGCGACGTGTCGAGCACGTAGCCGCGGCCGTTCAACGACGCGTCGCCGTAGCTGTTGCCGGTGCCGCGCAGCCCGAGCGTGACGCCTTCACGGCGCGCGAGCGCGTAACACTGCGCCAATTCCTCGAGCGAACGCGGCCGCAGGATCCGCGAGACCGAACCGGCGGCCATCCCCCAGCCTTCGGCGTACTCGAGCGACGTCGCCGGGCGCGCCGCCGTCCAGTCGAAGAGCGTCTCGGGGTGCGTGGTCATCGTCGTCGCGCAGGGAGCCCGTGTGCGTCAGAAGTTCATGTGCCGGAAGATCGCCGACGGAATCGTCCGCACGACGAACGCGACGGTCCACCAACGCGTCGGCACGAAGGTCTCGTTCTTGCGCTTCGCGGCCTTGTCGAGGATCTGCCGCGCAGCGGCGTCGGCGCCGATCAGCCAGAACGTCTTCTTCCCGCGCGTCATCACGGTGTCGATGAAACCCGGCTTGATCGTGCAGACGTGCACGCTCGCTTCGGCGAGCCGGTTGCGCAGCGCCTCCAAGTAGTGGTTCATCGCCGCCTTGGTCGCGCCGTACATCGGGTTGCCCTTGCGACCGCGCTCACCGGCGATCGACGAGATGCCGACGATCGTGCCCGAACGCTGCGCGCGCAGGTACTTCGCGGCCTCGTTGCACCACGCGACACAACCGCCGAAGTTGATCGCGAGCATCTTCAGGTCCTTCTCGCTGTCGTACTCGTGCCGTTCGACTTCGGGCATGATCCCCGCGGCGAAGATCACGAGGTCGAGCCCGCCGAGCTCGCGCACCAACGCTTCGAAGAGCGCCGGCACCTCGGCGAACCGGCTGACGTCGTGCGCGCGCACGACGACGCGGCCGCCGCACTTCTTCGCGAGCGCGTCGAGCTCGCTCGCGCGCCGTGCGAGCGCGCCGACCGCGTAGCCGCGCCGCGCGAGCTCCTCGACCAACGCGGCGCCGATGCCGGAGCTCGCGCCGATCACCAGGGCGCGCCGGCCGGGCGCGACGGAAAGCTCGGGCCGCACGGACGGGGTTTGCGCTGACGGCGTGGGAGTCGCGGCTTGGGGCATGTTCGGGGACTTTCGCTCGGCGGGATCATCGCAAGCGCCGCACGCGACCTCCAGCGGCGAACCGCGCGCGAGCCTCAGTAGAGCGAGAGCTCGCCGCCGCCCGCGAACCGCCGGCAAGGTTGCGCGCGACCCAACGGGACGCCGCAGAGCGTGCGTTCTTCGGCCGCGAGCCCGACGAGACTCCAACCCGAGAGCGGCGGAACCGCGTGGTGCGGCGCGCCGAACGCGGCGAGCAAAGTGTTCCAGGCCGCGCGTCGCGCCGGACGCGCGACGTGGATCGGGTCGCGGCCGTACCACGACACGGGAAGTTCGACGTACGCACCTCCGAGTTCGCGGGCGAGTTCCCGCACACGCTGGTCGAGCTCGACGGCGTGCGCGAGCACCCGGCCCGCGTCGAAGCGCCGCGCGGGGAAGATCACGCGAGCCCAGAACGCGATCGCCGCGGGCGAGAGCCGCGCGAGGCTCGCGAGCGGCAGGCCGGCGAAGGCCATCCGTTCGGCGCCCACCCGCTCGGCCGTGCGTCGCAGCCACGCGAGCACGCGCTCGGGCTCCACCCCGTACGCGAGGTCGTTGCCGACGTCCGCGAAGAGCGCCGCGGCGGGCGCCGTGTCGCGCGACACGTCACGCGCGACGTCGAGGGCCCGCCAGAGGCCGCAGTCGAGCACTGCGGGCAAGCCGCGGAAGACGAACGCGCTCCGGAGTCCGTACGACCGTCCGCGACCGCACGCGACGAACACGCGCGCGTCGGAGCCGAGCCGCGCGAAGGTCCCCGCGAGCGCGTGCTCGAGGCCTTGCGCGAGGTTCGACGCGCCGATCAGCACGGCCACGCGGCCTGGAGAGCGCTGCATGCAGGTGTTCTAATCGCGCGGCGCTCGACGACGAAGCGCGGAGGAGACACCGATGGAGTTTTGGAACACGTCGCCGAGCGGCCGCAAGAGCGCCTTCGGGCCGACCCGAGCCGCGCAGCGCCGGCGAATCGCCACGTCCTTCTTGATCGCGCTCGGCTGCGCGGCGTGCAGCGACTCGAAGGAGCCCACGCCCGCCACCGGACCCGGCGCGGCAGGGCCCGTCGACGCGGACGGGTCGGCGTCGTCGAGCTCGCCGGCGCGCGCGGGCACAGGGGAGCAACTCGCGGCCGACCAGCTCGCGCGCGAACGCGCCACCAAGTTCTTCGCGCTCGGCGAGAACGGCCGCGCGCTCGAGGCGCTCAAACCGTTGTTCGAGCGCAAGGACGCGACCGAGACCGACGCCGTCGACGGCGCGGTCCTCGAGCTCGCGCTCGGCGACGAAAAAGGAGTCGAACGCCTGAAGCGCGTGCTCGCTGCGAATCCCAACTCGGCGCGCGCCCACTACGTGCTCGGCGTCTGGGACATGCAGATGGGCGAGTTCGCGAGCGCGGAGGCGCACTTGCGCAAGGTGCGCGAGCTCGCGCCGGACGACGTGCCGACGAAGCTCCTGCTCGCCGAGACGCTCGAGAACACGAAGCTCGACGAAGCCGAGGCGCTCTACCGCGCGGTGCAGCAACGCGGCGTCGACCAAGCCGGCAGTTGGTACGTGCTCGCGATCTTCCGCTTGAGCGGCGTCCTGATGACGAAACCCGGCAGCGACGCGGAGATCGAACGCTTCAACGCGGAACGTTTCGCGCTGCTCAAGGAGAAGGAGGAACTCGAAGCTCGCGGCATCAAGGCGCCGCAGGACGAGGACAAGTGGCGCGGCAATCTCGGCAAGGTCGCAGCGCCGCCGCCGACGCCCGGTGCGGGCGCGAAACTCGCCGCGTCGCCGACCTTCGCGGCGGCTGAGACGCTGCTCCCGGAGTTCGCGAATGCCGAGGTCGCGGAACTCGACGCCGACGACGACTGCAAGCCCGATCTGCTCGCGCGCTCGGCGGACGGCGCGCTGCGGCTCGCGCTCTCACGCGGCGCGACGTGGCAGGTCGAGACCCTCGCGAGCGGCGCGCTCGCCGCGTGTGCCTTCGACTTCGGCAACGACGACGATCTCGACGTCGCGTACGTCGCGGCGCAGGCCGCCGGCGGCGAGTTGCGGCTCAGCGAAGCGGTCCGCGACCCGAACACGAAGACGGTCGTCTGGCGAACGCGTGACGCGGCGCTCTTCGAGCTCCCGGGAGTCGCGGAAAGCGCGCTCGCCGGCGCGTCGATCGTGCCCGTCGACTACGACCACGAAGGCGACCTCGACCTCGTGCTCGTCGGCGCGTTCGGCACGCGGCTCTTGCGCAGCGACGGCGCGGAGAAGCCCGGCGGCAAGTTCACCGATGTCACGGCCGAGGCCGGGCTCGCACCGACGCGGAGCTTCGCGTGGTGCGTGCCCGAGGACTACGACACCGACCAAGACGTCGACTTGCTCTTCGGCGGCGCGAGCACGTTCCTCGCGAGCAACCTGCGCGGCGGCAAGTTCGAGGACCAGACGCCGCGGCTTGCCGGCTTCGCGAGCAGTCTGCCGGCGATCGTCGCCGACTTCGATCACGACTCGCGGCCGGACCTGTGGTCCCCAGCGGCGCCGAACGTGCTGTGGTTCGGCCGGCCGAGCGCGAAGTTCGAGCGACGCGAGCTCGCACTCGCGACCGACACCGCCGCCGAGCCCTGGAACCGCGCGGCGCTCGTCGATCTCGATCTCGACGGCTTCTTCGACGTCGTCGGCACGGGTGCCAACGGTCTTGCGGTCCGGCGCGCGCTCGGTTGGCCCGGCGGCGGCGCGAGCGAGCCGCTCTCGCTCGGCGGCGCGACTGCGACCGGCGCGTTCGTGGTCGGCGACTACGACGCCGACCTGAAGCCCGACGTGCTCGTCGCGACGACGGCTGGCGTCGCGATCGCGCGTGGCGCGGCGCAGTTCGGCGGCGCGGTGCGCTTGAAGTCGCTCGGCAAGAAGGACAACCGCCGCGGCATCGGCTCGATCGTCGAAGTGCGCGCAGGCGGCCGGTACCAACGCCTCTACTGGCGCGGCGAGGCACGGCTCGTCGGCGTCGGTGACGCGAAGGAGCTCGACTGGCATCGCACGCTGTGGCCCGACGGCTCGTTCCAGTGGATGAAGTCGGTCGCGCTCGGCGACCGCACGTGCCTGCCCGATGCATTGAAGGAGTTCGAACAGGGCGACGCGTTGCGCGGTTCGTGCCCGTTCCTTTACACGTGGAACGGCACGCGCAACGTGTTCGTCTCCGACGTGCTCGGCATCACGCCGCTCGGTCTGCCGATGGCGCCGGGGATGCTCGTGCCGCCCGACCACGACGAGTACGTGCTCGTGCGCGGCGACCAACTCGCGCCGAAGGACGGCATCTTCGAACTGCACTTCACCGAGGAGCTGCGCGAGGTCACGTACCTCGATCGCGTGCGGCTCGACGTGATCGACCATCCCGCGGGCACCGAGATCTTCCCGAACGAGCTCTTCACGTTCCCGCCGTTCCCCACGCCGCACGTGCACACCGTGCGCGAGCCGCTCGCGCCGCTGCGTGCGACCGGCAGCGACGGCCGCGACTGGACCCAGGCGCTCGCCGCGAACGACGAGGACTTCGCCGTGCCGTTCACGCCCGCGCCGGCGCAGTTCCGCGGACTCGCGAACCCGCACTTCCTCGAACTCGAGTTCGATCCTGCGCGCGTGGCGGACGCGAAGAAGCTGCGCCTCTTCCTCAACGGTTGGTTCTTCTGGACCGACGCGAGCGTCAACGTCGCCTCTGCCTACGACCCCGAACAGGAATTCGTGCCGCCGATCGTGCAAGTGCCCGACGGCCAAGGCGGTTGGAAGGACGCCGGCCCGCCGATCGGGTTCCCTGCAGGCAAGACGAAGACGATGGTGATCGACGCCGAAGCTCTCTTGCGCCGCGACGATCCGCGCATCCGCATCTTCTCGACGCTGCGGCTCTACTGGGATTCGATCCGCCTCGGCGTCGACGCGGACGACGCGCCGTACACGGAAGTCGCGCTCGAGCCCGCGAGCGCGGTGCTCTGGCGCCGCGGCTTCAGCGCGCCGCTCGTCGACGGCAAACCGAACCAGCCCGAACGCTTCGACTGGGACCACCTCGCTGCGTATCCGAGTTGGAACCCGCATCCCGGGCTCTACACGAAGTACGGCGAGTGCCTGCCGCTCGTCACCAGGATCGACGATCGCTTCGTGATCCTCGCGAGCGGCGACGCCTTGACGGTGCGCTTCGACGCGCGCGCGCTGCCGCCGCCCAAGCCGGGGTTCGTGCGCGACTACTTCCTCTTCCTCGACGGTTGGGCGAAGGACCGCGACCCGAACACGGTCGAGGCGCTGTTCGTCGAACCGCTGCCGTTCCACGGCATGAGCGGTTATCCGTACGGCCCGAACGAGCGCTTCCCCGACGACGCGGAGCATCGCGTCTGGCGCAAGGAGTGGAACACGCGCTCGGCCGAGCCTTGGATCCGTTCGTTCGCGGAAGGCGAGCCGCGGCTCGCGGCCGCGCCCGCCGCTCAGGCCGCGGGGCCGTCGGCGGCGCCGTCGACGAGCCCTTCGAACGCGACGATCGCGCCGCGGAACTGAGGCTCCATCGGCCGACTCTTCTTGGTCGCCGGGTCGTAACAGACGAGCCGCGCGCGCGCTTCGGCCCAGATGGCGCCGGTCGCGAGCTCGCGCACTCGATAGGCCTGCTCGAACGAGCTCGAGCCGAGTCGCGTCGTGCCGAGCTCGACTTCGACTTCGACGCCGCCCTTGCCCGGCGCGACGAAGCGCACGTGCGTTTCGGCGAGCAGGAACGGGAAGTGGTTGCCGGACAGCAGCCCGAGTTCGCGCGCCCAACCGAGCCGCGCTTCCTCGAAGAGCGTCATGTACACCGCGTTGTTGAGCACGTTCTGGTTGTCCTCGTCGGACCAACGCGTGAACACGCGGCGGCGGAAGCGCAGCTTGGACGAATCGGGGACCGGAAACGCGCTCACGGTCGAGCTTCTCCTTCGGCGAGCCCCGTCCGCGCCGCGCGCGCCTTGCTGCGCTTCAGGACCAACGCGAGGCCGGTGAAGATCAGGGCCGCGGCGACGAGGAGCCCGTGCTGCAACGGCCGCCCGAGCCAGAAGTAGTCGGCGGCGCAGGTCACGAGCGGCTGCAAGTAGATGTAGGCGGCGGTGGTCGACGCCGAGACCTTCGACAACGCGTACGTGTTGAGCAGGTACGCTCCGACCGTCGCGCCGAGCAGCACGAAGACGAGCGCCCCCCACTCGCGCCCGCCCGCGCCGGCCGGGAAGAACTCGGCGTTCCAGGCGAACAGCGGCACCGTCGGCGCCGCCAGCAGGAACACCCAGCCGATGACGACGAGCGGCGGATAACGCTGCGTCAACGGCCGCGCGAGCACGAGGAAGTACGCGTAGCTCGCCGCGTTGGTCAGCATCAGCAAATTGCCGAACAGGTACTCGTGCGAGAGGTCGGGGCCGCGCTGCAGGAGCAGCACGAGCGTGCCGGTGAGCGCGACCGCGATGCCGACGCCGCGCAGCGGGTCGAAGCGCTCGATGCCGAGCAACGACGCGATCGCGTACGTGAACACGGGGATCACCGGCATGATCAGCGCGGCGTTGACCGGCGTCGAGCGATCGAGGCCCTCGAGGAAGAGCACCATGTTGATCGCGATGCCGAAGAGCGCGCAGACCACGAGCCGGCCCCAGTCCTCGCGCCGCGGCAACATGCTCCGTCGGTGCAACGCGAACGCGGCGCCGCCGAGCACGCCGGCGCCGACCAGGATGCGCCAACCGACGATCGCGCGCGCGGAGAAGTGATCGGGTGCCCAGTGCCGCACCGCGGGGAAGAGGCCGAAGAGCACCTGGACCCAGAGCAGCGCGATGTAGCCCTTGCGGCGTTCGCGTGCGTCGAGCGCGGCGGCGTGTGCGGACATCCGGGCAAGTTACAGGAGCCGCGCGGCGACTGCCACCGACCGACGGCGAGCGGCTCGACGTGAACCCGCCGTGAACGCGACATGAACGCGCCGTGCGGAACGGACGCGCTGCGCCGGGCTCGCGAGGTCGCCGCCGTGCGGAGCTCGGCCGCCGCGGCTCGGCCGCACGGAGCTCCGCCGCACGGAGCTCCGCCGCACGGAGCTCGGCCACACGGAGCTCGGCCGCACGTTGCTCGGCTGTGCGAAGCTCGGCCGTTCCGTGGCGCCCGGAGACGAGGCTCGGAGTCGGCGCTTCGGTCGAGAGCCCTCGACTTCCGCGCGCACGGCGAACGAGCGTCGCGCGGCGCGCGTCCGTACACTGACGCATGCTCATGGACACGTTCGACGATCCGTCCCGACTCGGACCGCGCGTATGGCGCACCGAGAAGAGCGAGCGCGGCGAGAACCTGCTGATCTGCCGCGTGCGCTACGACCACATGGAGAATCCGCGCACCGGCGAAGTGCTGCGGCGCACGGTGCTCGAGACGCGCGACTGGGTCAACGTCGTCGCGCTGACGCGCGAACAACGCGTCGTCGTCGTGCGCCAGTTCCGCTTCGGCACCGGCGCGATCACCACGGAGATTCCCGGCGGCGTGATCGACGCGGACGAAGCGCCGCTCGACGCCGCGCGGCGCGAGCTGCGCGAAGAGTGCGGCTACAGCGCGACCGAGTGGACGTACCTCGGCGCCGTCGAACCGAACCCTGCGTTCCACGACAATCTCTGCCACCATTTCCTCGCCCGCGACGCGGAACGGACGCACGCGCAGGAGCTCGACGAAGGCGAGGACATCGTCGTCGCCGAGCTCGCGCTCGACGAACTCCGCGCTCGGATCCGCTCGGGCGAGATCCGTCACGCGCTGGTGCTGACCGCGCTGCAACGGGTGCTCGACTTGCGCCTCGATGGAACCGGCCTCGGACAACCCTGAACCGCCGCGGCCGCCGCCGCGTTTCGCGCAACCCGCGCCTGCGCCGGAGCTAGGAGTGCGACCGCGCGTCGCTCGGCGCGCCGAACGCGCCGCGACGTCTGGAGCCGAACCGTGATCCTCGCCATCGTGCTGCTCGCCGCGCAAAGTGCGCCGTCGCAGGCACCGGCTACGTCGCCAGCCCCGGCACCGGCGGCGCAACTCTTGCCGGTCCAACGGCCCGGACTCGTCGTGCTGCGCGGTAGCGACGCCGCGCCTTTGCCCGACGCCGTCGTCGAGGCCGCGCGGACGCAAGGCGGCCCGCTGCGGCTCGTGCTGCGGGACGGCTCCGGCGCGGACGAGCAACGCCGCGACCCGCACGAACTCGCGCTCGTCCCCCACGACTGGATCGCCGACGCGCCCGCGACGATCGAACGCATCGCGCACGCCGAGGCCTACGAGTTCGTCGGTGGCTCGCCGTACCGGCTGCTCGAAGCGCTGTACCCGAAGAAGAGCGAGAGTCGCGCGATCCAGGTGTTGCGCGAACGCCATCGACTCGGTCGGCCGGTGATCGGCACGGGAGCCGGCGCGGGCTTCGTCTCGGCGCTCTCGTTCGGTCTCGTCGCCGAGCGCGAGCGCAAGGAGCGCAATCCGCGGCGCACGGACCCGGTCGCGTCGCTCTGGACGTTGTCGATCTTGCCCTGGGCGCTCGTCGCGACCGACGTCGAGACCGCAGGCGACTTCGAGCCGTTCACGACGGCGTTGATCGAACGCCACATCCGCACCGCGATCTTCCTTGCGCCGCGCGCGACGTTGACCGTCGACTTGGAACGCGGGGAAGCGCTCGTTTCGGGCTCGGGCGGCGTGTGGCTCTTCGACCTGAAACGCGCGCGCCGCGACCGCACCGGGTTCCAAGACGGTCGCTTGAGCCGTCTGGCGGCCGGTGACGCGTGGAACGTGCGCTCGAGGGACGAGCGACTCGCCGACGGCGCGCTCTTCGTGCCCGAGCGGCGGCTCGGCGAGCCGCTTCCCGTCCAGCGCGCGCTCGCGACCGAGAGCCTGCGCCTCGGGCTCGCGCAATTCGTGCACGGCGAGGATTCGCTGCCGCGGATCGTGCGCGTCGTCGGGCCGGACGCGGAATGGACGTTGACGATCGACGCCGACACTCGGCTCGTCGCGCGCACCGCCGAGGAGTTCGCGCTGGCGGACCTCCGGATCGATCTGCGGCTCGCGCCAGGCCACACGCGGCCCTGAGCGACACGCGCACGCGTCGACCGGCCGCTCTGCGTCGGGTAGAGTCGCAAAGTCCGATGCCCGACACGAGCCAGAGCTTCGTCCCTGTCATCCGCCGCACGCTGACGCTCGCGGTCGCTGCGTGTCTCGTCGCCGCGTGCGGCGACTCGCAGGAACCGCCGCCCGCGCGCAACGTCGTCCTGATCGTCGCCGACACGCTGCGCGCCGATCGACTCGGCTGCTACGGCTACCCGCGGGCGACGTCGCCGACGCTCGACGCACTCGCCGCGCGCGGCACGCTCTACGAGAACGCGCACAGCCAAGGTTGCTGGACCGTGCCGTCGATGATCTCGATGATCTCCGGGCTCTACGTCACGAAGGACGAGACCAAACTGCCCGAACCGACGACGTTGAACGAAGCGATCGCCGCCGCGGGCATCGACACGGCCGCGTTCCTCGCGAACGAAGTGCTGGTGACCGATCGCGGCTTCGAACGCGGAGTCGGTCACTTCGTCGACCTGCACAACCAGGATGCACTGACGGTCGGCGACGCGTTCGCGAACTGGCTCGAGTCGCGCCCCGAGGACCGGCGCTTCTTCGCGTGGGTGCACTTCATCGATCCGCACCAACCGTACGAGCCGAAGCCGGAGTTCGACCTCTTCCAAGGCGAGCGGCCGGACCGCGCCGAGCTGCTGCCCCGCTGGCGCGAGTGGCAGACGAAGATCGGCGAATGGGATCCGTCCGGTCAAAGCCTCGACTTCGATGCCGCCGTCGCGCACATGGAGCTCGAGAACTCGCGCTACGACGGCGAAGTCCGCCAGACGGACGAAGGCGTCAAACGCGTGCTCGACGCGCTCGCGAAACACGGGCTCGTCGACGACACGTTGATCGTGTTCGCGTCCGACCACGGCGAGATGCTCTTCGAGCAACCGAACGCGCCGGTGTTGATCAAGGACAAGGTCACGCGCGAAGGCGGGCTCAAGAAGGGCGTGCAGGACCTCTGCGCCAACGGACACCGGCCCTGGTACTACGAAGACCTCTGGAACACGCCTCTGATCCTCGCCGGTCCCGGGATCCCGAGCGGCGTGCGCCGCAAGGAGCTCGCGCAGAACCTCGACATCTACCCGACGATCCTCGAGGCTCTCGACGTCGCGCCGCCGAAGCACTTGCAGGGTCACAGCATCTTCACGCAGCGGCCGGAGCCGCTCGAACGTGTCCACGCGTACGGCCACCAGACGAGCGCCGTCGTCGACGCGCAAGGCCGCAAGCTCGTGGTGTACCCGCGGCAGTGGTTGTTGCTCGACGGCGCGGGCGAAGCGCCGAAACTGCTCTTCGACTTGCGCGCCGACCCGCTCGAAGTGCGCGACCTCGCGGCCTCGCGGCCCGACGACGTCAAGGTGCTCCAAGGCGCGATCGACGCCTGGCACGACGCCAACGACCGCGCCGCCGACACGGAGATGACGCCGGAGCAAGAACGGGCGCTGCGGCAGAACGGCTACCTCGACGGCAAGTGAGCGCGCATCCGCCGAGCGCGCATCCGCCGAGCGCGACACGGGCCGGCCGGCGCCGGCCACGGCGCGCACTCGTTCGCGAACGCGCAGCCGCTCGGCGGCGCACGGCGACGCGCAAGGAAGGTCGTCCGTCGTGAACGCGTGGGGCCCGTTCGAGGCGCGGCTCGCGGCGCGCGTCGACGCCGAGTTCGACGCGTTCGTCCGCACGCTCACGAGCGCGGGCCAAGCCGTCGCGCGCGCGCCCGGCCCCGGAAGCTGGTCGGCGCTCGAAATCGGCGAACACGTCGCGCTCGCGAACCACTTCCTCGGACTGCTTGCGACCAAGATCGTCGAGAAGAGTCTCGCCCGTCACGCGCGCGGCGTGAGGCCGCCCGTCGAACCGCCGAAGCTCGACGCGCTGGCGCGCCGCGACTTCCGCTGGCCGCATCCTCCGCACATGACGCCGACCGGCAGCGTGCCGCTTTCGACCGTGCTCGAACGGCTCGAGGCGCAGCGCGCGCGCTTCGCCGCGGAACTCGCGCGCGTCGGCGGCGGGATCGGCGCGTTGCACCGGATCCGCATCTCCGTCGTGCCGGGCGATGACCGACTCGACTTCTATCGTTTGCTCGAATTCGTGCTCTTGCACGTCGCGCGGCATCGCGCGCAGGCGGAACGTGCCCTGGCGCTCACGCGCGAACCGCCCGGAACGTCGTCCGAGCGAGCGCCTTGAGCGCGACGAGGTCCAACTTGCCGCTCGAGAGCCGCGGCAGCTCGGGAACGCACACGAACGCATCTGCTTTCGGCGTGAAGAGCCTCGGCAGGCCGAGCTCACGAGCCCGCGCGAGCAACCGCTCGCGGTCGAACGCGTGCGGCGTGTGGACCACGACGATCCGCTCCCCCCGCTCAGGCCCCCGCTCATCCCTCCGCTGATCCCCCCGCTGATCCCCCCGCTGATCCCCCTGCGCGGGCCCCTGCGCAGGCCCCGCCTCATCGTCGGACTCGTCGACCGCCGTGACCGCGAGTTCGAGCTCGGTCGCGCTCGCACCCAGCGCTTCGAGCAACGCTTCTTCGACGCGGCCGTGCGACACCATCTCGCCGCCGATCTTCGAGAAACGCGCGACACGATCGACGATCGAGAGCGAGCCGTCGCCTTCGAGGCGCGCGATGTCGCCCGTGTCGTACCAACCGTCGCGCAACACGTCGCGCGTGAGCTCGGCATCGTCGAGATAGCCCGCGAACACGCTCGGCCCTCGGACCCACAAGCGGCCGGCGACGCCGAAGACCGGTTCCCCGCGCTCGTCGACGACGCGCAAAGCGAGGCCCGCGAGCGGACGGCCCACCGAACCGCGGCAACGCTCGCCGGGACGCGCGACGGAGACGACGGGCGAGAGCTCGGTCGCGCCGTAACCTTCGGCGAGCGAGACGCCGAGCCGCTCGTGCCACGCCGCCGCGAGACGCGCCGGCAAGCGTTGGGCACCGCTGACCGCGAGCCGCACGCTCGCGCAGCCTTCGCGTTCGGCGCGCCGCAGCCACGCTTGGTAGAAACTCGGCGTGCCGAGCAGCACCGTCGCACGTTCGCGTGCCGCGAGCTCCATCACGCCCGACGCATCGAGCGGATTGGGATGGAGCAGCACCGCCGCGCCGGTCGCGAGCGGCGCCCACAGCGCGACCGTGTAACCGAAGCTGTGGAAGAGCGGCAATGCGTCGAGGACTCGGTCGTCGCACTCGAGCCGCATCGCTCGCGTCACCGCGGCGACGTTCGCCACCACGTTCGCGTGGCTCAGCACGATCGCCTTCGGCCGAGCCGTGCTGCCGCTCGAGTAGAGCACGGTCGCCGGTTCGGTCGCCGCGAGCCGCGCTCCGCGCGCGAGACGGAACACGCGCGCCGTGACGACCGCCCAAGTCGCTTCGACGAGGCTCGGCGCGCCGGCGAGATCCTCGAGGCAGAGCGTGCGGCCCCGTGCCTCCGCGAGCGGCGAGCGCTTGCCCAGTTTCTCGAGAAACCGACGCGACGTGATCAGCGTGCTCGCGCCCGCGCGCTCGAGCTGCTCGGCGAGTTCGGCGTCGCCGAGCAGCGGATTCAAGTGCAAGCTCGTGCGGCCCGCGAGCGTCACGGCCACCGTCGCGAGCGCGCCGCCGGTCGTCGTGGGCACGAGCAGCGCGATCACGGAACCGTGATCGGCCGCGCTTTCGATCCGCCGCGACAGCACCAGCGCCGCGAGCGCGGCCTTGCGGTAGGAGAGGCTCCGTTCGCCGTCGACCCACGCGCGACGCGTCGGGAACCGTCGCGCAGTCCGCATGAAGAGCAGCGCGAGGTTCGCGCCCGCGCGCGCCCGCCGCGTCGCGGCGTCGGCGGCGAGCACCGCGACGGCACTTTCGATGCTCGCGAGCGCCGCGTCATGCGGCAGCGGCTCGCCGAAGTCCGCTTCGACCCGCTCGGGCACACCCGGGAGTTTCGCGAACGCGCGGCCGCCGCGGCGGCTGAACCAGCTCCCCCACAGTCCCGACAGGTACACCGGCACGATCGGCGTTCGCGCGAGCGTCGCGAGCCGCGTCACGCCGCGCTGGAAGCGCTGGAGTTCGCCGTCGGGCGTGAGGCGTCCTTCCGCGAAGATCACGACGAGCTCGCCTCCGCGAGCGTGGCTCGCCGCACGCTCGAGCGTCGCAGCGGTCACTCGCGGCGCGTCACCTTTCGCGATCGGGAGCACGCCTGCCGCTCGCGTGATCCAACCGATCACCGGCAGCGAGAAGAGCTCGCGCTGCATGAGGAACACCGCGGGGCGCTTCACGGCGAGCGCGAGCAACACGGCGTCGACGTAGGTCACGTGGTTCGACACGACGATCGCGCCTCGGCGAGGCAGGTGCTCGACTCCGCGCACGCGCAGGCGCCAGAGGCACGCGGCGAGCGGCGCGAGCAACATGCGGATGACGGCTTGCACGCAGCGCGCGGTCGCGGACAAGCGCCGGATCTCGAGCGGTCGTTCGACACGCCGGGCGACGGGTTCGGTCTGCAAGGTGGGCATGGGCTTCCTCCGCGACCAAGGATCGGAGGAACCCGCGCTCCAGGCGTCTCAGGAGTTCCGAGGACGTCGATCGCCGCTGCTTATCGACGCTGCGACGAGGGCCGGGTCTCGGCGCGCGTGGGCCGCAGCGGTACCGCCGCACTCCCGGCGGCACTCCCGGCACGCGGCGCGCGCCGCGCGGCCAGCGAGGGCGAACGCCTCGCGTGCCGCGCCGTCCACGCACGCGCGGCGTTCAAGTCGTCGGCAGGTAGAGCTCGCCGCCCGCGCGGCGGAACTCGGCGCTCTTCTCGCGCAAGCCGGCGGCGAGTTCCGCCGTGGGGGTCACCCCGTGCTCACCCGCTGCCTTGCGCACGTCCTCGGTGATGCGCATCGAGCAGAACTGCGGGCCGCACATCGAGCAGAAGTGAGCGGTCTTCGCGCCTTGCGCCGGCAACGTCTCGTCGTGGTACGCGCGCGCCGTCTCGGGATCCAGCGCGAGCTCGAACTGGTCCTCCCAGCGGAACTCGAAACGCGCCGCCGACAGTGCGTCGTCGTGCTCACGCGCGCCTTTCAGGCCCTTGGCGAGGTCTGCCGCGTGC
The DNA here is from genome assembly GCA_023150475.1 of Planctomycetota bacterium. GTDB lineage: Bacteria > Planctomycetota > UBA1135 > UBA1135 > JACRIN01. The sequence goes on from JAKLKU010000001.1 coordinate 355,668, forward strand.
GCGGCGATCTTGTACGCGATGACGCCTTGTTTCACGTCCTCGCGATTCGGGAGACCGAGGTGCTCCTTCGGAGTGACGTAACAGAGCAACGCGGTGCCGAACCAGCCGATCATCGCGGCGCCGATCGCCGAAGTGATGTGGTCATAGCCGGGCGCGACGTCGGTCACCAACGGGCCGAGCGTATAGAACGGCGCTTCGTGACAGAGCGCGAGCTGCTTCTCCATGTTCTCGCGGATCAAGTGCATCGGCACGTGGCCGGGCCCCTCGATCATCACTTGCACGTCGTGCTCCCACGCGCGCCGCGTCAGTTCGCCGAGCGTCTCGAGCTCCGCGAACTGCGCCGCATCGTTCGCGTCGGCGGTCGCACCCGGCCGCAGTCCGTCGCCGAGCGAGAACGACACGTCGTAGCGCTTCATCACTTCGCAGATGCGCTCGAACTCGGTGTAGAGGAAGTTCTCGCGGTGATGCGCGAGGCACCATTTCGCCATGATCGAGCCGCCGCGCGAAACGATGCCGGTCACGCGCTTCGCCGTCAGCGGGACGTACCGCAGCAATACACCCGCGTGGATCGTGAAATAGTCGACGCCCTGCTCGGCTTGCTCGATCAACGTCTCGAGGAACACGTCGATGTCGAGCGCTTCGATGCGCCCGCCGACCTTCTCGAGCGCCTGGTAGATCGGCACGGTGCCGATCGGCACCGGCGAGTTGCGCAGGATGCCTTCGCGCGTCGCATGGATCTCGCGGCCGGTGGACAGGTCCATGACCGTGTCCGCGCCCCAACGGATCGCCCAACGCAGCTTGTCGACTTCTTCGTCGATCGAAGACGCGAGCGCACTGTTGCCGATGTTCGCGTTGATCTTGGTGCGGAAGTTCCGGCCGATGATCATCGGCTCGAGTTCCAAGTGGCGGACGTTCGCGGGCAGGATCGCGCGGCCACGCGCGATTTCGCTGCGGACGAACTCGGGCTCGACGCCTTCGCGCGCCGCGACGTAGGCCATCTCCTCGGTGATCACTCCGCGGCGCGCGTAGTGCATCTGGCTGACGTTGCGCTCTCCGCGTGCGAGCCGCGGCGCGACCCAAGCGCTGCGCAGTTTCGGTAACCCGAGCCTCGGATCGAAGCCTTGCGGGCCCGACGTGTCGTAGAGCTCGAGATGGCGCCTGCCGCCGTCGAGTTCGACGCGCCGCGCCGGGACGTGCATCACGTGTTCGCCGTGACGCACTTCACGACAGATCTTGCGGCTCTGCGGCGCGAGCGAGGCCCCGCCCGCGGAATGGTTCTCGTGCTTCATCGTGCTTTCCTACGCCGGCATGACCCGGATCAGGTTCGAGGGGTACGTCTCAGGAGGATCCGGGATCCGCCGCCCCCAGCGCTCGTCGCCGGCACGTCGCCGGCGCTTTCGCGCGTCACTCTAGCGCCGCGGGCGGGTCGTCGCGCTCGTGGCTTCGACCGCAGCAGTCGGAAGCGGCGGCAGGAGCCTCTGGGTCGCCCCGCAAACGGCACACGCGCCGCCCGGAGAGGACTCCGGGGGGCGCGTGGCGCATGAACGAGCGGCGGGTGAACGTTCTCAGGCGTCGTCGTCGTCGTCGTAGAAGATCTCGCGGTCGTCGTCGTCGTCCTCTTCGTCTTCGTCTTCTTCGTCGTCTTCGTCTTCCTCTTCTTCTTCGTCGTCTTCGTCCTCGTCGTCGTCGTCGTCCCAGTCGTCGTCTTCGTCGTCCTCGTCGTCGTCATCCTCTTCTTCGTCGTCGTCGAGGTCCTCCTCGTCGTCGTCGAAGTCCTCGTCTTCGTCGTCGGCCTCGTCATCCTCGTCGTCGTCCGAGTCGTCATCGTCGTCGTCGACGTCATCGTCGTCGTAGTCGCCCGTGGACTCCGCGAACGATGCATCGAACGGAGCGGCAAGTTCCTCGAACAGGACGGTTTCTTCGCTTTGCTGGGTCAGGTGCGCCATGGGATACCCCTATCGATCCGCGGCGGGGCGTCGCTTTGGCCGTGGCATCCAGGCCGCAGTGACGTTCGACAACGCGTCGCCAAGAGGGCCGTTTCTTTTCCGCGCGGAGCGCTCGCTGCGCAAGCAAAAAAAGAGGTCGGCGCGCCACGCGCAACGACGGGAAACGGAAGATCGGCACCCCTTCGGCCTCGGCTCCTCGGCGGGCGACACCTTCCGCGCACGGCAAACTGTGCTGCGTCGAGCGACCGCGGCGCGTCGGCCGCCGACGTCCGTGGGACGCTGCGCTGTCGCTCGATGCTCGCGAAGGATCGAGCGAGCGTGCGTGCGTGTCGCTGCACGCCAGCGCACGCGCTGCCGGGGCACGCCAGCGCACGCGCTGCCGGGGCACGCCAGCGCACGCGCTGCCGGGGTACGCCAGCGCACGCGCTGCCAGGGCATGCCAGAGCGAGCGCCACCAGGCGCGGAGAGTCCTCGCTGCGCGGGCCGCGCCGACACCTCATCGCGAGGCCGAGCGTTCGTCGGCGAGCGCGCGGCGTCGCGTGGACACCGCTCGTGCACCGGCTCGAAAGGCGCGCTCGAGGCGACGGAGGATGTCGAACGTCGGCTCCGCACGCCCCACTCGTGTGCCGCGAAAGCGTCGGGTGACGGAACGACAGCGAGCTGCTTCGAGGCGAACGCCGCGGGGCCGAACCGGCGCTGTGGTGGTAGCGGTGGAGGGATTCGAACCCCCGACCTAGGGATTATGATTCCCGCGCTCTAACCAGCTGAGCTACACCGCCGAGCGCCCGGCGCCGACGGGACGGTGCCGAACAGGGGCGCGGACTCTAACGACGCCCATCGCGGGGATCAAGGGCGCGCCGAGGTGCATGCCGGCGCGCGCCGGTGGCTCTCGGGTGCTGATTCACACCGCGAAATTTTGGCGAGAATTTCGGCGCGTTTGGCGAACGGTCGGCGTTTAGGCAGCCAACGACCCGCGTCGCATCCTGCACGGCGTGTGTCATGCGAGGCGGCCCGAGTTTCGACGTGCATCGGTCGAAGACGGACCGACCCCGAGTGGAGAGAGCCAGCGCGCCCCGCGGCAGACGCCGTGGGGCGCGCCGGTCCTTTAAGCCGCTCTCACGACACGCCCGGCCTTCCCCGGCGGTCCGTGGGCCGGCGCCCGCACCCGACGCCCTCCACGGGCGCTCGTCGCCGTCGCCTGTCGGCGCACGCGACGCAACCGCGGCGTCGCGCGGCCCCTCGGGCTTGCGCCGCGGATCGGCGAGCATCCCGGAGCGCACGGACGTCGGGCACGAGCTCGACGCGCTCGCGAGCGGCCGATCCAGCGCGCTGTCGACCGCACGGGCGCCGGCCGATCGAGCGCGATCGCCGCGATCGCTCGCGGCTCAACCGTCCACTCGGACGCCGCGCACCGAGTGGTAGGTCAACGTGCGCTCGCCGACGACGCCCGTGTCGGGGTCGAAGACACGACAGGTCGGAATCGGACGCGAGTAGAGGTGCAGGGAGACCGCCGGCTCGCTTCCGACTTGCGCGATGCGGTGCAGTCCGATGTCGTCGGTGATGAACGCGACGGCACCTCGCTCGTGGCGCCTCGTGTTGCGTAGCGCGAGCGAACGGGCTCCCGGAGCCGGTACGTCGAACAGCGCTTCGTCGACCCGGCCTTCCAAGACGCCCATCCAGCAGCGTTGGCCGCGATGGTCGTGGATCGGAGTGACCTGGCCTGCGTCCCAACACAGGAGGATGAGTTCGAAGAGCTCGTCCTTGTGGAGCAAGTTGCGCGCGTAGCTGCGCTTGTCGAACAGCGCGAACTCCCGCCAATCGTTGTGGCCTCGGGCGTAACGCGAGAGCATCTCCGCCACTCGTGGGCCTCGCGCGTCGCGAGCGAGTTCGGCCGTGACGTCCCGCACCAGTTGGTCGAGCGCGGACGGATTCAAGCCTGCACCTCGACGGGCTCGCAAGCAGCGAGGCTCGCCTCGAGCGCGGTCCAAACCGCCGCGAGCGTCGCGCGCGTCGTGAATCGGCCCAGGCTGAAGCGCAGTGTCGAGCGCGCGATCGCGTCTCCGAGCCCCATCGCCATGAGCACGTGCGATGGCGCGCCGTTGGACGCGGCTGCGCCGGCCGCGACGCTGATCCCGCGTTGGCCGAGAGCGGCCTGCAGGTCTGCCGCCAGCTTTCCGGGAAACGCGACCGACAGTGTGTTCGGCAACCGCGGGCCCGCGCCGTTGATGCGCGCGTCGGGCGCACGCTCACGGATGCCCTTCCAGAGTTCGTCGCGCAGCACCGCGACATCCTCCACGGCGTGGAACTCACCGGAGAGCGCACGTTCGGCGGCGACGCCGAACGCCACCGCGCCAGGCGTGTTCTCCGAACCGCTGCGCATGCCGCACTGCTGGCCGCAGCCGTGGATCAACGGCTCGATCCCGACGCCGCGCCGCACGTAGAGGAGCCCCACGCCCTTCGGCGCGTAGAGCTTGTGCGCCGAGAGCGACAAGAGATCACAGCCCAGACTGCGCACGTCGACGGGCACCTTGCCGATCGCGCACACCGCATCGCAATGCGTCAGGATTCCGCGGCTGCGACAGAGCTCCGCGACTTCGGCGAACGGTTGCAGCACGCCCGTCTCGTTGTTCGCGAGCATCAGCGAGACGAGCCGTGTCTCTGGGCGCAACGCGCGAGCCACGGCGTCGACGCGCACGCGGCCGTCGGCGCCGACCGGAACACGCGACACGCCGAAGCCACGAGCCTCCAGCGCGTCCGCGGTGCGCAGCACCGATTTGTGTTCGATCTCGCTGACACACAGGTGCCCGGACTTCGCCGAGTCGAGGACTCCCGTGAGCGCCCAGTTGTTCGACTCCGTGCCGCCGGACGTGAACCAGATCTCGTCGGCTTCCGCGCCCAGGAGCCGTGCGAGCGACTGACGCGCCGCATCGATCGCGTGACGCGCCGCCAACCCGGCGGGATGCTGAGCCGCGGCGTTGCCGAAACTGTTCGTCAACCAGTGCGAACACGCTTCGGCGACGACACGATCGACCGGCGTCGAGCCGTTGTAGTCGAGGTACAGGTCGGGATTCATGGCGTAGTGCAGCGAAGGAGACTGCGGACGGCCGACGCGCGGTGTCCGTGTGCGAGAACTCGCCGAGACGTGGGATTCTGCGCGATCCTCCGACGGCCGGCAACGCAACAAACGCGCGCACGCCGGAAACTCAGACGCAAGGGCCCGTCGTTCGCTCGGCGCGCGGCGACGCGACGATCCGAACCGGGGCGCAGCTACGGCCGAGAGCTCTGCGCACTCGACGGCCCGCGCGGCACCGGCGGCGCGCGGCACACCGAACTCCACGCGGTGATCACCGCGCGCTTGTCACCACGCGCGGATCACCGCGCGCGGGGCCACTCGTGCCGACCACCGAGCGTTGAACTCAGCGCACTGAACACACGACACCGGACGCCACGCATCGAACACTGCACGCTGCGTGCGCGTCGCATCGCGACGCTCGACTGCGGTGCGAAACGAGAGCGATGACGCGCTGTTCATCGCAGCATGTCGAGACGTTTCGCCGGGCCCGTCGCGACGGCGTTTTTCGCGACGTCGCTCTTCATAGCCCCGACCTCCGCGCTAAGATCTTTGCGGGAACGGTTCGCCGTTCCTGCATGTGAGTATCCATCGGGAGGTGCGTGTGCTTTTGCGAGCGGCGCACGCACCCGGGAAGCTTGATGGATCCTCCTCTCTCCCTCGGGCCAGTGATCGGCAAGGGTCACTGGCCCCCTTTGTTTCCAGGCCGCACCTCTCGCGCGCCTGACCGCGAGCCGCGGACCGTTCGGACTCCACTCGAAGGCCGCGGAGAGCACGCGGCAAATGTGCGCGCCAACCGTGCTCGTCCACCTGGTGTGCTCGTCGACCTGGTGTGCTCGTCCACCGGGTTCGCTGGGTCACCAGTGCGACGCCAGAGCGACGAAGCGCGCGCGAGCTTCGCAATGCCGTTCGGCGGCGCGTGCGGCACCCGCGGAAGGCGCATTGAGGCTCTGCGCGCAAGCGCGGCACGTGTCCGCCCGCTAGCTCGCGCGCGAGTTCGCGCGACGGTCGGCTACGTGGCGCTCTCGGCGCAGCGACGTCCGTGAGTGCCCACGGCAGGCGTCACGAACACTCGAATCGACGAACGCCCACCGATCAGGGAACGAGCGTCCACGCGTGCTGCGCGGAGTCGTACTCGACGATCGTCAACGTGCTCGTCTGCGCGTCGTGGCTCCAACTCGTCTCGGGGGATCCGTCGCGGTCCACGGCGGTCGGCGGCGTCGGCCAACCGAGCAGCTTGACCTCGTCGGGCAGACCATCCGCGCTCTTCAGCGTCACCGAAAGCGCGGCGGCCGGATTCAGGCCGACGCTCGCCACGTCGAGCGTGACGCGCTTCAGGTTCTTGGTCTCGACGAGCGAGAGCGCGTTGTTCGCAGCGTCGATGTTCCACTGGAACGGCGTGAACGCGTTGGGCGCGTCCTGTTCCACCTGGAAGCGGAAGTACACACCGTCGTGATCGGCGATCGTCGTCGCCTGCGTCGGCAACGTCAACGTGTGCTGCGCCAGCCAATCGCACGCGTTCTTGAAGTGCAACGTCGTCCAGACGTGCGCCGTGCCCGTGACGACGTCGTACGCGTAGCGCGGACCCGGCACGAAGCCGAGATTCGTGCGCAGGTGGTTGTCGAGCACGTCGGTCTGGCGCGACAGGTACGCGAGCGGATCGTTGTCGGCGCGAACGAGCTTCAACGCGACGTGCGACAGGTTCGTGGCGAGCGACCGCTCCGGATCCACGGCGAGCGTCTGGTCGTCGAAGGAGAGCACCGACGATCTCGCCATCCGCCAGGGATCCGCCGAACCGGGTTGCCAGTTGGTGCCGAACCAATAGTCCAACGGATACGGCCACACGTGCAGCCCCGGATCGTTCAGGTACGCGTCGTTCAAATCGACCGTTCCCGTGTGATCGACGACGGCCGCGAACATCGGCCCCGCGGGATCGACGTGCCGCGCAGCGAAGTTGAGTGCGGCGCCCGCACCCATCGAGAAGCCGGCTCCGTAGATGCGCGTGGAATCGATCGCGAAGTTCGCGAGCACCCATTGGAAGACGGCTTGCGTGTTCGCCTGGCTCTCGATCGACGAGAAGTGGATCTGCGCGGCGCTGAGCGGCGCGATCATGTACCAACCGCGCTTCAAGCACTCCCACGCGAAGCCGGTGTTCGCCGTGATGTCCTTCTGCGAAACGCCGTACTTGTGGAACGCCATCAGCAACGGCGCGGGCGTCGTCGGCGCGACGTTGGGTCGCTGCACGATGAACGTCTCGACGTACCCGGTTCCCGGGTTGATCGTCACTTCGTAGTAACGCAGGTATCGAGGCCCGCCCCACGCCGGAGGCGCGGCGATCTTGCCCATGCCCGTGACGACGGCTTGAACTCCCGCCGCTTGGTACTTCGCGCCGAGTCCGATCGGCGGTACTTGCAGACCGAGCCCGTCGGGTCCGAGGTCGCCGGTGACGGTGTCCATCAGGCTGCGGACCGGCTTCGCGGGCGCGAGCTTCTGCACCCACTGCTTGACGATCCATCCGCCCGACTTCGTCGCGGGCGATCCCCCGCCGACGGCACCCGGCAAGGCGATGCCGACCGTGGTGACCAACCCGAGCGCGACGAGCAAGACGTGCAGTCGCGTCGAACTGCGAGACACAGCCATGTACTTGGATTCCTTCCGGTAGCCCCGAGACGTCGGACCCGTCGGTCCGCCTCTCCGCCTAATCCTGCCTCAGGAAATCGCTTCCTGCCAGACAGGTCGCCCGACAGCCGCCGGAATCCGCAGCCCGAACGAGCGCGAGTCACGCCGCGCTCCCCCTTCGACCGTCCGGCCCCGCAGGAAGTTCCGTCGCCGCGCGGCTACTCGCCGGGCAGGCCGCCGAGGGCCCCCTCGCAGCGGCCGGAAAGCGTGAACACCTGCACCCGTTCCGCCGACCGGTCGATCACCGCCACGCGAGTCGCCAGCTCGGTCTTGCCTCGCTCGGCGACGACGTCGGTCGGCTCGACCAGCTCGCCCGGGCCCTCGCCCGCGAGCGCGAGCCGCCGTTCGACTCTCCCCGCGCGGTCGACGAGCACCAGCGCACTCGCGTCGCCGCCGCAAGCGACGAGCATTCGGCCGTCGTCGAGCGGCGCCAGAGCGACCGGCTCGAGCACTCCCCCGCGCGCGCCGGGGATCTTGAACTGGAACTCGAAGCCGCCACGTCGGAACACCTGCACTCGGCGAGCGTGGGCTTCGCAAACGTAGACCCGCTGTTCGTCGCGCGCGATGCGCGAGATCCCGTGGAAGTTCGCCTGCGGATCACCTTCGGAGCGCAAGCTCGCCACGCAACGACCGTTGTCGTCGAAGAGCTGCGCAGCGTGCTTGCGCCAACCGCCGCTCGCCACCCAACACTCGAGTCGACCGTCGTGTTCTTCGACATCGACGTCCACCAGTCGGCCGAAGCTCCCCGGCGCGTCGCCGCTCGCGGCCTCGCGCCAGGCGACGAGTTCACGACCGAAGAGCGTGAAGCGGCGTATCGCGAGCGCCGCGGCGTCGGCGATCCAGATTTGTCGGTCGGGATCGACGGCGATGCCCGCGAGTTCGACCTGGGTCCGTCCAGGTCCGCGAAACGAGAAGCCGTCGGAGAGCGGCTGGCCGTCGAGATCGTACGGCCGGACGTGCGCCGCGCCGTCGTGGCGACCGACGTAGAGCACACCGTGGCGCAGTGCGAGTGTTCCGTACACCTACGCCGCCCTCTCGAGCCGCACGACGACGAGCTCCGTCGGCGCGCCGATGCGCACCGGGAATCCGATGACGCCGAGCCCGCGGCTGACGAGCAGCGTCGTCGCACCGAGCTCCAGTCGTAGCCCCGGATGAGGTGGTCCCGCGCGTCGCACGAACGGCAGGTCGAGCTGGGTCCCGTGCGTGTGCCCGGAGAGCACGAGACCGACGCCCGCGCGTGCGAGCACCGGCGCTCCGCGAGGGTTGTGACACAGCGCGATTTCCGGCTCGCCCGGCGCCAGGCCGTCCCGAGCCGCGCGCAAGTCGAGCGACTTGCTCTCCTCGAGATCCTCGACGCCGACCAATCCGATCGCTCCGCGTTCGTCGGCGATGCGCACGCCTTGGTTCGAGAGGAAACGCACTCCGACTTCCGCGTAGCTCGCGACGATCCGCGCTTCGGCGCGGTCGCGGTAGTCGTGGTTGCCGAACACGGCGAACACGCCGTGCCGCGCAGCGAGCCGCGCGAGATCCGCGCGCACCAAGAGCGCTTCGGTCCAGTGGCGCGTGATGAAATCGCCCGTGACGACGACCAAGTCGGGGCGCAGTCGGTTCGTGTGCTCGACGACCGCCGCGAGATCCCCGTCGCGCAGGAACGTGCCGGCGTGCAGGTCGGAAAGTTGCACGATAGTGAAGCCGCTGAGCGCCGGCGCGAGTCGCTCGAGCCGCACGCTCTCCTCTCGGACGACGAACTTGCCCGCCGCGAGGTGCCGGCGTCGATAGAGCGCACGCCCACCCATCCAGGCCATCGCACGTTCGACCGACCTCACGAGCCCACGCCGCCAGACACTGTGTCGGCGCGGCGCGACGCGTAGTTCCGGCGAAGCGTCGGCGACGGGGGGCATGGGCGAATGGACGAGCATCCTAGCTCGTGGCCACGACCGGCGAAGCCCGCGCACGATACTGCCACTCGTCGTTGCGCAGGAAATCTCGAGACGGGTGCAACCGGCGCGGCGAATGCGCGTCCTTTCAGGAAGCCCCGCTTCGTCGCCGCGGTCGTCTCGGTACGCAATCGCGAGCGGAACGCGTCGGGGCCCCGCAGCTCCGGCCGCGCCGGCGGCGCGGGAAGCTTCAGAGGCCGACTCGCGGAATCGGTTCAGGCAATCGTCGCCGCGACCACCTCGAGAGAGCGCGCAAGGGCGTCGCGGCTGCGGCCGCCGGGAGGTCGGCGCGTGGTCGCCGAAACGGGTTCCGTGAACGGCAAAGCGCGCGACACAGCCCTACCCGCTGGATCCGCGCTGGATCCGCGCTGGATCGGCGCTGGATTGCCGCGGGACTGCGGCGGGACTGCCGCAGGATCGGCCGCAGCGACGCCGGTCGCCGCTCGCGCAACGCCGCACGGGGCCGCAGGGCGTGTCGTGCGGCGAAACGCCGCTGCGAAGAGACCGCGGGGCTTCCTGAATGGACTGTGCTCGACCGCTCCGGTTGCAGGCCCTTCGCGATTTCCTGCGCAACGACGCGGGGCAGTATCTCAGCGCGGCGGCGGCACGAGCTCGACCGACTGTCCCGGCTCGAGCGTGCGCGAGCCCGTGCTGTCGGTCAGTTCGATCCGCGCCGTCTCGCTCGCGAGCTCCGCGCGATCCTTGCCGACGGTCAGCGTCGCCTTGCCGCCGAGGGTGTCGATCGCTCCGAACGAGCCGCGCAGCGAGCATGGGCCGTCGATCGCGAGGTGGCCGATCTCGAGCCGGAAACGCAGATCACGCGGCTCCTCGACCAAGAGTCGCGAGCCGCCGTACAGCTCGAGACGAGTTCCTTCGCTTTCGAGCGCGAGGCGCGCGTCGGGTTCGGTCTCGAGCCACTCTCCGCGTTCGAGTTCGCGCGGGGCTTCCGTGTCGAAGTCACGCCCCGCCGTCGTCGCGCGGCCCTCGAGCAGTCGACCGTGGACCTTGCGCGCGGTGCCGTCCTCCGTGAACAGCACGGCGAACGCCGCCACCAGCGCGAACGGCAGGATCACGGCGCGGAAGCGTTTGAGCTTCGAGAACCGGTGCGTCTCGAGCGGCACGTCGAGCGGACCACGCTCGGCGCGCAATTCGCGGAGCAACCGCTGTTCGCGCCCGATGCGAGCGGTGAGCAAGAGACTGTCGCGATAGAAGCCGTTGCAGGTTTCGCAGCGCTCGAGGTGCGCACGCAACGCGCGGTCGTCGGACAGAGGCCGGTCGCCGTCCAGGAATCCACGGATGCGCTCGCGCGCTTTCTCGCACGCCGGGTTCGCGCCAGGTTGGGGCGCGCGCTGCGGAGGGTTCTTCTCGCCTTGGATCATCGACCGCGATCGAGTTCGTCGGCGGCTGGATCGGGCGAACGCCGGGTTTCCTTGAGTCCGACGAGCCCGCGCGCGACGGACGCGAGACGAGCCGGCGCAGGCCTCTCCGCGCCCGCCCGCGCTACGCCGAGAGCCGCTCTGCTCCGCGGCGAATGCGCGCGCGAACTCGCTCGGTCCCGAGCAATTCCATGATCTCGAAGAGGTCGGGCCCCCCAGCCTGGCCGGTCAGCGCGCAGCGCAACGGCTGGAAGAGCCCCGGGATCTTGAGCCCGCGCGCAGCGATCCACGCTTTCGTCTCGTCGCGCAGCTCGGTCGGGCGCTTGCCGGCAGCGAGCCGTTCATCGAGCCACGTCGCATACGCACGCAGCGTCTCGACGCCGGTCGCGTGCTTCTTCGCGTTCTTCTCCGCTTCGCCGTCCCAGGCGAAGTCGTGGTCGGGCGCGAAGAGGTACGCGATGCGCGGCGGGAGTTCGCCGTACGTGCGCACGCGCTCCTGTTCGCCGCGCGCGACGGCGAGCCACCAATCGCGGCGCGCGACGAGTTCGGCGGACGTCGCGAGCCCTGCCGCGACCACGAACGGTTCGCAATGCGCCGCGAACTCCTCGAGCGGCTCCTTGCGGATGTACTCGCCGGCGAGCCACTGGAACTTGTCGATGTCGAAGATCGCGCCGGCCTTCGACACGTCCTTGATGTCGAAGTTCGCGACCAACTCGCCGACCGAGAAGATCTCGGTCGTGCCGTTCAACGCCCAGCCCTGCAGGCAGAGGAAGTTGACGATCGCGTCCTTCGGATAGCCCTTGTCGCGGTAGTCCTGCAAAGCCGTGTCGCCGGTGCGCTTCGAGAGCTTCTTGCCGTCCGTGCCGAGCATCAACGGCAAGTGCCCGAACTCCGGGATCGGTTTCCCGAACGCCCGGTAGAGCAACACCTGTTTCGGCGTGTTCACCAAGTGCTCCTCGCCGCGGAACACGTGCGTGATGCCCATGTCGATGTCGTCGCAGACGACGACGAAGTTGTAGGTCGGCGTGCCGTCGGAGCGCACCATCACCCAGTCGTCGACTTCCTTGTTCTGGAAGACGACGTCGCCGCGCACGTGGTCGAGGAAGCGCGTCTCGCCCGCCGGCACAGCGAAGCGCAACACGTACTTCTCGCCGGCAGCGACGCGTCGTTCGACCTCGTCCTTCGCGAGCTTGCGGCAGAGCCCGTCGTATTCGGGCTTCAAGTGCTGCTTCGACTGGGCCTCGCGCAAGGCCTCGAGGCGTTCCGCCGAGCAGAAGCAGCGATAGGCCCAACCGTCGGCGAAGAGCTTCGTCGCGAGCTCCTTGTGCCGCGCCGCGCGCTCGGTCTGGCGGTACGGAGCGCACGGCCCGCCGATGTCGGGACCTTCGTCCCACTGGATGCCGAGCCAGTGCAAGCCCTCGAGGATCGCGCGCTCGTACTCGGCGGTCGAACGCTCTTCGTCGGTGTCCTCGATCCGCAGGAGGAACTTGCCGCCGTTGCGGCGCGCATAAGCCCAATTGAAGAGCGCGGTGCGCGCGCCACCGACGTGCAATTTGCCGGTCGGGCTCGGAGCGAAGCGGACGCGGATGTTGGACGACACGGGGAACCTCTCGACGGATGGACGCGGCGGAACGAGGGGCGAGGAGGATACGGGTGCAGCCGATCGCGAACAACCGCGGCGAGGCGTCCACCGCATCGTCGGCGCCGAGCGCGGGAGCCGCACGCCCGGGGCCGCGACCGCGCGCGACGACGGCCTGGGCCATCGCTCCGGGACACCGTCGCGCACGACCGCCCCACGCAACCGCGTGGTGCGCGCGGCGTCACGCGAGCGGCGTCGCTCGAGCGACGCGAACGGCGGCGTCGAACCCTGGGCTCGAACGAGCTACGCTCCGGCCATGTCGAAGCATCGCTCGAACGGTCGCGGGGCGCTCTCCCGCGAGATCCTGCAACGCGTCCCCAAGGTCCTGCTGCACGAGCACCTCGACGGCGGCTTGCGGCCGACCACCGTGCTCGCGCTCGCGCGCGATGCGAACTACGAAGGTCTGCCCGAGAGCGATCCGGAGAAACTCGGCGAGTGGTTCCATTTGGGCGCCGCGCGCGGCGAACTCGGGCTCTATCTCGAAGGCTTCCGTCACACGATCGCCGTGATGCAGACGTCCGCGGCGCTCGAACGCGTCGCATACGAGTTCATCGAGGACATGGCGAAGGACGGCGTGATCTACGCGGAGGTCCGCTTCGCGCCGCACTACCACACGCAGAAGGGCCTCGGGCTCGACGCCGTGATGCGTGCCGTGCTGAAGGGCCTGAAACGCGGCGCCAAGGACTTCGACGTCGGCTTCGGCCTGATCGTGTGCGCGATGCGCAACGAGCCCGAAGCGCTCTCGATGAAGATGGCGGAGCTCGCCGTCACCTACCGCAACGAAGGCTGCGTCGGATTCGACCTCGCGGGCGAGGAGGCCGGCAACCCGGCGGGCGAACACCAACGCGCGTTCGAGTTCGCGAAACGCGAAAACTTCGCGATCACGATCCACGCGGGCGAGAGCTTCGGTCCGAAGAGCATCTGGCAAGCGCTGCACTTCTGCGGCGCGCACCGGATCGGCCACGGCACGCGCCTCGTCGAGGACATCGTCAGCTACCAAGGCAAGGTCATCAAACTCGAGCCGCTCGCGCAGTACGTGCTCGACCACCGCATCCCGCTCGAGATCTGCCTCTCGTCGAACGTGCACACCGGCGCGTGCGAGTCGCTCGCGCAACACCCGTTCCCGATCTTCTTGCGCCAAGGCTTCCGCGTGACGCTCAACACCGACAACCGGCTGATGAGCCGCACGTCGATGACCGACGAGTACGCCATCGCCGTCGAAACGTTCGGCGTCGGGCTCGCCGACCTCGAGAAGATCTCGATCAACGGCATGAAGTCGGCGTTCGCGCACTACGACTACCGCGTGAAGACGATTTTCGAGCGCATCAAGCCGGGCTTCGCGAAGCTGCGGGCCGAACTCGCTGCGTCCTGAGCCGACGGGACCACGGGATGAGCTCGAACGGCCACGTCTACGGCACGCGCGCCTTCGCGGGCCGCGTCGAGCTGCGCACGTTCGCGAGCGCATGCCTCGCCGCGAACCGCGTCGGTGATCCGCACGAACGCGAAGTGCCGGTCTACCTGCCGCCCGGTTGGGACTCGGGCGCGAAGTGGCCGGTGCTCTTCGTGCTCGCGGGCTTCACCGGTCGCGGGCAACGCTTCCTCGACGTCGGCGATCCGTGGAAACCCGGGCTCGTGCTCCAGTACGACCGGCGCGTCGCGGCGGGCGAGTTGCCGCCGGCGATCCTGGTGCTCCCCGACTGCTTCACGGAAGTCGGCGGCAGCCAGTACGTGAACTCGTCGCTGCTCGGCCGGTACGAAGACTACGTCGCCGACGAGCTCGTGCCGTTCGTCGACGCGACCTACCCGACGCTCGCCGGCGCGCGCGCGGTCGTCGGCAAGAGCTCCGGCGGCTTCGGCGCGCTGCACTTTGCCATGCGCCGGCCCAGCCTCTTCCGCGCCGCGGCGTCGATCAGCGGCGACTGCGGCTTCGAGTTCTGTCAGTGGCCGACGTTCGAAGGGCTCCTGCGGACCTTGCGCAAGCACGGCGGAGACCCGTGGAGGTTCCTCGATGCGTTCAAGGCGAAACCGTCGCCCTCGACCGACGAGTTCGAGACGCTGAACGCCATCGCGATGAGCGCGTGTTACTCGCCGAATCCACAGAGCCCGTTCGGCTTCGACTTGCCGATCGACGTCGAGACCGGCGCGCGCCGCGAGGACGTCTGGCGACGCTGGCGCGAGTTCGATCCGCTCTTCGCGTGCGAGCGCTACGCCGAGAACTTGAAGCGGCTCGCGTACCTGCACGTCGAGTGCGGCCTCGACGACGAGTTCAACATGCAGTGGCCGCTGCGCCAGATGGTCGCGAAGCTGCGCGCGCTCGGCGTGCCGGTCGTGCACGAGGAGCACGACGGCTCGCACCGCAATCTCGACCACCGCTACATGGCGCTCTTCCCGAAACTCGTGCGGGCGCTCGAGTGACGTCGCCGCGCGTGCGTCCGCTACAAGCCGGCGAACCGCAGCGTCTCATCGTTCGTTCCGGCCATGAGTTCGATCTCGCGCGGCTCCACTTGGAGCGCTCGAGCGCCGACGAAACTCACTCGGATTCTGCGACTGGGAGTCGCAACGAACGACCAGCCACCGTCCACACACTCGGCGAGGTGAACCGTGCCGAGTTGCAGTCCGACGCCCAACTCAGCCTCCGCGTCCGACGAATTGACGAGCGCGGAATTCGCGGCCCGCTCAGCGAGCGCAGTGTCATCGCAGTATGACCAAAGGACCTGCCCCAACGCGTGGGGTTCAGCAACCGGCGAGCCACTCGCGGTCACAGGCCAGAGGCGCACCTCGGCCAACGGAGTGACGTCGAATCGAACCTGTGCCACAGCACCTGCTTCCACGTGTACGTGCTTCTCGATCCCGACCGGCTGCAGCACGGCGCGGTATTCGCCGGTTCGCAAGCCGTCGAATCGTTGGACGTGGGAGCTGGCAGCACCAACTGGCCAGCGCTTGACCGAGTCTCGCGGCTCGTCGAAGCGACCCAAGCCGACGCCGACACGAACGGGACGCAGTTCGAGCGTGACCTGCCCAAGTTGCTGCGCGACGGTCGCCGGGAGTTCGACTTCGATCTCGACGGCACCGCTCGCAATCGCGGCCGATCGCGCGAGGTCGGCCTCCGTCACGACGACTTCCGAGTGCGTGCCCAACGCGACAGTTCTCTCGAAAAGGACCGGGCCTCGACCGATGCGCGTCGTCGGCGAAATCACGATCGTAGCTTCCGCTTCGTTCACGATCTCGACGCTTCGTTCGTCCGGCGGCCGCAGCCGTTCCAGCGCAACCGCGCGACCACTCGCGAACTCGATCTCGATCAAGTAGGTCTGCGTCGAACGAGCCGCACCTTCGAGCCGCAGTCGAAGCGAGCGCTGTGGTTCGAGCGTGGCGACGTACCAGCCAGGCGCATCGACTCCGTCCAACCGCCCATCCCGGAACCCAGCGGAGGACAATGTGACTGAGCCGTGCTTGGGCGGTGACGGCAGGACCACGGGGACGTTCGCATACTCCAGGACCCAGGCCGCGGGTGGGTCGCTCGCGATGACTTCCGTGATCGTCCGGTCCCGCTCCTTGCGCACAGTGAGCGTCGACGACGTCGTGACGCTGCTGCCATCGTGGCCGGAGGTCGGCCGAATCGTCGCGCGATCGATACGTCTCCCAGACGATCCGTCGCGGACGTCGACGACGTAGGCGTCCTCGCAGCGGAGCCAGACGTCCGGGGCCGATTCGCTCGACGAAACTGCCGTGGGACTCGAAGGAACGAGTCGGCCGTGCTCTCCATCGGCATCCACGAGGACGTACCGACCCGCCGGAAACTGGCCGGCCCAGCGGCCGTCGCCGCTGGCACAAGTAACGAGCACGCCGTCACTCGAACGCCAGGTCAACGAGACCGTTCGCGGCGGGTTCCCGCGAGCGCAGAAGCAATGAAGTTCGCCGCGCGCGTCGAACCAAGACACATCGCCGGCGGCTTCACGCCGAGTCGACTCGATGCCCAGCATCGGGGCGCCCTCGATACTCAGAGCGTCCTCGCGCGGCCGCGCCTCTGATGCCTGGTTCGTCGAGCCCGGACGGTCCGCGTGACTTGTCCACCGACGAGTCAAGTAAAACGTCCCGATCACAAGAACGAGCGCAGTGACGATAGCCGTCCAGATTCGCATCGAGTTCATTCCGCAACGTGCGTCGCGCCTCGGGAGCGTAGAGTAGCGCGGCCGACGACTGGTCAGCAAGCTTCGCAGTAGAGCGTGTACGTTCCGTTGTACACGGCGATCGCGATGTACCCAACGATCACGCCTTGACTGTTCTTCACGGTGAGATAGTGGATGCCGGAGATCGTGCCACTGTAGTCGCACGTCATTGCGCATTTGGCCGAGGCACACGAATCGCATTCCATGTCTTGTGCCCGGGCGAAATCGTCGGCCATTCCGTCTCCGTAGAGTTCCGCCAGCGCTTCGGCCTGCGTCGTGCCTGACGCGCTGACGACGATCGACGTCGTGGTGGTGAACTGCTGTGACTGATCGTCGCACGCGATGACGGTCGTGTTGAGCGTTGGGGACGCGGAGAGGAACGCCGCCAGGGCGAGGAAGATGGAAAGCGCGGTCCCCGTTCGAACGCGTTGCTTGGTGGTCATGGACCCTCCTTTTGGCAAGCTGCCGAACACGCTACCCCCCCCCTTCCGGGGCTTGTCAACCCCCAAACTCAGGAATCTGGCCGACCCTTCGAAGTGCATCGCACGCGAGCAGAGACGGCTGGCGCTCGAAACGGGGCGATCAGTGGGAGGAGACGTCGGCGAGCCTGCGGCAGACGATCGTGACGCCCGATTCGCCGGGTCCGACCACTCGGAGGGCGGCGACGCGGTTGTGCGCCTCCCACGCATTCGAGCGCACGACGTGAGAGCGGCCATCCCTGCTTCGACGCGCGAGTACAGTCCGAGTGCGCCATCCCGTGCGGTTGCTTCCGCGCTCAAGTCAGCTCGCGGCAGCCGCGTGCCGAACGCTTCCTGGAATTCACCCGCCCCAGATCGCCCGCAGCAACTCGGCGGTCTCCGGGTCGCTCTCGAGGACCTCGCCGCGCACGAACGGCCAAAAGTCGTTGGTGCCGAACCAGGCTTCGGAGAGCTCCGCGAAGAACTCCTGGCAGTTATTGAGCGCGTAGTGCCGCTCGCGCTTGCCGTGATAGCGCAGCACCGAATCGAAACGGCCCGACGCCTTGACGCGCTCGTACGCCGCGACGATGCGCGGCTCGTCGACGCCGAGCACACGATCGTGGTAGGCGTGCACGAGTTCGTGCAACACCATCGACGGCTGGTCGAGCGTCCACGTCTCGAAACGTTCGAGCGAGCAAATCTCGACGCCTTTCGCCTTCTCGCGCGCGTGGCCGTTCTCGGCGAGCCATTCGGGCGAGATGTGATAACAAGCGCACGGGCACGCGGAATCGTCGAGCGAGAACCAGATCGGCACGTCGCGCAGCTGCGTGAGCGCGGGCTCGGGCACGACCCGGACGATGTCGTAGAGCTTGACGCGCAGGAGCTCGAGCGCGGGCGCGCCGCGAGGATGCTCGACCACGCGTTGCTCGACGTGGACCTTCCAACCTTCGAGGTCGCGCGTTTCGTAGCCCGGAAGCGGGCCGTCGACTGGAGCGAACGAAGGGCTGAACACGAGGGCGAGGATCGCGACGAGACGCATGCAGGGGCTCCGCTGAAGACGCGTCGATCCTACTCGCGCGCGGACGACTACAATCCGCTCGTCACGCGCGAAGTCGCCCGCCACGCGAGGAGGCACGATGGAACCCGAATCACGCCGCCGAGGAGATCGATACGTCGTCACGCCCGAGGAGCGCGAACGCTTCCACCGCGACGGCTACGTGCACTTGCACGGCGTGCTCGCGGAGGACGAGCTCCGTGAGCTCGAGCGCGACTACGACCGCTTCTTGCGCCGCGAAATCGCCGTGCCCGGCAAGGACTTCTGCGACATGTCCGGCGACTACCAGCGCACGCCCGACGAGTACTCGATCGTCAACGTGATGCTGCCGCGGCGCTACCACGCGGCCTGGCAAGGCAACCTCTACGAACGCCGCGCCGCGTCGATCGCGGAGGCGTTGCAGGGTCCGGGCCTCGTGCTCGATTACGACCAACTGCTCGCGAAGCGTCCGTTCAAGGAGGACGCCGTCTTCGGTTGGCACCAGGACCTCGCGTACTGGATCGTCACGCCCGACACGCGCACGGCGACGTGTTGGCTCGCGGTCGACGATTCGACGCTCGAGAACGGCTGTCTGCGCTTCGCGGTCGGCTCGCATCGCGAGCCCACGTTGCGCCCCCACCGACCGGCGAGCGGCGATCGCGAGAAGAGCCATGCGCTCGTCTGCGACGTCGACGAGACGCGCGACTGCGTGCGCGCGGCGCCGATTCGCCGCGGCGACGTCACGGTGCACTCCGAACGCGTCGCGCACGGCTCGGGCGGCAACCGCACCGCCGGTTGGCGCCGCGCGTACGTCGTCGCGTTCCGCAGCGCCGCGACCGTCGCCGAGGAGCGCCGTCGCGGCTTCACGCACTCGCACAACGACGAAATCGCAGTGCTGAAGTCGGTCGGCGTCGCGGGCGAGTCGCGTTAGAGCTCGCGCAGCAACTCGTCGACGAGCGCGGGCACGACGTCGATCGCGCGGCCGGCGCGGAACTCGTCGCGCGGATCGAGGTTCTCGGGCGCCTCGAGCGAGTTGACCCACGTGCGCGCGCCGGCGTGCCGCGCGAGCGACAAGAAGCCCGCCGCCGGATAGACGACGCCGCTCGTGCCGATCGAGACGAAGTGCGTGCAGCCGAGCAAGGCGCGCTCGATCTCGTCCATGAAGTAGGGCAGCTCGCCGAACCACACGATGTCGGGGCGCACGCGGGCGTGACCGCACGCCGCGCACGGCACGTACTCCTCGGGCTCGAGGTGCTCGAGCTCGCGCACTTTCGCGCCGCACCGTTCGCAGCGCAGTTGCACGAGCTCGCCGTGCATGTGCAGCACCGAGGAACCCGCGCGGTCGTGCAGATCGTCGACGTTTTGCGTCACGAGGAGGAACGGCACGCCGCGCGCGGCGAGTTCGCGCTCGAGTTGCGCGAGCGCGCGGTGCGCCGCGTTCGGCTCGACCGAGCGCAACGCGCGCCGGCGCAACTGGTAGAAGCGCCACACGAGCCGCGGATCGCGCGCCCACGCCAGCGGCGTCGCCACGTCCTCCACGCGGTGGCCTTCCCACAGCCCGCCGCCGCCGCGAAAGGTCTGCACGCCGGAATCCGCCGACACGCCGGCACCGGTCAGCACGACGAGCGACTTCCGCGCGCGCGCCACGTTCGCCTCTAACCCGGGAACTTGGCTTCGACGACGGTGTGGATCCCGCCGCGCACCATGAAGTCACCTTCGACCGTCATGCGCTCTGGCGCGAGCAACGCGACCAAGTCGTCGAGGATGCGATGGGTGACCGCCTCGTGGAAGTGGCCTTCGTCGCGGAAGGACCACAGGTAGAGCTTCAGGCTCTTGAGCTCGACGCACCGCAGCTTCGGCGTGTAGCGGATGCGGATCGTCGCGAAGTCCGGTTGGCCGGTCTTCGGGCAGAGGCAAGTGAACTCGGGGCACTCGAAGCGGATCTCGTACTCGCGGCCGGGCCGCGGGTTCTCGAACCACTCGAGGTCCTTCGAAGGCTTCGTCGTCATTCGCGGCGCAGACTACCGCGCGCCGAGCGAACGCGCGACCACGCGGCCGTCGAGCTCGAGCTCGAGCGCCCACACGGCGCCGCCGAGCGCGCGGCTCGCCGATTCTGCGCCCGCGAAACGCAACGCCGGGCCGGCGAGCGCGAGCGTCGCGCGCCGGCTCTCGAGCGTCGCCGGCGAGAGCAGCGAGAGCGAGCACGTCGCGCGCGCTCGATCCACCTCGGCGACGGGCAGCGCGTCGAACGCGAACGTCCACGCGTCGCCGTCCTGCACGGGCGTCGAAACGCCAGGGATCGTCGGCAGCGCCGCGGTGAGTTCCGCGTCTTCGATCACCGCCCAACCGCCCGCCGACCACACGCGGCCGACCTTGCCCGACGAAAGCCACTCGAGCGAGCTCGCGAGGTCGAACACGGCGAGGTTCTCTCCGCCGCGACGCCACCAGACGCCCGGGTGCTCGCGCGTGCTTTCGTCCTCGGCGCGCCAGCCGACACGCGGCGGCTTCGACGTGTCGGCGTCGGAGCGGGCACGCACGACGAGCGCGCCGTAGCGCGTCGGCGCGACGTCGAGCTTCGGCGAACGGTTGTCGTTGAACCAACGTTTGATCGCGGGCGTGGAGCCGGGCGCCTCGCCGACATCCGCCGCGGCCGCGGCGGCCGCGACGACGAGCGCGCGACGCGCCTCGAACGCAGCGAACTCTGCCTGACCGCCGGATGGAGGGCCGCCGGCGGAAGGGCCGCCAGGCGCCGATGCACCGGGCGCCGATGCACCGGGCGCCGGCTCATCGGGCACCGGGCCGTCGGACGCTCTGCCCACGTCGGGCACGAGCAGCACCAAACCGTCGGCCGTCGCGACGGCGAACTCCGGAGTCGTCGCATAGAGCGGCAGCGCGGCGCCGGCGAGCGCGACCACCGGCCGAGGCGTGGATCCGGATCGCACCGCGAGCGCGTCGGCGTCGAGCGTCGACAGCGCGCCGGCGAGCACGTCGACTCCGTACACGGCGCCCGGTGGATCGAGCACGACGATCGTCGCGTGCGCGCCGTGCTCGGCGCGGGCCTTCGCGACGTGTTCCGCGAGCCGCTCGAGCGCGTGCGACGCGCGCACCCACGGCAACACGTTGCCATGCGCGAGGAACGCCGAGCCCGCCGCGAAGAGCAACGGCACGACCTTGCGGCGTGTGCCCGACAACGCCGTCGCGGCGGCACCGAGCGCCGTGCAAAGCACCATCGCGGGCAACAGGAGCTCGCCCGAACGCGTCAAGTCGCGGCTCGACACGCCGGTCGACGGCGCGAAGAAGAGCGCGAGCGCGAACACGGCCGTGACGAGACCGAGCAGGAAGCTCCACAACCGAGGCGCGGTGCGCGCGGCGAGCAGCCCCGGTTGCACGGCGACGAGCAGCAATACTCCGGCGACGCCTTGGCCGAAGAGCCCGAGACCCCACGCGTTGATCGGGAGGACGACGAGCCCGAGCTTCTCGAGCGAGCCCGTGAGCACGTCGACGAAGCGGCCGTCGGCGAGCGCGCTCGAGAGCTCACGCCACTCCGCCGGCCACACGTGCGCCTCGCCGGTCGCCGCGCGCACCACGAGCGGCACGGCCGTCGCAGCTCCGAACACCACGAGCGTCGTGACGGTGGTCCGAGTGCGCACCACGCGCGGCCTCTGGCGCCGCGCCGAGACGAACTCGGCGAGCGCGAGCACCGGCGCGAGGAAGAGCGCCGCGTCACTCGCGAGGCCCGCGGCGAGAGCGAGTGCGAGCGCGGCACCTTGGCGCGGCACCGAGTAGTCCTGGCGGCCTGCGAGGAACAGCGTCGCGGCCGCCGTGCCGAGCGCGAGCCCGAGCACGTCGCCGCGCGCCGCGAGCGAACCGACCGCAGGGAAGCCGAGCGGCGAGAGCGCGAAGAAGAGCGCTGCGGCCCAACCCGCGGCCTCCGCTTGTTCGGATCCCGTCCACGGCAGGAAGAAGCGCCGCAGGAACCGAGCGAGCGAGATGCACGCGAGCAAGTACCACGCGAGGTTCTCGAACCGCGCCGGGAGCAGCGCGCCGCGCTCGCTCCCGAACACGGCGAGACTCGCCGCGCTCGAGACCACGGCGAGCGGGTGACCGCCGCGTGGATCGACGGCGCGCGCGAGCGGATCCCACTCGCCGAGCATCGCGCCGAGCGAACGTCCCGAGGCCGCCGCGAGCGCTGCGCGATCGCGCCCGAACGGCGCGGCGTCGGCGAGCCCTTGCCACGCGAACGCGAGCGCCAGCAAGGCGAACGCCGCGAAGGCGAAGCGGCGGAGGTTCGGCGACATCGACCCGCGATCTTAGAGAGGCGCACGGCGCTTGCCCACGAGCGCCTCCGTCGCGGACGCGCCCGTCGCGCTTGCCACGCGCGGACGGCTTCGCGTAGAAGGTCTCGGCTCACGCGGCACGTCGCGGCGCTCCGCCGCGCGCGTCCAGAGCGTGCGCACGTCCCCAGAGCTCCACCCGAGATCGACCATGGCCGAGACGCCCGCCTCCACTCCGCTCGTCGCTGCGTTCGAACCGCTCTGCCGAGCCGCGCGCGGCGTCGACCTCGCCGATCCGGCGGCCGCGGAACGCGAGCTCGCCCGCCGTTTCGGGCCCAGCACCGACGCCGCCCGCGCGCTCGAAGCGGAGCTGGTGCGCCTGCTCGCCGAAGGCAAGGTCGCGAATCGCGGCGAGCTGCCGGTGCGCTATGGCCGCGTCGCCAAGGCGGGCCCCGAGACGCTCGACTTCTCGATCGACGTCGTGCACATGAACGGCGCCGGGCCGCGTCACCGCCACCCGGAAGGCGAAGTGAACTACTGCATCGCCCTCGACGGCCGGCCGACGTTCGAAGGCAAGCCGCCGGGCTGGGTGGTGCTGCCGCGCGAGTCCACGCACGTGCCGACCGTCGCCGGAGGGACGATGCTGATCGTCTACCTCCTGCCGCAGGGCAAGATCGAGTTCCTCCAGTGACCGAGGAGCGCGCGCCGCTCGTCGCGCGGGGTCGCCCGCGACCGAGCGGCAGCGTGAGCGCGCGGGGAGCTGCGCGATCGCGCGGGCGCCGCTACACTCTTGCGCCTTCGAAAACGACGGAGACGCTCCCCCCATGCAACAGCTCAGCGCCCTCGATCTGCGCAAAGGCTTCTTGGTCGAGTACCAAGGCCGCATCTGCACCGTGACCGACTGGACGATCCTGCGTAACGACCGCCGGCAGAACGTCCGACTGCAGCTCAAGGACGTCCGCACCGGGCGCACGTACGAAGTGCCGAAGGAGGCGACCGACGCGAAGTACAACGTCCTCGAGTACCAGAACGTCGACCTCTCGCACTCCTACCGCGAAGGCAACGAGGAAGTCTTCTACGACACGGACGGCGTCGAGTACCGCTGCCCCACCGAAGCGGCGAAGGACGCGCTCGTGTGGACGTGCGACGCGTACAAGGGCTTCCTCGTCGACGGCGTGCTGATCCAAGTCTCGACGCCGATCTCCGTCGTCGCCGTGATCCAAGACACCGCGCCGCCGATGAAGGGCGGGAGCTCCGGCACGAAGGACGCGCTGCTCGAGAACGGCATCAAGGTGCGCGTGAGCCAGCTCTGCCAGACCGGCGACAAGATCCGTCTCGACCCGAACACGCTCGAGTTCCGCGAACGCATCACGGGCTGACGAGGCTTCGAGCCCGAACGCCTGCGTCGCGAGCGCGCTGGCTCGCGCCCACGCCCACGTTCACGCTCGGCCTCGGACTCCGCGCGCGACACGTTCGCCGCGGAACGCGCAGCCTGCACCGAGCGTTCGCCGTGCGCGGCGTCGAACTACCGCGTAGCACGAAGAGACGCGGTGCGCGAGCCCCACGCGCACGTCCGGCGCACGCACGAGCTCGTCGTGACCGCGAACGCCGCGCGCGCTGCCGAGTGAGCAGGCGCGCGCGGTTTCGGCGCGGCCGTCGTCAGTTGCAGAACGTGACGCTCAGGCCGTCGGAGAGGCTGACCGTGAACGGATCCGACGGGTCGCGCGACCACCACTGGTAGTGTCGCGTCGCGCCGACCATCGAGCCGTCGACCGGGATCGCGATCGACGCCGCGCCCGACGCGTTGGTCGAGACGAGCGTCAGACGCAGGAGCGGCGGCTTGATGCACAACGTGCCGCCGTTGAACGGCACGCCGTTCTGCTGCACGCCCCAGAACGCGAGCGCCGTCTTGTTCGGCAACGCGTTCGAGAGCCTCAACACGAAGTCGTTCGCTTGCGCGCCGGGCGTGCCGGTCGAGCCGATCGTCGGGAAGAGACCGAGCGAGTTCTGCTTCGAGGTGCAGTAGCTCGCCGTCGTCCCCCACACCGTCAACACGGCGTCGGGCTCGACCGTGCCGCACGCGCCGGTGACGAGCACCGAGTACGTGCCTTGGTCCGCCGCGCCGACGTTCGTGAGCACCAGCGTGCTCGCGGTCTCACCCGGCAACGCGACGCCGTCCTTCTTCCACTGGAACGTGTACGGACCGTCGCCGCTCGCCGTCGTCGAGAAGCTCACTGGGCTCGCCGCGCAGACGGTCGCATCGCTGGGCTCGGTCGCGGAGACCGGCGTCGACACGGCGAGCGTCGCCGCGGGTTCGACCGAGCCGCACGCACCGGTGACGAGCACCGAGTACGAGCCGGCGTCGCTCGCTTGGACGTTCGAGAGCACGAGCGAGCTCGCGTTCGCGCCGCCGATCGCGACGCCGTCCTTCTTCCACTGGAACGTGAACGGCCCGGTGCCGCTCGCGGTCGTCGTGAACGTCGCGCCGCCGCCCGGGCAGACCGTCTGATCGGCCGGAGTGCTCGCGCCGACGGTCGTGTTCACGGTGAGCGTCGCGGCGTTCTCGACCGAGCCGCACGCGCCGGTGACGACGACCGAGTAGCTGCCGGCGTCGGCCGCGGAAACGTTCGGAAGCGTCAGCGAGCTCGCCGTTTCGCCCGCGAGCGGACCCCCGTCCTTCTTCCACTGGAAGGTGAAAGGCCCGGTGCCGCTCGCGTTCACGACGAAGGTCGCGCCCGCGCCTTCGCAGACCGTCTGACTCGACGGCCCGAACGCGCCCGTGCTCGCGTTCACCGTGAGCGTCGCCGACGGTTCGGTCGAGCCGCACGCGCCGGTGACCAGCACCGAGTAGAGCCCCGCGTCGCCGAGCGTCGCGCTCGGGATCGAGTACGAGCTCGACGTCGCGCCGTCGATCGGCGAGCCATTGCGTTTCCACTGGAACGTGAACGGCCCGGTGCCGCTCGGCGTCGTCGAGAAGCTCGCGCTCGCGGCTTCACAGACGCTCTGCGTGACGAGCGCGCTCGCGGTGGTCGCCGCGTTGACCGTCAAGCTCGCCGCCGGCTCGACCGAGCCGCACGCGCCGGTGACCAGCACCGAGTACGTCGCTTGATCGCCGCTCTGCGCGTTCGAGAGCGTGAGCGAGCTCGTGTTCGCGCCGCCGATCGCGACTCCGTCCTTCTTCCATTGGTAGGTGAACGGCCCGGTGCCGCCCGCGGTCGTCGAGAACGTCGCCGCGCCGCCGGGGCAGACCGTCTGGCTCGTCGGCGTGCTCGCGCTCGTCGGCACGTTGACGACCAGCGTCGCCGACGGCTCGACCGAGTTGCACGAGCCGGTGACCAGCACCGAGTACGTGCCCGCGTCGGACGCTTGCACGTTGATCAGGTTGAGCTGGCTCGAGATCGCGCCCGAGATCGCGACGCCGTCCTTCTTCCACTGGTAGGTGTAGGGCCCACTGCCCGCCGCGGTGGTCTGGAAGCTCGCGAGCCCGCCCGGGCAGACGGTCTGGTTCGCGGGCACCGACGCCGTCGTCGCGATGCTGACGGTCAACACGCCCGCGCCGGTCTCGAACGGTCCGCACGCGTTGGAGACGACGCACGTGTAGCTGCCGGCGTCGCCCGAAACGACCGAACCGATCGCGTACGAGCTCGACGTCGCTCCGCCGATCGCGACGCCGTTCTTCTTCCACTGGTAGGTGAACGGTCCCGTGCCACTCGCCGTGGTCGTGAAGTTCACCGCCCCGCCGGGGCAGACGGTCGCGCTCGCCGGGTTGGTCGCGCTCGGCGCCGCGCACGACGCGGTCAGCGCGACGATCTTGACGTCGTCGAGGTTCCAGCCGCCGTAGGTCAGTCCGACGTCGGAGACCAACGCGAACTCGAGCTGCACGCTCGGGTTGTTGTCGGCGAGCGACGAAATGTCGACTTCGGTCTCGGTCCACGCGGTGTCGAGCGTGTCGGTCGAGAAGTCGTTGACCCACACTTGGGTGCCGTTGACCTTGACGATCGCTTGGTCGTACTGACCCGACTCGACGGTCAGCCAACGTTGGAACTTCAGCGTGCAGCCGGTCTTGCCGGACAGGTTGATCGTCGGCGAACGCAGCCAGTTGCTGACGTTGTTCGCGTACGCGCCGTTCCAACTGCCGAAGCCGAGGTCGTTGCCCCAGACGTTGTTGCCGGCGAACGCGGTCGACGGATCGCCGGACTCACCGGCGGTGCCGGGTTGACCGAATTGGCTCGAGAGCTGCCAGTCGTCCTGCGTCGCGACTTGGCCGTGCGTCCAGCCGTTGGTGCCGCTCTCGAAGCCCTCGGTCCAGAACACGGTCTCGATGCCGACCTTGAACTTGAGCAAGCTCGCCGGCGCGCCGGTCGGGAAGACGTTGGTGTGCGCCGCGTTGTCGGTCGCGCTGACGTAGTACTCGACCACCACGGGCGAACCGACGCCCGGGATCGAGCCCGACCACTGGTTGCCCGCGACGAAGCTCATCGGCACGCTCGAGAACGCGCCACCGTTCGAACGGTAGAAGATCGTCGCGCTCGTGATCGGCGGGTTCGTGTTCGCGAAGACGTCCGCCGTGACCACGTACGGACCGCTCGGGTTCGTCGTGTCCGCCAGATCGGTGACGTTCGAGAACGACACCGACTGGATCACGTAGTTCGGGAAGCCTTGGTCGTGGAAGCCGCCGTCGATCTGCGTGAAGTGCGGCGTGCCGTTGTCGATGTTGCCGTCGTCGTCGTCGAGCACGAGCCAGTGCGTGCGGACGATCGTCTTGATCTGCCCGTCGTTGTACGCGTTCATCCACGCGTTGAAGAGCGTGTTGGCGGTCTGGATGCCGAGCGCGCTGCCGAGCGTGTTCTTGAGCCGCGTGCGCACCTTCCAACACGCACCCATCAGCACTTCGCCATCTGCGTGCACTTCGCCGTAGCACGCCGGATTGGAGTCGCCGCAGAACTGACGCGTGTTGTTGCCGTCGCGGACGTTGCAACCGGTGCCGCAAAAGTTGATGCCGACGATCGGATCATCGGTGATGAACGTGGTGAAGTTGTCCGCGTTGCCTTCGCCGAAGCCGTCGCCGCCGTTGCCCGAGAGATAGCGCGAGTTGAGCCAGTGCCCCATCTCGTGCAGCACGACCGTCGAGTAGGCCGTGTTCACGCAGCCGCCGCCCGCCTGGTAGAAGTTGACCGACACGCCGTCGTAGTAGGCGTTGCACGTCGAGGCGATGTTGACGTTCGCCGTGGCGAGGAAGTCACTGGTGGCGTCAGCGGGGTTCACCGAGCGCGTCCAAGCGCGCATCTTGCCGATCCAGAGGAACGCGTTCGCCTGCGCGCTCACGAGATCGCTGACGGTGTTGTTCATCGTCACGGCGTTGCCGCTCGAAGCAGTCAGGCTCTGCGAGAGCGAATACGCCGTGCCCGCTTGGTTCGTGACGTTCGCGTAGGTGCCGGTGAACTTGAAGGTGCCGGTGACCGGCGCCGTCGCCCCGGCGATCGTGAAGTTGCCGTTGACGTCGCTCGTCGCGTTGCCCTGCGGGCTCGTCACCGTCAGGTACGGCATCGCGAGCGGCGTCTCGGGGTTCGAGCTCGAGTCGGGGAAGAAACCCGGCGTCGCCTTCGCGCTGACCGTGCCCGACACGTCGTGGTGCACCGCGTCTTCGCGCGCGACCACCGCGCCCGACTTCGCGTCGATCCAATAGACGTGGCCTTCGGCCGCGCCTTGGCCGTCGTTCCAATGCACTTCGACTTGCCACGCGAGCTTCGCGGCGCGCAGCTTCGGCGACTTCGGCTGCGCGATGACGAGCTTCGGCCCGTCGATGCGCGTCGGCGCGAGTTTGGTCTCCGCGACGAACGTGCGCGCGGCGAGGTCGACGGCTTCGCCGCCGGCGAACGCCGGCGTGACGTCGAAGTCGGGCGAGAGCTCGGGGAGGCCCGTCGAGTCGACCGAGAGCACGCGGCCCTCGAGGTCGAAGAGCACCGTCGCGTAGCCGTGCACGACCGGCACGCCGCGCACCTCTTGGCGGAACTGCACCGAAAGCTTGTCGTTCGAGCCCGCGAGCGAGAGCGGCAGGAACACGATGCCGTCGTCGACGAGTGAACGCGAGTCGAGGCCGGTCAGGCCGCGCGTCTCGTCGATCACGAGGCGCGCCGCGGCGAAGTGCTCCGCGTCGGAGTGCGGGACGAAGTCGAGCGAGCGCGCGCCGCCGTACACGAACTGCGCGAAGCCGGTCTCGTGGTCGAAGTGCGCGCGCCAGGTGCTGCCGGCGCGGGCGCGCCACGCACCGAGTTCACGCTGGACGCGGAAGTACTCGGACTCGGGCTCCTCCGGCGCCGGCGCGGCCGTCGGTTGCACGACGGCTTGGGCGAAGAGCGACGACGAAAGGAGCAACGCGACGACGGACGACGTCGAAAGGTGCATGGCGTGCTGCGGAGCCGTGGGAGAGCTCCGATCTTGGGGATCGCGCGAGCAGGAAAAGACTACCACGCTTCCGCGGGACGGACTCGACCGCGCGGCGTGTCCGGAAGGCTCAACCGCAAGTATCGAGGTCGAACGAACCGTCGCTGCGGCCGCGGTGCGCGAGCGCGCGTCGCAGCGCCCGACGGAACGGCTCGAGCAAGTCCCGCCGACCGGCGAGCTCGAGCGCTTCTTCGACGAGCGGGCGATTCTCCGGGTCCTTCCACCGGACGAGCGCCTTCTGCAGCCGCCGCTCGCGCCCGCCCTTCGGCACGTAGAGCTCCTGGCGACTGATCGGATCGCGACCGCAGACGTACTGCACGCACCCGCGCGTCATCGGCAACGGGATGAACTCCTGGACCTGCTCCGGCGAGTAGTTGCGCTCGAGGAGCTTCTCGAAGAGCTGCACGGCGTCCGCCATCGTCGTGCCCGGATGGCCGACGATGAAGTAGTTGACGAGGTGCTGGTCGCGGCCGAGCTCCTCGCACGTCGACTTGTACGCCTCTTCGTAGCGCTCGTAGACCTCGAAGCCCGGCTTGTTCATCGCGCGCAGCACGTCGGGTGACGCGTGTTCGGGCGCGAGCTTGATGCGCCCACTGGTGTGATTCGCGATCAAGTCGCGGTGCAACGGCAGGAGCTCGCCCTTCGTCGCCGCTTTCTGCCCGTAGAGCAAGTCGTAGCGGATCCCCGACTGCACGAAGGCGTGTTTGACGCCGGCGGTGCGTTTCACGAGACCGAGCAAACGCCGATAACCTTCGCTCGCCGTGTCGACCCGCAGCGCGGGGCACACGTCGGGTGAGAGGCAGTCGCGGTCGAGACACGGCTTGCCGCTCTCGAGCAGCTTGCAACCCATGCCCCACATGTTCGCGGTCGGTCCACCGACGTCGGTGATCGTGCCGCGGAAGTCGAGGTGCTCGGCGAGCTTCGCGGCTTCGCGCAGGACCGACGCTTCGCTGCGCGACTGGATCGAACGGCCTTGGTGGAACGTGATCGAGCAGAACGTGCAGTCGGCGAGGCAACCGCGGTGCGTGTTGATCGACCACCGCACCGGTTCGAGCGCCGGCACGCCGCCCGCCGCGTCGTGGTCGGGGTGCCACGCGCGCGCGAACGGCAAGTCGTAGTACTCGTCGACTTCCTCGGGCGTCGACGGCGGGAGCGGCGGATGCTGCAGCACGATCCGCGAACCGTGCGGCTGCGCGATCACGCGGCCGCCGACACGGTTCTCCTCGCGCACCGCCTCGAAGAGCTCGATCAGGAGCTCGTGGTCGTTCGCGAGCGCCTCGAAGCTCGGCACCTGCCGCGCGCCGGCGGGCATGCGGTCCGGCGCGACGAGCTCGCACGTCTGCAGCATGCCGCCGAGACTCTCGCCGCGCGCGCGCCGCTCGCAGAGCTCGAGCGCCGTGCGCTCGCCCATGCCCCACACGAGCAAGTCCGCCTTCGAGTCGACGAGGATCGAGCGGCGGAACTTCTCCTCCCAGTAGTCGAAGTACGCGAGCCTCCGCGGACCGGCTTCGAGCCCGCCGATCACCACCGGCACGCCAGGGAAGTGATGGCGCGCCGCGGCGGTGTACGCGATCGTCGCGCGGTTCGGCCGGCCCGGTTTGCCGCCGGGGCGATACACGTCCTGCGAGCGACGTTTCTTCGCGGCCGTGTAGTTGGTGACCATCGAGTCGATGGTGCCGGCGCTGACGCCGACCCAGAGCTTCGGCGCGGGCAGACGCTTCCAACCGGAACCGTCGGGCTCGAGCTCGGGCACGTCGAGGATGCCGACGCGGAAGCCGCGCTTCTCGAGCAGGCGCCCGATCGCGGGCACGCCGAAACTCGGATGGTCGACGTAGGCGTCGCCGGTGACGAGCAAGACGTCGAGCTCGTCCCAACCGCGCGCCGCCATCTCGGCGCGGGTGCGAGGCAGGAAGGGCACGGCCAAAGCAGAGGCGCGTGCGGCAGCGGAAGCGTGCAAATCGCGTTTCATCGAGTTCCTGGGGTCGAGGCGAACCGCCGGGCGATCCGAGGTGAGGCCGGAGCTTGGCCGAGACGCGGCCTCGTGGGCCGCGACGGCGGAGGAGTCTAGCGCCCGCGCCGCCGGTTCCGGCGCGCCACGCTCGGGATCCATTGGCGAGGCGCGTAAACTGCCCGCCGTCGATGCCGCGCACGAACGTCCTCGCGCTCTGGGTGTGCCTCGCCGCGCTCGCGGTCGCGGGGCTCGCGTGGCGCGCCGCGCGCGGCGCCGCGCCGGAGCTCGAGTTCCGCTGCGCCGAGCACGCTTGCGCGTGCCTCGACGCCACCGCCTGCCTCGCGGATTGCTGCTGCGAGCCGTCGAACGCCGTCGCGCCGGCCTTCGCGCGCCGCTCGGGTGCGCACGACGCAGACTCGTTCGCTGGTCGGCGCGACACGCACTGGCCTCGCGCAGCAGATGTGCCGGCTGAACAGGTGCCGGCAGAACAGGAGCACGCAGTACGCGCACACGTGTCCGGCGCGAGCCGCACACTCGACGTCGACGCGACGCTCGCCCCGGCGCGCTGCGGCGGCCGACCGGACGAACGCGTCACAACGGCGAGCTCGCCGGTGCCCGGTTTGGTCGCCGAGCGCGACGCACGCACGCTGCAAGGCGCGTCGTTCGGCCGCGCGCCACTCGCGCGCGCCGAACCCCACGAAGCGACGACGATCGCACCGCCGAGCCCGCCTCCGCGCGGAGCGCACGACGCGGCCTAGTGGCCACTCGTTCGCTCTTTGCCGCCCGGCTCCGCGCGCTTGCGCGACGGGCTCGCACGCCTGCGCGACGGGCTCTCTCGCTTGCGCGACGGGCTCTCTCGCTTGCGCGCGGTGTCCAAGCCGGGGCCGACCCTCGAGCTCGCTCCTTCGAAGCGCGAGCTCCGTCGGCGTCCGCGCGGTGCATCCCTGCCTCTCCTCCGAATCGGATCCGTCGTCTCGATGCCTCTCTCCTCCACCGACGCCTCGCGTCGGATCGTTTCACGTCGCTGGCGCGCGCTGCTCGCGGTCGCGCTCGTGCTGCTCGTCGGCACGGGCGCGGTGCTCGCGTGGCGCATCGCGCACGAGCCGCCGAGGATCGACTGGAGCCGCGCGCGTTCGATCGAACCGCTCGAGCTCCCGTCGTTCGAACTCGTCGACCTCGACGGCGCGACGTGCTCTCGGTCCGACTTGGAGGGCCGTGTGTGGATCCTCGACCTCGTCTCGCTCCAGTGCGGCGCGTGCGGCCCGACCAGCGGCTCGCTCGCCGACTTGCAGGAGCGTCTCGCGGGCGCCGAGATCGGCTTCGTGACGGTTTCGATCTCGCGCGAGGACGGCGTGGGCGCGCTGCGCTCCCACCAACGTTCGTATCGCCGCGCCGATCCCCAGCGCTGGCGCATCCTGCTCTGCGACGAGACGTACGCGCCGCGACTCGCCGTGTTGCTCGGAGCCGCCGGTTCCGAGCGCCACGTGCTCGCGGGGCTCGTCGCGCCTCGTCCGCGCTTCTTCCTGGTCGATCGCGAGGCCCGCGTGCGCGGCGCGTTCGACGCGAGGAGGCCCGCGGAGCTCGACCAACTCGTCGCGGATGCGCTGGCGCTCGCCCGCTCGGCGCCTTGACCCGTTTCGCTCCGTTCCCATGTCCAAATCGATCCTCTTCGTGCTGGCGGGCCTCGCGCTCGCCGGCGTCCTCTACTGGCAAACCGTCAAGCCGCGTGGCGAAAGCGACGCGGCCGCGGCAACGCCCGAGCTGCCGAAGTACTGGGACGCACCCGAGTTCTCCTTCGTCGACCAACACGAGCGTCGCATCGGCCCCGCCGAGCTGCGCGGCTCGGTGTGGATCGCGAACTTCATCTTCACGACCTGCACGTCGATCTGCCCGACGATGAGCGGGAAGATGGTGCAGCTCCAACGCACGCTCGCCGCGCCCGAGCTGCGCTTCGTGTCGTTCTCCGTCGATCCTGTGCACGACACGCCCGCGGTGCTCGCCGAGTACGCCGAGCGTTGGAGCCCCGGCGAGACGCGCTGGATCCTGCTCGCGACCGACGACGCAGGCTTGCACCGCACGGCGCGCGCGATCGGCGTCACCGTCGAAGCGAGCGACGACGTCGACAACCCGATCCTGCACAGCAATCGATTCTTCCTGGTCGACCCACGCGGCGTCGTGCGCGGCGTCTATCCGAGCGACGACGAAGCGGCGCTCGCCGAGCTCGTCGTCCACGCGCGCCAGCTCGTCGCGGACGAGTTCCCCGAGTCTCGCGCCGCGCGCGCCGAACTCGACGGCCCCGGGCTCTTCGCGGCGTACGGTTGCGCGGCGTGCCACGCCGATCCGAAGCTCGCGCCGCCGCTCGCAGGCGTGTTCGGCAAACACGTCGCGCTCGACGGCGGCGCGACCGTGGTGGTCGACGACGCGTACCTGCGCGAATCGATCGTCGATCCGGCGGCCAAGTTGGTCGCCGGCTATCGACCGACGATGCCGGCGTACGGCACGACGCTCGTCGAAGCCGAGCTCGAGAAGCTCGTCCTGCACGTGCGCTCGCTCCAAGCGCTCGCCGGCGCGCCGGACCGCGCGGTGCCGATCGAAGCGAAGGACCCGGTCTGCCGGATGGACGTGACGGCCGTCGCCGACACGCCGAGCTGCGAATGGGGCGGCCGGCGCTGGTACTTCTGCTGCGAGGACTGCCTGGTCGACTTCCAGGCGAACCCGGAGAAGTACGCCGCGAGATTCCAGAACCAGTAGAACGCGGCGTGCGGATGCCTAGGATCTCGGGGCAGGTCGCAGCGCCCTGCGTCCCGCTTCCGCACCGGGTCGGTGCACGCGCTTGAGCGCCTGCGCCGACCGACCGAAACCGCGGACGGCGCGAGCAGGGGGCGCGGGGCACGGGCTCCGGCGGCCGCCGCTCGCCCGACTCGACAGCGCATGTCTCCCCTCACGACGAGCTCGAGACCCTTCGCGCGCGCGCACGGCGCGTGCCTGCTGCTCGTCGTCGCGGCGTGCGGTGGAGGCAGTGGCTCGAGCACGCCGCCGAGCGAGCCCGCGGGTCCCGGCAGCGTGATCGGCGTCGCGGGCGATCTCGCGCTCGCCGGACACGTCCTGCGGCGGACGACGTTCGGCGTGACGAGCGCGGCGCTCGACGAACTCGTCACGCTCGGCACCGGAACATGGCTGAACCGTCAGCTCGACCCGCAGTCGATTCCGCTCGACGAGAGCCCGGAGCTCGTGCAGCTCCTCGCGCTGATCCCGAAACCGAACGGCGAACTCGACGCGCCGACGCAGGGCCAACTCGTCGGCTACCGGTTGGCGCACGCGCTCTACTCTCCCCGGCAACTCCAAGAGCAACTGCTCGACTTCTGGGAGAGCCACTTCAACACCTTCTGGTTCCAAGTGCAGCCGTGGACCGGGTCCAACACGGCGACCAACTGGCTCGAGTGGCGCGAGAGCGAACTCTTCCGGGCGCACGCGCTCGGCTCGTTCCATCAGCTGCTGATCGACAGCGCGACGAGCCCCGCGATGTTGATCATGCTCGACAACGTGATGAACGTCGCGTGGAGCCCGAACGAGAACTACGCACGCGAGCTGCTCGAACTGCACACGCTCGGCGTCGACCAGGGGTACGTGCAAGCGGACGTCGTCGAGATCGCACGCTGCTTCACGGGCTGGGGCGTGTGCCGCGTCGCGCCCGGCGCCGAGGACGATCCGCTCGCGCCGTGCGGCCAAGGCGCGAACGACGTGCTCGCGTTCCACTTCGATCCGGCGGTCCACGACGGCGGCAAGAAGCGCATCTTCAAGGGCACGAAGCACGAGCTCGTGATTCCTGCGCGCTCGGGCGCAGCCGGCTTGCAAGACGGCTTCGACGTGCTCGAGCACCTCGCTGGACTCCCGGGCACCGCGCGGTTCGTCAGCCGCAAGCTGGTGCAGCGCTTCGTCGCCGATCACGCGGCGGACGAACTCGTCGACGCGTGTGTGCAACGCTGGCAGGAGACCGGCGGCTCGATCCGCGAAGTGCTCGTCGTGATCTTCAACTCACCCGAGTTCCAGGATCCCGCGCTGCGCTGGAACAAGGTGCCGACGCCGCTCGAGAGCCTCGGTGCGACGATTCGCGGCTTCGAGGGCGAGCTCACGGACCTCGGACAAGTGACGCGCCTGCAAGCGTGGCTCGACGGACCGTTGAACCAGAAGCTCTTCCGCTGGGACACGCCCGACGGGTATCCCGAAGCGAGCGAGAAGCAGCTCGGCACCGCGAAAGTGCTCGAACGGATCCGGTTCCACGCGACGATCGCGCAGGGTGACGCGCTCGACGTGCAGTGGGACCTGCGCGCGTGGCTCCTCGCGCGCCATGTCGCACTCGACGATGCCGCGGCGATCGTCGATGCGTTCGTCCGCGTGCTCTACCAGGACGCGCTCGACACGAGCGCTCGCGACGCCGCGATCCAGTTCCTGTCGACCGACGACCTCGGCGCGAGCGCGCCGCTCGATCCCGACGCGGCCGATTGGGACTCGCGCGTGCGGCTCACGGCGGCCTTCGTCGCGTCCCTGCCGGAGGGCCTCGCGCAATGAACCGCGCCACCTCACGCGATGCACGGCGGCATCTCGAGCAGAGCGGCCTGCCCGGCCACGGCGCCGTGCTGGGCCGGCGCGCCTTGCTCGGCGGCGCACTCGCGAGCGCGGCAGCGGCGCTCTTCGCTCCGGCGCCGCTCTTCGCACGGGCACGCGCGGCGTCGCCCGGGGGCCGCAAGCTGCTGACGATCTTCCTGCGCGGCGCGAACGACGGCGTCAACACGATCGTGCCGTTGCACGACGCGGAGTACTTCCTCTCGACCACACGTCCGACGCTCGCGCTACCTCCCGCGCAGTGCATCGACCTCGGCGTCGGCGGCGCGGCGCTGCACCCGGCGCTCGCGAAGCTGAAGCCGCTCTACGATCTCGGTCACGTCGCATGCCTCCAGCGCATCGGCTACCCGAACACCACGCTGTCGCACTTCAGCGGCCAGCAGTTCGTCGAGACCGCGCTGCCCGGTGACTACGCGTTCCGCGAAGGCTGGACGTCGCGTTGGGCCGAGCACTGCGCGAGCAGCACGAGTTCGCTCTCGGCGGTCAGCGTGTCGGCGCAACTGATGTTGCAGTTCTCCGGCGCGAAAGTGCTGCCGCACGTGCCGAGCCTCGCGCAGTACGCGACTCCGAACGACCCCGCGAGCACGAAGCTCTTCGGCGACGCGTCGAGTGGGCTCTTCTCGCGCTACGCGGCGCCGGCCTCCGGAGCGAACTTCGATCCGCTCGTGCACGCGACCGGCGACTTGCTCGGCGCGAGCCTCGCCGAACTCGCCGCGCTGCCGCCCTACTCGCCGCCGGCAACGTCCTTCCCGACGACGACTGCCGAGCTCTCCGCGCTCGGCCTCGCGCCCGCGGACTGGGCGCTCGACTTCTTCCATGCCTTGCGCGACGCCGTGCACGTGCTGAAGCACTCCTCCGCGACGATCGTCGGCGTCGAGCTGCACGGCTTCGACACGCACGCGGCGCAAGGCACGCTCACCGGGCCGCACGCCGACCGGCTCGCCGTGCTCGCGCACGGACTCGCGGCGCTGCACGTCGAGACGGAATTCGACGTCTGGCCCGACCTCGTCGCGCTCGTGCAGTCCGAGTTCGGCCGCACGTCGGCGGAGAACGGCAGCGCCGGCACCGACCACGGCCGCGCGAGCGCGGCGTTCCTCGTCGGCGGCGCGGTGCAAGGCGGCGTCCACCACTGCGATCCGACTTCGTGGCCGAGCGGCGCGACGCTCTTCTCGAGCGAAGGCCGCTACGTCGAGCACACGACCGACTTCCGCGCCGTGCTCGCCGAAGTGCTCGAACGGCATCTTCTGGTGACGCCTTCCGAGCTCGAGCTCGTGATCCCGGGATGGTCGGGTCTCACCGGCCCGACGTTCCAGGCGCTGGGCTTGATTGCATAGGCAGCGCCGGCGAGACCGCTCTGCGGCGCCCGCGAATTCCTTTCCAGCTTCCTGGAGGGCACCGTCTCGACGCCGGGATGTCCGGGTCTTCATCTGCGGGGATAGGATTTCTTGAATCTCGCGGAGTCGGTCCTCGCCGCCGTCGTGGAGGCGCGGCGCGACTCCTTGTCCTTCCACCCCGGAGCCCTCGAGGACTCATCCATGCTGCGTTCCCTGCTGACCGCAGCCGCCGGACTCTTGTGTTCGACGGCGTTCGCGCAAGACGCGGACATCCAAGACGTCGCCCCCCCGAAGTACGCGGGCGTCTACCACGTCGCCAGCGGCACTTTCACGCCCGCGAAGGACGTGCCCGCCGACTTCTTCGTCAACAACCAGATCATCTACAACGCGAACTGCAGCCCGACGCAGTTCAGCTCGCTGCTCAACAGCTCGATCGTCATCGACGACGGTCGTCTCCCCGCACCGAACACACCGGCGCCGAACGTCGGCACGCGTAGCTCGTACCGCGTCAACAAGTTCGAGATCGCGTACGTCACGCGCGAAGTCGCCGGCGCGGCGATGGAAGTGCGCTTCTGGAACGACTACGACGACTGCCAGACGTTCGCACTCGCCGGCACGCCGTCCGCGACGTTCTCGGTCACCGGACCCGGCGCTACCGTGCAAGGCACGGCGACCGGCTGGATCCTCACGGTCGACTTGACCGGTCTCGAGTTCTGCATGTCGGGCGAAGCCAACGGCACGTTCGAAGGCAACGACTCGCTCGACGGCTTCGGTTACGGCCTGACGATGCTGAACCAGCTCGGCACCACGAACTCGCAGTGCGGCGGCTTCTTCCTCGAAGGCCAGCCGGGCGGCGGGATCGGCCAATGCCCCGAAGGCAACGGCACCTACTACAAGAACCCCAGCATCGCGAGCGGAACGGGTCTCGGCAACACGAACCTCTTCCGTCGCGACGGCCAAGGCGGGCAGACCAGCGGGTGCTTCCTCTTCAGCACCACGGGCAACCCGCACGCCGGCTTCTACATGCGGATCTGGGCCGACCTCGACGACTGCTCGTGCACGCCGAACGACTTCGACCTCGACGGCACGGTCGACTGCCTCGACGGCTGCCCGAGCGACGCCGCCAAGACGGCGCCTGGCATCTGCGGCTGCAACCAAGTCGAGATCGACAGCGACGGTGACGGCACCTTCGACTGCGTCGACGGCTGCCCGGCGGACCCGAACAAGGTCGCTCCGGGCGCGTGCGGTTGCGGCACCCCCGACACCGACACCGACGGCGACGGCACCGCGGACTGCGTCGACGTGTGCCCCAACGATCCGACCAAGACGACGAGCGCCGGCCTCTGCGGCTGCGACGTCCCCGAGACGGACACCGACAACGACGGTACGCCCGATTGCGTCGACGGCTGCCCGAACGATCCCGACAAGCAGTCGCCCGGCGTCTGCGGTTGCGGCGTGCTCGACTTCGACTCCGACTTCGACGGCGTCGAGGACTGCATCGACGGTTGCCCGAATGACCCGGGCAAGATCGATCCCGGCGTCTGCGGCTGCAACGTGCCCGACACCGACACCGACGGCGACGGCACCGCGGACTGCATCGACGGTTGCCCGAACGACCCGGGCAAGAACGATCCGGGCGTCTGCGGTTGTGGTGTCGCCGACACCGACACCGACGGCGACGGTGCCGCCGATTGCATCGACGGTTGCCCGGCGGATCCGCTGAAGCAAGCTCCCGGCCAGTGCGGTTGCGATGTCGCCGACACCGACACCGACGGCGACGGCGTCGCGGACTGCGTCGACAACTGCGACGGGATCGCGAACCCGGGGCAGGAAGACTGCAACGGCAACGGCGCGGGCGACGCCTGTGACCTCGCCGCCGGCTACTCGGTCGACGTCAACGGCAACAACACGCCGGACGATTGCGAGCAGGGCGTCGGCACGCCGTACTGCTTCGGCGACGGCAGCGGCACGGCTTGCCCGTGCGGCAACACGGGTGCGACGGGCCACGGCTGCGCCAACTCCGACACGGCGGGCACGTTGCTCTACAACCTCGGCGGCAACAGCGTCGGCACCGGCGACACCGATCTCTACTCGGTCCGCCTGCCGAGCAACGTCAACGGACTGATCTACATGGGCACCGTGCAAGTCGGTTCCGGCCAAGGCGTCATCAGCTACGACGGCTTGCGCTGCGTCGGCGGATTCACCAAGCGCTTCGCGCTGACGAACTCCGGTCCGAACGGCGTGATCAACGTCAA
Source organism: Planctomycetota bacterium (assembly GCA_023150475.1). GTDB lineage: Bacteria > Planctomycetota > UBA1135 > UBA1135 > JACRIN01. The sequence goes on from JAKLKU010000001.1 coordinate 394,853, forward strand.
CGATCCGGCGAGCGTGCACCCCTCGGTGCTGCTGCCGGGCACGACCTGGTTCTTCCAGTGCTCGTACCGCGACGGCGTCGGTAGCCCCTGCAACAAGTTCGCGAACTACTCGAACGGTCTCGCGATCACGTTCCTGCCGTAGTCCACGCGGCGAGGACGGCCCCCCCCCCGGGGGGCGTCGCCTTCAAGGCGGCGCCCCCCTTCTTCGTCCTTGAGAGGCGTCGCCTTCGAGGCGGCGCCCCCCTTCTTCGTCCTTGAGAGGCGTCGCCTTCGAGGCGGCGCACCCTTCTTCGTCCTTGAGAGGCGTCGCTTTCGACGCGGCGCCCCCCTTCTTCGTGATTGGGCGGCGCCCCCGTGCTTCGTCGCCGCTGCGCAGCGCGCCGCTTCGCGCGCTCGACTCGCGCTTGGAGTTCCTCCGCGCCGGTGCACGTTGAGCGTGGGAGCGACGCCGCCTACGCTGCACGCTCGAACAGGAGCCGCCGATGCGCACCGCGATGTTTGTCTTCCTCCTACCGCTGCTCGCCGCTTGCCATCACGATTCGAATCGGAGTCCAGCCACCGCCGACGCTCGGCCGAGCATCGCGATGACGACCGTCTTGCGTGCCGCACACACCGCGCTTCGAGGCGAGCGCAACGTCGTCATCCGCAACGCCGACGATTGGCAGGAGCTCTGGCGCGAACACGGCTCGGTCCAGTTGACGACGGCCGACGTTCCGGCGATCGACTTCGAGCGGCGCATGGTGGTCGGCGTCGTGCTGGGCACGTGTGCGACCGGCGGACACTCTGTCGAGATCCGCCGCATCGAGCCGCGCGAGGGCCGACTGCGCGTGATCGCGCACCATCAGCGGCCCGCGGAGGGCAGCATCCAGACGATGGTGCTGACGAAGCCGCTCCACCTCGTCGCGGTCGATCGGACCGACGCCGAGGTGGAGTTCGTCTGGGAGTGAGTGCGACGCTCGTTCAGCGGCGGAGCGCGAACTTGCGACCGTTCTTCGGCGCCGGGTTGCCGAACGTGTCGAACACGACGAAGTCGAGGTGCTTCTTGCTCGTGCCGTCGTTCACGGTGACCGGGAACGGATCGTTCAGGGTCGGGTAGATGCCGAAGTACTGGTCGAGCGCGCCGCCGATGAAGCCATCGTCGTCGTCGTCGGAACCGGCCACGATGTAGTAGTCGCCGGCGATCACGTCGGGCGTGCGCCAGTCGAGGTCCGTCGACGGATTGACCACGTCCTGCGCCAGCGTGTCGAAGGTGAACGCGTCGACGACGAGCACGAAGATGTCGACGTTCGGCGTCACGATGCTCGACACTTCGAGAGTGACGGCGATCTGCGCGTTGCCGCCGTTCGAGGTCAGATCGACCGTGCCGTCGTAGGTGCCGTCCGCGAGCCCGGTGCGATCGACTTCGATCAGGATCCCCGTCGTGTCGGTCGACGTCGGGTTGGCCGGGACGACGCGAGTCGCCGCGAGCCAGTTGCCGCCGCTCGTCGTGTTCACGCTCGGATCGTCGACCGCGAGCAAGCCGTTGCCGACGTTCGTCACGACGATGGTCGCGTCGTCGACGCCGGGGAGCAGCGTCACGTCGGTCGAGCCGAGCGCGAGCGCCGGCGCCAGGACTCCGCCGCCGGCCGCGGAATTGACCGCCGCCGCAGCGTTGACGAGGCCCCAACCGAAGTTGTTGTCGCGTCCGGGTGCGCCGAGGTCCGTCGCCGTCGTCGTCAGGATCGTCTCGATCTCGGCCGGCGTGAGGTTCGGGTCGACGGCGCGCATCAACGCCGCGAGCCCTGCCGCGTGCGGGCACGCCATCGACGTGCCTTGATAGAACGCGTAGACGAAGCTCGTCCCCGTGTCGTCGAGCAGCGTCGAGAGCACGCCGTCCGCGTAACCGTCGCCGTTCAGGTCGACGCCGGTGTCTCCGCCGGGCGCCGCGATGTCGACGGTGGAGTTGTGGTTCGAGTACGGAGCCTTGGCCGCGTTCAGGTCGACGGCCGCGACCGAGATCACGCCGGGATACGACGCGGGATAGAAGAGCTGCGTCGAGTTGTTGTTGCCCGCCGCGGCGAACACGACGACGTTCGAAAGCGTGCGCACGTCGTCGATCGCGTCGCGCAGCGTCGTGTTCGAGCCCGGACCACCGAGGCTCATGTTGATGACGTCGACCGGCGCGCCTGGCGTCGTGCCGGAAGCGTTCGCCAGGTTGCCGGCGTACAGCACGGCGTTGGCGATGTCGAAATCGGTGCCGCCGGTCTTGCCGAGCACGCGCAAGTGCATGATCCCGCCCGCCCACGTGACGCCGGCGACGCCGGTGCCGTTGTCGCTCTCGGCGCCGATCGTGCCGGCGACGTGCGTGCCGTGCCAACTCGACGGCGTCGGACCGGAGCCGTCGCCTTCGTCGGTCGGATCGGCGTCGCGTCCGTCACCGTCCGCGGCGTTCGCGGCATCGGAGATGAAGTCGAAACCCGCGACTTGGCGCGCGTCGAGATCGGGGTGCTGCGTCTCCCCGGTGTCGATCACGGCGACCGTGACGTTCGCGTCGCCGGTCGTGACGTCCCACGCCGCGGGCAACTGCATCAACGGGTAGTGCCACTGCAACGGGTAGAACGTGTCGTCCGGCGTCGTGTCCGCGCGGCGGCGGATCTGGTTCAACTCGGCGTACTCGACGCCGTCGCGTGTCGCCGCGAGCCACGCACGCGCCGCGGTCTTGCGCCCGGCTTCCGCGGATCCGTGCGGCGTGTCGGCGAGCCGCACGAGCCGCGCGCCGCCCGGGATGCGATCGACTTCGACGAGCGAGAGCTCGGCGTAGAGCGCGCTCGCCCGAGCGTCGTCCGCGATCGACACCAGCAGCTCGGCGGCACGCGCTTCGAGCGCCGGCGCGCCGAAGCTCCTGCCGTCCACGCGCACGCCTTCCTCCGCGAGCGCCGCGACGCGCTCGACGGGCGCCACGAACGCTGCGTCGGCCGTGAGCTCGAGCTCGTATGCGCCGGCGCCGCGCACCGCGACTTCGACGAGCGACTGCGCGCCGAACGCGCCCGTCACGAGTCCGGCGCCACGCGCCGCGAACTGCGGCCGCGAGAGCGAGAGTGTCGCGTCCGCGAGCTCGAGCTCGTGCTCGCCGGCGCCGCGCACCGCGAGCACGCTCGCCGTCGGCAGCCCGACGAGCCAGCGGTCTTCCGCGTCGTCGACACCCACGGTGCCCGCGACCCGGAGCGTCTCGCCACGTTCGAGCGCGCCGAGCGGCCTCGCGCGGTCCGCATCGTCGCGCAGGCCTTCGCTCACGGCCGCGCCGACGTCGAACGTGCGCCAGCTCAAGCGATAACGACATTCCTCCGGTGCGTCCTCGCGCGCGCTGACGACGAGTTGGACGGCGCCGCGCGCGACGAACGACAGCACTCCGTCGGCGCTCTCGCGCGGTTCGACGAACTGCAGCGCGACCGGGTCGTAGAGCCGGAGCTCCGCGGCACCCGCACCGCCGAGGCGCTCGAGGCGCGCTTCGACTCCGACGCGCTCGCGCGCCGTCCATCCGAAGCCGTCGAACGGGTCCGTCGCCGAGACGCTGCCGTGGATCGCCACGCTGGCGCCCGCGACCAGCGCAGGCAGGCGTTGCGCAGTGTCCAGCGCATCGTTGGGCTCCGTTTCGCTGCTCACGGCGGCCGCGGCCACGGTGATCGTGCCGCCGAGCACACCACCGTCTCCGCCGCCGCCTCCCCCTCCACCTCCGCAGGCGGCCAAGGCGAACGGAACGAGCGCGACGAACGATCGAATGAGGGTGTGCGACATGGAGGACTCCGCTGGGGACGCCGAGCATCCTGCGCACCGCGGTTCACGCTCGCAACCGTCGACTGGACCGGGCCCTTGCTTTCGGCGCACGAGCCGTCACGCTCGCGCGGCCTCGATGTTCTCGCTCGAACACCACGCACCGTCGCTCCAGAGCCGCAACTACCGGCTGCTCTGGCTCGGCCAGGGCGTGTCGATGACCGGTTCGATGATGCAGAACGCGGCCGTGCTTTGGCACGTCTCGCTGCTCGCGGGCGACTCCGTCGGAGAGAAAGCCTCGGCGCTCGCGCTCGTCGGGCTCGTGAAGTTCGCGGCGATCGCCGTCTTCGCGCTGTTCGGCGGCGTGATCGCCGACGCGTTCGATCGACGCAAGCTGATGCTCGTCACGCAGAGCGCGATGGCGGTCTTCGCGCTCGGCCTCGCGTGGCTCGCGCACTCAGGCGTCGAAGCGACGTGGCCGATCTACGTGTTGACGTCGTTGACTTCCGCCGCGGGCGTGGTCGACGGGCCGGCGCGCCACGCGCTCCTGCCATCGCTCGTCCCGCCGCGGCACCTCGCGAACGCGATCACGCTGAACACGATCGTCTTCCACGTCGCGTTCGTCGGCGGGCCCGCGCTGACCGGGCCCGTCATGCAGTACGGCGGCCTCGAGTGGGTCTACTTCGCGAACGCCGTGTCGTTCGGCGCCGTCATCGTGGCCCTCTTCGCCATGCGCGACCTGCCGGCGCGGCCCGAGGCCGAACGAGGCCAAGTGACGCTCGCCGCCGCGTGGGAAGGCGTGCGGTTCGTCTTCCGCGTCGCGCTGATCCGTTCGAGCATGTTGCTCGACTTCTTCGCGACGTTCTTCGCGTCGGCGAAGGCGTTGTTGCCGATCTACGCGCAGGACATCCTGCACTGCGGCGAGTCGGGCTACGGCTGGCTCTACTCGGCCGAAGCGGTCGGCGCGCTGATCGGCGCCGCGTTCCTCGCGCGCGGCGCGGAGCGCATCGAGCGCCGAGGTCCGTGGCTCGTCTGCGCCGTGATCGCCTACGGGATCGCGACGATCGGCTTCGGCTTCGCGACGAGCTTCGCCGGCGCATTCGTCGCGCTCGCGGCGGGCGGCGTCGCCGACTCGGTCAGCATCGTGCTGCGCAACGTGATCCGCCAAGAGGAGACGCCCGACCGGCTGCGCGGTCGGATGACCAGCGTCAACATGATCTTCTTCATGGGCGGACCGCAGCTTGGCGAATACGAAGCCGGAGTCGTCGCGACGTATTTCGGCGCGCCCGTGTCGGTGATCAGCGGCGGGATCGCGTGCGTGCTCGCGACCGCCGTGCTCGCGCTCGCGACGCCCGAACTCGTGCGCTATCGCCGCGCGCGACCTGCGCCGCCCTCGTGACGGGCCGCACTCGGGCCGCGGCGCGTTCGTGTCGCGGCGCTTCGCGCTTCGCGCGGCGCGCGGCGTCACACGCGCACGGAGGTCACTTGCACCAGCGATCGAGCCACGCGATCACGGTCTCGTGCCAGTACTTCGAGTTCTGGGGCTTGAGGATCCAGTGGTTCTCGTCGGGGAACACGACGAGCTTCGACGGGATGCCGCGGCGTTGCAGCGCGGTGAACGTCGAGATGCCCTGCGTGTAGACGACGCGGAAGTCGAGCTGGCCGTGCGTGACCAGGGTCGGCGTCTTCCAGTTCTGCACGAAGTCGATCGGGTTGTGCTTCGTGTAGCTCTCGGGATTCTCCCACGGAGTGCCGTGGTGCTCCCACTCGGGGAACCAGAGCTCTTCGGTGTCGTAGTACGCGAGCCGCTCGTCGAGGTTGCCCGAGTGACTGACGAGCGCCTTGAACCGCTCGGTGTGGCCGGCGATCCAGTTGATCATGTACCCGCCGTAGCTCGCGCCGAGCGCCGCGCAGCGGTCCTGGTCGAGGAACGGGTACTTCGCGAGCGCCGCGTCGAGCCCCTTCATCAGGTCCTCGTACGGTTTGCCGCCCCAGTCGCCGCGGATCGAGTCCGTGAACGCCTGGCCGTAACCGGTCGAACCGTGGAAGTCGACCATCACTGCGGCGTAGCCCGCGCCGGCGTAGAACTGCGGGTTCCAGCGATAGTGGAAGTGGTCGCCGAACGAACCCTGCGGTCCGCCGTGGATCAGGAACGCGACCGGGTACTTCTTCGCCGGGTCGAAATCGATCGGCTTGACGAGGAAGCCGTACACGGTCTCGCCGTTCCAACCGGCGAACGAGAACTGCTCGAAGTCCCCCATGCGCGCGGACGCGACGCGCTCCGCGTTGATCTTGGTGATCGCTTGCGACTCTTTCGCGCCTTGGGCGAGCCAACGGATCTCGACCGGCGACTTCAGCGTGTCGTGCAGGAAGTAGACGCCGTTCGCCGCCGGCACCGGACTGCCCGAAGTCCCGCGTTCGACGAGCTCCTTCACCGCGCCGCTCGCGACGTCGAGCGAGAAGAGCGAGTGGTTGCCGACGTCGTCCGCCGTGGCGAAGAGCGTCTTCGCGTCGACGCTCCACGCGAGTTCGCTCGGGCTGCGATCCCAGTTCGGCGCGACTTCGCGCGTCTCGCCTGTCTGCCAGTTGCGCACGAGCACGCGCTGCCGGTCGGCTTCGTAACCCGGACGCGACATCGCGAGGTACGCGAGCCATTTGCCGTCCGCCGAGAAGTTGGGCGCGTCGTCGACCGCCTGATTGGCTTCGGTCAGGCACTTGGGCGCCGCGGAGCCGTCGGCCGGCGCGGACCAGAGATCGAGATCGGTCGACCACGCGGCTTCGCGGCCGACGTGCTTGCAGACGAACACGACCGTCGAGCCATCCGGGTGGACGGCGATCTGTTCGGAGCCGCCGAACGGATGCGTCGGAGCGTCGGCGTCGATGCCTTTCATCAGGTCCACCGGCTCGCCGCCGCCGTCGGCCCACACGAAGACGTGACTGCGCTTCCCGTCTTCCCAGGTGTCCCAGTGGCGGAAGAGCAGTTCGTCGTACACCCGCGCGGAGACCTTGCTCTTCGCTTGCGCTTCGTCCTTCGCGACGCTGTCGGCGAGCGTCTTCGCATCGACCCACACGTCGAGCGCGAGCGCGAACCGTCGATCGTCGCCGAACGGCCGGTAGGCGTTGACGTCGATGGGCAAGTCGGTGACTTGCCGCGGCTCGCCGCCGTCGAGCGCGATGCGCCAGAGCTGCTGCGAGCCCGATCGCGTCGACAGGAAGAAGAGACTCTTTCCGTCCTTCGAGAACTGCGGCGCCGTGTCCGCCGCGTCGTGCGTCGTCAGGCGCCGCAGCGTCGCGCCGTCGCTCGAGACGACCCAGAGATCGAAGCGACCGCGATTCGCGTCGACGTCGGTCGTGCGCAGGCTGAACGCGAGCCACTTGCCGTCCGGCGACAGCGTCGGCTCGCCGATGCGTTGCATCGCCAGCATGTCCGCGATCGAGAATGGATGCGTCTCTGCGCCGTTCGAGTTCGCGAGCGGCGCGAAGGTCGAGATCAACGCGGGGACGACGAGCGAAGCGACGGTCGAAGCGAAGCGCATGGTTTCCTCCGGCGAAAAGAGCGCGGAGGATAGGCGAGACGCGTGAGCCGGCAAAGCGACACGCTCGCTCGCGCCGGCGTGCGCGCCGGATTCACGCGCTTCGAACGCAGCGGGAAGTCGCGCACCGCCCCCGCGGGCGACTCACCGGCGTTCGAGTGGACTCGAGGCCGCGTCGATGGCGCTCGCGCGTGTGAGATCGAGCGAACTCAGAGTCTCGGCGACTCTCGAGAAGTCCGGCGCAGACGCGAGCGACCTGCACGGAGCAAGACGTCGGAGGAGAGAGTGGTCGATCGAACCAGGAGGGAGACTCGTTGCGATACGGGGAGCGAGTGGTTCGGATGTGACTCGCATCTGCGCCGGACGCGCAAAACTAAGCCGACGTCCGCGACCGAGGGGTGAAACCGCATTCATCTCCGAGCCCCGCGCCGCGCGGGCCCGTTTCGATGTTGCAACGCACTGCTCGCACTTGCTCATTCGAGTCGCGAACCGCGACGATGCGGCGATGACGGCGGCCCCGCGACACGTCTCGAATCCGCCGAACCCGTGGCTCTCGGGGCACGTCGAGTGGCTCGAAGCGCCGCCGCCGGTCGCGCTGCAGGTGTACGAGGAGGACGCTCGTTCGATCCTCGCCGAGAACGAGTCGCCCGACGTGCCGTTTCGCTGGAGCCTGAACCCGTATCGCGGTTGCCAACACGCGTGTGCGTACTGCTACGCCCGGCCCTACCACCAGTACCTCGGCTTCGGCGCGGGCACCGATTTCGACGCGCGCATCGTCGTGAAGCGCAACGCGGCCGAGCGGCTCGCCGCGACGTTCGCGCAGCGCGCGTGGCGGCGCGAGTCGATCGCGTTCTCGGGAGCGACCGATTGTTATCAGCCGCTCGAAGCATCGTACGGTCTGACGCGTGCGTGCCTCGAAGTGTGTGCTCGCGCGTCGAACCCGCTCGCGATCGTCACGAAGAGCGCGCTCGTGCGGCGCGACGTCGACGTACTCGGGGCACTCGCGCGGCGGGGGCTCGCGAAAGTGTTCGTTTCGATCCCCTTCGCGAACCCCGAGCATGCGCGCGCACTCGAGCCGTTCGCGCCGGAACCGAAGAAGCGGTTCGAGACGTTGCGCGTGCTCTCGGAAGCAGGCGTGCCGACCGGTGTGTCGATCTCCCCGCTCGTGCCGGGCCTCAACGACGCGGACATCCCGACGATCCTGGAGCGAGCGCGGGCCGCCGGAGCCAGCGCCGCGTTCATGCTGCTCCTGCGTCTGCCGAACGAAGTGCGCGAAGTGTTCGTGGAGCGACTGCGCAGCGCGCTGCCGCTGCGCGCGGAGCGCGTGCTCGCCGCGTGGGAGGAGCTGCGGAACACGGGCGGGAACTTCGGCGAGCGCATGCGCGGCAAAGGCGCGCGTTGGGAGACGATCCGGAACCTCTACGCCGTCACGGCGCGCAAGCTCGGCTACGAGGCGATCGGCGACGAGTGCCGCCCGGAATCGCCGATCGCGCCGCTCGAAATGCCCGAACGCGGGCCGCGGCAAGGCGACCTCTTCCGCTGACGCGCGCGTGCACTCAGCGCGCGTACCCGAGCTTGCGCAGCTCGTCGAATGCGCCTTCTTCGAGCTCCCCCATCGGCAGAGTCTGCCAGCGGGCTCGCACGGCGGCACATTCGGACTCGTGCACGGCGAGCTCACCGACGAACGCTTCGAGTCGCGCGGTGTGCTCGGGCAGCGCGGCGAGATCGGTGCGTTCCAGAGGATCGTTCGTGCGGTCGTAGAGTTCGACCGTCGCGGCGGCGCCTTTCTTCGTCGCGATCACGGTGAAGCGCTCGTCGCGGCGCGCACGGACGAAATCGAGCGGCTCAGGACCGTTCGGACCGTTCCGCCAGCGCCACACGAATTCGCTCCACACCGCGCGCGGCGGTTCGTCGACGCCGCGCAGGAGTGCGGCGAGCGAGCGCCCCTGCATCTCGGGCGGCGCGGCGAGACCCGCGAGCTCGCAGACGGTCGGTGCCACGTCGATCAAACCGACCGGCGCGCGGACGCGGCGCGGCGCGAGCCCAGGACCACGCACGGCGAGCGGCACGTGCACGAGCTCGCGGTGCAGCTTGCCCGGATGCTCGAAGTAACCACGTTCGCCGAAACCTTCGCCGTGATCGGAGAGCACGATCACGAGCGTGCGTTCGGCGAGCCCGCGGCGTTCGAGCGCGGCGAGCATCGTCGCGAGTGCATCGTCGGTCGTACGCACGTCGCCCGCGTAGAGGGCCTTCAAGTGCTCGAGCTCGCGCGGATCGTCGGGATCGACGTAGCCCCAGAACTGCCACGGCGTGTGCTTCGCCATGCGCTGTCGCGTGGGACTCGCGTCAGGGCCCGGCGCGGGAGGACCGGGCTCGCCGCTCGTCATCGCGCGGACGTAGGCCTCGCGGTACGGGATCGGCCCGTCGTAGTCGGGATCGAACGCGCGGTCCCACGGCGGCGGCGGCGCGTAGGGCGCGTGCGGCAGGTACGTGTGCAGGAAGAGGAAGAACGGTTCGTCCGCGTGCGCGTCGAGCCACGCTTCGCTCTGCGCGAAGTCGAAGAGCCGCTCGGCGTTCGCGTTCATGCCGTTCTTCGGTTTGCCGTCGTACCACTCGAAGCCTTGGTCGAAGCCGAGGCTCTGCGTGAGGTTGCCGCCGCCGTGGAACGCCGCAGTGCGCCAACCGCCGGCGCGGAAGACTTCGGAGAGCGTCGTGACGGCGGGATCGACGCGCCATTGCACCGATTCTTCGCCCTCTTCGGCCTTCGCGCGGATCGCTTCGCCCATCAAGTTGACCACGCGGTGCACGCTCGGCTGGAGCGACGTGAAGAGCGTCATGTGCGACGGCGCGGTCATCGGCGCTTGCGAGAACGCGGACTCGAACACGACGCTCTGCGCGGCGAAGCGATCGAACGTCGGCGACGTCGGACGTGCTTCGCCGTACGCACCGAGCGCGTCGGCGCGCAGCGTGTCGAGCGACACGATCACGACGTTGAGCTTCTCCTGGCGCGGCTCGCCGCAGCCGAGGAACGCGGGAGACGCAGCGAGCGCGAACAGCCACGCGGGCGCGCGCCGGCTCACTTCACGTACCCCAACGCACGCAGTTCGTCGACGGTCTCGGCGCCGAGATCCGCCGACTCGCGGCCGTCGAACCGCCGCGCGAGCGCGCCGCACGCTTCGCGGTGGCGCAGCATCGCCGCGCGCAAGCGCTCGAGCACCGCTGCGTGCGCCGGATCGGCGTGCACGTCGACGCGTTCGCCGGGATCGGTGCGTCGATCGTAGAGCTCCTCGCGCTCTCGGCCCTGGTTCGACCAGAGGTACGTCCACGACTCCGTGCGCAGCGTGTACGTCGCTTCGACGGGCGCCGGCGAACCGTCGGGCGTGTTCGTCGTCCACGCCGTGACGTGTTCCGACACCACCGGCCGATCGGCGCCTTCGCCGTCGAACAGTTCGACGAGCGACGTGCCTTGCACGGTCGCGGGCACGGAGAGCCCGACGAGCTCGAGCACGGTCGGCAACACGTCGAGCGTCGAGACCTGCGCGGCGACGCGCTGTGGCGCGCGACCCGGCATGCGGAACACGAGCGGCACGTGAGTGTGCTCGACGTAGAGCCGGCCGGGATGTTCGAAGCCGCCGTGCTCTTGGAACTCCTCGCCGTGATCGGAGAGCACGATCACGAGCGTGCGTTCGTCGAGCTCGAGACGCGCGAGTGCGTCGAGCAGAGTCTTCAGCGCGTCGTCGGCGTAACGCACGTCTCCGGCGTACGCGCGCCGCAGGTGCTCGACCTCCCGCGGGTCGCCACGATCGAGCTTGCCCCAGTAGCGCTGGAACCGCACGGCGTAGTTCTCGCTCGCTTGCCGGTAGAACGCGGCGCGATCGGTCGGGATCGGCCCTGCGTAGTCCGGATCGAACGCGCGGTCCCAGGGCGGCGGCGGCAAGTAGGGCGAATGCGGCACGTACGTGTGCAGGAACGCGAAGAACGGGCCGTCGCGGTGCGCCTCGATCCACTCGAGCGCGCGCGTCGGGTCGAACAAGCGCTCGCGGTTGCCGTTCATGCCGTTGTCGGCGGAGTCGTCGAACGTCTCGAAGCCCGAGCCGAAGCCGGTCTCGCCGTTCAAGTTGCCGCCGCCTACGAACGCGCCGGTGCGATAGCCGGCGTTCGCGAGCAGTTGCGCGAGCGTCGGCACCCGCGGGTCGAGTCGGAACCGCGCATACTCTGGCTTGTCGGCGCCGGCGACGCCGTCGAGGAAGAAGTTGGCGTTGCTGATGCGGTGCACGGTCGGCGCGAGCGACGTCAGGATCGACATGTGCGCCGGCGCCGTGACGCCTGCGGGGCTCAGCGCGCGCTCGAACACGACCGCATCACGGGCGAACGCGTCGAACGTCGGCGACGTCGGCCGCGACTCGCCGTAGGCGCCGAGCGCGTCGGCGCGCAACGTGTCGATCGAGATCAGGACGACGTTGAGCGGCCGCTCGTCGACGCCCGGCGAACACGCGACGAGCGTCGCGCACACGATTCCTACGCTCCACGCACGACGATGCATGCCCCCATCTTCGCGGTGGAACGTGACCGGACAAGGCCTAGGGACTAGCGCGTCGTCCCGCGGCCTGGCGTTCCCGGACCCGGACGAGCCCCGGCGGCACGCCGCGGTTGCCGCCCGCACGCGTCCGTGTCAGATTCGGCCGCCCGCGTCCCCACCCGCCCTTCGAGCGTCGCAGAAAGAGCCCGACCATGCGTGCCTCCAAGTCCACTCCGACCGGCATCGCCACCGGCATCGCCACCGGCCCCGCCACCGGCATCGACCGCGCCGTACGACTCCCTGCGCTGGTGCTCGGCCTAACGCTCGTGGCGGGAGCGCAGACGACCGACACCTCGGCAGGCCCGAACACCGCGGGCACCCCGCGACAGGAGCAGCAGCAGCAGCAGCAACGCCAAGGCGGCGGCGCGGACCCGTCCGACGATGCGTTCAAGATGGGGTCGCCGCCCGCACTGCCGCCGGGCGTCAGCGAGGAACAGATCTGGCCCGCCGCGACGGCCGAGGGCTGGAAACAGCCGTGTCTGATCAAGTGGCAACGCACGTTCGCGGACGCACTGAAAGTCGCCCGCGCGGAGAACCGGCCGTTGCTCGTCGCCGTCAACATGGACGGCGAGATCGCGAGCGAGCACTTCGCCGGCGTGCGCTACCGCGACCCGGTCACGGCTGCGTTGATGTCGCGCTACGTGTGCGTGATCGCGTCGGTGTACCGACACACGCCGCGCGACTACGACGAGACCGGCGCGCGCGTCGAATGTCCGCGGTTCGGCACGGTGACGTGCAGCGAGCACATCGAAAACGAACGGGAGCTCTACGCGAAGTACTTCGACGGCAAACGCATCTCGCCGCGGCACATCGTGCTCGATCTCGAGGAGAAGGAGACTCTCGACGTCTACTTCTCGTGGGACACCGAAACGGTGATCACCACGTTCAAGAAGGGCGTCGAAGGTTGGCCCGAACCGTCGCCACGGCCCGAAAAGGACCTGACGGCGCGCGTGCAGAGCTCCGACGTCTCGGACCGCGAGTTCATCGAACGCTCGTTCAAGACCGGGGACCGCGAGACGAAACGCCAGCTGTTGCAGACGCTGCTCCAGGCCCGCGTGGTCGACCAAGTCGAGCTGTTGCGCGCCGCGATCTTCGGATTCGACCCCGAACTCGCGAAGCTCGCGCGACGCGCGCTCGCCCAATGCGACACGGAGCCGGCGCTCGATCTGATGGCGGAAGCGCTGCAGGTGCCGCTCGAAGCGTCGGAGCGTGAACTCCTGCTCGCGGCCGTCACACGTTTGGCGCAGACTTCGCCGCGCGCGAAGACGCTCGCCGCGTTGCACAGCGGCCTGCCGCGCGGCTCGCAGACGATCGACACGCGCTCGCTCGCCGCGGAATACGGCGCGAGCTCGATCCGCAACGCGGACCTCGACGCCCGCGAAGGCGCCGTCGCGGCGCGGCCGAAGGAGCCCGCGGCGCTGCTCGAGTTCGCCGAAGCGCTGCTCGCTCGCGCCGAACAAGCGTCGACGGCGCGTTACGCGACGCTGCTCGTCGAAGACGCACGCACCAATGCCTTGGCCGCCGAGAAGCTCGGCGCGAGCGGCGCGCGGCTCGACGCCGTGCTCGCGGTCGCGGCCGCCGAACTCGGCGACCGCGAAACCGCTGCCAAACGCGCGGTCGCCGCCGTCGAAGGCGGTCTCCTGCGCTTGCGCGCGAACGAAGGCGAACTCGGCGCGAGCGAGATCAACCTGACCGAGCGCGCGCGCGGTCGGATCCTGCGGCTCTTCGCCGACGCGCGCCAACGCGCGATCCGCGCCGCGTTCAAGGCAGGCACCGAGTGGCCGCCGGAGTGGCTCGCCGACGTGAACGCTGCGTACACGGCGCTCGCCGCGGGCGACCAAATCGACGAATCGGCGTTGCTCGAGCAACACGACTTCCTGCGTTGGCTCGGCGCGACGGCGCGCGCGAACGCCGTGCTCGACGAAGCGCTCGAGCGGTTCCCGAACTCCGCGGAGCTGCACGCTCGACTGCGCGGCCGACTCCTCTACGAAGGTGGACCGGCGGGTCTCGAGAAAGGCTACGAAGATCGGCTGGCGCGCGAGGCGACGCTCGCCGCTCGCCCCGACGCGACGGCGGACGCACCGGCGACAGGCGACAGTCAACTGACTTGGTTCGCGGGCTACGCGTCGCTCGTCGCGGCGGAGCACCTGCGGCGCCGCAACCAATTCGACGCTGCGCTCGCCGCGTACGGCCGAGCCGCGCGGCACTACCAGCAGAACATCGCGCGCTTCCCCGACGGGCGCGATACGGCGCTGCACTTCGTCGCGCTCGGCGCGGCCGGCGAAGCGCGCGTGCTGCTCGAACAAGGCGACCTCGCGCGCGCGACCGAGCGCCTGCTCGCCGCGTTCGAGACGCGGCCGGATTCCGCGGCGACGCAAGACGGACTCGGCCTCTCGCCGATCCAGACCGCGAAGATGCTGTTCGCGAAGCTCGAAGAGTCGGGCGATCCGGCGCGAGCAGCCCGCGTCCAGGCCGCGCTCGACGCGCTCGATCCGCGGCTCCTCGAACCGCCGCCGTCGGAACGCTTCGGTTCCGGAGGCCGCGGACGTCGCCAAGGCGGTCAAACCGGAGGCCCGGGCGGCGGCCGCTAGTCCCGAGTCGTCGGCACACGCTCCGTTCCGAACCTCGACGTCACGCCATGGCGAAGAAGACCTCGAAAGCTCCCGCACGCCGCCGCAAGGCTCCGTCTCGATCGCCGACTTCCGGCGCGCGGCCGAAGCTGCTGTCGGGCGGCAATCCGCAGATCGCCAAGGCCGACGGCGACGAGGCCGTCGCGGCGTACCTCACGGCGATGCCCGGTTGGAAACGGGACGTCGGCGAGCGACTCGACGCGCTCGTCTGCCGCCACGTCCCGGGCGTGCGCAAGGCCGTGCGCTGGAACTCGCCGTTCTGGGGCATCGAAGGCCGCGGATGGTTCATGAGCCTCCATTGCCTCACCCGCTACGTGAAGGTGGCGTTCTTCGCCGGCACGTCGCTCGACCCGTTGCCGCCGGAGGAATCGAAGAACCCGGGCACGCGCTACGTGCACCTCTTCGAAGGCGAGCCCCTCGACGAGAGACGGCTCGCGAGTTGGATCCGCCAAGCCGCGGCCTTGCCGGGCAGCGACTGCTTCTGACGCGCGGGGTGCGCGCGCCGGCGCTTGGGCACTTGGGCGAGTCGGCGCGTGGGCGGGTCGGCGCACCGGAGCGCACCCTCGGCCTGCGAACGCAGAGGACCGGTCCCCTTACGGGTCCCGGTCCTCTGTTGAAAGGTGGTAGCGCGGGCAGGATTCGAACCTGCGACCTCCGGGTTATGAGCCCGACGAGCTGCCAGACTGCTCCACCGCGCGTCGTTTCGAGGGGGCGGAGTATACGAGCGCGCCGACGGAGTTCAAGCCGCGGGTCAACTCGTCGCGGCCGCCGCGAGCCAATCGCGCACGCGCGGATCCTCGGCGAGGCGCGCCGCGATCACTTCGGGCTCGTCGCGGCCTGAATCCACGCGCAGGTGAGCGACTTCGGCGTACCAAGCCGCCCGGCGGGCGTGCAGCGCCGCGAGTTCCTCGACGGGATCGCGCCCGAGCACCGGCGGCCGCAGAGCCGGATCGGCGCGCAACCGCGCGGTCAAGACGTCGAGCGGCGCGTCGAGCCACACGACGAGGCAGGAGCTCGCGAGCCGTGCTCGGTTCTCGGCGAGTTCGACGACTCCGCCGCCGGTCGCGAGCACGAACGGCACCTTGCGGTCGAGCGCCATCGCGAGCGCCAGAGCTTCGAGCGCGCGAAACCGCGACGCGCCGATCATCGCGAGCACTTCGCCCGTGTGATGGAACTCGGTCGCTTCGACGTTCGAGGCGAACTCGCGCACACGCTCGTCGAGGTCGGTGAACGGCAACGCGAGACGCGCGGCGAGCCGCGCACCGACGGAGGACTTGCCGCTGCAACGCAGCCCGATCAGCGCAAGCGTGTGACGTGAGGAGCTCATTCCGCGGACGACATCGACCGATTCGCCGCCCGAAACGAGCGCAGCAGAGCCAGCCGGTCGGGCTCGACACCCGTGAATTCCCTGGCTTGCTCCGCCGCCTGAGCGAGGAACCAAGTCTCGCCGTCCAGTGTCGGCACGCCGCGTTCGCGCGCCCTACGGAGTAGTTCGGATTCGGGGCTGCGATAGAGCGCATCGATCACGAGCTCGGCGTGCAACCACGCCGCGGGCAACACGCACTCGTCGTCTCGCCAACCGACCGACGTCGCGTGGAACAACACGCCGGTGCGCCGCGTCGCGAGCTCGTCCCAGTGCAACGCGCGCGCGCCGAATTCGGTCGCGACCGACTCCGCGGCCGCGAAGCGCCGCGCCGCGACGGCGAGGCGCATGCGCCGTTCGCGACCCGCCGCGAGCACGGCTCGCGCGGCGCCGCCTGCACCGAGCACGCAGAGCTCGACACCTTCGCACGGCCGACCGAGCAGGCCCTCCGCGCGTTCGAGTGTCGCGCGCACGCCGACGAGGTCGGTGTTCGTCGCGCGAAAGCCGTTCGGCGTCGCGACCCAAGTGTTCGCCGAGCCGAGCTCTCGCGCCGGCGCATCGACGAGGTCGGCGAGCTCGAGCGCGTCCCGTTTGAACGGCGCCGTGATCGAGAGGCCTCGCACGCCGAGCGCCCTCGCCGCGCGAGCGAAACGCGCGAAGTCGTGCGCCTCGAAACGGACGTAGAGCGCGCGCCGGCCGAGCGCCGCGAGATGCGCGCCGTGCAGCGCCGGCGAGAGCGAATGCGCGACGGGCCGGCCGACGACGCCGTAGAGCTCCGGCCAGACTCCCGCGAAGTGCGCGAGGCGCGGTGCGAGTTCGTCGACCGGCCACTGCCCCGGCGCCGTCGCACCTCCGTCGGCGCGGCGCGGCGCGGCGTAGGTCCACGGCGCGCCGGCGAGCGGCGCGAGCAACCTCGAGAACCGTCCTACGTCGCCGGCGGAGAAGCCGATCAGCGTTCCGCGCGCCTCGCGGACCGCGAGCAGGAGCTCCAACGCTTCTTCCGCCGAGCCCGACTCGTGGACGAGCTTCCGCAGGTCGCCCGGCCGCGCCACGGCGTCGAGCTCGGCGAGCCACTCGGCGAGTTCGAGCGGCCGCGTCGCAGGCTCGTGGCGCGAAATCACGCGCTGCGCGGGCGCGACGTCGCCGAGTTCGGCCGCGAGCCGCCAATCGACGTCGACGAAGCTCGCGCCCGCGCGCGCAGCCGCCCGCAGCCGTTCGAAACGCGCGGAGGTCGGCCCCAGGAAGCGGCCATAGCCTTCGGGACCGTTGCAGGCCGCGATCACGGGCTTGCCGAGCGCGGCCACCAGTGCGCGGAACGCTTCCTCGTCGAAACTCTCGAGCGCGTCGAGCCTCAACTCGAGCCGCTCGGCGAACGGCGCGGAAGCGTGCGCGAGACGCGCGAGCGCCGACAGGTCGCCGGCGAGACAGGAAACGACCACGGCCATCGCGGGCGCGCGAGCCTAGCAGCGAGGAACGGTGGCGCCGCGCGTCGCGCTCACTCGTCGCCGGAGCTCTCGCGGCGCCGCGGCCCGGGCCGATCTGGCGGCGTCGGCCGATCTCGCGAAGCGGGCCGACCTGGCGACGCCGGCCGATCTGGCGAAGCCGGCCGATCTGGCGAAGCCGGCCGATCTGGGGGCCTGGGTCGCTCCGCGGATCCCGGCCGATCCTGAGCGGTCGGGCGATCGGGCGGTTCGGAACCGTCGGTGGCCCCGGACACTTCGGGCGCTTCGGAGGCCCCGGACGCTTCGGCGCGCGGCGACGGTTCGCGGCGCTCGGGCGGGCCGTACTGGTGATAGTCGAGGCCGTCGAAGTGCGGCTCGACGTAATCCGCGCGTTTCGAGTTCTCGAGCTCGAGCAAATAGGCGCGGACCACTTCGCGCTGGACCGTGTCGCGCCCTTCTTGGTGGATCGGGTGCGCGATGTCGGCGTAGAGCCGCTGTTTGCCGCGGGCGTCGACTTCTCCCCGCGAATCCGGCAGGCGCCTGCCGCAGTCGCTGCAATAGCGCGCTCGGATCACGTTCTTGCCGGCGCAGTTCGGGCAGCGTTCCTGCAGTTTGCGGCTCGGCATCGCGACGAAGAGCCCCTTCGGCCCTCCGTCGATCACTTTGAGGTCGCGAACGACGAGGCAGCCCTCGATCGTGATCGTGGCGAACGCGCGTAATTTGTCGCGCGTGTCGTGGATCAGCTTGATCCGGACCTCGGTGATGTTCATGGCGAGAAGATTCCGTTTCCCCCGGGAGAGGGGTGGCAGGTTTTCCGCGGAACGCAATCCAGCGAGCGCCGCCGGGTAGTCAGCGAGCACGCGGCGACGGTCCACGCAGTCTCGTGTTCTCGCCGGGCGTGTCGGAACACGCTCGGGGCGCCGCGCGCAAGCCTGCGTCACGCGCCAGCGAGGAGGCGCGCACCGTGGCGAGCGAACGTCGCGACTCGCAGCGCCCGCCACGCGAGCCCGCGGCGCGCGCAGGCTTCGGCGACGGTCCGCTGAGCGGCCTCGGCCGCGTCGCGGGAGTCGAACAATCCGAAGAAGCTCGAGCCGCTCCCGGACAAGCGGAAGTGCTCGCAGTCGACTTCGTCGAGTACGCGGCGCCAGTCAGCGAGCGCCGGCACGGCGGAAAGAGCAGCGGGCTCGAGCCGAGCGAAGAGCGCGGAGCGCGCCGCGTCCAGCCCGAGTTCGAGCGCGTCAAGGGGAACCATAGGGACGGTCTCCACCGGGCTCAAGTTCCGCGCGAACGCCGCATAGACCGCTGCCGTCGGCGCACCTTGTGCCGGTGTCGCGACGACGAGCCAACGTTCTCGCCGAGGCGCGATCAGCGGCTCGACGAGCTCCCCTCGCCCACGGCAGCGTGCATAGCCAGTCGCGCGCGCGGCGAAGAAGAACACGCAATCCGAACCGAGCGTCGCGAGCGCCTCGCGTCCGCGCGTGTCGTCGTCGATTCCGCAGATTGCCGTCACGGCGAGCCACGCCGCCGCAGCGTCGGAACTGCCGCCGCCGAGGCCCGCTTGGCTGGGCACGTGCTTCTCGAGCACGAGGTCGAGCCCCCGCGGTGCGCGGCCGATTCCGCGGGCTGCGGCGAGCGCGAGCTCGGCGGCGCGCACCACCAAGTTGCGGCCGTCGCGCGGCACGTCCGCGCTGGCGAACGGGCCAGCGAGGTCGAGTCGGACGCCGGGCGCGTCGCTCGCGCGCACGGCGAGCGTGTCGCACCAATCGAGCGCGACGAGCGTCGTGTCGACTTCGTGATAACCGTCGGCGCGTTTGCCGAGCACCGCGAGGTACGGGTTGACCTTCGCCGGCGCGAGCGCACGCACCCAACCGCCGCCGGCGAGGTTCGGCCCCGCGGGTTTCACGCGACCTCGCCGTCGAGCCGCAGGTTGTCGATCAGCCGCACGGAGCCCGCGCGCGCAGCGACGAGCGCGACGGCGCGTTCGAGCGGCCCCATCGGCTCGGCCTCGGTCCAACGATCGGGGTCACGGAACTCGGCGTACTGCAACGCGAGGCCCGCGCGTTCGAGCTCGGCGACGATCGGCGCGCGCAGCGCAGCCGGCCGGCGTTCTTGTGCGGACTGCCAGAGCTCGCGCGCACCGAGGAGTCCGCGGTGGATCGCAACGGCGCGCGCACGTTCGTCCGCGGAGAGCAGTTCGTTGCGCGAACTGCGCGCGAGCCCGCTCGGTTCGCGCAGCGTCGGACACACCACGATCTCGGGATAGCCGAGCTCGCGCGCGAGCTCGCGCACGACGAGCGTCTGCTGGAAGTCCTTCGCGCCGAAGTACGCCCGCGCCGGCCGCGTGAGCTCGAAGAGCCTCGCGACGATCGTCGCGACGCCGCGGAAGTGGCCCGGTCGCAGCGCGCCTTCGAGTCCGAGCGAGGCGGGACCCGGCTCGCGCCACGGGATCCTCGCGCGCTCGCCGCCGGCTTCCGGAAAGAACCCGTCGAGCCCGCCCGTGAACACGAGATCGCAACCGGCCCCCGCGAGCAGCCGCGCGTCGCCGTCGAAGTCACGCGGGTAGCGCTCGAAGTCCTTCGGATCGTCGAACTGCAACGGGTTGACGAAGATGCTGACGACTGCCGTCCCGCACTCCGCCTTCGCGCGGCGCACCAACGCGAGATGGCCGTCGTGCAACGCCCCCATCGTCGGCACGAAGCCGAGCGTCCGGCCCGCGGCGGCGAGCGCGTGGCAACGGGCGGAGGCTTCGCGCGGATCCCGAAAGCTCTGCATCGTCGTGGGTGGAATGCGCGTCAGCCGGGGACGGGATCCTCGGCGCGCCGGGTGTGGCGGCGCGCGAGTTCGGGCGAGAGATCGGCGAGCGGCGCGAGCACGAACTCGCGCTCACCCATCCTCGGATGCGGCACGACGAGATCGTGCTCGTCGATCCGCCGTTCGCCGAAGAGCAACAGGTCGAGATCGAGCGTGCGCGGGCCGTGGCGCACTTCGCTCGCACGGTCGCGGCCGGCGCGGCGCTCGAGCGACTGCAGCAGCGTGAAGAACGTCCGCACGTCGAGCGTCGTCGCGACTTCGACCACGCCGTTCAAGAACCGCGGCTGGCCGCGAGGGCCGCCGACCGGCTCGGTCTCGTGCCAACGCGAGCGGCGCAACACGCGCACTCCGGGGGCGGACGCGAGCGCCGCGAGCGCGCGCTCGAAGTGGGCCTCGCGCGGGCCGAGGTTCGACCCGAACGCGACGTAGGCGAGTGTCTCCTCTGTGCGCGCGCGCGGCGCGCCGGCCGACTCGCTCATCGCAGCGAGCTCGTGAAGGTGTCGTCGGGTTCCGGCACGGCGACCCGCTTCTTCCGCGTGAAGAGCCACCGCACGACGCCCCAGACGACGAAGCCGTTGAACGCGACGAAGAGCGCAGGCACCGGCGCCGCGAAGAGCACGAACGCCGCGAACACGACCCAGACCAGCGCGAAGAAGCTGCCGCGTTTGCTGAGCCGCGACGCGACGTGCGCGTACGGCACCCGACTGACCATCAGGAAGCCGATCAGCGGCAGGGCGAGCGCGAGCCCGGGCAGGTACCACGCCGGCAGATCGACGTGGATGTCGGGCACCAGCGCGAGCAGCCGACCGAGCGGCGTCGGCCGACCTTCGTCGACCTGCAGCTCCGGCCGGCGCATCGCCAGGTAGAAGAGCAACATCGACACGACCGCGCCGGCGGCCGCGGGCGTCGGCAGGCCCTTGAAGCTCTGGTGGGCCTTCTCCTCGGGTTCGTTCTCGAGGTTGAACCGGGCGAGGCGCAGGATCGCCATCAACGCGAATGCGGCGGCCGCCAGGAAGTGCAACCGCGGGTTGCCCGCGTAGCCGTGCAGGGCGCCGTCGTGCTCGATCAGCACTTTGACGAGCAACGGTGGGACGCACCCGAACGTCAACGCGTCGGAGAACGAATCGAGCTGCGCGCCGAACTCGCTCGCGCCGCCGGTCATCCGTGCGACCTTGCCGTCGACCGCGTCGAACACCATGCCGGCGAAGACGAGCCAACAGGCGACTTCGAGCTTGTCGTAGAACACCGCGGCGTTGCCGGCGCTGAACGCAAGCGCATCGATCGCCTTCGCCAACGCCAACAGGCCGCAGAAGGCGTTGCCGAGCGTCAGGATGTTCGGGAGGAGGGAGACGCGCCGCACGTTCGGTTCCCAGGCGCCGAGGTTCGCCCTGGTTCGGAGGCCCATGAGGATAGTGCGCGGAGGGTCCGCATGCGACTTCTCGGCGCTTCCACGAGCGCTTTCCGCCGCTATCCTCCGCCCCATGAGCGAGATCGTCTACGTCCACGCGCGCGAGATCCTCGACTCGCGCGGGAATCCGACCGTCGAAGTCGACGTGCGCCTCGAATCCGGCGCACAAGGCCGCGCGGCCGTGCCTTCGGGCGCGTCGACCGGCGTCCACGAAGCTTGCGAACTGCGCGACGGCGGCAAGCGCTACTCCGGCAAGGGCGTGCAGAACGCCGTCGCGAACGTCGAGCGCGAGATCTCCGACGCGCTCGACGGACTCGAGGCGCTCGACCAAGCCTCGGTCGACAACAAGTTGGTCGAGCTCGATGGCACGGCCAACAAGTCGCGACTCGGCGCGAACGCGATCCTCGGCGCGTCGCTCGCCGTCGCGAAGGCCGCGGCGGAAGAGTGCGGCTTGCCGCTCTATCGCTACGTCGGCGGCTCGATGGCGCGCGTGCTGCCCGTGCCGATGATGAACATCGTCAACGGCGGCGCGCACGCCGACAACAACGTCGACTTGCAGGAGTTCATGATCATGCCGTTCGGAGCGACGAGCTTCTCCGAAGGCCTGCGCATGGGCGTCGAGACGTTCCACGCGTTGAAGAGCGTCTGCAAGTCGAAGGGCTACAACACCAACGTCGGCGACGAAGGCGGCTTCGCGCCGAACCTGAAGTCGAACGAAGAAGCGATCGAATTGATCCTCGGCGCGTGCGAGAAGGCCGGCTTCAAGCCGGGCAGCGACATCAAGATCGCGATCGACGCGGCGTCGAACGAGTTCTTCGAGAACGGCAAGTACACGGTCGACGGGAAACCGCGCTCGGCCGCCGAGATGGTCGACTTCTACGCCGCGTGGGTCGAGAAGTACCCGATCTTCTCGATCGAGGACGGACTCAGCGAAGACGACTGGGAAGGTTGGAAGCTCTTGACCTCGAAGCTCGGTCACCGCGCTCAGCTCGTCGGCGACGATCTCTTCGTCACCAACACACGCCGCGTGCACCTCGGCATCGAACGCAAGGCCGCGAACGCCGTGTTGATCAAGGTGAACCAGATCGGCACGTTGACCGAGACGCTCGACACGATCGCGCTCGCGCACAAGAACGGCTTCCGTTGCATCATGAGCCACCGTTCGGGCGAGACCGAGGACACGACGATCTCCGACCTCGCGGTCGCCGCGAACACGGGCCAGATCAAGACCGGCGCGCCGTGCCGCTCCGATCGGGTCGCGAAGTACAACCGCCTCTTGCGCATCGAAGAAGAACTCGGAGACTGCGCCACCTACGGCACCCACTCGCACGGCTAGCGCATGTCCCCCCACCAACTCCAGTTCGATCTCCGTCCGCCGCAACTCGCGTCGTCGAACGACGGCGTGACGCGCCGGCCGTGGCTCCGGCGCCTGCGTGAGGAGTGGCCCGCGTGGGTGGCGCTCACCGTGCTCGTGCACGTCGTCGCGCTGGGCCTCGTCCCGGCGCTCGTCGAACACGCGCGGCTCGCCGGCGAGGAGGAAGAGCTCTTCGCTCGCGAACAAACCGACCTCGCACGCCACGAAGCGCTCCGGCTCGAACTGCGCGCGCAGAACGATCCGATCTACCAGGAGCGCGAACGCCGCCTCCTGCGCACGCCGCAGAACCCGCTCGAACCGGCCGAGTAGCCGCGTTCGTCGTCCCCGACTCCACGCCCGAGCGCCGCCGCGCCCAAGAGCCGCCGCGCCGCCGCGCGAGGACGATCACCCTCTCGCTTCCAACGCGTTAGGCTCGTGCACATGGGTCCGGCCCTCGCACTCTGCGCGCTCGCCTGCGCCCTGCAAGCGGCGCAGGCGCCCGCCCTGGCCCCCAAAGCCACGGCGACGCTGTTCGGCGAAGGTGAGCTCGCGAACGCTGCCGTGTTCGAGTTCTCCGCGCGCGCGAACGAGCTGCTCGCGGACGCCGACGCGGCGCTCGCGGCGCTGCGCCAAGGCACCGTGCCCGACGCGGATCGTGAACGCACGTGGAACGGTGTCTTCGACGCATGGTGCGACGCGCTCGTCGCGTGCGGCCCCGACGAGTGGGTCGCGCCGGATCCGGCCGCGTTCGTCAAGGAGCGGGCGGCGCGCGACGACGCGGAGAGCTCGCGCCGCGCCGACGGCGTCGAAGCGGCCGTGGCGCGCCGGCTCGACGAACTCGCGGAGGTTGAGCGCGCCGCGTGGCGGGCGCGTGTCGCTCCGCGCGCCGCACGGGAGCTCGCTCGCGCCGCGCGC
>JAKLKU010000020.1 GCA_023150475.1 Planctomycetota bacterium
CAGACAAAGACCGCCACAACCCGTTTTGGTTTCAGCCGCGCCCGAATTTTCGGCGCAACGACGCGGGGCAGTATCCTCGGAGGCCGGTCGGTGGCCGGTAGACTCGGGAACGATGCTGCTTCTCGTCCTGGTGCTCCAATCACTGCTCCTTCCGCGCGTCTATCGCGAGGACGTTCCGCCCGAGACGCGCGCCGTGCGCGTGATCGTCGTCGCGGCGGCGGCGCGCGGTGCGGAACCTGGGGATGCCGAACGCGCGAAGGCCGAGCGCGCGCGAGCCGAGGTGCTTGCCGGAGTCCCGTTCGAGTCCGTCGTCGAGCGCTACTCGTCCGGGCCGAGCAGGCCGTTCGGCGGCGTGCTCGGTACGTACACGCAGGGTGTGTTGATCCAGGAGCTCGATCGGTTCCTGTTCGAAGCGCAGGTCGGCGACACGAGCGCCGTGCTCGAGACGTCCGCGGGCCTGCAGATCGCGCAACGCATCGAGCGGGATGCTGCCGTTGCGCTGATCCAGTTCTCGAACGAACAGCCGGATGCTCGGGCGCGCGCCGAGCGTGCGCACGCCGAACTGGTCGCCGGCGCGGACTTCGCCGCGTTGGCTCGCGAACGTTCGGACGAACGTGAGAGCGCGGAGCGCGGCGGGCTCTACCGGATCTTCGAGCGCAGTCCGCAGGATGCGTTGCTCAAGAAGGCGGCCTTCGAGCTCGCGATCGGCGAGGTCTCGCCGCCGCTCGAGACGCCGATCGGTTGGCACCTGTTGAAGCGACTCGATGCCGCGACGTTCCCCGAAGCGCTGCGCGAGCCGAACTTCGCCCGGGTGCGCGCACTGACGGTCGCTTGGTCGCGCGCCAAAGGCGCGAGCCCGGCGCTGCGGCGCAATCAGGACGAAGCGCGCATCCTCGCCGAGGACCTGCGCCGCAGGCTCGCGGCCGGGGAGGACATGGAGACCCTCGCGCGCTTCCACGACGACGATCCGCTCGGCCGCGCGCACGGCGGCGACCTGGGGTGGGTGCGTCGGCGCTCGCCGATCGTGCCGAATTGGCTCGACGTCGTCTTCGTGACGCAGCTCGGACAACCGACCGAGGTGCTCGCGACCGAATACGGCTGGGTGATCGCGCGGCGCGAGCGGTAGACTCCGCGCGAGTTCGAAAGGCACCGCGCCAAACCTCGGCGCCATGGAGTCCTCGATGCGCAACGTCGTCGCAGTTTGTCTCTTCGGTCTGTGCGCCTGCCGCGCGACGCCCGATCCGGCGCAGAGCGTGCGCGTCGAAGGTGCCGTCGCGCGACCCGGCCCGCAGGCGTGGCGGGAGGACAGCACCGCCCTCGAAGTGCTGTTGCGCGCCGAGCCGCTCGCGGGCGAGGCCGATCTCGCGCACGTCACGCTCGAGCGCGAGCTCGACGGCGAACGGCGGGTGCTCGAGCTCGACCTCCGACGTGCGTTCGAACGCGGCGACACGACGTTCAACGTGTTCGTGCGCGTCGGTGACGTGCTGCACGTCGAGCGTCGAACGCAGTGACGCATTCGCCGGCGCTCTTCCTCGCCGGCTCCACTGGCTCAGCGTGTCGAGTCGACGTAGCCGAGCGCCTCGAGGCGTTTCGAGCTCTCTTCGTCGAGCTCCGTTTCCACGCCTGACTCAGCGCCCGTTCCGGCGCCAAGCGGGCGCAGCGAGCGCTCGTACTCGGCGTACGCGCGTTCGAGCCTCTCGACGACGTCGGGATGCGCCTTCGACACGTCGTGGAGCTCGCCGGGATCCGCGCGCACGTCGTACAGCCGTTTGGCTTCGTTCTCGCGCCAGAGCAACCGCCAGCGTCCGTCGCCGATCGCCCATTCGCTCACGTTCTTGCGTTGCGCGACGAAACACTGCACGAGCGGGCGTTCCGGCGCGAGAGCCAGCGGCTCGAGCAACGGCGTGCCTCGCCAGCCGCTGGGGGACGCGAGGTCGAGCGCGGCGAAGAGCGTCGGCGCGACGTCGAGGTGGTTGACGTGCGCCGAGCTGCGTGCGAACCCGCGTGCGTCGCGCTCGGGCGCATCGCGGAGCCCGCCCGGGGGGCGCACGACGAGCGGCACGTGCACTTGCTCGCGATGCACGTTCTCGCCGTGGCAGAAATACTGCTCGTGTTCGCCGAGCGATTCGCCGTGGTCGGCCGTGAAGACGGTGATCGCCGAGTCGAGCAGACCGTCCGCGCGCAGACCCGCCAGCAAACGCCCAAGCTCGAGGTCGAAGTAGCGGATCTCCGCGTCGTAGCGGTCGCGGTAGACGTCGGGTCGCGCTTCGCCCGCGAGCGCTTGATATTGGGGGATCTGGCGCAGGCCACGTTGCGACTTGCCGAACGGCAAGCGCTCCTCGCTCTGCGGCGACCGATCGAACTGCGCCGCGAACGTGTCGGGAGGCGTGTAGGGCCCGTGCGGGTCTTGGAAGTGCACCCAGAGGAAGAAGCGGCGGTCCTTCGGGCGGTTCTCGAGCCACGCGAGCGCCGCGTCGGTGGTGCCGCGTGCGTCGCGCTCGTACGCGACGCGGTTCTGCTCACGCTCGGTCAAGTCGGCGTCGTAGCGATCCCAGCCCTGCTGGACGCCGAGCTCCCCGATGCGCTCGGGCAGCGTGCGCAGCAGTCCGTTCGAGACGATCGCCGCAGTCGCGAAGCCGCGCGCACGCAGTGTCTCGGCAATCGTCTCGATCGACTTCGGCATGCGTTTCGTGTTGCCGGGTACCACGCCGATCTCTTCGGGCGGACGACCCGAGAGCAGGCTCGACAGCGCGGGTTGGGTCCACGGCGCGCAGGAATACGCCGCGTCGAACACCCACGCGTCGCGCGCGAACGCATCGAGCTCCGGGCTCGTCGGTCGCTCGTAGCCGTAGAGCCCGAGGCGATCGGCGCGCAGCGTGTCGCACGTGATCAGGATCGCGTTGCGCGCGGTCGCCGGCGGTGGTTCGGTCGCGTCGCACGCGCCGCTCCAGAGGCTGCCGAGCACGACCAGCACCGTCGCCAGCACGGCGAGAGTACGCCTGCGCCGTGGGCCCGCGAGCAGCCGAGCCTGCACGGCGGGAGCACTCGAGACCTCGAACGCGACTTCGGAGGACGACGACACGGCGCAGAGTCTACTCGTCGAGCGCGACGAGCGCGTGCTCGAGCTTGACGGCGCGCGCGCGCGCCGGAATGGTAGGTCGCACATGCACGAGATCGCAGCCGACGCACCGGACGAGCGCGAACCTCGCGCGCTCGTGGCGTGGAATGCGTGCCTGCTGCTCGTCGTCGGGTGGGGTGGATACCTCGCCGCGACGCTCGCGCGAGTGCACTACGCGCCCAACGCGGACGAAGCGTGGTACGTGCGTTACGCGAGCGAGCTTTCGACCCAAGGACTCGACGCGTTCCCCGCGCTCTTCGAACGTTATCTCGCCGACCCCGCGGTCCAGATCTACCCCAATCCGCTGCGCGTGCTGTACCTCGTCGTCGCGGCGGGTTGGAGCGAGCTCTTCGGTGCGAGCTTCGAATCGTTGTCACGACTGTCGCTCGCGGCGCACCTCGGCGCCGTGCTCGCGACGTTCGCCGGCGCGCGACGCGCGTTCGGCGCGCGCCGCGCGCTCGCCCTCGCGGCCTTGCTCGCGGCTTCGCCGTTGTGCTCGGGGCTCGCACGGCGGGCACTGATGGACTCGTTCGCCACGTTGACGCTCGTGCTCGCGTTCTGGGCGTTCCTCGGTTGGGTTCGCGAGTGCGGCTCGCGTCGTGGCGCCGCGCTCTTCGCGCTCGCGCTGTTCGCCGCGCTCGTCGCGAAGGAGAACCACGTGCTCTTCGTGCCCGCGTTCGCGCTCGGACTCGTCGGGTTCACGCGGAGCGAACGGCGCGCGCTCCCGTGGGGCCTCGCGCTTGCGGCGTTCGCGGTCCCGCTCGCCGCTGCCGGCGCGACGTTCGCGCTCGCCGCCGGCGGATTCGGACGCGTCGTGGAACTCGGCCGCGTGATCCTCGAGTCGCCCGCGACGAACGAATACGCGCAGCGCTACGGCGGCGGGCCGTGGTACCGCTACGTCGTCGATTTCCTCGTGCTCTCGCCGTGGGTCACGCTCGCGGCGTGCGCCGCGATCGGCGGGCTGTGCTTCGCGCGACTCGGACGCGGGCGGCGAGAACTCGTGTTCTGCGTCGCGTTCCTCGCGTTCGCGTTGCTCGTGTTCGCGCTGTTCACGAAGAACGTCCGCTACTTGGCGCCGCTCGAAGTCGCGTGGCGAGCGCTCGCCGTGTGGTTCGCGTTCGAACTCGGTGTCCGGGGCTTCGGGCGCCACGGCGTCCGCGTCGCGTACGTCCTGATCGCCGCGGCGTGCGTCGCCGATGCATGGTCCTTCCACACGTTGTTCGTCGAGCGCGAGCTCTACGATCCGGTCAGCGCGGCGCTGCTTGGCCTGCGCGAGATCGTCCCGGTGCGGTAGTGGCGGCGAACCGAGAAGCGAGCGCGCGTCGCGGCCGAGTCGGACTCGTGATCCCCGCGCTCGACGAAGAAGCGGCGTTGCCGCTGGTGCTCGCCGAACTCCCGCCGGGCGTGATCGACGTGGTCGTGGTCGTCGACAACGGGTCGACCGACCGCACCGCGGAAGTCGCACGCGCGGGTGGGGCGTTCGTCGTGACCGAAAGACGCCGCGGTTACGGCAGCGCGTGCCTCGCCGGACTCGCCGCGCTCTTCGGTGAACACTCCGAATCGAGCGCGCGGATCGCCGCGCCGCTCGACGACGACGACGTCGTCGTGTTCCTCGACGCCGATCACTCGGACTACCCCGAAGACGTCGCGCGCGTACTCGAGCCGCTCTTCGCGCGCCGCGCGGAGTTCGTGATCGGCTCACGCGTCAAAGGCGGAGCCGACATGCGCGCGATGCTGCCGCAGGCGTGGTTCGGCAACCGATTGGCGTGTTTCCTGATGCGCCTCTTCTTCGGCGCGCGTTATTCGGATCTCGGGCCGTTCCGCGCGATCCGCGTCGGCGCGCTGAAGCGGCTCTGCATGCGCGATCGTGACTTCGGCTGGACGGTCGAGATGCAGCTCAAGGCGCACGTCGCGCGACTCGCGACCGAAGAAGTGCCGGTGCGGTACAGGCCGCGGATTGGCAAGAGCAAGATCACCGGCACCCTCGTCGGGACGCTGCGCGCCGCGTGGAAGATCCTCGGTTGGATCTTCGCGTGGCGGGTGCGACTCACTCTTTCCCGGCCGGGAAGCCCCAGGTCCCCGTGATCTTCGTGTAGCGCACGCCGACGATGTCGAGCAGCCAGTCGAACCACCCGAAGTACGGCGTCGTCTCGTTGGTGTCGATGCGCAGATTGGTCAGTCGTGAGTCGGACGCGTTCTCGCGAGCGATGTCCTTCGACGACTTCGGAATGTCGAACGAGATCAGCGTCACGGCCCAGCCGGTCGATTCGAAGCGGCCGGAAGTTTCCGTGTCGCGGTGGATCGTCAGGCTGCTGCACGCGCCGAGCGCGGACGTCAGGAGCAGCGCAGCGCACGCGCTGGCGAGGGAAAACGAACGCATGAGCGGAAGATAGCCGTTCAGAGAGCGTCAAGCCAGGCTGCGCGAAGCGGAGCGGTGAACGGCGTGCTCGACCGCGGCCCGCCCAGGGCTAGCATGGCGCGCGACTCACCGTGGAGAGCGACAGCCGACAACAACGCTCGCGCACCTTCGTTTGGTGGCTCGCGCTCTGCCTCGCCCTGCTGTCGTCGGGCGTCGTCGTGCAGTCCTTCGGGATGCAGCGCGGGATCGACTTCTACCACTACTGGGGCATCCCGGCGGCGCGTGCGTTCGCCGGAGACGAGCACTTGGCCAGTCCGTATGCGAACGGACCGCGCTACGCCGGCGTGCTCAACGCGCATGCGGATGCGTCCGACGACAAGCATCTCGTCCTCGCGAACGCCGACCGGCGCAGCATCGATCCGACCGGCACGCCGTTCTTCTACGTCTGCTTCGCGTGGCTGCCGCTCGACTACTCGAACGCGCACGCGTGGTTTCGTGCGGGTCAGTGGTTGAGTCTGGTCGCGGCGGTGTTCTGGTTCGGCCGGCGCGTCGGGATCGACGCTGGCGCGGCCGCAGCGTTCGCCGCGGCGACGCCTGCGTTCTTCCAACCTTTCCACAGTGACCTTGCCGTCGGCAACGTCAACGCGTTCCAACTACTCGGTTGTGTCGTCGCGATCGCGCTCGCCGACCGGGTTCGTGGCACGCGGAGTCCATGGCTCGGCGCGGGGTACGCGTGTCTGCTCGCCGTCGCCGTGGTGTTCAAGCCGAATCTGGTGCCGATCGCGGCGCTCGGCGCCGTGGCGCTCTGGAGCTCGCTCGGGTTCGCCCGCGCGGCCGCGGTCGGCGCGTTCGGCGTCGCCGTGGGCGCGGTTTGCGCGGTCCTCGCCGGTGCGTACTTCGCCGGCTCGCTCGGCGGCGCGTTCGACGTGTGGCGCGAGTGGTACGGGTTCCTTTCCGGCCCCGACGGCGCGAAGCTCGCGAACTACTCGGTTGGAGAGGGCAACTACTCGGCGAGCGTGGTGTTCGTCGATCGCGCGAGTTCGCCCGACGCCGCGGCGGCGACCTATCGGATCTCGCTCGTGCTCGGTTGCGTCCTCGTGGTTTCGTGGCTCGCTGCGGTCGCGTTCGGTCGCGGCGAGCGTTCGTTCGTCGAGAGGTTGCGCGAACTCGGCGGCGATTCCGCGACTCTGATGACGACGGCGCTGCTCTTCGTCCTCGCGGCCGCGCCGCTCGTGTGGCTGCACTACTGCGTACTCGCGTTGTTGCCGATCCTCTGGTGCTGGCGTCCGGGTCCGCGTGCGACGATGCGCCTCGTCGCGGCACTGCTCGCGTTGCTCGGCTATGGGGCCCTCGCCGCACCGCTGCTCTCCGCCGTCGGACTCCGTCTGCCGGACTACTCGCCCTACGTGGTCGCTTTGGCTTGGATCCCGCTCTGGCTCGTCTTGCTCGTCGAGCTCGCGCGACCCGCCCGCACGGCTTGAACCGACGTTCGCCTCGCGCGCGCCATCGGTTATTCTCGCGGCGCTCGATGACTGCGAAACCGACCGACCGCGCGCTGCTCGAACTTTGCGCGCGCCACCACGATGCGTTCGTGCGTGCGTACGGTTCGGGTGGCCGCGTGCGGCTCTTCTTCGCGCCGGGGCGCGTCAACCTGATGGGCGCGCACCTCGACTACAACGGCGGGCCCGTGATGCCGATGGCGATCGACCGCGGGACGGTCGTTGCGCTGCGGCCGCGGAAGGACCGAGCGCTGCTCCTGCGCTCGACGACGGAACCCGGCGAGTTCCGCATCGAACTCGACGCGGCTCCAAGCGCAGCGCTGCGCGCGTGGGTCGACTATCCCCTCGGCGTCGCGCTCGAGCTCTTCCGCGAGAGCCCTCGCGCCGTCGGACTCGAAGTCCTGTTCGGCGGCAATCTCCCGGTCGGGGCCGGCCTCTCGTCGTCGGCGTCGATCTGCGTCGCGACCGCGTTTGCGCTCGACCAGGCATGGGGACTCGAGCTCACGCCGTTCGCCCGCGTCGAAGCGGCGTTGCGCGCAGAGCGGCAGTTCGTCGGCGTGCATTGCGGGATCATGGACCCGTATTCGATCGGACTCGCTCGCCCCGGGCACCTCTTGTGGCTCGACTGCAAGGACGCGTCGATCGAGCACTTGCCGATCGACGCTGCGCAGGTGCGCATCGCCGTCGCCGACACGGGAGTGCGGCGCGAGCTCGCCGAGGGCGCGTTCAACCAGCGAGTCGCCGAAGCGAAGCGCGCGTTCGAAGGCCTACGGCCGTTCGCGCCGAGTGCGACGTGTCTGCGCGACGTCTCGCGTGCCGTCTTCGAGCGCCACGGCCGTGAACTCGAGCCGGTGCTGCGCCGACGCGCACACCACGTCGTCCACGAAGTCGAGCGCACGTTCGCGGCACGCGCCGCGCTGGTCGTCGGCGACCTCGAGACGTTTGGACGCTCGATGTTCGACACGCATGTATCGCTGCGCGAGCAGTACGAAGTCTCGGTGCCCGAACTCGATCTCTTGGTCGATGCGGCGCGCGCGGAGAGCGGCGTGCTCGGCGCGCGTCTGACCGGCGCCGGATTCGGCGGCTGCGTGGTGATCCTGTTGCGCGCGGGTTCGGAAGCGCGAGTCGCGGAACGCGTCTCGGCCGCGTTCCAGCGGCGCTTCCAACGAGCCGCGCGGATCGAGGTCTTCCAGAGCGACCCCGGTCCGCGCGAAATCGTTGACTGAGCGGATTACTTCTGTCCGGTCGCGGGCTCGCCGTACTGCAGGATCTTCGCCGCTTCGTAGACGAGCCGCGCGCTGCTCTCCGCGCGCACCTTCTGGCTTTCGGGCTTGTCGAGTAGATCGACCGCCGCGGCCGGACGCGCGCCGAACAAGTAGTTCGCCGCGAGCACGAGCCGCGCATCGTCGTCGCTCGGTTGGTCCTGGAGGTAGAGCTCGAGCACCGCGAGCTGCCGATCGAACTCGAGCCGATCGTGCTTGTAGAAGTCGTGCTTGTCGACCTTGAGCGACGCGAGCGTCGGATCGAGCTCGAGCGCACGCCGCAGCGCGTAAGCCGCGTAGTGGTAGTCCCCCGTGGCGAAGAGCGCGTCCGACAGGATCAGGTAGAGCATCCCGTCGTCGGGCGAGAACTCGACGGCTTTCGCATAGAAGTGCACGGCATCGCCGTAGCGGCGGTCCGCGAATGCGTTGTCGCCGAGCACCAGGTACTCCTCCGACGCGGACGAGCGCTCCGCCTTCGACTGCGGCGCGAGCAGCGAGTCGAGCAGCGCGCGATCGCCGGCCGAAGCTTCGTCACGAGGCTCGGCGCCTGCATCGAGAACGCCTTCGCCTTCGGCGACGTCCGCGGGTGCGGGCTCACGCTCGACGTAGACCGTCTCGGGCTCGTAGTAGCGTTCGATCACCGTCGTGTAGTACGTCGGCCCCGAGTACCAGTACGGCGAGCTCCAGTACCCGTAGCTCGTCGGCCACCAACCCCACGCGTACCAGCACGAGTAGCCGTACGGGTGACCCCACCAATACCAGTTGCTCCACGGATGGCAGCCGTTCCACCACCACGTCCAGTAGAAGCCGCAGTCTTCGTAGCCGTTCCAGTACCAGGCGCTCGGGCACCAGTCGAACCACCACCAGCCGGTCGTGCAGCCGAGCGCCGAGCCGTAGCCCGTGCGCCAACTGACGTCCTTGCCGTGGGAGATCGAGCGGCCTGCCTGTTCGTACTTGCGCGCGCGTTCCGGGTAGCGGTACGCGAGATCGCGCAGCGAATGAGTCGCTTCGAGGTGCTGGTCTCGCGCATTGCGGATGCGCTCGGGGTCGTTGCGTTCGAGTTCACGCGCGTTCTTCACGCGCTTCTCGAGCGCGTCGGCCGATTTGGCCTTTTCGCGCGCGTTCTTGATGCGCTTGCCAGGCGCGTCCGACGCGTGATCCCTCGTCTTCGCTTCGTCGCGATCACCGCGGGCGCGGTCGTAGCGTTCGAGGATGCTCTTGCGGTCGATCGGCGTCTTCGGCACTTCGGATTCGGCCGCCGGTGAGCGGCGGCGCGTCGCGGATTCTTCGATCGCGTTCGCCGCGCGACGTCGCGCCGACGGTGCTTGTTCGTTGCCGCGGGTGTCGTCTCGGTCGGTGAGTTTCGGGAACGTCGAACGCCGCGGCGCGGAACGGATCACGGGGATCCCTCCCGCGTCGTCGCTGCCGGCTTCCGCGCCGCCGCGCCGGTCGGGGCCGTCGCGGTCGCTCGGCGGAAGCGAACGAGCGCGCGATCCCGGGCCGCTGGTCGCGGGCGGTTCGTCGCGGCGTTCGGCCGAGCGCGCGCGCGTGTTGCGCGGCCCGCTGTCGGTGTCGTTCGCGTTGCCCGAGCCGCCGGTGCCGACGGGCGGTGAGTTGCGTGTGCCGCGCGGCGTCGTGTCGCGGTCGTCGTCGCGCGTCGGAGGTGTGTAGTCGGAGTCGTTGCCTCGGCTGCGCGTGGACCCAGCGTCGGAGCCTCGCGGGCTCGGTGCGTCATCGCGCGGACGCGACGGCGTCGGGTCGGAGCGATCGCGGCTCGGCGGGGGCGTATCGCGGTCGCGTTCGCGCGCCGGTCGCGACTCCTGCGCCGGTCGCGACGCTTGCGCCGGTCGCGACGCTTGCGGCGACTGCGCAGGCTGTTGCGAGCCGCGCGACCCGCGATCCTGCGGCGCGGCGCTCGGCCGGGAGACCGGCGTCGCCGACGGCCGCGATGGCGCAGACGGCCGGGACGCGGCCGGTCGCGGGGCCGGCGCCGGGCGTGACGGCGCCGACGACTGGCTGCCCCGCGAGCCCGACGAATTGCCGTTCGAGCCCCGTCCGGGGCGGTCTGCGGTCGCGTCCGTGGAGAGCGCGGCGAGCGCGATCAGGGCGAGCAGAGCGAAGCGAAAGGTGCGCGGCGAACGCATGGTCGGACTCCGAAGGTGCGGGGGACTCGGTCGTTCCGCAAACGCGGTGCCGATTCCGCCGGACGGCAGAGGTGCGTCCTGACGTGTTCGGAGGGGGTGTCCCGGGGCCCGCGACGCGGCCTGGGTAGCCTACAGGGGACAGCGCGGCGCAGCGCGGACACGCTCGGATCCCGACGCGGACCGAGAGTCACGGCGCCGCGCCGCTCAGTCCGCCGGAACCACGGCGAGGACGAGTTGGGCCGTATCGTTCGGACCGCTGGCGCCGATACGGACGTAGGCTCGCCCCGCCCGTGCTCCGGCGGGCACGCGTTCGACGAGTCTTGCGAGCGCGAGCTCGGGCGCGAATCGCTCCGGGGCGAAACGCAGCGAGAGAGCGCTCGCGCCGGGCCGGCGCACGAAGCCTGCAGGGAGCTCCGCGGCCGGATCCGCGAGGCGCGCGTACGCCGCGGTCGGTCGGCCCGAGGCGTCGAGCTCCACTTCGACCGCGTCCTCGAGCACCACGCCGCGGAGCGCCGGGTCCTTCGCGAGGGCCTCACGAGCCGCGAGGATCTTCGTCACTTGCGACTTCCACGGCTCGTCGGGCTCGCACTCGCAAGCGAGCCGGCGCACCGCGCACGTCGGCAGTTCGACCCACTCGCCGTGTTGCGCGCTCTTCTGCCCCGTCTGCGCCGCGCGCCGATCGGGCGGCGTGAAGAAGCTGTCGAGGTAGGCGGCCGAGAAATCGAGTGAATGTACGGTCTCGCGCCACACCGCGGCACCACGCGCCGTGAGCGTGAAGCTCGCCGGAGCCCGCCGGCCGTTCTGCACCGGTTCGGTGCGCCACACGATCTCGCGCAACGCTTCGAGCTCGACATCGGTCCCGTCGTGCCATGCGATCCGCGTCGGCAGCGACTCGGCGCCGAGCTCCGCGACGAGCGTGCCGCCTTCGACGGTCGCCCGGCGCGAGCTCCCGTCGCCGGTCCACGCGCGTCCATCGGGCCAGAGTACGAGCGCCTCTCGGAGCGAGAAGAAATGCGCGAGCTGACTGCGCTCGTCGCCACCGAGTTCTCGCGACGCGACGACTCCTTCGTCGAGGGCGCGCCAGCTCTTCCCCGAGCGATAGAAGGCCGAGCGGGCCTTGTTCGGTTCCGCGGCGAGCGTCAACAACCACTTCGTGCGACCCGGGAACACGTGGGTCGCGACCAGGCGGTGCGGACGCGCCGGATCCGCCGCGAACGTCACTTGCGAGATCGACTCGAAACCTGCGACGTGCGCGATCGGCGCGCGTTTCTCGAGCTCGTCCGCGCCTTGCAGCAGCGCGCACGCGAGGACGAGCGCTGCGATCACCTGCGCACTCCGAGTCGCTCGCGCAGGACGCGCACGGCCGCATCCAGCGTTTCGCGCTTCTTCGCGAAGCAGAAGCGCACGATCGTGCGACCGTCCTTGGGATCGAGGAAGAAGCTCGAGCCGGGCACCGTCGCGACGCCGCCTTGCGCGACGAGCTGCATCGCGAAGCGCACGTCGTCGAGCTCGGTCAAGCGCGACACGTCGGTCATGATGTAGTAAGCCCCGCGCGGCGGCACGAGCCCGAAGCCCGTCTCGACCAGGGCCGAAGCGAGCAGATCACGGCGCTCTCGATAGTCGGTCGCCAGCCGGCGGAAATAGTCGGACCCGAAGTCGAGCGCGTCGGCGGCGGCGTCCTGCAGCGGCGCCGGTGCGC
Organism: Planctomycetota bacterium; assembly: GCA_023150475.1. Lineage (GTDB taxonomy): Bacteria > Planctomycetota > UBA1135 > UBA1135 > JACRIN01. Next base: position 12,082 of record JAKLKU010000020.1, read on the forward strand.
CGACGGTCAGGAAGTCGTGCACCTTGCGGATCCCCGACGTGATCTCGGGCGGGGCGATCGCCCAGCCGATGCGCCATCCGGTCGCGCTCCAGGTCTTCGAGAGGCCGCTGATCGTGATCGTGCGGTCGGCCATGCCTTCGAGCGTCGCGAGCGACACGTGCTCGGCACCGTCGTACAGGATGTACTCGTAGATCTCGTCGGTGACCGCGAGCGCGTCCCAGCGTTGGCAGAGCTTCGCGATGATCTCGAGCTCGACGCGCGTGAACACCTTGCCGGTCGGGTTGTGCGGGGTGTTGACGATGATCGCGCGGGTCTTCGGACCGAACGCGCGCTCGAGCTCTCGTTCGTCGAACGCCCAGTCGGGGCCGCGCAGCTTCACCATCCTCGGCACGGCGCCGGAGAGGATGCAGTCGGGTCCGTAGTTCTCGTAGAACGGCTCGAACACGATCACTTCGTCGCCCGGATCGAGCACCGCCATCAACGTCGCGATCATCGCTTCCGTGGCGCCGCAGCACACGGTGACCATGCGGTCGGCATCGACCGCGATGCGGTTGTAGCTCTCGGTCCGGCGCGCGATCGCCGAGCGCAGCTTCGGCGCACCCCAGGTGACGGCGTACTGGTTGATGTCCGCTTGGATCGCGCGACACCCCGCGTCCTTCATCGCTTGCGGCGCAGGGAAATCGGGGAAGCCCTGCGCGAGGTTGATGCCCTTCTCGCGAGCACACACCCGCGACATCTCGCGGATGACGGATTCTTCGAATCGGAGGGCCTTGGCGGAGACGGTGCGTCGGGGGGAGCTCACGCACCCATTCTGCCAGACGCCGGCACGGCGGTCGTCAGGGCAGTTTGCGCGCCCACTCGACCCAATCCTCGAGTTTGGCGCCGCGGTTCTCGCCCGCGAGCCGGATCAGCGCGCGCTGCACGGCGCCGCGGAGTTTGTCGTCGGCCTTCTCGAAGGCGCGCACGAGCTCGCGGGCCGCCGCGCCTTTCGCGTGGGGTTCCGCCGTGCCGATGCGCGCGAGCGCTTCCGTCGCCGCGAGCACCACGAACGGCGTCGACTCGCGCGCGAGCTCCCCGATCGTCGCGACCGACTCGGTATCGTGTTGCGTGCCGAGCAGCAGGGCCGCCTGGGCGCGCACGAACGGCTCGGGGTCCGAGAGCGCGAGCCTCGCAGGCGCAATGCTGGTCGTGCCGTCGGCGCCGGCTTCGATCAACGAACGCAGCGCCCAGGCTGCGTTCGAGCGCACGAACGAATCGGTATGGTCGACGAGCAGCGCTTCGAGGGTCACGAGCGGCGTGTCGGCGCGCTGGAGCACCGCAAGGCCGATCAGCGCGTTGTTGACGACGTCCCGGTTGGTGTCGGCGAGCGCCGCGAGCAGCGGACTCTGGGCCTCCGGCGCATGGGTGAATCCGAGCGCGGCGGCTGCCGGGATGCGATTGGCGGGCGGTCCGGTCTCGAGCTCCGCGATCAGTTCGGCGAGGCGGGGCCTCACCCGGCGCATCAAGTCGAGCTCGAGGCCGCGAGCCTGCCGCCGCTCTTCCTCCGTCTGCGCGCTCAAGACGAGCTTGGTCCATGCACGCAGTGTCATGTCGACGCCGGCGAGGAGCTTGCCGATCGGCTCCGGCGCGCCCGACTGCTCCCAGCTCGGGTCGTACGGTTCGGCTTTCGGAGCGTCGGCGTCGGAACGCGTCGAGGAGCACGCCGCGAGCGGCGCCCAAAGGACCATGGCGACGAGCGCGGGGCGGAAACGAAAGACTATGGCTCGCGGCATGGGACTCGGCATGGGCGGCGTGACGCTCCTGGACTGCATTTCTTCCGCGGAGTCTAGTGTCCGAACGGCCGCGGGTCCGCCCGTAGCTCGACGCCCATGGCTCGACGCCCGTGGCTCGGCGCCAGGAGCTCGATAGCGGTCGCTCGACGCTGGGCTCGCGCCGACCTCGGCCGTGCGGATTCTCGAGAGCCGCCGAGCTCGCGCGCGCCGCTCGCATCGTTCGCGACGAGCTCGCCCCTGCGTTCGCGACGAAAACGAGCTAAGTTGGACGCTCCATGGGCGTGCACATCCTCGATGCGATGGCGCGCGAAGGCTTCGAGGAAGTGGTCGCGCTGCACGACCGGCGTTCGAACCTGCGCGGCTTCCTGGCGATCCACGACACGTCGTGCGGGCCGGCATTCGGCGGTGTGCGACGTTGGGCGTACTACGACGAGAACCAGGCCTTGCGCGACGTGCTGCGGCTCGCTCGCGCGATGACGTACAAAGCGGCCCTCGCGGAACTCGATTGCGGCGGCGCGAAGCTCGTGATCCTCGATCGCCCGGATCTCGACGTCGACGAAGGCTATCGGCACGTCGGCGAAGTCGTCGAACGGTTCTCGGGTCGTTTCTACACCGGGCCCGACGTCGGCACCGGGCCGCACGAGCTCGCGTGCCTCGCGGAGCGCACGCGCTTCGCGACCGATCCTGGTCCGAGCGGTCCGGGCGAACTCGCGGAATCGACGGTCGCCGGCGTGATCGCAGGCATGGAGGCCGCACTCGAGCTGCTCGACGGCGAGCTCGACTGGCCGCGCCGCACCGTGGTCGTCCAAGGGCTCGGCGAAGTCGGCGCCGGCGTCGCGCGGCGGTTGGTCGCCGCCGGGGCGCGCGTGCTCGCGGCCGAGATCGAACCCGAACGCGCGGCCGCCGTCGTGCGCGAGCTCGACCTCGAACTCGTCGATCCGTCGCACGAGTACGACCCGCCGTGCGACGTGTTCGCACCGTGCGCGCTCGGCGGGATCCTGCACGACCTGACGTTGACGCGCTTGCGCTGTCGGATCGTCGCCGGTGGCGCGAACAACGTGCTCGCGCGGCCCTTGCACGGCGATCGTTTACACGAGCGAGGCATCCTGTATGTTCCCGACTTCGTGATCAACGCAGGCGCGTTGATCCGCGGAGCGAACTTCCACCTCACCGGCGAGCGCACGAGCGTCGACGCGATCGGTCGACGGGTCGGTCGCGTCGCGAGTCACGTGTTGCGGCTCGCGGCCGAAGAGAGCGCGCCGCCGGCTCGCGTCGCGGTGCGCGAAGCCGAGCGTCGCATCGAGGCGCGCCGCCGCGGACCCGCGCAAGTCGATCCCTCTCGTTCCGTCCGATGAAAGCGCCGTCGATCTCCTTGCGCCGTTCCGTGCCGAGCCTCGCGCGGCTCCGTTTCGCCATGCTGTTCTCCTGCGTCGTGCCGGTGTCGCTCTTCTCGCTCGCGTGTTTCGGTTCGTCGTCGGGGTTGCGCGCCGAGCACGATCCGGTCGCGCTCGAAACGGAATTCGCCGCTACCACCGAAGCGCCGGAGCCCGCGTCGCAGTCCACGCCGGAGCTGGCTTCGAGCCCGGGCGCGGATCCCGCTCGAGTCCCTGCTGGAGCGGCCGCCCCGGCGTCCTCCTCGGCGCCTTTCTCGGCGGCGAAGTCGCAAGGCGCCGCGAACTCGGCCGTCGTGCCCGCCACGTCGCCGGGAGAACCCGGCGTCTCTCCGTCCACCGGTGTCGAACCGACGTCGAGTGCCGCGCGCGAACCGAATGTCGCGAGTCCGACGAGCGCGGCGCAAGGCCCGCGCGCCGAACCCAACGGCGTCCAAGCGGCGACGGTCGTCGACCCGACGCGCGCGCGGCTCGCGGTCGATCCCGACGAACCGTTCCGCATCGTCGCGCGCGGTCTGCCTTCGTTCGTCGTGCCTCGCGACGAGAAGCTCGTGTACGAAGTGATCTTGAACCTCGGCATCATCAGCCCGGACGTCGGCAAGGTGACGATCACGTCTAAGGTCGAGCCGTTCCGCGCGACGCCGCTCTTGCTCGCGAGCGCCGCGCCTGCCGCGAGCGGCGACCAAGCCGTGTTGTCGGCGCGTGCGGAAGGTCAGTACGCGGTGTACACGCTCGACGAGCTGATCACGACCGCGCACTTGCCGCAGGCGTTCCCGGCGATCCTGCATCGTTCGACGCAGAGCGGCACCGAGAACCGCAAGCGCGAAGTCTCGCTCGGCTACAAGGACGGCAAGTTCGTCTCGGTGTACCGGCGCGACACGCACTGCAAGAAGTGCACGCAGAAGTCTCACTTCGTCGAACCGACGTGGGCGTGGCAGGACGCGGAGCACTGCGAGGGTTGCAAACGGCCCGAGCACCGCATCTGGAAGGACCCGGTGACGCGCGACGCGCCGGAAGCGTGCGTCGACATGTTGACCGCGGTGTACGTCGCTCGCGCGATGGTGCTCGAAGGCCGCGAGTCCGCCGACTTCCAGTTGATGGACCGCGACGAACTCTGGGACGTGCACCTGAAGCGCGGCAAGTCGAAGAAGCGCATCGAAGTCGCCGCAGGCGAGTTCGACGCCTACGAGATCACGCTCGAGACGCGCGTGCCGAAGACCGAGACCGGCCGCGACGAGTCGGACTTCTCCGGACTCTTCGGCATCCATGGCCAACTCTCGATCTGGGTCGAGGCCGCCACCGGAGTGCCGATCTGGATCCGCGGCGTCGTGCCCGTGGGACCGATCGAACTGGACGTCGGCGTCGAGCTCGCGGCGTTCCGCGGCACGCCGCGCGAGTTCAAACCGCTCGAGTGATCACTCGTTCGCGCCGAGCGGCGCGAGCGCGTGTGCCCGGACCGGCAGCGCGACGATCGTCGCCGTCACGGGACCGTCGCCGACGCGGAACTCGATGCCCGGCGTTTGGTGGCGTCGTTTGACGTACGCCAGCACGAGCCCGGTGTCGAGCGCGAACGAGTAGGCCCATGACGTGACCACGCCGAGGTCGCGCCACTCGCCGTCGTCGAAGCGCGAGAGACGCGTGCCGCGCGCGAGCGGTTCGTCGCTCGCGACGCGCAGTCCCACCAGCCGCTTGTTGAGCCCGCCATACGTGTCGATCTTCGCGACGACTTCCTGCCCGATGTAGCACCCCTTGTCGAGGCTGAACGCGCGCTCGAGCCGCGCTTCCTGCGGGTAGATCGTCTCGTCGACGTCGACCTTGGCGCGTGCGACGCCTGCTTCGACTCGCAGGATGTCGTCGACGATGCGGCCGATCGGTTGTGCGCCCGCGCGCTGCAGCGCGTCCCACAGTCGTGGCGCGAGCTTCGGTCCCGCGTCGAGCGCGAGTCCATCCGAGCCCGCGTACGGCCGGCGGGTCGCGACGACGTGTCCGTCCTCGAAGGCGACCCGCGCTCGGGCACCGTCGGCGAGTTCGAGTCCGTCGCCGAGGACCCGACGCGCGAGCTCGAACGCCTTGGGCCCCGCGAGCGCGAGCGGCGCGTGCCGCTCGGTCGCGTCGGCGAGCGTCAGCTTCTCCGCGAAGTGATAGGTGTCGAGCGCCTTCACGAGCTCGGGCGCGTCACCGGGTTCGGTCGTCAGTTCGAGCGCGTCATCCGCGACTCGCGCGAGGTCGAACTGGAAGCGCACCTTGCCCTTCGCGTCGAGCAGGAGGTTCGCGGAGCTCGTGCCGACCGCGAGGTTGCGCACTTCGTTCGCGCTGAGCCGATGGAGGAACGCGACGGCGTCGACGCCGCGCACTTCGACGAGCCCCCGATCGGTCAGGTCGACGAGCCAAGCGGAGTCGAGCGCCGCGCGGTACTCGTCGGGCACGTCACGGAAGAAAAGGACGGTGCCGTCGCCCACGATTTGGGCGCCTTGGGCGGCGAGCTGGGAGGCGAGGACGGAGCGTTTCAAAGGGCGGCGTTCGAAGAGCGGGGAACGAGCCACACGGCTCGGAATGGTCTGGCGAGCCTCGCGCAGGCGCGTCCCACGATGGGAGCGCGCGCGAGGGACGGACAGCATAGGCGGCCCGGGCGCCGGCCGTACCGCTCGGCGTCGCGTCCGTCGGGGGCCGGCGTGATTTTTCGAGCGCCGACCTTCACGGAACGGAGGGTCGCGCCACCGCCGTGCGAGCCGCGCACGGGCGCGGACTCCGACCAAGCCTTGGACAGCGATCGCGAACTCGTCGCGGCGGTCCTGGCGGGGGAGCGAGACCGGTTCGAGCCGCTGGTGGCGCGGCACGGTCCCGCGCTCGCCGCGTGGATCGAGCGCAAGCTCGCCGACCGCGAGGAGGCGCGCGAGGTCTTCCAGGAGACCTGGGTGCGCGCGTTCGAAGGCCTGGCGGAGCTCCGCGACGCCGAGCGGTTGCGTGCCTGGTTGATCTCGATCGCCCACAACGTGTTGCGCCAACGCTTTCGCCGCGCTCGCTTCGCGCCTGCGAATTTGTCCGACGAGTTCGACGCCGACCTCGGGCAGTGCATCGGCGACGACGTCTCGACTCCGGGCTCGGCGCTCGAACGCGACGAGTCCGCGACGCGGGCCCGCTCGGCGCTCGCGCGGCTGTCGGAGCGCCAACGCGAGATCTTCCTCTTGCGCGTCGAACAGGAGCTTTCGCACGCCGAGATCGCTGCGCTGCTCTCGATTCGCGAGGACAACTCTCGCGCGCACTTCCATCTCGCGGTGCGCGCGCTGCGGCGCGAGCTCGGAGAGGACGAATGAGCGCGCTCGAGTCCGTTTCGTGTGCGCGGGTCCGCGCGAGGCTCGAGTCGTTGCTCGAAGAGGAGCTCTCCGCCGTCGAAGAGGCGCGCGATCGCGGCCACTTGGAGGTCTGCGGGCCGTGCGCACGCGAGCTCGCGGCTCGCCGCGCGTGGCGGCGCGAGTTCGCCGCGGGCGCTCGTGTCGACGACGCGTCCTTCGCGTGGTGGACCCATGGTCTCTCGGCGCGACTCGCCGAAGCGCGCGCGCCGCGTGGCTCGGCGGACGACGCCGCGGCGCGCGAGCGGTCGGCCGTCGGCGGACGTGAAGTCTCGCTCGCGCGCGCGGCAGCGCCGTCGACGTCGCGTGCCGGCTCGTCGCGAGCGCAGCCACTGCGCCGCGCCGTCGCTGCCGCGACGCTCGCCGCGGCGGCGTTGGTCGCGCTGGCGCTCGCAGATGCGTGGAGCGGCGCGCGGTCGGGTTCACGGCCGATCGAAGAGCTCTTCGCCGCCGCGCCGCGGCCGAAGCTCGCGCTCGAACGCTTGGTGCTCGACTGGCCGGACGTGTGGAGCCTCGGCGAGGAGCGCGCGGAATGAGCGTTTGGCGCGAGAAGCTGCGGCGTGCGACCCGCGGGCTCGGCACGGCGATGTACGCCGGCGCGCTCGCGTTCGTGTCCGGCCGATTGCTCGCGGAGGACGCGCCTCATCCGTTGGCGTTGGCCTTGCTCGGGGCGCTCTACGCCGCGGCCGTGCTCGGTCTCGTGCGCATCTCCGGCGCTCGTCGCTGGGGCCTCGCCGTCGCGGGCCTCGTCGCGGGGCCCGTGCCGGTCGCGCTGCTCGCCGATGCCGGCACGCCGGCCGATCAACGCGGCGGGCTGTTGTTCGTCGGTGCGTTGCTCGGGCTCTTGGTCGGTCTGCTCGAGTGGAACCGCGAGCTCCGCGCTTTGCGCGCCGACGCAGAGCGTGCGCCCGAGGCGTAGCCCGTTGCGCACCGGCGGAGCCCGTCGCACCGCGGCGGAGCCGGTTGCACCGCGGCGGAGCCGGTTGCACCGAGTCGGAGCCCGGCGTATCGACGCGTTCGCGTGCTGCGAGCGCACGTGCCGAGCGGAGCGTGAGGGCCGGCGCGTCGGGTCCGCCGCGCGGGAACGATCGCGTCTGAACGCCCGGCGTGAAAGGCCGCGCCGATCGTGCAGCGGCGCGTGACCCTGACGCCGCACGCTCCACGGTTTCGCGCTCGGGGGCGCCGCTTCTCGCCGCGTGATCCCGTGCGCGGACGATTCCGCGGCGGCGCTCGGCGAATGGGCGCCGCGCGGGGGGACGAGGCAGGGCGTTTTCACTATCATGCGCGGCCTCGAATTCGGCCGTGCGAGCTCGCGGCGGCCCGTACTCGACTCCGTTCCCCCTGATGCCCCAAACCGCAACTTCCGACGCGCGAACGCGTGTCGGCGGCCCGCGCGACACGCGTGGCTTCGTCGGCGCCGCGTCCGACTCGCCGAGCCCGTGGCCGCGGCGACTCCTGGTCGCGTCGTTGGTCGTGCTCGCGCCGCTCTTCGTGTTCGGCGGCTCGGTGACGACGCTCGGCGCAGGGATGGCCGTCACCGGTTGGCTGAACGCCGAAGGCACGTTCATGCCGTTCTTCCCGATCGACAAGTGGTTCCGCGACCTCGGCACGTTCGTCGAGCACTCGCACCGGTTGATCGGGATGACTCTCGGCTTCCTGATGATCGCGGCCGTGATCGTCACGTGGCGCCGCGACTCGCGGCGGTCGGCCCGCGGCTGGATGCTCGCTGCGTTGCTCGCGATCTGCGTCCAGGGCGTGCTCGGCGGCTTGCGCGTCGATCACAACAGTCCGGAGCTCGCGTTCGTCCACGGAGTGTTCTCGCAGCTCGTGATCGCCGTCATGGCGGCGGCGTTCGTCCACCAATCGCCGCGTTGGCGCACGTGGTCCGACGCGCCGTTCGCCGCGGCGTCGAAGGTCGGCCGACTCGCGAAGCTCGCGTCGCTCGTCGTGTTCCTCCAGATCGGCCTCGGTGCGTGGTATCGCCACGCGCTGCGCACCGGCTTGGAGGGCGACGTCGCGCTCCGCCTCTGGATCCACGCCGCCGGTGCGCTCGTCGTGTTGGGCCACGTGTTGCCGCTGGCGTTGCGCGTGTTCGGGCTCGCGGCCGTGACGCGGGGAACGCCGTGGCTTGCGCTCGCTCGCGGACTGCTCGCGATCCTGGTCCTGCAGATCGTGCTCGGCCTGCTCGCTTGGATGGCCGCCGATCCCACGAACGTCGGGTTCTTCCAGTGGCTCGTCGCCACCGGCCACGTCATCGGCGGCGGACTGCTGCTCGCGTGGTGCGTTGCCGTCGCGATGTGGGCGACGCGCGCGGCGCAGGGTCCGGCGAGCGCCGCGGCGTCGGGCTCCGCGCCGGCGTCGGACTCCCGAGCCGCGGAGCGCGCGCGATGAAGCTGCCCGGCGAACGATTCGAAGCCGTCGAGCTGTCCGCCGCGAGCGCGCGGCCCGGCCTGCTCGCGGACGTCGCGACGCTCGTCAAACCGCGCATCGGCGCGTTCGTCTGGTACGCCGGCTTGGTCGGCGCGGCCCTCGCGCAACCCGCGGGTCCAAGCGGGATCGATTGGTGGCGCGCAGCCGAAGTCGGCGTCTGGGTGCTCTTGCTCGGCTCGGGTGCGAGCGTCTTCAACCAGATCTTCGAACGCGACACCGATCGCCGCATGGAACGCACCGCCGACCGACCGCTCGCCGCCGGGCGCATGCGCGTGCGCGACGCGCTGTTCTTCGGGACCGCGCTCGCCACGGCGGGCACGCTCGGACTCGCGTTGCGCTTCAACGTGCTCGCCGCGTTGCTCGGACTCGCGACCCTCGTCGGCTACGCGCTCGTCTACACGCCGATGAAGCGCGTCTCCTCGCTCAACACCGTGATCGGCGCCCTGCCTGGCGCGATGCCGCCGCTCGTCGGGTATGCCGCGCTCGCCGGGTCGGTCGAAGGCTGGGCGTATTGGCTCTTCGGGCTGCTCTTCGTCTGGCAGTTCCCGCACTTCATGGCGATCGCCTGGCTCTGGCGCCACGACTACGCGCGCGCCGGGCTGTGCATGTTGCCTTCGACGCCCGAAGGCGAGCGCCAGGCCGGACGGCAGGCGTTGGTGCACGGGCTCCTGCTCCTGCCGATCTCGATCCTGCCCGCGCTGCACGGCCAAGCCGGTGCTCTGTTCGCGGGCCTCGCGCTCGGGCTGACGTTGGTCTATGCCGGCGCCGCCGCCGCGTTCGCGCAGCGGCAGACCAGCTTGCGCGCTCGGGTCCTCCTGTACACGTCGCTCGGTTACCTGCCGATCGTGTTCGGCCTGCCGCTCTTGCGGCCCGTCGTCGAGCTCTACCCGTTCTTCTGATGCGGTCTCGGTCGGCCCACGGGCGAGCCTTCCGCGCACGCGCGAGCGTGCTCGTCCTCGCTGCCGTCGCCGGAACCGCTGCGACGAACGCGTGCAGTCAAGGTGACGCGCCCGCGACGCTCGAGGCCCGCGCAGAGGCGCCCGATCGGTTCGGGACGTTGGCCGAGTTCCGGCTGGTCGATTCCGCCGCGCACGAGGTGACTCGCCGCGACCTCGAGGGACGCGTGTGGATCGTCAGCTTCGTCTTCACGACGTGCACCGGTCCGTGTCCGACGATCGTCGAGAACCTGCGCCGTTTGCAGCCCGAGTTGCCCGCGGAGGGAGTCGGGTTGCTTTCGGTGAGCGTCGATCCCGCGACCGACACGCCCGCCGTGCTCGCCGAGTACGCACGCGGACTCGGCGCGGACACGACGAGGTGGCGTTTCCTGACCGGTGACAGCGCCGAGATCGACGCGCTGCTGCGTTCGAGCTTCTCGCTGCCGATCGAGCGCGCGGCGCCGGGCACTGCGCCGGTGGGCGAGCATGTCGCGCACTCCACCAAGTTGGTGGTGGTCGACCGCGACGGCCGGATCGCAGGGTACTACTCGGGCACCGAAATCGGAGGCGCGCGCGCTGCGCTCGAGCGTGCCCGTTGGCTCGGAGGCGTGAACGAATGAACTTCCCGTTGCTCAACGCGTGCCTCAACGGGACGGCCGCCGTCTTGCTCCTGGTGGGGTTCGTCGCGATCAAGCGCGGACGCCGAGAGTTGCACGAACGGTTGATGTACTCCGCGTTCGCGACGAGCGCCGCGTTCCTCGCGTGCTACCTCTACTATCACTTCGCGATCGCGCGCGGCTCGCCGACGAAGTTCAACGGCCAAGGCCTCGCGCGAGCGGCGTACTTCGCGCTGCTCGGGTCGCACACACTGCTCGCGGTCGTCAATCTGCCGATGATCCTGCGGACGATCTGGCTCGCGCGCCGCGAGCGTTGGGACGCGCATCGCCGGCTCGCGAAGTGGACGTTCCCCGTGTGGCTCTACGTTTCCGTGACCGGCGTGCTCGTGTACGTCGTGCTCTACCATTTCAATCCTCTGCCGACCCCCGCGGTCGGCTCCGGCGCGCAGTGACGTCGACCTTCGCCGTCGGAGTTCCGCGCGCGTAGGTTCGATCGATCGAGCTCGCGCAGGTTGCGGTCGATCTCGAGATTCCGCGCGTCCGCCGAAACGCGCGGGAATTCGCGAAGAGGCGTGCAACCGTTGACGGGCTCGAGCGGTCGATCCCCGCGTGGAAAACATCGCTACGCTCCCGTCCGATCGGAGTGCGCGCGTGCGCACCGCGCTCTCGATCCTGGTCTCGCACGGCGCACCTCTGGCCCTCGGAGCGGGGATCGCCCTCGCCTGGCGCACCGCGCCGCCGCTCGGCGGTGAGTTCGAACCTGGACCGCCGACGACGTGGGTCGCCGATCGCGACGCGGACGCCGTCGTCGGACTCGACGACGGCCTCTTCGAAGCGAAACGCATCGAGCTCACGAGCCCGGTCGAGCTCGAGCGTGCCGCCGACGGCGGTCTGTGGGTGGTGTCGGCGCGCGATTCCCATCCTCTCGGACCGCACGACCTCGTCCGTTACGGGCCCGACGGGCGCCGCACCGCGGCGGCAAGCTTCGGCCCGGTGTACGACCTCGAAAGGCTAGGCGCCGACGCTCTGGTGGTGGAGCGAACGGATGCAGCGGGCCGCGTCGTACGTGTCACGCCCGACGGGACGCTCACCGTCGTCTCGTCGTTGCCGACGGCGCGCTGCGCGAGTGGCTTCGGAACCCGAGTCGCGATCGGCACCGAGGCGGGCGACGTGCTGCTGCTCGACGTCGCGGAATCACCGCCGGCGCTCGTCGCGCAGCACGCGCTCGGCGGCATCCTCGGGGATCTCGCGCCCGGGCCGACGGATGGGACCTGGTGGGTGCTCGACGTCGGAGGCGTCGGACGTCTGCGGTTGCTCGAGCCGAACCTGGTGCCGCGCTGGACGATCACCGTCGGGCTGCACGCGCTGCACGTGCTGCCGATCCGTGGCGAAGAGCGCGTCTGGCTCGCAGACACGACGGCCCCGGTGGCGCGACGCTACGGCGCGGGCGGCGTGCTCGAACTCGACGTGCAGAACCTCCCACTCTCGGGTCTCGATCGCGGCGTCGCACTCGCCAGCGGCGGCGTGCTGCTCGCGGCGCCCGGCGCAGTCCTGCATCTGGACGGCGACGGCACGTTGCAGCCTGGACAAGGCGGATTCGACTTCCTCGTCGATCTGACTCGGTGACGCTCTCGGTCGAGCGCGGCGTCGACGTCGCGTGCGAGTCTCGTTCGCCGGAACCTCTCGTTCCGACCGAACCCGAAGGCCGCGAGCTTCGCCTGCGGTGGTTAAACTCCGAACCGCGCGTTCGGCGCGCTCGGCGCGATTCACCAGGGTCGCGCGACGATTCGGAAGTTCCGTCCCCAACCCCCAAGAGTCGAACATGCGAATCCTCTCTCCGCAGGTTGCTTCGTCCTGCCTGCCTTTCACGCTTCCGGCAGTCGCCGTGCTCGCGGCGGTCGGCGTCGCGCACGGCGCCGCGACTGGAACGGCCGTCCAGTCGCCGTCGACCGCGCGTCTCGCGACGTTCGTCGAGCCCTTGCCGGCGCAACTCTCGACGCTCTACGCGGGCGGCGAACAAGTGCTCGTGCCGATGGAGAACGTGTGGCGTCCGGTGTGTGGACCCGGCGCAAGCACGCTGAGCTCGCAGGACCTCGCGGGCATCGCACGCTCGCACGCGACGGCGATGGCGAACGGACCGGTGATCCAGGTCGACCAATCGCACAACGACGCCGGGATCAACTTCGTCTTCAACGTCTCGGGCTCGATCCCCGCGGGTGCGCTCGGCGCGATCGCGACGGCCGAGGCGTATATGGAGAGTCAGTTCAACGACTTGATCACGGTCACGGTCAACCTGTCGTTCGCGACGCTCGGTTCGAACGTGCTCGGCGGCACGAGCTCGAGCTACGTCAACGTCACGTGGGCGAACGCGCGCAACGGCCTGATCGCCGGCAAAGACGCGAACGACACGATCCAGAGCTTCCTGCCGACGACGTCGACCATTCCCGTGCGCTACTCGAGCGGCGCGTCGGTCACCAACGAAACGCGCGTGTTCTTCACCGTCGCGAACTACCGCGCCACGATCGGTTCGGTGACGGGCACCGCGGCGTCGATGCAGTACAACAACATCTTCGCTTGGGACTTCGACCCGTCGAACGGCATCAGCAGCGGCACGTACTCGTTCGTCGACGTCGTGATCCACGAGACCGGCCACGCGATGGGCTTCACGTCCGGCGTCGACTTCCGGATCAACGACATCGAAGCGATCGACATCTTCCGCTTCCAACGCACCGACGGCACCGGCGACTACAACCCGGACACGACCGCGGAGTTCCAGACCCGTGCGCGTCTGGCGGCGTGGAACGCGCCGAACGACGACCACAACTTCGACCTGATCTCGGCCGAATACCGGTTGTCTGATGGTTCGCCGTACCAAGCGAGCCACTTCCGTGAGCAAGCGGCCAACATCGGCATCATGGACCCCGCGTTCGCGTCGGGTCAGACGTTCTATCCGAACTACTACAAGGTGTCGGACACGAGCGCGTTCGACGCGATCGGTTACGACCGCTGACGAGCCGGTCACGGCCTGGAACTCGCGCAGGCGCGTCGGAGTGCGATCACTCCGGCGCGCCTGCGCCTTTTCGAGCGCGTACCCGAGGCGAGCGGCCGACGGTTGCGCTCGACGTCACGAGCCGCGATGCTCGTCGCCGCATGAAGTCCGCTGAACTACGCCGAATGCAGCCGGAGCTCGCCGCGCTGGCCGTCGAATGTGCCGCCGACCTCGGCGTCGAGCTCGACGGCTCGCGCGCGTCGGTCGAGCACGTCGAGGACCTGCTCGGGCGACTGCACGACGAGTACAAACGCCGGCCGAACGAAGAAGGCGCCGACCGGCGCGCGTTCGAGTTCGCCGCGTATCTGATCGGCGTGTTCGAGGCGGACGGCGAACGCGGAGAGTGGCGTCGCGACCACCCGGAACGCGGGGAAGGCTCGTTTCCGTTCCGTTGGCGGGGCCGCGACCATTTCGTCGTCGACTGGTGCTGGACGCGGATCGTGGAAGGACCGAAGGTCGACGTGCGCGAGCGTTTCGAAACGGCGCTCGCCGGCGAGTGAGGCCGTGAGCGGCTCGCGGACGCGAGCCGAGTTCGCCGTGGGCCGCGGCGACCCGTCCGCGTAAGCTCTCGCCTCGCATGATCGCGCTCTCCCACGTCGCCAAGCACTACGGCCGGCGCGCGTTGCTCGTCGACGCGTCCTTTCAGTTGAACCCCGGTGAGAAAGTGGGCTTGGTGGGTCCGAACGGCTCGGGCAAGTCCACGCTCTTCCGGCTGATCGCCGGCGAGGAGCGCCCCGACGACGGCGAGGTGTCGGTCCCGAAGCGCGTGACGATCGGCTGGTTCCGCCAAGAGGCCGGCGAAGCGCGCGGTCGATCCGTCCTCGACGAAGCGATCGACGGCAGCGGCCGTCTCGGCGAATTGCACCACGAGCTCGCTGCGCTCGAGCGCGCACTCGCGGATCCGGAACGCGTGGACGAGATGGACTCGATCCTGGCGCGTTTCGGCGAAGTGCAGGCCGAGTACCAAGGGCTCGGCGGTTACGAGCTCGAGGCGCGAGCCCGCGAAGTGTTGCACGGCCTCGGTTTCGCCGATGCGCAGATCGACGCGGACGTCGGCGAACTCTCCGGCGGCTGGCGCATGCGCGTCGCGATCGCTCGGGTGCTGATCGGCGCGCCGGAAGTGTTGTTGCTCGACGAGCCGACCAACCACCTGGACCTCGAATCGATCCTCTGGTTGGAGGGGTTCCTGAAGAACACGGAATCGGCCGTGTTGATGACCTGCCACGACCGCGACTTCATGAATCGAGTCGTGTCGCGCATTGTCGAGATCGACGAAGGCGAACTCGCGAGCTACTCGGGCAACTACGACTTCTACGAACGTGAGCGCGCGCTGCGTGCCGCAGAGCAAGCCGCAGCGTTCTCGCGTCAACAGGCGATGCTGCGCAAGGAGGAGCGCTTCATCGAGCGCTTCGAGCGCCACGTCGCGAAAGCCGCGCAGGTGCAATCGCGCATCAAGAAGCTCGACAAGATCGAGAAGCTCGAGCCTCCGAAGAAGCGTGTGCTCGAGCCGTTCGAGTTCAGGTCTCCGCCGCGGTCCGGCAACGACGTCGTCACGCTTCGCGGGCTCGTCAAGCGTTACGGCGAGCGCTCGATCTACTCGGGCCTCGACTTCGAGATCAAACGCGGCGAGCGCTGGTGCGTGATGGGGGTGAACGGCGCGGGCAAGACGACGCTGCTCAAGCTGGTTGCCGGCGTCACGCGACCCGACGCCGGAGAGGTCAAGCTCGGCGCGAGCCTCAAACTGGGCTATTTCGCCCAGTCCGCGCTCGAGATCCTCGATCCCGGACTGACGGTGTGGGAGCAGATCGATCGCGCGTTCCCGACGGCGACGACGCCCTCGAAACGCAGTCTGCTCGGCGCGTTCGACTTCCCCGGAGACGAGATCGACAAACGAATCTCCGTCCTCTCCGGCGGCGAACGATCGCGGCTCGTGCTCGCGCAGATGCTCTTCGATCCGCCGAACTTCCTCGTGCTCGACGAACCGACGAACCACCTCGACCTCGCGACGAAGGAGATGCTCGTGAAGACGCTCGCGAGTTTCGACGGCACGATGTTGTTCGTCAGCCACGACCGCACGTTCTTGCGCGGCCTCGCGAATCGCGTGCTCGATTTGTCCGGCGGTGGCGACGGGACGGCAGGACAACCGTTGATCTTCCACTCGAGCTACGAGAAGTGGGTCGAACGCACCGGCCACGAAGCGCCGGGCGTGCGCCGCTGACGTACGTCGATGCCACGCGCGCGCCGCGAGCGAGCGCAGTGTGCTCGAGCACGAGCGTGAGCAACTCGCCCGAGCGACAGGCTCGAAGATTGGGCTCGCGCAGTGGGCTCGCGCAGTGGACTCGCGCAACGTCGATGCTCCGCAGCGCGGCGCGGTGATCGTGCGCGCAGGGGAACGGCGGCGGCGTGCCGGCGCGTCGAAAGCGACTTCGTGAACGCCGCCGCCGTGTCGTGCTCGGCGTCGATCGCAGGCGCGAACTGCGACCGGCCCGAGCCCTCCGCGCGGAGTCACGGCATGCGCGCGCCCGTGCCGCGTCCAGTTTCGCGTGAATTCACCCGCACTGCGGGGAATCCCCCGGGCCTTCTCGTCGCAGCGGGGCGCAAGCGCTTCCCGCTCGTACCCAGGTATGCGTATTCCTGGAGCGCACCGTCCTTATTTCTCCTCCCGGCGGACCGTGGTCTGATTCTCGCAACACATCGAGCGACCCAGAATGCATTCCGAGATCCACAAACGTCCCCAGCAAGACGAGCGGATCGGCCTCCTCGAGAGGAGGCGAGAACGTGGGTGCGCACCTGCGTTCGACCTCGCATTCCAGGTCGAGTTCCACCACCTCTGGAGGGTTCAATCATGAGATTCATCCTGTTCGGTCTCGTTGCGGCGGCTCCCGCGATCCTCGTTGGGTCGGCGACTGCCGGCGACTACCACAAGGATGGCACTCTGCTCTGCTCTCAGTGCCACGTCATGCACTACAGCCAGTCGCACGGGTACAACCCGAACGGCTCCGGCTTCGTGTTCACCCCGCTCGCGGGCGGTCCGCACACCTTCTTGCTGCGCGGGCCGGTCAACGACATGTGCCTCGCCTGCCACGACAACAACGGCATCGCGCCGGACGTCTACGGCTCGGCGAACACCGGCAACGGCCCGACCGACGTCCGTCTCGGCGGCTATCTGAACCGCTTGGGCGACGTCAACGAAGCGGCCGGCCACACCCTGGATTCGACCGACATCGCTCCGGGTTCGACCGGCGCGGGCTGGTCGTCCGCCCACGGCTTGAGCTGCGTCGACTGCCACCACCAACACGGCGGCAGCGTCTCCGGCTCGACCTTCGGACAACCGGGCTACAGCCTGTACCGCAACCTGCGCGTGACCCCGGGTCAAGGCGCGTCCAACTCCGGCGCGGTGACCTACAACTACACCGCCCACGGCACCAACGACCTGACCCGTGACGTGTTCGAACGTCAAGCGGCCGAGTACGACGAAGGCGACATGGACTGGAACGAGCCCAACACTGCCGACTCCGCGATCGCGAAGTTCTGCGGTGGCTGCCACGGCGACTTCCACGGCCAAGTCGGTAGCGCGCAGATCGGCGGCGTCGCGTTCGGCGCGGGCTTCGAAGAGTTCGTCCGCCACCCGGCGGCCGGTGTCAACATCGGCGCGATCGGCGGCGGTCACTCGAGCCTGACCCTCTTCAACGCGCACACCAACAAGGTCAAGGTGATGAGCCCGACCGGTGTCTGGGGCGCGACTCACCCCGCTGACGTCACCCCGACCTGCATCAGCTGCCACAAGGGTCACGGCAACGGCAACGCCTTCGGCTTGATCTTCCGCCAAGGCACCGGGACCCTGACCGAGAACGGCGATACCGCCGGCAACCAACTCGAAGACCTCTGCGGCCAATGCCACGTCCAAGGCCGCTACTTCTTCAACAACCCGTGATGACGGGTAAGCGGTTGTAGAGCTCCACGAGAGCTTCGGTCCCCGCGGGGCGGTCGCTGACGACCGCCCCGCGGTCATTTCGTCCGGAACGACTCACGTCGCGCAGGATTGGGCGCGTGGACGTGCCTCGACGCAGCGTCCGCCGCCGTGACGGACGCGCGCTTCGGCGGTCCGTGTGTGGATCCGCGCCGCCGGGCCTCGGCTCCTCCGCCCCGTCGTGCTGGACCTCACGCGCGGCAGCGCGTGGATTCCGAGCGCGCCCGGTGGCCGTGCGGCCCGAGGTCGCACACGGGCCTCCGGAGCGGTCGCCGGCCCCGGCGCGACCCGACTCTCGAGGGCGCCGCGGCGGATCCGGATCGCCGTGCGTGGAACCGCTGCACGGCCTAACTGCCCGCGGCCTGGGTCCCGCCGCGGGTCGCGAGCTCCGGGCCGCGCGTGCGTTCCGCCGGCCCGGCCCGGGCCCGCTCCGCCGCGAGCTCCGCCGCGAGTTCCGCCGCGAGTTCCGCCGCGGGCTCGGCCGCGGGCTACGCCGGTGCGTACGCATTGCGTCTTCCTTATAGGCGTCAAGATCCCGAAGGGCGGAGGTCGATTCTTGGCGCCCCATGGCGTTCCCTCCGACCTCGATCGTCGGGCGCGGTCTCGTCGCGCTCGGCTGCTTCCTCGGCTCGTCCGGCCTTGCGTCGGCGGGCGACTACCACGACCGCACCACGCTCGACTGCGCGGAGTGCCACGTGATGCACTCCGGCCTGGGCCCGAAGAAGGGCTCCGAGCCGAACGGCTCCGGCGGCTTGCTCGAGCGCAGCGACGTCGGCTCCCTGCTGCGGCGCGACGTCAACGAACTGTGCCTCTCCTGCCACGACGGATCCGTGCGCGCGGCGGACGTGCTCGGGCGCAACCAGGGTCGGTTCCCGGGGGATGTGCGCCAGGCGGGCTTCCTGAACTCGCTCGGCGGCGTGGGGCACGCGACCACCGGACACACGCTCGGTTCGACGGAGATCGCGCCTGGATCGAACCCGCCGTGGAGCGCCGACCTCGAGAACGGTTCGGGTCGCGGGCTCGAGTGCATCAACTGCCACGCGCCGCACGGCTCGCTCGGAGCGACGCCGACGTATCGCAACCTGCGCAGCGACGCGGGCAACAACCGACCGGGAGAGGGACTCGTCACCTACAACGTCGGGCGACCCGGCTCCAACGACTTGACGCGCGACGTCTTCGTGCGGCGCGAGTTCGGCTACGACGAGGACGACGTCGACTTCAACGAGCCCGATCGTCAGGACTCGGCGATGGCGCGCTTCTGCGCGGGTTGTCACGACGAGTTCCACGGCGTCGCAGGCGTCGACGCCAACATCGGCGGCCGTCCGAGCGGCAAGGGACTGACCGCGTTCGTGCGCCATCCGACGGCGGGCGTCGACTTGGGCAGCGTCGGGGACGAATGGACGCGTGTCGAGACGTACTTCGCGCGCAAGAACCGAGTCAAGGTGATGAGTTCTCTCGGCGCGTGGGATTCGCCCGCGGGTGGCCTCACGCCGACGTGCATCACTTGCCACAAAGCGCACGGCAACGACAACGCGTTCGGCCTGATCTACCGTTCGGGCAGCGGCGCGCGCACCGAGAACGGCGACACGCACGGCCGCGCGGTCGAGGATCTCTGTCGCCAATGCCACGGCGACACGCCGTTCGCTCCGTGAGCGGCCTCAGCCGTTGTAACTGAACGTCGCCGTGACGATCTCGGTCGAGTCCCCTTGGTCGGGGATCTCGGTCGCGTACTGCATCTCGAAGTACGCGTACGGGTTCAAGCTGTAGCGCACGCGCGCGCGCCAACGATCGATCTGCGTGTCGCCGAACGACTCCGTGCTCGTGCGGTCGAAGTCGAACTGCGTGTCGAGCGAGCCGTCGCCGAACGGGATCCAATCGACGCGCAAGCGCTGATCGAGTCCGTTGCCCGCGAAGTTGTCGATCCAGCGCAGTTCCGCTTCGCCGATCAGGTGTTCGCTGGGGCGGTAGACGACGGTGAGCTCGTAGCGATCCTCGGACGGATCGGGGATGCCCGTGGCGCCGGCGCCGCTGACCGTCGCGTCGTCGTTGCGAGCGCGCAGCGTGGCGTCGAGCGTCGACGTCAACTCCGCGATCAGCGCCGCGCCCGCGATCCAACGCTCGATCTCGCGTTGGTTGGTGGCGTCTTCGGTCGTGTTGCGTTCGAGCGAGACTTCGGCGCGCAGCGTGGGCAGGAGCTCCGCCGACGCGAGCGCCTGAGCGATGTCGTTCTGCACGTCGTCGTCGCCGTCGACGTCACGGTCGCTGCGCAGGACGCTGACGTCGAAGTCGAGCGTGCGGATGGGGCGGTACGAGAAGACGCCGAGCAGCGTCATCAGCTCTTCGTCGCGGAGGATCGGGTCGTCGATCCGCTGGTCGGACGCACGCAGCGTCGTCTCCACCTTTTCGGTCGGCGTCCACGTCGCCCAGACGCCGGCGTCGAGCCGCTGCTCGTCGCGCGTGCGCTGGCCGTTCGAATCGGCGTCCGCCGACTGCGCGAAGACGTCGGCGCCGACGGTCACCGTGTCCGCGACGCGCCACGACACGCTCGACGTCGCGCTGCGGATCGAGTCGTCGTAGGTCGTCGAGTTGGAGCCCGCGCCCGTCGCGGAGCGCCCGAGCTCGATCTCGCTGATCAACACGGCCGGAGCGCCGGCCGGCGACGCCGTGTTGACGACCTTGACGAAACGATTCGAGACGGTCGGGATCGACAGCACGAAGCGTTGGTTCGTCTGGCTGTAGGTGTATGCCGCCGAGCTCTTCACGAGCGTCCAGAACGTGTTGTCGTCGGACGCCCACACCGAGAACGCGAACTGGTTCGTGTAGATCGCGGGCACCGGCGACACCGTGACGAGGTCGACGCGGTCGATCGACTGGCCCGCCGGCAGTTGCGCCGCGATGTTCCAGGAGAGTTGCCCGCCCGACGAGAATCCGCCGATGTCGATGCCGGCGGAGGTCGTCAGGTTCGTGTCCCACAACGCCGCGTTCGGCGTCAGCGCGGAGATCTGCGGCGTCGTGTCGACGTCGGCGAATGCTCCGGTCGGCTGGACGACGACGGCGGCGACACCACCCGTCGGCACGTCGGTCGTGTTGTCGCGTTCGCTCGCGAACAGACTGACGGTCGTCGTCACTTTGTCGTCGAGATGCCGATCCTGGTAGGTGACTCGTGCGACGTGCTCGATCCGTTCGGTCTCGACATCGACGTCGATGTCGTCGGTGTCTTCGCGGCGGAAGCTGTAGTCGTAGTCGAACGGCTCGAGGGTCTGCGAGATCTGCAGCCGCGTCTCGACGCGCTCCTGATCGACGAAGAACTCGTCTTCGGTCGTGCGGTAGTTGATCCACGCCGTGACGAGCGGCAGGTCCGGCGGCGCCCACTCGAACTTCTCGAGGACGTCGTTGCGCACCAGCGTGTTGTCCGGGCCGTTCGATGCGAGCGTGCGATCGATCTGGCTCTGGAAGAGCTGCGTCCATTTGAACGCGCCCGACGTGGCGATCAGGTCGAGCGACGGGCGATGCAGCGACGATTGGTCGTCGCTCGACGCAGCCGTCGTGTCGACCGTTTGGAAGGACTCGACGAATTTGTAGCTCGCGCGGTACTCGAGGTCCGGACCGACGCGGTCCTGGACGCCGAGTTCGACCAAGTTGGTGAGCGTCTCGACTTCGTTGGGCCCGGTCTTCGCGTTCTCGTACGTCGAGCGCACCGTGTCGACCGGGGACGTCGTGCACGCCGCGACCGTCGTCGAAGCGGCGAGGATCGCGAACGAGCCGCTGCGCGTGCCTCCGAGCGGGCGAGTCGACGGGCGGAGTCTCACGGTCGTCGTCCTCGGGTTCACTCCGCGATCACGACGTCGACGGGCCGCGTGCCGCACGGCATGACGGTCTCTTCGCTGCCGAGCACCAAGTCGATCGAGATCAACGCGCCGCTCTCCGGCGCGACGGCGTAGAGCCTGCCGCCTTCGAGCGTGAGCGCGAGCGCTTCGACGCGCGTCGACAACGGGATGCGTCGCACGACGGCGGACGCGCGGCGTTCGATGATCGCGATCTCCGCCGGCCGGGCTCTCGCGACGTAGATGCGGCTGCGGTCGGGATCGGCGAGCACGTCGGTCACGTCGCCGCCGACGAAGACGGTCGTCTGCTTGCCGAGCGAACGCGCGTCGAGCACGAGCAGGTTCGGTGACGTGCGGTGGCCGACGTAGACCTCGGTCTCGTCGCCGCTGACTTCGACGTCCGTCGGCCGCGCCTCGACCGGCACGCGACCGACGATCGCGCGCGAGTTGACGTCGATCACGGAGACGGAATCGTTGCCGGACTCGCACACGTAGAGGCGCGCGAGGTCCGGGGCCGATGCGAGCCGCGTCGGGCCTCGGCCGACCGTCACGTTCTGCACGACGCCGCCGGGTCCGAACTCGGCGAACGAGACCACGTCGAGCCCAGGATTCGCAGCCACGACGTAACGATCGAACTCGACCAGCACGACGTCGGCGGTGTTGGCGGAGAAACCGATCGGGACGCTCGACTCGATCTGGCCGCGGCGAACGTCGAGGATCGAGAGCGACCCGTCACCGGCATTCGCGACCGCGAGCCGCCGGCGGTCCCGCGCGAGCGCGAGCGCGGCGGGACCGTCGCCGGCCTTGTACGTGCCGACGACCTGACCGGACGAACGGTCGAACGAGTGCACCGAACCAGTCGCCGCGTCGGCGACGTAGAGCATGCCGAGCGAAGTCTGCGGCCGCTCGAGCGAGCTCGTGAAGCGCGGCGCGAAGCCGAGCCCGCCGCTCGACGATGCGGCGACGTGCCAGTCGACGAACACCGACGCCGCATCGCGCCGCAAGAGGCGCAGGTCGAGCGGGAGCTCGTACGTGCGAGTGGGCTCGTGCGGCGCACCGCTCGAGTCGGCGAGTTCCCCGCCGGCCGGTTCGAGCGCCAGCGCCGTGCGTTCGCCGCCGCGCTCGAGCCAAGCGCCGTCGAGCGTCAAGCGCAACGCCGTGTAACGCGCCGGCGGGACGATCGAGCCCGCGAGCGGCGTACGTCGCTCCGCCGTCGAGGCTGCGATCGAGCGGCGCGCGATGGCGAGTGCGTGGACGGCACCCGACTCGTCGACGAGTTCGACGCGCGCGAGCGAGAACGACAACTCTCGATCGGCCTGGTGGGTCGCGCGCAGGAGCACGTCGACACGCGAGCTCGTCGCTTCCACGGGCGCCGAAGCCGTGCGCCGCGGTTGCCGGCAACCGACGCCGACGCAGAGCCCGCCGAGCACCAGCAGCGCCACGATCCAGCCACGGTGCCGTACCGTCGAAGTGGATCCTCCCTGGCGTTGCTTGCGGCGCATGTGCGGTTCCTGCGTGGGGCGTTCGAGGTCAACCGTCTCGCGTGCGCGTCGGCGCCGCGTTCGCCGCGTCGACGCGTTTGCGTTGGAACTTCTGCACGCGTTGCCCGAAGCGTTCCGCGACCCAGATCGGTCCGTCGGGGACGACGGTGATGTCCGCGGGGTACAAGAGCTCGCCGGGCGCGCGACCGCGCGTTTCGGGCGAGAACCAGCCGCCGAAGCGCGTGACCATGCGGCCCGCCGGCGTGAACACCTTGACGTCGTGTCGCAGCAGGTCGACGACGTAGAGGAAGCCGCTCTCGTCGAACGTCAGTGAGATCGCGGCCGTGAAGTTGTCGAGGCCGATGTCGTGCTCACCGAACGCGTAGAGCATCTTGCCGGACTTGTCGTAGACGTGGATCACCGGCTCGCCGCGTTGGTCGGAGATCGCGACCAGGCCTTCGTTGGAGACGGCGATGTCCGAGATCGCCTCGAAGCGAGACTTCTCGATCGGCGGCGGGAGCTCGAAGAGCGGCTCGAGCCGAGCATCGAAGACCCACGCGCGGTTGGTGTTGCGATCCGCGACGTACCAGCGTCCCGACTCGTCGCGCGCGATCGCCGAGATCAGGAGCGGCACCGGGTCGCGGCCGGCTGCGAGCGGCGCCGCGAAGGTCAACGAACTCGTCGGCTCGCCGCGGTAGTTGAAGCGGCGCAGCTCGGTGCGATCTCCGTCGAGCACGTGGATCGTGCCGTCGGTGAGCGCGAGCACCGCGCGCGGTTCGATCAACACGGCCGCGCCGCCGAACGAGAAGACCGGCGTGCCTTCGGCGTCGAAGATGCCGATGCGACCGTTCTTCGAGTCGGCGACGTAGAGCTCCTGCGCCGCCGGCTCCCAGAAGACACCGATCGGCTCGCGGAACGCGCCTTCGCTCAAGTGCCCCCAGAGCGCGTCTTCGGGTTCGATGACCCACGCATACGTCGGCGCGGGCGCGGGTCGCGCCGGAGAGGAGCTCTTCTGGGCGCCGAGCGGGCTCGCGAGCAGCACGCCGGCGAGGAGCAGGCTACTTGCGCTGCGGCCCATCGGTGCGTTTGGGCTTCTGGTGCTCGGTGTCGTGGCACTCGAGGCAGAGGCCACGCGATTGGTCGCCGCGGAGTTGGTAGGAGAACGCGGTGCCGTGCGGGTCGTGGCACGTCACGCACGTGATCGGCTTGCCGGTGCGCGGATCGAGGCGGTCCTCGCCGAGCGGGTGGCCGTGTTTGGCGGTCTCGTGGCAGGCGAGGCAGGTGCGGATCGGGCCGGAGTTGAGCAGGCTCTCCTCGGTCGAAGAGTGCGGCGTGTGGCAACCGAGGCACGCGCCTTTCTCGTCTTGGATCGGGTGCGCGGACTTCGAGCTCGCGCCGCGCTCGACCAAGTCCTGGTGGCACGACGTGCAGAGCTCTCGCGGCTGGCTCGCGAGCAGCGCTTTGACGTCGCCGGTGTGCGGCACGTGACACGCCGCGCATTCGCCTTGGGCGACGGGTTTGTGCACCACCGGATCCGACTTCTTCGGGTAGTCCTGGTGGCACATCGCGCACAGCCGACCGCCGGTCGCGCGCACGAGCCGCGGCGTGTCGCTGTCGGTCATGTGGCACATCTCGCAACTGCCGTCGCCGAACGGCGCGTGCACGAACGTGCGCAACAGGCCTTTCGACTTCGACGCGTGCGGTTCGTGGCAACCGGTGCAGTTGGCGCCCGCGACGGGGATGTCGGTGTGCGCGGCGACGAGTTCCGCCGCGTCGGACGGGTGACACACTTGGCAGAGGTTCGCCGCCGGCGCGGAGAGCTGGGCCGGGAACGGCGAGTTGTGCGCCGCATGGCAATCGAGGCACTCGCCGTTGACGAACGGATCGTGCACGGCCGGCAGAGACGCTTCCGCGTGTTTCGCTTCGTGGCAGCCGGTGCAGAGCTCGTTGCCGGTGCGAGCGAGCAGGTGCTCGTTCTCGGATCCGTGCACTTCGTGGCACGGCGTGCACTGACCGTTCTTGATCGGCGTGTGCACGCTGCCCTTCATGAACTCGACGATCTTCTCCTGGTGACAGCTCGAGCACAGCGCGCGCTCGCGTTGGTTCAGGAGCTTCTCGAAGCGTGCCGCGTGCGGCGAGTGACACTTGACGCACTCGCCGTCCGCGGCGGGTTTGTGGGCGACCCCGCGTTGGATCGTCGCCTTCAGCGGCTCGTGGCACCGCAGGCAATCGAGTTGCTCCGCGCCGTGGCCCTGCTTCTCTTCGGCTGCCCGCGACGGCAGCGCGGCGATCGCGACGGCTCCGACGAAGAGCGCGAGCGAAAGGACCGTCTTACTTCTGCGCATGGCACTCCTCGCACTTCTTGTCCGCGAAAGGCACGTGTCGGTTGGGCCAGAAGAGACCTTCGCCCGGCGCCGCGTGCGGCGCGTGGCACGAAGAACAGTTGGTGGTCGCGTCGGCCATCGATTGGTGGGCCGTGGCGAACTTCTCCTGCTTCACGTCGTGGCAGCCGATGCAGAGTTCGGGCACCGGCTTCTTCGCGAGTCCCGCGTGGTCGGAAGCGTGAGGGAGGTGACACTCGGTGCATTCGCCCGCGCGCACCGGCGCGTGGGACGAGAAGCCCGGCTGCGTCGTCTCCGCGAGCACTTCGCGGTGGCATGCGGCGCACGTCTCGCGCGGCGATTGCGCGAGCAAGTGCTCGTTCGGCGCGTGGTGCGCCGAGTGGCACGCGAGGCACGCACCGGCGGCCGCCGGCGGGTGTTTGACCGGCGCCTTCGCGATCGCCGCGGCGGTCAAGCCGTGGCAGCTCGCGCACAGCTCTCCGGGCTCCTTGCGCGAGAGCGCGTCGTGCGGCGACGAGTGCGGATCGTGGCACGTCAGGCATTCGCCTTTCGTGACCGGCGGGTGCGAGCTCTTGCTCGACGCCGAAGACACGACTTTCTCGTGGCACCCGATGCAGAGCGCGGAGCCTTGTTTGACGAGCAGCTTCTCGCCGTCCGCGGCATGCGGGTCGTGGCACTCGAGACAGTGTCCGAGCGCGACCGGCTTGTGGAGCTTCTCGTTCTTCAAGCGCTCGGCCAAGTCTTGGTGGCAGCGCAAGCAGAGCTCGCTCGACGGGCCGCGCATCAGTCCCGGTTGATCCGAGCCGTGTCCCGTGTGGCACGTGCTGCAGAGTTCGGCCGGCGCGTGCACGTTCTCGCGTTCGAGCACCGCTTTCATGCCTTCGTGGCACGAGAGGCAGAGGTCGGGTTCGTCTGCCTTCAGCAAGCGTTCGTCCGCTCCGCCGTGCGCGTCGTGGCAGTCGCTGCAGCGTCCGTCGGCGAACGGCCGGTGCGGGACCTTCGGCGCGAGCGCCGTCGGGTTCGACTTCGCGTCGTGGCACTTCGCGCACGTCGCGTCTGGCGCGGCGAGCAGCAGCTTGTCGTGGTCGGTGGCGTGCGCCGAGTGGCATTCGGTGCACTGGCCCGCTTTGACGGGCGCGTGCGGTCCGGCGCGTTCGGCGAACTCGTTGCACTTGTCGCCGTGACACACGCTGCAGAGCTTGTCCTTCGGAGCGACGAGCGGCAGCGTCGCGAGCGCATCCTTCGCGTCCGCCGACGGCGCCGGCACGTCCTCGGGCGCGACGTGACACATGTCGCACGACGCCTCTTTCATCGGCTCGTGCGCGACGCGGCGCAGCAAGCCCTTCTCGGTCGCGTGGTGCGGGGCGTGGCACGAGTTGCAGTTCGAGCGTGCGAGGTCGTAGTCGGAGTGTGCCGACTTGAACTCGGGCTTCGACGCGTCGTGGCAACCGGCGCAGAGCTCGGGCACCGGTGCCTTGAGGTCCGCTTCGCGCCCGTTCGGGTGGGCGTCGTGGCAGACGAGGCAGCCATCCTTCACGGGAGCGTGGACGTTGCCGGCCTCGTACTCGCCGCGGTCGTGGCAGCGGAAGCAGAGATCCGTCCCGGCGGACAGGCCGAGCTTCGGGTGGGACGACGCGTGCGCGTCGTGGCACGACGTGCACGCGAGTTTCGGATCGCCTCCGTGCGCGAGCGCCGCGCCGCCCGTCTGCGACGCCGCGAAATTCGCGTCGTCCTTGTGACAGGAGAGGCAGAGCTCTTGCTCGGGCGTCTTCAGCTTCAGCACGCCGACGAGCCCGTGTTTGTCGTGGCAGTCCTCGCAGCGCGCGCCGAGGTCCGCGAAGTGCGCGTCCTTGCCCTCGAGCGTCTTCATGAACTCGCCGTGGCATTCGACGCACGTGCGGCCGCCGCGCGTCGGGCGGTTCGTGCGCCGTTCGAGCCCCTGTTTCTCGGCAGGCTTCTCGGCGGGAGCCGGTGCGCCGGCGACTTCTGCGGCGTCCGCGGCGGGCGGCGTCACTTCGTTGCGTTCCGCGCGCACGACGCG
The DNA here is from genome assembly GCA_023150475.1 of Planctomycetota bacterium. Classification (GTDB taxonomy): domain Bacteria; phylum Planctomycetota; class UBA1135; order UBA1135; genus JACRIN01. The sequence continues at coordinate 39,284 of JAKLKU010000020.1, forward strand.
GTTCTGCGGTCGCGGTCCCTTGGCGGACTCGCACGCGGCCGCGATCACGAGCGCGCCCGCGGCGACGAACGCCAGCGTGCGCGCGAGGACTTTCGAACTCGAGCCTTTCACTGATCGCCTCCTGCGGCGGGCTTGCGGGTCGGCGGGGCCGCCGCGGCGTCGTGTCCGGGAGGCTTCTCACCGGTCGGCACCTTCGGGTTCTTCGCAGCTTCTTCGGCGCGGCGCGCCGCTTCGGCGTCGAGCCATGCGACGGCGTCGGCGAGGCCCTGTTCGTCGAGCGCGACGTCCGCGCGCTCGCGCAGCGCCTTCGCCCACGTCGCGTACGCTTCCTGACGCCGTTGTTTGGTCACCGAACGAGCCGCGGCGTTGCGCGCGTGCTCGAACGGGATCAGTTGCGGTTCCTTGCGATCGAGCACACGGAGCACGAACGCGCCTTCTTCCGTGACGATCGGACCGTCGACGCCGTTGATGGCAAGCGTCTGCAGCGCCGCTTCCACCGGCGGCAGGAGTTCGGCGGGCTTGACCCAACCGATGCGACCGCCGTGCAACGCCGAAGCGGCGTCCTTCGAGAGCTCGCGCGCGAGTTTCTCGAAGTCCTCGCCCGCGTCGAGCCGCGCGCGCACCGCTTTGCCCTCTTCTTCCGTCGCGACGATGATGTACGCGAGGCGCACTTCGAGCGGAGTCGTGAACTCGGTCGTCTTGTGTTCTTCGTAGTAGCGCTGGAGGTCCTTGTCGCTCGGATCGGTGTCCGGCCAGACGTAGTTGTCGCAGAGCGTCTTCATGATCACGTCGCGACGGAAGGTCGCCACGCGGCGCACGACACCGGGCTCTTCGAAGAGGCCGGTCTTCTTCGCCGCGGCGACCAGCGCGCGCCCGCGGGCCCATTGTTTCGCGAGCAGGATGCCGGCGTCGTCCGCGGTCGGGTCGCCGATCGCCGTGCGCAGCTTCTCGACGTTCAAGCCTTCGCGGAGTTCACCGAGCGACAACGTCTCTCCGCCGGCTCGCGCGACGATCGCTTCGACGTCCTTGCCGTCGACGACGTTGGCGCGGGTGAGCAACGCTTCTTCGATGGTGATCTCGGCGTCCTGGAGGATGCGTTCGTCGACTTCGGCCGCGAGCTTCTTCTGCGCGCGTTCGATCAGGATGCCGCGGATCTGCGGGATCGCCTTCTCGCGCGGCGGCCGATCGGGGTTGACCGAGCGTTGGTCGAGTCGCGCGAACGCGAAGCCCGTGTCGACTTCGACGACCGGCGTCAACGTGCCCGGTTCGGTCAGCGCGAACGCGGGCTCTTCGAGCGTCCGATAGAGCTCGCCGCGTCGGACGAGCCCCAGAGCGCCGTCGAAGTTGCGCGACTCGTGGATCGACTCGGCGCGCGCGAGTTGCGCCATGTCCTCGCCGGCGGCGACGCGCTCGCGCAAGGCTTCCGCCTGTGCCCGTTCGGCGGTGACGATCAGCGTGAGGCCCAGCGCGACGTCGGTCTTCTCGTAGAACGACTCGACGTCTTCGTCGGTGACCTTGACCTTGTCCTGGACCTCGCGCTTCCAGAATTCGTCGGCCGCGACTTGTCCGCGGTAGGACTCGACCACGTCGAGGACGCCGGGCTCCTGCGGCACGCCGAGCGTTTCGGCCTCCATCAGGAAGAGCTCGCGTTCGACCAGCCGGCCGGCGAGGTCGCGCACGGCTTCCGCGCCTCGCACCAACACGCCGTGTCCGGTGTGCGACGCGAGGAACGTCTCGTAGGCGACGTCGAACGTCAGCTCGGTGCCGTTGACCGTCGCGAGTCGGATCGCCGGCGGTTTGACTTCGTCTTCGCCCGACGAGGCGAACACGTTCGCCGCGAGCACGCAGAACGCAGTGAGGAGCGAAGCGGACGCGCGCAGCGCGCCGCGGGAGAGGAATCGTTGCATACGGGGTTCCACGTCAACCTCCCAAAGCGAGGACGAGCTCGCGCGCGGAGCGCATGGCGAGCTCGACGGGGTCGTGCACGGCGCCGAGGCCGAGCAGGGTCTGGTAATCGCTGCCGCGCCGCGTCACCGCCGCCGCCGCGACGATGCGGGCGCGTTCGGTGTCGACGAGTTGCACGGTGGCTTCGATTTCGGGGAAACGGCGGTCGTCGACCAGGACTTCGTCGCCGTAGCGCTCGATCGCGCCGATGACGAAGTAACGCACGCCGAGCGATCGTCCGATCGCTGCGAGGCTCGCGAGGTCGACGAACTGCAGATTGCGCACCTTGCGCGCGACGAGCGCCGCGCGCAGATCCGCCGCTTCGACGACTTGGACGCCGGCTTCGCGGAACCACGCGTTCGCGAGGAACTCGCCGAACTCCGGGGCCGCGTCGACGTCGGTCGAACGATTGGCGAAGGGCAGCAGCGCGACTCGCTCGATCTCCCGCGGTTCGAAATCCTCGCGCGTGAAGCCGTAGCCGCCGTCGGGCGGGCTCGGGCGGGAGCGCGCAGGTGCGCCCGCGAGGTCGTCGCGCGGCGCGCCGGCAGCGTCGAACACGTCGAGGGCGCGCGCAATCGCTTCGTCGGCGAGCACGTCGATGTCCTCGATGCGTCCGAGGCCGAGAAGCCCTTCGAAGTCGACGCCGCGCAGGGTGATCGCACACGACAGCACTCGCGCGCCGTCCTGGTTGTCGAGCGCGCGCAGTGTGAACGCGAGTCGCGGTTCCTTGCCGGGCACGAAGTCGAACACGGTCGCGAGCAGCGTGTGCGTCGCGTGCGTGCGCTCGGCGAGCGCGGCGAGGTCGTGGGTCGCGAGCGAGTCGGTGTAGCGCACGCGGCGTTCGCGCAGAGCCTGGTCGATCTCCTCCGCACCGACGAAGCTCGCGCCACGGGCTTCCAATGCGCGCGAGAGTCGTCCGAAGAGCGCGTCGCTCGCGCCGTCGTTCCCGGAGAGGTTGCGAGGCGGGATCAGGGCGTAGCGCGGCGCGGCGAAACGAGTGCCACCGGGATCGGCGGAGTCCGTGCGGGCTTCCACCCGAGCGCTGCGCGGGCGTGGCCCACCCGGCGCGGCCGAAGGTTCGGCCGCCGCCAGGACGAGGAGCCCGGGGAGGAAACCGCGCAGCATGGCCAACGCTTCACTCGAGCGTCGCGAGGACTTCGCGGACCAGTCGGACGCTCGCTTCGGTTTGGCTCTCCTCACCGACGCCGAAGAGCCGCGTCGAGAGTTTCGCGCCGGCCCTCGCGTCGGTGACGGCCCAGATCGCGATGCCGGTCTCGACGTCGACGAGCCGCAGCGACAACGCGACGTCGGGCAGGCTCACCGTGCCGGTGCGCCGTTCGTCGAACTCCATCACGCTGCCCATCATCAAGGCTTGCACGCCGAGCGCGGTGCCGAGCGCCTTCGCTTGTTCCGGACCGAGCTCGGTCAGATTGACGATGCCCTGCGTGCGGATCGCGCGGTTGATCTCGCCGAGTTCCACGGCTTCGAACAGGCCCTGCGCGTTGAGCTCGACGTTGAGCACCTCGCGGACGCGTTCCGCCGCGTAGCGCTCGTTCGTCAGGTTCTCGAGCGGCAGCACGGCGACACGTTGGTAGTTCGACCAGTCCGCGTTGGGGTGGACGTAGAGCGAGCCCTCCGGCGCGGGGCTCGCGCACGCTTGCGTCAACGAGAGAATTGCCGCGAAGGCGAGCTTCGGGATCGCGGCGCTTCGGAGGAGGTGGGTTCTCATGGGATCGGTCTCCTTGGGCGCGCGCGATGCGAGTGTCAGCTCGCGCGCCCGTCCGCCGCTCGCGGGTTGGGCGCGACGTCGGGTGTCCGTTCTGCCTGGGTGAGCGCCTCGTGTCGCGCGTTCTCGATCATGTGGTGCACGCCGCAGATCGCCATCAGGCCCCATTGCCCGATGTAGTACGACCACAGCGCCATCGCGATGCCGCTGGTGAAGCCGTAGGAGTGCAGGCCGACGCCGAGCAGGTTCACGCCGAACCACGAGAACGCGATGACGGTGCCTTGGAACGCCGTCGCCATCGCGATGCCGAAGTCGCGCAGGTAGCCGCCCATGCGCAGGTGCAGGATCGCGATCTGCGAGAGGCAGATCAGCAACGCGCCGTTCTCCTTCGGGTCCCAACCCCAGAAGCGGCCCCAACTGTCGTTCGCCCAGATGCCGCCGAGGATCGTGCCGACGACCGAGAAGATCAGTGCGAACGCGAGCGCGCCGTAGGTCATCCGGCTCAGGCTCTTCAGGTGAGTCGGGTCGTTCTTGCGCAGCCCGAAGAGCCGCGAGATCAGGTACGCGTTCGCCAGGAACGCCGCGAGCATGCCCGCGCCGTAACCGAGCGTGATCGACGTGACGTGCGTCGCGAGCCAGAAGTTCGTGTCGAGCACCGCGACGAGCTCCGGCATCGTGTCGCGCTTGTCGAGCTCCTCGAACTTGTTGGCGAGGAAGATCCCGAGCGTGCCGAGCACGACGGCGACCGAAAGCGCGAGCTTGCGCCGGTTGATCGTCTCCATCACCAGCGCGGTCAGTGCGCCGACCGCCGTGACGAAGAGCAACGTCTCGTAGAGGGTGCTGACCGGCGGACGTTCGCGGATCACGCAGCGGATCACGATCAGCGCCGTGATCGCGGCGACGGCACCCCAAGCGGAAAGCGTCGTCAAGCGGTAGAGCCACTTCGAACGCGGCTTGAGCCACATGAACGCGGCGAGCAGGAAGCCGAGCACGAAGCCGTAGTGCGAGTAGTCGAGCAGCTTCGACTTGTAGTAGACGAGCTCGAGCCCGATCTTCTCGTACTCACCACGGGCGCGTGCGAGTTCTTTCGTCCGGCCGGCGAAACCCGCGAGCGACTTGTGCAGCTCGCCCATGTCGCCGCGCGCGTCCATCGCGCGTTCGAGGTCGGCCATCATCGCGACGTGTTCGTGCGCGTGGCCGCCTCCGGCGAACGACTGCAGCAGCACGTCGGAGGGCGAGAGCCACTCGGGTGCGGACTGCGCGTCGTGCGTCGGCGGGAACATCGCCAGCGCTTCCGAGCCTTCCGTCACCTGCACGGCCGCGGAGAGCAGACGGTTCAGCGAGTCGCGTTCGCCGGCGCGGCTCGGATCGCTCTCGAGTTCGCCTTGCAGGACGCGCAGCGCGTCGACTTTGTCGAGCAACTCGCTGAAGCGGATCTCTTCACGTCCGCCGAAGATCTTGGTCAGTCCGTCGCCCGCGCCGACCGGCAGATGCGTCTGCGCGAATGCGGTCTTGCGCGAGATGCGGATGTACTCGTCGACGTTGTGCGCGAGCGTCAGGATCTGACGCTGGACGGTGTCGAGCTGTTTCTCGTCGATCTGGCTGTACGCGCGAGCGCGCTCGAACAGTTGTTCGACGTGGGGGAAGAGCTCCTCGTAGCTCCAACGGTCGCGCTTCTCCTTGCCGTCGGTCGGCCCGCCGAACTCGCGCACCGCCGCGATGTCGTCGACGGAGAACACTTCGTACGTGTTCGCGAGGTCGGGATAGAAGAGCACGTCGAGCATCCACTCGGTCGGCGTGAGGCGTTCGCCGGTCGGCGTCTTGACCGAGCGTTTGCCGTTGAGCCGCAGCAGCGTGAAGCCCGCGTAGGTGTAGAAGGGCTTGACGCGGCCGCCGTCCTGGACCGGCAAGCTCTCCGCGAGTTCGACGACTTCCTTCGGCCACGCGACGGTGCGTTGCGGTCCGCTCGCGTGCGCGGCGTGATCGTGGCCGTCGTCGTGAGTGTGCTGCGCGAAGACCGGCGCGGCGAAGAGCGCCGCGAGCAGCGTCAAGAGGTAACGAATCCCACGGTTCATACGGCCTCCCGAGTTTCGGCGCGGATGTGGCGCCAGAGCTTCATTCCGAAATGCACGAGCAGACCCAGAGCGATCACGAAGCAGGCGAACGCGGGGTAGTAGTCGGCGGGGTTGCGCACGACGGCGAGCGTCGAGAACAGCCGATCTCCCGGCCGACCGTTCTGGGGTCCCCACGACGACTGGTAGAGCACGAGACCTTGCGAACGCAGCGGCTCGTTCATCTCGATCTTGACGGGCCGAGACGTCGAGCCTTCGAAGACGGTGACGTCGCTCGAGTAGCTCTTCGCCATCGTCATGCGCGCGTGGTCTTCCTTCTTGAAGTCGTCCATGCGCAGCACGAACGGCATCAGGTACTGAGCGCGGCGCAGCTCGATGCCCCAGGTGCGACCGTCGACTTCGACGGTCCAGGGTTGCTTCGAGAGGCCCCAGAGCACGCCTTCCGTGCGCTTGCCCGTCCGCGGATCGAGCAGCGCGACGTACGCGCCGGCGGCGTTCGACTCGTTCTCCTTCTCCTTCTCGAGCGCTTCGAGGAAGAAGCCGTCGACCACCGGCAATGGCGGCGTGAACATCGGTCCTTTCGGCAGCACGCGGCTGTTCGAAAGGAAACGCGTCACTTCGACTTGGAACGGCACGTCCGGTGAGTTCAGCACGACGCGCGCGCCTTGCTCGGCGTCCGCGAAGAGTTGCTCCGGCGCGACGACTTCGCGCACTTGGCCGTCGGGCAGCTTCTCGAGCACCGCGACTTCCCAGTGGTGGTAGCTCGTGAAGACGTTCGAACGCTCGCCTTCGTAGAGCGTGAGGTGCCCTTCCTCGGCGAAGTACGCCTTGACGAAGCCCGCGACGAGCAGGAACGCGATGCCGAAGTGCGTGATCAGGATCCCGATCGTCGACACGCCTTTGCGCATGCGCAGGATGCCGCCGAGGATCAGGTTGACGAACAAGACGCCCATCACCAGCGTGGCGCCGGGCAGCGGCACCGGCACCGGACCGACGTGGTGGATCAGGAAGAGCGAGTCGAAGTACTTCTTCTGCACTTCGAAGAGCCCGGTGTGCACTTGTTCGAGCGTGCCGAGCCACGTCAGCAGCGCGAGCAACACGAGCAGCACGACCGAGAGCCAGATGGAGGAGAGCCCTTTGACGAACGCGTCGATGAAGCGCATGGCGGTCCTCTAGTTGGCGGCGCGCGCCGACTTGCAGAATTCCTGGAAGGCCGCGCGTTCGCGCTCGAGCAGCGCGCGCGGGCCCGTCATCTTCACGAACACCGAGCGTTCGGGCAGCAAGCAGACCGCGCCGAACAGGTACTCGGACGCCGTGCTCGAACCCGAGCCGCGCTCGAGTTCGACGATCGTGGCCTTGGTGCCGAGCATGTCCACTTGGACCATGCTCGCGACGTCGGCTTCGCGGAACGGCGGTTGGCCCATCTGGCCGCACCAGCGGTTGATGTTCGCGAGCAGTCCGCCGCCCGAACCGCCGAGCAGCGTCACGTAGCACTCGGCTTCGCCGCCGCCGACGAGGTAGGTGATCTCTCGCATCGCCTTCTCGGGCCCGCGAGCCCAACCCGACGGCGGCGTCCACTCGTAGCCCGACGCCGAGCGATTGCCTTCGAGCACGACCGACGGTTCGACCGAGGCCGACGCGTCCGGTCCACTCGCCGCGTTGCCTGCCTGGCCCGACTTGCTCGACTGGGTCATCGGGGGGTGACCCGGCGGCAGTTCGCTCGACATGTCCCCCGACATGTCCATCCGCCCGTCGTCGCGCGGCGGCCCGTCGTAAGACATCGATGCGGCCAGCGCGCGGAAGTTCTCGAGCTCGCGCTCGAGCACGTCGGCGGGGCCGGTCATCTTCAGGAAGCGCGACTGCACCGGCTCGACGAGCAAGTACCCGACGAGGCGCCAGTTGGCGGCGTTGTGGTCGCCGCTCATGCCGGTCCACGTGCCGTGGAAGTCGACCGCGACGGCCTTCTTGCCGAGCCACGGCACGCGCGGCAGCGCGGCGATCTCCTCATCGGAGAGCGGCGTGAGCGACATCTGCGTGCGCCAGCGGTTGACGTTCGCCGCGAGGCCGCCGCCTTCGCCCGAAAGCGTGGAGAGGTAGCACTCGGCGCTCGAATCCCCGGCGACGCGGAAGTTCGCTTCGCGGAACTGCGAGACCGCGAGCTCGGACCACCCCGGCGGCGTCGTGTAGGTCGCCGAGCGCGCGCTCGCGACCGAGCCCGACATCGAGAAGTCGCGGGAGCTCATCCCGAACCGCTCCGAGCTCGACACGTTCCAGCGCAGGTCGCGACCGACCGGCTCGTACGTGCGCGCCACTTCGAACTCGCGAGTCCCACCTTCACGTGAGCTGCAAGCCGACAACGCGAACAGCGCCCATGCGGCGCACCCGACGTACCCCTTCATCGACCCCTCCTTCGGCCGTGTCCGGCCTACGCACTCGCCTCGAAATGCCTCGCGCGCTCCGGCCAACGGCTCATGCCACATGGCCCGCAGTATAGGTAGGGGCCACCCTCCCTCGGCGTACGCCGCCCTACGTAAGCGCGCGAAGATCAGATCGGAGTGTCGGCCGGCGGGCGAGGCTCGAAAGATGAACCTGGCGTCATCTTTCGAGCATGCATCGGCCTTGGCGGGCCCGCCAGGGGCGATCGCACCGGCTGCCCGGGCTTGGGCGAAGGGCTTCAGTGCCTTGGCGACCTGAAGGACTTTGGGCGTAGCCTCGGGCGCGCTTCGGGCGCAGCCAGGCGCAGTCGCGTCGACTCGCGAGCGCACGTGCCCCCGCGACCTGCGTCGCCGCCGAAGCGACGTCGCGCGGAACTCGGCTCGCGAGCGGCGGCTCGCCGCCGCGGCGCGGCGCAGGCAAGATCCGTCTCGCGTGAGTGCGGCAGAAGGAGATTCCGTCCGGCGTCGGCGACCGCGATACCGCGGCACGCATCCGCGCCGCTTCGAGGAGAAGTACAAGGAGCTCGCGCCGGAGCGTTACCCCGAACTCGTCGCGCACGTGCGCGCGCGCGGGATGACACCCGCCGGACAACACGTGCCGATCCTCGTCGACGAAGTGCTGCGCGCGCTCGCGCCCAAGCCCGGCGAGCGCGGCGTCGATTGCACGCTCGGCTACGGCGGCCACACACGCGCATTGCTCTCGCGGATCTTGCCGGGCGGCAGCGTGTGCGCGCTCGACGTCGATCCGCGCGAGCTCGCGAAGACCGCCGCGCGGCTTTCGGCGGAAGGCTTCGGCGACGACGTGCTCCGCGTGAAGCGCACGAACTTCGCGGGCGTCGTCGCGGTCCTCGGCGAACTCGGGTGGCACGACGGCGTCGACTTCGTGTTCGCCGACCTCGGCGTCTCGTCGATGCAGATCGACGATCCTGCGCGCGGCTTCACGTTCAAGCACGACGGACCGCTCGACATGCGCATGCATCCGACGAAAGGTCGCTCCGCCGCGGAGTGGCTCGCGAGCGCGAGCGCGGCGGACGTCGAGCGCATCCTCGTCGACCACGCGGACGAACCACGTGCTTCGCGCCTCGCGCGGGCGCTCGTCGCGCGTCGCGGCGAACTCGGCACCACGCGGGCTCTCGCCGACGCCGTGCGCGCGGCGCTGCCGCCGCGGACGCCCGACGAAGAGTCCGAACGCACGCTGCGGCGCGTGTTCCAAGCGCTGCGCATCGCGGTGAACGACGAATTCGGCGCCCTGGACGCGCTCCTGCGCCAGTTGCCGAACGTGCTGCGCCCGGGCGGCCGCGCAGCGTTCCTGACGTTCCACTCCGGCGAGGATCGGCGCGTCAAACACGCGTTCGCGCGCGGCCTCGCCGACGGCACGTTCCGCGCAATCGCCGACGAGCCCGTGCGTCCGTCGCCGGAAGAGCGTCGCGAGAACCCGCGCTCCGCGCCGGCCAAGTTGAGGTGGGCGAGGAAAGCGTGAGCGGCCCACGGTTCCTCGAGCGTCCGGGGCCCAAGCTCGCGTACTACGTCGCGGGTTCCGGCCCGGCCGCGCTCTGGATCCAAGGCGTCGGTGTCGCGGCTTCCGGTTGGGGGCCGCAGATCGAGGCGTTGTCGGCGCGCTTCGTCTGCTGCAGCTACGACCATCCCGGTTTGGGCGCGAGCGAGCCCGCGCACGAGCCGACGACGGTCGCCGGGATGGCGCGGGACGCGCTTGCGGTGCTCGACGCGGCGCGCGTCGAGCGCGCGCACGTCGTCGGGCACTCGCTCGGCGGTCTCGTGGCGCTCGCGCTCGGACTCGCCGCGCCGGCCCGCGTCGCGAGCCTCGCGCTCGCCTGCACCTTCGCGAACGGCCGCGCACCGGGCCGCACGCCGCGGATGATGTGGCTCGGCGCGCGGACCGTGCTCGGCACGCGAGCGATGCGCCGCGCCGCGTTCGTCGATCTCGTCACTTCGAGCGCGGGCCGCCGCGCGGCGCCGCACGCCGCGTGGGCGGCGCGCCTCTCCTCGGCGTTCGGCCGTGACGTCGCGGAGCTGCCGCGGGCCGCGCGTGGTCAACTCGCCGCGATGCGCGCGTGCGATCTGCGCGGCGAGTTGCAGCGGCTCGCCGGGATCCCGACCTGGGTCGTCAGCGCGGCGGAGGATCCGATCGCGCCGCCGGCGCTCGGCGAGGAGCTCGCTCGACTCTTGCCCGGCGCGCGGTTCGAAGTGCTCGCCCACGCGTCGCACGCGCTCGGGCTCGAGCATCCAGCGTGGTTCAACGCACGGCTCGCGGAGCACTTCACGCTCGCGGAGCACGCGCCACGCGGATTCCGTACGCCGTAGGCGGGGACCACGGCGTGCGTTGGACGCAGCTCGAGCCTTCCCGCGCACGGAATGTCCCGTTTCCCAGTCGTTCGACGCATGGCGCTCGAGTCCGAGCGACGTTCGAATCGATCTTCGACGTGCCCGACCACGCAGACGGGCTCCGAGCCTTGCGCGCGGCGCCGTGCACGGTATGACGTCCCGCTCGCCTCGCACGATTCCACCATGCTGCAGACCGCCACACCCGACTGGACCCGTCGCGCCGTGAGCGCGGCGGACGTCGTCGCTCACGTCAAGAGCGGCATGAACCTCCTCCTGCACGGCGCCTGCGCGACGCCGGCGGGACTCGTCGACGCGCTCGCTGCGCGCAAGGACCTCGAGAACGTCCGCATCTACCACCTGCACACGGCGGGCTGCGGTTCGATGGTCGCGCCCGAGCAGCAGGGTCGCCTGCTCTCGATCTCGCTCTTCGTCGGACCGCCGGTGCGAGCCGCGGTCAACGACGGCCGCGCGGATTTCGTGCCGGTGTTCCTGTCGGACATCCCTGGCCTGATCACGTCCGGCCGCATCCGCATCGACGCCGTCCTGCTGCAGGTCTCGCCGCCCGATCGCCACGGCTACTGCACGCTCGGCACTTCGGTCGACGTCGCGCGTGCGGCGGTCGACACGGCGCCGATCCTGCTCGCCGAGGTCAACGACCGCATGCCGCGCACGCACGGCAACACGTCGGTGCCGCTCGACAAGCTCGCGGCGTACACGCACATCTCGCGGCCGATCTTCGAAGCGCCTCCGGCGGAGCAGACCGACGTCGAGCGGCGCATCGGCGAGATCGTCGCCGACTTGATCGAAGACCGTTCGTGCTTGCAGCTCGGCATCGGCGCGATCCCCGACGCCGTGCTCGCGCGCCTCGGTTCGAAGCGCGATCTCGGCGTGCACACCGAGATGTTCTCCGACGGACTCGTCGATCTGTTCCACACCGGCGCGATCACGAACCGCTACAAGGCGGTGCACCCCGGCCGGATCGTGACGAGCTTCGCGATGGGCACGCGCAAGCTCTTCGACTTCATCGACGACAACCCGCTCGTCGAGTTCCACGGCTGTGACCGTACGAACGACACGGCGTTGATCCGCAAGAACGACCGCGTCGTGGCGATCAACTCCGCATTGCAGATCGACCTCACCGGGCAAGTGTGCGCCGACTCGATCGGCCACAAGATCTACTCGGGCATCGGCGGACAGATGGACTTCATCCGCGGCGCGGCGCTCTCGCGCGGCGGCAAGCCGATCCTCGCGCTGCCTTCGACGGCGTCCGACGGCAAACTCTCGCGCATCACGCACGAGCTCCTGCCCGGCGCGGGCGTCGTGACGACGCGCGGCCACGTGCACTGGGTCGTCACGGAGTACGGCGCGGTCAACTTGCACGGCCGCACGCTGCGCGAGCGCGGTGAAGCGTTGATCTCGATCTCGCACCCGGACTTCCGGCCCGAGCTCAAGCGACAACTGCACGCGATCCGGCACTTCCCGATGAGCTGAACGGACGGCGGCGGGCGTCCACGCGCTCGCCGAGCGCGCCGCCGGCGCCGCCGCTGTCGCCGTTCCCGACGCTGTCGCCGGCGCCGCCGCTGTCGCCGTTCCCGACGCTGTCGCCGGCGCCGCCGCCAAACGGATCGACACGCCTCGATCCGGCTCGAGTCGGCGCGCCGTGACTCGGCGCGTCTCGGCGCACCACGTTCCGGACGGAACGCGGTGCGGCCGGTCGCTCGCACCGACGGTGTGCCGTCCCGGGTCGAAGAGCGCACGTGCGTTCGGCGCACGCGCCGCGCATCATGGCGCGCCTTCGCCATGTCGAACCCCAAACTCACCGCGGCGCTTCCGCTCGTCCTGGTCCTCGCGTGTTCGTCCTCGCGCGGCTTCGTGCGCGTCGCCGAGCCGCCTCGGCAAGCGACTTCGGAGCGTTGGGCCGCACCCGCGCTCGCCGATGCCGTGTCGGTGCGCGACGGACGCACGGGCGCACCGCTCGAGCTCGACGAGCTCTTCGCGCGGCTCGCGGAAGCCGACGTCGTCTTCCTCGGCGAGACGCACCTCGACGAGACGACGCACCGTTTCGAGCTCGCGGCGTTCGAAGCGCTCGCCGCGCGGCGCGCACGCGTCGTGCTCGCGATGGAGATGTTCGAACGCGACGTGCAGCCGGTGCTCGATCGCTACCTCGCGAGCACGCTCGACGAGAGCGAGTTCCTCGCGAAGGCGCGGCCGTGGTCGAACTACCGGACCGCGTACCGGCGGCTCGTCGAACACGCGAAGGCGATCGGCGCGCCGGTGATCGCGTCGAACTTCCCGACGCCGCTGCGCGGCCGGACCATGAGCGAAGGTCTCGCGGCGCTCGACAAGCTCTCGCCCGAAGAGCGTGCGTTCGCGCCGAAGGAGTTCTTCGCGCACCGGCCGGAGTACTGGCGGCGCGTCGACAACGCGATCCGCGGCCATGCAGGCATGATGGGTCCCGCGCCCGCCGCCGACGATCCGCGGCTCGACGACACGCAGTCGCTCTGGGACAACTCGATGGGCGAGTCGTGCGCGCTCGCGCTCGAACGCGAGCCCGGCGCGCTCGTGTTGCACGTCAACGGCGGTTTCCACAGCGAGTACTGGGACGGCACGGTCCGCCAGCTCCTCTTGCGCAAGCCCGCGGCGAAAGTGCTGACCGTCGCGATCGATCCGTCGTCGAACCCGTCGACCGAGTCGGTCGGCGGCGCGCCGCGCGCGGACTTCGTCGTGTTCGCCGAAGCGCGCGCGAAGGACATCGACGACGGCGCCTACGCCGTCGGCGTCGGCAAGGAGCTCCAGTACCGGCTCGCGGTGCCGAAGAACGCGACGGGACCGCTGCCGCTGCTCGTCTGGCTCGCCGACGACGGCGCGAACGCGCGCGAAGAACTCGCGGAGTGGAAGGAACGCCTCGGCGACGCTGCGGCGATCGCCGTCTTCGAACCGCCGTATCGCGAGACGCAGGAAGACCTGGTCGAGGGCGGCCGTTGGTTCTGGCCCGATTCGTTCTCCGAGGACGTGTTCGCGCTGCGCGAAGGCTTCGGTCGCGCGAGCGGTTACCTCCTGCGCAACCACTCGATCGATCCGGCGCGCATCGTGCTCGCGGGCGAAGGCACCGGCGCGACGGTCGCCGCGGCGATCGTGCTGCTCTCCGAGGAAGTCGACGTGCGCGCCGTCGCGCTCGCTCCGCGACGCTACGCGAAGATCAAGGACTTCCCGCTGCCGTTGCCCGAACTCTTCGGCGATGCGCCGCGCGCGAAGAAGTCGCTCGAGCTCGTCGTCGCCGACGCCGACGCGGAATGGTGGCAGGGCGAACTCGCCGCGTACTCCGAGATCGGCCTCGCGAACGAGCTCCGCGCGCTCGAAACCGATCCGTGGCTCGCCGAGCTCGCCCGCGAGAACGCGGTGCGTCACGCGCTCGGACTCGACGCGGTGCACGCCGACTCGGGCGCGCCGCGCCGGTTCCTCGTCGCTGCGTCGCCGCGTGAACGCGCGTGGGGCAGGCGGTGGGCGCTGCGGCAGAGACTCGCGGCGGGCGAACTCGTCGCCGTGCTCCCCGACGCAAACACGGCTCGGGGCGCGAGTCCGCTCGAGACGCCGGTGCGCGCCGCCGACTACGCGCTCTCGAATCCGAATCCTCGCGCGCTGCCGCGCTGCCCCGGACCTTTCGGTGGCACGACCGTCGTCGTCCTGCCGTCGGGGCTCGTGTCCGACTCGGTGGATGCGTGGCGCGCGCTCGAGAAGGACGATCCGATCGCGAAGAAGAGCCGCTTCCACCGGCTGCGGGTCGTGCACGAAGCGGAACTCGCGGCGTTGCTCGACGAACTGCTCGCGGCGGGACGCAAGAACGTGTTGCTCGTCCCGGCGCTCTTCTGCGCCGACGGGACGCGGATGCGCGAGCTCGCGCGGGCGGCGCGGCCGTTCGAGGATCGCATGACGCTGAACTGGTCGCCGGGGCTCGGCTCGCTCGGCGTCGACTGAGCCGCGCCGCGGGCGCCACGGCGACGAATCAGCGCGCCGCGTTCTCGCGCGCGCTGCGTTCGGCGAGTTCGGCGTCGAGCGCACGCGCGAGCTCGACGATCTCGTGGAACTCGGCGCGTTCGACTTCCGCCGCGGCACCGCCGAAGCGCGCGCCGACGAACTTCGCGAGCGAGCGTGCCGCACGTTCCGCCGTCGCCTGGCTCGCACCAGCGTGCACGAGTCGCGAGCGGATGTCGTGCGTGCTGACCGCGGCCGTGCCGACGCCGAGTTCGGCGGCGAGGAACTCGGTCCACGCGCGCTCGAGATCTTCGTTCGCGTTCGGCGCGACGAGCGCGAGCGCCCGTTCGAACGCCGGCAGCGCGCCGCGCGCCCGTTCGGGCCGTTCGGCGCGGCGCGTGCGTCGGCGGCGTCGGGCGCCGACCGCGAGCAACACGAGCGCCGTCGTCACGCCGCCGGCCCACGGCCACAGCCGCCGACGCGGCGGCTCGTCACCATTCGCGCCTGCCGCCGGGTCTTCGGGATCTCGAGCCGCGGCGCTCGCGCGCACGACGACGTCGAGTCCGTCGTTCGCGAGCGTCCGGTAGGTCGCGGCCGCGGGATCGAAGTACGCGAACTCGACGCTCGGCGCCTTGCGCACCGCGGCCGAGCGCGCGCGCAGGCTGAAGCGGAACGTCCGCGAGTCCGGCGCGACGTCCGCGACGACGCCGAGCGTCTGCCACGCGTCGCCGTTCGCGAGCCGCGGCGGAGCGAAGTCCGCGTCGCTTCCTCGACTTCCGAGCGTGGAAGCGACCGTGACGACGAGCGCGAGCTCGTCTCCGACCGCGAGCTCGCGAGGCTCGGCGTCGACCGTCAGCGTGAACGCCCCGATCGCGCCGCCGAATGCGACCGGTCGGCCGGCGTCGGGCAGGTCGCGGATCTCGAAGCGCCGCGGTTCGCCGACGACGTCGACCGCGAGGGTGTCGACCGCGACGGAGGAGTCGAACACGTCCTGCGCGGTGCGGGCGATCGCCGCGAACTCGAGCCGCGGCGCCTCGAGTTCGAAGCTGCCTGCGCGTTCGGCGAGCGCCGAGCGCGAGTGGAGCAGCTTCACGCGTTCGGCGGTCGACTCGACGATGCGCGCCGTCGCGGGCCCGTGCGCGAGCGCGAACGTGCGGCTCGTCTCGCGCGGCGAGTCGTCGATCGCGAGCATTCGTCCGAACGGCACGGCGTCGAGCCAACTCGCGACGAGTCGGACCGGCACGTCGAGCGGTTGCGGCGAGAGCTGCGGCCAGGAGGGCCGCGTCAGTGCGACGTCGAGCGTCAGTTCGACTTCGAGCGGCACCGTTTCTCCGACGTAGTAGGGCCGCGCCGGCGCGCGCAGTTCGACCCGCGCGAACGCGCGTTCGTCCACCCGCGCCGCGTTCGTGTCCTGCACGGAGCGCCACGCCGGTTCGGTTGGCGGCGCGCTCGTCCGCGCCGCGGCCGTCGTGCCCGCGATCACGAGGCACGACGCCGCGCCGACGAGCCAGCTCGACGCGCGTGCGCCGGCGCGGACGAGCCGTGTGGCGTGCGTGCGGAGGGCGCAGCGATCGAAGGCTCGGGCGGGCGCGGACATCCGCGACTAGTTAGCACGCCGCGCCGTCGTGAGCCACAGGCGGCATCGCCGTCCGACACGCAGCGAGTCGCCGGCGGGTGGCTCGCCGACCGGATCGCGGGCGACGCCACGGAGCGCCGCCCGCGTGCACTCGTCACGGTTGCAGCACGAAGCGCAGGCCGTTGCTCAGCGCGACGCCGGTGCCGTCGGGGTGCTGGGGGTCGCGCGACCAGTACTGCGTGAAGAGGTCCGAGCCGGCGACGAAGCCCTTCGACGCGAGCCACGCGTTGGTCAGGTGTTGGTCGTACACGCCGCTGCACGCGCCCGAACCGCCCGAGTTCTGCACGCTCGCGCGTTTGAGCGGCGGTTTGACGCACAACGTGCCGCCCGAGAACGGCAGCGAAGCCGCTTGCGCGCCGACGAAGACGAGTCCGTTCTTGTTGGGCAGCTCTTGGCTCGCCGTCACGTGGAAGTCGTCCGGTCCCGACAGGCTCGGCGTGCCGGTCGAACCGATCGCCGGCGTGCAGCCCTGCGAGTTCACCTTGCCGACGCAGTAGGTCGAGAGCGGGCACGTGTTGTCGACGACGACGATGCCGGCGTCGACGTACGCCACGAGGCCGAGATCGGTGTCGCCGTCGCGATCGACGTCGTAGGGCGTCGAGCCGAACGGGTTGTCGCCGACGACGAACGAGGTGCGCAACGCGAAGCTCCCCGTGCCGCTGCCGTCGAAGACGTAGAGCATGTCGGTGAGTCCGCACGTCGACGCGAGGTCCACGGCGCCGTCGCCGTCGAAGTCCGCGCACGCGACGGAGTACGGGTAGGTGCCCGCAGTCAGGCTCGTGACGAACGCGAACGTGCCGCCCACGTTGTCGAGCACCATCACGCCGTAGCGGTACGCGACGGCGCAATCGAGGTCCTGGTCGCCGTCGAAGTCGCCGAGCGAGAGATCGCCAGGATACGTGCCGGCGGAATGACCCCACGCGAGCGCGAACGTGCCGTCGCCGACGCCGTGGAGCACGTTGATCGTGCCCGAGTAGTTGTTCACGGTCACCGCATCGAGCACCTGATCGCCGTCGACGTCGCCGAGCCGCATCGCGACCGGGTCGTAGCCGCACGCCGTCACGTTCGCCGCGGCGAAGCTCTGCCCGCCGAGGTTCACGAACGACGAGAGCTTGCTGTGGTTCGTGCCGACGCCTTTCGACACCAACGCGATGTCGAGATCGAGGTCGCCGTCGAAGTCGCCGAGCGCGAGATCGCGCGGTTGGATCGCGCTCGCGGGCAGCGCGAGGAACGAAGTCGTCGGGAATCCGCCGCTCGCGTGCCAGAGCACGGTGACGCCGTACGCGTTCCAGCCGCCGCCGCTCTGTTGACCTTCGTTGCAGACCGCGAGGTCGAGATCGCCGTCGCCGTCGAGATCTCCGACTTCCACGGCGAGCGGACGGATGCCCGCGGCGACCGGGCTGGGCGCGCCGAAGCCCGTGCTCGTGCCGAGGAGCACCTGCACGTCGCCCGCGAGGTACTGCGGGACGACGGCGTCGACGTACGCGTCGGCGTCGAGCAGCCCGAACGCGACGTCACGCGGATCGGCACCCGCGGGGTAGGGCGTCGGTTGGAGCACGTAGGCGTCGCACTGGGCGTTCGCGGTGCGCGCGGCGACGACGACCGAGACGAGAACGAAGGCACGGACGATGGACGTGTGCGGACGGATCACGGGAGCTCCTGTTTGGTTCGATGCGCGTCAGGCGAGCCGCTCGACCTCGAGTTCGGCAACAACCGTGCGCCGCAGCCGGCGGCCGACTCGGAAAGAGTTCGTAGCGCGACGCAGACGCGCCGGACGCACGTTCGCGGCCCGCTTCGGTCGTTCGAGGTGCGAGAGGTTCGGCGCTCGCGCGCTGCGAGAGCTCACGATCCGCACGCCAGTTTTGTCGGTTTTTCAGCGTCCGGCCGCGAACCTGCTCGACCGTCGCGGGTTGGATCGCCACGCTCCTCGCCCCTGACTGCGCGATCCGTCCGCTCGCGACTTCCGTCCGACTCCGCCTTCATGACGATGCCTCCCTTCGCATTGCCGTCCCGTCTCTCCGTCCGCGTCACGCAAGCGCTGTTCGCGCCGCTCCTGCTGTGCACGTGGGCGAGTGCCGCGCCCGCCGCCGCCGTGTCGACCGACCCACAGGAAGCTCCCGGTGTCGCGCAAGACGCCGCGACTCCCGCCGGCAACGATCGTGGTGCTTCGGCGGCCGAAGTCGAGAGCGGCGAACCCGAGGCGCGCCGCGCGCGCGGCTTGAAACTCCGCACCGAGCGCGCGTTCGACGGCTACACGTTGCTCGCGCCGTTGCAGTCGACTTCGACGTTCCTGGTCGGTCTCGACGGCGAGGTGGTGCACGAATGGACGAGCGACGCGCCGCCCGGCCAAGCGACGTACTTGCGCGAGAACGGTCACTTGCTGCGCGCGGAACGCATCGACAACGACGTCTTCTACGGCGGCGGCGAAGGCGGTCGCGTCCGCGAGTACGACCACGCGGGGAACGTCGTCTGGGAGTACGTCTGCAGCGACTCGAAGCGGCGTGCGCACCACGACTTCAAGCTGCTGCCGAACGGGCACGTGCTCTTGATCGCGTGGGAGTACAAGAGCGGCGAAGAAGCGTTCGACGCAGGCCGCGATCCTGCGCTGCTCGAAGCGGCGCAACTCTGGCCCGACATGCTGCTCGAGCTCGAGCTCACGCCGCCGTCGGGCGGGAAGGTCGTGTGGGAATGGCACGCGTGGGATCACTTGATCCAGGAACGTGATCCCAAGAAGCCGAACCACGGCAAGGTCGCCGAACATCCCGAGCGCATCGACGTGAACGCGGATCGACCGGCACGGTCGGCCGAGGACGAAGCGCGCGAGCTCGAGGACTTGAGGCGGCTCGGCTACGTCGGCGACGGGCCGCGGCAGACCGATCCGGGCGCGAACCCGCGCGACGGCGCGCCTCGCGGACGGCCCATGCGCGGCGGGGACTGGCTGCACACCAACGCGGTCGCCTACGAACCGACGCTCGACTTGATCGCCATCAGCGTGCACTCGCTCTCGGAGATCTGGATCCTCGATCACTCGACGACGACCGCGGAAGCGCGCACGTCGCGAGGCGGACGCTACGGCAAGGGCGGCGACTTGCTCGCGCGCTTCGGCAACCCACGCGTCCATGGCGCGGGTCCGAGCGACGCGCAGTTCCTCTTCGGCCAACACGACGTGCAGTGGATCGCCGCGGGTTCGCCGGGCGCCGGGCACCTGCTCGTCTTCAACAACGGTCAAGGCAAGCCGGGCGGCGGCTCGTCCGTCGACGAGTTCGAGCTCGACCTGTCGCTCGACAGCGTGCGTCGCGGGATGCCGGCGGCGCGACGAGTGTGGAGCTACGCGCACGCCGACATCGACTCCGGCCACATCTCCGGCGCGCAACGGCAGCCGAACGGCAACACGTTGATCTGCGCGGGCGAATCCGGGCGCGTGATCGAAGTCGCGCCCGACGGCACCGTCGTGTGGGACTACGCGAGTCCGCTGCGCGGCGAGGTGCGGGCGGGCGGGCGTCGGCCTCCGAGAGGCGCGGGGCCCGGCGCCGATCGCGACGGTGGTCGCGCTGGCGCTCGCGACGGAGGGCCGCCGCCCGCTGGAGCCGGTGGACCCAACGGACGGCGGAGACCCGGTGGCCCGGACATGGATCACGGGCTCTTCCGCGCGCCGCGTTACGCCGCCGAGGATCCGGGCGTCGAGGCGCTGCTCGGCCGCCCGGCGGAGACGTTCGAGCTCGCCGCGGGCCGGCTCGTGCTGTCCCAGGCCATCGAGTTCGACGGCGACTCCGCCGCGCCGACGCCGGCGAGCGACGTCTCGCTCGCGAAGATCGCTCGTTGGCTGCGCGCGAGGCGCGACGTGACCAAGGCGCGGATCGAGGTGCACGTCGACCTCGCGGGCGAGCCCGGGCTCGAGCTCTCGAAGCGCCGCGCGAAAGCGCTGGCCGCGAACCTCGTCGGCCGTGGCGTCGACTGCTCGCGGCTCGTGATCGTCGGCTTCGGCGATTCGAAACCGGTTGCCGATGCGTCGACACCGGCAGGCCGCGCCGCGAATCGACGTGTCGAAGTGCGTGTGGCCGAACTGCGCGGGCGCGCGGTCGGCGGCGAGCCGCTGGACGGCGGTGGCGCGAGCGCCGGCGATCCGTGCGGACGTTGAGCCCGCGGGCGACGAACCGTCAGGCGAACACGAACTCGCCGAGCATGTCGGCGATGCGGTCGGTGCCGTCGAGCGCGATGCGCCCATCGGCTCGCGCCGCCGTCAGCGGTTCACGCGGATCGTCGAGCGCGGCGCGCACGCGCTCGAAGAGCTTCTCGGGCGTGGTCGCGTCGGGGTGCAGACAATCGACGAAGCCGAGGTCGGCGAAACGCTTCGCGCGGATCCACTGCTCCTGGCGGTGCATCACGCGCGGCACGATCAGCGCGCGGCGTGCCCACGACAGGTTCTGCGTCATCGTGTTGTAGCCGCACGTCGAGATCACGAGGTCGGCGCGGGCGAGGAACGGACTCGTCGACGGCACGAAGTCGACGAGCCGCGCCGGCAGGCCTTGGATCTCCTCGACGAAACGGCGGTGCAGGTCCGCGGGGAGGAACGGACCGGAGAGGATCACGCTCTCGAAGTCGACTTCGCCGGAGAAGCGCCGCAGCATCTGGAGGTAGTTGCCGATCACGGTCTCGCCACCGCCGTCGCCGCCACCGATCGTCACCGTGACGAGCTTCTTCGCGTGCGGCTCGATCGCGCTGGCTTCGTCGCCGATGCCTTCGGGACGGTGCTCGCGCACGTAGTTGCAGAACGCGGTCTTCGCTGCGACGGCGGGAGGGAAGCCGTACTCGACGGTCGGGTCGTAGATCTCGCGCGTGCCGTAGACGAACACGCGGTCGTAGAGCTTCTCGAGCACGTCGTAGGTGCCGCGTTCCCGCCACAGGCCACGCACGTACTCGGCGTCGTCGATCACGTCGCGCAGACCGAGGATCTTGACGCAACCCGGGCGTTGGCGCGTGAGCCACTCGAGCGTCGGCCGCATCTCGCCTTTCATGCCGACCGGCGCGTGGTCGACGAGCAGGACGTCGGGTGCGTAGTCCTGCAACGATCGCAGGATCAAGTTGGTGCGCATCTCGAGCACGCCTTTGCCGTCGAGGCCGAGCGAACGCGCTTCGTATTCTTCGGCCGCGACCTTCTTGACCGCCGGCAGCTTGATGTAGTCGACGCCTTCGGGCAACGCGTAGCGGTGCACCGCCGGCGAACCGGTCAACAGCAACACGGAGAGCCCGGGATGACGCGCGGTCAACGCCCGCGCGATGTTCATCGAGCGATGGAGGTGCCCGAGGCCGAGCGTGTCGTGCGAGAAGAGCGCGAGGCGCGTGCCCTCGCCGAAACGCACGGGCGCCGCTCTCGTCGGCGGCGGAGCGATGCGCGGACTGTCTCCGTGTTCCTCGCGGCGGCGGTCGCGCTCGCGCAGCGCGCTCGCGAGCGTCGCGCGCAACTGCGGCGTGCTGAACGGTTTGACGATGTAGCCGTCGGCGCCGAGCTCGTTCGCGCGCGCGATCGACGCATCGTCGCCGTACGCCGTGAGGAACACCACTGCGACGTCGTGCTGGCGCTTCAGCTCGCGCGCCGTCTCGATGCCGTCGCGTCCCCCAGGCAAACGGATGTCCATCAGGACGATGTGCGGTGTCGCTTGGTCGGCCGCGCGCAACGCTTCGTTGGAGTTCGCCGCGAGTCCCGACACGGCGTACCCGAGTTGCTGCACGGCGAGCTTCAAGTGCATGCGCACGATGTGCTCGTCTTCGACGATCAGCACGCGGCGGGGCGTTTCGAGTTCAGGCGGCATGGAGCGCGACTCGGATGGGGAACTCGATGCGGTAGCGGGCGCCGCGGCGTCCGTCGGCGTGGACTCGGCCGCCGAGTTGCGCGACCAAAGTCTCGACGAGTTCGAGCCCGATCGAACGCGGCGCTTCGGTCTCGTGGCCGAAGCCGCGCCCGTCGTCGGCGACTTCGAGCACCACCGATTCGTCGTCGCCGCGCGCGTCGCGGCGGCACGCGATCCGCACACGGCCCGATTCGCGGTTCGCGAACGCGTGCTTGAACGCGTTGGTCACGAGCTCGTTGACGATCAGTCCGCAGACCTGCGCGCGGTCGATGTCGAGTTCGATGTCGTCGACGTCGACTTCGAGGGCGACGCGCGAGTTGCCGAGCGCGTAGCTCTCCTTCAAGCGCGCGGCGAGCAACTCGAGGTACGGCGCGAGGTCGATCTTCGCGACGTCGCGGCTCGAGTAGAGCAAGTCGTGGACGAACACCAGCGCGTGGATGCGGTCCTGGCTCTCTTGGAATCGTTCGAGGGCCTTGCTGTCGGTGACGTCGTGTTCCTGCAGGGCGAGCAAGCTCGACACCACCTGCAAGTTGTTCTTCACGCGGTGGTGGACCTCGCGCAGCAGCACTTCCTTCTCCGCGAGGGAGCGCCGCAGGTCGGCTTCGAGTCGTTTCTGGCTCGAGAGATCCTGCGCCAGACACACGAAGCCGCGCGCGCGTCCGTTCGCGTCGCGCAGCGCTGCGCCGGAGAACGCGACCGGCACGACGCTCGAATCGCGGCGCACGAAGCGACGTTCCATGCTGACGACCGAACCACGCGCCATCGTCTCGAGTGCGTCGCCGTCGCGTTCCGGCGCATCGGGTGAAAGCGTCACGAGCGAGAGACCGACCAGTTCCTCGGGCGAGCGCCCGACGAGTTCCGCCGCCGCCGGGTTCGCACGCACGACGCGGCCGTCGGGTCCGAGCACGAGCAACGCGCCTGCCATCGAGTCGAGCACGCTGCTCAACTGGTCGAGCGAGACGGTGGAAGCCGCAAGCGCTTCGGCCATGCGGTTGAACGCGCGGCCGAGGATGCCGATCTCGTCGCTCGACGTCGCGTCGACGCGGGTCGCGAGCTCGCCTTTGCCGATCCGTTCCGCGGCGTCGGTCAGTGCGCCGAGGGGCCTCGCGATCGAACGCGACACGACGAGCCCGAGCGCGAGTGCGAGGACGAGGCCCGCGGCGTTGGTCCAGAGTTCGAGCCGAGCCGCTTCGTCGGAGCGCGCCGAGATCGCTTCGAGCTCGGAGGACAGAGTCTCTTCGGTGTGCTTGTGGTACGCGATCGCGCGCGGTTGGATCTCGGTGCGCAGGAACGGTTCGAGGCTCTCGTCGAGCAGCCGTTCCGCGGCAGGCGCGTCGGTCGCCGCGAGCGCCACGAACTCTCGCACGTGGCCCGCGAACGCGGATTCGCGCGCGGAGAGCGGCGCGAGCCATTCGGTCTCGCTGCGGCTCGCGAACGCGGAACCGGACTCGCGTGTCTCGCTGCGCGCGGATTCACGGCTTTCGTCGAGGCTCTCCGCGAAGAGTCCGTACGCGTCGAACACACGATCCTCGAGGTCCTCGATGCGCCGTTTGCGCGCGGTCGGATCGCCGGCGGCGCGTTCGTTCGCGCGGAAGCGTTCGGTGAGCAGTTCGTGCGCGGCGGCGAGGCACTCCTGGGTCGCGAGCGACATGCGCATCGCGTTCTCCATGCGATAGAGCGGTCCACGCGGCGTCTCGATGCCGGTGTCTCGGTCGGCGGCGATCACGAGGCCGGAGATCTCGAGCTCCCAACCGCTCGCGGCTTCCCGTACCGCCGTGACGGTGCCTTTGACCTTGTCGTCGCGTTTGATCGACCGCGTCTCGACCTTGCGCGCCGTCCAGGTGCCGTCGGCTTCGACGCGACACGACACTTCGACGCGCGAGCCCGTCTGGAGCGCCGCGAGCGGGTCGTCGCCGCCGGCGAAATCGAACTCGGTGGTGGAGTCGACGGCGACGCGTTGGCCGAGCACGTGCAGCGTGCGTCCGTCGTGGTCGAGGGCGGCGAGCGCGCCGCGCAGTTTCGGTCGACGCGTCGCAGGCAGCCGCTCGAGCTTCTCGGCGACGAAGCGGCCGTTCTGCGCGAGTGCGCCTTCGATTTCGAGCGCCAGGCCGACCGTCGCGCGCGGATCGACCGCGAGCTCCGCGGTCCGGGCGAGCGATTCGACGTCGCCTTGGATGCCGCGATTGATGCGCCACGACACGACGCCGACCACACCCATGACGGTGACGACCGAAAGCGCGGCGAGGGTCAGGCGGAGGCGGAGCTGCATGGCGGTCCCGAAGGCCGCCCGGAAGGTCAAATCGGGTGCCGTCGGCCTCCACGGTCGTGCCGACGGCGCCCGGCGACGCGCCGTCCGAGACCTGGACGCAGAGACCGACGCTCGTCCAGGATCGAGTCGCCGGCGATCTTTCGCCCGGATCACCCGTTACCGGGTGCCGCGCCGCGCGTCATTCCCCCCGGGTGGGTGGGGGCTAGGGATGGAGGGGGATCGCCGCGGCGTCGAGCGCGCCGCCCTGCGAGTCTTCCCACCCCGGAAGTAACCGCTCCCGCCGTGAAGCTAGCCTCGCCCGCACGATGGCCCTGCACGTTCCCGTCGACGAGGCCCGGCCCGACCCGGTCGCTCCGCGCACCCGGCGCGACGCTCGACTCGCGCTCGCAAGCCTCTGGCTCTCCGTCGGCGCAGCCGCGCTCGCGATCGCCGCCGCGTGGCTCCTCTGGCGCGCGCTCCGCGGCGACGCGACCGAAACCCGAGCCGTGCCTGCCGCTCGCTCGGAGTTCGAGTGCGTGCTTCGCGACGCCGACGTCGAGTGCGTCGAACGCATGCTGCGCGGCGAGTTGCGCTTCGAACGCGTCACCGCGGCGCGTCTCGAGGCACACGCGCGCCGCCACGGTTGGCGGCTCGGCGGTCGCACGAGCGTCGTCGCAGTCGTCCCGCCGGGTCGCTGCGCTCCGCGGGCGGTCGACGCGATCGCGGCACGCGCCACGGCGTTCGACGCCGCGCTCGATCCAGGAAGCGTGGCGCTCGTCGGCGAGCTGCTCTCGCGCAACGGGCGGCACGCCGACGCCGAGCCGCTGTTCGCCCGACTCGCGGAGCACTGCGTGAACTCGGCCGAGCCCGAGGTCGCGACCTCCGCGCGCTTCGACGCGGAACTCGCCGCCGCGTACGAGGCGCTCCTGCTCGGGCGCGCCGAGGACTGCGCGACGCGGCTCGCGCGGCTGCGCACGGAACTCCGCGAAGAACACGGCCGACGTCGCGCGACCAGCGCCACTCCCGAGTGCGGGTTCTGCGCGACGCCGTGGGACGGCGTTCGACGTGGCGCGGAGCTCGAGGAGCTCGCGCTCCGGGCGGCGCTGGTGCGCGGCGATTTCGAGGCGTTGCGCGCCGCGAGCGCGCAGGGGCGCGGCGTCCTCCAGCACGCGTTCGTCTTCGACGGCGACGACGTGCGCGCGCTCGTCGGCGAAGACACGTGGTGCCGCGCGCTCGCAGAGCACGGTTTCGGGTCGCTCGACGAATTGCGCGCCGGGTTCGCGTCCCTCGCGGACGGCGACTCGGCCACGCCGCTCGCCGAGGCTCGCCGCGACATTCGGTGGCTCCTGTGGCGCGTGCTGCGCGCCGACGAGCGCGAGCTCGCGAGTGCGGTCGGCGCACTGGTCCTGCCGCCAGATTTCGGCAGCGTTCAGCAGCACGAGCTCGCCGACGCGCTGGTGGCGAGCGGCCGAGACTTCGTCGGCGCCACGCTCGCCGCTTGGCGTGCGCAGGAAACCGACGAAGTCACACGACGTGTGCTCGACGACCGCTACGACACGTGGCTCGTGTTCCGCGCGCGTCGTGATTGACCGCGCTCAGCGGTTTGCCTCGGCGACGAAGTCGTCGAAGTCGGTGACGGCGTCGGACTTCGTCCAAAGGCCGATCGCGCCGCGATCGAAGAACGTGTCGAATGCACTCGTCTCGACACGTCCATCGACGATCGCGGTGAGCCGCGCTCCTTCCGCGCGGAACTCGAGCGTGTGCCATTCGCCGTCGTCGGTCGCGACCTGCGCCACGGCACCCGGCAGCGTGCGCCGATCGCCGTGCACGACGCGGAAGATGCGCACGTCGTGTTCCGCGGCGTTCACGCGCGCGACCAGATAATCGTGGGGGCTCTGCCAACGCAGGATGATGCCGGCCGCACGGTCGACTCGACCCGCGTGGTAGCGGAAACGCACCCGCGCGACGACGTCCGCGGCGCGCCAGTCGGAGACCAACGCCTGCGGGAAGCGGATGCCCGTCGCATCCGCCGACGCCTGCCGCAGCACCTGCCCGGAATCGCCGCGGATCACGCGCCATGCGGGTGCCTCTCCGTGACCGCCGCGCTTCGCGAAGAGCCCCTTCGGTGGGCGTTCGGCCTCCGAGTCCTCGAAGTCGAACCTGACGGGCGCCGGCACGCTCGGCGTGGCGACGAGGTCGGGGAACTGTTCGAGCTCGTCCTCGTCTTCTTCCGGTCGAGGGCCGAGCTCGACGGTCAGCGTCCGCCGCTCGCCGCCGCGGGTGAACACGAGCTCGACGGCGTCGCCCACGCTCCGCGCGCGCACCGCGCGGGCGAGCGACGCCTTCGCGTCGAGCACTCTCCCGTCGAAGCGTTCGAGCACGTCGCCGATCGCGAGTCCCGCGCGTTCGGCCGCCGTGTCGGGGTAGACCGCGTTCAACCGCAGTCCACCGTCGATCGGGTCGCTGTCGACGCCGAGGTACGGCACCGGCACCACTTCGTCGAGCGTCAAACGCAAGTCGAGCCGAGCGCGCGCCATGAGCTCGTCGAGGCGCGCGTGATAGCGCTGCGTGATCTCGCGCCGCAGGACCGCAGGATCCTCGCGCGACGGCGGCGCGGGCGTCGCGAGCACGCCAGGCTCGGCGGCGCGCGTCACGGCCCGTTCGCTTCGAACGTCGGCGTCGCGCGGCGACGCGCACGCGGCGACGAAGAGGAACGACGACACGAACACGCTGTGCTTCGCCATGGTCACCTCCGCGAGACCGCCCTTAGAACCGCGGAGCGTGCGCGTTGCAACGCGCCGCATCACTTCCAGAGCTCGGCGCGGCCGAGCGCGAGTCCGACTACGACCAAGAGCCCGTTCGCGAAGGCGTGCGCCCAAACGCAGTCCGCAAGAGCGCCGCGCCGGCGATAGACGAGTGCGAAGACGAAACCGGCGAGCACGCCCGCGAACGCACGCTCGTGCAGCGCGCCGAACGCCACTGCGGAAACACCGAGCGGCACGAGCCCGAGTCCGGTCGGTGCGACGGCGGCGAAGTCGCGCGCGACGACGCGCCGCGCGAGGAACCCGCGGAACGCGAGCTCCTCGACCACCGGCGTGACCGCGACCGCGTGCAACGCCCGCAGCGCGAGCTCGACGTCGCCGGTCGACGTCACCACTCCGGGCTCGCGCAGAGCGATCGCGAGCCAAACGACGGCGACGGCCGCACCGGCGCCGAGTGCGAGCCCGCTCGGTCGCACGAACTCGCCGCGGTAGCGCGGCAGGAACCAAACGAGCGCCGCGCAACCGACCAGCGGGCGGACGAAGTAGAGCGGTTCGTGGGCTTCGGCGGCGAACGCTCGCGAGACCCACGTCGCGAACAGCACGGTGATCCACGGCACGAGGTACGGCGCGGCGGGATTCGGCTCGGCGCGCGCCGGAATCCGGGCGAAGAAGGGCGAGCGCAGCGCGAGTGTGATCGTGCCGAGCACCGCGACGGAGAAGAGCAACGTCCCGGCGTAGGAGTGGAATCCGCCGAGCGCGAGCGTCGGCGACACCCGAGCGCCGAGCGCGACCAGCGCTGCGAGACGCACCGCGTTCGCGCACCACGCCGCGAGCGCGGCGAGCGGCAGGACGAGCCACGCGCGCGAGAACCGCCAGACGTCGCGGCACAGCACGAACGAGCCGAGCACGAACACGACGGCCAAGCCGAGGCCTTCGTAGCCCGAACACTCCGGTGCGACGCGGACGGCGAAGTCGCGCGCGCCGAGCACGAGCTGCTCCGAGTCCGCGAACGCGCTCGGCTCGAAGCGCGCGAGCAGCGCGTGCGCCGCACCGAGCGTCGCGCGCCGCAGCGGCGTCCAGAGATCCTGGCTCGCGTGGCCGACGACGAATGCGAGCAGCCCGAGCGTCGCTGCGCCGACGAAGCTCGCGGGCCGCCGAAGCACGGCGTCGCGCCACGCACGCCACGGCGCGAGCGCCGCGCACCACGCGCCGAGCATCAACGCGGCGCTGGCCAAGGCACTGGCCATCCAGAGCCCCGGCCGGTTGAGCGGCTTCGCCGCGTCGAACAGCGTCTCGCCGATCACGATGAGTGCGGTGAAGCTCGCGAGTTCGAGCGCCACCGCCGCCGACCGGCGGTGCACGCCTCGCGCCGGCCCTGGGCTCGGCGGCGGCCCTGGGCTCCACGCCGGCGCCGCGCGCGGCTGCGCTCCGGTCGCGACGAACGCGACCAGCACCAACGCGGCCGCGAGACTCGCCGCGAGCGGCATCACGAAACCGGACGCCGCGACCCAGGGCGACCACCAGCCCGAGCCGCAACGTTCGAGCGCCGCGGAATCGAAGCGCACGCCGAGCGCCAACGTCTGCGCGGCGAGCGAGGCGCTCCAGACGACGACGAACGGGCGCTTCGATCCGGCCGAAGGGGATTGCGCGGCGTTCGAGTTCACGCCGTCGAAGTCGCGGGTGCCGCGGGCGGCGCGAATCGGTCGCTCAGCTCGCGCGCGAGCGGCGGCCAGCGTCGACGAGCAGTCCGATGCCGATCACGAGCGCCAAGAGCCCGCCGAGGCCCGCGCCGTCGATTTCCGGCGCGCTGCTCGGACCGGGAACCTCTTTGGGCGGCACGCGCCGCCCCTCGCGCTCGTGGCCGCTCGTGTCCGCGTCCTCGCTCGCCGCGGGCGGCGGCGTGTAGTCGCCCGTCGAACCGGCGTGGGGCGTGCCGGAACCGTGACCGGTGCCTTGGGCCCAGACAGAACCTGCGAGGGCACAGGCGAGCAGCGTGGTCGTGAAGCGGCGGGCGAGCATCGGGTTCTCCGGAAGGCGGCGCAGGTGGAAGGACGGCGGCCGGACATCGTCGCCGGCAACCGCACGCTGTCAAGGCGGGCGTGCCGATCATGCGGCGGATGGCCCAACAATGCGACTTCGTCGGCCGCGGGCTCCGGGCGACATGCTTCGCGCGAGAGGCGCGGCGCCGCGCCGCCGCCTGCTCGACGGCGCCTCCCGGTGGGCGTTCGAGCGCTCGCCTCGACCCTCAGGAGTTCGGCGCGCGCGGCCGATCCTCGCGTCGTCCCAGGCGGTCGCATCCCGGCGACCGCGGTTCCCGGAGAGTCCCGTCATGCCCGTCCCCGAACTCGAAGCGCTCGCCGAATCCATCGAACGAGGCCAGGCCCTGCTGCGCACGGCCCTGGCGCTCAGTGCGGGGCTCGGCCGGCGCGCCGACGACCAATCACGCCCCGAGATCGTCCAGGCGCGCGAGCTCTTCGGTGTGCTCGTCCGCTGGGATCGCACCAACGAGGAGTTGATCGCGCGGCTCGAGCCGACGCGGCCCGAGCTGCTCGCGCGGTACCGCGCCATCGAGCAACCCGACAAGCAGCTCTTCATCACCGACTTCGGTTCCGTGCGCGCGCGAGTCGCCGACGGCATCACGAAACGCATCGCGTTCCTCCAGGCGCTCGTGCACGACGGCAGCGGCGCGCGAGCGAAGGAGTGCGCGTTCCTGGGCCACGGTCGATCGCTCGTCTGGCGCGAGGTCGGCGACTTCCTCGAGCGTCGGCTCGGTGTCGCGACCGCGGAGTTCAACCGCGAGCCCGCGGCGAGCCTCGTCGCCGTCGAACGCATCGAGACGCTGCTCGAACGCTGCACGGTCGCGATCGCGATCCTGACGGCGGAGGATCGTCAGTCGGACGGCTCGCTGCGCGCGCGAGAGAACGTCGTGCACGAGCTCGGCCTCTTCCAAGGTCGTCTCGGTCGCCGACGCACCATCGCGCTCGTCGAAGACGGTTGCGAGCTCTGCTCGAACCTCGCCGGCGTCCAGTACCTCGGGTTCCCGTCCAACCGGGTGTCCGCGAGCTTCGAAGAGTTGCGGCGGGTGCTCGAGCGCGAAGGCATCGTGCGACCCGCCGCGTGACGGCCGTTCAGGCGAGCGAGTAACGCGTGCCGCGGTTGCGGCCGGTCGTCTTCACTCGATTCGCTTCGATCAGCTTCTTCATCGGCAGACGCATCGTGTGCGTGTCGGTGCCGAGCGCGTCGGCGATTTCCTCGCCGCGTTGGTTCGGGTGCGCTCGCAGATGCTCGAGCAGGCGTTCCGCGAGGTCCTCGACGTCGCCCGAGCTGCGGCGGCCGCCGCCCGACTTCGGCGCGGCCGCGCGTCCGACGGTCACGCCGTTCAGCGCGAGCGCCGCCGCCAACGTCGCGCGGATCTCGTCGAGCGCTTTGCGCGTCGCGGCGTCGTCGGACTCGCTCTGCGCCTTCTCGATCGAACGGAGCGCAGCGTTCATGTACCGCAGCGCCGGCGATTTCTTGGCCTTCGCGCGTTCCGCGCGTTGTTTGATGTCCTCGATCCTCTTCTGCAGCTCGGCGATGCGCTCTTCCGGCGTGCGCCGAGCACGATTGGCAGTCTTCGGCATTTCCAAAACCCCTCTGACGGTGCGTGACGCGAGCGTGCGAGAAGCCGAGGAGGTTAACGTCGGCCGAGCAGCGGCACCAGGGTTCGACGCGAGCGGCGCGCGCGCCGCGAGTTCACGAAATGGACACGTGTTCGCGTTCGGTCGGGTCGAGCACTCACAATGCGCGCATGCGCCGCCTCCATCGCGTCCTCGGTTCGTTGCTCGTCCTGCCGCTCGTCGTGTGGATCGCGACCGGCGTGCTCTTCCACGTCAAGCACCGTTACGACGAAGCGTACGAAGCGCTCGCCGTGCCGCCGGAACGCACTCCCGATTGGGCGAGCGCACGGCTCGCGCCCGCCGACGTGCTCGCGCGAGCGGGAGTCGAGCCGCCGCTCGTGCTCGCCGTCCATCCTTCGGGTGCACTTGCCTACTTCGCGCGGCGCGCCGGCGCGCCGGTCGCGCTCGATGCTGCGAGCGGCGCGGAGCTCGCCATCGCCGACGAAGCGGGCGCTCGCCGTTGGATCACCGCCGCGCTCGCGCGTTCCCCGCACGTCGCGCGTCACGGCGAACTCGTCCAGGACCTTGCGCCGAGCGCGACGAACGTGCGCTCGATGCGCACCGGTGTCGAGGATCCCGCGTTGGTCTTCGAGACCACCGGAGCGAAACGCATCACCGTCGACCTCGTCACGGGCGAGCTCACGCAGACCGGCGAGCTCAACGACTTCATCGACGCGACCTACGCGCTGCACTATCTGCAGTGGACGCCGTGGAGCGCCGTGAACGTCGCGCTCGTGCTCGTCGCGCTGCCGCTCGTGCTCCTACTCGCGGGGACCGGCGTGCGGCTCGTCTTCGCGAAGTCGCGAGCGGACGGACGGTCGGCGGCCGGCGCGTCGGCCGAAGGACGAACGCGCTCCGGGCGGTTCCGCGCACCGGTGCTGCTCGTCGGAGCAGGCGGGCTCGCCGTGCTCGCGTCGCTCGGCGGTTGCCGCGCGCCGGCGGCGGTGCCCGGCGCTCGATCGGGCACGGAGTCCGTCGCCGGACCGGAGACGGATGCCGCCGACGAGACCTCCGCGCTGCGCGGGGAGGACGTCGAGGCCCGGGAGCAGGTCCTCCGGACGCTCGACGAGCTCTACGCGGCCTTCTGTTTCGACGCGGGCGGCGAGGCGGACTGGGAGACGCTGCGCGAGCTCGCCGTCGCAGGCGCCGTGTGGTTTGCGCCGTGCGTCGCCGGCGAGGCGCCGCGCCCGTTCGACACCGCTCGCTTCCTGGCGGACTTCCGCGACGCCATCCGGCGTGAGCCCGGGCTCGTCGCGGGGTTCCACGAGCGCATCGTCCACGCCCGGATCGACACGTTCGGCGGCGTCGCGCACGCGTGGGTCGCGTTCGAGGGCTTCGTCCCTGGGACGACCGTGGTGCGTACCCGAGGGCTCGACAGCATCCAATTGCTGCTCGACCGCGGGCGCTGGCGCGTCGCGAGCTTCACGACGCAATACGAGTCGCACGAGCTCACGCTTCCGCGCCGGTTCGTGTCCGCACGCCGCACGGATTCGTAACTCTCCCGATTTGCTCCCTGGCCGAGCGGCCGGGCGGCGGTTAGAACGGCGCGCCACATTCGCGCGCACGAGAGGCAGGTCACTAGGGGCCGACTTCACGCTGAGCCGCCGCGACCCCACGCACCTGGATGACGAACGATGTCGATGCCACGACGCCGCCCTGGCGCCGTTCTTGGTTCTACCGCGCTCCTGGTGAGACGCCGACCTTGGTGTGGGTCGCGCTGATCCACGTGCTCGCGATCGTCGGGCTCGTGTTCTGCGCGTGGCCGCCGTTGTGGGCGGTGATCGTCGCCGGAGTGCTCTACTTCCTCGGCGCGCTCGGGACCACGGTCGCGTACCACCGTGTGCTCGCGCATCACACGGCGACGATGCACCCGTGGATCGAGCGA
Source organism: Planctomycetota bacterium (assembly GCA_023150475.1). Lineage (GTDB taxonomy): Bacteria > Planctomycetota > UBA1135 > UBA1135 > JACRIN01. The sequence goes on from JAKLKU010000020.1 coordinate 71,812, forward strand.
GCGCTGGTGTTCTTCGGCGTGTTCAACGGCTCGGGCGATCCGCTGACGTGGGCCGCGAACCACCGCCACCACCACGCGAACAGCGACGGTCCGCTCGACGTCTCGTCGCCGCGCCACGGCGGATTCTGGTGGGCGCACCTGCGCTGGCTCTGGCAAGCGGAGCAAGCGTCGGTCGAGCGCTACACACCCGATCTGCTGAAGCGGGGGCACGGCGTGTGGCGCAAGCTGCAGGTGCCGATCGTCGTCTCTTCGTTGTGCTTCGGCGCCACGTTCTTCGCGTTCCTGCCGGCCGACGAAGCGCTCGCGGCGTGGCTCTGGGTCGGACCGGTGCGGCTCGTGCTCGCGCTGCACGCGCAGTGTTCGGTCAACAGCCTCTGCCACCTCGGGCCGCTGACCCGCGAACACGGCTCCGGCAAGAACGTCGCGTGGCTGACGCTCTTCCACGCCGGCCAAGGCGAGAACTGGCACGCGAACCACCACCGCGACCCCAACGACCCGCGGCTCGGCCGCAAGTGGTGGGAGCTCGACCTCGGTTGGTGGTGCCTCGCCGGCCTCGAACGCGTCAGGCTCGCGCGTGTGACGGCGCGCGCCCGACGCCGCGACTGAGCGCGCGGGCGGACCCGCGCACCAGGCGCGTGACGCGCTGCGCTTGCTGTGTTCGCCGGGCTCGCTGGGCTCGCCGCATTCGTCACGGGCGGCGCTCGACGCCACGCAGGCTCGCGCGCTGCGTGGCGCCGGTGGGAGCTCGGGCTGAACCGAGCGCGTGTCGTCGCGCGTCGGCGACTAGACCGGTGTCGCTTCGGCTTGGCGCACCGCGGCGACGCCGCGGCGATACGCTTCTTCGTTGAGCGGCAACAGGTTCTTCTTGTTGGCGAGCGCGAGGCGCAGCACCGTCAGGAACGAATCGTCGTGCAGCACGCCGCTCGCGGCTTGCAGCGCGCCGAGCGAGACCGTGTTCTTGACCACGACCGAGCCGAGCTCGCGCGCGATGTTCGCGCACGGCACCGGGAACACGCGCACGCCGCGTGCGACCGGCGGGACGTGGCTGATCACGCTCGAGTCGTACACGATCACGCCGTTCTCGCGCACCGTGCCGCCGAACTTGTCGAGGCTCGGCGCGTTGAACGCGACCAGCACGTGCGGGTTCGGCGCCGCCGGCGAGAGCACTTCCTCGCGCGCGAGGTGCACGTCGGCATACGAAGTGCCGCCGCGCGACTCGGGCCCGTAGCTCGGGATGTGCGTCGCGTCGAAACCTTCGTTGATCGCTGCCTTCGTCAGCAGCAACGCCGCCGTCTGCGCGCCGTCTCCGCCCGCGCCCGCGAACTTGACCGCGACGTCGTGCGGATCGAGGTGCGCGGGGAACCGCTTGCCGAGGAACGCCGGCGGCGTTTCGCGGCTCGTGTCGAGCACTTCGAGCACTTTCTCGGGCTCGAAGCACGGCTTCGCGAGGTGGAACCACGGCTCGCGCGCTTCGTCCTTGACCACTCCGAGCGGGTAGACCTTCTCGAGCACGTTCTTGACGTGCGCTTCCGACTCTTCGGGCGTCAGGCCCCAGTGCGTCGGGCACTCTGAGAGGATCTCGACGAAGCCGAAGCCTCGACCTTCGATCTGCAGTTGCAGCGCCTTCTTGATCGCGGCCTTGGCGCGTTTGCGTTGCCGTTGGTCGTAGAGCGCGCAGCGTTCGACGTACATCGCGCCGTCGAGCTTCGCGATCATCTCCGCGACGTGCATCGGCGGTCCGTGGAACGGATTGCGGCCGTATGGCGTCGTCGTCGACTTCTGGCCCATCAACGTCGTCGGCGCCATCTGTCCGCCGGTCATGCCGTAGATCGCGTTGTTGATGAACACGACGCTGATCGGCACGCCGAGTTGCGCCGCGTGCACGATCTCCGCGAGCCCGATCGAGGCGAGGTCGCCGTCGCCTTGGTAGCTGACGACGATCGCTTCCGGATTCGCGAGCTTCTGTCCGAGCGCGACGGCGGGCGCGCGGCCGTGCGGCGCCTGCGTGTTGCCGGTGTCGAAGTAGTAGTAGAGGAACACGGCGCAGCCGACCGGCGACACCATCACGGTGCGCTCGTCGACGCCGAGCTCGACCAGCGCTTCGGCGAGGAATTTGTGCGCGAGCCCGTGGCCGCAGCCCGGGCAGTAGTGCGTGGTCGCGCCTTTCAGGCCCTTGCCGTGCGCGTGGCGATCGAAGTGTTGGAAGAACGCGTTCGATTTGGTTTGGGTCTTCATCGCGACGCCTCCACGGCGTGCTCGGAGCCGATGCGGTGCACCCGTTCGACGATCTCCTGGGCCGACGGCAGCACGCCGCCCATGCGGCGCAGGTGCCGGATCTCGATGCCGCCGATGTCGGCCTTGTGCAGGGCGAGCCGCAGCTCGTCCTCGAGTTGTCCGCTGCTCGCTTCGACGACGAGCAGGCGTTTCGCGTGCTCGAGATGCGGACGCAAGCGGTCGATCGGGAACGGCCAGATCGTCAGCGGTTGGAAGAGTCCGACCCGGACGCCCTCCTGACGCAGCGTCTCGACGGCGGACTTCGCCATCCGCGCCGGGATGTTGCACGCGACGAGCAGGAGCTCCGCGTCGTCGACGCGGTAGCCGCTCGCGCGCTGCTCGTGCTCCGTGATCGTGCGGTACTTCGCTTCGAGGTGCTCGTTGTGCTTCTCGAGGTCGGCCCAATCGATGTAGATCGAGCTGTGCAGGTTCTTCTTGTGCTCCGCGTCGCCCCAGACGGCCCAACTCGGCAACCCGGGCACGATCAGCTTCTCGGGCAGCGTCACGCGCCCGGTGATCTGTCCGAGGTACCCGTCGGCCGCGACGATCACGGGGTTGCGGTACTTGAAGGAGAGCTCGAACGCGAGCATCGTCAGGTCGAGCATCTCCTGCGGCGAGCTCGGCGCGAGCACGATCGCGTGCGTGTTGCCGTGACCGAGTCCGCGCGCGGCGAGTTTGATGTCCGCCTGTTCGGGTCCGATGTTGCCGAGTCCCGGTCCCGGCCGCATCACGTTGATGAACACGCCCGGCAGCTCCGCGCCGATCATGTACGAGATGCCTTCGAGCATCAGGCTGAAGCCCGGCGAGCTCGTGAACGTCAACGTCGGCAAACCGGCGCCCGACGTGCCGTACATGTGGTTGACGGTCGCGACTTCGCTGCACGCTTGCATGAAGACACCGTCGAGCTTCGGCAACAGCTTCGCGAGCAGCTCCGCGCCTTCCGTGGACGGCGTGATCGGATAGCCGTACACGTGCCGGCAACCGGCGAGCAGCGCGCCGACCGCCGCCGCGTAGTTGCCTTTCAGCACCAACGGCTCGCAACGCGGCAAGCGCACTTCGCGCGCCGGGATGTCACGCGGCTTCGGAGTCGGCGCGAGTTCCCCGTAGAGCTTCGTGGGATCCTCGAGTTCGTAGCCGTCGCGCGTGATGCCGAACGGTTCGGGACACGCGGCGATGCAGAGCCCGCAGTCGTTGCAGAGCTCGCGATCGATCAAGACCGGCACCAGACCGGACGCTTGATCGACCTCGCTGCCGAGCGTGATCGCGTGTTTCGGACAGGACTCGATGCAACGCCCGCAGCCCTTGCAGAGGTGCGGTTCCAGGACGACCTTCGGTCGTTCGCTCGCCATGTTCGGGTCTCCTTCGCCCGCGCGTTCGGCCGGCGGGCCACGGCTCTCCTGCAGGCCTCGGGCGTCCACCCGGACTCCGAGGTGCGTAGGGGAGTTGTTCGGCTCAAGTGTCCCGAACACGTGCGCGCGAAGGCGTCCGGCCTTGGGCGCAGGTCGCGCGGCAAGAGGGAGTAGGCGCGGCGTCGAGGCGGCGCCGGACGGCCCTGGGGGCGAAACGTTTTCGCGCACCCGCGGCCAAGTTTCGCGATCGGTTCGGTCGATTCGGCCCGCTCTCGGCGCGCTCTCCGCCGCCGCTCGCCCCGCATGACTCAGCCGAAGCTCCTGCTCGCACGCCAACCGATCTTCGATCGTGACCAGCGAGTCGCCTCGTACGAGTTGCTCTTCCGCGACACGGTCTCGCACGAAGCCCGAGTGGGCGACCAACAAGCCGCGACGGCCGAGCTGGTCGCGCGCGCGTTGATCGATGTCGGACTCGACACCTTGGTCGGTTCGCGGCGAGCTTGGATCAACGTGTCGCGGGAGTTCCTCGTCGGGCGCCAGTGGTCCACGCTGCCTCCGCAACGGATCGTGCTCGAAGTGCTCGAAAGCGTGACCGCGGAGCCCGAAGTGCGCGAAGCGCGAACGGCGGGCTTCACGATCGCCCTCGATGACTTCGAAATCACGCCGCGGACGGTCGGACTGATCCCGGAGTGCGACGTCGTGAAGATCGACTGCTTGCAGCGGGATGCGGCGGACGTCCGACGCGCGGCGAAGCGGCTCCAGCCCTACGGCAAACGCTTGCTCGCGGAGAAGGTGGAGACGCGTGAGTCGTTCGACGCGTGCATGGAAGCCGGGTACACGCTGTTCCAGGGTTACTTCTTCGCGCGGCCGTCGCCGGTGCACGGCAGGCAAGTGAAGGTCGATCACACGGCGACGATGCGGTTGATCGCCGAGCTCAACTCACCCGACATTTCGATCGAGCGCATCACTCAGCTCATCCAGGCCGACGTCGCGTTGACGTATCGCCTGGTGTGCTACGCCAACTCGGCGTGGCTCGGCCGCGAAGTGCGGATCACCCATCTACGCGACGTGGTCACGATGCTCGGCATCGATCGCGTGCGCGCGTGCGCGACCTTGCTCGCGCTCGGCGCGATGTCGGCGAAACCAGTCGAACTCGCCGTCACCGCGCTGGTCCGCGCGCGGTACTGCGAGCTGCTCGGCGGATTGCACGGAGGCGAAGCGCAGCGGCACTTCGTGGTCGGACTGTTCTCGGTGCTCGACGCCTATCTCGACGAGCCGATGACGGTGATCGCGCCGCGCCTCGGGCTCGATGCGGAGCTCTGCGCGGCGCTCGTCGACCACTCGGGCCGCCTCGGCGAGGTGCTCGAAGCGGCGATCGCGTGCGAACGCGCGGACTGGGAAGGCCGCGCGCTCAAGGGCTACGACTCCGGCGAACTCGCGCGGGCCTACCTCGAAGCGTTGACGTGGGCGACTCGCACGCAGGCTTCGCTGACGAACTGAGCACTCGGCCCGGCGCGGCCCGGGCTTCGTGCTGGGCTTTGTGCTGGGCTTTGTGTTGGTCGTCGCGCCGGGCGCGGCGCCCGGCGCGACGCGTCCCTCACGGGAGATCGAGCGGCACGAGGACGCGGTCGATCGTGTAGACGAGCCCGTTCACGACGCGCTTCTTGGTCGCGAAGTCGACCCGCGGATCGCGCAAGCCGGGTTCGGCGTCCTGCAAGTCCTTGCCGACGAGCAGCAGTTGGCCGCCCTGCAGAGTGTCGATGCGCTGCGTCGCGAGTTCCTTCGGCGAGAGCGAACTCGGCGCGACGTGATAGGTGAGGACCTGCGTCAGCACCGGGAGCGGATCGCCACCGCCCAACGTCGTCAGCACGCCGACGATCGCTTGGAACGCGCCCGCTTCGTCGGTGCCCGCGTAACCGAAGTCGCGCGCGAGCCGGATGAACGCGAGATCGTTCGGCGCGAACACCGTCAGGTCGGCCGCGGCGTCGTCGAGCGCGCCTTCGAGACCTGCCGCGAGGACGGCGTTGAGCAACATGTCGTAGTCGAAGGGATTCGAGTCGAACACGCCGCCCGAGGACGCGACGAGATCGGTGATCGTGTGCGTCGAGCTCGCGGGTTGCGCGGGAGCTTGCGCGCCGAGCGCGCCGACGGTGAGGAGTGCGGCGAAGCCGAGGTTCTTCATGGCTGGTTTCCTGTGCGATGTCCTGGAGTCGCGGATCGTTCGTCGCGAACGACCTGCCGCGCGGAGGTTCGTGGCTCGACGCGCGGCGGATTCGCCGCGACACGAAGATTTCGTGCCGAGGACTCCGCCTTGCGCGCTCGTTCCGCGCGACTCGTTCGTCGCTGGACGAACGCGAATCGTTCCGTCGGGAGTCGTTCAGTCGGCGGCGAGCATCGCGTACGCGATCACGGCGGCGGTGGCGACGAACACGGCGAGGAAGATCCAGTTACGGCGGCGACGGACGACCGGGTCTTCCGTGCCCCAGTGCACGATCGATGCGAAGAACTCGAGCAAGGCGTCCAATCGCAGAGCCTCCCGTCGGCCTCACGGTAGCTGACGCGTCGCACCCTGCGAGATCTCGCCGTTCGAAAGCACCAAGTCGCCCGAGCGTGCGCCGACCGTCCAGCGTGCTCCCGGCAGCACGCGGATCGCGCCGTTCGGCTCGCTCGTCGCGTAGGGGACGACGAGGGTGCCGCGCCCGTCGCCGTCGAGCGCGACACGATCGACCCACGGAACGCGCAGTCCGCCGCAGTCGAGCATGAACGCGACTTCGAACGTCTCGCCCGGCGTTCCGTTCGCGCGCAGCGTGCAACCGGGCACGCGCTCCCAGAGGTACGCCGCCGGAGGCGCGGTGCCGTCGGCCCGCGAAGCTCGGCGCTTGTCGCGCAGCGTCGACACGAACACGAGGCGGGCCCGAGCGAGCGGCCGATCGTACGGCGCGATTTCGCGTGGCAACACGCCGCCCGAGAGCAGCCGCAGTGCGAGCGAGCGATACCACAGCGCTCCGTCGTGCCGCGTCGGATCGCGCGCGTCCCTCGGAAGCGGCGGCGCGCCGGACGCTTCGAGCGCGGCGCACATCGGCTCGAAGTAGTCGGCGAGGTCGCTCGTCACGAGCAGCCAGCGGACGCGGCGCTGCTCGAGCAGCGGCGTCGCTGCGTCGAGGCTCGGCGCCAGGAAGACTTGGGCCGGCGCGTGGAAACCCGCCGCGCCGACGTACGTGCCGTAGTTCGACGCGACGACGGGCTTCTGCGCGGCCCACTGCAGCGTGTGGCCGAACGTCCAGAACGCGAGCACCGCGCTCGTGCGCTCGTCGCGGTGTTGCCGACGCAGCCACTCGGCGCACTCGCGGGCGGCGCGGCGGGGCGCGGACTCGCGCGGCGCGGTGCTCGGTGCCGTCGTGAAGCGCCACGTCGAAACGGCGCCGCTCCATTCGGCGCCGAGCGCGAACACGACCGCGAGCGGCCAACCGAGCCACGCGAGCCGCTTGCGGCCGACGAGCGCGCGTTCGAGCAGCGGCACGCCGGTCGCGGCGAGCAACACGGCGAGTGGCACGACGAACGCGCCCGCGAAACGCATCTGGGAAGCGGCGAGCGCGAATCCGAGCGGCGCGAGCACGGTGACCGGCAACCAGCCGAGCTCTCCGCGACGCACGACGCGCACCACGGCGATGCACCACGCCGGTGCCGCGAGTGCGAGCGCGAAACCGACGTAGCTCCACGCGGAAAGCGTCGCGTGCTCGCCGAACAGCGGCTGCGACTCGCGCACTCCCGCCATGAACGTCTCTCCGCGGCTCGCCCACGCGAATCCGTCGCGCACGCCGCGCGCGAGAGGCGCGTCGCCGAAGCGGATCCACGCGCAAGTCGCCGCGAGCGCCACGGCGACGAGCCACGGATAGGCACGCCGTGCTCGCTCGGGGGCCGCATCGGTGTGCAGCCAGAAGAGCGGCGCCGAGACGAGCGCGCCGGCGAGCAGGAACGCGCCGTGGAACCACGACAGGTTGACGACGACCCACGGAGCGCGCGCCTGCCAGGGGCTCGCGACGAGCGCGGGCAAGGCGACGGCGAGCGTCGCGACGAAGATCCCGACGCCGAGCGGCGCGAGGCCGACGAGCGGCTTGCGGCCGACGACGACCATCGAAAGGCCGAGCACGAGCGCGAAACCCGCGATGTCGATCGTGGTCGCGGCCCAGGACCCGAGCGCGAGTCCGAGCGCCGCGCCGATGGCGAGCCCGTGCCACCACGCGCGCCACGCGCGCTCGAGCGCGCCGCTCGCGAACGCTCGAGTGAAGAGCGCGAACGCGAGCGCCACCGAGCAGCCGACCCACGCGTGGTAGTCGCCGTTGCCGAGGTTCGAGAACCCGATCGCGGCCGGTGCGAGCGCGTGCACGAGCCCGGCGGCGAGGCCCGCCTTCGCGCCGGCGACGATGCGCGCGCACCACGCGACCGCGAGCGACGTCGCGACGCCGAAGACGAGCGCGAGCGAGGCCATGCGCATCTCGAGCCAGACGTGGCGCTCCTCCGCGTCCTCGGGCGCGAACGGTGCGCACGCGAGCGCGACGAGCGTCGGATAGTACGGAGCTCCCGGGATCGCGGAGCCGTTCGGGAAGTCGAGCTCGGGATCGATCTCGGCGAGCGGCAGTCCGTCGCGCAGTCCGCCCGCGACACGGTGCATCAAGTGATGGCTGTCGGGATCGGACGTCGCCCAACCCGCGCGGCCGGGGATCTCGAGCTTGCGATGGTGCACGCCGCGCGCGAGCGCGGAGACCGAAGCGACGACGAGCAGCACGAGGAGCCAAACGAGTCCGGCGAACCGGCGCGTGGGGCGCGCGCCCAAGCCATGCTCGCCGTCCGGGCGTTGCGGGCTTCGTGCTCCTCGTGCCGGATCGCGCGGCGCGTCCGGCCTTCCCGAGTGCGTCGCGTCGGAACTCGCGTGCATGCGGCGGCATTCTAGGGCCCACCGCGAGACCGCCGTCGCGCGTTCAGCAGATCCGGGGCAAGTCGAGGCCCGCCAGCATGTCGAGCGGTCGTTCGCCGCCGATCGCCGTCGCGAGCACGAGCGGCGCGTGACCGTCGCCGCGCGCGACCACTCGACCGATCGCCGCGGCGTGGCGGCCGAGCGGGTGCTCGCGCAGAGCCTCGAGCGCGCGTTCGGCGTCGGCTTCCGCGACCCAGACCAACGCTCGTCCTTCGCACGCGAGGTAGAGCGGCTCGAGCCCGAGCAGTTCGCACACCGCGCGCACCTGTGGCCGCACCGGCACGTCGTGTTCGTCGAGCACGATGCGCAGCTTCGAGCGTTCCGCCGTTTCGTAGCACGTCGTCGCGACTCCGCCGCGCGTCGGATCGTGGAGCGCGCGCACGGCGACGTTCGCGGCGAAGAGGCTCTCGACGAGGCTCGTGAGCGGCGCGACGTCGGAGACGAGCGCGGGCGCGTCGAGTCCGTGGCGCGCGGCGAGCACCGTCGCTCCGTGATCGCCGATCGGGCCGGTGACGAGCACTCGGTCGCCGGGCCGGATCGTGCGGTCGCCGAGCTCGCGTCCGCGCGGCACGACGCCGAGGCCCGAGCTCACGGCGTACGCCCGATCGCCTTTGCCGCGCGGCACGACTTTGGTGTCGCCGGCGACCAGCGCGACGCCTGCCTCGCGCGCGGCGCGCGCCGCACCGGCGACGAACGTGTCGAGCAGCGCGCCGTCGAGACCTTCTTCGAGGATCAACGCCCACGTGAGCGCGAGTGGCCGCGCGCCGGAGACCGCGAGGTCGTTGACCGTGCCGCACACCGACAGGTAACCGAGATCGCCGCCCGCGAAGACCGGCGGATCGACGACGAAGCCGTCGGTCGTCAGCGCGGGGCGGCCGGGCGGCAGCTCGTCGAGCAACGCGGAGTCGGAGAGCGTCGCGAGCGCAGGGTTCTCGAACGCCGGCAAGAAGCGGCGCGCGACGAGCTCGTGGGTCAAGCGCCCGCCCGCGCCGTGCCCGAGCAGGATGCGGTCGTGTGCGCTCACGCGCGGCCTCCCGTGTGGGCGTGGCGCTCGTGGCCCGCGCGCCGTTCGTCCAGCGCGACTCGTTCGTGCCGATGCCAGGCGGCGCACGTGCCTTCGCTCGACACCATGCACGCACCGACCGGATGGGTCGGCGTGCACGTGCGGTCGAAGAGCGGACACTCCGGCGGTTCGATCGCGCCTTTGAGCACGTCGCCGCAGCGGCAGCCTTTCGGTTCGCGCGGCGGATCGAGTTCCACGGCGAGGCGCGCCGCATCGCGGTGCGCGAACTCGCGCCGGAACGCGAGGCCGGACGCCGGAATCGTGCCGAGCCCGCGCCACCGCGAGTCGACGCGTTCGAACCACCTCTCGAGCAAGGCGAGCGCCGTCGGATTGCCCGCGCGCCGCACGACGCCCGGGTAGAGGTTCGCGACGCGCGGTTCGCCTGCGAGCGAGCGCTCGAGCAGGAACTCGATCCCGAGCAGGATGTCGAGCGCTTCGAACCCGACGATCGCGCCTGGAAGCGCGAGCTCGACCTCGAGGAACCGGTAGAAGTCCGCGCCGAGGATCACCGACACGTGACCGGGCAGCAGGAAACCGTCGAGCGCGACGTCGCCGCTTTCGACCAGCGCGCGCAGCGGCGGTTCGATCGTCTTCGCGCCGACGAGGACGAGGAAGTTGTCGACGCCGTCGCGTTCGGCTTCGTCGAGCGCCGCCGCGACGGTCGGCAGCGTCGTCTCGAAGCCGACGCCGAGGAACACGACCTTGCGCTCCGGCGTCTCGCGCGCGATGCGCACCGCGTCGCGCGCCGAGTAGACGATGCGCACGTCGTGGCCCGCCGCGCTTTCGCGTTCTAGGCTCGACACGCTCGACGGCACGCGTACGAGGTCGCCGAACGTGCAGACGATGACGTCGGGGCGGCGCGCGAGCGCGACGGCACGATCGAGGTACTCGATCGGCGTCACGCACACCGGACAGCCGGGGCCGGAGATCAGTTTCACGTTCGGCGGCAGCAGGCGCCGCAGTCCGGCGCGAGCGATCGCGTGCGTGTGCGTGCCGCAGACCTCCATGAAGCCGAAGCGCCGCGGCGTGCGCGCCGCGAGCGCCGTGAGGCGCGCGCGCGCGCGGGCGACGTGCTCGCGCAGCCCGGCATCCGGCGCGCTCACCGCGGGTCCTCCGTTTCGATGCTGGCGAGCAGCTCGAGCGTCTTGCGCGCCTCCTCCGCGTCGATCACGGCGATCGCGTAACCGGCGTGCACCAGGACGAAATCGCCGAGGCGCGCTTCGGGGCACAACGCGAGACCGACGTCGCGGCGGACGCCGTCCAGTTCCGCGACGCCGGCGAGTTCGCGCCGTTCGACGAGCTGCATGGGAATGGCGAGGCACATCTCAGACTCCGATCCGTTCCGGGAGACACGCATGCGCGAGAGCCGCCGCGGCGACTTGCGCTTGTCCGCACGCGAGCCCGCCGTCGCCCGCAGGCAACGCACGGGGCAGGAGCACACGCTCGAAGTGCGGCGCGCAGCGCGTCGCGAACTCCAGGGCGAGCAGGCGGTTCACGAACGCGCCGCCGCCGAGCACGAGCACGCGGACGTCGCGCGCGAACACGCGCCGCGCGAGCTCCGCCGCGAGCCCCGCGAACGTCGCATGGAAGCCACGCGCGACGTCCTCCGGCGCTGCGTGCGCGAGCACGCGGCGCGCGAGGGCAGCGAAGAGCGCGTGCGTCGGCAATCGGCGCGCGTCGGGCGCGAGCGCGACCTCGGGCCACGGCTCGCACGCCGCCGAGGACGTCGCCCGCGCGGCGAGCGCCTCGAAACGCGCCGCGGCTTCGCCTTCGTAGGTGTTGACCGGCGCGAGGCCGAGCAACGCACCCGCCGCTTCGAAGATGCGGCCGGCGCCGTGCGCGCGCGGGAAGTCGGTGGAGCGCCGCGCGAGCGCGGCGATCGCCCGTTGGCGCTCCGGCGCGATCCGCGCGGCGAGCGGCAAGCGTGCGAGCACGCGGTCGAGCTCGTCGCCAAACGCGTCGCCGCGCCGTTTAGCGTACTCGTTGGCGTACTCGTTGGCGTTCTCGTTCGCGTGGTCTTCGGCGAGCCGCGCGTTCGCGAGCGCCGCGACCGCGACCCGCCACGGCTCGTGCACCGCGCGTTCGCCGCCGACGAGCACCAGCGGCTCGGTCGTCGCCGCGCGCCGCCAACGCAAGCGACCGTCGAGCTCGAGTGCCTCCGCGCCCCACGCGACGGCGCGTGCGTCGTCGCCGCTCGCGGCCGGACCGTAACCGGTGCCGTCGAGGATCCACGCGCCGACGCGCTCGTCCGCCGCGGGCCAGAGGCCGTGCTCGCAGAGCGTCGCCGCGGCGTGGGCCAAGTGGTGTTGCACGCGCAGCACGCGACCGCCGCGTTCCGCCGCGAGCCGCTCGCCGAGCCACGTGCTCGGGTAGTCCGGGTGCGCGTCGACGGCGAAGACGCGAGCCTCGACTTGCAGGAAGTCCTCGAGCCCGCGCGCGACTTCGAGCTGGAACGCGCGCGCCGCTTCCGTGTCGAGGTCGCCGACGTGTTGCGACGGGAAACACTCGTGGTCCACTGCGAGCGCGACCGTGTTCTGCAGGTGCCCGCCGAGCGCGAGCACGGGTTCGCGCGCGGCCGGTGCGAGCGCGAGCGGTTCCGGCACGTAGCCGCGCGAACGGCGCACGAGCGCGTGACCGTCGTGGCGCGTGCGCACGACCGAATCGTCGGCGCGGCGCACGATCTCGCGGTCGTGCACCAAGAGGAAATCGGCGAGCCCCGCGAGCTTCGCGCGCGCTTCCTCGTGCGTGCGACAGATCGGCTCGTCGTGGAGGTTGCCCGAGGTCACGACGAGCGCCGCGTACGGCGCGCCACGGAAGAGCTCGACGTGCAGCGGCGTCGTCGGCAGGAAGAGCCCGAGGTCGTCGACGCCGGGCGCGACTTCGGGCGCGAGCTCGAAAGCTCCGCGCGCGTCGTCACGGCACGGCGCGATGACTGGAGCAAGTGTCGACTCGGGCTCGAGCGTGCGCGTTGGCGCCAGCCGGATCGGCGCTAGCAGAATCGGCGCGGCGGGGGAGTCGAGCAGCCGCTCGTCGGTCGCGGCGAGGTGCACGAGCGACCGTGCGACCTCGAGATCGCGCACCATCACGGCGAAGGGCCGCGTCGGCCGGCGTTTCGCCGCGCGCAGGCGGCGCAACGTGTCTGCGGCGTCGGCGCGCACCGCGAGCTGGAAGCCGCCGAGCCCCTGGACCGCGACGATGTCGCCCAGTGCGAGCGCGTTGCGCGCGAGCGCGAGCGCGTGCTCGTGCGTCGCGAGCCGCTCGCCGTGCACGTTCTCGAACGCGAGCGTCGGGCCGCAGTCCGGGCAACACACGGTCTCCGCGTGGAAGCGTCGATCGCGCGGGTCCGTGTACTCCGCCGCGCAGCGCGCGCAGAGCGGGAACGGCTCGAGCGACGTGCGCTCGCGGTCGTACGGCAGCGCGCGCGTGACCGTGAAACGCGGGCCGCAGTGCGTGCACGTCGTGAACGCGTAGCGGCTGCGGCGGTCGCGCGGGTCGTCGAGTTCGGCGCGGCACGCGTCGCAGAGTTTCGCGTCCGGCGGCACGAGCGCGCGGCGACGCGCTCCGGCGTGCGAGCTCGCGACGACGAATTCGGTCTCGCCCGTGGGCTCGAGCGGGAGCTCGACCAACTCGGCGAGCCGCGCGAGGCGCGCGGCGGTCGCGAGCTCGGGCGCGAGGCGCGCGACGAACGTGCGCACGACGTCGCTCCGTCCTTCGAGCTCGATCGTCGCGCCGTCCGAGTCGTTCGCGACGAAGCCCGCGAGCCCGAGCTCGACGGCGAGCCGGTGGACGGCCGGCCGGAAGCCGACGCCCTGCACGGTGCCGCGGCAGACGAGCCGCGTGCGGACTAGGCGTTCGCTCGTGCCGCGCGCTTCTCGGCGAGCGAGCTCGAGAGGAGATCGCACCATGCGTCGAGTCCTCGCCCGTCCGCCGTGGAGGTCCGCACGATGCGCACGTCGGGGCGCAACGTCCGGATCTCGCTCTCCGCGCGCTCGACGTCGAAGCGCACGTGCGGCAGCAGGTCGCACTTGGTGATCACGGCGACTGCGGCCTTGGAGAAGATGCCTGGGTACTTGAACGGCTTGTCGTCGCCCTCGGTGGTCGAGAGCAACACGATCTTGAAGTCCTCGCCGAGCGCGAACGACGCCGGGCACACGAGGTTGCCCACGTTCTCGACGAACAACACGTCGAGCTCGCCGAAGCGCGCCGCGTCGAGCGCGTCGCGCACGATGCGCGCCTCGAGGTGGCACGAGCCTCCGGTGACGATCTGTCGTGACGGCAAGCCGGCCGCGCGCAGCCGTTCCGCGTCGCGTTCGGTCGCGACGTCGCCGACGACGCAGCCGAGCCGCAGGGTCTTCGAGAGCCGGCGCGCCGTCGCTTCGAGCAGCGACGTCTTGCCCGACCCCGGCGACGAGATCAGATCGACGACCAAGGTGCCCGCGCGCGCGAATCGTCCGCGCAGTTCCGCGGCCGCGGCGTCGTTCTGGGCGAGGATCTTCTGGCGGGCTTCGGTGGTCAGCATCGGACGGGGTCCTCCTCGAAGTCGATTTCGACGAGCTCGAGCTCGTCGCCGCCCGAGACTCGGAGCGGCGAGCCGCACGTCGGGCAGAGCCGTAGCCACGAACCGGGTTGGCGATCCGCGACGTCGCCGCACGTCGCGCACGTCTGGCGCGCGGCGCAGAAGTCGACGGTCAACGTGCCGTGCTGCGGTGCCGCGTCCTCCCACGCGAGCACGAGCAGGCTCGGCTCGACGCTCGCGAGTTCGCCGACCGCGATGCGCACGGCCTTCGCGCGCGCGCCGCGTTCGGCGCATTCCGCGTCGACGAGCGCGCTCAAGGCCTGGACGAGGCTCAGCTCGTGCATGACGCCTCCGCGAGCTCGGCGAGCCGCGCGTCGAGCCACGCCGTCGCCGCACGGACCGCTTCGGGCAGCGCACGGCGGACGACGGGATCGAGCTCGATGCCCGTGAAGGTCGCGCGCGGCTCGATGCCGATCACGGTCACGTGCGGCGGCAGGACGCCGAGCAGCGCCGCGGTGCCGAGCAACGCGCCGGCGTTCGCGCCGTGTCCGCCGATGCCACGCGCCGCCGGTCGATCGAGCGGCCGGTCGATCACGTGCACGGTGCCGGGCGCCGCGCCGAACGCGACTGCGTCGAGCACGAGCAGCGCGCGCCGGTGCTCGAGCCAGCCGAGCAACGCGAGACCTTGCGTGCCGCCGTCGACGAACTCGATCCGCTGGTCGTCGCCGCGCTCCTTGCAGAGCAACTCGACCAGCGCGGGGCCGACGCCGTCGTCCTGCAGGAGCGAGTTGCCGACGCCGAGCACGAGGATCGGCGCATGTTCGACGTTCATGATCGACCTCCTTGGTTCACATGCCGCCTCACGAGTCCTTGCGCTCTTCAGGCTCGATCGGTTTGAACTTGTAGCCCGTGATCATCGAGCCGATCAGACCGTTGCGATACTGCCGCGAGTCGAGCAGCACGATGTAGACGTGCACGATCGCGAAGCCGACGAAGCCCCACGCGAACAAGTGGTGCCACATGTGCGTGCGCAGCGAGTTGCCGAGCAGCGGGATCACCCAGCCGAACAACGAGTCGAAGAAGCCGCCAGGATTCGATTCGCCGTAGAGCGCGAAGCCGGTGAGGATCTGGCACCAACCGAGTCCGATCACGAACAGCGTGTAGGAGAGTCCGGCGAGCGCGTTGTGACCGAGGTGCGCGTGGCCGAAGTTCAGCGTCAGGTAGTCGCGCGTCTGCCGGACGAGGTCGGACCACCAGCGCGGTTTCCAGACCGCCGGGAAGCCCGAGCGCGCGTACCGGTTGCCGAACCAGAAGAAGTAGATGCGCCACACGAAGGCGATCGCGAAGACGAACGCCGACGCGAAGTGGATCTGGCGCATGCGGGCCATCACGAACACGTCGTAGGACTCGCCGTGCGCGCTGAAGAACGGATCGGCGATGTAGAGCCCCGTGCAGAAGAGCACGGCGAGCGCCGCCGCGTTGATCCAGTGGAACGCGCGCACGCCCCATTGCCAGACGTAGACGCGCTGGTACGTGGGCTGCGCCGTGCTCGCGCCGGACGCCGCGTGCGCCGGTGCGTTCGAGCTCGCGGATGCAGAGGTCGAGTTCATCGTCGCCTCCTCAGCGCACGATCACTTCGGCGAGTTTCTTCCCGTCGGCGCCGTACACGTGGCTCGCGCAGGCGAGGCACGGATCGAACGAGTGGATCGTCCGCAGGATCTCGACCGGCTGCTCGGGATTCGCCATCGGCGTGCCGATCAGTGCCGCTTCGTACGCGCCGTGCTTGCCTTGCGCGTCGCGCGGACTCGCGTTCCACGTCGACGGCACGACGCACTGGTAGTTCGCGATCTTGCCGTCGGCGATGTGCACCCAGTGGCCGAGCGCGCCGCGCGGCGCTTCGGTGAAGCCGAAGCCCTTGGCGTCCTTCGGCCACGTCGCCGGTTCCCAACGCTCGGTGTTCGCGACGTTCCAGTCGCCTGCCTTGACGTTCGCGATCAGGCGGTCGTACTCCGCCTTCAGCCAACGGACGCAGAGCTGTGTCTCGAGTCCGCGCGCCGCCGTGCGGCCGAGGGTCGAGAAGAGCGCCGTCGCCGGCACGCCGAGCTTCGCGAGCGCAGCGTCGACGACTTCCTTGAACTCCGCTCTGCCGCTCGCATACCCGACCAGCATGCGCGCGAGCGGCCCGACTTCGACGGCGTGGCCCTTCCACCGCGGTGTCTTGAGCCACGAGTAGGCCTGGGACTCGTCGAGCACGTCGTACGGCGGCTTCGGTCCGGTGTAGTTCGGCTCGGTGTGTCCGTCGAACGGGTGCAGCTCGCTCTTGCCGCTCGGGTAGCGATACCACGAGTGCGCGATCTGCTCGGTGATCTCGCCCGGGTCCTTCGGATCGAGCGGATGGACGCGCGACAGGTCCTTGTCGAGCACGACGCCGCGCGGGAACAGGAACGAACCGACGTCGTCGACGTGCTTCTGCGGGAGGTCGCCGTACGCCATGTAGCTGCCGAGCCCGCCGCCGATCGACGCCCAGTCGCCGTAGAACGACGCGATCGCGAGCAGATCGGGCACGTAGAGCTGCTCGACGATCTCCTCGGCCTCGGCGATCTTCTCGCGGACGAGGTTCAGGCGCTCGACGTTGATCGCGTTGTCGCTCTCGAGGTCGATCGCGCACGGCATGCCGCCGACCAAGTAGTTCGGGTGCGGGTTCTTGCCGCCGAACACCGTGTGGATCTTGATCAGCTCCTTCTGCCACTTCAGCGCTTCGAGGTAGTGCGCGACGGCCATCAAGTTGGCTTCGGGCGGCAGCTTGTATGCCGGGTGGCCCCAGTAGGCGTTCGCGAAGATGCCGAGCTGGCCCGACTCGACGAACTTCTTCAGCGTCGCCGCGACGTCGGCGTAGTAGCCCGGGCTCGACTTCGGCCAGCGAGGCGACACGGCTTGGGCGAGCTCGCTCGTCGCCTTCGGATCGGCGGAGAGCGCCGACACGACATCGACCCAGTCGAGCGCGTGCAAGTGATAGAAGTGGATCACGTGGTCCTGGACCATCTGGGTCAGGAACATGATGTTGCGGATGATGTTCGCGTTCTCCGGGATGCGGATCTGGAGCGCGTCCTCGACGGCGCGGATCGACGCGAGCGCGTGCACGGTCGTGCACACGCCGCAGATGCGCTCGGTGAACGCCCACGCGTCACGCGGATCGCGGCCTTTCAGGATCACTTCGATCCCGCGCCACATCGTGCCGCTCGAAAGTGCGTCCTCGATGACGCCGTTCGAGTCGAGTTTCGCTTCGACGCGCAAGTGACCTTCGATGCGGGTCACCGGGTCGACCACCACGCGGTTCTTGGTTGCGGTCATGGTCCGTTCCTCGCATCAAGAGTGCTTCGGGGCCTTGGCGGCGTCGGGATCCGTCAGCTCGTCGCGCGACAACGCCTGCTTCGCGCCGAACGAGACCAAGTGAGCGGCCGCGCCGAGCGCCGCGGCGCCGGCGACTGCCTTGCCGATCGCTTGCGGCGTCGTCTCGACGCCCGGCAAGCGCGTGGTGGCGAGCCGCGAGTAGAACGGCCCGTCGTCCCAGAAGTTCGCTTCGCTGCAGCCGATGCAACCGTGGCCGGAGCCGATCGGGAACGACACGCCGCCGTTCCACTTGACCGTCGAGCACGAGTTGTAGGTGGTCGGACCGCGGCAGCCCATCTTGTAGAGGCACCAGCCCTTCTTCGCGCCGTCGTCGTCCCAACGCTCGACGAACTGTCCAGCGTCGAAGAACGAGCGCCGGTAGCACTTGTCGTGGATGCGTTGGCCGTAGAAGAGCTTCGGCCGGCCGACACGATCGAGCTCGGGCAGCCGGTCGAACGTCAGCACGTGCGTCAGGAGGCCCGTCATCACTTCGGCGATCGGCGGGCAGCCGGGCACCTTGACCAGCGGCTTGCCGTGGATGAGCTCGTGGATCGGTTTCGCGCCGGTCGGGTTCGGTGCGGCGGCTTGCACGCAGCCGTTCGACGCGCACGAGCCCCACGCGATGACGAACTTCGCGTGCTCGGCGGTCTCGAGCAGGATCTTCTCGAACGTCTCGCCCGCGATCGTGCAGTAGACGCCGCCGTCCTTGGTCGGGGCGTTGCCTTCGACGGCGAGCACGTACTCGCCAGGATGCTCCGCGATCATCGACCTCCGGATCTCCTCGACTTGGTGACCCGCCGCGGCCTGCAACGTCTCGTCGTAGTCGAGCGAGATCATGTTGAGGATCACGTCCTGCGCGATCGGGTGCGACGAACGGATGAACGACTCGCTGCAGCACGTGCACTCGAGTCCGTGCAACCACAGCACGGGGATGCGTGGCTTCGACTCGAGCGCGTGCGCGACTTGGCCGACGAAGCTCGCGTCGAGCCCCATCGCCGCGGTCACCACCGTGCAGAACCTGAGGAAGTCGCGCCGATCGAATCCGTGTTGCCGATAGAGCTCCCACGTCGTCGGACGCGAGCTCGTGCTCGTCGCCATGGCCGGTCTCCTCCGTTTGAAAGTCGGAGTGGGTCGCCGTGGACGTCGGGCCCACGGAGGCTCGCTCGCAAAGGAACCGGCACGCGCCGTCGCGACCGGCACGCGCACCAGTGTGGAAGCTCGCGCGCGATTTCGTGCACGGTGCGACGCGCGTAGGCGAGGTCGGAAACACTGCGTAGAGTGCGCAGACCGATCCGATGGCGGTGCCTCGCGCGTTCGTGACTTGCTTCTGGCTCGCGGCGGGCGCGTGCGGCTTGGTCGTCGCGTACGGCGTTTGGCTCGTCGCGAGCGCCAAGCCGTGGGGCAGCGACGGTCCGTGGTCCGGTTGGCGCGCGGGTGCCGCGGGCGACGTCGATCGCGACGGCCGAGCGGACCTCTGGCTCGCGACGCCGTTCGAGGATCGCTTCGGCGGTTTTGGCGAGCTGCGTGTGCTGTCGTTCGGCGCCGACGGCGTCCCGCGCGTGCTGCGCGAGTTCCCGAGCGTCGCGGATGGACGTCGCGGCCGAGACGCGTTCCTGCCGGCCGGCGATCTCGACGGCGACGGAGGCGCGGACTTCGTGCTCGAGGAGTCGTTCGGCCTGCGCGCGGTGCGCGGCGTCGACGGACGCACGCTGTGGACGGTTCCGTACGACCTGTCCGTGTTGCGCGTGTGCGTGCCGACGCTCGCGCCGTCAGCCTCCCCCGGTGCACCTCTTGCACCTGGTGCACGTGGTGCACCGGGCGTTTCGGGCGTTTCGGGCGCCGCGCACGACGTCGACGTCGTGCACGCCGCGCGGCTGCTCTTCGGCGGAGTCCCGCCGGCACCGCGAGGCCGGCGCAACGTGTCGCTGGTCGACGGCGCGACGGGAGTCCCGGTGTGGACGATCTCCGGCGACGACTCGGATCGTCCCGGCGACTTCGGTTTCGGCTGGCACGGCGCCGCGCTCGGCGACGTCGACGGCGACGGCGTGAGCGACGTCGCGGTGAGCGCGGCGAGCGACCGACTTTCGATCCGCTCCGGGCGCGACGGGCACGAGCTCACCCAGCTCGGGCTCCGTGGACTGGAGCGTTGCTTCCCGCTCGGCGATCTCGATCACGACGGCGGCGTCGAGCTCCTGCTCGAGCCCGGCGGCGGCCTGAGCGTCGTCGTCGACGTGAGGACCGGCTCGACGCGCTTCCGGGTCGCGACGCCGTTCGTGCCGTCCGTCGCTGCGTGCGGCGACGTCGACGGCGATGGCTGCGACGACTTCGCGGTCGGCTGCAGCGGCGGCTTCGAAGCGCTGCGCGTCGTGTCGGGTGTGGACGGACGCACGCTCGTCGAGCGCGAGGGCGTCGGCTTCGACGGCAGCGTGTGCGACTTCGAGCGCGACGGCAGACTCGAGCTCGTCGCGACGCGCAACGTGCTCGGGCCGGACACGGAGCTCGACGACGACGAGATCGGCCTCGCCGGTGCGCTGCTCGTGCTCTCGCCGCGCGAGCTTTCGGTCGTCGCGAGCTTCGACGCCGCGGGGCTCGGCCTTTGAGCTCGGTCGTCCGTCCGCGCGAACCGCCCTTCGCCGGCCGTCCGTAGGGACGCCGGGGATCATAGAGCGTACGAGCCAGGCTCCGCGCGCTCGCCCCGACCCAACGGCGCCCGCATCGTGGGGTAGCAGCCATGCCGCGGGCAGCCTCGCAGGCCGGGCCGAGCCACCACACCATGAGCGACCTCAACTTCTGCGGCACGGAAGCGCCGCCCGGCGGCGCACCGTGCGCCGCGCCGGCACACGGACCGCGGGGGATCTGGCAGCGCGTCGGCGCCGTGCCTTTCGCGATCCTCGCGGCGTTCGCCGCGTTCCCCTTGCTGCCGCGGGTCGCGGCGTCCGACGGTCTGCAGCTCGCGTTCGCGCTTTCCTCGAGCGTGTTGCTCGCGTGGCTCGTCGTGTTGCTCGTCGTGCGCCGGCGCCTGCCCGCGCTCTTCGCGCTCGAGTTCGTGCCGCTCGTCAAGTCGCACTACATCCAAGCGAGCGTGCAGTTCACGCTCTACGCGTACTGGGGTTGGTACCACCGCGACGTCTACGCGCAGTTGCCGCTGATCCTGGCGCAGCTCGTCTTCTTCTACGCGTTCGAGGCGTTGCTTTCCTGGTCGCGCGGTCGCGCGTGGCGCCTCGGCTGCGGCCCGTTGCCGGTGATCCTCAGCACGAACGTTTTCCTCTGGTTCAAGGACGAATGGTTCGTGTTCCAGTTCCTGCTGATCGCCGTCGCGATCCTCGGCAAGGAGTTCATCCAGTGGAACCGCGACGGCCGGCGCCGCCACGTGTTCAATCCGTCGGCTTTCGCGCTCGCGACGTTCGCGCTCGTGCTGCTGCTCACGGACACCACCGACGCCACGTGGGCGGGACGCATCGCCGATTCGTTCGACAAACCGCCGAGCATCTACTTGGTGATCTTCCTGCTCGGCTTGGTCGTGCAGTACTTCTTCTCGGTCACGCTGATCACGTTCTCCGCCGTGGCGAGCCTCTGCCTCGCCGGCCTCGTGTACCACCAAGTCACGGGCACGTACCTGTTCGTCTTCTCGAACATCCCGGTGCCGGTGTTCCTCGGCCTGCACTTGCTGGTCACCGATCCGGCGACGTCGCCGCGCTCGGACCCGGGCAAAGTGCTCTTCGGTGCGCTCTACGGCCTCTCGGCGTTCGCGCTCTACGGCTGGCTCGCGGCTAGCGACGCACCGACCGTCTACGACAAGCTCCTGCCGATCCCGGTGCTGAACCTCGTCGTGCCGTGGATCGAACGCGTCGCGTCGCGCGGTCTCGGCGCGGTCTACCAGCGTTGGCAGGCGAGCCGCGCCGCGGGCGTGCCGAACCTCGTGCACATGGGCGGTTGGTCGGTGATGTTCGCCGTGTTGCTCGGCACCGGGTACGTGCAGCACGAGCACGAAGGCACGTCGTACCAGTTCTGGCGCAAGGCGGTCGACGACGGCCGGCCGTACGCTGCGCGTGGACTCGTCGAGCTCGTGAAGTCGCAGGCGCGCGGTGGTTCGGCGGCGGCGTGGAACGAACTCGGGCGGATGCACCTCGAAGGCAAACTGGTCGAGCAGGACCGCCTCAAGGCGGTGCGGTACTTCGCGCGTGCGAGCAAACTCGGTGACCTCGCAGGCGCCGCCAATCTGTTCACGCTCTACCTCTCGAGCGACGGTGGCTTCGGCGGGAAAGTCGTCGAGGACGCGCTCACCGCGCTCGAAGCGGCGTGCGCGAACGGCGCGGAGGGCGCGCTCTACTACCTCGTCGGCAATGCGTACTACCTCGGCGCCGGTCGCTCCGTCGATCGAGAGAAGGCCGTGGCGCTCTTCGAAGAAGGGGCCCGCCGCGGTGATCCGCGCTGCAAAGGCGCGCTGCGCTCGCTGCGCGGCGGCGGACCCGCCGAGTCGAACGAGCAGTAGGCGTTCCTCTCGATCGCCCGTCGCGCGTTCGCGCGACTCACGGCGCGCGCCAAGGCCCGTCGTGCAACGCGACTTGCATCACGACGGCGGTGTCCTGCTTCGTCGACACACCGGCGCTTCCCGCGAGCACGACGCGTCCGTTCGGAGCACACGCGGCGAGCGTCGCGCCGAGGCCGCTCGTCGGCGACCCGAAGGTCTGGATCCACGCGGGCGTTCCCTCAGCGGCGAAGCGCGGCAGCACGGTCGTGTTGGCCGCGGCTCCGAAGTAGTCGCCTTGCGCACCGCTCGCGAGCACGCTGCCGTCGACGTCGAGCATCAGGTTCCCGGGCCAACTCTCGCCGGAGACCGGCACGTACTGGAACACCGACTGGGATGGACCGTCCGACGCGAGCCGCACGACGGCGAGCCGCGTGCCCCAGTGCGTCGGTGGTTGGTCGGAGAGCACGGCGATCCACGCTTCGCCGGACGGATCGACGCACAGATCGCGCACGGACGAGTCGCCCGACCACGCCACGGCGTCGAAACCGCCGCCGTGCGTGCCGCTCGCGTCGTAGTGCGCGCCGAACGCGACGACGCGCGACTGCGGCGGCCAACCGTATTGGACGAACGCCGCGCTGCCGCCGACGAAGGCGCCGCCGGCGCGATCGCTGACCACGCGGACGTACGTCTCCGAGTCCTGTGCGTAGCCGAAGCTCCGTTCCCACAGTGTCTGGCCGTCGGGCGAGAGCTTCCGGATCGTCGCGTCGGGCTTGCCGCTCGCGGACGAGACGCTGCCGACGAGGAAGACGTCACCGAAGGGATCCGTGGCGACGTCCGAGGCCGAGTCGCTCCCGTGCGCGGGGCCGTCGAACGTCGCGTCCCAGGCGGTGGAGCCGTCCTGCGAAAGCGCGCGCAACCAGAGATCGGCTTGCGACGAGCCTGCGAGGTACAGCGTGCCTTGTGCGTCGAACGCGACGCTCGTGAGCTTCGGCCCGAACTCGGAGTGCGCCCAGCGAGCGGCGCCCGTTCCAGCCCAGCGCAAGACCACGAACCGCTCCGGTGCTCGCGTGGTGCGGCCGAAGACGACGACGTCGCCGTCCGGCGCGAGCTCGAGCCCGCCGAGCAGCAGCGCAGGCAAGCGTCGGGTCCAGGTGAGCGTCCCATCCGGCTCGCGACGCCTCAGGTCCGCGCGCTCGTCGAGCTCGCAAGCGCCCGCTTCGACCGTGTAGATCGCGCCCGACGGGTCGACGGCGAGCGCGACCACGGCGCAGTCACCGCCGCCGTCGCCGGGTGCCCAACTCCGCCAGTCGAGCGTCGTTTGCGCGCCCACGCTCGCCGCGCCGGCGGTAGCGATCAGGACGAGTGCGCCGATTCGTTCTCGCGGCTGCATGACCGACCTCCTCGCGCGCGCGCCTCGAACGCTCCGCACGCAACCGTGCTTCGTGGATCGAGCGCGAGGTAGGAACCAGTCCGCCGAGGAGCGCACGCGGGGCGCAGCGGGTCATCGGCGACGCGCGTCCGCGACGCCCGTGGCGCGGCGACGCCCGGCGGGCGGCGCTGCCCGGTGTGTGGCCCAGTGCGTGGCCCAGTGCGTGGCGCGCCAAAAGTGCGTCGCACGCGACCCGGTGCGGCGCGCGCTGCCTGGCGCCGCGCCGGGCGCGCACGGCGACCGCGCGGACGCCGTGCTCGCGGGCCGTTTTCGCGCTCGCGGACCGGCCGCTACGATTCGCGCGAGCGGTGCGATCGCGCCGTTCGAGTGGTCCGAGCATCGAAGGAGGACGGCATGCGGCATCACGGCACTTCGCGGCGGGAACTCTTGGCGGCGTCGGCGGCGTTTTCGCTCGCGGCGGTCGCGTACGGTCGGGGACAGGACGCGCCGGCGAAACCGCCCGCGCCGCCCGGGCTCGAGAAGCGGCGGTTCGGCAAGACCGACATGCAAGTCGCTCTGCTCGGTTTCGGCGGCGCCGAGATCGGCTACGAAGGCGCGGACCAGGCGACGGTCGACAAGCTCTTGAACGCGGCGCTCGACCAAGGGCTCAACGTCATCGACACGGCGGAGTGTTACGTCGACTCCGAAGCGAAGATCGGCAACGCCGTCGCCTCGCGGCGCAAGGACTTCTACCTCTTCACCAAGTGCGGCCACACGTCCGAGCCGCCGAAGCAAGGGCCCGACTGGTCGAAACAAGGCGTGCTGCAGTCGATCGAGCGCAGCTTGAAGCGTCTCAAGACCGACGTGATCGACCTCGTGCAGCTCCACTCGTGCTCGCTCGACGAGTTGAAGAAGGGCGAGTGCATCGCCGGACTCGAAGAAGCGAAGAAACAAGGCAAGACGCGCTACATCGGCTACAGCGGTGACTCGACCACGGCGAAGTGGGCGATCGAAAGCGGTCATTTCGACGCGCTGCAGACTTCGATCAACGTGTGCGACCAAGAGTGCATCGAACTCACGTTGCCGCTCGCGAAGGAGAAGGGCCTCGGCGTGATCGCCAAACGGCCGATCGCGAACGCGGTGTGGCGCTACGACAAGACGCCGGAGAACGGCTACCACACGGAGTACTGGGAGCGCTTGCAGGAGCTGAAGTACGACTGGGCGTTCGGAGCGACGAAGTCCGACACCGGTCCGCACGGCGCCGCGGGCATCGCGATGCGCTTCACGGCGATGCAGCCCGGCGTGTGCGTCCTGATCGTCGGCACGACCAAGCCCGAGCGCTGGGCGCAGAACGCCGAGCTCTTGCGCGCCGGTCCGCTCGCGAAGGAGCTGCACGACGCGATCCGCGCGCGTTGGAAGACCGCGGCGAAAGCGGAGTGGACCGGCCAGACCTGAGCCGTGCGGCGCGCGCGGGCCGAGCGCGCTGCGCGTCGTGCTTGGCCGGTCGCGCGCGGCGTCTCGGGCTGCCGTCGCACGTTGCGTTGTGCCCAGCGCGTTCGCGCGGCGCCCAGCGCGTTCGCGCCGCGCCTAGCGCGTTCGTGCCGGTGGAAGTAGCCTCGACGCGCGATGTCACGCGCACGCTTCGCAGCACTCTTGGCCGGCGCCGTCGCGCTGGTCTGGTGGGCGCTCTGGAGCGGCGCGCGTCACGGCGCGGGCGAGAGCTTGGCGTTGCTCGTCCTCACGGCGCTCGTCGCGTGCGTGGCCTGCGTACTCGGGGTGGCGCGCGTGCTGCGTCGTTCGTGGAGCTGCACACGCCTCGAGGTGTCGATCTACGTTGCGGCCGTCGCGTTCGGCGTCGGCGCGTGGCTCGTCGCGCCGCACGGTCGGCGCGCGTGGCTCGCCGAGCTCGCCTGGCGTGCGGAGCCGCTGATCGCCGCGCTGCGCGCGTACGAAGCGCGGCACGGCGAACCACCGCCGACGCTCGACGCGCTCGTGCCGGACGAGCTCGAGCGTTTGCCCGGCACCGGCTTCGCCGAGCGTCCTGACTTCTGGTACCGCGTGGAACCACGCGGCGCGGACGGCGCGCCGTCGACCTGGACGATCGGCGTCGACTGCAGCCAGGGTTTCATGGACTGGGACGAGTACGTCTACGCGTCGGACGAGCGCTACGAAGTCGACCTCGAGCGCATCGGTCGCTGGGCCTACGTCCACGAATGAACCGTCGGCGGTGGGGCGCGCCGCCGCGAGGCGTGCTCGAGCGTGCGGCTCCCCCAGAGGCCGCCCGTAGAAATTCCGGCCTCGACGCGTAGTCGTTGCGCGGCGCGTCGGACGCGGGCTTCCGCGAGCGCCCGTACTCTTGCCTGACGTGCGTCGAACGTCGGTCCAACCGTACGCACACACGCCATGCACAGTGCCGCTCACCCCGTCGAGCGTTCGACCCGCCTGTCCGACGGCGTCGCTTCGCCGCGTCTCTTCCCTGCGGTGCCGCTCGCGTTCGCGGCGGCGCTCGGCCTGCTCGCGTTCCTTCCGCCGGTCGCGGGGCACGCAAGGCTGACGACGACGTTCGTCGCGACGGCGCTCGGCCTCGTCGGTTGGACCGCGTGGCTCGCGTGGCGCGCGCGAGCGACGGGTCGCGTGCTCGCGCTCGAGCTCGTGCCGCCGCAGAAGTCGCACTACGTGCAAGGCTGCGTGCAGATCTCGATCTACGCGTACTGGGCGATGTATTGGCCGAAGGTGCTCGACGCGGCGCCGTTGATCGTCGGCCAGATGTTCTTCCTCTTCGCGTTCGACGGGTTGCTCCAGCTCTCGCGCGGCAGGCACTGGCGGCTCGGCCTCGGCCCGGTGCCGATCGTCTTCAGCACGAACCTCTTCATGTGGTTCAAGGACGACTGGTTCGCATTCCAGTTCGCGATGCTCGCGAGCTGCGCGCTCGCGAAGGAGTTCATCCGCTGGCAACGCGACGGCAAGAGCACGCACGTCTTCAACCCGTCGGCGTTCGGGTTGTCGCTCGTGTCGGTCGTGTTGATCGCGACGAACACGACGCATCTCACGTGGGGCATCGAAGTGGCGACGACGCTCGGGCTCGCGCCGCACATGTACGCGTGGATCTTCTTCGTCGGCCTGATCGTGCAGTACTTCTTCGCGGTCACGCTGATGACGGTGTCGGCCGCGGTCGTGCTCTACGTCGGAAACTTGATCTACACGCAGGTGACCGGCGTGTACTTCTTCGTCGACACCGGCATCCCGATCGCGATCTTCCTCGGGCTGCACCTGCTCGTCACCGATCCTGCGACGTCGCCGAAGTCGAGCCTCGGACGGATCCTCTTCGGTGGAGCCTACGGGCTCGCGAACCTCGTGCTCTTCTGGGTGCTCGGCGGACTCAACGTGCCGGACTTCTACGACAAGCTCCTGCCCGTGCCGTTGCTGAACCTGAGCGTGAAGGCGCTCGACGCGTTCGCGAAGCTGGACGCCGTCGCTTGGTTCGCGCGCTGGGAGGACCGGATGCGCGCGAAGGAGCTCAACTACGTGCACATGGGCGCGTGGAGCGCCGTCTTCGCCGCGATGTTCGCGACCGGCTTCGTCGAAGCACCGCATCCCGGCAACTCGATCGAGTTCTGGCGGCGCGCGTACGTCGACGGGAAGCCCGCGGCCGGCCGCAACTGGATGAAGATGGTCGGCACGGCGGCCGATCGAGGCGATCCACGCTCGTGCGAGGAGCTCGGGCGCATCTACGCGGAAGGCAAGATCGTGCCTGCGAACCCCGGAGCCGCGGCGCACTACTTCGCGCGCTCCTGCGAGCTCGGTTGGGTGCCGGGCTGCGAGAGCGTCGCGCGACACTTCCTCGAAGTCGGGGTCGCGGCGTCCGAACCGGCGGCGCGGCGAGCCTTCGACGTGCTCGAAGCGCGGCTCTCGGGCGCGCACGACGGGCGCGCGGGGTTCTGGCTCGGACTCGCGTACGAGCGTGGCCAAGGTCGACCTCGCGACGTCGCCAAGGCCTTCGCGTGTTACGCCGCGAGTTCACGGCGCGGCGACCTCGGCGCGGCGCAGGCCGTGACGCGTTTGTGGCTCGCGGGGCTCGGTGATCCGCGCGAGCTGCCGTTCGCCGCGCCGTCCATCGAACGTGCGGCCGAGGCCGGCGACGGCCCGAGCCAGTTCCTGCTCGCGCACCTGGCGCACGCGGGTTTCGGAGTCGCACGCGACGAAGCGCGCGCGGACGCGCTGCTCGGCGAGGCGTGTCGAGCCGGCGTCGCCGACGCGTGCGCCGCGTTGACGGCGAACCCGCGTTGGCAAGAACCGGCGCACGTCGCGAAACGCTAGCGGGGAGTTCGGCGGCGCTCCGTGCGCGCGCTCGCGAGCCCGAGCTCCGCGAGCAAGTCGCGCCACGCGCGCGACTCGCGTGCGGGCGCGTGACGCGCCGCGAGTCGGCGGCTCGCCGCGACGAGCCGCGCTCGAAAGCGTGCGTCGCGCTCGAGCCGTTCGAGGAGCCGCGCGAGTCCGCCTCGATCGCCCGACGCGAAGAGACCGGGATGCCGTTCGCCGAGCATGCCGACCGACGCCGGGATGCGCGTCGCGAGCACCGGCAAGCCGCTGACCAGCGCTTCCGCGAGCGCCGCCGAGCCGCCCTCGGAACGCGACGTCTGCACGAACGCGCGTGCCGCGCGCAAGTGCGCGAGCAGCTCCGCGTGCGGCACGTCGCCGCGCCACTGCCAACGCGGGTTCGCGTGCGACTCGCGCCGCGCGCGGGCGCCCAGGCGCGCGTCGAGCACGCCACCGAAGTGCTCGACGACGAGCCGTGAGTGCGCCGGCAGCTCGCGCGTCGCCCGCGCAGCGAGCAACGGGTCCTTCACGGCGCGCAAGTGCGCCGCCGCGAGCACCACGAACGCGCCCCTGCGCCGAGCGACCGGACCGTTGTGCGGACGTGCGGATTGCAGGATCACGCGCGACTTCCGGCGCCACTCCAACGGCAGCGCACGGCGCGCCTCGGCTTGGAGCACGACGATGCGCGACGCGAGCGCGAGGCTCCGCCGCGCGACGCGCGAGAGCCCACGCGGCGCGTAGAGATCGGTCCCGGTGAGGACGACGACGAGCGGCGCCGTCGGTCGCGCGGCGCGGAAGCGGCGCACGGAGCTCGCGCTCTTCCGCGCATGCAGCGCGACGAGCAGCTCGCACGGCTCGCCGCGCCACTCCTCGACGACGGCGACGCGCGCGCCGAGCTCGTGCAGCAGCCGCGCCCAACGTTCCGCCGTGATGCGGTTGCCGAGTCGCGTGCCTCGCGCGGCGGGAGTGACGAGGACGATGCGGATCGCGCGACGCTCTGGGCTCACGGCGCGGCGCAGTCTAGCGCGGACGCCGGGCGCGCCTACGGAGCTCGGCCACTGCGCGAAGTCCGTTCCTCGGCGCAAGAGCTCGGCATGCGCCGAGTGCGAACGTTGGCCGCAGTCGCGTGCGTGCTGCTCGCGAGCTCGCACGGCTCGTGCGTCGTGTGGAGCGGCTCGTACGGGCACCTGTGGGTCGAAATCGACTCGCCGTCTTCGAGCGGCAGCCACACGACCGACCACTCGAGCCTGACGGTCGGCGGCGACGTCGGCGGTTGGCGCGTCTTCGACCCGGCGCCGAAACTCCATTGGCACAACCATGCGACCGGCGAGTCCGGAGTCGTCGGCCAGACGCTCGGCACGTTCACCTTCGGCCCGCTCGCCCTGGCGCTCGGTCCGAACCCGATCCACGTGACGGCGTCGAACGACGTTCAGGAAGACGCGAGCGACGAGATCCTGGTCACTCGCATCGCGCCGTAGGTGGCGAGCGAGAGCTCCGGGGTAGTAGGCTCGGTCGCCGGTCGCCGGTCGCCAGTCGCCAGTCGCCAGTCGCCGATCGCCGATGATCGACGCCGTGTCCGTCCGTCGATGGTTTCGAGAGATGAACCTCCTCACGCTCGGCCTGCTCGCACTCGTGCCGTGGCTCGTGATCGCCGGTGCGGCGATCGTGTGGCTGCCGCCGCGGGTGCTACGGCTCGCGCCGGCGGGTTGGCGGCGGAGCGTCGTGCGACTCACGCTCGCCGTCGTGCTCGCGCCGCTCGTGGGGTTCGCGTGGGTGCGCTCGTGCGAAGTGATCAGTCAGGCGGCTTACACGTGCCTCGAGTGCGGGCGCACGGAGACGCAGATCCGCATCGCGAGCGTCTGCGTGTCGCGCAAGCTCGAGCGCGAGCACGCCGAGTACGCGCAACGCTTCGCACGAAAGCTCTCGGCGGAACACGAACACGCGTGGCACCTCGAAAGTTGCCTGTGGACGGAGACTCCGTGCACTTCGCGGGTGGCGTGCACCATGGAGACCGTCGAACCATGGTTCCGCGAACTGCCGACGCTCGTCGACGCCGCGTTCGCCGAGCAACTCTCGCGCGAAGCGCACCGTCTGCCCGCCGACGAACGCGCCGCGTTCATGAGCGAGTTCGGTGACGCGGTGGCGCACCGGAGAGCCGACGAAAGCGTCGACACGCTCGCGCGTGAATGGCACGCGGCGCGTCAGCCCGTGCCGCTCGACGTGCGCGTGATCGGCGGCGCGACGCGCGAGCCGCTCGTCGGAGTGTTCGTGGTCGTCGGTGGTCTCGAGTGGCAGGCTCGCGGCCGTTTCGCGCGCTACCGACCCGGCGAGCTGAGTGGCACGGCGACCGACGCAGCGGGTCACGCGCACGTCGAGCTTCCGCCGAACGAAGTCGTGCCGCTGCTCGTGGTCCGCGGCGCGAGAGCGGAGCTCGCGAGGGTCACGGTCGACGTCGCGACGCTCGCGCGCCCTTCCGCTGCGCGGTCTGCGGAACTCGAGATCGTCGTCCCATGACCGCACGCGAAGTGGAACGCTGGCGCGCCGACGTGCGCCGCCCGCCGGACGCGCCGGACGCGCCGGGCGCGACGCGGCACTTCGACCTCGCGGGCCCGCTGCCGCAGGCCGCGCGGCTCGAGCTCGGTCGCGACGGCGACGGCTGGTTCCTCGTGCGGCTCTCGATCACCGGCGCGTTCGCGGGCGACACGTGGCATGCGACACGCGAAGCTGCGATCGAGCAAGCGCGCTTCGAGTTCGCCGTGTCACCCGACGACTGGATCGCCGCCGGGTGAGCCGCTCCGGGCTCACGCCAGCGCGCGTGGTTCGAACAAGACGTCCTCGAGCGGCCGGCGCGGCGTCGGTGGGACTTCCGCGCTCGGCACGCCGAGCCGCAGCACGAGCTGCGGGAAGCCCTTGTGATCGACGAGGTGCGACAACTTGGCGCGCAACGAATCCACCTGCACCGGCGAGTTCAAGTACGACGCTTGCAGGCCATGGCGCACGCCGGTGAGCAGCAACCGCTCGAGCGCTTGGCCCGCGGCGAGCCAATCCGCTGCTTCGTCGCCGAGCGTGCCGAGCACGACGAGCACCGGTGCTTCGTCGGTGAGTTCCCGATCGTGCACGCCGACGCCGTGGCCGATGTCGAACGTGCGCACGACGAGTTGCGCGACCGGGACCGCGATGTCGGGCAAGCCGAGGCCGTCACCGCGACGCCGCGGGTGCATCCACAGCGCGAGTTCGCGCCGCCAGCTCGGATCGATCCACTGCAGCTCGTCGCCTTTCGCGACGAGCGCGGAGACGGCGTGGCGCTTCGACACGGTCTCGACGACGCGCAGCCACGCGCCTTCGCGTTCCGCCGCGAGTGCGAGCGCGCGCACGACGCCGTGGCGCACTTCGTCCTTCGTGAACTTGCGGCGATAGGTGCGGCGCGTCGCCAGTGCTTCGAAGAGCTCCGCGTCCGGCGACGTGATCGCGCTCGGAGTCCAAGTGACGCGTGCAAGGAGATCCGGTTCGCGCGGATCGGGGAAGCTCGCGACTTCGGCGAGCGAACCCGCGTGCGCGATCGCGACCCGCACGTTGAAGAGCGCCGCGCCGCAACTGATCGTCAGTTCGCGGTCACGTGGATCGTTGACCGCCAAGGCGCGTGTGCGGTCGGCCCAGAGGTCTATCCGCCCGGCCTCGACTTCGAAACACCACGGTTGGGTGTTGTGCGCGGAAGGTGCCAACGCCGCGGCGCGCACGAACTCGAGCGCAGCCGCCTTCGTCTCCACGGTGCCGACCATGGCGTCCCTCGTTGCTTGGGTCACGTGGCCGCGCTCCGCTCGGCGCGCGCCGTCCGCGCGGCGAGGGGCGGAGCGCAACCCCCAACTTGGTGCGCCGGCGCGCCACGCGCGATCCGTCGGGAGGCGCATCGCCGACGGGCCGACGAGGGCAGGCGGGGGTAGCCCGGATCCACGGGCGCTGCCGCTCGTCCCGAATCCGGACCGTCTAGCGAGCGAAACGACCCAACCGGCCAACCGCGGCCGGGTACAAGCTCGAAACACAGTCGCCGACGTGCCGTTCCTGGGTCATCGGGGGCTGCCGGCGCCCCCGCCAGCACCTGGAGCCTGCATCCCGGTTAAGTTGCCGTCACTCTTTCACTAGTGCGAACAACGCTCTGGATTGGGAGAATCGATCTCACTAGCCTGGTACGTGTCTGAACCGGCGTTCTCACGCGCGGGACGTGGATGGGCCAGTCCTCCGACGTTGGAGGGGACTTTCCACGCGCGAAATTGCCCGGCGACCCCTAGCCCCCAACGCCTTGGTCCTCGGCTCGCGCCGGGCACCTAGGCCGTCTCAGGCCATCGATGACCGAGAACCCTGCTCTCGATCAGGCCGCTTCCCGACCTCGCTCCGCGCTCGCCCGACTCGACTCGCTTCGGCGCTTCTCCCACGGAGGTCAGCCGTGACCGCACCCCTCGACACGAACCGTCTGGGGAGACGGCTGCGCCGGTTGCGCGGCCAGGAACCGGTGGGCGTCTTCGCCGACCGGGTCGGGATGAGCGGCACGTTCCTCCACGACCTCGAGACCGGGCGGCGCTTGCCGTCGGACGAGGTGCTCGCCGATCTCGCGAGCCGTCTCGGGATCGACGTCGGCGAACTGATCCTGCTCGCGTACCTGGATCGTTCGCCGCTGCTCGGTCGCTATCTCGCCGAGCGCGGCGTGCAAGAGGCTCGGGGCACGACGGACTGATCGCCCAAGAGGCGCCCTGCGTGCCGAGGCGTGCCCGGCGACGCGCCGTCGTCGGCCGTCACGGGCACGCCAACACTTGGACGGCGTTCGACAAGCTCGTACCGAACGGTGCGAGCGGGTCGCGCGACCAAGCTTGGACGTACACGAAGCCCGGAGCGCTCGACGCCGGCAGTTCGGCGACGAGGTCGACGATCATCTGGCCGGAGCAATCCGCCGGCGGAGGATTGCCGCCGCTCGACTGCGCCGGCGTGCGCGTCACCGGCAGAGCGACGCACAACGTGCCGCCTTGGAACGGGATGTTCGCGGGTGCGGTGCCCCAGAAGAACACGCCGAACTTGTTGTTGAGCAGGTTCGACGCCGTCACGTGCCACGGCGCGCCGGAGAGCGACGGCGAACCCGGATCCGTCGCGAGCGTCGGCGTGCAGCCGAGCGAGTTCACTTTCCCCTGGCAGTACGTCTGCGAAGGGAAGGGGCCGCATTCGATCTCGATTTGGTTGAACGCGATGCTCAGCGGATTGACGGGCCCGTCGTCGATCGTCCAGTTGTAGACGGTGAGTCCGCCGAACGCGTACGTGCCGAGCGCGTCGAGCACGTCGAGCGACCCGAGCGTCGCACCGCCGTACGTGACGTAGAAGTTGTCGATGAACGCTCCGAAGGCGCCGTTCTGCGCGAGCGGCACGCCGACGGGAAAATCGACGTTCGTGGACAACATGAAGCCGTCGACCGCAGGGTCGTTGTCGCGCAGCACGAAGTAGGGCGTCTGTCCGGCGGGGAATGGGCTCTTCAAGCCGATCGTCGCCGCGCCCATCGTCAGCGTGAACGAGCTCTGCACGATGCGATAGCCGCGCGTCGGGAAGTTCGGGCTGTCGACGAAGTCCGCCGAGTCGAGCACGAACGTCATCGTCGCGACGTCGTCTTTCTTCGCGAGCCCGAGCGGCGGCGCGGAGATCTGGTTGTACTCGACGGTGCCGGTCACGGTGACGGTGACGGGGATCCCGGCGCTCGCGGGCGCAGTCATTCCGGCGAGCGTTGCGACGAGCGCGATTGTCGTGGTGCGCATGAGAGAGGACCTTTCGTGAGTGCTCGTGGAGCGTGGTGCGCGGAGTGCGACGGGTGGAGGGCGACGACGTAGACGGTAACCCGTCGCGGACGCGGCGGCGGTGCGAGCTCACGAACCGCGCGGACGTCGTTCGGCAAGCCTGCGCCGATGCGCGCCGCGGCGCGCGAACCTGCGCCGGTGTCGCAGTCGGCGCGTAATTCCGCCGCGCGGCGTAGTGCACGGTCGCGAGCCGCAACCTACGGGTACGGCGGCGCCCCATGCGCGAACGAACGGAGGCCCAAGAGCGTTTCCTCGAGCTGCTCGACGCGCATCAGCGCGTCATCACGAGAGTTGCGCGGCTCTACGCACGCGACTCGGCCGAGCGCGAGGACCTCGAACAGGAGATCGCGCTCGCGGCATGGCGCTCGTTCGAGCATTACCGCGGCGCGGCGGCGTTCTCGACGTATCTCTACCGCGTCGCACTGAACACGGCGTTGATGCGAGTGCGCAAGCGCTACCGCGAGCCCGCGCGCGCGGACGAGCTGGACGTCGAACGTGTTCCGGCGCGCGCAGCGTCGCACGGCGCGGAAGACGTCGAGCGGCTCCATGCGGCGATTCGCGAGCTGTCGCCGCTCGATCGTGGCCTCGTCCTGATGGTGCTCGACGATCGGAGTCACGCGGAGATCGCCGCCGTGACCGGGCTCTCCGTGGGCAACGTCGGCGTGCGGCTCGTGCGAGCGCGCGCGCGGTTGCGGGCGCGACTCGGCACAGTGGAACAGGAGGATCGATCGTGTTCGACGAAGAACTGAGAGCGACGTGGCGTCGCGGCGACGGCGCCGTTCCGACGCGACCGCGGCCGGAGCTCGAGGAGCTGCTGCGGCCCGCCGCCCGGCGCACCGAGCGCACGTTGGGCGGTGTGCTCGCGACGTACGTCGCGTTGCTCGGCGCCGCCGCCGTCCTCGCGCTCTCCAACGTGCGGCTCTACCGCGAGAACGAAGTGATGCTCGCGGTCGAACTCGTCCTCGCGCTCGTCGCGTCCGTGCTGGCCGCGTTCGGCGTGCGGCTCTGGGTGCGGCTCTGGGACAGCGCGCGCGCCGATCGGCCGTTGCTCGAGACCGTCGAACGCCGCCTCGCGTGGTACGAACGTGGCTTCGAACCGTGGCTGGTCGCCGCAGCGTTCGCGCCGTGGCTCGTGACGCTCGCGATCAACACGTGGATCGACGAGGAGCAAGGGACTTACCACGTCCACCAGCCGCTCGGGTTCGCTGCGGTGTCGGCGCTGATGGTCGGGTTGACGTACGTGCTGCTCAGGATCTCGCTCGCGCCGACGGCGAAGGAGCTCGCTCTGACGTTGCACGACTTGCGCGCGGACGCACTCGAAGCCACGCCGTCGCTCGGCGCGCTGCGGCGACGCACGCGCGTCTGGATGGCGCTCGGTGTCGTCCTGCTGGTGCTCGGCGTCGCGGCCGGCTCGATCCTCTGGTGGCAAGCGAGTCCCTGAACGTCACGCGAACGCGTCGCGACGCACGTTCACCTTGCGGCCGCGGATCTTGGTGCGGCGCAGCGCGCGGATCACTTCCTCCGCGGCCTCCTCCGGGACTTCGACGAGCGAGTGGCGCTCCGCGATTTCGATCGCGCCGATCGCGTGGCCCGGAACGCCCGCTTCGTTCGCGATCGCGCCGACCAGGTCGCCGGGCCGCAGTGAGTCCATCCGACCCGCGCCGACGAAAAGGCGCGCAGAGCCGAAGTTCCGTGCGGCGCGTCCACCTTCGTCCGCGTCCGAGCGCTCGTGCTCGTCGCGCCGTTTGCCGCGCGCAGGGCGCGCGCCCCGGTCGTCGCGGCGATTGCGCTCGAACCGCGGCTCGCCGAACTCCGCCGGGCGTCCCGCGCCGAGCCGCGCGTCGAGTTCCTCGGCGTCGGCAGCGTCGTCCGCAGGGTTCTCGCCGTGGCTCGCTTGGTGCACGAGCTTGATCGCAGCCGCGGCGACGTCGAGCGCATCGGATTCGCTCGCCAGTTCGTTCGCCAAGTTGCGGTACGGGTCGAGTTCGCCTGCGAGCAACGCTTCGCGCACCGAGGACTTCGTGAGTTCGAGCCGGCGTGCGCGCAGGTCGGCGATCGTCGGCAGCGTCGCGAGCTGCACCTTGCGGCGCGTCGCGCGTTGGATGTTGTCGAGCAGCCGCCGCTCGCGTGGCTCGAGCAGCGTGATCGCGACGCCTTCGCGGCCCGCACGTCCGGTGCGCCCGATGCGGTGCACGTACGCGTCGGGGTCGGTCGGCACGTCGTAGTTGACGACGTGCGAGACGTGGTCGATGTCGAGTCCGCGCGCCGCGACGTCGGTGGCGATCAGCAGGTCGAGTTTCTCGGCGCGGAAGAGCTTCATCACCCGATCGCGCTGCGACTGTTGGAACCCGCCGTGCAGCGCCTCCGCGCGGTACCCGTGGGCGTGCATCGCTTCGGTGAGCTCGTCGACTTCGAGCCGCGTGCGGCAGAAGACGATCGCCGACGTCGGCGACTCCATGTCGAGCACGCGTCCGAGCGCGGCGGGTTTCGCCGCTCGCTGCACGACGTACGCGATCTGGCGCACGCGCGGCATCGCGCCCGGTTCGGTGCGTTCGCGGGAGATCTCGACGCGGACCGGGTCGTCGAGGTGTCGTTTCGCGAGCCCGAGGATGCGCGCGGGCATCGTCGCAGAGAAGAGCGCGGTCTGGTGCTTCTCCGGCAGTGCGTCGAGCAGCGCCTCGAGATCCTCCGCGAATCCCATGTCGAGCATCTCGTCGGCTTCGTCGAGCACGACCATGCGGACGTCGTGGAGCTTGAGCGTCCCTCGCCGCAAGTGATCGAGCGCGCGACCGGGCGTCGCGACGACCACTTCGACGCCGCGTTCGAGCACGCGCAACTGTTGCACGATCGACTGGCCGCCGTATATCGGCAGCACGCTGGTCTTCATGCGCTTGCCGTACTTGTGGATCGCTTCCGCGACTTGCATCGCGAGCTCGCGCGTCGGCACGAGCACGAGACCGCGCGGCGCACCGCGCTCCGCGAAGCCTCCGGCGACGCGGACGAGCAACGGCAGCGCGAAGGCGGCGGTCTTGCCGGTGCCGGTCGCGGCCTGGCCGAGCAGATCGCGGCCCGCGACGAGATTCTGGATCGACGCGGCTTGGATCGGCGTCGGCTCTTCGTACCCGAGCTCGGCGAGGGTCTCGACGAGATCGGCGGAGAGCCCGAGCGCGGCGAAGCCGGCGATCGGCGCGGGCGTCGCGGCCTCTGCGGGCGTTTGGACCCCGTCCGCTTCGAGGTGCTCTTGCGGTGCGGTCGGGGCGGATTTCGCGTGGCGTTCGGTGCGCGGCTTCGTCATCGGATCGTTCGTTGGAGGGGAGCGAACCGCAGAGTTTCGCATGCCGCGGGCCGGCTCGGGCGCGCGAGGTCTGGAATTCGTGCACACCGCACGGCGCGAGCCCGGGGTGCGAGCCTCTCGGCGCTCGCCGCCGCACGCGCGAGCGGCTCCGAGGCCTCCCGCGGCTCAGCCGTCGTAGTAGACCTGCGGGTGCAGTCCGATCAGGTTCCGCTCGCGCTCGGTGCGGGCGCGTGCGATCGCCTCGGGTGACGCGTGGTTCACCACGTCGGTCGGCCGGATGCGCTGCGCGATCTCCCTTCGGCCATAGTTCGTCTGCAGGAAGAAGCGGCCCTTGCCGTGCGGTGCCGGCGGCAATCGGCGATGCCAGACGTCGGAGACGAAGAACCCGACGTCGCCGGCGCTCGCCGTCTGCACGACGCTCTTCCGGCCGAGGTAGTCGAGCTCGAGATCCCAAACGCGTTCGTCGGGTGGCCGGATGCCGGAGGTGTGGCTCCGCGGGACGAACGCCGTCGGTCCGTCCTCGAGAGCGACGTCCTCCAAGTACAAGTGGGTCGCGACCACGAAGATCGGATAGGGGATGTGCTCGGGCCACGGAGTGCCGGGACTGCGCGGCACGTGAGGCCCGCCGTCGACGTGCCACTCCTGGCCGCGCGGTGCGTGAGCGTTGCCGGCCGGATTCTTCCAAGCCGTGCACGCGATCGCGTGGCAGTCACCGCCGAGCAGATGTTCGAGGATGCCGAGCACCGCCGGCCGCGCGATCGCTCGTTGGCACGCGGCGCTGCGGTTGAACATCTCGTAACGGAACATCGCTGCGTTCTCGGGCGACGTCCGGCCGGTGCGCGCGTCGGGCGGAACACGGCGAAAGACCTCGAGGATCTCGGCACGCAGCTCTGCGAGCTCGTCCTTCCGGAACTCTCCGCGCAGCAGATAGCAGCCTTCGCGTTCCAGGGTGAGCGTGCCTTCGGGGGCCGTACCGGAGTACGGGTAGTTCTGATGTTCGAGCTTGTGGAGCACGGCGAGGTGATGGCGACGAGCGGCGTGCCGGGCGCGTTTCCGGCGTCTGCCCGACACGTGCGCTCCAACATGCCGCGCCGCGCCCGATCCGGTTCGACATTCTCGTGTTCCGCGGGGTCGGACGTTCACGGGAGCGCTGTCGTCGGTCGGCCGGCGCGTCGAGGCGGCGCGTTGAGGCGGCGCGTGCGCACGGCCGCGTCGCTCCCCGCGGCGTCGGCGTCGGCGTCGATTCGGCGCGCGAACTGACGCCGGCATGACGCCGGCCCGGTGCGTCACCGCTCCGCTGCCGGCCCGAGCGTCGCGCGGGTCCGTGCCGTTGGGCGGCACGCCGTTCTAGGTGGAGTTCGAGCCTCCGCGTGGGGCTGCCGCCGCCCGTCGTGACCGGCCGCGCCGCAACCGGTGGCTCGCGCGCTCGATCCACGCCGGTGGAGCGGAGTGGAGCTCGGCGGTGCCGAAGTGGAGCTCCGGTGGAGTCGTGGGGAGCCGTTGGACTGCTCGGTGTCGTCGAGATATACCAAAGTTGGTATGTCCACGAGTCGGAAGCTCCGCCCCAAGGCGCAGTTGGATCGCGCTCGCGAGCCGCTGCGTGCTGCGGCCGATCGAACTCTCCGGCCGGCCGTGGCGCGAGCGCTGCCGATCGCTCGCACGCGCTCGGCGCATGACCCGGAGTCGTTGCGGTCACGCCGGTCCGCGAGCGCTGGTGCGCAGCGCCGGTCGGGAGCGGGCGCCGACCGGACCGAACGTCGCGGCCGCAGTCGACGCGACTCGCGCCGCTCGGCGCGCGAGCGCTCGAAAGTCGGCGCCCGCGGGAGTTCACGAACTACCGGTCGTGAGACCACCCGGCAGGTCGGACGTGCCGCCGACACTCCGTTCCACGGCCAGCTCGCGGAGCTCGTTCGCGTCGCTCGCTCGCGGGCCGACCTGACCCAGCGCGCTCTCGCCGAGCGCGTGGGGACGACCCAGCCGGTGATCGCGCGCCTGGAGCGCGCTGCCTACGCCGGCCATTCGCTGGCGGCGCTGCGCCGCGTCGCCGCTGCGCTCGGATTGGAGCTCGAGTTGCGCTTCCGCCGCGTCGCGACCCCGACCCCGCGGCGCGCGAGTTCGAGGCGGCGTCGCAAGCGACGCGGGGATCGATGACGGCGCGCCCGCCGCGGTCGGCCGGTTGCCGTCGTGGGCGTCACGCGCGGGGCGGGGTTCGTTAGACTCGGCCGCCGTTTCGGGACGTTCGGACGCTCGACGCGCCGACTTCGAGGACGAAGCGCCGCGCGGAGAGCTCGAACACCGTCGAGCTCCGCCGTGCGTCTGCCGTTCACTTCGTTCCGCTTGCTCGCGCCGATGGAGGGCGTCACCGAGCCGTGTTTTCGCGACTTGGTGCTCGCCCGCAACCCGCCGGACGCGCTCGGTGGGACCTTCACCGAGTTCGTGCGGGTCGTCGACCACGCGCTTTCGAAAGCGTCGCTCGGCCGGCACCTCGGTCCGACGCGTCACGTGCAACCGGTCGGACTGCAGTTGATGGGCTCGGATCTCGCCGCTGTCGCCGAGACGGCGCGGCGCGCGACCGAACTCGGCGCGCGGGTGATCGATCTCAACTTCGGTTGCCCGGCGCGCGGCGCACTCGCCGGTTGCGCGGGCTCGGCGTTGCTCCGCGAACCAAGGAAGATGGAAGCGCTCGTCCGCGCGTGCGTCGCCGTCGTCGGCGATCGACCGGTCACGGCGAAGATCCGCGTCGGATTCGATCACGATCGTGACGTGGAGGTGCTCGCTCGCGCCGTCGAAGCGGGCGGAGCGGCGCTGCTCACCGTGCACTGTCGTACTCGCGCGGAAGGCTACTGCGAGCGCGTCGATTGGACGCGCATCGCGCGAGCCGTCGCGGCCGTGTCGATTCCGGTGTGCGGCAACGGCGGCATCACGCGGCACTCGGACTTCGAGCGCATGCAACGCGAGACCGGTGCGAGCTTCGCGATGGTCGGCCGAGGCGCGCTCGCGGATCCGTGGATCTTCTCCGGCCG
Source organism: Planctomycetota bacterium (assembly GCA_023150475.1). Lineage (GTDB taxonomy): Bacteria > Planctomycetota > UBA1135 > UBA1135 > JACRIN01. Next base: position 111,682 of record JAKLKU010000020.1, read on the forward strand.
GCGCGTCGACGCGGCGGAGGCTGCGCACTTCCTCGTCGAGTACGTCGACGCGCTGCGAGTGTCAGGCGGCGCGAGCCTCGGCGGCGCCGTCGCGCGCGTGAAGCAGTTGCTCCACTTCTGGACGGCGGGTGGGCTCGTCGACGGCGATCGCGGTGCGTGGCTCGGCGAACGCGACGCGGAACGAGTGCTCGCTCGGCTCTCCGCGCTGCGCGCGGGCGCGGCGAGTCGCGCGGGCTAGTCCGCGCGCGCAGCCCACGAACCCGCCGTGCGCTCGCGCGGCCGCACCGGAACGCGCGGCCGAACCGGAATGCGCGGCCGAACCGCGCAACGCGCGGCCGCACCGGGCGGTACCGGGGCGCTCCGCGGCGAACTGCACGCGCTCGCCGAGTTGCGTGACGGATCTTGGCGCGTCGGAACGAGCGCCGCGCGCGACGCTCGCGCCTGCGCGCGATACGCGCGCCTACGCTCGGTATCGGACCGACGCACGTCCCGACACGGCCCCGGCGCGTCCCCCGGATGTCGCTGCACATCAACGGTAGGAGGGATCGCCGTCGAACCGCGCGCCGGTGCACGCCACGTGAATTGGATGTCACCTTGTCGCTCCCGAGTCGGCGGCGTGTCGTCACGCGTGAAGAAAGTTCTCGCGCGCTCGCGTGGGAGAGCCACCGCAGTTCGACGAAGTCGCGCGTGCTGCTTGTGGTCGAACGTGTGCTCGCGACGTTAGGATCCGTGGGTCTCTTCCGAGGTGGCCGCGCTTCATAGCGAGCGGAGCGCGTGCCCGGGAAGCTCGGAAGGGATCTCTCCCTCGGGGTCGGCGGTCGCAAGGTCGCCGACCCCCCTTCATTTGGCGGGCGTCCCTCAGGCTCCCGCAGGCTGGCCGGCGCCGGTCGGCAGGCAGTCGGCGAGCTTCCCGCGGACCACTCCCGCGCCCCGCGCCGGCCGTCGTTCGCGGCTGCCCGCGCGGCCGCCTTGGGCCCGCTCGCGTTTCCCTCTCGCAACGTGCCATGCAACTTCGCACTTCGATCCTCGTCACTCTCGCGTTCTCGTTCGCTTCCACGGCCCACGCCGGAACCCACTACGTCGATCGTTCGCTCACGACCGGCGCGAACGACGGCTCGTCATGGGCCGACGCGTTCCGCGACGCCGACGGCGTCGCCGCCGCGCTCGCAGTCGCGACCGCAGGCGACGAAGTGTGGGTCGCCGCCGGCTCGTACGTGCCGACGACGCTCGGCACTCGCTCGAGCTCGCACGTGCTGAAGGTCGGCGTCGTCGTGTACGGCGGTTTCGCCGGCGGTGAGACCAGCGTGTCGCAACGCGACGTGCTCGCGCATCCGACGATCCTGACCGGCGATCTCGCGGGCGACGACGCGGGCGGCAACTTCGGCGAGAACTCGTTCCACGTCGTCGTCGGTTCCGGAACCGACGCGACGGCGGTCCTCGACGGCTTCACGATCCGCGGCGGCAACGCGAACGTCAGCGGAGCGAACCAGGATCGTGGCGGCGGCGTGCTCTGCATCGGCGGTGCCGGGCCGACGATCCGCAACTGCGTGTTCACGGCGAACCGTTGCACGTTCGGCGGTGGTGCGGGCTACGCCAACGCGGCGGGCCCGAGCTTCATCGACTGCGTGTTCGACGCCAACGTCGGCGGGAGCTTCGGCGGCGCGTTCGACTTCGCCAACGGCGCGAACGTGACGATCGATCGCTGCGTGTTCCGCAACAACTCCGCGGCGCGCGCGGGAGCCGTCGAGCTCTTCGCGAACTCGGGGCGCGTGTTCAACTCCCTCTTCTACGCGAACACGAGCACCGGCGCGGGTTCCGGCGGCGCACTCTACGTGCAAGGCGGTTCGCCGCAGATTCGCAACTGCACCGTGGTGCAGAACCAAGCGACGGGGAGCTCGGGCGGCGGCGGCTTGCGCATCGCGAGCGGTTCGCCCGTCGTCACGAACTGCATCTTCGATCAGAACACGGCCTCGGGCGGCGCGAGCGGTCCGACCGCGCAGATCTCGCCGGTGACCGCCGTGGTCACGTACTCGTTGATCCCGGCCGGTTTCGCCGGCACGGGCAACCTCGCGGCGACGCCGAGCTACGACGCGACGGGCCCGTTCCCCTTCCGGCTCGCGGCGAGTTCGCCGGGCGTCGACGCTGGCGACAACGCCGGCATCGGTGGAGCAGGACTCGCGCTCGCCGGCGCGCCGCGGCGTCTCGACGTGTTCGCGACGCCGGATGCGGGCGTCGGTGCCGCGCCGATCGTCGACATGGGCGCGTTCGAATCGGACGGCGACTGCAACGCCAACGGAGTCGCCGACTGGACCGACATCGCGCTCGGCACGTCGTTCGACGTCGACGGCGACACGGTGCCGGACGAATGCGAGTGCGCGGGCGGCACGCCGCCGCTCGTGTACTGCACGGCGAAGTTCAACTCGCAACTCTGTCTGCCCGCGATCGCGCACCAAGGCACGCCGAGCGTGTCGAGCGCGAGCGCGTTCACGCTCTCGGCGAGCCAGGTCCTGAACAACAAGAACGGCATGTTGTTCTACGGCTACGGCGTGCAGGCGGTGCCGTTCCAAGGCGGCACGTTGTGCGTGACGTTGCCGATCCAGCGCACCAGCGTGCAGAACTCGGGCGGTTCGGCGAGCGGAACCGACTGCTCGGGCACGTTCACGTTCGACTTCAACGCGTGGATCCAGACGGGCGGCGATCCGCAGCTCGTTGCCGGCCAACTCGTCGGCGTGCAGTTCTGGAGTCGCGATCCGCAGGACGCGTTCACGAGCAGCCTGACCGACGCCGTGCGGTTCGCGATCTGCCAGTAACGCACGTTCCGAGTCCGCCCCGCGCCGCGACGTCGTTCGCGCCGCGGACTCCGCGCGCGTCGTCGCTCAGCGCCGCGTTCGTACGCCGATCGCTTCGAGCAGTTCCTCTCGCGGCGGTTCGAGTGGACCGTCCTCCGTGCAAAGCGGTGGCATCGCGCGGATCAGCAGCGCGACTTGCTCGCGACCGCGCGCGGACGCGGCGACTTCGCGAGGCGTGCGACCGCCGAGCATGGGAAGGCATTCGTCGAGCCATCGCAGGCACGACTCGCGATGCGCGCGCGCCAGCAGCGCCGTGTCCTCCGCGGAGCGCGGCTTCGTCGCCGACGCCAAGCGATCGTCGAGCGGCGCGTCGTCGGGAGCGTGCTCCTTCGTCGTGACGCGCTCGAGCACGACGCCGCCGGGCAGCGCTTCGATCCACGACCGTGCTCGTTCGAAGCGAGCCGCGGAGTTGACTTCGAGCAGCAACCGATCGTCGTGGAACGTCAAGTTCCCGAGCACCACCGCCTGGCCGAGCCCACGAGCGAAGTCGCCGAAGCGGCGCCACTTCCAACGACCTTCGTCGGCGGCGAACCGCAGGTCCGGACGTTCCGCGAGTGCGGCTTCCGTCGCGGCCCGGTCGCCGACGCGGAACATTGCATGGTGGAGCAGCACCGGTTCGTCGTCGACGTTCGTGTAGCGCGGCGAGCCCGTCGCGCGTTCGAGCCGCACTTCCCAGAGCCTCCCCAAGAAGTGCTGGTTCTCGCGGAGCAACTCGGGGCTCAACACGATCCCGTGCGCCGCGAACGCGCCGAGCGCGTGGGCCCAATCGCTCGCGCCGAGCGTCGGGCCTGCCCGAACGGCGAGAGCGTACGAGCCGACATCGAGGATGCGGAACGCGACGCAGGCGCCTTCGAAGTCGCGGCTCGAGTGCACGCGGTCGTGGATCGTCCGCCGGCTGCCGTCGAGCAGGTCCTCGACGTCGAAGCTCTCGCCGGGGCGCGTCGCGATCACTCGGAAGACCGAGACTCGCGCGTCGCGACGCGCTTCGAGCAGCGCACGCTCGACGCTCGAGAGATCGTCGCGAGCGAGCTCGCGTTCGACGAACGTCGGCGCACCCGGCGTTTCGCGGTACGCCGCAGCGGCCCATTCGAGGAACGGGAGCAGCGGAACTTCGTCCGCGAGCGTCGCGATCACTTCGGCCGCGAGCTCGAGGTCGCCGAAGTACTCCGTCGCCGGCCGGTCCAGCGCGGCGAGCGCTCGGTCGAGACGTTCGACGAACCGCGGCGCGATCCGTTGATGCGCATCGGACCAATCGGCTCCGGTGCGCGGCAGGCCTTGCTCGTGCTCGGACCGTTCTTCGTCGCGACGCACGCGTTCGGCGAGCTCCTCGGCCTCGGCGTCGAAGCGGTCGAACAACGGATGTCGTTCGACGAGCGCGCAGGTCACGCCGTGCTCGACGAGCCACGGCGTGGCGACTTCCGCGAGGTGTTCGTCGGTGAAGAGCACTTCCTGCGGCGCGCCTGCGGGCAGGTCGAGGCCTTCCCCGCGCAAGAGCGCCGCGAAGAGCCGCACGATCGCTTCGTCGTCGAAGACGGAGATCGCGGAGTAAGCGAGCGGTCGCTCATCGTCTTCGTGCAGCACGATCACGTGCCGCTCCCCGTCGTGGAAGCGCCGTCCGGTCGTCAGCAGCGTGCCGGCGACCCAACGTTCCTCCCGGCGTGGCAAGTCCTCCGGCACGGCGAGCAGCGCCGCGCATGCTCGATCGACGACATCGCGAACCACGACTTCGCGCGTGCGCACCACGAAGTCCGCGTCGTCGCGCACGACCGTGACTTCCGGGAGGCGCGAGAGCTGCGGCGAAAACGTCGTCGCGCGGATCTCGCCGCGTGCGAGCGCGACGCGCAGACCGACCAACACGGCGAGCATGGTGCGTTCGTCGGCGCGCGACAATCCGCGCGGCCCGCGCGCACGCGGCGTGCGCGCCAGGAAGCCGGGCACGAGCTCGTCCGGCCCTGCTTCGATGCCCGCCGCGCGCCATGCCGCCCCGAATTTCGCCGGAACGTTCGACGGCACGTCCATCCGCAGGTTCAGGAAGTCGAGGCCGTCCTCACGGGCGCACGTCACGAGTTCGATCCACTGTTCCAACGCTCGCTCGCCGCGCAGCACGAGCACGCCGTGGTCCTCGCCGGATTGACCGAGCACGCACGCGACCAAGGTGTGATCTTCGTCCGGCACGCGCATCAGGATCGCGGAATGCATGGGCACCGCGAGCCACGGGCGGGCACGGTGGAACTCGAAGGCCGCGGCGACCAGCGCGCGAGAGAGAGCGTCGGCGGATGTCATGGCGTGCAGGCTAGGGCTCGGCCGCCGCCGGTGACCGAGGGCACACCGGTGGGCGCCACTCGACGCGCCACGGCCGTCGCGCGAAGCAGCGAAAACCGTCGCGGTGGCGCACTCGGAGCTCGACGTCGAAAGCGCGCCAGGCCGCGCGAGCCCGCAGCGGCGTGCGGCTCGTCCCGCTCCGGCGAGAGGATTCGCGTGTCGGCGCGACACGAGCGAAATCGACGGCGCGAGCTCGGGTGAGCCGCGTCCGCCGAGCTGCGTACGTGCGAGCGCGCGCGACACCGAATCGCGGTGGGATCTCGAATCGCGTGGATCCTGATCGGCCTCCCGATCGTCCATGGACGTCCACTGGTGTTCCGTTCGCAGCGTTTCGTTCAGGCAATCCCCACATGTTCCAGCGTTTCTCGATCGGCCTCGTCTTCCTCGCGTGTGCAACCACGAGCGTTGCCGCGCAGTTCCCCGTGCCCGGCGCGGGCGATTCCTTGGTCCCCGATCGCGTCGAGGCAGCGCTCGACGCTTGGCGCGCCGAGCACGGCAGCGCGTGGCAGTACCGGTTCGACGCGGAAACCGGTTTCGCGCGCTTCGTCTTCGGCGGCAGCGCGGCCGCGCCGTTCGAGCCGCGTGACGACGCGGACTTCTACTCGCTCGCGCGCCACTGGCTCGGCGCGACGCAGGAGCTGCACGGCATCGAACTCGCGAACCTGGTCGAGGACGGCGTGGTGTTCCTGCCGCTCTCGCTCGCCGGTTCGACCGACAAGTACACGGTGCAGTTCCGCCAAGTGAAGCACGGCGTGCCGGTGCTCGACGGCTACGCGAACGTCTTGTTCGCCAACGACGGCACGTTGCTCTCGATCGACACGACGGGCGTGCGCGCTCTGTCGCAGGTCGACACGACGCCGAGCCTCGACGCTCGTGCCGCGACTCGGATCGCGCTCGGTTGGTTCGCGTCGGACGCGCAGCGCGAAGCGACCGTGATCGGTCAACCCAAGTTGATGATCGACCAGAGCGTGCGCGGCAAGTTCCGGCTGCCGCGGCTCGCGTGGGAGCTCACGGTGCTCGCGGAAGCCGACGGTGAAGCGATCGGTTACGTCTACCGCGTCGACGCGCACGACGGCACTCAGTCGAGCCGGGCGAGCGCGGTCCACCACTTCGACGTGTCGGGCAACGTGAAGAGCTTCGCGACGCCCGGGAACTTCCCGGACGCAGCGTCGAACCCCGAGACGTCGCAGAACATGCCCTACCTCGCCGTCACGAGCGCGCAGGGCAACGCGAAGACCGATGCGAACGGCAACTTCACGATCGTCGGCGCTTCGGCGCCGGTGTCGGCGACGTTCCGCTTCCAGTCGGGCACGTTCGCGACCGTCAACAACAACGCGGGCTCGGCGTACTCGAAGGTACAGAACCTGACAGCGGCGAGCGGCAACAACGTCGTGCTCAACAGTCCGGTCGACGACTTCGTGACGGCGCAGGCGAACTCGTTCCTGTGGATCGGCAAGATGCGCGACTGGACGCGTTCGGTGAACCCCGCCGACGCGACCTGCGATTTCCTCGCCACGTCGAACGTCAACATCTCGTCGACGTGCAACGCGTACTACAACGGTTCGTCGGTCAACTTCTTCCGCTCCGGCGGCGGTTGCGTCAACACGTCGTACTCCTCCGTGGTCCTGCACGAGATGGGACACTGGCTGAACGACCGCTACTCGAGCGGCAACGGCGCGGATGGCTTCGGCGAAGGCAACGCCGACAACTTCTCGACGTTCATCCTCGACGACCCGATCGTCGGTCGGAACTTCTGCGGCACGAACTGCAACATCCGCGACGGGAACAACACGCGGCAGTTCTGCGGCGACACGAACGGTGGGTGTTACGGCGAAGTGCACGCCGACGGCGAAGTGTTGATGGGCGCGTGCTGGAAGGTGCGCACGCGGCTCAAGAACACGCTCGGCGCGAGCGCCGGATCGCAGGCGGCCAACGTGCTCTTCAACGCGTGGATGAACGCGTACAACGACATGCAGATCAAGTCGATCGTCGAGATCCACTGGCTGACGCTCGACGACGACGACGGCAACATCACCAACGGCACGCCGAACTACGTCGACATCGACCTCGGCTTCCGCGCGCAGGGTTTCCCGGGCTACACGCTCTCGTTCGTCACGTTGACCAACGTGTCGCAGGTGGCGTCCTACTCCGGCTTCGGACCTTTCCCGATCAGCGCGGACGCCGTCGCGTCCCAGAACCCACCGGTGAGTTCGGTCGCGATCAAGTGGCGCACCAAGGGCACGACGACGTTCCAGACGTCGCCGATGACGTTGGTGTCGGGCACCACGTGGAGCGGCTCCATCCCGGCGCAGCCGTGCAATTCGACGCTCGAGTACTACGTCCTCGGCACGGACAGCGTCGGCAAGACCGGTACGTTCCCGGACCAAGCTCCGATCTACCTGAGCACCGCGGAGATCGCGCACACCGGCGTCCTCTACGCGAACGACTTCGAATCGGGCGCGGCCGGTTGGACGCACGGCGCCAATGCGGGCAGCGACGATTGGCAGCTCTCGACCCAAGTCGGAGTCGTGATCTCCGCCGGCAAGGTGGGGGATCCGACGGCGCCGGCGAGTTCGGGCTCGAGCGTCTTCGGCACCGACCTCGGCGCCGGCGCGGACGACGGGCTCTACGAAGCCGATCAGATCGAATGGCTGCGCTCCCCGTCGATCGACTGCACCGGAGCCGACAACGTGCACCTGCGCTTCAAGCGCTGGTTGAACGCCCAGAAGAGCAACAACGACGCTGCATCGATCCGCGTCAACGGCACGCTCGTCTGGACGAACCTCGCGTTGTTCGACACGTTCGACACCGCGTGGGTGCCGATGGACCTCGACATCTCGTCGATCGCCGATGGCAACCCGTCGGTGCAGATCGAGTTCAAGCTCAAGACCGACGGCTCCGCTCAGTACGGCGGCTGGAACGTCGACGACTTCGAGCTCTCGGCGTACAGCTGCTCGCCGACGTGTCCGGTGCGCGTGAACTACTGCGCCGGCAAGCCGAACTCGAACGGTTGGATCCCGACGATCGCGAGCACCGGCACGCCACAGCTCTCGACGCAGAACTTCCAGATCGAGCTCAGCGACGGCACGTACTCGAAACTCGCCGTGGTGTTCTGGAGCTCCGCGCCGCTCAACGCGCCTTTCCTCGGCGGCACGTTGTGCGTCGCGCCGCCGATCACGCGCGGCACGCCGCTGACCACCAGTCCGACCGGGAGCGCGAGCTACCCGATCAACATCACGCCGCAGATGGTCGGCACGACGCTCTACTACCAATGGTGGATGCGCGACCCGCAGGACCAGGACTTCGTCGGGCTCTCCGACGGCCTGCAAGTCCAGTTCTGTAACTGACGCACGCTGGCGCGTTCCGGCATTCGAGGCCGTGCCCCATCGCCGGGGCGCGGCCTCGGCGCGTTCTCGGAGTCCCGGCGTGCTTCGGCGTCCGGAGTCACCGGCCCGAGCCGCCACCGCGCGGTCCACCGCCGCACCGCCGCGCTTTCGCGTCGCTTCGCGGCCGCGAGCGAAGCGTCGGGCCCTCACCGAGCGAACGACCGGCGTGCCTCGCGCAAGCGACCGGCGCGTTTCGTCCTGACCGGGCCCGCGATGCGAGCCGCGGCGGCCGAGTCGAGTTGGAACGGCGTGGGCAGGGACCTGGGGGCCGGGCCGCGTCGGGCGCGGGGCTCGAGCGGGGCTGGGGCGGGACAGGAGCGAGGCGGGCGCGAGGCGGAAGCGGGCCAACGATCGGGGGGCTGGGTGCGCAGACTCGACGGTGTCCAAGTGCGCAGCACCGTCTAGGGCGAGACTACGCCCAGGATTGGACAAAGTCTAAAGCGCGACTAGGATGCCGCTTCGACGTCTCACCGCGCCGACGCGGTCGGCCTCGGAACTCGAATCCAAGTCACTTTCCAAGACCCTCAACCCCATCCGAAGGTGTCCCGTGTCATCGAACTCGATCGAGACCCAGTGCTCCGTCCAATCCGGAGCGATGCGCAAGATCGCCGTGCATCCGAGCCGCGCGCGGAACGCTGCGTGGCTGTTCACGCTCGCTGTCGCGACCAGTGCGTGCGCCGTGTCGAATCGCAGCGCATCGCCCGACGGCGGTCACGCGAGCGCCGAAGGCCAGTGCCCGGTGATGGCCACGGATGCGGTCACGGAAGCGAGCTTCCGTCACACCGCGGCCGGCGCGATGTCGAACGGTGATTGGTGGCCGGACCAACTCAATCTCCGGATCCTGCACCAGAACCAGCCGACGGCGAACCCGTTGGGCGAGAGCTTCGACTACGCGAAGGAGTTCGAGAAGCTCGACCTCGCTGCGTTGCGGAAGGACATCGAAGCGATGCTGACGACATCGCAGGACTGGTGGCCGGCCGACTACGGTCACTACGGACCGCTCTTCATCCGCCTCGCTTGGCACAGCGCAGGCACGTACCGCATCGCCGACGGTCGCGGAGGCTCCGCGGACGGGACCATCCGCTTCGCGCCGCTCAACAGTTGGCCGGACAACGCGAACCTCGACAAGGCGCGTCGCCTGCTCTGGCCGATCAAGCAGAAGTACGGCAGCAAGATCTCGTGGGCCGACCTGATGATCTTCACCGGCAACGTCGCGCTCGAATCGATGGGCTTCAAGACGTTCGGCTTCGCCGGCGGCCGTGAGGACGTCTTCCAACCGCAGGAAGACGTCTTCTGGGGACCGGAGAGCGAGTGGTTGGGCGACAAGCGCTTCTCGAAGGACCGCGAGCTCGCGAATCCGCTCGCTGCGTCGCAGATGGGCTTGATCTACGTCAACCCCGAAGGCCCGAACGGCGTGCCCGATCCGCTTGCGGCAGCGCGCGACATTCGCACGACGTTCGGCCGCATGGCGATGAACGACGAAGAGACCGTCGCGCTGATCGCGGGCGGTCACACGCTCGGCAAGGTCCACGGAGCCGCCGATCCGCGCAAGCACGTCGGGCCCGAGCCGGAGGGCGCTCCGCTCGAGCAGCAGGGGCTCGGATGGAAGAACACCTACGGGACGGGCGCTGGCGCCGACACGATCACCAGCGGACTCGAAGGCGCGTGGACGTTCACGCCCGTCGCGTGGTCGCACGACTACTTCGGCAACCTGTTCCGCTTCGAGTGGGAACTCACGAAGAGCCCGGCCGGGGCGCAGCAATGGAAGCCCAAGGGCGACGCGGGGAAGACGGTCCCGGACGCGCACGACCCGACGAAGACGCATCAGCCGATGATGTTGACGACGGACATCGCGCTCATCACGGATCCGGAGTACCGCAAGATCTCCGAACGTTTCCACAAGAACCCCGCCGAGTTCGACGCCGCGTTCGCGCGCGCATGGTTCAAGCTCACGCACCGCGACATGGGGCCGCGTTCGCGTTACCTGGGCGCACTCGTTCCCGCGGAGCAGCTTTGGCAGGACCCGGTTCCGCCCGTCTCGCACCCGTTGGTCGGTGAGCAAGACGTCGCGGCGCTGAAGGAGAAACTGCTCGCGTCCGGTCTTTCCGTTTCGCAGCTCGTTTCGACGGCGTGGGCGTCCGCAGCGACGTTCCGCGGCTCCGACATGCGCGGCGGCGCGAACGGGGCGCGCATTCGCCTCGCTCCGCAGAAGGACTGGAAGGTCAACGAGCCCGCGGAACTCGCCAAGAACCTCGCGACGCTCGAGCGCGTGCGCAAGGAGTTCAACGATGCCCATGCCGGCGGCAAGCAGATCTCGCTCGCCGACACGATCGTGCTCGCCGGTGCCGCGGGAGTCGAAGCTGCCGCCAAACGCGCCGGCTTCGACGTGCGTGTCCCGTTCTCGCCTGGACGCACCGACGCGACTCTCGAGCAGACCGACGTCGCCTCGTTCGCCGTCCTCGAGCCGAAGTACGACGGATTCCGCAACTACGTGACCGCTGGCGCGGACCGTCCGGCGCCGGAGCTCCTGGTCGATCGCGCGCAGCAGTTGACCTTGAGCGCGCCCGAGATGACCGTCCTCGTCGGCGGCTTGCGCGTGTTGGGCGCGAACTTCGCCGACTCCAAGCACGGTGTGTTCACGAGCCGCCCCGAAGTGTTGACCAACGACTTCTTCGTCAACCTGCTCGACAACGGCACGGAGTGGCGCAAGTTGTCGGGCGGCACCGACGTGTACGAAGGCCGCGAGCGCAAGTCCGGAACAGTGAAGTGGACCGGCACCTCGGTCGACCTGATCTTCGGTTCGAACTCGCAGTTGCGCGCGATCGCGGAGGTGTATGCCTCCGAGGACGCGAAGCAGAAGTTCGTCTCCGACTTCGTCGCCGCGTGGACGAAGGTGATGGAGCTCGATCGCTTCGACCTACGCCCGCCGGCGCGGCCCTAGGACCCACGAGCGCTCGACGGTCGACCGCCCGGGATCGCGCGTTCGCGGCCCGGGCGGTCTTTTCGTCGGCGGGGCGTTCGCGCCGAGCATCCGGTGCATCCGGTCCATGTCGCGCCGCGTACGGTCGCGCCGCGTACGGTCGAGCCGCGCGAGGCGCCACGTGCTCGCGGCGTCGCGAGCCGTGCGAAACGGAGGCTCTCGATGGCGCGGCGTCCGACGCACGCGCGGCGCGTCACTTCGTTCGTCGGTAGTCGGCCTCCATGAAGGGCGACCAGCTCTTCCCACCGTCGTTCGACGACTCGATCTTGAACGTGTAGCGCTCGGCGCCCTTCAGCGCATAGACGTACCGCATGCGCCCGTGCGGCGTGTCGTGCTCGAAGACGAAATCGGAGCCTTCGAAGCGTCCCGGTGTCGCGCTCGGCGGCGGCATGCCCATCGAATCGACCCAGTACCACAAGTAGCGTTTCCCGAACGTGTCGTAGCCGATGACGCTGTGTCCGTGGAACGTGCGCTCGCCGCCGACTTCCTGGTGATAGTCGGCGATCAAGTAGAAGCGATCGGCGGATATCCGCGCCTCCGTGAAGCCGATCGACTTGCCGCCCGGCCCGTGCGGACCCGGGTACATCCGTTCGTCGCCGGTCCACGAACCCGCGAGTTGGGCGAGCTTCTCGTGTTCGGGTCCGGGGCGAGGCATCTCGAATTGCATGGTTCGACTCTCCTGTCGTGTCGTGAAGCCGCGGTGAGCACGGTCCGATTTGGACCGTGCGAGGGCGCCTTGGTATCCGAGGCGCGCGAACGGCGCCACCCGCGGCGTGTACGAAGTCCTCGGTGCGCGGCGCATCCGCGCGGCGGCGCTTCGCCGCGCGAGCCGAGCACTCGCTGGCACCGGCGCTTCGCGGCGTGCCGCGCCGAGACGCACGTCGGCAGAGCGTCCCGAATGCGTTCGCTCGCGCTCGTCCGCGCGAAGCGCACTCGTCGCGCCGTGCTCGTGCCTCGCCGGCGAGGCCCGTCGCGCGCCGCCATCGAGCGCATCGAGTACTCGTGGGTCGTTCGTTGACGGCACGCGACGCGCGTTCGGGCAGCGCAGCACGTCGCCTCGGGACACGGTGAGCCGCATGGCAGGCGATGCAGCCGCCAACGAGGCCTCGTCGCGCCGATTCGCCGAACCAGGCCCTCGCGAAGGGTCGGGTGCGAGCGCGCGAGACCTCGGGGCGCGCCTCGCGCGACGTGCCGCGGTTCCGGCCGAGTCGCCGTCTACAGCGTCCGCCAGATCGCCTGCCAGAACGCCGGCCAGAACGCCGGCCAATTCGCACGCCAGATCGCCGGCCAGATCGGGGGCCAGATCGGGGGCTGGATCGGAGGTTCGATCGGCGGTTCGGTCGGCGGTTCGGTCGCAGGCGAGATCGCCGGCGCGGGCGGTGCTGGCCGCATCCGGACTACTTGGAGTGCGCGAGCTCCGGCTCCGCGAGTGGTTCGTCCGCGATGCGCAAGCGATCGAGGATCGGCGTCGTGGCGATCGTGGTGATCACGGCCATGATCACGAGCATCGCGAACAGCGTCGGCGAAAGCACCTTCATGTCGAGCCCGATGTTGAGCACGATGAGCTCCATCAGTCCGCGCGTGTTCATCAGGATGCCGACCGCTGCCGAGTCTCGCCAGCCGAGGCCCGTCATGCGCGCCGTGGCGAAGCTGCCGCCGAACTTGCCCAGCGATGCCACGAGCACGATCGCGCCGCACACGAGCCACTGATCGAGTCCGTGGACCAAGCCGATCTCGGTCCTCATCCCCGTGAACGCGAAGAACGCGGGCAGGAAGAGCGCGAGGACGATGCCTTCGATGCGCTCGCGCAGTTGCTGAACGATGCGCGAGTCGTGCTGCATCATCGCGCCGAGCAGGAACGCGCCGAACAACGCGTGCACTCCGATCAGCTCGGTCGCCAGCGCGGAAAGCAGCAAGCCCACCGCGATCATGGACAGGAATCCGGGCGTCAGGCCCGCGGCATCGTGTTTCGAGATCCAACGCTCGAGCACCGGGCGCACGACGACGAACATGAACGCGATGTAGGCGATCGTCAGCGCGACCGTGGTGAGCGCACTGTCGAGCTGCGACTGCGTGACGCCGATGACGAACGCGAGCAGACACCACGCCGTCACGTCGTCGACCGCGGCGCACGTCAGCGCGATCACGCCGAGGCGCGTACCCTGGAGCCGGCGATCGGTCAGGATCCGCGCGAGCACTGGGAACGCCGTCACGGACATCGACACGCCGAGGAACAGCGCGAACGCTGTGAACGGCACATCGGAGCTCGAGAAGCGCGGGTACAAGACGAGCGCGAACGCCGCTCCGAGCAGGAACGGAGCGATGATGCTCGCGTGCGAGATCGCGACGGTCGCGTGCGTGCGCTTGCGCAGGAGCCGGGGATCGAGCTCGAGCCCGACGACGAACATGAACAGGATCACACCGACCTGCGCGAGGATGCCGAGGTACGGCGCGACGGACTGCGGCAACAAGAACGCTTGGGCTTCCGGAGCGATGCGGCCGAGCAACGAAGGTCCGAGCGCGATCCCGGCGATCACTTCGCCGATCACCGGCGGTTGGTGGAGCCGTCGAAAGAGGTTCCCGAGGAGCCGCGCCGAGACCAGGATCACGACCAACGCGATCAGGACGTGCGTCAGCACGTCGACGCGGGCCGCCTGACTCCCTGCGCCGAACGTCGCGTCTCCGACGGGATCCGGCGCCTCGAGGTGAGCACCTCGCGAATCGATCCACAGGAACACGAGGACCGTGCTCGCGATCATGACCGCGTAGACGAGCCAGGTCCGCAAATGCAGGGAGCGTTGGGTATCGGGCATGGTGACCGCCGTGATGTCGACCTCCCCGCAGCGTAGTTTCGCGGGGGCGCGATCGAGCGGCCAGCGTACTCGCTATGGAGCGCGCCTCGTCGCTATGCGTCGGGGATACTGCCCCGCGTCGTTGCGCCGAAAATTCGGGCGCGGCTGAAACCAAAACGGGTTGTGGCGGTCTTCGTCTGGCGTACGGAGTTTTTCTGGAGACCGCCGATGCACTT
>JAKLKU010000021.1 GCA_023150475.1 Planctomycetota bacterium
CCGGAGTGCGACGGACAGTCGGGCAGCGGACAGAACTTCGGATGGAAACGCATCGGTGAGCTCCTCGGGAATTCCCCATACACCGAGCTCAGACCGCTCCAACTCGCCTCGGTGTCAGCCCTTCCTGGATTTCCTGGCCAGCGAAGCGAGGCAGTATCCCGGGGATAGCTTCAAGTGCGGTTGCGGCGCTGCCCGATCTCCGGACGCGCGATCCGTACCGCAATGCATCGAACCGAGACCCCGCAAGCCGCGCGCGTGTTGGTAGTCGACACGGCGTTTCCGCACGTCGATGGCGTAGTGAGCGGACTTCGCGCCCGGGGGCTGGTCGCTGCGAACGGGTTTGCGGACGCCGCGCAGGTGGACTTGGTCATCGCGGGGCTCCAGGATGCGCCGACGGGTGTGCCGTGGATCGCGGTCGTCGATGCGGCGGACGGCGCTGCGCGCGAGCAGGCGCTCGAACGCGGCGCGACCGCGGTGCTCTCGGCGCACGTCGATGTGGACGCAGTCGCCGCAGCGGTCGAACTTGCGTTGCGTGAGCTCGATCGGTCGCGCATGCACGAGCGGTTGGCCGACTTGCTGGCCAGAGTCGAGGCCGCCGCGGGTGTCGGGAGCTTCGAGTACGAGCCGGCGAGCGGTCGCCTCTGGTTGTCCGCGGAAGCGCGACGACTTCTGGGGCTGGAATCGGCGCGGGTGGATGGTCTCGTTCAAGCGGTCACCGAGCGACTTGCGCCCGACGAGCGCCGTCGGTTCGGCGAGTGGCTTTCGCTGGTCGGGCCGCTGCAAGGCGTGCGCGAGTTCGAGTGCCGGCTCGCGCAACACGCGGATGCCGTCGAGTGGGTCCGCTTCTCCGTGCCGCTCGCGCCCGAAGGCACGCGACTCGTCCGCGGTGTGATCGAGGAATGGGAAGAGCCGCAGTCCGGCGCCGCCGCCGTGGCGGAGTTCGAAGTCCAACCCGACGCGCGGGCGTTCTTGGGTGCGTTGGAACGCGCCGTCGGGGCAGCCTGGGCGCGCAACGGGTCCATCGCGGTCTACGTCGTCGATTCCGAGGAGCTGCGCGCTTTCTCGTCGGGTGCGACGCGCGGCAACCAGGAGTACGTGCTCCACGGGCTCGCAACGCGCATGCGCGCCGCGCTGCGCGACGTCGGCATCCCGGAGGGCGTGGACGGTGCGCACGTGCCGCCGCTGTTCGGTCGGGCGAGCGCGGGAGGACTCGTGGTCGCCGTCCAAGGGCTGCGCCGTCACGACGACGTGCTCGCCGTGGGAGCGCGGCTGTCGAGTTGGCTCTCCAAACCGGTGCACGTCGGCGGCCGCGAGCTCGTGCTCGACGCGACGCTTGGCGTCACTGCGTCCTCGCCCGAGTGTCGCGATGCCGAGGAACTCGTGCGTCGCGCGGAGACCGCTGCCTACTGCGCGCGCCGCCAAGGTCGCAAGCGTGTCGAGCTCTGGGAGCCGGCGATGGACTCGGAGGCGTTCGAGCGCCTCAGCCTCGAGATGGCCTTGCGCCGAGCATTGTCGCGCGACGAGTTCGTGTTGCACTACCAGCCGCGCGTGGAGATCCGCACCGGGCGCATCGTCGGCGTCGAAGCGTTGATTCGCTGGCAGCATCCCGATCTGGGCTTCGTCGCGCCCGCGAGGTTCATCCCGATCGCGGAGGAGACCGGGTTGATCGTCCCGATCGGCGCGCACGTGATGCACACGGCGTGTCGCCAAGCACGCGAGTGGAGCGACGCCGGCCTCCCGCCGGTGCGCATGTCGGTCAACCTGTCGCCGCTGCAGCTCCACGATCGTGGCTTGCTCGCGACGATCGAAGAGGCGCTGCGGACGAGCGCGCTCCCCGCGGATCGACTCGAGCTCGAACTGACCGAAGGTGCGCTGATGCGGGATCCCGCGTCCGACGTGCAGTTGTTGCACCAGATCAAGTCGCTCGGCGTGCACCTGTCGATCGACGACTTCGGCACGGGCCACTCGTCGCTTTCGTACTTGCGCCGGTTCCCCGTCGACGCGTTGAAGATCGACCGCAGCTTCCTGCGCGACGCGACGTCACGACCGGACGACGCCTCGATCTTCAGTGCGATCGTGCTGATGGGGCGGAGTCTGAAGATGACGGTCGTCGCGGAAGGCGTCGAGACGCCGGCACAGCTCGCGTTGCTGCGCGTGATGCGCGCCGACGAAGCGCAGGGGTTCCTCCTGAGCCCGCCGGTCGCTGCAGACCGAGCCGCAGCGTTGCTCGCGAAGGGCACGCTCGGGCAGGCTGCGGCCTGATTCAGCCCGTCGGTCCGTTCGTCGGCAGGAAGAGCTCGAACGTCGCACCGCCCTGTTGGCGGCAGACGGCGCGCAAGTTGCCGCCGAGGGCCGAAGCGAGCCTGCCGCAGACCGCGAGCCCGAGCCCTGCGTGGTTCGTGTCCCGCTGATCCGTGTCGGCGCCGCAGAACGGCTCGAACAGTCGACCGAGCGCTGCGTCGGGAATCCCCGAGCCCGTGTCGGTGACGGCGAACCGGACCATCGGCAAGTCGCCGTCGTTCGCGGCCTGCACGTCGACTTCGATCGTCAGACTGCCGCGTTCCGTGTGGCGCACGGCGTTGTCGATCAGTTCGGTGAGCACCCGTTTCACGTGATCCGGCACGCTGCGCACGCGAGCGGGCAGCGCCGCCGCGCAGCGATAGAGCACTTCGATCGGCTTCGAACCGACGGCTTGGCGCGCGGCCGCGGCGACTTCGTCGGCGATCTCGCGCGGCGAGCACGGGACCGGCTGGATCGCGGCGCGACCGCCGTCGATCTCGGCGAGCTCGATCAGCGACTGGATCGTGCGGGCGAGCGACGTGCTGTGGTCGATCAGTTGTTCGAGCTCGTCGTCGAGTTGGTCGTTCAATGCGCGCGTGGCGATGATGCGGGTCAACACGCCGAGCGTCGGCGTGAGGACGACGTCGGAGATGTCGAGCATCATGCGCCGGCGCGACTCGAGCTCGGCCTCCGTGCGCCGCCACGAAGCTTCGATCGCGTTGTTCGTCGTCTCGAGCGACGCGGCGTAGGCCCGCGCCTCGCCTTCCGCGCGCACCGCGGCGTGGAGGTTCGCACGCTCGCGCGCCGCCGCGTTCCACTTCTCGGTGAGTGCCGTCGCGAGCTGATGCACTTCGACGGCGTCGAACGGCTTCTTCAGGATCAGCAGGCGATCGGTGCGTCCGAGCCGGCGGACCACGTCGGGCCAGTTGTGGTCGGAATAGGCCGTGCAGACGACGACTTGCAGTTCGGTGTCGACGCTCCACATGCGTTCGATCGTCGTGACGCCGTCGATGCCGGGCGGCATGCGCATGTCGACGAACGCGAGCGCGTACGGCCGACCCTCGGTGCGAGCGCGCCGCACGAGCTCGACCGCTTCTTCGCCTTGGAGCGCGAAGTCGAGGTCGCAAGCTGCGTCGCTCGCGTCCGTGGAGTCCGTGGCCGGTGCGTCGTCGAAGAGCGCAGCTTCGGCTGCGGCGAGTGCGCCGGTGTCGGCTGCGCGCTTCGCGAGGATCTTCTTGAAGTCCTCGTGGATGCTCGCGTTGTCGTCGACGATCAGCACTCGGCGGTTGGGCGTCTGCATGACAAGCCTCAGGCCTGGGGAGCGGGTTCGAAAGGAAGGTCGAGGATCAGGCGGGCGCCATGGCCCGCACCGTTGCTCACGGCGTCGATGCGGCCGTGCATCTCGACCGCGGCGTTGGCGGACGAGTGCAGACCGAAGCCGTGACCGCCGGCTTTGGTGGTGAAGCCGTGTTGGAAGATGCGCGTCAGGTTCTCGGCAGGGATGCCGATGCCGTCGTCTTCGACGGTGATGCGCAAGCGCTCGCCGTCTCTCGAACAAGCGACGTGGATGCGACCCGGGCGGCGACCGGACTCGACGATCGCTTCGCGAGCGTTCTTGAGGAGGTTGACGAGCACTTGCACGAGCTTGTGGCGATCGACGAGCACACGTCCGAGCCCGGTGCCCGACACTTCGAAGACGAGTCCGGCTTCGACGGCGCGTGGCAGATCGGCGAGCGTCGCGGCGAGCGCGACTTGTTCCTCGAGCCGCACCGCTTCGCGGAGTTCGTTCTTGCCTGCGAGCTCCTGCTGCGACGCGACGAGCGCGCGGAGGTGTTCCACGCCGGATTGGAGTTTGTTCGTCTCCGCCGCGATCTGCTCGTGCTCGTGGCGCATCAACTTGGCGACTTCGGATAGGAACGGCGCGACGTGTTTGCCCTTCGGGTGGTTCGTGATGAACTCGCCGAGCTTGTCGCCTTGCGACTCGATCATCTCGACGACGCGTTCGAGCTTCGCGAGCTTGCTCTCGCGCACGCGCTCCGAGAGCACGTTCACGGCGACGTTGACGCTGTTCAACGTGTTGCCGACGTTGTGCAACACTCCAGTCGAGATCTCCGACATGCCGGCGACACGCGCCGTGCGCACGACTTCGGCGCGGGAGTGTTCGAGCTTGTCCATCATCCGATCGAACTCGCGCGAGAGGACGCCGATCTCGTCCTCGCGGTCGAGCCGGAGCTTCGCCGACATGTCGTCGGTGCGTCCGATCGCGACGGCGTGACCGGTCAGGCGCGCGAGCGGGTTCAGGACGACGCGCCTCAACACGGTGAGCAGCACGAACACGAGCAACGCGCCGGCCGCCACGGTCGACACGAGCGCGTAAGTCGCCGCGTCCTCGCCGAACGAGCTGATGTCGCGGGGCAGGTTCGCGCGGACGAGCAACGTCGGCAGGCGCCGCGAATCCTCGACGATCGTCCACGCCGCGAGCCGGCCGTCCGCGTCGAGATCGACGACGGCTCCGCCCTCGACCGTGACCCGCTCGAGTCGCGCGGCGACGGCCGGCGGGAGCTCCGCACCGGTCGCATCCCACACGTCGAACGCGACGGCGGTCGCCGCGGCGATCTCGGCGATCAGCGTTTCGTCGAAGCGGCGACCGACGACCACGGTGCCGAGCCAGCGCGTCTCTCCGTCGCCGTCGACGATCGGGCTCGCGGCGAGCAACGTGGGGCCGAGGTGGGTGATCGAGAGTCCGAGCGTTTCGTCGGGCACGAGCTCCGTGCCGTCCGCGTCGTGTTTCTCCTGCACGAGCAGCGGATGCGTCGGCGCGACCGAATCGAGCGCGAAGTCGCGCAGCGCGAGCGATTCGCCGGTCCGCGGATCGAGCGCGCCGCCGCCGAGGACGGCACCGTTGCGGTCGACGACGTAAGCGAAGTCGAGGTTCGCGAGCGCGAGCTCGTTCGGCGCGAGGTTGGCCGCGGCGAAACGGGTCCGTGCGCTCGCGGCGTTCGCCGGTTCCGCCGCGCACGCGACGAGCAACTGCCGCGTCTCGGACCAGTTGGCGAGCCTCCGTCCGTGTTCGGCGAGGTGCAGCTTCTGGTTCTCGATCGCGCGCAGCACACGATCGAGGTCCTCGCGAGCTTCGCGTTGTTCGAGCTCGGAGAACTTCGGCAGGACCGCCCAACGCTGGATCACGTGGTCCAACGCGGCGTACGCCGCGACCACGAGCGTCAGCGTCAGGGCGATGCGCGTGCCGAGTGATTTCGGCGGACCGTCGTTCACGGCAATCCGGGGCGCGGTCAGGCTGCGCGTTCGGGTGCGGGTTTCGCGGGCAACGGCGCGCCGACGGCGGAGTTCGCCGCCGAGCTGGTCGCCGACGGCTCTGCCCCGCCGGTCCGAGATCCCGCGGCATCCGACTCTGCGGTGGTCTTGCGGCGCAACGGTTCCGTAGCTTGGTTGATCAACGTGCAGAGCGACTGCAGGTCGTCGCCTTTGCGCAGCCTGCAATCCGCGGGCTTCTCGCCGGCGATCACTTGCTTCAGGTACTGCTCGAACCGGTAGATCGGCCCGGCGAACTTGTGCGTCGCGAGCACGCCGACCACGAACGTCAGCGGCAACATCAGGAAGAACGAGATCGCGAAGACCTGCATCAGTCGCGCGCCGATGTCGTCGAGCGGCAGGCCGTCCGCCGCCGCGCGCTCGGCGACGAGTTCGACGGCGAAGCGCACGAACAGGATGTACTGCAGGAGCAGCGCGAACGCCGAGATCCCGATGAACGTCAGGACGAGGCGCATCTGCAGCGTGGGGCGGATGATGCGGAAGTGGCGGCGATGGGCGGGCATGGACTCCTCCGGTGCCGCGGCAGCATCGGAAGGAATGGCCGAGTCCTTGAGGACCCGTTGGGGCGGGCCGGGGCGGAAAGGACTTCCAACCTGCTGGTTTTCGCGCGGACCCCGCCGCAAGCGTGCCGCGAGCCCGTTTCAAGAGTGCTTCCCGCGGCACTCGATACGGAACCCGCACCAGAGTGGGGTCCGAACGCCGGGACGTCGTCGACGCTCCCGACGCGTCGGCTCCGTCTGCTCGTCGATCCATGCGCCTTCTCCACCGCAGTTCGAGCCTCTCGTCGCGCGCGCTCTCCCGCCGCGGCCTGACGATGATCGAACTCGTCGTCGCGTTCATCGTGATCGGCCTGTCGTTCGCGATCTACGCGAGCACCGCGGTCGCCGTGCGCGGCCAATCGCTCGGCGTGCACGAACTCTCGGTCGCCGCCGACGGAGCGCAGCGCATCGTCGAGACGTTGCGCGCGGAGTCGTTCGACGAGATCGTCGCGCTCTACGGCCACGATCCAAACGACGACCCGAAGGGCGCTCTGACCGCGCCCGGCCGCCATTTCGACGTCGCGGGCCTGGAACCCGCCGCGGACGACGCCGACGGCCACGTCGGCGAGATCGTGTTGCCCGAACTCGAGGTGCAGACCGGCGTGTGGCAGGTCCGCGAGGACACGAACCAGCCCGAGCTCGGCCTGCCGCGCGACTTGAACGGCGACAGCATCCTCGACAACAAGGACCACGGCAACGACTACCTCCAACTCCCGGTCTGCGTGCGTGTGCGTTGGCAGAGCAGCACCGGGCCCGCCGTCTACCAACTCGACGCGTTGCTCACGCCGTTCCGGAGATGAGCATGCGCCGACGGACCTGCAGCGGATTCACGTTGGTCGAGGCGTCGATCGCGATCGCCTTGCTCGCGCTCGTGTTCGTCAAGGTCGGGATGCTGGTGAAGATGAAGAGCGACACGGCCGCGCACGAGAGCACGGCGCTCGTCGTCGACGATCAGGCGCGGCGCGTGCTCGAGCAGATCTCGTACGCAGTGATGGGCGCGTCCCGCGAGCGGCTGATCCCGGACCCGGAGTCGCCGATCTACTCGAGCGAGCTCCGTTACGAAGTCAGCCTCGGCGTGCAGAACGGTGCCGTCGTCTGGGGCGACGCGCAGTGGATCGGGCTCTCCGCCGGCGCCAACGAAGTCACGTGGCGCGAGCGGCCGGATGCCCCTGACGAACGGAAAGTCGTCTGGTGCAAGGTCGTCCGGCCGTTCCTCGAAGGCGAGCTCATGAACGGCATCGACGACAACGGCAACGGTTTGATCGACGAGAAGGGCCTCGTGTTCACGCTCAACGGCAGTCGCGTGACCGTGCGCCTGACTCTGGAACGCAAGAGCGAGACGGGCGAGATCGTGACACGCACCGTCGAGACGATGGTCACTTGCCGCAACTAGGGGGAACGAGATGCGCATCGCAAGTCAACGAAGTTCGAGTTCCCGCCGCGGGGCGGCGCTGTTCGTCGCGCTCTTCGCTGCGGCATCCGTCGCCGTGCTGGCGACGTGCCTCTTGCAGATCTCGGGCTCGGTGCAGAAGCGCCAGCTCGCGTCCGCCGACTTGCGGCGCGCGTTCTACCTCGCCGACGCCGGCCTCGCGGAAGCGTACGCGGGCCTGACGATCGGCAAGACCGGCAACGTCGGCAGCGCGAGCTCTCCGGCGAAACTCGGCAAGGGCGTCTTCTTCGTGCAAGCGACCGACGTCGACGCCGACCACGTGCGGCTCGAGAGCACCGGCATGGCGGGCCGAGCGCGCGCGACGGTCGAAATGACGGTCGAGCGTGGTGAAGAGAGCGTCGCGACGCTCGGCTTCTTCGCGAACCAACCGTTGACCGTGCCTGCGGGCGCGAGCGTCGGTGGCTACGACTCGTCCGCTCCGGCCGATTCGTCGAAACCCGGTCTCGGCGGCGTCGGTGGTCTGGCCGGTGGCGGCGCACCGTCGGATCCGCCGAAGGGCCGCATCGGCTCGAACGGCGACATCGTGCTCCAAGGCACGGCGCGCGCTCCGACGACCGTCACGGCGGACCTCGCGCCCGGCGCAGGCCACCAAGCGACGATCGGCCGGCACGTGACGCACACGGGCACGATCTCGCCGCGCACCGCGTCTGCGCCGCTGCCGGCGGTCGAGCTGCCGTTCGAACCGACGGGCGCGGGTGTCGACCATCAGAGTCCGAACACGTTGGTCGTGCAACCGGGCGAACTCGGCATCGCGTACCTGCATCTCGCGAGCGGCTCGCACGCGATCATCCAAGGCCCGTGCAGTCTCGTCGTCGACGACTTGACCGTCGCGAGCGGTGCGACGCTCGAGTTCGACACCGACGACGGCGCGGTCGGCGTGTGGGTCGGCGATTCGCTCTCGTTCGCGGACGGCTCTCAGGTCGTGTGCAGCTCGAACGATCCGACCGACGTGACGATCCAAGTCGCGTCGGACTCGCCCGTGAGCTTCGGCGCCGCAGGCGCGTTCTACGGCGTGCTCTACGCGCCGGAAGCTCAAGCGACGGTCGGCTCCGGCGCGGCGGTGAACGGCGCGTGCGTCGCCGAACAAGTGGTGCTCTCGCCTGGAGCGAAACTCAACTTCGACGTGCACATCGACGAAGCGACTGCGCTCGACGTGCTGCCCAAGTTGCTCGCGTGGCGCATCCTCGAGCTCGAGAGCGTCGTCAACAACGCGGCGGGCAACGATCCGTTCGAGATCCTCGGCGTCGACCCTGCGCGGCTCCTGCCGCCCTCGAAGTCGCACGCCGACGTGCCGTTGCACGTCGTCTACCAGAACCTCGCCGGCACGACGCTGACGTACGACGGCATGGAAAGTGGGTTCGACTGGGCCAACGTGCGGGCCGTGCAGACGCTCGAACGTTCTGGCAAGCCGGTCGGCTACATGCCGGCCGACACCACTGCGCTCGCCGCCGAGACGAAGACGGGCTTGAGCGACGCGATCGGCGTGCTCTCCGACAACACGCTCACGTCCGCGCAGTTGACGGCTTCGTTGATCGCTGCGTCGCCGCTGACCTCCAACGACCTCGTGCGGATCGTCAACGCCTCGGCGAAGTTCACGTCGAGCGACCTGACGACGATCTTGATGAGCAATAGTCCGCTCGCGGCGAACGTGCTCGACAAGGCGCTGATCGCTTCACCGGCGCTGCCATCGAACTACATGGCGAAGGTGCTGATCGCGTCGAGCCCGTTGCCGCCGCACATCGTCGCGCAAGTCCTTGCGGACGCCCTCACGCTCACGCCGCTCGAGAAGGCCAACGTCCTCGCCGCGCAGTGAGGACTTCCGCGCCATGCACTTCGCACTGCCCTCGCTTACGCCGCTCGTCGTGATCGCTGCGCCAGGGCTCGCCGGGTCGTGGTTCACCGGGCCTGGTCTCGGCGCGCCCGGTGTTGCGGTGCCAGGGCTTGCGTTGCCGGCCGCGCAAGCGGCGACGACTCTCGACGGAGCGGTGCTGGACGCGATCGGACATCCGGCTCGCACCATCGAAGCCAACGTGCGGGCGTTCGCGGCGCTCGGTCCCGAGTCGCTCCCGCGCTGTTTCGAGCTCGCGGTCGCGCGCGAGCTCTCGATCGCCGTCGACGGGTCGAAGTCGTTCGTGTTGCCGGTCTCCGACGAGGTCGAGATCGCGCTCGTCGCCGCCGCCGCGCTGGCGCCGCGCGCGGACGTCGTGCGACTGCTCGCGCGAGTCGCGGCGACCGCGGCGGCGCCGCGCGAGGTCGAGGTCGCCCTGCGCATCGCCGCGCTCGCCGGCACGGCGGATGACGTGGAGCTCGTGCGTTCGTTGGCGCTGCGCTTCGCGACGGAACGCGGCACGCCGCTCGAAGTGCGGCAAGCGTTCGGGCTCGCATTCCACTCGATCGCGTTGCGCGACGACCACGCGTTGGCCCACGTCCGCGGGCTCTACCTCGGTGTCGAACGTTCGCTCGCCGACGCCTTGTTGCGCGCACTCGGCGCGCTCCAGGACGAGGCGAGTGCGGAGGCGCTCGGCGGCTTGCTCGGTGCTCGACCCGAGCTCGACCTGCGCGTGCTCGGCGAACTGGCGCGCGTCGGCCGCGGCTTGCCGCTGCCGGCGCCGGAGTCGACGCGCGAAGCGGTGCGGAGCTATCTCCGCGACGACGAGCCGACGCTCCAACGCGCCGCGTGTCGCGCGGCGTTCGCGCTGCAGGACATCGACGCGGTGCCCGTGTGGATCGAACTGCTCGAGGGCGACGACGATGTCGCGCGCGCTGCGTTGGACGCGCTGCGGCGCACGACGCGCAAGGCCCTCGACCGCGACGCCGAGGAGTGGCGCGCGTGGCGCGAGCGCGAACTCGCGGACTGGCGTGTCGCGGAGCGGCGCGCGGACGAACTGCGTTCGCCGGATCGCGCGAAAGCGGCGGCCGAGTTGCTCGCGCTCGGGCGCGCGAAGCTCCACCGCCATCAAGCGGCCGAACTGGTCGCCGGGGCGTTCGCTCGCGACGAGACCGACCTCCTGCGGCTCGCATGCCAGGTGCTCGGCGAACTCGGTTCGCCCGCGGGCGAAGCGGCGTTGGTCGACGCGACGGAACATGCCGATGCGTCGGTCCGCGAAGCCGCGGAACTCGCGCTCGAACGCGTGCGCGAGCGGCAACGCGAGCGCGCCGGCGAACGCGAGCCCTGAGCCACACGGCGCCGTTCGTCACCCGCTTGTCGCTGCGACGCGCCACCGTACGATCGCACGGCGTGGCCACCGTGCGGATCGCGATCACCGGCTTCGGACCGTTCGTCGGTTCGAGCGGCACGCCGATCGAACTCAATCCGAGTCGCGAGATCGCGCGAGCGCTCGCGAGCGCTCCGCCCGCGGGCGTCGACGTCGTCTCCACGGAGCTCTCGGTCACCTTCGACGGTGCGCCGCGCGAACTCGCTGCGTGGCTTGCGTCGCTGGAGCCCGCGCCGCGAGTGCTGCTCGGCCTCGGCGTGCAGTCGGGCGGCGGCGTGTTCCGACTCGAGCGCCGCGCACGCGGCCGACTCGTCGGCGACCGCCGCGACAACGCCGGGCGCGAGGCCGGCGCCGCGACGGCGGACCTCGAAGGCGAGCGCGAGACGGAGCTCGACTTCGTGGGCCTCGAGGTCGCGCTGCGCGCCGGGGGCGCAGCGGGCGTGGTCCGCTCGAACGACGCCGGCGGTTTCGTCTGCGAGCGCGTCTACTTCGAGCTTCTCCGCCACGGCGAGCGGCTCGGCGTGCCCGCGCTGTTCCTGCACTTGCCGCGGGCCGAACAAGTGTCGATCGAAGCTCAGACTCGCGTCGTCGCGGCGCTGGTCGCCGAACTCGCGCGGCGCGTCGCGTCTCGCGCCGGCTGAGCGAAGCGCGCATGGATGCTCCGTCGACGCCGCCCGCCGAGCGAGAGTTCGGCGACCGACTCGCCGCGTGCGCGCCGCGGATCCGCCTGTGGGTCGGGACGCTCGCGGGAGCGGCGCTCCGCCGTCGCTGTGAACTCGACGACTTCGTCCAGGAGACGTTCCTGCGCGCGGTTCGCGATCGAGCTCGCGCTCCGGAGCCGTGCGCCGGCGACGCGCCGTTCGCGCGGTGGCTCGCCGAAGTCGCGCGCCACGTCGTGCTCGACGCCGCGCGTGCGACGCGTCGGGCGAAGCGGGACGCTCGGGTCGCCCGGCTGTCGCGCGAAGACTGGTCGTCGGTGGGTCTCGCGGAGAGCGCGGTCCTCGCCCGCACCGCTGGCCCGGTGACCCGCGCGGTCGCCGTCGAGGAAACCGAGCGCTTGGAGCGGGCGTTGGCCGCACTCGCGCCCGAGCACCGCAAGGTGATCGCGCTGCGGCAACTCGCCGGACTCTCGGCCGCCGAAACGGCGCGGCGGATGGGGCGAAGCGAAGCGGCGGTGCACTCGCTCTATCGCCGCGCGCTGCTCGCCTGGGAGGCCGGGCTCACCGACCGCGGCTGAAGCCGCGCACAGGCGCCCCGCACCGGCGCCCCGCACCGGCGCCCCGCACAGGCGGCGCGCTCAGGCGCCGCGGCCAGCCGGGCACCGAGCCAGCCGCCTGGGGCTTCGAGCTGCAAGAGTCATAAGACGTTGAAAAACAACCAGTTACGACAAGCCCAACGAAACGAGGCAGTAGGGCCGACGTCAGTCGTGGACGACGCCGAACGTCCACTCGACCGCGTTGCCGTCGGGGTCGTGGACCTCGAGCACCCACCCGTCCCGATCGTCGAGGCGCGTGAGGGGGTTCGCGAGGCGCAGTCCAAGCGAGCGGACCACGCGCTCGCGCTCCTCGAGCTCCGCTTTCGAGGCACAGACGAAGCCCAAGTGCTCGTGGCTCCGCGTCTGGCGCGGCACCAGGCCGTGGAACGCGCGCAGCAGCCAGCGCACGCGGCGAGGCATCAACAGGACGAGCGTGAAGTCTTCCTGCCCGAGCGGCCGCAACGTCGCGATCTCCGTCCGCCAGCGGTCCGTGTGCTGCTTTCGGCCGGTCACGCGCGCCGGCAAGACGCGTTCGTAGAACGCGAGCGAACGATCGAGGTCGGCGACTCGGAACGCAGCGTGATCGCAGCGCGGCATGCCTTCGAGGATAGCGCCGGCGCCGCGAGCCACGTTCGGCGTGCGCTCGCGCGCGCGAATCTCGGATCCTCGCAACTTGGCGAGCGGACGCGAGACACACCTCCTTGCACGAGAGGAGCGGTATCCCCGATGGACAGCCAAGGTGCGTCGCGCGCTGGAGAGCCGCGCGGCGGACGCGTCGATTTGCGTGAGCGAAGGGTGTGGTTGCGCCGCCGGGCGGGGTGGCGGGGCCGTTCCAGGGTTGTCGCGCCGCGTGTCGCTCGCGAAGATGCCCGGCCCATGCCCGCGGGTCCGGCGCCGATCGACCGTTCCGAGCCGAACGTCCCGCCCTCGCACGCCGAGGACCTCGCCCTCGTCCGGGCGGCGCGCGCCGGTGACCCACGGGCGCTCGCCGCGCTCGCCGACCGCCTGACCTGCGTGCGCCACTTCCTGGTCGCGCGCCAGCGGCGGATCGGCGCGACGCTGGATGCGGAGGAGCTCTCGGACCTCGTGCAGGACGTCGTCGTCGCCGTGTGGGAGCGACTCGGCGACTACAGCGGCTGGGCCGCGCTCGAGACGTGGGTGTATCCGTTCTGCGTGAACAAGCTCTCGAACGCCCTGGCGAAACATCGCCGCCGAGGCGGCGTGCTCGAGTCGGACGACGGCACGGTGATCGGTGCCGCGGCCGACCGGACGCCGGCCGACGAGAGCGAGGTCGATCCGGAGCGCCTGCAGCGGGCGCTCGATCGGCTGGGACCACCGAAGGCCGATGTCGTCCGGATGCGGCACTTCGACGGCCTCGAGTTCGACGCGATCGCGCGACGCTTCGACGTGCCGCTCGAGACGGCGAAGACCTGGTACTACCGCGGGCTCAAGGCCCTCAAGACGATGCTTGGCGACGAAGGGGGTGCGGCATGAACGCCCGTCACGACGCCCGTCACGAAGCGCGGCTCGCGGAAGCCGTCGCCGCGCGCTCGCCGGCCGCGATCGCGGACCTCTTGCGCGACTGCGCGACCTGTCGGGACGACTGGTATGGGCTCGAAGCGCTCGGGAAAGCGTTGGACGACGTGGGCGAGGAGCTGCGGCTCGACCGTCCCGCGGTCCCCGCAGCCGGGAGTGGCGCCGACGACCGAGACGAAGTCCTGCGGGCGATCCGGCGCGCGCGCGGCGAGCGCGTCACCGACGCGCGTTCGTCGCTGCGCCGTGCTCCGCGTTGGGGCTGGTGGCTTGCTGCGGCAGCCGCACTCGTGTTGGCCTTCGTCGCGTACCAACGCTTCGGCGAGCCGGGCGAGGAGCCGGAGATCGTGCTCGGTGCGCCGCTCGAGACCGTCGCTCCGCGTGGACGGGTCACGGACTTCGCCGAGTTCCAAGGTCGCGGCGTGCGGCCGGCCGGTGGCTTCTTCCGGATCAGCGTGTTCGCGCCAGGAGCCGCGACGCCGCTGCTCGTTTCGCCGCCGCTCGACACGCCGCAGTGGCGGCCGACGGCGGAGGAACTCGCGAGCTTGCCTGCGACCATCGAATGGCGGCTCGAGAGCTTCGTCGCCGGTGGCGAGAGCCGCGTCAGTCCGCGCGCCGCCGCGACACGGCCCTGAACGACCGCCGCGGCGCCGCGGCGCCGCGGCGCCGCGCGCGATCGAGCGACGGCGGCCGTTAGAGTGGCGCGCGCATGCGCCTCGGCCTCCCGTTCGTCCTCGGCTGTTTCCTCGAGTTCGGAGTCGTGTCCACGGTGGCGGCCGCGCAAGCGTCCGATCCGGTCGCGGCCGCACGCGAATGGCTGACGACGCCGGCGCCGGACGCCGCCGGCCGGTGGGCGTGGGTCAGCGGCGCGCGCGCGGCGGCCGACGCGCTGGCACACGACGATGCGCAGTTCGACTTGCGCATCGCCGTGTTGCGCCGTGCGCTCGACGAGCTCCGGCCGATGGGCTACGCCGACGGCGAGTACGAGCTCACGTACCGCATCGCGACGTTGCTCGGCCGGCGCGGGCGCGTCGACGACGAACTTGCGTTGCTCGACGACGCGCTCGCGCGACCGCCGTCGGCGACCTACGAACCGTACCTGCGCGCGGAGCTGACGCAGCTCTTGCGCCGCGCCGGCGAGCTCGAACGCGCCGAACGCGAGCTCGGGTTCCTGGACGCGAGCGTCGAACGTGCGCCAGGCAATCAGGACCCGTGGCGCGTGCAGGCGCTGATCGAGCGCATCGACTTGCGCTTGCGTCTCGGCCAACTCGAGCGTGCGACCGAAGCGCTCGACGAGCTCGAGCGCACGATCGAGCGGCTCGCCGCGGCGGGTGTGCTCGACCCGCTCGATCGCCGCAACGCGTTGCGCAAACGCTGGGACGTGTGGCTCGCGGCGGAGGAATTCCGCGCGGTGCTCGCGGACATCGATGCGGTCCGCTCCGCGGCGCGCGCGGCTGCCGCGGCGTCGGCTGCCGCAGCTTCGAGTTCGCGTGCCGGCGAAGCGTCCGACGCGGCAGCTGGCGAGACGGCCAGTGAAGCGACGGCCACCGAGGAGACGAGCGGCCGGGTGCCGCCGTTCGCGGCGGACGACGAAGAGCTGCGGTTCTATTCCGGCCTCGCGCGGGCGTCGCTCGCGCTCGGCACGGGTGAGGACGACGAGGAAGCGCGGCGCGAGCTCGAAGCGCTCGACGCGGAACTCGATAGGCCGCCGCTCGATCGCCTGCACGTCGAGCACGCGCTCGCGTGGCTCGCGATCGAACGTGCGCGCTTCGACGAAGCCGAGCGCGTGCTCGCGAAGTCGGCGACGTTGCTCGATCTGGCCCGCGCTCCGACTCTCGAACGCGCGCAACACGCCGCGTTGCTCGCGGCGCTCGCGCTCGCGCGCGCAGATGCACCCGGTGCACCGGGCGCACCGGGCGCACCGGGCGCACCGGGTACACCGGGCACACCGGGCACGCCGGGCACGCTGGACGCAGCGGACGCCCTCGCGGCGCTCGAAGCACAGTTCGAGCCGATCTGGCGCGGCTTGTTCGACGAGTGGGGACGCTTGCCGACCGGCAAGTCGGGTTGGGGCAGCCTGCACTTCGCGTCGCACCGCGGCGTGCTCGCACAGTGGATGCGGCTCGCCGAGCGCGCGCACCGAGACGGCGGCGCCGAACGCGCGTTCGGCGCGTTGGTGCACGCGCAGAGCCGCGGATCGCTCGCGCAGAGTCTCGGCGCCGCCGCGCTGTCGCTCGCGGACGTGCGGAGCGTGCTTTCAGGGCCGGATCATGGCCTGCTCGTGCTCGTGCCGAGCCTCGATCACACGTTCGTCTGGACGATCGATCGCGCTCGTTTCCGTTCGTTCGTGTTGCCCGGCATCTTGCGCGCTCGGCCCGAGCTCGAGCGCTTGCGAGAGTTCGCTTCCCGCGCGCTCGACGCCGACGAACGGGTAGAAGCGCGTGAGCTCGGTGCGCGCGTCGCCACGGCGCTGCTCGGCGCCGAGGCGTGCGCCGAGCTCGCGCGTTGGTCCCGCGTGAGCGTGATCGGCGGCGAGTTCTTCGGTTGGCTGCCGATCGAGAGCTTCGTGCTCCCGGGCAGCGAACGCACGCTCGGCCTGACGCACGCGATCGACCATTGGCCATCCGCGCCGGTCGCGCTCGAGCTCGCGCGGCGTGCGCGAGGCGTCAACGGAATCGCTGGCGACGCCGGAATCGCCGGAATCTCTAGGAGCGCTGACGCAGCTGACGCTGCTCGCGCCGCCGCGGATTCCGGAGCGAGCGTCGACTCGAACGCCCTGCGCGCTCGACAGACGCCGCGCGCTCGTCCGACGCCGAGGCTCGTGCTCGTCGCGGCGCCCGAGCCTTCGGCGGCGACGCAGACGCGGTACCCGGAGCTCGCCCGATTGCCATTCGGTGAACGCGAACGGCTGAGCGTGCTCGGCGCGTTCGGTGGCTCATCGACGGTGCTCGAAGGAACGGGAGCGACGCGCCGTGCGCTTGCGG
Organism: Planctomycetota bacterium; assembly: GCA_023150475.1. Lineage (GTDB taxonomy): Bacteria > Planctomycetota > UBA1135 > UBA1135 > JACRIN01. The sequence continues at coordinate 16,587 of JAKLKU010000021.1, forward strand.
CCGAGCTCGAGACCGACGCGAGCGTGCTCGGGTTCGTCGCGCACGGCGTGCACGTGCGCGAGCTCGAGCGACCGACCGCGATCGTGCTCGCGCCCGACGGGCCAAACGGCCCCGCGGCTCCCGGCACGCCTGGCGAAGTCGGCGCATCGGAAGCGCCGGCCGCAGCAGATGCCGACGGTTGGCTCGATTGCGACGAGCTCGAGAGCTTCCGGCTGCCGCCGGTCGTCGAGCTCGCGGTGTGCGGCTCGCTGCGCGGGCCCGCGCGCTGCGGCGACGACGGGCCGAGCCATCTTGCCGGCGCAGCGTTGCGGGCCGGCGCATGCGCGGTGCTCGCCTCGCGCGCGGACCTCGAGTACCGCAGCTCGCTCGCGTTGGTCGGCGCGTTCCACACCGAGCTCGCGCGCGGCTTCGACGCCGCCGAAGCGCTGCGCCGCGCGCGCGTCGCCGTCGCAGAACGCGACGAGAAGAGCGCGGCCCCGTGGTACCACGGCGCCGTGCAGGTCTTCGGGTTCGGCGCTTTGCGCGTCGCCGAAGTCGCTGCCGCCGAAACGACGACGCCCACCCGAGAACCGGATGGGCGTCCTGTCGGTCGAACGATCGCGTACGCCGTCGCAGGCGCGGTCGCGGCGCTCGTCGTCGGCGTGTTCGTGCGCCGTCGCCGCGCTCAACCGCCGCCGCCCGGCGGGTTGGAGGGCGGCGGCGGCACCGGCGGCACGGGCCGTTCGGTGTAGGAGCCACCGCTCGTCGGCGCGTCGGCCGGCACGTCGAGGTCGAACTCGTACCCGTCGGCGGTCCCGCCGAGCCACGTGGTGCAAGTCGCGTCGGCGACGGGGTCGCCGAGCGTCTCGAACGTCGCGAACGTCGGCGTCCACGCTTGGACCACGGCGCCGGTCCGGTCGGTGCGCACCATGCGCACGCGGAGCGTGCACGCCATCTCGAAGTCCGTGCCGTACGGGAAGTCGATCACCGTCACCGGAAGGATCGGGCGTTGGTCTGCGTCGGTCGAGTCGGGGAAGACGAGGTTCGCGATCGGGTAGATCTCGTTCACGAGCGGTCCACCGGCGAAGTCCGGGGTGCATTGGCTCACCGGATCCGCGGCGTGGATCACCACTTCGAGGTGCGTCGCGGTTTCGGTCAGCGAACTGACCGGGATGCGATAGCCGGCAGTGATGTTGAAAAGCTCCCCCGTGCTGCCTTGCGTGACGACGTTGCCTTCGTACGCGGGCTCGAACTGCGGGTTCAAGCGATTGGTGAACTCCGTCGGGTCGGTGAGTTCCGCGACGATCGAGCGCACCTCGCCGAACGCCGCGCTCGCGAAGCCGATGTCGATGTCGAAGTCGCCGTCGAGATCGCCCGCGACCGGCCAGGCGGTCGACGTCGAGTTCGAAGCGGAGGGATCCGTCGCGTCGGCCGGCAAGAGCCACACGCCGAACGGCGCGCTGAGCGAATAGGAACCGGAGGCCGACGGCGTCGTGCCGGTGTCCTGGTGTTGGAGCACGATCTCCAAGTGGCTGAAGCGGTGGGTGATCACGAGGTCCGGGTAGCCGTCGAAGTTGCCGTCGTACGACGCGATCCCGGTCGGATGGAGCAACGAACCGAGCGAGAGAGTCGGTTCGACGATCACGGCGCCCGAGGGGTCGCGGCCGGCGACTCGCAACGCTGCGGCGGAGCCGACTTCGTCGATCCACGCCGCGCGTTCGCGCGAGCCGTCGTGGAGCACGACCAACAGTCCGCTCGCCGACGCACCCGCGATCAACGAGTCGACCGTCGAGCCACTCGACGTGAAGACCCGCAGGCCGTCGGTTCGCAGCACGGCGACTTCCAGCGCACCGCTGCCATCCCACTGCAACGCAGCGAGCGCGAGGCCCAAGCCGCCGATCGAGAACGTCGCCGCCGGAGCGCCGAACGCGCCGGAAGCTTGGTACGCGACGAATGCGCTCGTTCCGCTGCTCGTCAGTCCGACGAGGTCATCGTCACCGTCGCCGTCGACGTCGGCCGAGGCGAGCTGCTTCGCGCCAGCGATCGTCGTGTTGGCGATCGAGGTCTTCGTCAGCGCCCAGTTTCCGGCGTCGACGCGCCAGAGTTCGAGACCCGTCGCGGTTGCGATCGCGACGGCGTCGCCGCCGCTCATCCGCACCGGCGCGAACGCAGGGGCTCCGGTGGTGCGATTCGGCGAAGTGAGCCAGAAGTAGCAGTGGGCGAACATGCCGCCCCAGACCACGCCGACCGCGTCTTCCGCAGCGACGACGTAGTCGGTGATCAGATCACCGCCGAGATCGGCCGCGGCGATGCGGCCGAAGCCGTACGTCGGCAGAGCCGTCTCGGCGGCCGCGCCGGCGCCGCCGAAGGAGTGCGCCGTGACACGGGTTGGTGTGACGGGGAACTGGGCTTGCGCGAGCGCCGCGAACGCGGCGCACGCAGTGGCCGTTAGGCCGAGCATCTTCATGGTGTGGGTTCCATCGGGTCGGTGGGGAGGTGAGTCCGGGTTCGATCGTGAGCCCGAGCTCCGGCTCCGTCTCGCGTGAAGCGCGCGGAGACTCACCGAAGTTCGAAAACCGCGCAAGGGATCCCGCGACGAGTTCGTGATTCGCGCAACGAGTCGGCGCGCTCGGAAGACCAAGCGCTCTCCGTGCGCCGCGGCGCTCGCGTCGCCATTGCAACCTCGGAACGGATCCGAGGGAGGTGAAGGCGGGGCCGCTCCGTGCGTGCCACGGGGCGGCCTCCTTGCGCCGTCGAGCCGGAGACGCCCCGAATTTTTCCTGGTTGGCGCGACGAATCCGGACTCGAGTGGCGCCTGCACTCGACATGCAGCCCCAAACGACTCCGCAGTCGCTCGACGACCTGCTCGATCAGCTCGTCGCCGAATTCTCCGATCGCCTCTCACGCGGCGAGCGCGATCACGAAGCCGCTTTGCTCGCGCGGGTCCCCGAGGAGCACCGCGATGCGCTCCAGCGCTGCTTCCGCATGTTGCAGACCGGCATCGCGTCGGCTCCACGGGCGAGCGCGCCGCTCGGGCCCGGGTCGCGGCTCGACCAATTCGAGATCGTGCGCGAGCTCGGCCGCGGCGGCATGGCGATCGTCTACCTCGCGAAACAAGTCGACCTGCGCCGCCCGGTCGCGTTGAAGGTGCTGCGGCCGGGCCTCGCGCTCGAAGGCCGGCACGTCGATCGTTTCCGCCGCGAAGCGCTGGCGATCGCGCGGCTCCAGCATCCGCACATCGTGCAGGTCCATGCCGTCGGCGAAGCGCAGGGTTGGCACTACCTCGCGATGGAGTACGTCGAAGGCCGCTCGCTCGCCGACGTGTACGCCGAGCTCGCGCACTGCAAGGCACCGACCGGCGCCGATCTCGAGCGGCTCACCGGTTTCCGCGCGGGCGACGTCAGCTTCGAGCGCGCGTTGTGCGCCTTGCTCGCGCCGGTCGCGCGGGCCCTCGGCGTCGCGCACGACCTCGGGCTCGTGCACCGCGACGTCAAACCGTCCAACATCCTGATCCACAAGGACGGTCGCGCGGTGATCGCGGACTTCGGGCTCGCGAAAGGCGACGGTGATCCGGGCCTTTCGCTCTCCGGCGAACCGCTCGGCACGCCGTACTACATGTCGCCGGAGCAAGCGACGCTGATCGCCGAGCCGATCGATCGCCGTTCCGACGTGTATTCGTTCGGCGTGACGCTGTTCGAAGGACTGACCGGTCGTCGGCCGTACGAAGGCGCGAACTTCGTCCAGGTGCTCGAGCGTTTGCGCGTCGAGCCGCCGCCTCGGGTGCGGTCGCTCGCGCCGCACTGCTCACGCGAAGTCGACGCGGTGGTCGCGCAAGCGATGGCGAAGGCTCCGGCGGACCGTTATCCGACCGCGCTCGAATTGGCCGTCGACTTGGGCGCCGTCGCCGACGGCCAAACGACTCGCGCGCGGATGCGCGAAGGTGGCGCGTGGCGCCGCGCGAAGGGCGTGTACGTCTTCGTCGTCGATCTCGGGCGCGAGTACCGGAGCCCGGGCACGTTCCTCGGGCTGCCGTGGGTGCACATCGTGCCGTTCGAACCCGCGCCCGGCGCACCGCGGCTGGCGAAAGGGTGGTTCGCCGTCGGGCCGCGCGCGCTCGGCGCCGTCGCGTTCGGCAACCTCGCTGTTGGCGTGTTCTCGTTCGGCGGTCTCGCGGCCGGACTGGTCTCGTTCGGTGGCCTCGCCGTCGGCGCGCTCGCGGCGGGTGGAGTCGCCGCGGGTTTGTTGTGCTTCGGCGGGGTCAGCGCGGGCCACACGGCCGTCGGTGGTTATTCGGCGGGGTACTACGCGTTCGGCGGCGGCGTCGCGGCGAAGCACGGCATCGACGCGACGCGCAGCGACCCGGCCGCGCTCGAGTGGTTCGGCCGACTCGAGCCCGCGCTCGGACTGATGCCCGGCGGCGACGCGCTCGTGGAGCGTCTGCGCGCCGCCGATCGGTGACTCAGAGCGTCGACCAGATCGGGAGCTTGCCTTCGTGCACGAGGTGATCGAGCCAGAGGTTCGAGAGCTTCTCCTGCACCGAGTTGCCGCGCAGACGCTGCTGCAAGTTGTCGAAGTCGACGGCGTCGAGCGGTTGGTCCTGGTTCGAGCAGGAGAACACCGGCGCGACTTCCACGCGCGTCTCGGGGTCGACGTGCTTGCAGAGGCACTGCGCGCAGATCTCCTTCATCATGCACTGCATCGGCGAGTTGATCGAACCGATGGCAACGTGCCCCGCTTGGAGGTACGGCTTCAATGCGGCGAAGCGCGCCTCGCGCACGGCGTTCATCATGCGGTCGGAGCCGATGACGATCATCCGTGAGCAATCCGCGAGCGAGAGCATCGTGTCGCCGAGCTCTTCCTTCGCGTACGCGAGCATCGCCTGCACGACGTTGCCGCGGAAGTGTCGGTCGTAGGGCCGTGACTTGTTCGGCACGATGTCCGCGCCGGAGTCGGTCGACCAGACGACGACGTCGGCCGCCGACTCGATCTCCTCGCGCTTGAAGAGGTCCTCGCCCCGCCGGAACGCCGCGAAGTAGACGACTTGGTTCTGCTTCGCGCGCAGCGCGCGGCCGATCGAGAAGAGCACCGCGTTGCCGAGGCCACCGCCCGCGAGGATCACTTTCTCGCCTTCGGGGATCTCCGTCGGCGCGCCGGTCGGGCCCATCACGATCACACGTTCGCCGGGCTTCAGGAGCGCGACGAGACGCGAGCTCACGCCCATCTCGAGCACGATCATCGAGAGCAAGCCGCGCGCCGGATCGGTCCACGCGCCGGTGAGCGCGATGCCTTCGAGCTGCAGCTTCGTCCCTTTGACCGTCGGCGAGTTCACTTCGAAGTTCTGCAGGCGATAGAACTGGCCCGGTTGGAAGTGCCGCGCGGCCGCCGGCGCGTGCACGACGACTTCGGTGATCGTCGGCGTCAGCCGGTTGACCTCGTGCACGATCGCCGTGAGCTCGAAGCCGAGCTTCGCCACGAGCTTCTTCCAGCTCGCGCGCCGCTCCGCGACCGCCGCGGGTTCGTTCGACACGTTCGCGAGCCGCCCGCGGAACGTCTCGACGACCTTGACGTAGCCTTCGCGCGCCGACGCCATCGCCTTGACGACGTTGCCGGCGTACGCCGGGTGGTTGTCGCCGTACACGGAGACCGTGTGTTTGCCGTCGTCGTAGGAAGTGAACACGGCGCCGCGCGCGCGTTTGCCGTCGTCGACCGGCGCGAGCGTCGAGCCGTTGCGCTCGTGCACTTGGAAGAAGCTCTTCCACTTGTCGAGCTTGAACGTGCCCGGGTTCTCCTGTTCGTACGTGATGTTCGGGCTCGTGCCGGCGGCGACGAGCAGCGTGCGCGCAGGCATCTCGACGATCTCGCCGGAGCCTTTCCAACGGCCCTCCGCGGTCAGTTGCTGGCGCTCGAACGTCACGCCGCGCACGGCGCCGTGTTTGTCGAGCAGCACTTCGACCGGCGCCATGCTCTCGACGAACGTGATGCCCTCTTCGAACGCCTTGATGATCTCCTCGTGGTTCAGGCGATACGCCGGCGAGTCCGCGAGGTTCTTGCGGTAGACGAGCCGCACGCCGCCCCACGAACGCATCAACGCTGCGAAGTTCGGCGCTTCGTTCGCGGCGGCAGCGCGTTGGCGCTCCGCGATCACGGCGCGGCCGTGCGCGAGGAACTCGTCGAGCATCTCCTGTTCTTCCTGGTTGAAGAACCGGCGCACGACGGCCGCGCCGAAGCGGCCGACGAGCTCGTCGTAGCGCTGCGCGGCCTTCTCGACCTGCAGCGGGTAGTACGCGAGCGCTTCGGTCGCCGTGTCGATGCCGGTCAGACCACCGCCGATCACGAGCACCGGCATGCGCAACTGCAGGTTCGCGAACGAGTCCTTCTTGAACGCGCCCGTGAGCTGCAGCGCCATCAGGAAGTCCGACGCCTTGCGCACGCCGCGCGAGAGGTTGTTCTTCATCGGCACGATCGTCGGCTTGCCCGCGCCGGTCGCGATCGCGACGTGATCGAAGCCGTAGCTCCAGGCCTGCTCGAGATCGAGCGTGCCGCCGAAGCGCACGCCACCGTGCACTTCGAAGTTCTCGCGCCGCAGGAGCGACAGGTAGGGCAGCGAGAGGAAGTTCTTGTCCCAGCGCACGGTGATGCCGTACTCCGAGACGCCGCCGAAGCCGAGCAGTACGCGCTCGTCGAGATCGCGCTTCAGCGCCGCGAAACGATCGAGCGGCGAAGGCTCGTTCACGAGCTCGTGCTTGTGGTTGCGGCCGGTGTAGCTCTCCGGCAGCGGCTCGACCTTCAGCCCGTCGACGCCGACGACGCCGAAGCCTTCGTTGCACAGGTAGTGCGCGAGCGTGTAACCCGCGGGCCCCATGCCGACGACCAGCACGTTGACGCCGTTGTAGGGCAGCGCGTGGATGCGCTTCTTGCGCAGCGGATTCCAGCGCGTGAAGAGCAGGTACACCTCGGGCCCGAACGGCAGCTCGAGCGTGTCGGTCAGGGCCTTCGTCTCGATCTGCGGGATGTTGACCGGCTGCTGCTTCTGGAAGATGCAGGCCTTCATGCAGTCGTTGCAGATCCGGTGTCCGGTGCCCGGGCACATCGGGTTGTCGATCGTGATCAGCGCGAGCGCGCCGATCGGATCGCCTTCCGCGTAGAGCGAGTGCATCTCGGAGATGCGTTCGTCGAGCGGGCAGCCCGCGAGCTCGATGCCGAGCGGGTTCTTCGCGAACTTGCCGGTCTTCTTGTCGACGAGGCCCTTCGAGCAGGAGTCCTTCTCGCGCTCGTGGCAGAAGACGCACTGGTCGATCTCGCACATGACGCCGAAGTCGTCGGTGCGGTTGTCGGTCAGCTTGAAGCCGTCGCGGCGGCGGAAGTGCTTGGGCTCGCCTTCGATCGCTTCCGAGAGCTTCGCGAGCGGCCGCACGTGGTGGACGAGCCCCTTCTCGAAGTCGAGCGTCTCGAGCTCGCGCAACGAGCGCCAACCGGCGAGCGACGGATCCTTGGCCTCCTTGAGGAGCTTGAAGTGGAGCGCGACGAGCTCCAGCGCTTCGGCGACGGTCTCGCTCGCGCCGTCGCACGCCTTCTCGCCGGCCTGTTTCTGCAGGAGCACCCAGACGCGCGTTGCGAACCGCTCTTCGTCGTCCTTGGCGAGCGGGAGTCCGGGCAGCTTCGCGAGCAGCGCGCGTGCGCGGGCCTGCACGTCGCGCGGATCCTGGCCGGCGGCGAGCTTCGCGGAGCGCACGTGCTTCTTGATGAACTCGTTGCGCACCTTGAAGACGAGCTGGCGGTCGACGAGCTCGCCGCGCCGCGCGAGCGCTTCCTTCTCGATGCCGAAGAGTTTGGTGACGAAGCGCGACACGTGCCGGCCGACGTCGATCAGGAGCTGCGATTCCTCCGGCGGCGTGAGCGAGAGCTGGTCCCCGAGATACGCCTGGTAGCGTTCCGCGAGCGCGGCATCGGCGCGCGCGAGGTCGGCGACGAACGAGCGCTGCAACTCCGCGAGCTTCTCCGGCCGATGCAGGTCGGCGAACGTGAAGCCGGGGACGCCGAGCGAGAGCGGGCGGGCGGGAGCGGAAACGTGCGCGGTCGTGGTGGTCGACATCGGAGTCGGGAGGGTGGGGCCCGGATGGTGTCGCGGCCGCCCAGGGCGGCCGACGAAAGCCCACAGTCTACGCGAGAGAGCCGCCCGGCGGCTGCGCAGAGGTGCGCAGGACGAGCGGGGGCCGTCCGGAGGCGTTCACCGGCGCACGAGCGAAGAATCGGTCGACCGCGGACGCGAGCTCGGCCGGCGCGAGGCCCATGAACTCGGGTTCTCCGAGCGCCCGGAGCTTCTCGCTCGCCGCGCGCGCCAGCTGCGTCGCGCCCGACGTCCGCGCGCTGCCCACCGCCGGCTTCGAGTCGAACGCTGCCGCAGATTCGATCGCTGGCGCGGAATGCTGCGGCGACGCCGAGCTCGACGGTTCGTTCATTTCGAGCCGGAGGCACGCCGCGGCGAGTTGGATCAGCGCTTGTAGCAAACGTCGTTGGCGCTCGTCGTTGCTCGCGAGCCACGGACGTTCCCACGCTTCGTGCGCTTCCCAGAGGAAGCCCGCGTGATAGAGGTCGACACCGAAGAGATAGTCCTCGTCCTCGCGCCATCGTTCGGGCGGCAGCGCGCGCCCGAGCTCGCGGCTCGCACCGTCGGTCCGCGCCTGATGCCGCGCGGTTCGCCCCGGCACGAAAGCGTGCGCGGGGAACTCGCGGTGGGGGACGAAGCGCTCGCCGAAACCGGTCATCGAATGGGTGAGGCCGTGCCTGGATCGTCGCTTGGCTCACTTCACGCGGAAACGCAGCGTGTCGACGCTCGACGAGAAACGACCCTCGTCCATGTCGAAGTCGACGAAGCGCGCGCGGAGGAAGAGCGAGCGTGTGCCGTCCGCGTGTTCGTCGACGAAGAACCGTCCAGAGCTCCCGAGTGGTGCCTTGGGCGGGTCGAGCGGCTCGAGCGCGTTCACTCGGCGCTCGGTGCGCACTTCGGCCGTGAAGACGAGCGTCTCGTGATTGCGGCGCTGCTCTCCGTTCCAACGCGACTCCACGCCGACGCCGCCGCCGCGCAACGTGAGGATCTTGTGGCTCGCATCGCGTTGCCAGTCCTCGGGCGCGAACACCTCGGAACGCAACCACTCCGTCGGCGCGTGCAGCACGAGCTCTCCGCCGCGGAGTTCGGCGCGCGCGACGCCGAGCTTGCGTTCGGCAACCAGACGCGGAGCGAGCGCCGGGTCGCCGTACAGAGCCGCGGCGTGGAGCTCGTAGCGATAGAGTCCTTGCTCGCCGTCGTCTCGATCGAGCAGCGCCGCGACCATGCAGTTCAGCGCGCGCCGATGGGCTCGCCCGAGCGTCGCGCCGCCGAGCAACGCGTTCCAGAGCTCACTGCGGTAGAGCTCGTACTGCGCGACGGCACGTCTCGTGTTGCCGACGAATCCGACCGCGCCGTTGCGTAGGAGCCGCGCGGCGACCGAGCGACCTTCGGGATCCTGGTCGAGCGAGGCCGCGCTGCAGCCTCCGGTCTCGACGACGCACGGCGCGAGCAGCGTGGTCGAGTCGGCCGCGTAGGTTGAACCGAGACCGAGCCACGAAGAGTGCGACGCGTGCACGAGCGCCGCGATCTCCGCGAACGGCGAGCCCGTCTGCAGCGCCGCGCCGGCCGGCTCGACGAGCCGCGCGTCGAAGCCCGCGCGAGCGAAGACCGACGCCGCTTGACGCTCCCACTCGGCGATCGCGACGCGTCCGCTCCAGGTCGGCTCGACGAGCTCGTCGTAGGCGAGGCTGCGCGCCGCGAGCAAGGTCGCCGACGCTGCGTCTTCCGCGATGACGCGTCCGAGCGCGAGCTCGACGAACGGATCGTCGTCGACGTTCGCGTAGGGCAGGTCGGACACCGGGTCGGCGTCGATGCCTTGTCCGCAAGGTTCCGCGACCATCGGGATCGACTCGGGCAACGCGACGAGGCACAGCGCTTCCGGTGCGCGACCGAGCCGGATGCGCAGGCGCGCGAGCTCCGTTTGTGTTCGTTCGATCCGCGCCGCGAACGTTGCAGGAGTCGGCGGCTCGCCGCCGCCGCTCTCGAACTCGATCGGCAGGAGCGCACCGCCGCGGCCCGCTGCCAGCGTCGCCGCCGCGAGCGAGAGCTTGCGCACGCGACCGCTCGTGCGATCGTTCGCGGCGGTCGCCGCGACGTAGTCGACCGCCAGCGAGTGGCGTTGGAGCCAGTGCGCGACGTCGATCGCGTCCTCGAGACGTTCGACCGACGGCACTGCGTCCGCGATCGCGCTCGAGTCGGCGCGCTCGCCGACGAAGCAGACCGAGCGCACGCCGAGCTCGCCGAGCGTCGTGCGCGTGAGTGCGGAGAGGCCGTTGCTCGAGCTGAAGAACAGCGGTGCGCGCCAGCGAGCGGCGAGCACCGCGGCGCACAGCGCGCGCGCGTAGTCGTCGTCGCGGCATACGACGGCGCGCGGCGACGTCGCGAAGCAGCGAGTCGCGAGCTCGCACGCCACGGACACCGCGTCCGCGCCGTCGACGTGCTCTCGCGTGTCGTTCCGCTCGTCGTCCGCCGTCGCGCCGATGCGGAGCTCGCGTTGGGGTCGATAGCGGCGCACGAAGTCCGCGGTCTGGGCGTTCGACGCGGCGTCGGGTGCCTCGGCGAGGACCACGGGCACGCCGTCGTTCGCCGATGCGGCAGCCGGAATCGCCGCGAGGAACGCGAAGTCCTGCCACGCGGGCTCGACCGGCAACTCGACGCAAACGATCGTCCGCGCTCGTTCACGCGGCAGTTCGCCTGCGACGGCCGACGCCGCGAGCGTCAGCACCCCGACCAGCACGAACGACGAGTGGCGGCGCATCTTGCCCAGCCTATCCCGACGCTCGCGCAGCGGATACGCGCGTCGTTGCAGCGTTCGTTTGTGAGTGTATCTGCCCACTTGCTCATGCGGACGAAGTCGTCGGACTCGCCGAGCGCGTGGCGAGCGCACCCATGATGTCCACGACTCACGTCGGTTTCACTCGCGCCCCTCGCGCACGTTCGTTGCGAGTCGGCTGCGGTGCGTCGACGAACCTACACCGGCGCCTGGGCGCGCGTGGGCTTGCGACAACAGGCTCCGCTTGTCGCGCCGATCCTCGCCGCCGCTTGTCGCGCGACTCGCGCCCCGCCGTTCGCGCGACGATACTGGCGGCATGTTCGGACTCGGCGAGCTTCGGACTGCGTGGAGCCGAGCTCCTGCGGGAGCCGCGGGTACGCCTCCACCGACCCCGGGCGAAGTCTGGGGACTCGCGGCCGTTTCGCGCGCGATGCTCGTTGCGATCGTCGCTCTCGTGTCGGTGCTCTCGAACGCGTGTGGGCCGTACCCACCGAGCGTCGCGGACCGATCGGACGTCGACGCGTTGCCGATCGAGACTCGCTCTCTGCACGCGAGGCGACTGCGAGACGACGACCTTCCTTCGTTGGCGCGGCTCGTGAACCTGGAGCTGCTCGACTTCACTGCCGGCTTCGCGAGGAACGACCTCACGACCGGATTCGAGCCGCGACGTGCGGCGATCACCGATCGTGGGCTCGCCAAGCTCGCGGCGCTCGAGTTGCCTTCGCTGCGCACGTTGCATCTCTCGTACTGCGAGGAGATCACGGACGTTGGCATGGCGGACGTGGCGCGTATGCAGCAACTCGAGCGCTTGTCGCTGCGAGCCACTTCGATCGGAGACGAAGGGTTGAGGGCGCTGGTGCGACTCGAGAACCTGCGCCACTTGGATCTCGCCGAGTGCGCGGCGGTGACGGATCGGGGACTCGAGATCCTCGCGCGCAAGTCGAACTGGGAAGCGCTCTTCGTTCGTTCCTGTCCGAACGTGACCGAGGCCGCCATCGAGCGGCTCCAAGCCGAACTCCCCGACTGTTTCGTCAACTGACCGAGCCGCGCTCGCGGACCGATCGCTGCATCGAAGTTCGTGGCGACGATTGGGAAACGTCGAACCCGCGGCACAATACGGAGCATGCCGACGCCTTGGGAGGAAGTCGCGAGCACCGAGCACGCAGAGGAACTGCTGCGCCGCTTCGGCCGATTCGCCGAGAGTTGCATCAAGGAACTGCACGTTTGGAGCGGGCACTCCGTGTCGGAGGACCTGACCATGAACTTCGAGCGCGGCCCCGATACGCACGCTCGGGTTCTCGTGCAGAGGCAGGCTGCGCCGCTTTCGGCGATCGAACTCGGTTTCGTCAGCGTCGTTCGGTTGAACGTCGTGCCTCCGCCGGACGGCCACGATCAGATCATCTTCGACGCGACGCTTCGGCGAATCGACGATGCATGGCTGTGGCTTCCGGAGTCGGACTGGGATCGGATCAGTGTGGCAGACGATGCCTGTACGTGGGTGTCTGCGCGCCGGCTCTTCTGGCGCGACGCAAGCGATTGGCTGGGAAAGACCCTTCGCTACGGCTCGTCCGATCCGTCGTTCAGCGTTCGGTGAACTGGCCCACGACGCAGGCGAGTTCCGAACGGATTCAGACGCGCGATCAGGGGAACAGTTCGACGACGAAGTTCTCGACCGAGAGCTTCGCGTCCTTCGCGTAGACGCCGACGTAGCCGCTCGCCGGCAGCGCGCGAGGCAGTGACACCGTGACGGGCGCACGTTTGCCGACGCGGATCTCCGCGCGGCCGTCGGGCAACACGCGCACGGCGAGCTCGGGATTCTCGTCGTCCGCGATCGGCGGCTCGAACTTGCCCGGCAGCCGTAGCGGCCGTTCGACGGGATTGCCGCCGTCCGTCGTCGCGAGCCACTTCACGAAGCCCGCGCCCGACCCGTTGATGCCGAACACGAGCCAGTCGTTCGATTCCGTGCCCGAGAACACGACGCCCCACATCGACGACAGCAGTCGCTCGCCCTGCGGCACCAGCGTCGCGCGCACTTCGTATTCGCCGGAGACCTGGGTGTGCGTCGCGATCGCGCCCCACGGACGCACGCAGGCGAACTCGATCCGTGCGTCCTCGACGGCGAATCCGTCCGCTGCGCGACCGTGGATCGTCGACCACGCGCCAGCAGGCCCACCGAGCGCGACCACCGAGCCGCGCAGCACGCGTTTCGCGTTGGCGACTTCGCGCAGGCGTCGTGTCGCCGCGACGAGCTCGGGTTCCGCGCCGAACGCGGCGCTCGCGAGCTTGGCGAACGTGTAACTGCGCAGCGGGTACGCGTCTTTCGCTTCGTACTCGGCGAGCAGCTTCTTCGCTTCGTTCGCGAAGCCGAGCGCGCGGCCGCGAGCGTTGCGCAACGCCGCGTTCTTCGAGTCGAAGCCGGCGAGCGCCTTGTCGAGTTCCGCGTAACGCGCAGGCTCGAGCTTCGCCTTGCCCGCGTCGACGAGGTCGAGCAACTCCTCGATCACCGGCGCCGCGCTCGCGCCACGGCCGAGCCGCGTGAGCAGCGACGCTTGGAGGTCGAGCACCGCGCCGTCCGGCTCCGCATCGATCTTGGTGCGCACGTACTCGACGTGGCCGAGCGCGCGCAGAAGCAGTTCGTCCTCCGGGACTTTCGCCTTCTTCTTGCCGCGCGCTTGGTCGGCCGCCGCGACGTACTTCTTCGCCGCGGCGAGTCGTCGCGCGCGCCGGTCGTCGCCGCGGTGCAGCGGATAGACCTCTTGGTCGAGCCACGCCGCCCAACGCGTCGTGAAGTCGTCGAGGCTCGCGAACTTGCCGAGCGACTTCTCGCCGACGAAGAGCTCCTCGAAGAGCTTCAGCGAGCCCGTGCCCTTCTTGATGATCTCGCTGCGATAGCGCGCGTAGAGCGGCCGGTACGCGTACTCGAGCGTCGTCGGGTCCTCGTACTGCTGCAGGAAGTAGACGAGCGACCAACCGACCGAGTAGTACTCGCCCGGATACGAGCCCGGCTGGTCGTAGCCGATCACGTCGGCGACGGTCGGCTTGCCGTTCGAACGCACGAACTCGAGCTCGCTCATCCGGCCTTGCGCGGCGTCGGGCCACAACACTCGGCCGTCGGCCATCGCGACGGCGCCTTCGAAGAAGCTCGCCGTGCCTTCGTTGATCCACGCCGGCGTCGAACCCCCGCCTTCGAGCATCGTCATGAACTGGTGGCTCGCTTCGTGGAAGAGCGTGACGAGCATCGGATCGAGCGAACCGGAGTCGCTCGACGTGTCGTACGTCGTGACTTGCCACTCGCCGGGGCTCCACCAGCCGAGCGGCGCGCTTTCGCCGCTCCAGTGCTTCAACATCTCCTCGCGCGTCGGATGGATGCGGATGGTCGCCGGTTGGCCGACCGCCTTCTTCTCGTCGCCGTCGAAGTAGACGAGCACGTAGTAGTTCCAGATGTCGTCCATCACCGAGCCGAGGCGTTCGACGACCGCGGGCTCGAGGTTGCACACCAGGCGATATCGCTTGCTCGAACGTTCGCACACCGGCCACGCGCCGCTCGGTTTCTCGGCGGCGGACGCGGAGTCGAGGCTGACTTCCGTCGACGCGGCGCGCAGGCGCTCGGCGAGCGCCTCGAGCGTGTCGCGTTCCTTTCGCGGCGCGATCGGGATCAGCGCTTCCGCGAGCTCGAGCGCGCGTTCGCCGTTGCCCGATCGTGCGAGCCGCTCCGCCGCTTCGGCGAGCGAACGCGACGCTCGCTCGAAGAGCCCGAGCCGTTTGCGCGCCAGCGGATCGGCTTCGGTGAGCCGGCGTTCGAGCCCCGCGGCGTCGCGTGCGTCCGGTCCGAGCGACGCGAGCGCGAGCTCGAACGCGTGCGCCGCTTCGTCCTTGCGGCCGAGCTTCGCGAGCGCTTGGCCGTAGAGCGAGAGCAAGTCCGGTCCGCCGACTGCGCGTGCGAGCCACGCACCTGCGAGTTCGGCGGCTTCCGCTGACTGACCCTTGTCGAGCAGCGCCTTGGCGCGCGCCGCGACCGACGCGGAGTCGTCGTTCGAAAACGCAGGGTCGCGCAGCGGCGCGACCCCGAGCGAGAGACAAAGTGCGGCGGCGAGCGCGAGCCACCGCGTACGGCCGAACGGTTCGATCATCCGTTGCGGCGGAACGTCACCGTGACGTCGAACGGGCCCGCGAGCGTCGACGAATCCTCGACGCGCAGCCGGTTGCCGCCGTATTCCTGGAACAGATCGGTCGATTGCATCAGCCGTTCGTTGCCTTGCACCTTCAATGAACGTGCGTGGCCGCCGTCGAGGTCCCACTCGAGTTCACCCGAGAGCTCGATCTCGACCCGCACGCCGACTTTCTGGAAGTCCGGCACGGCGTCGCCGCTCGCCGGCTTCTGCGCTCCGCGCCGCGCAGCTTCGGTCGTGTCGTAGTCGGCGCTGATCTTGCCCGAGAGCGAGATCACGCCGATGCGTCGGCCGTCCGCTTCGCGCAGGCCGTCGAACCGCGCGTCGAACTCGCGTGCGGCACTGCCCGCGAAGAGCTGCGCGAAGTCCGAATTTCCCTGCACCATCTCGCTCATGCGCTCGGGGCCGCCGCGTTTCGGCCGCAGCGCGTGGCCGGTGCCCGGAGCGAGCACGTTGCGCAGCGCGACGACGTCGACTTTCCAGGTCGTACCCGGTTCGACGGCCGACGGCGGCAGGAAACCGCGCAGGTCGAAGTCCTCGACGAGCCCGGTCAGCAGGTCCTTCTTGCCGCCATCCTTCTCGAAGCGCGGCGTGTACGCGGCCTGCGCGGCGTCCCACTCGAAGATCACCGCTTGTCCTTCGAGTTCGCTCTCGAGCTCGAGGTCGCGAGTGTTCGAACCGAACGCTCCCATGTCGGTCGTCATGTTGCCGTTGCCGGAGAGCGTTTCGTACGTGCGGGAGAGCTTCGTGACGCGCTCACCTTCGACCGAGGCGTAGACGTCCGCGAGCACGACGTTCGTCTTCATCGTCATCGACATCTCGACGTCGTCGGGCTGCTTCTGGATCGAGCCGTTGATCTTGATCTCGGAGTCCTCGAGCGTGAACTCCTGCTTGACGGCGAAGCTCTTCGTGAGCGCGGTGCCCGCCGCCGGTCGGAACGCGATGCGCTCCGCGTTCGGCGCGACCGAGAGCAACGGAACGGAGAGCAGGAGCGTGAAGAAGGTGGCGTTCATGGAGCCTCGCTGTGCTGCGCGGTTCTGCCGCGGCGGTGATTCGACGAGCCGCGTGGGAGAGCAAGCGCCATACCAGGCGAGCGGCGCGATTCTGCGCTCACGGGCGCGAGTCGGGCAAGCGACTCGGCGGCCTTTGTCCTCCTCGGCGGTCTCCAAAACGCGGACGGCGCCGCTGCCCGAGGGCAGCGACGCCGTCCTTCGCGTTCGTCGACCAGCCTAGTTGCAGATCAAAGCCTGCAGGCCGTCGGAGAGGCCGACCGTGAACGGATCGGCCGGGTCGCGCATCCACCACTGGAAGTAGTAGGTGACGCCGAGGTCCGCCGCGGTCAGCGAGAACGCCGTCGTCGTGTGACCCGACGCATCCGTCGAGACCAGCGGACCACGCTTCAGCGGCAGAGCGACGCACAACGTGCCACCCAGGAACGGCGCGTTGTTCGGGCCCGTGCCCCAGAACAGGATCGCGTTCTTGTTGGTCGTGCCGTTGTTGAGCTCGAGCACGAAGTTGTTGGCGGCGACCGACGTCGAACCCGAGAAGGTCACGGTCGGGAACGAGCCACCGCTCGTCTGCTTGGAGATGCAGTAGTTGCTCGGCGCCGGGCAGCTCGGGCAGGAGAGCGACACGATCTGCACGTCGTCGATCGTCCAGCCGCCGAACTCCACGCCGACGTCGGAGGTCATGCTGAACTCGATCTGCACCGACGGGTTGTTGTCGGCGATCGCCGAGATGTCGAGGTCCATCGGCACCCACG
The DNA here is from genome assembly GCA_023150475.1 of Planctomycetota bacterium. Classification (GTDB taxonomy): domain Bacteria; phylum Planctomycetota; class UBA1135; order UBA1135; genus JACRIN01. Next base: position 33,377 of record JAKLKU010000021.1, read on the forward strand.
ACGAGTCGACGAGGTCGGTCAGCGTCGGGTTCGTCCACACGGTCGTGCCGTTGACCTTGACGCGCGCTTGGTCGTACTGACCCGACTCGACGCCGAGCCAACGGTTGAAGCGCAGGTGCACGCCGGTCTTGCCGGAGCAGTCGAGCGCCGGCGAACGCAGCCAGTCGGAGAGGTTCGCCGAGTACGCGCCGTTCCAGTTGCCGACGCCGAGGTCGTTGCCCCACACGCGCGTGCCGGAAACCGCGGGCGTCGTCGGGTCACCCGACTCGCCGTTGGTGATGTTCACGCCGACCGTGCCGGAGTACTGGAAGTCGTTGGTGCCTTGGGTCGCACCGCTGGTCCAACTTCCGTTGTTGGCTTCGAAGTCGTACGCGACGACGGTGTTCTCCTGACCGACGAAGAACTTGATCGCGCTGGTCGGCGCGCCGGCGGGGAACTTGCCGACTTGGAAGTTCGCGTCGAAGCCCTGCACGTAGTACTCGACGTTCGACGGGCAGGACTGCGCCGGGATCTGCGCCTGGTAGGTGTTGCCCGACACGTGGCCCATCAGCAGGGTGTTCCACGAACCGTTGTTCACGCGGTAGAGCAGCTCGACGGAGTTCACCGGCGGGTTGATCAGCGCCGTCGCGTCCGCGTTGACGACGAACGGACCGGGGTTCGTGCCCGAGGAGATCTGCGTGACGTTGGTGATCGTCACGAACTGGATCTGGAAGCCCGGGAACCCTTGGTCGGTGAAGCCGCCGTCGATGTGCGCGTAGTTCGGCGTGCCGTTGTTGATGTTGGCGTCGTCGTCGTCGAGCGTCAGCCAGTGCGTCTCGATGATCGACTTGATCTGGGTGTCGTTGTACGCGTTCAACCAGGAGTTGAAGAGCACGTTCGCCGTCTGCGAGCCGAGGCTCGAGCCCAGCGCCGCCTTCAGGCGAGCGCGCACCTTCCAACACGCGCCCATCAACACTTCACCGTCGGCGTGCACGCCGCCGTAGCAACCCGGGTTCGAGTCGCCGCAGAACTGCTTCGTGTTGTTGGCGTCGCGCACGATGCAGCCCGTGCCGCAGAAGTCGTGGCCGACGATCGGGTCGTCGAGGATGTACGTCGAGAAGTTGTCGGCGTTGCCTTCACCGAAGCCGTCGGAGCCGTTGCCGCTCGAGTAGCGGTCGTTCAGCCAGTGGCCCATCTCGTGCAACACGACCGACGAGTTCGCCGTGTTCGTGCAGCCGCCGCCCGCTTGGTAGAAGTTGACCGACGAGCCGTTGTAGTACGCGTTGCACGTCGACGAGATGTTGACGTTCGCAGTGGCGAGGAAGTCGCTGGTCGCGTCGGCGGGGTTCACCGAACGCGTCCAGTCGCGCATCTTGCCGATCCACAGGAACGCGTTCGCTTGCGCAGTCACCAAGTCGTTGACCGGGCTGTTCATCACGACGTTGTTGCCGCTCGCGCCGGTCAGGTTCTGCACGAGGGAGTACGCCGAGCCCGCGTTGTTGTTGACGGTCGCGAACGTGCCCGACTGGAAGCGGAACGTCGCCGACACCGGCGCCGAAGCGCCGACGATCGTGAAGTTGCCGTTCGCATCGGTCTTCGCGTTGCCCTGCGCGCTCGTGACGGCGAGGTAGGGCATGTTCTGCGACGTCTCGGGGTTCGACGCGGTGTCCGGGAAGTTCCCGGGCGTCGCGAAGCTCTTCACGTTGCCCGACACGTCGAAGTGGTGGACGGCGTTCACACGGCTCGACTGAGTGCCGTCGTGTGCGTCGACGCGATAGACGTAACCGACCGCTTCACCGTCGGCTTCGGAGACGATCGTGAGCTCCCAAGCGAGCTTCGGCAGCCGGAACTTGCCGCGCACGCTCTGGTCGATCATCAACTTGGGTTGACCGATCACGGTCGCTTCGCGTTGCGTGTCCGTCGCGAACCAACCGAGCGCGATCTGCGTCGCGGCCTCCGCGTCGAGGCTCGGCGTCGTGTCGACTTGCGACAGAGCGCGCACGCCCGTCGCGTCGATCGAGAGCAGCGTGCCGTCGTTGGCGAACAAGACGTTCGCGTAGCCGTCGAGCACCGGCACGCCGTTCTTCACTTGGCGGAACTGCACCGTGTACTTGTCGGTCGAACCGGCGAGCGAGAGCGGCAGGAACACCACGCCGTCCTCGACGAGGCTCGCGAGCTCGATGCCGTGCAACTCCTGCGTCGCGCCGAGCCAGTGGCGCGCCAGCGAGTAGAAGTCCGCGTCACCGGCGGGGGTGAAGAGCGGCGCCGCGCCGCCGCCGTGGAGGAAGCGCGCGTGCCCGACTTCCTTGTCGTACGCGACTTGCCAATTCGTGCCGTGCGCCGCGCGCCACGTGCCGAGGGCGCTTTGGACGGCGTTGAAACCGACGCCGACCTGGGTCACGTCGGCGGGATTCACTTGGGGGGCTCGTTGGGCGAAAGCCGTCGTGGCCACGACGGTTCCGGCCAACCAAGCCGTCAGCAGACGTTGGTTCATGAGTTTCGCTGGGGGAATGAGGTGTCTCGATGCCGCGAGCGTGCGAGGTCGACCGGGAATGTGACCCCATGGGATCCGAGGGGCTGTCGGCGCCGGAAGGCCGGCGCTCGGCAACCTTTTCAAGACGCGGCCCTGACGGGGCCGGTTCCTTCGAACCACGGATCTCTTACCCGGTTCCGTAAGGATGTCCGACGAAGCGAGCGGATGCGGCGTCGAGCAGACGATTGCGTCGTGCGGTCGCGCGGCGGAAGATCGCGGCGCTTGCAACGAGCTCGACTCGCGCTCGCCGAGCCGACAACGATGAAAGCGGCGTCGGAGGCGGCGCGGTCCGCGAGGACGACAGGATCAGGCGACCTGATCCGGCGGCCTGCTCAGGCGGCCTGGGCTGGCCGCGCGAGACGGCGGCCTGAAACGACGATTCGGAGCGACGATGAAAGTGACGATCGAGTACTGCGGCGGTTGCCCGTACCTGCCCCAAGCCAACGCGCTGGCTTGCGAGCTCAAGGAGACGTTTGGTGACGTCGAGGTCGAACTGGTGCGCTCGACTGGCGGCGCGTTCGAGGTCCAAGTCGACGGACAGCTCGTCTTCTCGAAGAAAGCGTCGAAGCGCTTTCCGGCCTACCGCGAGTTGCCGCAGTTGATCGGCATGTGACGTCGCGGCGACCGTCCGTGTCGCGGTCATCGGGGGTGCGCAGCGTGCTCCGAACGAGGGTCGCGCCGGACTCGCGAGCCGCGGCCGGTCAGACGCGCCGCAAAGCGGCCGATCAGACGCGCCGCAAAGCGGCCGGTCAGACGCGCCGCAAAGCGGCCGATCAGACGCGCCGCAAAGCGGCCGGTCAGACGCGCCGCAAAGCGGCCGGTCAGACGAGCATCATCCAGAGGAGCAGCGCCACCACGACCGTGATCAGGATGGAGACGAACGCTTGGGAAGAACCCGAGCTCCTCAGAGCGGTATGGGGTTGCATCGTCAAGGTGCGGGGCAAGAGGACTAGGTGCGAAGCGCGAGCGTGCTCCAAGGAATACCACCGTTCGTTCAACCTTGCCCGTGGGTCGCGGGAAGAATCTGCAAGGAATTCCCGATCCGATCCGTGACGTCCCGAGGCCCCGAGCCAAGGCAGCGCCCGACATGCCCTCCAATCGCACTTCGCTCTCGGTCTTGTGCCTCGCGTTCTTCGTGCTCGCTCCGACGTCGGCGACCGGCCAGAAGCCGCGCGGCGGGTCGGCCAACGCACCCGCGGGAGCGCAGGAAGGCGGCAAGGTGCTGCCGGCGGACGCCGTCGCGCAGGACGAAGGCGTCCCGGGCAGCGAGTACCCGCTGGTGAAAGCCGTCCTGCGCGCCGATGCGGCGCTCCACGACGACACGACGGGCACGTCGCCGAAGGAGCTCCTCGACCTCGCCGGGATGCCGGGGTCCGGCGGTCCGCGCGCGGCCAAGTTCGCGGCCGTGTGGCAGGACCACCGCGACGGCCACATGGGCCTCTACTTCGCACGCATCGCTGCGGACGGGAGCGGACTCGAAGCCGAACGGCCCGCGTACTCCACCGCTCGCGCGAGCCGCGAACTCGACCCGTCGATCGCGCTCGCCGCGAGCGGCGCCGGCGTCCTGTCGTGGCGCGAGAAGTCGATGCCGAACGGCTACTACTTCACGCGGCTCTTCGACGCCGCGGGCAAACTCTCGCCCCAACACTTGCCGATGGGCTTCGAGTTCCCCGCCTCCGGCGGTCGCGGGCGGGACGCGGCGTTGGTGATGCCGTCGGTCGGCGTGCTGCCCGACGGGAGCGGCGTGTGCGTGTGGCTCGCCGCGGAACGTGCGATGGTGCAGACGATCCGTTCGGTCGGTCCGATCGTCGAGCAGCCGAACGAACTCTCGCGGCCGTCCGATCCGGCGACGTCACGACCGGTGATCGGTGCCTCGGCGGAAGGCACGTGGCTCGCCGCGTGGGGGACGCGCGGCGGCGTCGAGTGCCTGATCCGCGGCTTGAAGGGCGGCGACGTGCGCAACGCGCTCGGCTTCGGCGTGCCGCTCGAAGTCCACGCGGACCTCGCCGGCGGTTGGTGGTTGCTCGCGGAGCACGAAGGTCGGCGCGTCCTGCGCCACGCGAACTCGCGCGGCAAGCTCGACCGCGAAGTCGCGCTCGACGGCACGCCCGTCGACGTCGCGATCGCGTCGTTCGGCGCGCTCGTCGTCCAAGCGCCGCGCGACGGACGCCAAGGAGCGCAGCGACTCCAGATCGTGCCGCTCGCGCCCACCGCGGAATCCGGCGCGCCGGCGCCCGAGCCGCTCGAACTCACGTCCGAAACCGGCCGCATGCTCGGCAACGTGCGCGTCGCGGCGGCCGGCGACGTCGGCCTCGTCGGTTGGCGCGAGCGCCGCGGCGGCGACCACGTGATCTGCGTGCGCACCGTCGCGTCCGACGGTTCGTTCGGGCCGGCGCGCGAGCTCTCGACCGACCGTGGCACGGCGAACCAAACCGCGCCGGACATCGCCTCGAACGGCGAGGACCGCGCGGTCAGCGCGTGGCTCGATCGCCGCGCGGGCGAAGGCGACGTGTACGTGCGTTTGCTCGACGAACCACGCGGCCATGCGAGCCCCGAGTTCCAAGTTCCGGCGCCGTTCGGCGATGCTCCGCCCGACCCGGCCGCGGGCGGCGCTACCGGGGACGAGCTCGCGGCTCCGTCGGTCGCGATGGCGCGCGATTCGCGCTTCGCCGTCGCGTGGTTCGTCGTCCGCGAGCGCGCGACGAGCCTCCACGTCCAGGCCTTCTCGGCGGATGCCAAACCGCTCGGCGCGCCGGTCGCGTACGACTCCGGCTTGGCGGGCGTCGGCGAAGCGCTGCTCCTGGCGAGCGACGACGGTTACGTGCTCCATTGGAAGCGTGGCGCGGAGGGCGGGCTCGTCGCGCGCCGCCTCGATTTCGCCGGGCTGCCGCTCGGGGACGCGGTGCCGATCTCGAGCGACACGAGCGCGCAGAACGTCGCGGCGTGTCGGCTCGAAGTCGGGCCGCGCGAGCGCGAGTCGCGCGCGTGGGCGGTCGCGTGGGACGTCGAGGTCCCCGGCGCCGGAAAACGGTTGCGCGTGCGCGTCTTGTCGAGCCGCCTCGAGCCGCAAGGTCGCGAGCTCGGCTTCGACACGATGTACCTCGGCGCCGACTGGGATCCCGCGATCGCGCCGGCGGCGGACGGCGGATTCGTGCTGTTCTGGACGACCGGCGACGGCCGCGCGCGCGACGTGTTCACGCGAGCGTTCGACGGCGACGGCAAACCGCGCACGCGACCGCTCGCGGTGTCGGTGCGCGCGAACGAACAGGACTACCCCGAGATCGCGCGGCTCGCCGATGGTTCGTACGCGCTCGTCTGGGAGGACGACATCTCGCTCTGGGACTACGTCAACGTCCGGCGGCTCTCCAAGGACGCGAAAACGCTCGGTCCCGCGCTCCAACTCTGCGAACGGCCCGACGAGTTCATGCGCTCGCACACGCACGGCAAACTCGCGCGCTTCGGCGACGGTTTCGTCTCCGTGTGGTCCGACACCCGGCGAGGCGCGGGCTCCGACGTGTATTGGAAGCTCGTCGGCGCGCGTTTCGACGCGTCGGGGGGGCAAGGCACCGGCCGCAAGTGATACTGGCACGGCACGTTGGATCACGAAAACCCGGTTCTTGACCTCGGCAACTCGGTTCTTCGCGTCGTCACGACCTCGCCGTGAGGGTCGATGGGGCTCGGCCAACGAAGCGCGACCTGACGCCCGTCGAGCAGGACGGAAAGGGCTCCTTCACACCGGCTCGAAGCATGGCGTGGCGACCGTTTCGTCCTCGCCGCGCGCGATGGCGCGAACGGACGGCGACCGCGGAGACACCTCGGGGCTTCCGGAATGGACTTGCCCGCGAGCGTTCGGTTGCACCGCGCTCGCGATTTTCGGCGCAGCGACGAGTGGCGGTATCGGATTCCGAGACTTTCGACCGAACCTCGCGCGCGTCGGTTGCGTCAGAGGGGCGGGTCTTCGACGCTCGCCCTGCGTGCGGTCGGGTCCGTTCGGATTCGATCATCAGGAGCCGCAGGCGAGCGCCGAGCCCTGTCCCTTCGCGGTGGACGGATCGTCCGCGCTTGCGTGATGCGCGTCGAACGCGCGTCGAACGCTCATCGAGCCCCGCCCACGTCGTCGCGCCGCCGTCGATCGATGTCGCTCGCTCGCGCCCGCGCACGGCGTCGTCATTGGCTTTTGCACGCGCGAACCGGTAAGCAACTGCGTTCGCGCGTCGGCCTGGAGCCTCCCGCGACGTCCCCCGATCATGACTTCCGAGACCTCCAAGGCATCCGAACCGATCCTGCAGACGCTCGCCCGTTCGGCGCGCACCGAAGACGGCAAAGCCGCGACGAAAGCCGCCACCAAGATCGTCGCGACGATCGGGCCCGCTTCGGAGGACCGTATCGGTGAGCTGATCGACGCCGGCCTCTCCGTCGCGCGCATCAATTTCAGCCACGGCGAAAACGCCGAGCACCGCCGCCGCGTCGAGAAGATCCGCGCCGCGGCCGCCGAGCGCGGCGTGCCGATCGGCATCCTCGCGGACCTCGCGGGACCGAAACTCAGGCTCGGCCGCATGCCCGACGGACCGCGGACGCTGCTTGCGAACGAGGAAGTCCGGCTGGTCGAAGGCGAGACCGCCGCGACGGGTTCCGTGCCGTGCAACGTGCCCGGCGTGCTCGGCGCATTGCGCGCCGGCCATCGGGTGCTGCTCTGCGACGCGGCGGTCGAACTGGTCGTCGAAGGGGTGCACGCGTCGCACGCGCTCGCTCGCGTGCGCCGGCCCGGCGAGATCTCCGATCGCAAAGGCGTGCACTTGCCGGACTCGACTCTGCCGCTCGAGTTCCCGACCGAACAGGACCGCGAGCACATCCAGCTCGCGCGCGAGCTCGGCATCGACATGCTCGGCCTCTCGTTCGTCTCGGAGCCGTCGGAGATCGAGCGCGTGCGCGACGCGACGCCGGGCATCTTGATGGTGGCGAAGATCGAGCGGCTCGCCGCGCTGAAGAACTTGAAGTCGTTGCTCGAAGCAGCGGATGGCTTGATGGTCGCGCGCGGCGATCTCGGCGTCGAGTTGAACCTCGAGCAGCTCCCGCTGGTGCAGAAGTCGATCATCCAGGAAGCGTTGAAGGCAGGGAAGTTCACGATCACCGCGACCGAGATGCTCGAATCGATGATCGAGCACAGCCGGCCGACGCGCGCGGAAGTCACCGACGTCGCGAACGCGGTGCTCGACGGCACCGATGCCGTCATGCTCTCCGCGGAGACCGCGGTGGGGCAGTACCCGGTCGAAGCGGTCAGCGCGATGACCCGCATCGCGCGCGCGGTCGAGACGTCGCTGCGTTATCGCGAGCTCCCGCGTGTCGGTTTCCGGCAGAACGAGCCCACGTTCTCGAACGCGACGGCGCTCGCCGCCGCGCAGGCGGCCGAAGCGCTCGACATCCAGAAGATCGTGTGCTTCACGGAGACCGGCAACTCGGTGCGGTTGCTCTCGCGCTATCGGACGGCCGCCGAGATCATCGCGTTGACCCCGAACGAGCGCACGTTGAACGGCATGACGGTGCTGAGCCACGTGCGGCCGATGAACTTCGCGCGCGGCTCGAGCCTCGAGGACATGCTCCACGGCGCCCAGACGCTCCTGCTCGAGCGCGGGATGGTCGCTCCGGGCGAAGAAGTGATCTTCGTCGCCGGCGTGCCGCCCGGCGTGTCGCGTTCGACCAACGTGATGAAGCTCCACCGCATCGGCGAGGTCACGCGGCTGCACTGAGCCCGGTCGGCGGCGCGAATCCGGCGCCGGCGGACCTTCGATCGGCGCGCCCGCCGTCCACGAGCCCGCTTTCTCCGCGCACGCCGTCTGCGCGCACGCCGTGCGCGAGCACGCCGTGCGCGAGCTCGCCGTACTGGGAGAGACCGGCACCGGCGAATGCATCGTTGACTCCAGCGCGGCGCGTTCGGAGAGTAGCGCCCCGGCACGGCGATGGCGGAAGCACTGAGTCGCGAAGGGTTCGGTCGGCTCTTCTTCGGGCGCGCGTTCGCGTCGGCGCACGGTGAGGCCCGCGCAGCCGAGCTCCGCGGGGCCCCGCGGCGCGCGCGTGTCGTCTGCGTCGCGAGCGGCAAGGGCGGCGTCGGCAAGAGCATCCTCGCCACGAACCTCGCGGTGCTGCGCGCACGCGCGGGCGAGCGAGTGCTGCTGATCGACTTCGACGTCGGCTTCGCGAACGACCACCTGCTCTACGGCCTCGCGCCGAAACACGATCTCGTCGGCGTGCTCGAAGGCCGCGTCAGCGCGCTCGACGCGCTCGCGACCGGCCCCGAAGGCGTGCAGCTCCTGTCGGGCGGCGTCGGGCGCACCGAACTCGTGTCGGCGACGCGCCGCGAGCTCGAGCGGCTGTTCCGCGCGCTCGCTCCGCTCGAGAGCCGTTTCGATCGCATCATCGTCGACCACGGAGCGGGGCTCTCGTACGCGACGCTCGCGCAGCTCTCGGTCGCGGAGACGCTGCTCGTCGTCGCGAGCCACGAAGTGACGGCGCTGTCCGACGCCTATGCGCTCTTCAAGCGGGCGCACGCCGCGAATCCGCGCGTCCGCGCCGGACTCGTGATCAACCGCGCGCCGAGTCGCGCGCACGTCGATTCCGCCTGGGAGCGCTATTCCGGCGCGTGCCGCAAGTTCCTCGGCGCGGTGCCGGAACTCGTCGGTTGGGTACCCGCGGACGACGCCGTCAGTGCGAGCGTCGACGAACGCCGACCGCTGGTGCTCTCGCATCCGGATTCGCCGGCGGCGCGTGCGATCGAACCGATCGCGAGTTGGCGCGCGCTTGACCAAGCCGCCGGCGCGAGCGCATTCTACGAACAAGCCGGCGCCGTCCTGCGCTAGGCGAATCCCGTGCGCGTCCTCTCGCTGATCAATCAGAAAGGCGGCTGCGGCAAGACGACCGTCGCGGTCAACCTCGCGGCGGCGCTCGGGCGCAAGGGACTGCGCGTGCTGCTCGTCGACCTCGATCCGCAGGCGCACGCGACGCTCGCGCTTGCGTGCGACGGCGAGCACGGGTTCTCGCTGCGCGACGTGCTGGTCGGCGGTGAGTCGATTCGCCGCGCGATCCGCCGCACGCCGTTCGGGGTCGAGCTCTTGCCCGCCGCAGCGAACCTCGCGGAGTTCGAAGAAGTCAGCGCGCGTCGGTTGAAGCCCGAGAACGCGTTGCGCGACGCGCTTTCGGTCGTCGCCGAGGACTACGACTGGGCGTTGCTCGATTGCCCGGCGCGAGCGGACGGTGTGCTGTCCGCGAACGCGCTGCGCGCGTCGTCGGTCGCGGTGCTCGTCGTCGAGACCGGCGCGTTCGCGCTGCAAGGCGCGCTGCGTGCGAAGAAGATCTTCGAGACGACGGCGAAGGCCCAGGGCTCGCGGTTCGACATCCGTGTGCTCGGCACGCTGTTCGATCGGCGTACGAAATGCGGTCGCGAGCTCCTGCTCGCCCTGCACGCGCGCTTCGGCCGCGAGATGTTCGACACGGTCGTGCGCGAAAGCGTCAAGCTCCGCGAAAGCGCCGCGCGAGGCACGCCGATCGCGTTCTTGGCGCCTCGTTCGGGCGCGGCCGAGGACTTCGCATCCCTCGCCGACGAGCTCGTCGCGCTCGAACTCGCCGTCGGGCGTGACCTCGAGCTGCGTCCGTTCCAGGCGCCGGCGCGCGGCCGGACGCCGGTGCGGCGCTGACGCCGGCGGCCAGGGTCGCCCGGGCTTTGCCCCTTGTGGACCCGCGGCCCGAGCGCGATCATCCGCCCGGTTCGCGAGACGCCGCGCTCTGCGCGGCGCACGACGAAAGCCCGTGCTCGGACGACGATTCGGAGGACGACATGGACGCCTTGGCGCTGCTCTGCAACCTCTACGGTGACGGTCCCGCGACGCTGCGTCGCTTGCGCGACGCGGGCTGCAACGAGCTCTCCGATCTTGCGCGCTTCTCGGGCGAGCAACTCGCGCGCGTGCTCGACGCATCGCCGACCGCGGCGCGCCGCTTCCGCCACGAAGCCGAGCTGCTCGCCGCGCGCGGACTCGACACGGCGGAGGCCGCCGATGCGCATCTCGCCGCGAGCGCCGTGTCGCAACCCGCGTGCGTCGGCAGCGCCGCGGCCGAAGAACCTCGTTCGCCGCTCGAGCGCGCGCTCGCGGCCTGGCGCGCTGCCGACGACGCCGCGGCCGCCGCGGAAGCGGGCGGCGGCGAAGACGTGCTGCGTGAAGATCCGACCGCCGACGAGTGCGAGGACGAATCGCGCGAGCACGCGCCGACCCGGGACGCTGTGCTGCGCCTCGCGTCCGACGCGTCCGTTCCCGCCGAAACGCCGGTGCGCGCCGGCACACCGTTGCGGCCGGAGTTGGTCGAAGGCCTCGACGCGGTCGTCTGCACGCGCTTGCGCCAGGCCGGGATCGAACATGCCGAGGAGCTCCTCACGGCCGAGCTGCTCGACCTCTCGTCGGCGTGCGACGTCGCGTTGACCAGGCTGATGCGGATCCAAGGCCACGTGCGGCGCCTGGTCGCGCCCGATTCCACCGGTCTGCTCGTGCCTCATCCGCGCCGCCAAGAGCGTTTTTCGCCCGACCCGCTCGCCGCCGAACTGCGCGAACGCAGCCGGGAGGACGCGGACTCGAGCTCCGGGCCGTTCGCGTGAAGCTCCGTCGCGCCTCGCGCCGGCGAGATCGGTAGTCGACGCGCACGAGGCCGGTTAGCGATCGTCATGAAGCGCTCGAGCCTGCTCGCGATCTGTTTGGGCCTCGCCGGCGCGTCCGTCGCCACTCCGGGCGCTGCGTCGACGACCGTCACGCTCGTTCCGACGCCGGCGGGCCGCGCCGGAGAGCTCGGCCTCGCGCCCGACGGCAAGCCCGGCTTCGGCCCGGGCCGTTCGCTCGCGGAGCTCCTGCACCCGTTCCGTCAGCCCGGCGACGTCGAACGGCGCTGGCTCGCGGAGCTCGGTGGGCTTCCCGCCGCCATCGACACGCTCGCGATCGTCGCGCGCGACCGCTACGCGAAGCGCGGGTACTTCGAGCTGCTCGGCGCGAATGCGGAGATCGATCTCGCCGCGCTGCACACGGCGTTTCGCGCCGCGGAAGCCGACGCTCCCGCGATCCTCGCGAAGGGGGATGCGCGGTCGAAGGCGTTCGCGCGCATGTACTTCGACGTGCGATTCGCGCTGCGCGCGGCGGCGCTCGAACGATACGCCGACGAGCGGGGTGAGCTCGACGCCGCGCTCGGCGTGCTGCGTGGCGCGACCGACGGCCACGTCCAACTCGTCGAAGCCGAAGCTCGGCGGCTCGCGGACCGCGCGGACCTCGCAGCGAGTTTCTTGCGCGCGATCGAGAGCGACTTGCGCACGTTGCACGTGCCGAAGCCGGAGCTCGACGTCGAGAGCGACACGTTGGCGAAAGCAGACGAGCTCGTCGCGCTCGCGGTCGCGCGCGAGAAGGACCGCGAGCGGGCGTTCGAGCTCGCCGCGCGCATCGACGAACTCGCGCGCGCCAAGCGCCGCATGACCGAGACGCTCGCGACCACCGCGCTCGCGGCGAAACTCGCGCAGCCGCTCGCCGCGCGCTCGAAGGCGCTCGATGACGCCGGGAAACTGACGGTGGCCGCGCGTCAGCACTTCGAAGAGCCCGCAAACGGCGTCACGCCTCCGGCGGACGTCGTCAAGCTCTCGCGTTCCGATCGACTGCGCGTCGCGCGCGAGCTCGCGTCGCGCGCACTCGCGAAGGATCCGCTCGACGACGAAGCGACCTGGATCCTCGCCGAGACCGTCGACTACTTCGACGGCGAGCTCTACTCACGGCCGCACTACGATCGTTACCTCGCGTTGCGCGGCATTCGCGCGCATCGGTGGGAGACGATCCGCGACCGCGACCTGACGCACAAGGAACAGAAAGCGCTCGACGTGGTGCAGCGCGCGACCCAACCGCCGGTGCGGTGAGTCGCGCGCTCGTGCGTCACGGCGCGAAGGTGATCTCGACGGCGTTGGTCAGGTTGAAGCCTGCGCCGCACGGTCCCTGGGTGTCGCGGTACCACGCTTGGAACCGCCGGGTCGCGCCCGGCGTGATCCACGCGCCGCCCGCGAGGTGCGACTCGATCCACTCGATCTGGCCGGGGCCGTAGGCGAACGTGCCCGCCGAGTTCGCCTTCTTCACGGCGAAGCGATAGATCGGCAAGCCGACGCAGCGGAGCCCGTCGCCGAACGGGATCGCGTTCACTGCGTTCGCGCCCATGAAGACGAGACCGTTCGCGTTCGCCGGCAACTGCGCCGCGGTCAGCGCGACGTCGTCGGCCGCGACGGAATTCGTGCCGAGCGCGCGCAAGGTCGCGCCGACGCCGGTCGAGTTGCGGCAGCCTTGCTGCGCGCCGCTCGCGGACGTGTTGCCGCAGGGGCACGGAGCGCCGACCGCGCTGCCGTCGCCCGAGCAGTACTGGGTACCGAGCGGTTGATCGAGCACGGTGAGGCACGCGATGCCGCGGCTGCCGAAGCTCATCCAGATCTCGTAACCGCCCGCGATCGGCTTCGTCTCGAAGTCGTTGATGATGTAGTGCGGCAGTCCGCCCCATTGCGGCGCGCCGCCCGGAGGACCTTGGAACTTGCCGACGTTGACGCCGTCGAACCAGCAGAGGCCGAGCTCGTTCGAGGGGTATTCGCTGTCGTAGACCATCCACAGGCGCCCGTCGGGCGTGAAGCCGAGCGGCCGCACGTGTTCGCCGGGGAACGGCCACCCGAGATCGTGCGCCCACGATTGGAGGACGTTGCCGTTCGTGTCGAGGTGGAGCAGCGTGCTCCCGGTGCTCGTGAACTGTTGCCACGTACCGATCCACGCGCTGCCGTCCGCGCCGACGGCGAGGCCGGTGAACGACTGCGAGGAACCCGGGTAGTCGGCGGGCGTCTTGCGCATCGACGTCGTGCCGTTGGTGCGCATGAGCTCGAGGTCGTTCGCGGCCCAGATCGTGTTCGCGCTCGTCGGATCTTGCTTCAACGAACCGGCGTTGCCGACGCCGGGGACCTGCGTCCACGTGCCGCCGTTCCAGAACCCGAGCCCGATCGTTCCACCGATCGCCCAGAGGCGACCGACGCCGTCCTCGAGCATGCGGCTCGCGCCGTCGAGGCCGGGAAGCTGTTGGAAACTCGACCCCGTCCATTCGTGCACGCCGTACAGCCAATCCGCCGGCGACGCGACGATCCGACCGTTCGACGGGCGCCACGCCAGTGCTTGGCAGTTGTCGTTCGGGAAGGGCCAGTCGTAGCCCAGCCCGTAGGTCAACTGGTTCCACGACGTCCAGCGCTCGCCGTCGAAGCGCGTCATGCCACCGACGCCGGCCGCCGCGTTCGCGCTCGAGTAGACGTAGCCGTTGACCGGATCGATCGCGAGGTCGCCGTTGAAGCTGTCGCAGTTGCCGGTGTTGGTGAGGCGGTACGGTTGCCACACGCCGGTGGTGACGTCGCGGCGGATCGCGCCGCCGGTGCCTGAGATCCAGACGTTGCCCGCCGCGTCGACGTCGAAGCCGTCGATGAAGCCGCTCCACGGCACGAAGCCGAGGTTCGTCCACGCCGTGCCGTCGAAGCGTTGCAGTTGGTTGAAGCCGTCGACGAGCAGACACTGCGAGTTGCCGTACGCGTGCAGCGTCGCGAAGTACGGCGGCGCGGTCGGCAGCGGCGGCAGCGGCGGGTGGATCCACGTGCCGTCGGGCCGCAGGCAGTCGATCACGCTGTCCCACGTGTCGACCATCCGCAGCATCCACACGTTGCCGACGTCGTCGACCGATTGTTTCGCGACGAGCTCCCTCGGATTGTTCGCGGTCAACGGATAGCTCGTCCACACGCCGGTCGTGCTGTCCCAGCGCGCACAGCCGCCGAACGAGCCGCCGTTCGACGCCCAGACGTAGAAGCCGCCGCCGGGCTTGGGCTGCGAGGCGATGCGTCCGCCGTACGCGCCGAGGCTCGTCCAGGAATGGGTCGCGGGTTGGTAGCGCCGCACGCCGGACTCGGAGAACAGGATCGAACCGTCCGGCGCACGCTCGACATCGACGACGTAGTCGCCGGAGAGCGTCGAGTTGTTCGGCCCGAAGCGCACGAGCGAATCACCGCCCTTCTGCGGATCGAAGCGGAACGCGCCGCGCCACGTCGCGCACCAGAGGTTGCCGAGCGCGTCCTCGACGATGTCGGAGACGCGCACGCAGCCCAAGTCGTTCGGGTGTCCGATCGCCGGCCAGTCGACGTTCGAGACGTTGACCCAGCGGTTCTCGCTCTGCACGAACTTGGCGACGCCGCCTTCCTCCCAGATCGCGCTGTAGCCGCCGATCCACGGGTCGCCGTCGGCGCCGACGTAGAGCGCTTCGTTGAAGTCGCCCTGGATCCCCGTGTTGTTGGGCCGGAAGTACCGCCAGGAGTAGGACTGCGCGTGGGCGACCGCGGCGCCGGCGAGGCAAGCGAGGGTCAAGATGGACGCGCGGAGCGAAGCATGTCGGAGCTGCATGGTGTTGCCTGCCATTGTGTGCCAAGGAACGCCCGCCGGCTGAGAGTCCGGATTTCGTACCGCGCGCGCCGCCTTGGACACGGCGACGACGCGGAAGTTCCTGCCCGGCCGCGCGAGGGTTCGTTCACGAGCTCCTGCGCCGTCCGCGCCCTGCACCGGTCAAAAAAACCGCGGAAGCACGCGGATTCGAGCCCACGAAGGGGGCCCCGTATAGTTGGAACGCAGAGCCCACGATGGTCGATTTCACTTCCACGCTGCGTTCGGCCCAGGCGGGCGATGCCGACGCTGCGCGCCGACTCGCCGCGCTGCTCTACGACGAGCTGCGCGAGCTCGCGCGGCGCGAGATGGCGGCGGAACGCCGCGACCACACGCTGCAGCCGACGGCGCTGGTGCACGAAGCGTACCTGCGGCTCGTCGACGGCGACGCGACCTTCGCCGACCGCGAGAGCTTCTTCGCCGCGGCGGCGAACGCGATCCGCCGCGTGCTCGTCGACCACGCGCGCAAACGCGGCCGCGAGAAACGCGGGGGGGGGCACGTGCGCGTGCCGCTCGAAGGACTCGACGTCGCCGAGACGTTCGAGGATCACGAGCTCGTGGCGCTCGACGACGCGCTCGGAGAGCTCGCGCGGGTCGATCCGACGAAAGCGCGCATCGTCGAGCTGCGGTTCTTCGCGGGCATGTCGGTCGAAGAGCTCGCGAAGACGTTGAAGACGTCCGAGTCGACGCTGCAGCGCGAATGGCGCATGGCGCGGGCCTGGTTGCGCGAGCGCATGGGCGGTGCGGGTGGACACTGAACGCTGGCGGCGGCTCGAGCAGCTCTTCCACCGCGCGGCGGATCTCCCGGACGTCGACAGGGCGAAGTTCCTCGACGCGGAGTGCGGCGACGACGCGACGCTGCGCGCGGAAGTCGAGCGGCTGCTCGCGAACGACCGCGTCGCCGACGATGCGTTCAGTCGATTCGAGGCCGCGAAACGCGAACCGGCGGTCGATCCGTTGCTCGGCCGGACGCTCGGTGTCTGGGCGTTGAAGGAACGGCTGGGCGAAGGCGGCATGGGCGTCGTCTACCGCGCGGAACGAGCCGACGGTCTCTTCGCGCAGGAAGTCGCGATCAAATTGGTCCGCGCGGAACGCGCGAGCGATTGGAGCCTGCGCCGTTTCGAGTTCGAGCGGCGCACGCTCGCCGCGTTGCAGCATCCGTCGATCGCGCGGCTCTACGACGGCGGCACCACCGAGGACGGGCGGCCGTACTTCGTGATGGAGCTCGTGCGCGGCGAACCGATCGGGCGTTGGTGCGAGGCGCGCCGGCTGACGCTCGAACGACGACTCGAGCTGTTCGTGCGCGTCTGTCGCGCCGTGCAGTTCGCGCACCAGAACCTCGTCGTGCACTGCGATCTGAAGCCGGCGAACGTCCTGATCGATGCCGGCGGCGAGCCGCACTTGCTCGATTTCGGCATCGCGCGCCTCGTCGAGGAGGAGCCCGAGCTCGACCTGGCCGCGCCGCGCACGTTGACTCGCGTCCTGACGCCGGAGTACGCGAGTCCCGAACAACTCGCGGGCAAACCGCCGACGACGTCGATCGACGTCTACGCGCTCGGCGTGATGCTCTACGAGCTCGTCACCGGCCGGCGTCCGTTCGCGACCGAGAGCCGCAGCCCCGCGGAGTGGGAGCGGCTCGTGCGCGAAGCCGATCCCGAGAAGCCGAGCACGCGCGTGCTCCGTCCGGACGCGACGCGCGAGCCGGAAGCGATCGCCGCGGCGCTCGCGAGCACGCCGTCGAGTCTGCGGCGCGCGCTGCGCGGCGACCTCGACCGCATCGTGCTGATGGCGTTGCGCAAGGAACCCGAGCGGCGCTATGCGAGCGCGCAGGAACTCGCCGACGACGTCGAACGTCAGTTGCGCGGCGAAGCCGTGCGCGCGCGCGGCGACTCGTTCGGTTACCTCGCGTCGAAGTTCGTGCGCCGCCACCGCGTCGCGGTGTTCGCGGGCGTCGTCGTGCTCGCCGCGTTGGTCGTCGGTTACGTGTCCGCGCGCCGCGCCGAGCGCCGCGCGGCCGCCGAGGCCGAGCACGCGCGCGCCGAAGCCGACTCGTTCCAGAACGTCGCGGGCTTCCTGATGGACGCGTTCTTGCCGACGCAGCCCGCGGAGGACCCCGCGTGGCAGTCGCGAGCGCGCGAACGAGTGCTCGCCCACGCCGGTCGCGTGCGGCGTCAGTTCGCCGACGACGATCACGAGCGCGCGAACCTGCTCGACACTCTGGGCCGCGTGGCACAGAGGCTCGAGCTCGTCGACGACGCGCGCACGCTGATCGGCGAAGCCGCGGCGATCCGTGAGCACGCGTTCGGCGCGGATTCGCTCGAGTACGCGATCTCGCTGCGGCACACCGGCGAGCTCGAGTTCCAACTCGGCGCGTTCCCCGCGGCGATCGACGCGTTGACGCGCGCGCTCGAGATCCATCGCGCGCATGCCGAGGATCGGCACGCTTCGGTCGACGTGATCGCGAACGACCTCGCGTCGTGCCTGCGCAACGTCGGGCGAGCCGCGGAAGCCGAGGCGCTCCACCGCGAGGCGCTCGCGCTTCGCCGCGCGCGCGGCGGCGGCTTGCCGCTCGCGGAGAGTCTGAACAACCTCGCGGGCGTGCACATCGATCGCGGCGAGCTCGCGCTCGCGACCGAGGAGCTGCGCGAAGCGTTGAGCATCCGCGAGACGATCCTCGGCGAAGCCGAACTCCTCACGGCGCAGACACGTTCGAACCTCGCGACGGTGTTGTGGCGCGCCGGCGAGCGCGACGAGGCGGAACGCGAGATGCGCAGCGCGGAGTCGGCCTACCGCCAGCTCGGCTTCGACGGCGAAGACGGGCTCTCGGTGGTGCTTTCGAACCTCTCCGCGATGCAGCTCACGCGGCGCGACTACGCGGCGGCCGCGGCGAGCCTCGACGAAGCGAGCGCGCTGCAGTCGCGGCGTTTCGGCGCCGACCATCCGCTGGTCGCGTCGACGTTGGTGCAACTCGCGGTGTTGCATCATGCCCAGCGACGCGACGACCGGGCTCGCGAATGTTGGACCGAAGCGCTGCGGATCCGGCGCGCGATTTCCGCGCCGCGCCGCGAGCTCGCGGAGACGCTCTACGGCTTCGGCGTGTTCCTTTCGGACGTCGAGGAATGCGACAGGGCGTTGCCGCTCTTCGAGGAAGCGCTCGGTCTCCACCGCGGTGGCGCGGCGCCGGGCGAAGAACCGCTCGGCGACGCCGTCGCGTGCGGGCGAGTCGAATACGCGCTCGGCCTCTGCCTCGAGCGGCTGGAACGGCTCGACGAGGCACGCACGCACCTCGAGCGCGCCGCGGAGCTCTTCGCCGACCCCGCCGCGAGCGCGGAAGAGCGCGAACGCGTCGCGACGCGACTCGCCGGCTTGGTGCGCTGACCGCACCGTCGCTCGCCCCGCGTACTCCGCCCGCCGGGCAGCACGAACCACGTGCCCGCGCTAGACTCGCTCGCCCTCGACCCTGGCCGAGAAAGACGCATGAACGTGCGAGCGACCGCGACCGTCCGACCTTCGTTCCTGATCCCCGATTGCGTCGAACGTCCCGGAGACGACCCGATCTTCGCGCTCAACGCCGAAGCGGCGAAGCGCAAGGCGGCCGGGCGCAAGGTGATCAACGCGACGCTCGGCGCGCTGATGGACGACGCGGGCGAGCTCGCCGTGATGCAGAGCGTGTTCGACGCGCTCGCGCGCGTGCCGGCGAAGAAGGCCGCGGGCTACGCACCGATCGCCGGCGTGCCGCGGTTCCTCGAGCTCGTGATCCGCGACCTCTACGGCGACGGTCCGCTCGCCGCGCAGTCGGTCGCCGCTGCGACGCCGGGCGGCACAGGTGCGTTGCACCACGCGATCGTCAACTTCCTCGAGCCCGGTCAGGCGCTCTTGACCACGGACTTCTATTGGGGGCCCTACAAGACGCTCGCGGAGCACACCCGCCGGCGCGTCGAGACGTTCGGCATGTTCGATCGCGCCGGGCGCTTCGGCATCGAGAACTTCGAGCGCGCGCTCGCCGGCCAACTCGCGCGCCAAGGCCGCTCGCTGATCCTGCTCAACACGCCGTGCCACAACCCGACCGGCTACGCGCTCGACGAACGCGAGTGGGCCGACCTCGAGCGCGTGCTCCGCGAGCAGGCGCCCAAGGGCCAGATCGTGTTGCTCGTCGACTTCGCGTACGCCCGTTTCTCGCCCGGCGCCGCGGAAGCCTGGGTGCGCCACGCGGAACGGCTCGTCGGCGACGTGCTGGTGCTCGTCGCGTACACGGCGTCGAAGTCGTTCACGCAGTACGGCGCGCGCATCGGCGCGCTGGTCGCATCGCATCCGGACGAACTCGAGCGCAAGCGCATCTCCGCGGCGCTTTCGTACTCCTGTCGCGGCACGTGGTCGAACTGCAACCACGCCGGCCAACTCGCGATCGCGGAGCTGCTCGGAGATCCGGCGCAGCGCGCCCGCGCCGATCGCGAGCGCGACGTGCTGCGCACGCTGCTCCTCGAGCGCGTGCAGGCCTTCAACGCCGCCGCGCAGGCCGCCAAACTCGCGTACCCGCGCTACGACGGCGGCTTCTTCGTCACGGTCTTCTGCAAGGACGGCGATCGCGTCGCGGCGCGCATGCGCGACGACGACGTCTTCGTCGTGCCGCAAGCGGGCGGCGTGCGCATCGCGCTGTGCTCGACGCCGGCGGCGGACGTGCCGCGGCTCGTCGATGCGCTCGCTCGCGCCGTCGCCGCGGGAGCGCCGGGCTCGCACGACGCCGAGGCGCGCGCATGACGGCGCGCGGCGAGCTGCGTTGGGAGCTCGAGCACCGCTACGGCCCGCGCGTGCACGTGCTCGACAACCTGTATCTGCTCTCGGCGCTCGCGCGGCTCTCGAGTCCGCACGTGCGCCACCCCGAGATGACGGCGATCCTGCGCTCGATCTACCAGGCGCTGCTCGTCGCCGTCGCCGGCCGCGAGTTCCCGCGGATCGCCGCCGAAGTGCCGACGCGGATGCAGGAACTGCATCCGAAGGAAGGCGTCTTCAAAGGCGAAGTCCTCGATCCCGCGACGCGCGTCGTCGTCGTCGACGTGATCCGCGCCGGCATCGTGCCGTCGCAGACGTGCTTCGAGATGCTGACCAGCGTGTTGCCGCCGGAGAACGTGCGGCTCGACCACTTGAACATGGCGCGCGTCTCCGACGCGAAAGGCCACGTGGTCGGCGTCGATCTCTCGGGCTCGAAGATCGGCGGCTCGGTCGCGGGCTCGATCCTGCTCCTGCCCGATCCGATGGGCGCGACCGGGTCGACGACGTTGCGCGCCGTCGACCACTATCGCGAGCACCATGGCGAGCCCGCGCGCATCATCGCGATGCCGATGATGGCGACGCCGGAGTACCTGAAGAAGGTGACGACCGCGCTCGCGGACGCCGTGATCTACACGGCGCGGCTCGATCGTGGGCTCTCGCCGAGCGACGTGCTCGCGACGGTGCCCGGCACGCACTGGGAGCGCGAACGCGGGCTCAACGAGAAGGGCTACATCGTCCCCGGCGCCGGCGGCATGGGCGAAGTGCTCAACAACGCGTGGTGTTGAGCCCCGCGTTGCGCTGGCGATGGACATCCGCGACTACAACCGGCGTGCGTGGGACGCCCAGGTCGCGCGCGGCAATCGTTGGACGGTGCCCGTCGCGAGCGACGTGATCGAGCGCGCGCGCCGCGGCGACTGGTCGATCGTGCTCACGCCGACCAAACCGGTGCCGCATGCGTGGTTCCCGGAGCTTCGCGGCGCGCGCACGCTGTGCCTCGCGAGCGGCGGGGGCCAACAGGGTCCGATCCTGGCGGCCGCGGGCGCGCGGGTGACGGTCTTCGACAACTCGCCGGCGCAGCTCGCGCAGGACCGTCTGGTCGCCGAGCGCGAACGTCTCGAGCTCACGACCGTCGAAGGCGACATGCGCGACCTCTCCGCGTTCGACGCGCGCACGTTCGAGCTCGTCGTGCATCCCTGTTCGAATGCGTTCGTCCCGGACGTGCTTCCCGTGTGGCGCGAAGTCGCGCGCGTGTTGCGGCCCGGCGGCGTGTTGCTCGCGGGCTTCGTCAACCCGGTTTACTACGTGTTCGACGAGCAGGCGGCCGAGCGCGGTGAAGTGCGCGTGCGCCATCCCTTGCCGTACACCGACGAGAGCCGCCTCGGCGCGGACGAACTCGCCGCGCTGCGCTCCGCCAACGAGCCGTTCGTGTTCAGCCACTCGCTCGAGGAGTTGCTCGGCGGTCAGCTCGAGGCGGGACTCGCGCTCACGCACCTCTTCGAGGACGCGAAGGCCGACGCACTCTCGAAGTTCCTGCCGCTCTACCTCGCGACCCGCGCGGTGCGCGGCGGCTGAACGCCGCATCACCGTCGCGCGCTCCGGAGCACGCCGAGAAGCGCCGCCGTCCCAGGTGGACGAGGGCGGCAGAGCCGCCCTCCGAGTCGAACGCGGGCGGCGGCGCCGCCGTCCGAGGTGAACGCGCGCGTCGGAGCCGCCCGCGGAGTCGAACGCGGGCGGCCGAGCCGCCCGCCGAGGTGAACGAAGGCGGCCGGCCGCCCTCTGGGGCGTGTCTTGCGCTCTGCTGGGGTCACGGACCAGGCGGCACGCACGGGAAGCAGCCGCCGCAGATCTTGAAGGCGGACTTCTTGCCCCACGCGACCGGGTTGTTGCAGCAGTCGTAGCCGAACCGGCCGACGACCGTCGTGTAGCTCGCGTTGCTGTAGTACGTGCAGTTCGAGACCGCGAGCTCGTCGACCCAATCGCCGTCGTCGGACGTCGCGACGAGCGCTGCGCTCGCCGAGCCGTCCGTCGCTTGAGCGGTGGGTCCGGCGGCGAGCGCGAGGCTGACGGCGGCGAACGCAGGGAGCGCGAACAAGAGCTTCTGGACACGAGACAGGACCATCTTCGAGTTCCTCCGTGTTGGGGGCTTTCGAGCTCGAGGCTCGGCGCGGAAGTCGCGCCGACGAAGCGACGCTAGCGCCGCTCCGCTCGCACGCGCCCGCCGCGCGATTTCTGCGCGTTCGCTCTCCCGATTTCGAGTCGACGGCGGCGGACGGCGCCGCGTTACGGTTGCCGTTCGTACGCGCCGAGGTCGACGAGCGGCGCCGTGCCCGAACCCGTGTCCGGTTGCGCGGGATCGTCGACGGTCCGTGGCGCGAGCAGCAGGTCGAACGGCACGAACTCGAGCACGTCCCCGTCGCCGTCGAGGTCGCCGAAGTCGAGCGCGCGTGACGCGTTGTCGCCGGCGTCGATGCACGGCGAGCCCGCGGCGAGCCTCAGATCGTTGTCCGCCCAAGTCGCGGGGTCGCCGTCGGGGCCGAGCATCGAGACGAAGTTCGGATCCGCGGCCGAGTTGCCGGCGCCCCAGATGACGCTGGCGCCGGAGGACGTGCCGATGCCGGCTTGGCCGCCCTCGATGACGCTGTATCCGACGCGCAGCAGCGTGTTGTAGAGCCCGATCGGCGGCGTCGCGCTCGGCGCGTCGTCGCGCCAGACGACGCAGTTCAGCATCGAGACGTTGGGGCACGAGACCAAGTAGATGCCGCCGTAGTAGTCGCCGACGTTGTGCGCGAAGGTGCAGTTCGTCACCGAGACGCCGGGTGTTCCGTCGATGCGCAGCGCAGCGGCTGCGCCGAGGCGATTGCTCTCGAAGAGCGTGTCGTCGATGCGCACGTGGCCGGTCGCGCTCGCGTAGATCCCGGCGGCGGCTCCGTTGTTCGGTGTCGTCGAGTTGCCGGCGATCGTGCAG
Organism: Planctomycetota bacterium; assembly: GCA_023150475.1. Lineage (GTDB taxonomy): Bacteria > Planctomycetota > UBA1135 > UBA1135 > JACRIN01. The sequence goes on from JAKLKU010000021.1 coordinate 56,130, forward strand.
CCTTGCATGTCGAGGCTCGAGCAGGAGAAGTTGAGCGCCCCGTAGCTCGTTCCGACGTTGTCGACGAAGCGCGAGCGAGTGATGCGCAGCGCACCGCTGTAGGCGTGAATCGCCGCGCCGAAACCGCCGGTGTTCTGCTCGAAGTCGCTGTCGCGAACGGAGAACTCCGTACCGCGGAACGAAAGTGCCGCACCGGAGAAGCCGTCGTTCTCCGTGAACGAACACTGCTCGAGTTCGAGCGTTGCGAGCACCGGCTCGATGAAACTGCCGACGGTCATGGCACCGCCTTGGTTCGCGAAGTTGCCGCTGAATTCGCAGTTCACGAACCGCGGGTGCGCGTCGCCGGCGACGCCGACGGCGCCGCCCAGGTTCGGCGCCGTGCAGTCCTCGAACACGCAGTTGACGAACGTCGGACTCGCATCGCGCACGATCACTCCACCGCCGCGTTTGGCGTCGGTCGTCGCAAGGTCCGCCGAGCCTCCGCGGATCGTCACGCCCGTGAGACCCGCGGCCTGCGGTTCGCCGCTGCGGAACACGAACGCGCGTCCGGCAGCTTCGCAGTCGACGATCGTGTTCGCGGCGCCGTGCAGGCCGCGCACGATGATCGCGCGGCCGCCGAAGTCGACGTCGCGGTTCGCCGCGCCCGTGTACACGCCGTCGAGCAGGACGACCTGGTTGCCGTCGATCGCGTAGCCGACGGCCTTCGAGATCGAGTCGAACGGCGACGCGAGCGAGCCGTCGCCGAGCGGCAAACCCGTCGGCGAGACGAAGTAGACGTCACTCGCGCTCTGGCACTCGTCCGGGACGCCGTTCGCGTTCACGTCGAGACTGGTGCCGTTCGCGATGTCGCACGCGTCGGCGATGCCGTTCTGGTTGCAGTCGAGGCTGCATTCGTCGGGCACGCCGTCGGCGTTGCAGTCGCTGCTCGTGCCGCTCGAGATGTCGCAGGCGTCCGCGACGCCGTTGCCGTTGCAGTCCGGCAGCAGGTTCGCGGCGAGATCGCATTCGTCGGGCACGCCGTTGCCGTCGCAGTCCTGGCTCGTGCCGCTCGCGACGTCGCAGAAGTCCGGCAAGCCGTTCTGGTTGCAGTCGCCGCTGATCGCGCACTCGAACGTGGTGAAGTCGAGCGGTCCGGAGAGGAACGTCCCGTTCGCGCTCGACGACACGTAAGCCTGCAGGTGCCGCACGCGCGCGCCACTCGCGTCGACCAGGTCGTCGGCCGCGACTTGGAACGTCAGCACGCCCGTCGCGGGCACGATGCCGAGCGGCGTGAACGTCATCTTCATCGGCCAAGCGACGAGCGCGATGCCGTGCAGCGCCGGCAAGTACTGGAAGGTCGGGCGCAGTGAGCTCGGCAGATAGACGCGATCACCGGGGACGCCGGTGAGCGAGAGCGTGACCGTCGCGCCTTCCGCGGCGAGCGCCGGCCCCGCGAGCTTCCGCGCCGTGCCGGGAATCGTGAAGTAGAGCCCGGCGCCGGTCGTCGCGACGCCGGGGACTCCGCTCTGCCCGGCGATCCAGTACCCACCGCCCGCGCCGCCGAACGCGGTGCAATCGAGTCGCCGCACCTGCGCGCTCGCTTTCGCGTCGATGCCGTTGCCTCCGTCGCCGCCGACCGCCCAGATGAAGTCGTCTCCGGTGCCGCCGTCGCCGCCGGTGAAGCTCGTGCCCGACGCGAAGACGCCGAAGCTCTCGAGCTGGAGCCCATTGCCGCCGAAGCCGCCCCAACCGCCCCAACTGCCCTGTGCGCCGACCAACGCGCAGTCGTAGAGCGCGACCGGCGTGCCGCGTGCCCAGAGGCCGTGGCCGCCGGTGTAGCCGTAGTCGCAGCAATTCTGCGAGTAGCCCGGTTGGCCACCGGTCAGCGTGCAGCGCGCGAAGCTCACGCCGCTCGAAGCGTCGACGACGGCGCCTTCCGCTCCGTCACCGTCGCCGGTGGTGAACGAGCTGTGCGCGGCGCCCGTGAACGTGCAGTCTTGGATGCGCACCGCGCCGACGTTGTCGCGCACGTACAGTCCGAGGTAATCCGGCGCGCCGCCGGTGCCGTGCAGACCGGACAGCACGAGCGAGGTTCCGGCCGGCACGTGGTCGATGCGCACCGTGCCCGCGATCGTCACCGTCGCGCCGGGCTCGGCGAGGATCGCGAGCGCTTTGCCCGAGACCGTGAAGCCCGAATAGTTGCCGGTGCGGACGAGCACCGTGTCGCCGTTCGCCGCGACGGCGATCGCGTCGGAGATCTGCGCGAAGTCGCTCGAGTACGGCGAGGTCGCATCGACGACCACGACGTCTGCCGAAGCGGCGAGCGTGAGAGCGGAAGAGATCGTGAGCACGTGGAGCGGTCGACGGAAGAGCATGGCAAGCCTCGAAGGGGGATCGGGAGCGCCGGCGCCACGGTACGGTGAGGCGCTGGGGGGCGCGGCGGGGCGCGGGGGGGGGAGCGCGGTGGGGCGCGGTCGACGACTGCATCCCGAGCGAGCTGGATTGGCGTCGCGATTCTCCACGGAACGGTGACGGCGCGCGTGTCGGGTTCGTTTTCGGGCCCGAGCGCGCGCGGATTCCGTCGCGAATTCGCCGGCTCGTCCGCCGCGCGGCGCGTGCGAGCGGCGCCTGCGCGGTGACGACGGCTCTTGGCTTGGTCGGGGCGGGCGCGCGGCGCACAATGGCCGAATGTTGGATCTCCTGCGCAACGTCACGGTGTTCGCGCCCGAGGCTCTCGGCGAGCAGGACGTGCTGGTGGCGTCGGGGCGTGTGCTCGCGCTCGGCACGCAGCTCGCGGCGCCGAGCGGCCTCGCCACGCGAGTGCGCGACTTCCGCGGCAAGCGGCTCGTGCCCGGCTTGATCGAAGGCCACGCGCACGTCACGGGCGGCGGCGGCGAGGCCGGGTTCGCGACGCGTGTGCCGCCGGTGCCGCCCTCGCGTTTCACGACCGCCGGCGTGACCAGCGTCGTGGGCCTGCTCGGCACCGACGACTGCGTCCGCTCGACGGCGGAGCTCGTCGCAGCGACGTACGCGTTGCGCGAGCACGGGCTCGGCGCGTGGTGTTACACGGGCGGCTACCACGTGCCGCCGACGACGTTGACGGGCTCGGTGCGTCGCGACGTCGCGCTCGTCGAGCCGATCGTCGGCATCGGCGAAGTCGCGATCAGTGATCGGCGCTCGTCGCAGCCGACGTTCGACGAGCTGCTGCGCATCGCGAGCGACGCCTACGTCGGCGGCTTGATGTCGAACAAGGCCGGCGTGACGCACTTGCACCTCGGCGACGGCGCACGCGGACTCGAGTTCGTGCGTCGAGCGCTCGACGAGAGCGAGTTGCCCGCGTCGAGCTGGTATCCGACGCACGTCAACCGGCGCAAGGCGCTCTTCGACGAAGCGTGTGCGCTCGCGGCGCGCGGCGTGACGATCGACGTCACGGCCTTCCCGGTCGCGGACGGCGAGGACGCGTGGAGCGCGGCCGATGCGCTGCTCCGTTACTTCGAACGCGGCGGCGCGCCAGAGCGCATCACGATCAGCTCCGACTCCGGCGGTTGCCTCCCGGAGTTCGACGCGTCGGGGCGGATCGTCGAGATGGGCGTCGGCTCGCCGTCGGCGCTCGCGAGCACGCTCGCCGAGCTCGTCGCTCGCGGCCTGCCGCTCGAACGCGCGCTGCCGGCCTTCACGTCGAACGTCGCCCGCGTGTTGCGCCTCGAAGGTCGCGGTCGCATCGATTCCGGCCTGCCTGCGGACTTCGCCGTCCTTGACGAATCCAATCGTGTCACGGATGTTATGTGCGCGGGTCGCTGGCACGTGATCGACGGCGAGCCGGTCGTGCGCGGCCCGTTCGAGGGCTAGGTCGTTCCGCTCGCGCGGAGCAGCCGAGGCTCGTCCCACAACGAGAGAACCCCACGTGACGCGCGGCTACATCATCCCGATCGGCGGAGCCATCGACAAAGTCCAGGACCCGGCGATCCTCAAGCGCTTCGTCAAGCTCTGCGGCGGCAAGAACGCGCGCATCGCCGTGATCCCGACCGCGTCGAGCGAACGTTCGACCGGGCAGACCTACGAGGAGTTCTTCCTCGAGCTCGGCGTGCTCCGCTCCGTCGTCCTGCCGTTCGAGTCGCGCGCCGATTGCGGTCGCGAAGACTGGCTCGAGATCCTCGAGGAATCCGACGGCGTGTTCCTGACCGGCGGCAACCAACTGCGGCTCTCGACGACGCTCGGTGGCACGCCCGCGGCGAAGCTGCTGCGCCTCAAGAACCAGAGCGGTCTGCACATCGCCGGCTCGTCCGCCGGCGCCGCCTTCCTCTCCGAACACATGATCGCGTTCGGCGACGAAGGCTCGACGCCGCGCCACGGCATGGTCGCGCTCGCGCCGGGACTCGGACTGACGAACCGCATCATCGTCGACCAGCACTTCCGCCAACGCGACCGACTCGGCCGGCTGCTGACCGCGCTCGCGTACAACCCGTTCGCGATCGGCGTCGGGCTCGACGAGAACACGGCGGCGTTCATCGATGCCGAAGAGACCGTCGAAGTCGTCGGCACCGGCGGCCTGACCATCGTCGACCCGTCGAACATCGAATACACGTCCGCCGACCTCGCGTACTCCGCGCAGAAGGGCGAGCCCGTCTCGCTGCTCGGCGTCAAGCTCCACATCCTCGTCCGCGGCGACCGCTACAACCTGCACACGCGCGTCGCCGAGCCCGCGCTCAAGCACTCCGAGCAACGCTGAATCCGTCCATGAAGATCCTGGCGACGTCGGTCTACCTCGGACCGAACCTCTACGCGCATTTCCCCGTCATCCGTCTGACGCTCGACCTCGGCGAACTCGAGGCGTGGCCGACGACGCGCCTCGGCGAACGCTTCATCGACGGCTTGCTCGTCGCGTTGCCCGGGCTCGCCGAGCACGGCTGCAGCTTCGGCGAAGCGGGCGGCTTCCTGCGGCGCTTGCGCGAAGGCGAAGGGACGTGGCTCGGCCACGTGCTCGAGCACGTCGCGATCGAGCTCCAGAACGTCGCGGGCGCGAAAGTGACGTTCGGCAAGACGCGTTCGACGAACGATCACGCGCAGTACCACGTCGTCTACCAGTACGAGCAGCAAGAGGTCGGTCTCGAGGCCGGCAAGATCGCGCTCGCGCTCTTGCACAGTCTGCTGCCGCCCGAGCTGCGGCCCGCCGACGCGCTCGCGGACTTCGATTTCGCGCGCGAACGCGACAACTTCATCCGTTACGCGCAGCGCCGCACGCTCGGACCGAGCACCGGTTCCCTCGTGCGCGCCGCCGAAGAGCGCGACATCCCGTGGCTCCGGCTGAACAAGTACTCGCTCGTGCAGTTCGGCCACGGCAAGTACCAACGCCGCATCCAAGCGACGATCACCAGCGAGACGCGCCACATCGCCGTCGAGATCGCGTCGGACAAGGAAGAGACCAACCGCATCCTGTCGGACCTCGGTCTGCCGGTGCCGCGCCAAGAGCTCGTCTACAACGCCGACGAAGCGGTGATCGCCGCCGAGCGCATCCGTTTCCCGGTGGTGGTCAAGCCGCTCGACGGCAACCACGGCCGCGGCGTGTCGATCAACCTGACGACGGCCGAACAGGTGCGCGCCGCGTTCGCGACCGCGAAGGAGATCAGCCGCACGGTGATCGTGGAGAGCCTGATCCTCGGCAACGACTACCGCATGCTCGTCGTCAACGGCGAACTCGTCGCCGTCGCGCAGCGCGTGCCCGGACACGTCGTCGGCGACGGCAAACACACGATCGCGGAGCTCGTCGAGCTCGTGAACCAGGATCCGCGCCGCGGCGTCGGACACGAGAAGGTGCTGACGCGCCTCGAGTTCGACGCGCAGGCCGAGCGTTTGCTCGCCGAGAAGGGCCTGACGCGCGAGTCGGTGCCGCCGACGGGCGAAAAAGTGTTCCTGCGCTCGACCGGCAACCTGTCGACCGGCGGCACGGCGATCGACGTCACCGACGTCGTGCACCCCGACAACGTCGAGATGGCCGTGCGCGCCGCGAAGGCGATCGGTCTCGACGTCGCGGGCATCGATTTCATCTCGCCGGACATCACGCAGTCGTTCAACGCGAACCGCGGCGCGATTTGCGAAGTCAACGCCGCGCCGGGCTTCCGCATGCACGTCAGCCCGAGCGAAGGCACGCCGCGCGACGTCGCGGGCAAAGTGATGGACATGCTGTTCCCGCCGGGCACGCCGACGCGCATCCCGATCGCGTCGATCACCGGCACGAACGGCAAGACGACGACGTCGCGCATGCTCGCGCACATCTTCAAGCTCGTCGGCCACCACGTCGGGCTCACGACGACCGACGGCGTCTACATCGACGGCCACTTGACCGTCGAAGGCGACATGACCGGTCCGACCGCGGCGCGCATGGTGCTGCGCGATCCGTCGGTCGACGTCGCGGTGCTCGAGACGGCGCGCGGCGGGCTCCTGCGCAGCGGCATGGGCTACCGCAAGTGCAACGTCGGCGCAGTGCTCAACGTGCAAGCGGACCACCTCGGCCTGCGCGGCATCGACACGCTCGAAGAGCTCGCCGAAGTGAAGCGCATCGTCGTCGAGATCGCGAAGGACACCGCGGTGCTCAACGCCGACGATCCGTACTGCCTGCGGATGGCCGACTACACGCAGGCGAAGTTCGTCTGCTACGTGACGATGAATCCGCACCACGCGTTGGTGAAGGAGCACATCCGTTCCGGCGGGCGCGCCGTGGTGCTCGAAGAAGGCATCAACGGACACATGATCACGCTCTACGACAAGGGCGCGCACATGCCGCTCCTGTGGACGCACTTGATCCCGGCGACGCTCGAAGGCCGCGCGATGCACAACGTGCAGAACGCGATGTTCGCCGCGGCGATGGCGTTTTCGATGAGCGTCAAGCTCGACGACATCCGTCACGGCCTGCGCACGTTCGACACGAGCTTCTTCCAGACGCCCGGTCGGATGAACATCTACGACGGGCACCCGTTCAAGGTGATCCTCGACTACGGCCACAACCCGCCGGCCGTCGAAGCGATGTGCCAGCTCGTCGAGCGGCTCGAGCCGCGCGGCAAGAAGATCCTCGTGCTCGCCGCGCCCGGTGACCGGCGCGACCAGGACATCCGCGAGATCGCGGCGATCTGCGCCGGGCGCTTCGACGTCTACATCGTGCGCCGCGACGACGCGCTGCGTGGCCGCAAGTCGGACGAAGTGCCGAACATGCTGCGTGCGACGTTGCTCGAGCGCGGCGTGCCCGACGCGAAGATCCAAGTGATCCCCGACGAGCGCAAGGCGGTCGACGCCGCGCTCGCGCTCGGCAAGCGCGGCGACCTGATGCTGATCTTCGGCGACCAGATCGCGCGTACGTGGAAGCAGATCACGAGCTTCCGTTCCGACACGAGCGCGGCCCCGGTCGAAGCGCCGGCGCCGCTCAAGCTCGAGACGGCACCTGCGACCAACTTCTACTCGCTCGAAGGCGAGCAGATCGTCCGCGACGAACGCGGCGTGCGCCTCGCGCGCGAAGTCGACGACTGAACGAAACGCGCGGAGGCCGGCGATGGAGATCCGCGATTCGCGCCGCGTTCCGGGGCCCAATCTGCATTGGGAGCGGCCGTCGGCGGTGCTCGACGTCTCACTCGAGCCCGCCGAGCTCGCGCGCTTCCACGAGATCTACCCCGAGCAGCTCGCGCGCATGCTGGCGGCGCTCGACTTCGACGGATCCGAGCTCAAGGTGCGCCGCTTCCAAGGCGGCGCGTCGCTCGCCACCAGCGCGCCGATCGATTCGCTCTACACGGCGACCGAAGTGAACGAGTGGGCGTTCCGCGCGACGCAGGCGATCCTCTCCGGAGCGCCAGCGCCCGAGCTCGAGCCCGACCGCGAAAAGCTCGCCGCCGGTTTGCGCCGCGAACGTGGCCAACGCAAGCGTCAACGCGGCCTCGCGCGCGAAGCGGCGCGCCGTCACGTCGCGTTCCTGCCCGACGATCGAGTCACGTCGATCGGCATGGGCTCCGGAGCGATCTCGTTCCCGACCAACGCGATCCCGTCGGTCGACTCGATCGATTGGCAGCGCGTGCACGACGTGCCGTGCGTGATGGTGACCGGCACCAACGGCAAGTCGACGACGGTGCGGCTGGTCGGCGAGATCGTGCGCGCCGCCGGCAAGACGCCGGGTGTCTCGTCGACCGATTGGGTGCACGTCGGCGACGTCGAGCTCGATCGCGGCGACTACTCCGGCCCGGCAGGCGCGCGGCTCGTGCTGCGCGACGAGCGCGTCGAAGCGGCGATCCTCGAAACCGCGCGCGGCGGAATGCTGCGGCGCGGGCTCGTGTTGCCGCGCGTCGACGCCGCGGCGCTCCTGAACGTCGCGGAGGACCACCTCGGCGAGTGGGGCGTCGACGACGTCGAGACGATGGTCGCCGCGAAGTGGGTGATCACGCGAGCCGTCGAGAAGCACGGCTGCCTCGTGCTCAACGCCGACGATCCGTTGCTCGTTGCGCGCGCGCAGGGCTACGCCGGCAAGCTGCTGTGGTTCACGCTCGATCCGAGGAACGAGCTCGTGAAGCGCCACGTCGCGGCGGGCGGCGCCGCGGCGATCTACGACGAGCCCGCGCTCCTGCTCGTCCGCGGCGGCGAGACTCGACGCATCACCGACGTCGCTCACGTGCCGATCGCGCTCGGTGGCGCCGCGCGGCACAACGTCGCGAACGCGCTCGCGGCGCTCGCGCTCGCAGACCGCATGGGCTTCTCGGCCGAAGCGCTCGCGAAGGGCCTGGCGAGCTTCCGTGGCGATCCGACGCAGAATCCCGGTCGACTCAACGTCTTCGAGCTCGGCGGCGTGCGAGTGTTGCTCGACTTCGCGCACAACCCGCACGGGTACCACGCGTTCTTCGACATGGTCGAGCGCTTGGACGGCAAACGTCGCGCCGTGCTGCTCGGTCAAGCCGGCGACCGCAGCGACGAATCGATCCGCGAGCTCGTGCGCATCGCGTGCAAGCGCGTGCCCGACTTCGTGATCGTCAAGGAGATGCCCGCATACCTGCGCGGTCGTGAACTCGGCGCCGTGCCCGCGGTGATCCACGACGAGCTCGCGCAGCTCGGCATCCCGCGCGAACGGATCGAGGACGCGCCGACGGAGCTCGACGCGATGAAACGCGCTCTCGAGTGGTCGCGCCCCGGCGACCTGCTCTTCTTCCTGTGCCACTCCGAACGCACGGCGGCGCTCGAGCTGCTGCAAGGCCTCGGCGCGCGCGGTTGGCGGCCGGGTGAGCCGCTCGGCGCCTGACGCCCGAGCATTTCGCGTTCGAACGACTCTCCGCGGCCCCTGACGACGACTCGCGCCGCTCGCGCATCGGAGGATCCCCATGCCCGCTCTCGCATTCGCCAACAACGACGTCGCGTATCTCTGGTGGCAGACCGACGCGAAGGTCGACGGCTGCCTCGGCTTCGCGATCGAGCGCATCGACGAGGACACCGGTCAGCGCACGTGGCTCGAGTCGATGGTCGGCTTCCAAGCCGTCGCGGGCGACGGGCGGCGGTTCGAGCGCACGACACGCTGGCCGATCCAGAAGTTCCAGTGGAAGGACGTCTTCGCGCCGCGCGGCGGGACCTATCGCTATCGCATCGTGCCGATGGTCGGCACCCCGACGCAGCTCGAACCCGCCGACGAGCTCGCGCTCGAGACCGCGCCGGTGTCGCTCGTCGAGACGCACGGGCCGGTCTCGGTGTGGTTCAACCGCGGCATCATTTCGACGCAAGCGATCGCGAGCGCGCTGCCGCAATCGAGCTCGGGCGGCCCGAACTCGAACGTCCTGCGCCAGCGCATCGGCCAACCGCACGATCCGTTGCGCGAGCGACTCGCCGGCGAAGCGAACGACGCGCTGCTCGACTTCCTCGATCGTCCGGCACGCTCGGGCGGCAAGTGTTACGCGGCGCTCTACGAGCTCGCCGATCCCGAGCTCGTCGCCAAGTTGCTCGCGATGAAGCGCGAGGACATCGAGATCGTGCTCTCGAACACGGGCGACGACGATGCGACGAACGAAGCCGCGCGCCAGGCGTTGCACGCGGCGAAGTGGAAGGTCAGCGACCGGATGCTGGGCGCCGGCCACATCGGTCACAACAAGTTCGTCGTCTGGGTCGACAAGCACGGCACGCCGCGCGCGGTGCTCTCCGGCAGCACCAACTGGACCTCGACCGGGCTCTGCGCGCAGACGAACAACGTGATCGTGATCGAGTCGTCGTCGCTCGCTCGCAAGTACCTCGCGTACTGGCGCGCGTTGAAAGCCGACGGCGCGGCGCAGGCGAGCGAGTTCCGCGCGGCCAACGCCGTGCCGAAGGCCGCGGCGTCGCTCGGCGCGGGTCACGGCAAGGTGCGCGTGTGGTTCTCGCCGAACACGCCGCAGCAGACGAAGCCGAAGAACCCACCGACGCCCGTCGACCTCGCGGAAGTCTTCGATTGCATCGACGCCGCCGAGCACGGCGTGCTCTTCCTCGCGTTCATCCCGGGCTCGCCGAGCTTCCTGACGCGCCTGCGCGAACGTTTCCGCGCCAAACGCGACGCCGGCGAACCGTTCTTCGTGCGCGGCGCGTTGACCGACTCCACCGAGGTCCAAGAGGCGTCGGTCGACCTCTACCACCGCTCGCCGAAGGTCGACGGCCATCTTTCGGGCGTCCAAGGCATCGCCGAGGACTTCTCGTACTGGCAGAAGGAGCTCTACAAGCTCGGCCACGCCGTGATCCACGACAAGATCCTGGTGATCGACCCGTTCTCGCCGAACTCGGTCGTCATCACCGGCAGCCACAACCTCGGCTTCAAGGCTTCGTACGCGAACGACGAGAACCTGCTGGTCCTGAAGCAGAACCGACCGATCGCCGAGGCGTATGCGGCGCACGTGCTCGACGTGTACGACCACTTCCGTTGGCGTTGGAACCGCAAGCAGCACGGTCCGAGCGCGTGGAGCGACCTCGACGAGAGCGACGGCTGGCAGGACAAGTACTTCTCGGGCACCGGCTCGGCCGATCGGCTGTTCTTCCGACCGGCGTGAGCGCCGCGCGAGCGAATCGACGCGGCGCGCTGCGCAGCTAAGCTGCGCGGATGGTCGTGCATCCCGAGCTTGCGCAGTTCGTGTCGCTCACGCGGTCGTTCGGCGTCCAGAACGGCGTCCGCAAGCGGGAGCTCCTGAAGGCGCTCGCCGCGCGCTCGGCGTGGTCCGCGCGAGCGTTGCGCGAGCTCCACGACGCGCTCGAGTTCGCGCGGGCCTATCCGGACGACTTGCAGTTGCGGGGCGCCGTGCAGGAGCTCGCGGCGAGCTTGCGCGAACGTGTCGACCGCCTGCGCGACGGTGCGTTCTCGACGGCGCTCTTCGACAGCGGCGTGCCGGGTTCAGCGCTCGCGCACACGTTTTCGTTCGACGTCGTGATCGAGCTCGTCCGGCTCTTCCCGGGCGCGCTCGAGATCGACTGGGACGAATGGGAGGACGACGCGGCGTTCAGCGACTCGCTCAGCATCGTGCTGGCCCCCGGCGAGGACCAAGGCCTCGAGGAAGAGGGCCTCACGCTGCGCGCGTGGTGCGTGCGCGTGCGGCCGGCCGAGCTCACGAGCGATCTCGAGTTCCTGCTCGGCCTCTTCCGCCGCGCCGAGCTTCCGCCGCGCGTGCGCGCGCAGCTCTGGGACGCGTGCGGCGTGCCGATCCTCTATCACCTCGAGCGGCCGGGCACCGGTCGAATCGAGCAAGAGCTCCCGTGCGCGGCGCTGCACTTCCAGACGACCGAGATCGAGCGCGAGCGTTTCCCGCTCGAGCCGGCGATCCGCGAGCGGCTCGCGAAACCGAAGCTCCTCTCACGCGCCGCCGCGCGTCGCGTGCTCGACGTCGCCCTCGCGACGCTCGCGGCGCGCGCGCTCGAGATCTACCCGCTGACGTTCGCGAGCGACGAGGACGTCGAGCTCGTCGACTGCGGCCGCGGCCTAGGCATCGTGCTCTCCGGCGTGCGACCGGAACGGCGCAGCGCGCTCGAATCGTTGCACTTCTTCCTGGTCACGAAGAACGGCGTGCCGATCGCCTACGGGCCCGCGAGCGTGCTCTTCGGCACGTGCGAGATGGGCATCAACCTGTTCCCGGAGTTCCGCGGCGGCGAGATCCGCTTCGTCTACGCGCAGTTGATGCGCGTGCTGCACCAGCGGCTCGGCGTCGAGCACTTCTTCCTGACGCGCTACGGGATGGGGGAGCAGAACGAGGACGCGCTCGCGAGTGGCGCGTTCTGGTTCTATCGCAAGCTCGGGTTCAAGCCGACGAACCCCGACGTCGAGACGCTCGCTCGCGCCGAAGAAGCGCGGATGGCGCGCGAGCCCGGTTACCGCAGCGATCGGCGCATGCTCGTGCGCCTCTCGCACACCGAGGCGTACTTCGATCTCTCGAACGGCGCGTGCAGGCCGCTCGATCTCGGAACGCTCGGCGCGCTGCAGAGCCGGCGGATCGCGAGCGAGTTCGGTGGCGATCGCGCAGCAGCGAGCGAAGCGTGCACGCGCCGTGCGACGAAGGCTCTCGCCGAACGCGACTTCGCGCGTTGGCCCGAACCCGAACGCCGCGCGTTCGCGGCGCTCGCACCGTTGCTCTGTCTGCTGCCGGAACTGCCTCGCTGGAGTGCGCGCGACCGCAGCGCCTTGGTCCGCGCGATCCGCGCGAAGTCCGGCCGGAGCGAAGCTCCGTCGGCGCGCGCGTTCGCGGCCCATCCGCGCTTCGCGCGCGAGCTCGCGGCGCTCGCCGCCTCCGCGGCGGCCGACGCGACGAAGCTCGGTGGCCGAGCGGTCGCGCCACGCGGCTGAACGAGCCGCGCATGCCGTCGCCGAACGGACAGCGCGCGACCAGGAGGCCGCCGCGAGCCGGTCGAGCCGGGTTCGCGGCGGCAGCTCGTCGCGCGCAGTGACGAACACTTCAGTGGGTGCGCGTCAGCCTCACGGAGCGAGCCGCAGGATCACGAGGTCGGAGGCTCGCGCGCTGGTCGCCGGCGCGTTGAGATCGAACTCGATCACTTGCGCGAACACTTGCTGGCCGGCGTACGCGCCGCAGTGATCGGCGGCGGACAGCGAGACGTACCGCTCCTGTGGCGTTGCCGACGGTGAGACCGTGTTCGGCGGGAAGTAGGTGAACTCGACCATGCCGAAGGGCGGCGACACGAGATCGGCGAGCGTCGGGTGGTTCGCCCCGGTCCACGCGTAGAGCAGCGTTCCAGTGTTCGGCGCCGGCGAGAGCGGGAACGGGCCGAACAGTCCGTCGTCCCAATCGAACGAGCCCATCTCGGTGCTGATCGCCAGCACGAGGCCGTACTCCGGATCGGTGGCTTCGAACTCGAGTTTGCCGTCGAACCAGTGCAGCGACGTGTCGGCACCTGAGTACGACAGCCAACGCAGCGTCGGTTGCGGAGCTCCGTCGAGGCTCGTTTCGACCGTGGCGGCGCCGTAGAGCGTGTGCACTTCGATCTGGCGCGACGACGCGGCATTCGGCACGTCCGCGGAGACGGCGTAGCGCGGGAAGTCCTCGGTGAAGTCGCCCGTGGCGCTCGCCATCGGCAGGAACGCAGTCGCTTCGCCGAGCGAGATCTCGGTCGCCGAGCCGACCGCGGTCGGCGGATCGAGGTCGAGCGCGATCGCTGCGTCCGCAGCGCAGCGGTCGGCCGGCAGCGTCGCATGGTTGACGGCGTCGCTCCCGTAGACCCAGACGGCTCCCGCGGCGAATTCGTTCGACGGTCCCCGATGGAAGTAGTCGCCGTGGACGAGTTCGCCCCGACCGTCGCCGTCGAAATCGGCGTCGCGCGAGTCGCCGTCGTTGTCCGGGTCGCCCGCGAGGTACGCACCGAAGCGCACGTGACTGTAGCTGTGTGCGGGCGGCAGACACGCCGACGCGGGCGAAGGCGCCGCGGGGTTGCGTTCCTCGTACACGAGCGCCGACGCTTTCGGCGCGGCGAACGTGCGCACTTGCAGGTACCCGCCGGAGTACCCGTTCGGCGATGCGATGAGATCCTGTTGGATCGCGCCGACGGCATACTCGTTGCGCGGAGTGCCGCCGCTCTCCGGGAGCACGTCGCCGACCGCGGACGCCTCGTAGCCGAAGAAGTCGTCCGGACACGTGCCTTGGTCCGCCAGCAAGAGCTCCGGGTTGGCCTCACCAGCCGGCCACGTGAACACGTACGCGGCGCCCGCGTCGTCGTCGCCCGCCGTATTCGTGGCGCTCGGAGCGCCGACGATCATGTCGTCGCGGCCGTCGCCGTCGATATCGCCAACGCCCATGACGACGGTGCCGAAGCTCCCGCCTGCCGTCGACGGCACGCTGCTCGAAGGCGTCACGCGGCTTGCGAGCGGAACGCCGTCCGTGTGCGCGAGCGTGGCCGGCAGCGGCGAGCCGGAGAGCAGGTCGGCGAGCCGCACGCCGTCGAACAAGTACGCATCGCCGGAGCCGCTGCCGTTCGCGCGCGGCGCACCGATCACGACGTCGTCGACGCCGTCGCCGTTCATGTCGCCCGCCGACGCGACGCACCAGCCGAACGCGCTGCTCACCGGAGCCGAGCTTGTGCCAAGGTTCGGTCCAGTGAAGACGATGGCGCGTTGCCATGAGACCGGCGAACCCGGGACGCTCGTGTAGAGGATCGCGCGGCCGGCGTGGACGGTCGGCGTGCGGAGCCCCGGATCACCGACCAGGATCTCGGCGATGCCGTCGCCGTTCAGGTCACCGGCCGGTTGCACTTCCCAGCCGAAGTCGACGCTGTCGCTCGATTCGGCGGCGGCGGCCCAGATCAGCGGCAGATCGCCGATCACGTTCGTCGGGTACGTGATCGAGTCGAAGACGTAGTGCGCGCGGCCGCCGAAGACCGCGACCCAGTTCGCGAGATCGTGATCGGAGACCAGCAAGTCGGTGATGCCGTCCGCGTCGACGTCGCCGAGCGATGCGGCTTCGTCGCCGGGAGCGGCGGCGACGAACGGATAGTTCGCCGGCCCGGGCCAATTCGGCGCCGTCGTCGGACACAGCGGGACGGTGCCCGGCGGACACGGCGCTTGAGCGCGTGCTGCGTCCGCCGCGCCGAGCAGCGCGAACACCGCGAACGCGTGGCGAGCGAACGTCGAATGGGAACGAGGACTGCGAGCGTGAAGTCTCTTCATGCGCGACCTGCGAGGAGGAGCGAAGCGCTGCGCCGTGCGCTGCCGACGCGCCGACTTCGCGGCGCTCGTTCGGACGGCGGTGCCGCGGCGAGGCGCGGATCGATGGACTCGACGTGCGTCTCCCGAACGCGCCTGCGCGGTGCAGTGAAGCGCGAATTCACCGTGAGCGTTCGCTCACATGGGCTCGGCGCTTCACGCCGGTCCAGCGTGTGCCGCGACTAATGCGTCAACCGGACCACGCGCGTCTCGCCGGCCGTCAAGTCGAGCTCGAAACGCTCGCGTCTTCGTTCGCCACGCTTCGAACCGACTTCGAGCACGATTCGGCCCGCGGGGCAGTGGAACGTCCCCGGCGTCGGATCGGCGGTGATCGCGGCCCAGAGCGGGTTCCCGTCGGCGAGGAGCCTCGCGTACGCGTGCTCGTCGCCGGGCCACGGCTCGACACGCAGCGTGCACGCGGGTTGCAGCTCGACGTCGAGCTCGTGGACGGCGCCCGCCGCGGGCTCGAACCACGGCGAGAGGCCGATCGTGCGCTCGTCGGTCCACGCGAGCACCCGCCAAGGAACCGGCTCGAGGTCCGAATGCCCGAGCAGAGGCGTCGCGTCGAAGATCTGCCAGCCGTGCGCTCGGTTCGCGAGCGCGAAGTGCGCGACGACCGGCGTGTCGCTGCCGCTCGGCACGGCGCGAACGCGCAACGTCGTCGGCCGCGCGAGCCGGATCTCGATGTCGTCTCGCGGCCCGTCCACTCGCACGTGTGCCCAACGCAACCCCGGTGCGCGGGCCGAGAGTTGGAAGAGGCCAGCCATCGAGCTCGGCAGCGCGGAGCCGTCGAGCTCGAGCGCGCGCCGGTCGACGATCTGACGCAGACGCGCGAGCTCGGCGAAATCGAACGGCCCGAGCACGAACGTTCCGTCGCTTCCAGTGCGGGTCGCGGCGCCGTGCGCGTCGAACAGGTCGCCGGTCCACGACGCATCGCCGGGGAAGATCGTCTGCACGAACGCACCACCGATCGCTGCGCCGTCGGGTCCGATGACGCGGCCGGACACCATGCCGTCCCCGATGGCAGCGGCATCCGGCGCCGCGCTCGCTTCGGCCGGCGGCGTGTCGTGGGCGCCATGAGCGTGCGCGCCGAGTTCGCGTTCGCTCGCGCAGGCCGCCGCGAACATCGCGAGAGCGGCGCACGCCCACCATCGAGTCCACAACCGTCGAGATCGCGTCACGCGTTCACTTCGCCTCCGGCAACACGACGGTCCGCGTCTCGCCCGGAGCAAGGTCGAACTCGGCGATGAGCTCCTCGCGCGGCGTCGTGGAGACGTCGTCGTCGCGAGTGCGCACCACGCGCACGGAGCCCGCCGGCACGCGGCGTGGGACCTTCGCGCCGCGGACGAGCTCGCTGCGCGAGAACGGGCCGGCGACGCACACGCCGTCGACGTGGAGCGAGACGGTCGCATGCTGCGTGCGCAGAAGCGCGGGCGCGAGCCACACGCTCGCGGAGGGGCGCAGCGTGAGCACGAGGCCCGCAAGCGTCTCGCCTTCGAGGACGTCGAGGCCCAGAGCCGCCATGTGTTCGAAGCTCACCGTGTGCGCGAGCAGCGCGCACGCTCCCGGCTCGACGCCGGCGAAGTCGAAGCGGCCGTCGGCATCGGTGGTGACGCTTCGTGAGTGCACGAGCGAGTCGCTTCCGAGAGGCGTGCTCGTGACCGCCGCGTGCGCCACCGGGTCACCGTGTTCGTCGACGACGCGACCGCCGATCCGCGCGGCTCGGCGCAAGCGCAGCTCGAGCCCCCGCACGGGCCCGTCGATCGCGATCGGGGCGGAACGAGTCCACGCTTTGGTGCGCAGAGACGCGCTCACGTGCAGCCGCGCGAGTCCGTCGTCCGTCGCGCGCGGCAGCTCGAGTGGGCCCAACACGAACGCACCATCGAAGCCGCTCGTCACGGCCGAACCGTGGAGTCCGTCGGCGGTCGAGAGCGTCGCGCCGGCGACGGGGAGCCCGAGCGGATCGACGACTCGACCCGCGACGAGGAAGCCGGCGCGCTCCGCGGTGAGTGTCGCGAAGACGGGCGCGCCGACGCCGAAATTGACGACGACGCTGCTCGTCGGCGTGGCGAGCGCGCGCGAGTCGGGCTCGTTCGCGAGCAAGTGCTCGACCGGGGGCGTCGCGACGACCCACACGCCGGGCGGCACGTGGTCGAAGAGGAAGCGGCCGTCCGACTCGGTGCAGGTGCTCATCGGCTGAATGGGCTCAATGGGCGAGATGAACGAGACGGGCGAGACGGGCGAGACGGACGCGCCGGCTTCGATCATGCGCGCTTCGCCGTCGCGCACGTACGGGGTGAGCCAGACTTCGTGGCCCGCGAAACCCGCGTGGGTTTGCTCGCCGCGGCGGCGGTCACGGTGGAGCTTGCCGGAGACGTCCACGCTCGCCGTGAGCTCGAAGTGTCTTTCGACGAGACGGTCCGCGCCGATGAGGACGAGGTCGTCGTCCGGCCGACGCTCTTCGCCGAGCGCCTGGACGCGCAGTCGCAGCGGAACGCCGAGCGGGAGCTCGTCGAAGCGCGCGCTGGCGACTCGTGTCGCTGAGTGGGCGTCGACGTCGTCCGCGACCACGAGTCCTTGGTTCCACGAGAGCCGGCCGAGCGTCGGTGCGCTCGCGCCTTGCACGTCGAGCAGCGAGCGTTCGACGTCGAGCAGGACGCGTAGCTCGCGCCGCAGAGCGTCGTTCGTCCGCACTTGGAGCACGAACGTCCCCGCGGGTTCGAGCCCAAGCGTCGGCGCATTGGGGAGCTCGTCGGCCGAGAACGTGCCCAGCGCGCGACCTGGCGCGCGCACGAGGCACGTGCCGCCGGTCGTCGCGCGCGAGCCAGCGCGTTCGAGCTCGAACGCGCCGCGCGCATCGGTGACCGCGAGTTCGCGCAGCGCGAAGAGCGTCGCTTGCGAATCGCGGAGTTCGTAGATCCTCGCTCCGCCGATGCCGCGCCCGCTCTCGCGCTCGACCACCACGCCTCGGAGCGGTTCCGGAGACTGTGCCAGGATCGAAGGCGCGAGCGCGAGCACCGCCGCAGCGAGTCGGCGATTGCAGGTCATGGGCCCATGCTACGCCTCCCGGGCCGGTTGGGTGAGCCGTGGGGCTCACGTGGGTACGGGGCGGCGCGAGGGCGGCCGCAAGGGCTCCGATCCGCCGTCGACGCCCTACTGCCACTTGTCGTTGCGCCCAAAATCTCGGCTGACTTGAAACCTGGACGCCCCGAGTGAGTCCATTCTGGAAGCCCCGCGGTGTGTCTCGATCCGACCGACCGGGCAGCGCGCATCGCGGACGAACTCGCGCCGGTGGCGTGTCGCGGCCTACGTCACTGTGCGAGTGTCGCGCGTCCGCCGGCTCTCGCGAATCCCACCGGCGCAGGCACTGACGGATCCGCGAGTGCGCGCGACACTGAGCGGAGATCGCTCGCGCGTCTCTCTCTCACGAAGTTCCATCATGTCGCGACTCGTCACGTTGCTTTCGCTCTCGACCTTCACGCTCTGCGCGCCGTCCGTGTTCGCGCAGGCGACTTTCCAACCGCTGCCTTTCGCCGACACGTACATCAGCGGCATGTCCGCGGACGGCCAGTGGGTCGTCGGCGGCTCGTTGCTCGGCGGCGCGAACTTCCGCTACAGCGCGGCGCTCGGTTTCGAGCCGTTCGTCGCGGGCACGTCGGGTTTGCCTGACGTCGCCGACTCGGGCGCGCCGGTCGTCGCGACACTGCTCGATGCGAACGGCGACGAGTACGCCGGGTTGTGGACGCCGAGCTCGCAGACGTTGTTGCCGGGGCTCGGCGGACAACTCGGCAACTCGGTGAGTTCCGCGTACGCGACGAGCGCCGACGGTTCGGTCGTCGTTGGGCTAGCGTGGGTGCCGTCGTTCAAGGCGCACGCGTTCAAGTGGAGCGCCGCGACCGGCACCGTCGACCTCGGCGCGCAGGACGGGATGTCGTCGCGCGCGAACGGCGTCTCGGGCGACGGCAAGGTCGTCGTCGGTTGGGACGAAGATGGGTTCGGCACGCGTCGGCCGGCGTATTGGGACGCGAACGGCGAGCACCTTCTCGGCGTGGCCGGCGAAGCTTGGGACGCGACGCCGGACGGCGCCGTGATCGTCGGCGACGAGAGCGGCGAGTGCCTCCGTTGGACCGCCACGGGCGGCGTCGAGCTGCTCGGCCGGCCGCGCGGCGCCGATCCGATCTTCGACGTCGCGACCGGACTCGGGATCAGCGCGGACGGCGAGACGATCGTCGGGACGAGCGGTTCTTTCTTCAACGGCCAGCGCGGGTTCGTCTGGCGCCGCGGGGCGGGAATCGTCGACTTCCGCGAGCTCTTGATCGCGTACGGAGTGCCCGGGCTCGACGCCGTGAGCATCACCGAAGCGAGCACGGTGTCCGCTGACGGCAACACGATCGGCGGCTCGTTCGGCGTGCAGTTCACGGCGACGGGTTTCGTCGCGACGCTGCCGCCGGTCGCGAGCGTCTACTGCACCGCGAAGGTCAACTCCCAGGGCTGCACTCCGGCGATCGGTTTCGTCGGCACGCCGTCGGCGCGTGGAGGTTCCGGCTTCCACGTCACCGCGAGTCAGGTGTTGTCGAACGCGAACGGCGTGCTCTTCTACGGCCTCGGCGGCGCCGCGGCGGTGCCGTTCCAGGGTGGGACGTTGTGCGTCGCCGGACCGCTCGTGCGTTGCACCGCGCAGAACTCCGGCGGCTCGGGCGCATGCGGCGGATCGTTCGACGTCGACTTCAACGCGTACATCGAGTCGGTCGGTGGACTCGGACTCTCCGGCGGCACGCACGTGTGGGCCCAGTTCTGGAGCCGCGACGCCGCCGACCCGTTCGGGACGAACCTGACGAACGCGATCACGTTCATGCTCTGGCCGTGAGGGCACGCGCGACGGCGCCGAGCGCGCGACGAGAGCGCGCGGAGAATCCCGCAACGATTGCGTGAGCTCGTGCGTGGCGTTCACCGCTCTCCGGCGTCGCGCGCTAGTCTCTTGCGCCCGCTCGACGACATGCCGTTCCTCGCGTTGATCCCCTGGCTCGGAGGCGGCTCGTCGCCGACGTTGACCGTCCCGCGCCTCCCCGACGAACTCGCGCGGCCCGTGATCGACGGCGCGCTGGACGACGACGCGTGGAAGGCGGCGACGGTCATCGACGACTTGCGGCAGTCGGAGCCCGTCCCCGGAGCGCCGGCGAGCGAGCACACGCTCGTGCGGCTCTGCTACGACGCGGAGACGTTCTACGTCGCGCTCGAGTGCTTCGATCGCGAGCCGCAGCTGATCCGCGACACGCAGATGAAGCGCGACGCGAACCTCGATCCCGACGATCGTGTCGAGCTCTTGTTCGACACGTTCTGCGATCGGCGCAACGCGTTCTGGTTCCAGATCGGCCCGGCCGGTTCGCTCGGCGACGCGCTCGTCGCGAAGAACGGCGGCAGCTTCAACAAGCAGTGGAACGGCATCTGGTACGGCGAGGCTCGCATCACCGACGCCGGCTGGCAGGCCGAGCTCGCGATCCCGATGGCGACGCTCAATTTCGATCCCACCGGTACGCGGTGGGGCTTCAATCTGCGCCGCCACATCCGCCGGCGCAGCGAGGAAGCGCGCTGGGCCGCGACCGATCCGAACCAGGAGTTCTTCTGGGTGTCGGAGGCCGGCACGCTCGAAGGTCTCGGCGGCCTGCGCCAGGGGCTCGGGCTCGACGTCACGCCGTTCGTCGGTGCGTCGTACGTGCACGCGGACGACGATTCGGACTTGCTCGGCGACGGCGGCGTCGACCTCTTCTACCGGCTCGCGCCGAACACCAAACTCGCGCTGTCGTTGCACACCGACTTCGCAGAGACCGAAGTCGACGAGCGCGTCGTCAACCTGACGCGGTTCCCGCTCTTCTTCCCCGAGAAGCGCGACTTCTTCCTCGAGGACTCCGGCGTCTTCCACTTCGGACCGTCGAACGGCTTCGGCAGCTCGTCGGACGTGATCCCGTTCTTCTCGCGGCGCATCGGCATCGACGCGAACGGCGCGGAGGTGCCGCTCTTCGGCGCGGCGAAACTGACGGGCCAGACCGATGGCTGGTCGTTCGGCGTGCTCGACGCGGCGACCGAAGCGAGCGCCGGCGTCGACGAGCAGAATCTGTTCGTCGGCCGCGTCTCGAAGAACGTGCTCGCGAACTCCGACGTCGGACTGGTGTGGACGAGCGGCGATCCGAGCGGCGAGAGCGGCGCGAACACCGTCGGGATGGACGCCAATTGGCGGACCCACGACTTCCTCGGCGACGACGCGCTGCGCGTCTCGAGTTATTGGCTCGCGTCCGACGATTCCGCGCACGACGCCGCGAATGCGTACCACTTGGGCGCTTCGTATCCGCAGGACGAGCTGCAGCTCGACGCGAGTGCGACCGTGATCGAAGACGGCTTCGACCCTGCGCTCGGGTTCGTGCCGCGCACCGGCGTCAAGAAGTACACGGGCGCTGGCTTCTTCACTCCGCGGCTCCACTCGTGGATCCGCCAGCTCGAGATCGGCGCGCGGGCGACGCTCTTCACCGATGGCGCGAACGCGACCGAGAGCGTCGCGTTCGACGTGCGTCCGCTCGGCGTCGAGCTCGAGAGCGGCGACGAAGCGAGCCTGCGCGTGCTGCACTTCCGCGAAGTGCTCGACGCCGACTTCGACATCCAGGACGACGTCACGATCCCGGAAGGCGGCTACACGTTCGAGCGCGCCGGTGTCGTCGTCGAGACCTCCGACAAACGCGAAGTCGACGTCGCGACGAGTTTCTTCGCGGGCGACTTCTACGACGGTTCGCGCGAGGACTTCGACGTCGAGCTCGGTTGGCGGCCGAGCCGCTACGGGACGTTCGGGCTCGGCTACGAGCGCAATCGCGTCTCGCTGCCCGGTGGCGACTTCACGGTCCACGTCGGCCGCGTGCGCGCGAACTGGCAGTTCACGCCGTGGATCGCGTGGTCGAACTTCGTGCAGTACGACAACGAGTCGGACGAGCTCGGGCTCAACAGCCGCCTGTGGTGGATCTTCGAGCCGGGCAGCGAGCTCTTCTTCGTGGTCAACCAAGGGTGGGACGCCGACCCCGACTGGCGTTTCGCGCCGCGGACGACGCAGGTGGCGTTCAAGGTCGGCTACACGCTGCGCTTCTGATCGCGGGCTGGAAAACTCTTCCGCGCGAGTGTTGCAGCTCTGGGCGGGGACTGGAGCGCCGAGTGCAAAGCGTCCGATACGGCGTCACTTCGATTCTCCAGCCCAACCGTCCCATGACCGCCGAACAAGACTTCGACGCCAAGTCCAAGACTGCCCTGCTCGCCGCCCTCGACTCCGCCCGCCGGTGCACGCCGGCGGATGCGACGGGCGCGCTCGACCTGATCAAGCAGATCAAAGCGCTCGAAGTCTGCATCGATCACTCGCACACGGCGAGTCTGAAGCCGCTGTGCGCGATCGTCGGCAAGATGAGCGATCAGCTCATCCAGTCGGACGCGAAGTGGCGCGCGGACCTGCTCACGTGGATCCGCGAGATCCTGATCTTCGTGGCCGCGGAGATGGACGTGAAGCCGGAGGAGCTGCCGCGAATGGACGCGATCCCGGTGCCTGCTCAGACGGCGGCGGCGTCGCGCACGATGAACGTGCTCACCGGCACGGGCATCCGGAGTCGGCTCGCGCTGGTCGACGGGCAACGCCTCGGCGAGATCCTCGTGCGCATGTCGTACTTGAAGGCCGCCGACGTCGAACGCGCGGTCAAGCACCAGCGCGAGAAGGGCTGTCAACTCGGCGAAGCGCTGATCGAGCTGCAGTTGATGACGAAGGAAGAGCTCGACACCGCGCTGCGCGTCCAGCGGCAGCGGCGCAACCGCACCAACGATCCGTGGACGCAGTGGATGCAGGACCGCGGCGACGCGCCGCGTTCGACCGGGACCTGATCCGCGCCTGCGGTCGGCGCGGCCGGCGAGTGCGGCGAGTGCGGCGCGCCGCGGCGCATTCGGGCCAAAGCGTGGCGACTTCCGACGCTTGACGCGCCGCAAGGGCCGCGTACAACCGCGGCGTGGAGCCGTTCAAGAACCTGCTGAACTTCGCCGGCGTGCGTCGCGCCGGACTCGAACTCGAGCGCGCTTGGCCAGCCTTCGATCGACGGGCCTTCGAACGCGCCGCGTCGGCCGAACGGCTCGCGGCGCTCGAGATGAAGGCGCGCGCGATGTGCATCGCCGACGCGCTGGAAGCGACGCTGCCCGAATCGTTCGACCGGGCCTGCTCGGTGATCGACGCGTCGCTCGGCGCGCCCGTGCCGGTCGACGGCGTCGCGGCGGCTCGTGACGAGCACGCGAACGGGCTCGCGGGTTGGATCGTCTGGCCGCTCGGTGAGTTCGTCGCGCGACGCGGACTCGATCGGCCCGAGCGCGCGCTGCGGACGTTGCGCGAGTTGACGCAACGGCTGACCGCGGAGTTCGCGATCCGACCGTTCGTCGTGCGGCATCCAGAGCTCGTGCTCGCGACGCTGCAGCGTTGGACGAACGATCCGAGCGCGCACGTGCGGCGCTTGTGCAGCGAAGGCACGCGACCGCGACTGCCGTGGGGCCTGCGCCTCGATGCGTTCGTCGCCGACCCGTCGCCGACCTTGCCGTTGCTCGCCGCGCTGCAGGACGACTCGAGCGAGTACGTGCGCCGCAGCGTCGCGAACCACTTGAACGACATCGCGAAGGACCACCCGGACGTCGTCGTCGCATGGGTGGAGCGCCACTTGCCCGACGCGACGGCCGAACGGCGCGGATTGCTCTCGCACGCCAGTCGCACGCTCGTGAAGGCGCGCCACGCGCCGATGCTGGCGCTCTGTGGCGCGGGCGCGAAGTTCGTCGGCCGAGTGAAGTTCGCCGCGACGCCGGCGCGCGTGCGCATCGGCGAGACGGTGGAATTGCGGCTCGAACTCGCGTCGACGGCCGCGAAACGCCAGACCCTGCTCGTCGACTACCTCGTGCACCACGTGCGCGCGAACGGCGCGACGAGCCCGAAGGTGTTCAAGGGCTGGAAGCTCGAGCTCGGCTCGCGCGAACGCCGTGAGCTCGTGAAACGCCACTCGTTCCGTCCCGTGACGACGCGCAAGTACTACCCCGGCCGACACACGCTCGAAGTGTCGCTCAACGGCTCACTCGCCGCGCGCGTGCACGTCGAGCTCCGTGCGGCAGCCCGTTAGTCGTCGCCTTCGTCGCTCGGTTCGTTCCGAACGCCGTAGAAACCGTGGGCTTGCAGGGGATCGAGCTCGAGGAATCGGTACGCAAGCCGAGAACAGCGGAGCCGTCGCTGGCCGTTCGAGTCCGTGACTTCGATGCGCTCCAGGCGGTCGACCCGACCGTCCAGGGTGAATCCGGCGAAGAGGCTTGGTCCGACTTCGTCGCAGTCGACGAACAGCAGCTCGATGTGCGATCCGCGCCGATCGGCGACGAAGAACAGCACGCGTACGTTCCAGTTGACGTAGCCGGAGCGGGCCACCTCCGCCGGCAAACGACCGCTCCCCGAATCCCTCGATCCGACGAACGCGACTGCCTCCGCGTCTTCCCAGTTGATCGAGGCGTCGAGCGCGGTCAGTTCCGCCTGGCCGGCGACGACCCGCCACGCTCCGTGGTCCTCGTCCGAAGTCATCGCGTGGTCGTCGCGTGGCTAGCGCCGCGTCGACGAAGAAGTTGGTGCGGGCGGGTACACGCTTTCGAGGCGTTGGCTGCGATACACGTTCCACGAGAACGCGTCGAATGGTGCGTCGTCGCGCACCACGAGCTCGAAGACGATTTCGGGCTCGCCTTCGTCCCCGCTCTCGTCGTTGGGCTCATGCGTGACTTCGAACACGCGCGCGAAGCCTTGGCGGATCGTCGGCGAGATCTGCTTGCCGCCGTCGGTGACCAGCACGTTGCCGGTCTCGGGCAGCGGCTCGACGCCGCCCAGGAAGAACGAGTACCACGGCTTGGCGGCGGAACCGTACGCCCAGACCTGCTCGACCGTGCGGGCGGCTTCGTCGATGCGGAACTCGACGGCGCGGCTGTAGCGGAACGAGTCGCGCAGCTCGAGGAACGGCGGCGTCGCGCGCCCGTTGCCGTTGTCGAACACGAGCAAGTCGCCGTCCGGTTGGAAACGCGGCGTGTGTTGGTGGAAGTTCCACTCGAACGGACGGCCTTTCGCGCGCTTGGGCCGCAGGAGCAGTTCGCTCCACGGCGCCCGCCAGCCGATCGGCGAACCGCAGAGCCACATGAGCTTCCCGCTCGCGCGGTCGAGCTTGAAGATCACGTCCTGGTTGCGACAGGAGACGAGATAGTTCGAGTCGCGCGGATCGACCAGGATCGCGTTGGTGTGCGCCCAATCCTCGGTGTCGAGCAGCTTGGAGTCGCCGTTCTCGTCCTTTGGCGCGTCCTTCGGCGTGTACGTGTGCGACCAGAAGTCCTCGCGCGAGTCGTGGCAGACGCGCAGCGGGTCGAGCAAGTCGAGCAGCGGGTAGCGGCGCTTCACGACGCCGTCGCGATCGAACTCGACCACGATGTCGCCGACGACGTTCGCCGGCTTGCGTTCGAGCGCTTGTTGCCATTCGTCGGTCGGCCAACCCTCGATGGTGCGCATCTCGGTCGAGAGTGCGACGAAGTCGGCGCCGAAGCCTTCGGGGAGCTCGAAAATCTCGTGGTGCAACGTGTCGAGGTCGAGCAGCGTCGCGCCTTCCGGCGCGTCTTCGGTGCCGAGCCGCGCGGCGAACCAGGTCTGCACGACGCGGCCGAGCATGTCGATCTCGACCGCGGTCTGGCGCCCGCACAGATAGAGGATGTCTCCGTTGCGCAAGCGGCGCGCGGAGACGATGTCCTTCTTCGACTGGAAGAACCACACGACCCGGCCGCGTGCGTCGACCATCACCAGGAACGCGTCGCTCGGCGGCACCGCCGGGGGACCGGAACCACGTGCGTTGAACAGCGTGACGCCCGGCTCCATGCGGTCCGGCTCGGAGATCGTCAGTTTGATCGGCGGGAATCCCGTCGGCAGCGCAGGCGCGGCAAAGCGCAGCTTTTCCGGCGCGGCCGCGCGGTTCCCGGCGGCGTCGATCGCCGTGACCGTGAGCTCGTGCTCGACGCCCGCCGCGAAGTGCAGCGCGAGCGCCGTGTGCGTGTTGGCGAGCGCCGCGGAGACGACGCGCACGCGCCGTTCGCGGACGTCGCCGAGCTCTTGGGTCGCGAGCTCGATGACCGTCGGCTCGTCGGTCGCGACCGTCAGCGTGCCACCGAGCGGTGCGAACGGATCGGCGCTCGGCGTGAAGACCGGCGGCGCGACGAATCGGGGCGCGACGCGGTCGCCCGCGGGCTCGCACGCGAGCGCCGCGAGACAGCCGAGCGACGCGAACACGGTGCGGAGACGAAGGGCGCGCATGCGACGGAACCGACAGAGGGTAGGCGGCCGTTCACGGGCCCGCAACGGCGGGAGCGACCCGTACGCGCACCGTGCTCGCGCTCTCTGGCTCGAACGTCACGCCGACGGGCAAGAACTTCGCGATCACGTCGGCGTTGGTGCGCGTGTGTTCGCTGGGCACGAGCGTGCGGAATTCGCCTCCGCCGGCGAGCGCGAGCGGCAGCAGCAGTTGATCCGCGAGGTGCTCGCCGACCGGCACGTCGGCCGCGAGCCAACGTTCGGCGGCTTCGAGCGCGTGCCTCGCGACGATTTCGGCGCGCACGCCGCGCGCGCCGATCGAGGTGCAGACCTCCGTCGCGTGCTCGCGTTCCAGCACGAGCGACACGAAGTTCCCGGGGCCGTCGGAGTCGACCTCGTCGACGACGAGCTTCGCGCGCTGGAACTTCCTGTGGTTCGCGACCATGTGGCGCTCGCGCTCCGCGATCGCCGGCTCGAGTCCTGACGTGACGACGCGCGCTTCGAGCCGCTTCACGGCGCCTGCGTCGAGCCAAGTCAGCGGCACGACGTACGTGGTCGGCTCGACTTCGATCGTGATCCGGCCGCCGCCCTTCGGGTAGAAGCCGTGGCGCAGGAGCTTCGCGCTCGCGCGGACGCCGACGCGCCCGAGCGCCGGCAGGAACACGCGCGAGAAGAACTCGAACGTCGGCGCGGCGGGATTGTGCGTGCCGCCGAGGAGCTCGAGCCGCGAACGTGTCGGCGCGCGCCACAACGCGGGCAACACGGTTTGGGCGACGAGCACCGTGCTGCCGGCGCTCTCGACGTCGAAGCGGAAGTCGCGGGCGCGGACCTCGCCGGGTTCGAACGTGAGCTCGCGCGAACCGAGGGCCGCGCCGACGACTCGCGCGGCGGAAAGTTCGCGCGCCGCGAGCACGCAGGTCAGGTGCTGCCGCTGCAGTCCGGGATTCGCGCGCCTCGCGCGGATCGAGTGGATGCGGAACGGCGTGCCCGTGACGAGCGCAAGCGCGAGCGCGCTGCGCAGGATCTGTCCGCCGCCTTCGCCGGCGGAACCGTCGAGCTCGAGCATCGGGCTCACTCCGCGCCGCAGCTCAGCCCTTGACGCACACGACTTGGCGCAGTGTGTGCACGACTTCGACGAGATCCTGCTGCGCCGCCATCACGGCGTCGATCGGCTTGTACGCGGCCGGAGTCTCGTCGATCACGTCCTTGTCCTTGCGGCACTCGACGTGCGCGGTCATGCGCTTGTGGTCGGTCAGCGTGAACGTGCGCTTCGCTTCGTGACGCGACATCGCACGACCGGCGCCGTGGCTGCAGCTCTCGAAGCTCTCCGGATGGCCTTTGCCGCGCACGATGTACGTCGCGGCGCCCATCGAGCCCGGGATGATGCCGAGCTCGCCGAGGCCGGCGCGCACCGCGCCCTTGCGCGTGACGAACACGTGCTCGCCGTAGTGGAACTCGCGTTGCACGTAGTTGTGGTGGCAGTTGACCGCGAGCACGTCGGCGCGGAACTTCGGCAGACGGCGATCGCTCTGCACCGCTTCGATCACGGCGCGCATCATCAAGCGCCGGTTGGTCGTCGCGAAGCGTTGCGCCCATTCGACCGCTTCGACGTAGTCGGCGAAGTGCTCGCTGCCTTCCTCGAGGTACGCGAGATCACGATCGGGCAAGTTGCCGAGCGCGCGGCCCATGTCCTCCTTCGCGAGCTCGATGAAGTAGCTGCCGATCTTGTTGCCGATCCCGCGCGAACCCGAGTGCAAGAGGAACCAGACGGCGTCGCTCTCGTCGAGGCAGACCTCGATGAAGTGGTTGCCGGTGCCGAGCGTGCCGAGATGCACGACCGTGTTCGCGCCTTTCACGGCGCGGTGCTTCGCGGCGATGCGCTCGAAGCCCTCCGAGAGTTCGGCCCAAGCGTTCTCGACGCGCGTCGGCGGGTTGCCCCACGAACCGGGATCGCGGCCGCGGCCGACCTCGCGGCCGTGGGGGACGGCCTTCTCGATCGCCGCGCGCATCGCTGCGAGGTCGTCGGGCAAGTCGTTCGCCGTCAGCGTCGTCTTCGTCGCCATCATGCCGCAGCCGATGTCGACGCCGACGGCGGCCGGGATGATCGCGCGCAACGTCGGGATCACGCTGCCGACGGTCGCGCCGATCCCGAAGTGCACGTCGGGCATCGCGGCGACCCACTTGTGCACGATGCCGAGCGCCGCGACGTTCGCGAGCTGCTTCTTCGACTGCTCGTCGAACGCGACGCCGTGCACCCAGGCCTTGATGGGCACGCCGCGTTCGTTGTCGATCTGGACGTAGTTGCCGGTGGTCATCGCGTGAGTGCGCCGCTTTCGGCGGCGAGAGAGTCTACCGGCGAGGCGCGCGAGCGTGGGTCGCGGTGCCGGGCGCGACGGAGCGGACGAGCGGTCGTGCGTGCGTCCCTGGCACTGCCAGCGCGCGCGCACCGCCGGAAGTCGAGCTCGCGTCGTCGCCGGTGATTCGGCGACGTGGCGTCTTGGCATCTCGGCGACGGCGGGCTCTGCGGGTTCGTCTGGCTCGGCGGACGCACGCCGCGAGCACGACGGTTCGAGAGCGAGACGGTGACGCACGGACGCGGCGCGAGTGACGAGCGTTCACGCGAAGCGGATCGCGGCGACGTGTCGCGTTGCTCGACGAGCGTCGTCGTCGCGGCGCGGGCGCGCGACGCGATGGGGGTGCTCGCGAACCACGCGTGCGTCGACCCGAGCGGTCGTTCCGTCGTCGCCTGGATCGCGGGCTGCGCTCGACGCGACACGTTCGTGCGTACTCGTCGACACGAGTTCGCGCGAAGCGCGCAACGTGCGAGCGCAACGAATTCCGTCGTCGAACGCGCGGTGCGAATCTCGAGCTGCGGCCGAGTGCGCAGACTCGGATTCTTCGACTACGCACAGGTGCGAGTCTCGACGCGTCGACGTTATGCGCGAGTCACCGCGCGCACACCACGGACATTCGGATCCAGTTACGGTTGGAGAGTTCACTTCGGCGCCGACACTGGATCGTTCGATCCCCACGTGCGCCGCCCGGCCGACTCTCACGCACCGCACCATGAAAGTCCTCCACATCACGCGCACGTTGCCGCAAGAAATGCTCGGGCCGATGTATCTCTCCCGAGCCGTCAAGAACGCCGGCCACGAGATGCGCGCGATCTGTCTCCCGGACGTCCGCTGGCTCCAGAAGATCCGCGAGTACCAGCCCGACGTGATCACGTGGTCGCTGATGACCGGCAACCACCGTCCGATCTTCGACGTCAACCGCTTCTTGAAGTCGAAGTTCGACTTCTTCTCGTTGATGGGCGGGCCGCACGTCACGTTCGTCCCGGAAAGCGCGCGCGAGCCGGGCGTCGACGCGCTCTGCATCGGCGAAGGCGAAGAAGCGATCGTCGAGCTCTTGAACACGCTCCAAGAGAAGCGTGATTGGCGCGGCATCCAGAACCTCGCATGGGCCGACAAGGACGGCACGATCCGCAAGAACCCGGTGCGGCCGCTGGTGCGCGACCTCGATTCGCTCGGTTTCCCCGATCGTTCGCTGATCTACGACGCGCAGCCGCTGTATCGCAACAGCCCGCGCAAGGTCGTCGTGACGCAGCGCGGCTGCCCGATGCTCTGCACGTTCTGCTTCCACCACGCGTGGAAGAACAAGATCTACGGCGCGAAGAACAGCGACTACGTTCGCAAGCGCTCGGTCAGCCACGTGATCGAAGAAGTGCAACGCATGCGGGCCGAATACCCGCTCGAGTTCGTCCACTTCCTCGACGACATCTTCAACATCAGCTCGAGCTGGCTCGCCGAGTTCTGCCAGCGTTGGCCGCGCGAGGTCGGGCTCCCGTTCGACGTCATCCTGATGGCGAACCTCACGAAGGAGGAGCACATCGCGCAGCTCAAGAGCGCCGGCTGCGTCTACGCTCGCATCGCCTTCGAAGCGGCGAACGACTACGTGCGCAACGAAGTGTTCAAGAAGAACACCGAGCGCCGACAGCTCATCGATGCGTCGGGCTGGATCAAGAAGTACGGGATTCGTCTCGGGTCGCTCAACATGCTCGGCGGACCCGGTGGCTCGCTCGAGGACGACTTCGAGACCGTCAAGCTCAACATCGAATGCAAGGTGGATCACCCGCTGTGCTCGATCGTGCAGCCGTACCCCGAGTTCGAGCTCAACGACATCACGAAGAACATGGGCATCGCCGTCGCCGAGCTCGACCAGTTCCCGTCGCAGTTCAACCGGGATGCGACGATCGACGTGCCCGACAAACAGGCGATCGAGAACCTGCACAAGTGGTTCCCGGTGCTCGTGCGTTATCCCGGGCTGATGCCGCTCGCGCGCAAGACGGTGCACAAGCGTTGGATGCGGACGCCGTTGCTCGCGATGTACATGCTGTACTCCGAGTGGATGGTCACCGAGCAGAACCAGCTCTACAACCAGGCGCGCGGCTTGGGTCGCGTGAAGCGTTGGGGCCCGGTCGACTTCGGCACGCGCATCGCGACGAAGGGCTTCATCCGTGTCGCGGGATCGCTGGGCGCGAAGGTCGTGCAGCGCATGTCGACGAAACTGCAGATGGGCGACGAGCGCGTCGTCGCGCACGTCGAGTGAGTCCGGCGCCTGGAACGCAGCGCGCGCCGCACGGGAGCGTTGAGCTCGCGGTGCGGCGCGCGGTGGAGAGGCCGTAGGCTCAGCGATTGAGGGCGAAGTCGCGCGGCGCGATCTTGGTCGGGGCTTCCGACGAGTACGCCTCGGTCGGCGGGCACGTGCACACCAGGTTCTTGTCGCCCCAGCCGTTGTCGATGCGGCTCGACTTCGGCCAGAACTTGTGCTCCTTCACCCACGGCGCCGGGAACGCAGCGAGCTCGCGCGAGTAGGGGCGCTTCCATTCGCTCGAGAGCACGACGTCGCACGTGTGCGGCGCGTGCTTCAGCGGGTTCTCCTTCTTGTCCATGCGACCCTCTTCGATCGCGCGGATCTCGTCGCGGATCATGATCAACGCGTCGCACAAGCGATCGAGCTCGGCCTTCGGCTCGCTCTCGGTCGGCTCGATCATCAGCGTGCCGGCGACCGGGAACGACATCGTCGGCGAGTGGAAGCCGTAGTCCATCAAGCGCTTCGCGACGTCTTCGCCGGTGACGCCCGCGCTCTTCTCGAATGGACGCAGGTCGATGATGAACTCGTGCGCGACGCGGCCCTTCGAGCCCGTGTAGACGACGTGGAAGTGCGGCTCGAGGCGTTTCGCCATGTAGTTGGCGTTCAGGATCGCCATTTCGGTCGCGCGCTTCAGGCCCGCGGCGCCCATCAGCTCGATGTAGACGTACGAGATCGGCAGGATCGACGCCGAGCCCCACGGGGCGGCCGAGATCGTCCCGCTCGAGTGCTCGCCGCCGACCTTGACCACCGGGTGGCCCGGCAGGAACGGCGCGAGGTGCTTCGCGCAGCAGATCGGGCCCATGCCCGGACCTCCGCCGCCGTGCGGGATGCAGAAGGTCTTGTGCAGGTTCAGGTGGCACACGTCCGCGCCGAAATCACCGGGCCGGCAGAGACCGACCTGCGCGTTCATGTTCGCGCCGTCCATGTACACCTGACCGCCGTTCGCGTGGACGATCGTGCAGATGTCCTTGATCGCTTCTTCGAACACGCCGTGCGTCGACGGATACGTGACCATCAGCGCGGCGAGGTTCGCCTTGTGCTCCTCGGCCTTCTTCTTCAGGTCGGCGACGTCGACGTTGCCTTTCTCGTCGCACGCGACGATCACGACCTTGAAGCCGGCCATCACGGCGCTCGCCGGGTTGGTGCCGTGCGCGGAGACCGGGATCAGGCAGACGTTGCGGTGGCTCTCACCGCGCGATTGGTGGTACGCGCGGATGACGAGCAGGCCTGCGTATTCGCCTTGCGAGCCCGCGTTCGGCTGCAACGACACGCCGGGGAAGCCGGTGATCTCGCTGAGCGCGTGCTCGAGCTTCGCGAACATCGCGCGGTAGCCCGCGGTCTGGTCCGCCGGCGCGAACGGGTGCAGGCGGCCGAACTCGGGCCAGGTCACCGGGAACATCTCGCTCGTCGCGTTGAGCTTCATCGTGCACGAGCCGAGCGGGATCATCGACGTCGTCAGCGACAGGTCGCGCGACTCGAGCTTGCGCATGTAGCGCAGCATCTCGTGCTCCGAACGGCACGAGTGGAACACCGGGTGCGTCAGGTACTTCGACGTGCGGCCGTGCGGAGCGCCGAACGAGAGCTCGACGTCCTTGGCGAGCTCCTCGACCGAGAGCGCCTTGCCCGCGTCGCCGCCGAAGACTTCGAACAGCGTGCGCAGGTCCTTCTCGGTGACCGTTTCGTCGAGCGAGATGCCGACCGCGTGAGCGTCGAGCACCCGCAGGTTGACGCGGCGCGCGCGCGCGGCACGGACGAGGTCCTCCGCGCTCTTCGAGCCGAGCCCGACCCGCAGCGTGTCGAAGAAGACCGGGTGCGCGATGCCGAAGCCGAGCTTCTTCAAGCCTTTCGCGAGCGTCGCCGTGTAGCCGTGCACGCGGTTCGCGATCGCTTGGAGTCCGTCGGGGCCGTGGTAGACCGCGTACATGCCGGCCATCACGGCGAGCAGCACCTGCGCGGTGCAGATGTTCGACGTCGCCTTCTCGCGGCGGATGTGCTGTTCGCGCGTCTGGAGCGCCATGCGCAGCGCGGGTTTGCCCTGCGCGTCGCGCGAAATGCCGATGATGCGGCCGGGCATCGAGCGTTTGTACTCGTCGCGCGTCGCGAGGTACGCCGCGTGCGGCCCGCCGAAGCCCATCGGCACGCCGAAGCGTTGCGCGGAACCGACGGCGACGTCGGCGCCGAACTCGCCCGGCGCGCGCAGCAGCACGAGCGAGAGCAGGTCGGCCGCGACGACCAAGAGGCCGCCTTGGTCGTGGACCTTCTTCGCGAAACCGTCGTAGTCGAGCACTTGGCCGTCGCTCGTCGGGTACTGCACGAGCGCACCGATCACCGGCTGTTTCGCGAAGTCGTGGGTCAGGTGGTCGCCGACGACCACTTCGATCGCGAGCGCCGCGGCGCGCGTCTTCACGACCGCGATCGTCTGCGGGTGGCAGCGCTCGGAGACGAAGAAGCGCTGGGCCTTCTGCTTCGCCGCGTCGGCGCAGAGGTGGACCGCTTCGGCGGCCGCGGTGCCTTCGTCGAGCAACGAAGCGTTCGCCATCGGCAGCGCGGTCAGGTCCGCGATCATCGTCTGGTAGTTGAGCAGCGCTTCGAGGCGGCCCTGCGAGATCTCCGCTTGGTACGGCGTGTACTGGGTGTACCAGCCCGGGTTCTCGAGGATGTTGCGCTGGATCACCGGCGGGACGACGCAGTCCGAGTAACCCATGCCGATGAACGAACGGAAGATCTGGTTCTGGCTCGCGAGCTCCTTGAACTCCGCGAGCATCTCGAACTCGCCGCGTTCGCCTCCGAGCGCGAGCGGCCGATTCAGGCGGATCGACGCGGGCACCGTCTGGGCGACGAGCTCGTCGAGCGACTTCAGGCCCAACGTCGCGAGCATCGCGGCGGTGTCGGCGTCGTTCGGGCCGACGTGACGGCGGACGAAGGTGTCGGTGGGGCGGAGGAACGCGGGAGAAGTCGTGGAACCGGACACGGAACCTGATCCTTGCTCGAGAGAACGGAGGTCGCGAAGCGCCTGCTCGGCTTCGGGCGGCGCGCGAAAGAACGCGTGAGTCTAACGCTCGCACGGGTGCTTTTGGACCCCTCGCCGAAGTGCGCAATCCGGGCCGCGCAGAGGCGTTTCGCGAGGTCCGCGCTATAACGCCGCCGTGCGCGACGACGCAGCCGACTTCGACCCGGAAACGCTCGATTGGGAGCGACTCGAGACGTTGCGCGACGGCTTCCTCGAAGGGAGTCGCGGGGGCGCTCGAGGCGGCGGTCACGGGGGGGCGTTCGCCGGTTCGTACTGGCGCGACGCGGCGGACGTCGAGCTCTACGACTGCACGTTCGGCCGCCGCATCGCCTGGAAGTGGAGCGCGGTGCTCGACGAACTCGCCGCGCGCGGTTTCGTGTTGCCCGCCGGGCGTTGGCTCGACTGGGGCGCGGGCAGCGCGATCGCGACGCGCGAGGTACTACGCCGTTCGGCCGAGTCGCTGCGGCCGCACGTGACGTTGTTCGATCGCTCGTCGGTCGCGTTGGAGTACGCGCGCGAGGCGCTCGCCGTGGAACGCGCGGGACTCTCGATCGACGTCACGAACCGCGCCGACGCGATCGCGACGAGCGGCTTCGACCTCGTGCTCGTGAGCCACGTGATGAGCGAGCTCTCGCCTCGCGAACTCGGCGACTTGGTCGCGTTGCTCTCGACGGCGCGCGCGTTCGTGTGGGTCGATGCGGCGACGCGCGACGAGTCGCGGGCGCTGTCGGCGGTGCGCGAGCGACTGCTCGAGGTCCACGACCCGGTCGCGCCTTGTCCGCATCGCGAAGCGTGCGGTGTGCTCGCCGCGGGCCGCGAGCGCGATTGGTGCCACTTCTTCGCCACGCCGCCGGCGCGGGTCTTCACGGCGAGCGAGTGGGGGCACTTCGGCCGGCGCCTCGGTGTCGATCTGCGCAGTCTGCCGTACTCCTTCCTCGCGATGCGTTCGCGCGCCGCGGAGCGCACCGAGCCGGTGCCGTCGACGGCCTCGCGTTTGCTAGGGCGTGCTCGCGTCGAACGCGCCGCGCTGCACGTCGAGTGTTGCGAGGCCGAAGGCGTGCGCGAACGGCGCCTGTTGCGCCGCCGCGATGGCAATCTCTTCAAACGGCTGAGCGAGAACCGCCACGCGCCGAAGCTCGTGCGTTGGCGTCTCGAGGGCGAAGAACTCGTCGGGATCGACGAAGAGCTCGCCTGAGGGGGCTCGCGGGATCCTGCGCATGTTCAAGCCCAAACGAATCGTCCTGGTGCTCGTGCTCCTGTTCGTCGTGTTGCAGCTCGTCCCGTACGGACGCGACCACACGAATCCGCCGGTCGGCGGCGAACCGCAGTGGTCGAGCCCGCGGGTGCGCGAGCTCGCGAAGCGCGCCTGTTTCGACTGCCACTCCAACGAGACCGCGTGGCCGTGGTACTCGAACGTCGCGCCGTTCTCGTGGCTCGTGCAGCGCGACGTCGACGAAGGACGCGGGCACTTGAACTTCTCGACGTTCGCCACGAGCGGCGGCGACGCGGACGAAGCAGCGGAACTGACCTCGAACGGCGAGATGCCTCCGTGGTTCTACCTGCCGTTGCATCCCGACGCGAAGCTGTCGGACGCCGAGAAGCGCGAACTCGCCGACGGCTTCACCGCGACGTTCGGCGCGGCGGGTGGCAAGGCGTCCGCCGAGACTCACGGCGAGACGCCAGGCGAGTCGCACGGCGGAGCGCGCGACGAGCGCGAAGCCCACGAGCGCGAGTAGTTCCATCCAATGGCGCGCGCCGGACGGTGACTCGACCGTCCGGCGCGCGCTGCATGCCTGCGCGCGGCTCGAGCTCGCGCGCGATCACGGCGTTACCGATGCCCCGTTACTGATGCACGGTCACACCGTGCGCACCACCGCTCGCGATGTGGAAGCCGGGGTAGCCGATGTAGAGCAGCGCGTTGTACGACTCGTCCTTCGAGGTCAGCACGGTCGAGCAGTTGTCGAACGTGCCATCGTCGTTCCAGTCGTAGCGGATGCCCGCGTTGATCACGATGCCGCCCAAGTGGACCGGCGACTTCGTCGGGTGGTTCGGGTAGGTGCGGCCCAACCAACCATCCGCGCTGATGTTCTGCGAGTACGGCGCGGCCGACGACGCGGAGTTCGAGTCGGCGATCTCGAGGAACGTCAGTTGGTACTTGCGGCCCGAGTTGTGGCCACGGAAGACCTTGCCCGTGCTCATCACGAGCTCCAGGCGATAGCTGAACGTCGGCCGGTCGTACACCGCGCGGAAGAGCGCCGAGTCGAACGGATCGTTCGGGTTCGTGAGGTTCTCCCACACACCGAGGAACCACACGTTGCCGGCGGAGTCGAGCATCGGCGACGAGCACGACGGTCCGAGCAGCGTGCCGCCGGTCAGGTCGGTCGTGCCGACCAGACGACCGATGATGTTGCCCGAGCCGTCGAGCACGGGCTTGCCGGTCCCGGTCGGTCCGGTCGTGCCGTCGTTGTACGACGCCATCGTCCACGACACTGCGCCGGCGGGCGTGACCTTCGCGACGGCGATGTAGTTCGTGCCGGTGTTCGAGCCCACCTTGTTCGGGTGCGACAGCATCGCGGCCGCGAGCAAGTTGCCGCCTTGGTCGACGGCGAGGGAGACCTGGCCGTTGCCGCCGCGGAAGCCGACTTGGCTGCCCCAGTTGTCGAACTCGTTCGTGCCGGCGAGGTTGGTCGCGCCGGTCGCGTTGTCGGTGATCGTCGCCGGCCGGACGAGGCCGAGCTTGCCAGTGACGTTGCCGGCGCCGTCGATGCCCCAGAGGTTCATCAGCGACGCTTTGTTGTTCGCGTCGTAACCGACGATCGCGCAGATGCCGTTGGTGCTCGCGACCGACGCGTGGTTCTTCGGCGTGTAGCTGATGTTGCCGCGGTGGTTGACCGCGCCCGGCGCGAAGTGCGACGCGTCGGTGACGATCGAGCCGAAGGCGGTGCCGCGGACGTAACCGGCTGCTTGGTCCGTGCCGATGAAGAGCGGCGCGCCCGAAGTCGTCGCCGCGATGCCCGGAGGGCTCGTCACGGTGACGTTGTTGCGCACGAGCCAATCGGTGACGAAGTTCGGTCCGCTGCCCTTGTCGAACGCGCCGCCGGCGAGCCAGTCGTTGCTGACGACGTTGAGGATGTTGTCGTTCCGCTGCGTGACCGCGACCTTGAAGATGTTGTCGTCGAACAGGTTGACGATCCCGGGGCAGTTCGAGCCGCTGAGCGCGAAGTCGTCGGCGCGGAAGATCAGGTTGCCCTTCGCGTCGATCGAACCCATGCCGAACTGCGACGAGTTGCTGAACGTGTCGCAACCGTTCACCGCGGCGACGGTGCGCGTCACGAAGAGGCGCGCCGGCGCGACGTCGGCGATGTTGATCTGCGTCGAGATCATGCCGTTGTAGCTCGCGCCGCCGCCGGTCGTGGAGAACTCGGAGAACGCGGCGAACTGCTGCGTCCCGAGGCTCGCGGGCGGCGCGATCGTGCCGGCCGGATCGTTGATCGACGGATCGTTGGCGATGCCGGCACCCGGCGTGGTCCAGTACTGGTAGCTCGCCGACGGGAACGGCTGATCACGCAACGCGCGGCGGCTGATGCCCTGACCCGAAAGCAGCGAGCCCGTGAACTGGGGCGCCGTGCGGCTGCTCTTCGCGAGCGGCGCGACGCCGAACGTCGTGCCCCACGAAGTGTTGAACGCGGCGAGATCGATGACGTAGCGGTTGACCTGTTCGGTGCCGGTCGGCGCCGTCGCGTCGTCCCAGGGGACGACGCAGTCGCCGGGCATGCAGCCGATTTTCGAGACGCTGTCCTGAGCCGTGGCGGGCAGAGCCGCCCAACCGGCGGTGATCCAGGTGACGAGGCAAAGGGATCGTTTCATGGGGTGCGGAACCTCTTCGTGGGTCGGGGCCGACCGAACTCTCGTGAGCGCCCTACGCGGCCACGGAACTCGACCGGACGCGCACGATAGGAACGCCGGCGTGGAAGCGGAAAGGTCCCGTCGATCAAACCTCGGCCAAGAAGTCGGATCGTCCCGACCCAGCGACTCGCACGCTCGCGAGCTCAGCGCGCGCCGGCGTCGGTCTTGGCCCGCTCGTCGGCGACGCGGCGGTAGAGCTCGGCCATGCCCGGGCTGCCGAGCCCGTCGAAGATCCGCGAGAGCTCGCGATAGTCGCGCCGCGGGCGGTTGAGCCAACGGCCGCCGAACAACTTCGGCGTCGCCATGCTCTGCGGATCGAGCTTCTTCACGAGCTCGACGTCGACCGCGAGCTCCTCGGCGTCGACCGGCCGAAGGTAGGCGAGCACGAGTTGCCCATCGGCGTCGCAGAGCAGGTCGAGCGGCGCCGGCACGAGATCGGCGCGGCGGAAGAGCTCGATCATCGACACCTTCAACACTTCGAGCGTGCCGCCGTCCGCGTAGCCAGAATCGGCTTCGAGCGGCGTGCCCGCGAGCAGTTTGCGCGCCTTCGCGAGCGCCGGCCCCTCGTCGAGCGAGAGCAGCACGACCCGCGCGCCGACGGTCGCGAGCGATTGGCTCTGTTGGACCAGCTTGGTCGCTCCGTCGTTCGCCATCCGCGTCGACCAGAGGCGCACGAGGAGCGGCCGGCCGTCGCGGACGTCGGCGAGCGTGCGTTCCGCGTGGGCAACGGACGGGATGCGCAGCGCGGCGAGCGGCAGCTTCTCGACGAGCTGCACGCGGTTCACGCTCTCGTGAGGCGCCGAAAGCGGATCGTCGGCCATCGCGGCGATCAACGATGGCGAGTTGGCCGGCGAGTTGGCCGGCGCGATCACTTCGAAGCCCGGCTTGCCTTGCACGAGGCGCACTCGCGCGTCGAGCGGCGGAGCTTCGAACGTCTCGGTCGTCCCGTACGGCCAACGCACGGTGACGCGGTCGATGCGCGTCGCGTCACCGACGCCGAAGTGCAGGCGCTTCGACGACTGCGCGAGGTAGCCCTCTCCGGCGTGCAACGTGCGCACGATCTGCGCGCCGCCGGCTTCGACGGTGACGCGCGCACCGATCGCGTCGCGGTTCGAACTCGTGCCGACCAAGTCGACTTGGAGCCAGTGCCCGCTGCGCAGCGAGCGATTGTGGAGGAAGCGCAACCGCGGCGCCGTCCGGCTCTTGAGCCAGAGGTCCTCGCGGCCGTCGCCGTCCCAGTCGCAGCGCGCGACCGCGCGCGAGTCCTCGAGGTAGTCGAGGCCGCTCGCGGCCGTGACGTCGGCGAAACGGCCGCCGCCGACGTTCAAGTAGACGCAGTTCCGTTCGCGGCCGTTGTACGAGAACGAACCGGAGCTCGAGAAGCTCTGCAAACTCGCCCACGCGTGGCGGTACGCGTCGTTCGGCGTCGTGTCGACCGGCGAGCCGCCGATCACGCGGCGCCAGAAGAAGCTCTCGAGCTCGGTCGTGCCCGCCCAGGTCAAGAAGCCGTTCGGCACGTAGAGATCCGGCCGACCGTCGTTCTCGAAGTCCGTGAACAACGCCCCCCACGACCAGCCGCCGCGAGCGACGCCGGCGGCGACGGCGCTCTCCACGTAACGGCCTCCGCCTCGGTTCAGCCAAAGCGTGTTGCCGCGCGCGTGGTGCACGTACGCGGCCCGCAATTCGTCCGAAACGCCGGGTTGGAAGCGCTCCTTGCGCGCCGTGATGCGCAGTCCGGGCGCCGACCACATGTCGCTGACGTAGAAGTCGAGCCGGCCGTCGCCGTCGACGTCCGCGCGCGTGAGCCCCATGCCTGCGCCGATGTCGTCGACGCCGAGTTCACGCGCTCGATCGACGAAACGCCCCGTGCCGTCGTTGATCCAGAAGTGGTCGCGGCCGAAGTCGTTCGCGACGTACAGATCCTGATCGCCGTCGTCGTCGAAGTCGTCCCACAGCGCCGAGAGGCTGTAGCGGACGTTGCCTTGGTCGAACCCCGCCTCCTTGGTCGCGTTCGTGAACTTCTTCGGACCGTCGTTGCGCCAGTAGAAGTTCGTCGCGCCGTTGGTCGCGTCGTAGTAGGGCAGCGGCACCGATCCGACCATGCCGCCCGACACGTAGCGGCACGCGTAGAGATCGAGGTCGCCGTCGCCGTCGCCGTCGCCGGCGGCGAGCGAGAAGACTTCGTCCATGCCGTCGCCGACGAGCCACGTCGGTTCGCCGAACTCGCCCTTGCCGCGGTTCCACGAAATCACGACGTGCGCGCCGACCGCGACGGCGAGATCCTGGTCGCCGTCGTCGTCGAAATCGGCGAACAGCGCGCCGCGCGTGTTGTCGAGGAAGGCGACGCCGCTCTCGATCGAGCGTTCGAGCGCGTCGCCGGCGGCTTCGTGGACGAACAGCCGGTTCGGGATCCCGCCCTGCATCGGGACGTAGAGATCGTCGTCGCCGTCCGAGTCGATGTCGCCGAGCGCGAGCCCCTGGCCGCCGATCAACGCGTTGCCGGTCAGGTAATCGGTGCGGTTGTAGTAGTCGTCGATGCCGTTCAAGAAGTGACGCTCGAACTCCCGCGAGCCGCCGACCACGAAGCGCGTGAGTTCGGCGAACGGCGGTTTCGCCGCGATCACTTGTTCGAAACTCGCGAGCTCGAGCGCGGCGAGCTTCGGTTCGTCGGCGGCGTGTGGCGCGCTCCACTCGAGGTCCCACACGAAGTTCAGCGCGATCCGCGACTCGCCGACCGTCGCCCACGCGCGGACCTCGGCGCGCGTCGTGAAGCGCGTGTCGTCGAGCGGTTCGAGCGCGGTGACCGCGAGGTCGAATTCCGGGTTCGGCGCGCCGGCGAAGGTCTTGCGCAGGCTCGCGACGCTCGCCGCGAACGCGTCCTTCGGCCGCAGCGTGCGATCGAGGGCCTGCGGCCGGCGCACTTCGAACGAGCCGCGGCTCGCGAGGACCGCGAGTCCGTCGGGGACGAGCGCGCTCGCGCCGCGGAAGTCGTCCGCGAAGCGCGCTTCGAGTTCCGCGAGCGGCGTCCCGGCCGACAGCACGCCGCGCAAGAAGCGCGCGAGCACCGGCTCCGTGCGATCGTGGAGCACTTCGGTCGGCCACGCGTCCTTCGCGGGATCGAGCTTCTCCGCTTCCGCGAGCTTCCACGCCGGCGCGCTGACCTTGACCTCGGGGAACAGCCGGTCGCGCACGTCCTGCGGTGCGCAGAGCGCGGCCGAGCACCAGAGCAACACCACGGAAGGGGACATGGCGGGGCGCGGTCGAGCATAACAGCAACGACGGCTCGTGATCGTTGCGTTCGAGGCCTCCGCGACGCCGCCCTGGACCCGTGCCGGGCGGTTTGGGACCGGGCCCACGCCCGTTAGCATCGCGCGTCGATGCGACGGAGACCTCTTGGCTGGTGGCGCGCGTGCGCGGTCCGCGGCGCCCTCCCGTTGCTCGCCGCCGCTGCCGTCATGGCCCAGCGCGGCGACCGCGCGGGGGAGTCCCAGACCGCCCTGCCGGCCGAGCTCGTGATCCCCGCCGCGCCGGCTCGAGGCGCGCTCGAGGAACTCGCGACCTTCCAATTCCCGGACGACGTGACGGTCGAGCTCGTCGCCGCCGAGCCGCTGGTGCGCGATCCCGTCGCGCTCGCGTTCGACGCGCAGGGCGCGTTGTGGGTGGTCGAGATGAAGGGCTACATGCCCGACGTCGACGGCACGAAGGAACGCGAGCCCGTCGGCGAGATCGCGATCCTCCGCGACCAGGACGGCGACGGCAGGTTCGAGCGGCGCACGACGTTCCTCGGGGGCCTCGTCCTGCCGCGCGCCGTGCGGCCGTGTCGCGGCGGTGCGTTGGTGCTCGCGCCGCCCGAACTGCTCTTCTGCGCGGACGACGACGGCGACGACGTGTGCGACGAGCGCCGGGTCGTCGATCGCGGCCTCGTCGAAGGTCTCCACAGTCCGGAGTGGGCGATCAACGCGCTCGTGCCGACGCTCGACAACGCGTTCGACTGCGCGAAGTCGCCGTGGCGGTACGTCGTGAAGGACGGCGAGTTCGTGCGGCAGGCGCGCCAACAAGCCGGGCAATGGGGCGCGAGCCAAGACGACCAAGGACGGCTCTTCACCGACAACAACTCCGATCCGTTGCGCGCCGATTTCGTCTCGGCGGTCTACGGCGCGGCGAATCCGAACTCGCCGGGGCTCGCGGGCGTCGACGTGCGGATCGTCGACGACTTCTCGGTCGCCACCGCGCGCATCAATCCGGGCGTCAACCGCGGCTACCAATCGGGCGTGCTCGATGCGCGCTTCCACCTCGCGAACGTCACCGGCGCGTGCGCGCCGTGGATCGCGCGCGGCGATCGTCTGCCGGAACGCTTCCGCGGCGACGCGTTCGTCTGCGAGCCGTGCGGCAATGCCGTGATCGCGTACGACTTGGTCGAGCAGTCGGACGGCTCCGTGCGCGGCGCGCCGGTGCGCTTCGGCGAACGAAACCTCGACTTCCTGACGTCGACCGACGAACGCTTCCGGCCCGTGTTCCTTTGCGACGGGCCCGACGGCGCGCTGTACGTCGCGGACATGTACCGCGGCTTGATCCAGCACCGCCTCTTCGTGACGAGTTTCCTGCGCAAACAGGTCACGGAACGCGGTCTCGAACAGCCGATCGGGCTCGGCCGGATCTGGCGCATCGCGGCGAAGCGGCCGGCGCGCGAGCTCGTGTCGCTCGCCGCCGCGACCGACGACGAACTCGTCGCGGCGCTCAGCGATCCGAACGGTTGGCGCCGCGACACGGCGCAACGCCTGATCGTCGAGTCGTTCGAGACCGGCGCTCCGGCCGTCAAGTCGCTCGAGCGACTCGCGCTGCGCGGCGAACCTTGGTACGGCCGCATCCATGCGTTGTGGGCGTTGTCGGGCCTCGGCGCGCTGCGGGCCGAAGCCGCGGTGCAAGCGATGCAGGACGCCGACGAGCGCGTGCGCGTCCAAGCGGTGCGCGCCGCCGAGCCACTCGCGAGCCGCGATCCGCTGATCCCGGCGATGTGGCGCGTGCTCGGCGTGCGCGATGCGTTCCGCGTGCGCCGACAGGTGCTGCTCTCGATGGGCATGCTCGCGTCGGACGAACTCGTGAACTTCGCCGCGCTCGCCGAGCGAGGCTTCGCGACGCACGCCGAACGCACGGCGCTCGTCGCGGGACTCTTCGGCCGCGAGCTCGAGTTCCTCGAGACGTTGTGCGCCGCGCACGCGTTGCGGCCGCGCGACGGCGACCGCGAGCTCGTCGAACTCTGCGCGGAGTGCATCGGCAACGAAGCGTCGCCCGAGCGCGTGCGCCGCGCCGCCGCGCTCGCGGTGCGCGCCGACATGGCGAATTTCGGGCTCGCAATCGCGCGGGGCCTGCTCGCGAGTCTGCCGGCGGACTCCTCGGGCGCCCGCACGCCGCTCGAGCTCACCGCGGAGCCCGCGGGGTGGACGGCGTTCGTCGCGACGTTCGGCGCCGAGCCGGACGAGCCGCCCGGAGCTCCCGCTGCGGAACCCACCGGTGCGCCGCGCGATCGATCGAAGCCCGCCGACGACGTGGCGCGCGTGTGGCGCGAGCTCGACCGTGCGCTCGTGTGGCCCAAGAAGCCCGGCGTCACGCTCACGGCGGTGCGCGAGCTCGACGAAGTCGAACGCGCACGATTCGAGCGCGGCCGCGAGCTCTTCCAGGCGACGTGCAGCGCGTGCCACGGCGAACGCGGCGTCGGTCAACCGAACGTCGTGCCGCCGCTCGCGCGCTCGCCCTACGTGCTCGGCGACGACGTCAAGCTCGTGCGCATCGTCACGCACGGCTTGTCGGGTCCGATCGAAGTGCGCGGCCGGCCGTACGACGGCGAGATGCCCGGCTTCGCGACCACCGACGCGGACCTCGCCGCGCTGCTCACGTACGTGCGCCGCGCGTGGGGCCACGGCGCGGAGC
Source organism: Planctomycetota bacterium (assembly GCA_023150475.1). Taxonomy (GTDB): domain Bacteria; phylum Planctomycetota; class UBA1135; order UBA1135; genus JACRIN01. The sequence goes on from JAKLKU010000021.1 coordinate 100,137, forward strand.
CCATCACGCCGGAACGCATCGCCGAGATCCGCGCACGCACGCCGTCGCGCCAGCGCCCGTGGACGCTCGACGAACTCGCGTCGACACCGTGACACTCACTCGAGCACGGCCATCGGTGTCGGCAGCCCTGGGAGCGAGCCTTCGGCTTCGAACGCGAATCGACCCTCGCGCGCCGCGCCCGCGAGTCGCGCTTGCACGAGCGAGCGATCGTCGACGAACAGCGCGACGCGGTCGCCGAACGCGAGCAAACTGAGCGTGCGTTCGCTCTCGGAGCGCAGCTCCTCCGCGGCGAGGTCGACGAAGCAGCCGCTCGTCGTGCGCCACAGCGCGGGGCCGAGACGCACCAGCGGCCCCGGCGTCTCGAGCACGTCGCCTTGCACGCGGAAGTAGAGGCGCGTGCGGCTCTCCGTGCCGCGCCAAGGGAAGCGCAGGCCGAAGTCGTCCGCCGCGCGGCCCCACGTGACGCGACGCGAGGCGTTCTCGGCTTCGTTTCCTGCCGCACGAGTCGTGTCATCCGCGCCGGCGGTTGCCGCGCGGCCGACGAGCTCGCCGGAATCGGCGGTGCGCCACGCCCGGCGCCCGAGATCGCGCAAGCGGAAGTTGGCCCAGCGCACGCGCGTGTCGTTGCCGCTGTGCACTTGCAGACCGAGCACGCCCGAAAGGTCGAGCGGATCGAGGAAGTCCGCCGTCGCGACGCCGTTGACCCACGCGCGGATCCACGGGCCGTGGCACTCGATGCGGTAGTGGTTCCACTCGCCGGGCGTGAACGCGCCGCGCGCCGCTTCGTCGTCGGCGAGGTCGTCGAGCCAGCCGCGCCGGCCTTCGTCGTAGAGTCCGCCCGACCAACCGCGCGGCGACGGATCGATCTCGAGCTGGTAGCCGAAGAGCCTGCCGTCCTCGCGCACGTGGCTGCGCACTTGGATGCCGGAGTTGCCGGGCCGTTCGTTGCGCACGTCGACGTCGAGCACGAAGTCGCCGAACTCGCGCTCGGTGACGAGGAAACTCTGGGCGCCGCCGCCGACCTCGCCAACGATGCCGGCCAAGCTGCCGAACTCGCCGAGCTGCGTCGTCGCGTCGGGCGCGCCGAGCTCGACGACGTACTTCGCGTCGCCGAGCGCTTTCCAACCGGCGAGCGAGTGGCCGTCGCAGAGCCGCACTTCTTCGCCCGGGAGCTCCGCGCGCACGCGACGGCGGATCTCGGTGTAGCGCCGGCCGCCGCCGAGCACCCAGAGCCGCCACGGCGTGCCGAGTTGCGCGCGGCGCAGGAGCACGGGGCCCGCGAGGTACTCGAGCTTCTCGCGCAGCGGCTCGCGGTGCTCGGGCCGCACACCGTCGCCGACCTCCGCGCGTTCGTCGCGCACGGCGAGCCGTTGGCGTTTCGCGGTCGTACCGTCCGGCTCGAGCCACACGAGCTCGAGCTCGAACTCGCCGACTTCCGCGACGAGCTCGAGCTCCGAGAACGCATCGAGCTTCGAGTTCCAACTCGCCGTGTCGAACGTCCACTCGCCGTGGACGATCCACTCCTTCGTGGACGTCGCTCCCGGTGCGTCGGTCGTTTCGGGCGCGCCGCGGCACTCGCGCCAACCGTCGCAGGTCGGTTCGCCGTGCGCGACGAGCGCGAGCGCGACGGCGGCGATCACGGCGCGCCTCGTGTGCCCGGTCTGCCCGGCGCGAGCTCGAAGCGCTCGCGCGTCTTGCAGTACGCGATGCCGCCGAGCCGCCCGACCGCCGCGAGCCTGTCGTAGTCGACGCGCCACTTCGCGTCGACGAGTCCATCCTCGACGTGGATCCGCACGACGCGGCCGATGACGACGTTGCCGCCGGCGGGCACTCCGGGCGCGAGCCGCACGACTTGCACGGTTTCGCACTCGAGCGCCCAGGGCGAGCGCGCGACGCGCGGCGGTCGCACCCGCGTGCTCGGCGCCGTCGCGAGTCCGGTCAAGTCGAACTCGCTCTCGCCGTAGGGCAGCGCCTCGGCCGAAAGCGCGACTTCCGCCGCGTAACCTTCGACCGACGCGTTGATCACGAACTCGCCGGTGCCGCCCTCGCTCTTCGGTTTGCAGTTCGCGAGCGTGTCCTTCTCGCCGCCGTCCGGAGCGTTCGCTGGGCAGAAAAGCACGCTGAGCGGCTCGGACGAAAGGCCGTTGAAGAAGGAGTACGGCGCGAGATTGGTCGCTCCGCTCGGCGAGACCGTCGAGACGAAGGCGATCGGCCGTGGGACGACGAGGCCGATCAGGAGCTTGTACCGATCCTTCTGCGCGAGTTCCGCCGGGTCGAGCTGCATGGCTGGAGCATAGTTCGCCGCGAGGGCCCGCCGCAGTTTGCGCCGGCAGCGGCCCGCATCCGTGGAGCTTCCAGGGGTTGTGTTGCGCTGGAGCTAGGTTCGGCCTCGAGATCTTTCATGGGCGCCTCTCGGTGCCTCGAATCGCGCCAGCCAGCGAGCGTGCCGCACGCCCGCGCCCGAGGCCCGCGGGTGCCGGGTCGCGACCGGCCCGCGCGCGCGGCGACGTCCGTCGCTCGAGAGCGCTCGAACGCCCGCGGCAAGCCTTGCCGACGTCGCCGCTCGCCACCCGGCCCGGCGCACGACGCGCCCCGTCTCAGGCGGCGTCGCGCGCTCGACTCGCCGGCGCGCGGACGTATGCTCGCGGAGCCTCATGCCGCTGACTGCGACCGAGCCGCGCTTCTTCGTGATGGGCGCCGGGCGTTCGGGCACCAGCTTGTTGCATCGGCTGCTGAGTCGCCATCCGCGCATCCACTGCAGTCACGAGTTGCGCTTGCTCGAGCTCGTCGTGCTCGCGGGCGCGTTGGTCGACGAGCACGGTGGTCCGAAGGTGCCCGACCAACCGAACGTCTCGCCGTTCGGCGTCGAAGTCGGCAAGGCGTATGCGCGGTGGCTCGCGGGCGCCCAACTCGCGCAGCACGGCCGGACGATCTACGGCGACAAGTATCCGCCGTACTGCGAGCAGATCCACTTGCTCGATCGGCTCTTCCCGACGGCGCGTTTCGTCCACATCGTGCGCGACGGTCGTGACGTCGTCGCGAGCGCGCTGCAGGCGTTCGTCGCGAACCGCGGTTGGCGTCGCGGCACCACCACGCCGAGCCCGCAGCGCATCGCCGAAGCGTGGGCTCGCGCCGTGCGGCACGCGCGGGACTATTCGAAACGTCTCGGTCCGGCGCGGTACTTCGAGTTGCGCTACGAGACCTTGGTCAAAGCGCCTGCCGAGACGCTGACCGACGTGTTCCGTTTCCTCGGTGACGACGCGCCGCCGGAGCTCGAGAAGCTGGTCGCCGAAGTCGCGCCGGGCAAGTCGTGGCTCACGACGCTGTCGCTCGCGGACCTCGCGCAGATCGACCGTTCGCTCACCGCGCGCGAGTTGCTCGCCGAACTCGGTTACCCGCCGAGCCCGACCGACGTCGACACGCCGGCGGAACTCGTCTGGACGCGCGGCGTCGACACGCCGGCCGGTTGGCACGAGCGCGGCGCGTTCGCGCGCGCGGAAGGCGACGAGCGCAGGGCGGTCGCCGCGTTCGTCCGCGCGATCCGAGGCGATGCGAAGGATGCGCGCGCCGCGCGTGCGTTGCTCGACAGCCCCGATCGCTCCGAGTCGTTGTTCGCCGCGCTCTGGTTGCGCGACGATCCGACGCCTGCATCGCTCGCCGCGCTCGCGCGGTGGTCCGCGGCGCGTGGACTCGATCGCGAGGCCGCCCTGGCGACGTTCGGCGCGGGAGGGGCCCCGTGACCGGCGCGTTGTTCCTGGTCGGAGCCCCCGGTGCGCCGCTGATCGCGCTCGCCCGCGAGCTCGAACGCGACGTGTCGTTCCGCGCGCTCTTGCCGTGGAACGTGCCGGCCGCGCTCGCGGAGCTGCGTTCCGGCACCCGCGTGCGCGCGATCGTTTGGCGCGGCCTCGAAAGCGCCGAACCCCAGTGGATCGAGCCTGCGTTGCGCGCGTTCGGGCCCACGATGATCGAGTACCTCGCCGCTCGCGAGCGCGCTCAGCACGGCAGCGGGTTCGAGACGTTGGTGTTCGCGCACGTCGACCACGGCGAACGTTTCGGCGTGTTGCTCGAGCACTTCCCCGACGCTCGTTTCATCGAACTCCTGCGCGACGGCCGCATCCCGGCGCAAGGCCGCGTGCAGCGCGACACGACCGGCGTGGCACGGGAGCGTGCCGGCCTCGCGTGGGCTCGCGAGTGGTACCGCCACGTCGCACCGGTGCGCGCTCGTGCGTCGGGGCTCGCCGAACGTCTGCTCGTCGTCCGCGAGGACCGCTTGCTCGCGCGTCCGGCGGAGGAACTCGCGCGGATCTTCCGTTGGCTCGGCCGCGACGAACCGACGACGTGGCTCGGCGCGAAGCCGACCGCTCGTGCGCCGCTCTCCGGCGCCGCGCTCGACGGATTCAGTGCGTGTCGCGAAGCGTGCGCGTTGCTCGAGGAGCTCGGTTATCCCGCCCAACCGATCGGGGACGGCGTCGTGCGCGACGCGGAACTCGCGGCCGTCGCCGCGCGAGGTCTCGTCGCCGAGCGGCACTTCGACGCTGCGCGGCATCTGCTCGATCGCGTGTTGCACGCCGGGCCCGAGCCGCATGCGCTCGCGGCGCTCGGCACGCTCGAGGCGGCGCGCGGCGACGTCGAAGCCGCGTGCGCCGCGTGGCGCGCGTCGACGGAGTTCGGCGAGCTCGCACCGGAGGCGTGGGTCGAGCTCTTCGCGCGCCCGGAGCGTCCGGAGACGTTGGCGCTCGCGCCGCGCGCGCGCTGGTCGAACGAACCGGCGATCCGCCGCGCGTTCGCGCGGTGGCTCACGGCGCGTGGCCTCGACCGCGAAGCGGCGGAGATCGTCGCGCGCGTCGAACACACGAGCTGGTGAGGCCGCCCCGCGCGATCCGCGCGGGCCCGTGCACGCGATCCGGCTTGCGTGACTTGGCGTGCTTGTCCTGGCTCGCTTGACCTGAAGCGCGCGCCGCCGAGCGTCGTTCACCAACCGGTCGCGAGCCGCAGCGGGCGCAGCATCGAGCTCTTCTTGTGCTGGTGGGCCTGCATGCGGCGCAGGATGTCGTCGAGCGCGCTGATCGCTTCGCCGACGTGCGGGCCCTTGTTGAGCATCACGCATTCCGCTCGTTCGCTCATCGCTGCGTCGGTGATCTCCGCGCGCGACGGTCGGCCGTCCTTCGCCAGGCTCTCGAGCACTTGCGTCGCCCAGATCACGGGCACGTGCGCGGCTTCCGAGAGCCACAGGATCTCCTCTTGCGCCTCCGCGAGCCGTTCCCAACCGCATTCGACCGCGAGATCGCCGCGCGCGATCATCACGCCGACGCGCGGGCTCTGCAGCGCGGCGAAGAGCAGCTCGGGCAAGCGCTCGAACGCGCGGCGCGTCTCGATCTTCAGGACGACGCCGAGGTCCGGGCGACCGAGTTCGCCGAGTCGACTCGCGAGCTCGGAGACGTCCTCGGGACGGTGCACGAACGAGAGTCCGACGGCGTCGGCGTGTTCGACGACGAAACCGAGGTCCTCGACGTCCTTCGCCGTCAGCGCCGGCAAGTCGAGCCGGCTGTCGGGCAGGTTGATGCCTTTGTCCGCGCGCAGCTTTTCGCCGCCGTCGCGAGCCTCGGTGATCTCGACGACCAAGCGCTCGTCCTCGACCGAGCGGATCACGCCGCCGATGCGTCCGTCGTCGAAGAACACACGTTCACCGACGCACACGCGCCCGAAGATCTCGCCGAGCGTGCAGCCGATCGTCGCCGGCGCGAGCGTGCGACCGAACGCGTCGCGCACGGCGCTCCGTCCCGGGTCGAGCGCGCGCGTGAGCACCAGACGTTCGCCGCGCGAGAGCTGCACCACGCCTTCGAGCGGCGCGAGCTCGCCGACGGCGCCGAGTTCGTGCTTGCCGCGCGAGAACCGCGTGCCCGCGACGACATAGCTCGTCTGCGACGTCTCGGCCCACGCTCCGCGCCGATCCGACTGCACGACGCGCAGCGAGCGCCGGGCGCCGCGTGCGTCGACGAACTCGAGCTCGTTCGCGTGCTCCGCACGTTCGCCGGCCTCGGCTCGTGTCGCTGGCGCGAGTCGCGCGGCGAGTTCCGAGTCGACCGGCAGCACGAACGCGTCGTCGACGTCCGCCGGCCGCTCGCCGTCGAACGAGAGCCACACGCGCGCCGGCACGCGCACTCGACCGAGTTCGTCGCGTTCCGGCCGGATCTTCACGACGCACGGTCCGGGCTCGACCGGTCCGGTGCGCAACTTCGGCCCCGCGAGGTCCATCAGCACCCGCGCCTTGCGTCCGCACGCTTGTTCGGCGCGGTGCAGGTGCTCGAGCATGCGCCGCCACTCCTTCGGACCGTCGTGCGCGCAATTGATCCGCACGTCGTCCATGCCGGCTTCGAGCCACGTCCGCAGTCGCGCGACGTCCTCGGCGGCCTCCGGCGAGAGCGTGACCAAGATGCGCACGCGCCGGCCGTCGCGCGCCGGTCCGAGCAGCGCGTCGGTGTGCGCGGCGAGTTCGCGTGCCCCGATGTCGAAGTCCGCGGGACCCGGGCTCGCCGCCGCGGAGCCACGCGCTCCGCCGAGCGCGCCGAGCGACGCGAGCACCGCCTCGACGCTCGCAAGCGCGTGCGCCTCCGAGCGTCCGAGAGACGAGAGCCCCAGGTGGGCGAGCCGTTCCTGCAGCGGCCGCATCTCCCGCGCCCGCAACGCCAGGTAGTGCGCGAGATTGCGCGCGCCGGCCGCGTGCGCCGGGTGGACGGCGGGTCGCGACACGGCGACCGAGCTTTCGGCCGCCAACATCGCCCTGCGCAGGTCGGAGAGCTCCGCGAGCGAACGTTCGATCGTGGCGGAGAAGTCGGCGGTCTGCGTGACCGCGCGTCGAGGATCCAAGGTCGGCGGCTGCATGAGGCTTCCTCCCGGCCGAGGCCGGGGCTGGTTCTCCGACGACGCCGAAGATGGCATCAAGACCGTCGTTTCCTCATACGGCGGAAGGCGGGCAGGCGCGGTGGACCATGAGCGTGGCGAGAATTCCTCGCGCTCGCCCCGAGCGTTTCGGGCGCGAATCAGGCACAATCTGCGTGCCATGGGTGTGCGACCGCGTCGATTCCGGGCCGTCGTGCTCGACGGTCAGAAGGGTTGTGCCGTCCAAGTGCCGTTCGATCCCGCCGAAGAGTGGGGCGAGCTGCCTACGGAGATCGTCTACCAGCGCGTCCGGGGCGTCCCGGTGCGCGGCAAGCTCGAAGGCGAGAGCTTCGAGAGCTGGATCATCCTGCGCTGGAAGAAGCACTTCCTGCTGCTCGACGACACCGTGCTGCGGGCCTCGACGCTCGCGCCGGGCGAACTCGCGAGCATCGAAGTCGCGCCGCGAGTCAAAGCGGTCGAGAGCTGAAGTCCGGCGCGACTTCGGGATCGGGTCGCGCCGCGAGTCAAAGCGGTCGAGAGCTGAAGTCCGGCGCGACTTCGGGATCGGGTCGCGCCGCGAGTCAAAGCGGTCGAGAGCTGAAGTCCGGCGCGAGTTCAGGATCGCGTCGCGCCGCGCGTCAAAGCGGTCGAGAGCTGAAGTCCGGCGCGACTTCGGGATCGCGTCGCGCCGCGCGTCGAAGCCTGCGGAAGCTGCGTCGACCGCCGTCGTGCCGGGTCGCTCGACGGAGTGTTCGGGCCTGCGCACCTGGACCGAGTCGCCGAATGCGGTGCACGTGAGCTAGTCGTTCCCGGCGCCCACCCCCGCGTCGCCGCTCCGCTCCGAGCTACGGCGAGGTCCAGCCATGCGCACGACGATTTCCTCCGCGACTGCAAGCCTCTTGCTCGCCGCGCTCGCGGTGGCGCAAACGGCGGGCGGTCAGGCGCTCCAAGTTCAGAAGCTGATTCCAGGACCGCCGTTCGGCGGCGGGACGTTCGGGCACGCGAGTGCGCTCGACGGAGACCTACTCGCCGTCGGCGAGCCTGCGTTCTCGCGCTTCGCGATCGTCGGTCGACTCTCGGTGTTCGAGCTCACGAGCGCGAGTCGTTTGCCTCGTTGGTCCTTCTCTCCCGACGCGCTCGTCGAAGGCGACTTCTTCGGCGGCGAACTCGCGCTTCGCGGCGACGTGCTCGCCGTCAGTGCGATGAACCGCGATTCGGGAGCACCGGGTTCGGGCGCCGTCTGGGTGTTCGAGCGCACGGGCGAGACGTGGGACGAAGCGGCGTACCTGACGCCGACTCATCCGGGGATCGGCGCGCAGTTCGGGCACGCGCTCGCACTCTTCGGCGACACGTTGCTCGTCGGCGCGCGCAGCGAAGACGGCTCGGCGACGCAGAGCGGGGCGGTCTACGTGTACCGCCGGCTCACGAGCGGGTGGACGCTCGAAGCGCGACTGGTGCCTGCGGACGGCGGGATCGACGTCAAGTTCGGCTGGGACGTCGCGCTCGATCGAGACCGTGCGCTCGTCTCGGCGATCGACGCGTTCTGGGGCGCGCAGCGCAACGGCGCGCTGTACGAGTTCACGCGCAGCGGCTCGACGTGGACGCAGACCGATCGGTGGTGCGACCCGTTGAGCGAGCCGGGCGAGCACTTCGGCTACAGCCTCTCGCTCGACGGCGATCACCTCGCGATCGGAGCGTCGGGCAACATGTCGACCTCGTTCGGTGGACGCGCGTCCGTGTGGCGGAAGACCGCCGCGGGTTGGACGGCCGAAGGTCGCCTCCGCGTGCGAGACAATCAACCCGGCGACTACTTCGCGTGCAGCGTGGGTCTGCGCGGGACGACGTTGGTCGTCGGCGCGGCGATGCACTCCGAGGTCTCGATCCAATCCGGCGCGGCCTACGTGTTCCGCTTCGACGGCAACGGCTGGGCACCGCGCGGCGGTCTCGTGCCGACCGATCCGAACTGGGCGGGCGGGTTCGGCACGAGCGTCGCGCTCGACGGCGAGCGCGTGATCGTCGCTGCGCCGCACGCACACTTGCCACAGAACCACTACGGCGCCGCGTACGTGTTCCGCTGGCTCTGACTCCGCCGTCGCGAGCTCTCGCAGTCGCCGCGGGTCGCTTCGCTCGCTTCGAAGGCTCCGCGCGCTCGACGAGCGCGTCAGTCGGTCTGCACCGTCGCCGACGTCACGACGTCCGCGGCGTCGTACGTGAGCACGAGGAACGCGCGGCTCGAGCCGATCGGGCTGTTCTTCGGGCCGAGGTAGTACGCCTTGCCGAGCGAGCCCGCGTCGTGCGCTTCGCCGAGCAACGCTTCGACGTCCGCGCGCTGCATCCCGACCAGCGGATGCTTCGCGAGCAAGTCGTCGAGCATCAGGTAACGGGTGCCCTGGCTGTCCGCGCCGGTGACGAGCCACACGTCGCGCGCGAAAGGCGTCGGCTCCTTGCCCGCATAAGGCCCCTGCGGCATGAAGCGCTCGAGCAGGAACCCGACCGTGAAGTACGCCGCGCCGTACAGCACGACCGTGACGACGATCGCGATGCCGACGATCTGGAGCCAGTTGCGCTTGGGCTTCTGCCACTTCCGTTCGCGTCGGCCGCTCGTCTGTTCTTCCACGTCGCGCAGCGTACCGCGGTGAGCTCGGCGTGTCAGCGATACACGAGCTCGACCTCGACCGCGCGCCAGGTGCGGCGGGTCGACGAGCGAACGGAAGCGTCCGTCTTCTGGCCCAACTCGACGACGAGTTCGTGGTCGCTCTTCCACTCGACGTGACGCGGCCAGAGTTCGCTCCACGGAACGAGCACGTCGCGCCCTGCCTCGGCGAGGGCAGTCGACTCGGCGATGGTGATCCGCGTCTCGAGCTCCATGAACGCGTTGCGCCCTTCGCGAAACACGACGCATCGACCGTCGGGTGACGGATGGAACGGCTCCTCGGTCCACGGCCGCGACCTTCCGGAGACGTTCCACCAGACGTGCCAGCCGAGCGCACCGAGCGCGCCGACCACGAGCACCGCGACGAGCACCGCGACGAGCATTCCGAGCGCGATCCGTCGCGAGCGTTTCGCCGAGTTGCGCGCTCGCGGTCCAGTCTCGTCCGGGTTCGCGGCGCTTATGATCTCGATCGTAGCCTGGCGACTCGGCGCACGAGCGGGCGGCGCTCCGTGGAGCCGCGTTGCGACGGCTGCGCTTGGCTTGCCGCGCAACTGGGTGCGCGAGTCGGCGTCAGCGCGCGTACGCCCGGCGCGCGAAGAGCAGCGTCAGGAACGGCAGCATGTTGGTCTTGTTCGGGATCGACTGGAAGATGCGCCACATGCGCTTCGGGTTCAGATAGAAGCGCCGGTAGGCCTCCTTGCGCAGCGCGAAGATCTTGTCCTCGGGCACCGTCGAGAGGTTGATCTCGCTCTTGTACGGCTCGTACGCGCTCCAGTCCTTCGGCAGGTCGTAGCCCGAGTGCTCGATCTCCTTGAAGAGCTCGGTGCCCTTGAACGGGATCACGCGGAAGAACGCCGCCGTGTGGAACGAGCTCTTCGCCGCCCAGTCGATCGTCTCGCGCATCTCTTCTTCGGTTTCCGTGGGGAAGCCGAGCATGAACGCGCCGTGGACCATGACGCCTTGGCGGGCGATGAAGTCGACGATCTTCTCGACCTTGTCGATCTTCAGGTTCTTCTTCATCACCTTCTGGATGCGCGGGCTCGCCGATTCGACCGCGACCATGCAGCGGTACATGCCGGCCTGCTTCAGCAGCACGACGAGCTCTTCGTCGAGGATGTCGCCGCGGAAGCCGTTCGGGAACGTCAGCGCGAGCTTGTAGCCGCGATCGATGATGCCTCGCGCGATCTTCTTCGCGCGCTCCGGGCGGAAGTTGAAGATGTCGTCCATGAAGACGATCTCCTTCACGCCGTAGTCCTTCACGAGCAGATCGATCTCGGCGAGCACGTTCTCCGCCGAGCGCTCGCGGAACGTCTTGCCGTACGAGTTGTGGCAGTACGTGCAGCGCCACGGGCACGCGCGCGACGAGAACATCGTCGCGAACTCCTTGTGCGCGTAGATCACGCCGCCGCGCGGCACCGTGTGGTACTTCGGATGGTCGACGAGGTCCCACGCAGGGAACGGCATCTCGTCGAGCTTCGACGGCGGCGGACGATCGGGGTTGTGCACGATCTCGCCGGCGCGCCGCCACGAGAGGCCCGCGCACTCCGACCAGTCGTTGCGGCCCTTGTCGAGGCCTTCGCAGAGCTCCGCGAACGTGAACTCGCCTTCGCCGCGCACGACGAAGTCGACGGTTTCGTCGGCGAGCACGTCGTCGGCGGCGACCGAAGGATGCGGACCGCCCGCGACGACGATCGCACCGGGCAAGCGCCGCGAGAGCTCGCGCGCGACTTGGTGCAGACAGCCCGCTTCGTACGTCATCGCGGAGAGTCCGACGACGTCGGGCGCGAGCTTGACGAGCTCGTCGACGCAGCGCTCCGGCGTCCAGTCCTCGACTTTCATGTCGAGGATGCGCACGTCGTCGAAACCCGCTCTTCGCGCTTGCGCGGCGATCATCATGATCCCGAGCGGGTGGACGTGCGTGAACTGCGTGTAGGGGTGATACGTCTGGACGAGAGCGATGCGGAGCATGGTGGGGGCGCGGGCGAGACGATGCTAACCAGAACCTCCAGCGGGCGGTAGGTTTGCGCTCGTGGGTGCCGCGCCATGCGTGAAATCGCCCGCTAGCCGCTCGCGGCAGACGTTCGCGCGCCGTAGCGCGGCGGTCCGTTCCCCGACCCCGTCGTCCGCTTCCTCCGCTGCGAGGTTCGTCATGCTCGTCCGCGCGCTGCTTCGGGCGCTCGTCGCCGCCGTCGTCGTTGGTTGTATCTCGTCCGTGGCGGCTTCTGCCCCGAACGTCGAGGACTGGGAGCGTCGAGCTCCGTCGCCCGACGCGCCCGCGCACGAGGTGTTCACGTGGACCTCCCAAGGAGAACTGCGTTTCGCGTGGTGCTTGCCGAAGGGCTACGACGCGAAGCAGCCGCGCAACCTGACCGTGATCCTGCACGGCACCGGGCTCGACTACCGGTGGGGCTTCTGGAACAACAAACCGGGCCACTTCCGGCCGGACGACATCGTGGTGTCGGTCGACGGTCCGACGCCCGACGGCGAAGCGCGGCTCTTCCTCGGCGACGACAAGAACGCGAAGGCGTTCCGCGAGTTCCTGAAGGAGCTGCGCGCGAGCTTCTCGATCGACCGCATCTTCCTCTACGGCCACTCTCAAGGCGGCTTCTTCGTCGTCCACTACGCCGGAGAGTTCCCCGACGACGTCGCAGGCGTCGTCGCGCACGCCTCCGGCGCGTGGGCCTGGTCGAAGACCGGCAAGCCATCGCAGAAGGTCGCGATCGCGTTCATGCACGGCACGCAGGACCCCGTCGTGCCGTACGGTCAGAGCCCGGGCTCGCGCGACGCGTACGCCGGGCTCGGCTTCCCGCGGCTGCACTTGCGCCGACTCCAGCGGTACAACCACTGGCCGAACGCGACCCGCGCCAACGAATGCCTCGCGTGGTGCCAAGGGATGACGACCACGCGGCCGGAGGAGGCCCTCGCGTGCGCGCGCGAGCTCGTGCGGCCCAAGGGCTCCGACGAGTACCAATGGGAGACCGTGGTCGACTTCTCCGGCGCGCGCGACGTGTTGCGGCGTTTCTCGGCCAAGGGCGTCGAGCCGTTCAAGGACGCGGCACCGGAGCTCACGAGCGCGGCGGAAGCGCTCGTGCGCGCGATCGACGACGAAGGCGCGCGGCACGTCGCCGAGCTGAAGCAGAGCCTGCCGAAGAAGCTCGCGCTCGACGGCAAACCGTGGCTCGGTCACTTGATCGCGTTGCGCGAGGACTTCCGCGGCGTCGAGTCGGTCGAAGCGTTCGTCGCGTCGCTGGGCTACGACAAGCTCGTCAAGGCGCAAGCGAGCGCCGCCGGCGCGATCTTCCGCGCGTGGTACGACGAGCAGGACGAGAAGAAGCAGTTCGAGACGATCGTCGAGAAGCTCGGCGACGCGTTCCTGGTCGAGGGTTATCCGCCGGAGCTCGGCAAACGTCTGCAGGAGCTCGAAGGCCGCGCGAAGAAGCTGAAGCTCTCGAAAGCCGCGCTCACTCGGTACGCCGACGTCGAGAAGTGGCGGAAAGGCTGGGAGGACGGCCTGCGCGCGTACGAGTCGCTTTGGAGCAAGTGGAAGGGCGCGGCGCGCGACTGACGTACGCTCCACGGCTAGCTCGTCGCACCGCTCGTCCGCACCTAGGTTCGCCGACGCCGCGTCGCGTTGGATGCGAGCAGCGGCGTGGAGGTGGGGGATGGAAGCGTTCGTGCGCTTCGCGCTCCGGAGAGCGAGTCTCGTGTGCGCGCTCGCGTCCAGTGCGCTCGCGTCCAGTGCGCTCGCGTCAGGCGCGCACGCGACGAGTGCGCTCGCGACGAGTGGGCTCGCGACGAGTGCCCTCGCGACGAGTGCCCTCGCGACGGGGTGGCTCGTCGACGACGACGGCGGCGTCGGTGTGGACTTCACCGACATCCAAGCCGCGATCGACGCGGCGCGCGACGGCGACGTGATCCGCGTGCGGCCCGGCGAGTACGGCGGGTTCAAGATCGAAGGCAAGGGCGTGCGCGTGCTCGGGGGACCCGGCGTGCGTTGTCACGACGGCATCGCGATCTTCGCGACGCCGCCCGCCGCACTCGTCGTCGTGAGCGGCGTGGTCCTCACCGGCGTGCGCGACCCGTTCTTCGTCGGGTCGACGTCAGGTCCGGTGCTGGTCCAGGACGTCGTCGGTGGCCTGCAGTGCAGCGGCTGCGCCGACGTGCGCGCGTTCGCCGTCGTCGGCGCGATACGCAGCGTCGACTCGCGGCTCGAGTTGGTTCGTTCGCTCTGCCAAGGCGTGGATGGCGTCAGCGGCAAGCATCCCACCGGCGGAGACGCCGGCATCGACGTGTGGGGCGGGCGAGCGCACGTCGCGCTGACGAGCGCCACCGGCGGACGCGGCGGCGATCTTCACGGCGACGGCTTCGCGTCGGGCGGGCCCGGTTACGGCGGAGCCGGCTTGCGCGTGATCTGGAATGGTTGGGCGTGTGTCGCCGGCGGACCGACCGATGCGTTCGTCGGCGGCGTGAGCGGGGAGGACCTGAGTTGGCATCCGTGGTTCTGCCTCGAGGGCGGGCCCGGACTGCACTTGTCGGAGCTCGATCCTTCGGCCGAGTTGCATTGGTCGGGCGTGAGTCCGTTCGGTGGGCCCGGCGCGACGGGTTGTCCGCTCGGGCCGCCGCTCCTCGGTCCGGTGACGCACGTCGTGCCCGACGATCCGACGCTCGAGCTCGTCGGCCGCGCGAGCGCCGGCGCACGAGTTCGCTTCCGCGTCCGTGGTCCCGTCGGCGCGCGCGTCGAGCTCGTGCTCGGCCGCACGCCGATCGTCGTCGCCGACGGACGCGCAGCGATCGAGCGGCTCGCGACGCGAGACGTCGTGCTCGCGCTCGGCACGCTGCCGGCGAGCGGCGAGCTCGTGTGCGACGTGCCGACCGAGCCCGCACCCGCGGGGACCGTGTTCGTCGGCCAAGCCGAACTCGAGATGTCGGTGACCCACGAACTGCGGCGCACGAACTCCGCGCCGGTCGTGGTGCACTGAAGCCGAAACGGCGTCAAGCCGACTTCGACCTGCCGAAGAGCTTCTCGCTCGCGCCTTCGATCAAGCGGAAGAAGAGCGGCACGAAGAACACCGCGAGCAGCGTCGCCGCGATCATGCCGCCCATCACGCCGGTGCCGATCGAGTGTCGACCCGCGGCGCCCGCGCCTTTCGCGATCACCAGCGGCAAGACGCCGAAGATGAACGCGAGCGACGTCATCACGATCGGGCGAAAGCGCAGGCGCGCCGCCTGCAGCGCCGCATCGACGAGCGTCGCGCCCTTGTGGCGCTGCGCGACCGCGAACTCGACGATCAGGATGGCGTTCTTCGCGGCGAGGCCGACCAGCGTCAGCAACCCGATCTGGAAGTAGATGTCGAGCGGCATGTCGCGCCACCAGACCGCCACCAACGCACCAAACGCGCCGAGCGGCACGGCGAGCAGGACCGCGAACGGCAACGAGAAGGACTCGTACTGCGCCGCGAGCACCAGGAACACGACGAGCACGCCGAAGAGCAACGCACGCAACGCTTGGTTGCCGGTGCGGATCTCCTGGTAGGTCTGACCGCTGAAGTCGATCGCGAAGCCCTCGGGCAACGTCTTCGCGACTTCGCGCACCGCGTCGAGCGCTTCACCGCTCGACCGGCCGGGCGCGGGTCCGCCGGTGAGCTGCGCCGCGTTGTAGCCGTTGAAACGACCGACCAGGTTCGGGCCGGCCTGGTAGCGCGCGGTCACCAGCTCCGAGAGCGGCACCATTCCGCCCGAGCGGTTCATCACGTGGAAGCGACCGATGTCGTCGGCGTTGCGCCGCGAGCTCGGCTCCGCTTGGACGTTGACGCGATACACGCGGCCCTGGAGGAAGAAGTCGTCGGCGTAGAGCTGCGACAAGTACGCTTGCATCGTGTCGTACACGTCGCCGATCGGCACGCCCATCTCGAGCGCCTTGGCACGATCGACTTCGACGTAGAGCTGCGGCAGCGTCAAGTTGACGTTCGCCGTGACGCCCGCGATCTCGGGCCGCGCCGACAGAGCGCTCGTGAACTCCTGCGTGACTCGCCCGAGCTCGCGCACGTCGGCGCCGGAGCGCGCCTGCAACTGCATCTCGAAGCCCGCGCGCATGCCGAGCCCAGGGATCGGCGGGAAGTTGAACGCGAAGACGAGGCCGTCCTTCTCGGGATAGAAGCTCTGGTTGAAGCGTCCGATCAACGCGTCGACCGTCGCGTTCGCCGCCGTGCGCTCGTCCCAGTGTTTCAGTCCGACGAACATCGTGAACGCGTTGGTGCTCGTCACGCCGCCGGAGAGCAGGTTCTGGCCGCCGAGCAGCACGGCGTGCTCGATCTCGGGCTGCGAGAAGACCCACTGCTCCACGCGACGCGCGACTTCGTCGGTGCGCGAGAGCGCCGTGCCTTCCGGCAACAGGCCCGCGACGATGAAGAATCCTTGGTCTTCCTGCGGCAAGAAGCCCGTCGGGCGTTTCTCCGCGATGCGCCACGCCAGGAACACGACGCCGCCGAACACGAGCAGCGCGAGCACCGCGAGCCGCAACGTCGTCCGCACGCCGCCCAGGTACGTGCGCGTCACGAAATCGAAGAATCGATCGAACAGCAGGAAAGGACCGCTGCGCTCGGCGTCTTTCGGACGCAGGAGCAAGCGGCAGAGCGCGGGGCTCAGCGTCAACGCGACGAGGCCCGAGATCACGACGGAGACCGCGATCGTCGCGGCGAACTGCCGATAGAGCTCGCCGGTCAAGCCGCCGAGGAAGCCGACCGGCACGAACACGGCGGTCAGCACGAGCACGATGGCGACCACCGGGCCGCTCACTTCGTGCATCGCTTCGATCGTCGCGTCGCGCGGCGAGAGGTGCTTCTCGTGCATCAGACGTTCGACGTTCTCGACGACGACGATCGCGTCGTCGACGACGATGCCGATCGCCAGCACCAGGCCGAAGAGCGTCAACGCGTTGATCGAGAACCCGAAGAGCTTCATGCCCGCGAACGCGCCGATGATCGAGACCGGTACTGCGACGAGCGGCACCAACGTCGCGCGCCAGCTCTGCAGGAACACGAAGACGACGAGCAGCACGAGTCCGACTGCTTCGAGCAACGTCGCGATGACTTCGCGTGCGGACACTCGGATGAAGCGCGTCGTGTCGAACGGGATCTCGCACGACACGCCGTCGGGGAAACTCGGGCTCAGCGCCGCGACGACCTCGCGCACGCCGTCCGCCGTGTCGAGCGCGTTCGCGTTCGACTGCAGGAAGACGAGGATCATCGCTGCGGGCTTCGAATCGACGCGACCGAAGAGGTCGTAGCTCTGCGAACCGAGCTCCGCGCGTCCGACGTCCTTCAACAGCACGCGCGAGCCGTCGACGTCGGCGCGCAGGACGACGTTCTCGAACTCCTCGGGCGTCTGCAGCCGCCCGCGCGTGACCACCGGGATCGTCAATTCGGTCCCGTCGTCGTTCGGCGCCTGGCCGACGCGGCCGGCGGCGTAGAGCCCGTTCTGTTCGACGATCTTGGCGCGCACTTGCGCGACCGTGATCGCCTTCTGCGCGAGCTTCTCCGGGTCGAGCCAGACGCGCATCGCGTAGTCGCGCGCGCCGAACACCGCTGCGTCGCCGACGCCGGGCACGCGCTTCAGCGCGTCGACGACGTTCTGCGTCGCGTAGTTCGACAGGAAGAGCTCGTCGTATCGCGCGTCGGTCGAGCGCATCGCCGCGACGAGCAAGATGTTTGACGACGTCTTCTGCACCGACACGCCGAGGCGGCGCGTCTCCGCGGGCAGGCGCGGCTCGGCGAGCTTGACGCGGTTCTGCACTTCGACGGCGGCGAGGTCCTGGTTCGTGCCGATCTCGAAGCTGACGAGCGTCGTCAGCGTGCCGTCGTTCGTGCACTGCGACGAGAAGTAGAGCAGGTCCTTCGCGCCCGAGAGCTGTTGCTCGATCGGCGCCGCGAGCGCTTGCGCGACGGTCTCTGCGTTCGCGCCCGGATACGACGCGGAGATCCGCACTTGCGGTGGCGTGATCTCCGGATACCGCGCGACCGGCAGGTTGAAGAGCGAGACGAGGCCCGCGACGACGATCAGGACCGAGAGCACGGTCGCGAAGACCGGCCGATCGATGAAGAAGCGCGAGAACATGCGCTACTCCGCGCGTTTGCCCGACCCGGCGTCGGGCTTGGACTGCTCGGCATCGGCCGAGCCTTGGCTCGCTCCGTTCGCCTCCCGGGCGCCATCGCCGCCGCTCGCGGGCGCCGCGCCTCGTTCGCCGCCGGCCGGATCCGAGCCGCCAGCCTCCGGACTTCCGGAGCGCGGACTCTTGGAGCTCGAACCTCCGGTGTTCGAGTCGCCAGAGCCCGAGTCGCCAGAGCCCGAGTCGCCAGAGCCCGAGTCGCCAGAGCCCGAGTCGCCGGAGTTCGGGGCGCCAGAGTTCGGGCCGGCTTCGATCGGCTTCACTTTGCCGCCCGGGCGGATCTTCATCAGCCCGTCGAGCACGATGCGCTCGCCGGACTGCAAGCCCGACCGCACGAGCCAATCGCTCTCCTGCCAGCGCGAGACGGTCACGGACCGAGGTTCGACCGTGTCGTCTGCGCCGACGACGTAGACCATCGCGGTCGCGCCGTTCAGCATCACGGCGCGCTGCGGCACCGCGAGCGCGGCCTTGCGCGTCCAACCAAGCCCACGCACACGGACGAACTGGCCCGGCCGCAGTCGTTCGTCGGGGTTCGGCACTTCTGCGCGGACTTCCGCGGTGCCGGTCGCCGGGTCGACTTCGACCGAGCGGAAGTTCACCAGGCCCTCGTGTTCGTACCGCGTGCCGTCGACGAGTTCGATCGCGACGCGCAGGTGCTCGATGTCGCCTTCGAGCGCGAGTTCGCCGCTCGCGAGCGCCGCTTCGGTCTCGAGGATCTCGCGCTCGCTGACGTGGAACGACACGTAGAGCGGATCGACGCGCGACAGTTCGACGAGCAACGAGTTCATGTTCGTGTCGACCATGCTGCCGGGCTCGACGAGCGCCTTGCCGATCTTGCCGTCGAACGGCGCCGTCACGGTCGTGAACTCGAGGTCGAGCTCGGCTTGCGCCAACTCGGCGCGCCGTGTCGAGAGTTGCGCGGAAGCGAGCGCTTCGTCGGTGACCGCGTCATCGAGTTCTTTCTTCGGGATCGCGTCGCCTTCGAAGAGTTGCCGCTTGCGCGCGACGGCGCGTTGCGTCTCCTCGAGACGCGCTTCGGCTTCGGCGACGCGGGCCTTCGCCGCGTCGAGCGCTGCTTGGTACGGCCGCGGATCGATGCGGAAGAGGACGTCGCCGGTCTTGACGAGCCGCCCTTCCTGGAACGCGCGTTCGACGATCACGCCGCGCACGCGAGCGCGCAGCTCGACCGCCCGCGACGCCGCGGTCTGCGCGAGGTACGTCGGCGTCCACGGCCGATCGACCGCTGCGATCGTCGCGACGTTGACTTCGAACGGCGGCGGCGTGAACGCCGGCGCCGCGGCGGGTTTCTCGCAACCGGTCGTCGCGGCGAAGAACCACACGAGGCTCGCGGCCGAAGCCGCGGCACGGACGGGACGGGATGCGTGGGTCATGGACGGTCTCCGAACGATCCGCCGAGCGCGAGGAAGAGCCGCACGCGGGCGAGCACGAGCGCGAGTCGCGCGTCGAGCCGGCTGCGCTCGGCTTGGTAGAGCTGTTCGTGGATCTGATCGAGCTCGAGCAACGTCGCTTCGCCTTCCGCGTAGCGCGCCTCGGCGAGCTCTCTCGCACGCGCGAGCCGCGCGGCAGCGTCGGCGAGGCTCCGTTCGCTCGCGCGCAACGTCGCGTCGTCGTTCAGCGCCGTTTCGACTTCGAGGAACGCGTTGCGCGCGACGGCGACCCAGTTCGCGAGTGCCGCGCGGCGCTCGGCACGCGCCGCTTCCGCGTCCGCGAGCAAGCGTCCGCCGTCGAAGAGCGGCGCGACGAGTCCCGCGGCGAGGTTCCAGACGACGTTCGACGCGTCGACGAGGTCCTCGAGTTCGCCGTGCGCGTACCCGCCGCTCGCCGTCAGCGTGATGCGCGGCAATCGCGCGGCATCGGCGCCAGCGACTCGCTCGAAGCTCGCGGCGACCGCACGTTCGGCGGCGACGACGTCGGGCCGGCGTTCGAGCAGCTCCGAAGGCAACCCGAGCGGCACCTCCGTCGGCGGCTCGGGCAAACGGCCGTCGACGGCCAACTCGCCTTCCGGATAACGGCCGAGCAGAGCTTCGAGCGCGAAGAGGCTCGCGCGCAAGGCTCCGCGGCTGCGTTCGGCGAGCGCGAGCGCGCTCGCGCGGGTCCCACTCGCCACGTCGACGTCGGCGGACGCCGCCTCTCCAGCGTCGAAACGGGCCCGCGTGATGCGCTCGACGCGCTCGCGTTGCGCGAGCGAACGTTCGTCGATCGCGACGCGTTCCTTGGCCGCGAGGGCCGTGAACCAACCGCGCGCGACGGCCGCGGCGAGCGCGTGCCTCGCGCCGACGAGATCGGCGCGCGCCGCGAGGGCGTCGAGCTCGAGCGCGCGTTGCGTGCGGGACAACCGCCCCCAGACGTCGGCTTCCCACGCCGCGCCGAGACCGACGTCGAATCGATCGCTCTCGCCGGCGCCCGCGTCGCCTCGCGCCGCGTCCGCGAAGAGCTCGAGCGACGGCAGGAGTGCGGCGTGTGCGCGGCGCACGAACGCTTCGGCGAGCGCGATCCGTGCGCCGGCGAGTTCGAGGTCGGCGTTCTGCTCGATGGCCTCGTCGACGAGTCCGACGAGCCGCGGTTCGCCGAACGTCGCGAGCCAGCCGTTTTCCACGGGGCCGACGCTCGCGGGCTCGGCGAGCGCGAAGGCCTCCCTCGACTCGACGACCAACGGCGTGCCGTCGCCACCCGCCGGCGGCACGTGCACGCAGCCGACCTCGAAGAGCGCGCCGAGCGCGACCCACCGCGACACACGTGAGCTCATGCGTCCTTCCTCGATTCGTCGCGACGACCGGCGGGTGCGGGAGGCGCTTCGGGCGTCGTGTGGGGGAACAGCGAAACGCCGAGCTCGACGCCTTCGCGCCGAGCCGCTTCGAGTTGCGCGAGCACGCGCGCGACGTCCCTGCGGCGCGCCGCTTCGAGCAAGCGCTCCCAGTGCGCGAAGAGCCACTTACGGGCCTTGGCATCACGTTGGAACGGCGCCCAATACCTGCGGCTCGAGCGCGACAGCGTCTCGAGCGTCTGCAAGAGCCGCGGTCGTCCCGCCGGACGGAGCAAAGCTGCCCGCAGCTCCCACGCCAGATCGGCGAAGCGCGCGAGATCGGTCTCCTCGCGCAGCGCGGCGAGCGCCGCCTCGGCACGCTCGAGGTCAGCCGCCTCGAGCCGCGGCAACGCCCGCGGAAACGCGATCGCTTCGAGCGCCGCGCTGATCTCGACGACCTCGTGCACGTCCTCGGCGTCGAACGTCGCGACGACGACCCCGCGGTGTGCTTCGTGCCGGACGAGCCCTTCCCCCTCGAGCTGGCGCAACGCCTCCCGCAGCGGGATCACACTGACGCCGAGCTCCCTCGCGAGCGCCGACTGCCGCAACACCGATCCGCCAGCGAGCCTCCCGTCGAGGATGGCGTCGCGGAGCGACCGAGCGACTTGCTGGGCAAGCGAAACCCGCCGGACGGGCTCGGGACCGGGTCTGGCGGAGCTCATGGCGAGATCTCTTATCAGAAATCAGACCCGGCGAGCCAGTGACGGCTCCGCCATGGATACTGCCCCGCATCACTGCGCCAGAATCGGCTTGGAAACGGGTCGGAAAACGCGCCAGCGCAGCAGCCTCTCGACGCTCCACGGCGCGGTCTCGAGGCCGAGCTTCATCGCGGGCGTGACGCCGCGCTCCCGGTTCACCCGATCGCGCACGTAGTTGCGGTACGTGATCCAGATCGCGCAGTGGCCGAG
>JAKLKU010000022.1 GCA_023150475.1 Planctomycetota bacterium
CTCGGCCACTGCGCGATCTGGATCACGTACCGCAACTACGTGCGCGATCGAGTCAACCGGGAGCGCGGCGTCACGCCGGCGATGAAGCTCGGCCTCGAGACCGCGCCGTGGAGCGTCGAGAGGCTGCTGCGCTGGCGCGTTTTTCGGCCCGTTTCCAAGCCGGTTCTGGCGCAGTGATGCGGGGCAGTATCATTTGCGTGGATCGAAGCGCGCTGCCGCCGCGCTCCACGAACGGCTCGCGTCGATGTCGCCGAGCGCGCGGCAGAGCTCTGCGAGCGAACGTGCGACGTCGGCGCGCGGACGGATTGCCAGATACGCTTCGAGGTCCGCACGCGCTGCGGCGAGTTCGCCCAGCGCGGCCCGAGCGTTTGCGCGGTTCAGCAATCCGGATTCGGCGCGCGGGTGCCGCGCGAGCAGTGCATCGAGGAGTTCCGTGCTTTCGCGGTGGCGGCCGAGCCGATTCAGGACGTCGGTGAGGTTGATCACGACCGCGGGTTCGTCGGGGGCGATCGCGCGCGCCGCCAGGTAGCTCGTCCGGGCGTCTTCGAGGCGGCCGAGTCCGGCGAGCAGGTTGGCGCGGGTGAAGCGATACGGCAATGTCGCTTCGTTGGACGCCGCGGTCGGTGAGTCGACGAGCTTCACCGCCGCCGATACCTGACCGATGCTCGCGAGCGCGATCATCTCGACGCCGCGATCGTCCGCGAGCGGCGGCGTCGTGCCAGGCCAGTGCACGCGGGCGATCGGACCGCCGCCGGCTTGCGTCGCGCGGGTGCGCTTGTAGCTCGACGGAGGAGTCAGCTCGCGCACGATGCGATGGTCGTGGATGCGCACGCCCCAAACGTCGAACACCGGCGTCTTGCGCATGTGGCAGTCGACGCAGTCGTTCGCGCCGCGGTCGTCGAACGGCAGCGAGCACGCGGCGGAACGCCCAGGTGGCGGCGCACCGTCGGCGACGTGGCAGCGCGAGCACGCGGCGCGGACGCGTTGCCTCTCCACGGGATCGTAGAGCGTGCGGTGCGGGTCGTGACACGACTCGCAGGTCATCGGCTTCGCGCTGCGGAACGATTCTTCGAAGCACTGCGACTCGAGCATGCGCTCGCCCGCGCTGACGAAGCCGATCTCGTCGGTGTCGCCCGCGCCGATGAAGACCGCGTTCGCTTCGAGCAAGTCGCAGCCGGGCGGCGGCAGGCCGACGAGCCCGGGCTCGAGTGTCACGCGTGCGTCGCCTTGCATGTGGCAACGCGTGCAGAGGGAAACGCGCTGCTCGACCGACAGTCGACTCGGCGCGAGCAGCGGATCCTCGCCCGGAGGCGTTTCGCCTTCGAGCTCCGCGTCGCGCCACGCGACGTGCTCGGGGCCGCCTGTATGGCAACCGGCACAGCCGATGCCGCGCGGCGTCCAGGGTTTCGTCGGCACCGCGCTCGGCGGGTACGTGCGTTCCGGAAGCCGTTCGGTGTGGCAGGCGAGGCAGTCGTCGGGGACCGGCGAAGTGAAGCGCACGCCGGGTTTGTGCATGTGCTTCGGCGCGAGCTGCGCGTGGCGCTCGACGCCGTCGTGCGCGCTGATCAGCTCGAGCGGCGCGAACCACCATTGGCCCCCGAGTTCAGCGGCGAACGCCGTGTCGAAGATGCCGGCGCCGATCGCGAACTTCAGCGGCACTTCGAGGCGGGTCTCGGGTCGCAAGTTTCCGTCGCGATCGAACCACTGCTCGACGATGCGAGCGCTCGCGCCGGAGCCTTCGAAGCGGTAGCGAAAGCCGGTCTTCGCGTCGGGCACGGGCTCGAGTCCGGACAGGTCGATGCCGTCGAGCGAGCGGAGCGCGTTCGCCATGCCGGTCTTGGCGTAGCTCTCGACGATCTCGGCGTGGCAATCCGCGCAACGCGCTTCCGGATCCGCACCCGGCGCGGCGGCCGCAACCGGCGCCACCGGCACGGTCTCCTGCGCGCGCACCGACGGCGCGACGCCCGCGATCGTCGTCCACGACCACGCCAACCACGCGAAACTTCGCAGAGCGGCGGACATGCCGTCAGTCTAGTCGGGAGCGCGGGCGGCGTTGAGCGAGCGCGACCCTGCTCTGCCCCAACGTGCGCCCGCCTCGATAGCGTTCGATTCGTTCGGCGCCCCGGGCGCAGGCGCGGGTCGTCGAGCCCGTCATGCCGCTCGTGACGGCGGCCACGCCGCGAGCAGTGAGTCCGCCCGCGACGCTGGCGGCGAGCCGAGCGGCGACACTCGCGGAGACCAAGGCTGTGAAACGGGCGGCGACACGGACCGCGACGCAGACCACGACACGGGCGGCGACACGGACCGCGACGCAGACCGCGACACGGGCTGCGATACAGGCCGCGGCGCAGGCCGCGGTAGACGCAGCGATAGAGGCAGCGTTACGCGCCGCGGCACAGGCAGCGCCATTGGCCGTGAAACGGGCGGTGAGGCCGGCCGCGAGGCGGGCCGCGACGCAGGCCGCGAAACAGGCCGCGACACAGGCCGCGCGCCGGGGCGCCAAGCTCGGACGACAGCTGGTCAACGGCGCAGGCGGCTTCCCCGGTCCGCGGCGCGAGCTGGCCGCCGCGCGACTTGGAGTGAGCGCGAAGTCCTTTCCGAGACCGCGCGAGATCGCGAGCGACGGACCCGTGCTCCGCGCACTTGTCATCAAGAGCCGTTCGAACCGCCATCGATAGCTGCCCCGAATTCCCCAGCCGTCCCGAATTCCCCCCATGGCAACCCATCAAATCGACTGCAGGGATCAACTCTGCCCGATGCCGATCGTGCAGCTCTCGCTCGCGATCAAGCAGCTCTCGAGTGGCGACCTGCTGAAGGTGAGCGCGACCGACCCGGCGTTCAAACCCGATCTCGACGCTTGGGCCGAACTGACGGGCCACACCGTCGTCGAGTTCCACGATGGATCCGTCAAGGAAGCCGTCGTTCGCGTGACATGAACGCGCAGTGGGATGCGTCGGCCGTCGGGCGTTCGTCCGGCGCGAGCGGGAACTCGCCCGGCGCGACGATGGAGCTGACGAGCGAGGAACGTGTGCTCGCCCGCGCCCGGCGGCACGGTCGACTCGTGTTGATCGTGTTCAGTGGCGACTTCGACAAGTGGATGGCGGCGTTCTCGCTCGCCACGACGGCCGCTTCGATGGGCATCGAAGTGCGGATGTTCTTCACGTTCTGGGGCATCCTCGGGCTGCGGAAGAAGCGGCGCTTCGCTCGCAAGGCGTGGCTCGACAAGTTGCTCGCGGTCATGCTGCCGAGTGGACTCGGGGGCAGCGTGTCGCGCATGAACTTCTGCGGCCTGGGCGCGCCGTTCTTCCAGTTCGTGATGCGCCGCAAGGGCGTCACCGGGCTCGCGGAACTCGTCGCGCTCGCGCAGCGCCTCGGCGTGAAGCTCACGGTCTGCCAACTCTCGATGGTGACGATGGGCGTCGAAGCCGACGAGTTGATCGAAGGCGTCGAGTTCGCCGGCGCGAGCCGCGCGGTCGCGGACCTCCAAGTCGATGCATCGACGCTCTTCATCTGATCGAACGAAGGACCCCTCGCGATGACCACGACTCGCAACGCGCTCCAATTCGTCGTCACGTGCGGACCGGACGACCCGGACCGCGCGAAGTTCGCGCTGAACGCGGCGCTCGTCGCGGCGGTTTCGGGGCTCGACATCACGGTCTATCTCGCGTTGCGTGCGGCGCACTGGGCGTGCGCGGCGCACACCCCCGACCCGATCCAAGGCGAAGTGCGCGCACTGCTCGAGCGACTGCGCGAGTACGGCGCCGCGATCGAGTGCTGCTCCACGTGCATGGAAGCGCACTGTGCTTCGGCGAGCGACGAGCACGGCGTGGCCCGCCTCGGCGAAGGCGTGCAACCGGCCGGATTGATCGGCCTGGCTCGGCGAGCGAGCTCCGGCGCGCAAACCATCACGTTCTGAGCGGCATGCAACGCGACGGCGACAGCACCGAGCGAGACGCGGAGATCGAACGCCTGAAGGCGGAGATCGAGACGTTGAGGCTCGAGCGGCGCAGCGTCGCGGATGCCAATGCCCGGGCCGCGATGAAGCTCGTGGAACTCGTCGAACAGCGCCGCACCGAATCCGAGGAACGCGAGCGCCGTCTGCGGAGCGCGCTCGAAGAAGCGGAGACGGCTTCGCGGCAGAAGGACCTGTTCCTGGCGAAGGTCAGCCACGAGCTGCGCACGCCGCTCAATGGCGTGATCGGCATGACCACGCTCCTGCTCGACGGCGAATTGTCGGCGGTGCAGCGCGAGTGCGCGGAATCCGCGTTGATCTCGGCGCGCAACCTGTTGGAGCTGATCCAAGACATCCTCGATCTCTCGAAGCTCACCGCTGCGCAGCTCGAGCTCGACGACCAAGAGTTCGACGTCTGGCGCGTCGTCGAAGAAGTCGTGCGGAGCAGCGGGCCGAGGGCTCACGCCCGAGGGCTCGAAATCGGCGTGACGATCGATCCCGACGTGCCGAGGACGATCCGCGGCGATTCCGTGCGCTTGCGTCAGGTCATCTCGAACCTCTGTGCCAACGCGATCAAGTTCACGAACGACGGCGAAGTCTGGGTGCACGTGCGGCCGTTGGTCGCCGCCGATTCGCGGCTCTGGCTGCGCGTCGACGTCGTCGACACCGGCTGTGGCATTCCGCAAGCGTCGTTCCCGAAGCTCTTCCGCGCCTTCTCGCAAGTCGACGACTCGATGCAGCGCCGACACGACGGCACGGGGCTCGGTCTCGCGATCAGCCAGGGCATCGTGGCACTGATGGGCGGGCGCTTCGACATCGACAGCGAAGTCGGCGTCGGCAGCCGTTTCAGCTTCGAGTGGCCCGTCGAAGGCGCCGAACCGGTGCTCGACCCGACGCCGCGCGGCGAGAAGATCGCGCTCGTCGTCGCGGCGAGTTCGATGACCGAGCGCACGCTCGATCCGCATCTCGAGCGCGTCGGTGCACGCATCGTGCACTTGGCCGATCTCGACGCGCTCGAGCGGCTGCTCGGCGCGTCCTCGCGAGCGCCGGATTGGGTGCTCGTCGAGCTCGGACGGTCTTTCGTTCGAGACGCCGCGTTCGCCGAGCGGTGCGCGCGGATCGCGGCGCGCACGAAGCTCGCGATCCTGGCACCGATCGAAGCGGAGGCGTCGAACGGGCCGACGCGCTGGACGGTGTTCACGTTGCCGCTGTGCCCGAGTCGTGTCCGCGCGTGGTTGCACGGAGAGGCGCCTCCCGTGGGCGAGGCCAACGCGATTTCCGGCGCGCGCGCCGCGCTCGCCGAGCGCTTGCGCGACGGAGTGCGCGTGTTGCTCGTCGAGGACAACCCGGTCAACCAACGCGTCGCGAAGGGCATGCTCCAAAGGCTCGGCTGCCGCATCGACGTCGCCGACAACGGCGAAGAGGCCGTCCAGCTCTTCCACCGCGAGCGTTACTCCGTCGTGCTGATGGACTGCCAGATGCCGGTGCTCGACGGACTCGCGGCCGCACGGCGCATTCGTGCGATCGAGGAGCGGCGTGCCTCGCCGCGCGTGCCGATCGTCGCGTTGACGGCGCAAGCGATGGCTGGCGACCGCGAACGGTGCCTCGAGGCCGGGATGGACGACTACCTCGCCAAACCGTTCGATCCGTTGGAGCTCGCGCGCATCCTCCGACGTTGGGCACCGGCCGACGCGGCGTGACGCGGGTCGCGCGTGCGCGAGCTCGCGCCGCGTTCGGCGCGTCCGATCGTGCGTGCCGCGCGCTGGCCGGCCGACCGCTCCGGCGGCAGACTGTCGCGCCCTCCTCGTCTCCCATGGCACTCGGCGCGACGCTCCACCGTTTCGAAATCTCGCTCGCCGACTCGGACCGCGGCGTCTACGAGTCGTTCGAGCTGCGCGTCGCGCGACACCCGTCGGAGTCGGCGTCGTTCCTGATCGTCCGCGTGCTCGCGTACTGCTTGGAGTACGCGGAAGGCATCGGCTTCTCGAAAGGTGGCGTCAGCGACGTCGACGAGCCTGCGCTGTCGATCAGCGACTTGACCGGCCGCCGGCTCGCGTGGATCGAAGTCGGCGCGCCTTCGGCGGAACGCCTGCATCGCGCCGCGAAGTCGACCGAGCGCGTCGTGCTCTACACCGATCGCAGGCTCGACATGCTGCGGCCCGCGTGGCTCGGCGAGCGCATCCATCGAGCCGAAGCGATCCGCGTGATCGCCTTCCCTCGCGAGTTCCTGCGCGGGCTCGAGACGAACCTCGATCGCAACGTGAAGTGGGACGTCGCTCGAAGCGACGGCCACCTCTTCGTCACGGTCGGCTCGCAAGCGTTCGACGCCGAAATCGAGCCGGCGCCGCTCCTCGAAGAGCCATAGCTCGTTCGAAGAACGGCGCCGTGCGTGGATTGCGGCGCTGAGGACCGGCGACCGGCTTCAGCGAGACAGGAGCACGCGATCGCCACTCCCGAGCTCGACGCAGAGCAGGCCGTTCATCGGCCAGTTGCAGCGGGCGACCGCGACGTTGCGCGCCGAGTCGACGGAGACGCCGGTCGGTCGCAGGAGCGCCGGACCTGCGCCGACGTCGCGCGCGAACTGTCCGAGCGCGTCGACGACCTTGGTGTAGGCCGTCTTGCTCAGGATGCGGCGTTCGAGCGTCGTGAGGTCGATCTCGACCAGCGCCGACCAGTTGGGGTCGGCCACGACCAGTCGCGCGTGCGCGAGATCGTGCTCCACCGCCAGCGGACGGATGAGGACGGGTCCGGAACCAACCGTCTTCGACGCGATCACGGTGCGAACTCCGGTGGGCACGTCGATCGCGAACACCTGCGGAGCGGGAGCTTCCTCGGTCGCGTACAGCGTGTCGTGCCCGGGGTCGTACGCGAGCTTCCCGACGGAGTGGAGCGCCGGGCCGGAGCCGATGCTCGCCGAAGTCACGACCGACCAACTTTGGTGGCGTTCGTCGAAGGCTCTCACGCTGTCGTACGTCGCGACGAACGTGCGCCGGTTCTGCGAGTCGTACGCCAGATCGCGCGTGGGTGTCGAGTAGGGCGTGGAGAAGTCCGTGCACGCGCCCGTC
Organism: Planctomycetota bacterium; assembly: GCA_023150475.1. Taxonomy (GTDB): domain Bacteria; phylum Planctomycetota; class UBA1135; order UBA1135; genus JACRIN01. The sequence goes on from JAKLKU010000022.1 coordinate 7,018, forward strand.
GCCGTGTCGAGACTCGCGAGCACGGACGTACCGAAGCTCGGGATGCGGTGCACGATGACGCGTCCAGCACGCCGGTCGTACGCGAGTCCGGTTCCATAGCCGACGTGCGCCACGGCGTCGTCGATCGGCACGTCGACGCGGTCGCCGTCCGACGGATCGATCGTGAACAACTGCCAACGCACCTGCGGCATGCCGAACGCGAGCCAGTGCCCGTGCGCTTCGTCGTACGCGAGCTGGGGTGTGCCGAGGCGCAACGCGAGCCCGCTTCCGCGGCGATTCGCGGTGAGCGCCTGTTGGACGCCGGTGGCAGGATCGATCCGCTCGAGCGAGTCGAACTCCAACGTCCACGGCGACTTCGTGACCGGGTCGAACCACAGGCGCTGGCCTGCGCGCGACGTGTCGTACGCGCCACCCGCCCAGCCGGCGCCGGAGGCCGCGAGCGTGGTGCGATCGCCGGTCGCGAGATCGATCGCGAGCACTTCGCGTAGCGCGGTGTCGATCGTCAGCACGCGCTGCGCCGAAGCGTCGAACACGAGACCGGACGTCGCGCCGAGCTCCGGGCCCGAGCCGAGGCCCGGTCCGGCGAGCACCGTGCGGAAGCCTGTCGATTCGTCGATCGCGAGCAACTGATGGTCACTGCCGTCGAGCGTGAAGAGGCGTTTGCCGCTCGCGTCGTACGCGAGGCCGCGGAACTCCTTGAAGCCTGCGCCGCCGCCGACACCGACGCCGCTCAGCTTCACGCGGTCCCCGGAGTTCGGATCGACGGTGAAGACTGCGTTGGGAGTCGTGACGAAGAGCCGGCCGAGTGCCGGCACGTAGCAGACCGCTTGCGGCAGCGCGATGCTCGGTCCTGCGCCGACGCCGTTTCCGGTGACCAACGCGCGCGCGCCGGTCGCGAGATCGACGCGGAAGAGCTCGTTGGGTTCGTCGGCGACGAACACGCTCTGTCCCGGTACGGCCATCGCGATGCCGTGAGGCTGAGTGAGTTGCGGACCGGAGCCCGTCACTTGGGACGAGATCACTCGCCGCGCGCCGGACTGCGGATCGATCTCGAAGATGCCGCGCAGCTCGAAGTCGACTGCGTAGACGAGCCCAGTCAACGGATCTCGCGTGAACGAGCGCGCGGCGAGCAAGAATGGATCGTCGCGTTCGAGCACGACGCTCGCTGCGTCGAGGTTGAGCGTGCCCACGAGGTCCGCGCTCGCGACGGAGAGCGTCTGGCTGCCGAGCGAGAGCGGCACTTCGGCGCTCCAGTGAGCGAAGCCGTCGAGCGACGTCGCGTAGACACCATTGACTCGCACCCACGCGATGCCGTCGGGATCGCTCGCGCTGCCGGTGACGTGAATCGTCGCCGAATCGGTGAGCGTATCGGGCGGCGGGAAGTGCAGGTCCACTCGGGGAGCCTCACCGGCCGCGAGCGAGAGAGACGAACCGAATAGGAGCGTGTGCAACAACATCGTGAGTCTCCGAAGCGTCCAACACATCGATGCGTGACGCCGACGCGAGAAAAGGTGTCGGCGCGGGGATGCGCCCGCACGAATCGCGGACGCGGCCACACTACTCCCGACTCTCTCTCAGTTGACGAGCGGAGATTCGATTGCGTCCCGCTCGTCGTACGCGTGATTCGCATGCGCACGAATCGACTCGCTCCGAGTTCGAACACGCTCGTTCCACGGCCATCGGGGGCAGCGCTACCCGCGACATCCGCACACGTTTCGGGCGGCCCGTGCGAGCGCGCACACGCGCCGCGCTCCGCCGTTCGCACCGTCCCCGCTGCCGCGAATCACTCCCAGATCGTGCGACGACCGTGCTCGTCGTAGGTCACTAGCGCGCCGTCGACCATGCGGTACGCGAGCGTCTGCGCCGACCCGTCCGCGCAGAGCAGCGTCAACGTCTCGTCATCCGCTTGCCACGTGCCGTACGTTGCATCGCCGTCGCTCGACGCGCCGACCGAAGCGTCTCCGCCAGCGGCCGTCGAGCCCTTGACGAACGTGCCGTCGGCGAGGAGTTGCATGCTCCACTCGACGGCCATGCTGAAGTCGGCGAGCGAGTTCGTGTAGCTCTCGCCGTGAGACCACGAGCCGACGAGGCGCGGATCGCGTCGCGGCGCTGCGTACTCGAACGACTCGAACACGGCGCGCGCGATCGAAGCTCTTGCTTCGATCACGTCGCGCAAGCCGATGCCGACGAGACACTGCGCGAGACCGTCCTCGACGCGGACGTACGCGTGCGCCGCGAGCTCGCCGTCCGGTCCGGACGAGCGATAACGGAAGAGGAGCCCGGGCTCGAGCTCCTGCACCGCGCCGTCGTGCTCGAACGAGTGTCCGGCTCCGAAGAGGATCGTCGCGAGCTCGCCCGCATCGTCGGCGCGCACGGCTTGGTCACGAGCGACGCCGAGGACCAGGTAGAGCTCGTTCGCGCCGCGCGCATCTCGTGGCGCGTCGTTCGGGATCAGCACGCCGCCGCTTCGAGGATCGAGCTGCCAATCGCTCGGGTAGCGATACGAGATGCCGGTCGCGTGCGAGCCTTGCGATTCGAGCTCGACACGCTCGTCCGACGTCGCGCCGGCGACGGCGAACTCCGCCGCGGCGTCCGACGAACAGGCGCTCGTCACGACGAGCAGCAGGGCGGCGAACGCGCCGCAGACGACGCAGGCGTTGGAGCGAACGGAGGCGCCCGAGACAACCGAGCCGGCGGAGTCAACGGGAGGGACGGAAGGACGCAGGCGCTTGGAGTAGGGCATCGGTTTCGGGTGCGAGTGTTCGAGTTCGCACGCGCAGCCCGCGGCCGCGGACCACCGACTTTTCGCGGAAACCCGTGCACGGTCGCAGGGTCGCGCCGCATCGGTGGGCGGCGCGTTCCGACCGCGCGTGATAGCTTGGCCCGCGGCGGCGTCTTCAGGAACGCCGTCGACCGGCCGGCGCGGGCGCGTCGTCCGCTCCGTGCTCGAACCTCACTTCAGGAGAACTTCATGCAGTCCGTTTCGACGCTCGCACTGTGGGCTCTCGCGGCGACACCGGCGCTCGCCGGCGAGTCCGAAGCTCGCTTCGAGATCTCCGGCCGCGCGTTCCAGCGCGCCGAAGCCCAAGCCAACACGTTCATCGCGAGCTCGCAGGAAGCCGTGACGCTCGCGCGCGACGCGGCTGGGCGCACGCTCGTCGTTTGGCAGAGCCGCAAGCAGGAAGACGGCAACTACGGCCTCTATGCCCAGCGCTTCGCGGCCGACGGCACGAAGCTCGGCGCGGAGACGCACGTCAACCAGTACACCAAGTTCGCGCAGACGCGGCCGGCGGTCGCGCTCGACGCGAGCGGCGCCGCGTGGATCGCGTGGGAATCCGACGGACAAGACGGTTCGTTCGGCACGATCGTCGCGCGGCGCTTCGACGCGGAGCTCGACACCGCGACCAACGAAGTGATCGTCAACGACGCGCTGATCGGCCACCAGACCGACGTCGCGCTCGCGTGCGATGCCGCGGGCAACGCCGTGATCGCGTGGGCGGGTCCGAACGAGCACAAGACCCGTTCGATCTTCGTGCGCCGCTTCGGTCCGGACGGGCAACCGCTCGGTGCGTCGGTCTGCGTCGGAGCGCAACAGGCGACGGTCGACTCGCTGCCGTCGGTCGCGATCGATCCGCTCGGCGGCTTCGTGATCGCCTGGGGCCGCGCGGACGCGGCAGGCAAGCCGTTGAGCATCGTCGCGCGCGCATTCGACGCCGCCGGAGCGCCGCGCGGCGACGCGTTCGTCGTCAGCGCCGCCGACGGTCGCATGCCGATCGAAGCGGTCGCCGACGTCAACGCCCGCGGCGAACTCGTGGTCGGCTGGCTCAACTCGTTCGGTGACGGCGACCACGTGCCGACCGTGCGGCGCTTCACGCGCGACGAGACGGGTTTCGTCGCCGGAGCGATCCGCGAGTACCCGAGCGGCAAGGGCGGCTACACGAGCGGCCTCGACCTCTCGCTCGCCGACGACTCGAGCTTCGCGCTCGTGTGGGCTGCCGTGCAAGGCGAGGACAAGAAGGGCGACCTCTGGGCGCGCGTGATCGGCGCCGACGACGTCGCAGGTGAAGCGTTCCGCGCGTCGCTCGCGACCGAAGGACGCCAGAAGATCCGCGCCGGCGGCTCGTCGCGGCGCATCGTCTACGAGAACGACGGCAGCATCACCACGGCCTGGCAGGGTGACGCCGGTTTCGGCGACGACTTCGCCGCGTGCGTCAGCTTCTTCGCGCCGGCCGAGCCCGCCGAAGGCTCCACGCGCGTCGCACTCGCCGAGCTGCCCGCGTCGCCGCGGTTCGTCGCGGACGAACAGGGTGCCGCGCCTTCGCACGAGCCGCCGATCTACGACCCGGACGGCGCGAAGACCATCGCCGACCTGATGGACTTCAAGAGCACCGCGGGCCCCGACTTCGGCTTCACCGGCATCGTGCAGACGTCGCTGACGCCGCCCGATCCTCACGGCGCGATCGGTCCGAACCACTACGTCCAAGTCGTCAACGACTCGATCGCCTTCTACACGAAGGGCGGCACGCAGACGTTCCTGCAGACCTACAAGGGTCCGGGGGGCTTCATGGCGCCGCTCGCGACGGCGAGTGACTTCCCGTTCGACGCGGAAGTGATCTTCGATCCGTACTCGCAGCGGTTCATCTTCATGACCAACGTGCGCGTCGGCGCGAACGCCAAGTTCGACCTCGCCGTCTCCGACGACGCGGACCCGAATGGCACCTGGTTCAAGTACCGCTTCGACGTCACGGCGGCAGCCGGCAACGACGGCGGCATCGACTCGCCGAACATCGGCGTCGACCAGAACGTCATCTATCTCTCCGCCGACTTCTTCACTGGCGGCACGAAGTTCCTGCTCTTCAACGTCGAGAAGGCGCCGTGTTTGACGGGCGGCACCCCGATCACGAAGAGCCTGTTGATCAACGGCACGCAGTCCTACGGCGCGCCGGTGATGTACGACAGCACGGCGCCGGCGTTCTACTACCTCGAGAACCTCGAGCTCGCGTCGAACAACGCGATCAAGATCCACGCGATCCGCAACCCGTTGACGACGCCGACCGACACGATCTTCACGCTGACGGTTCCGACCTACACGCCGCCGGAGGATCCGCCGCAACTCGGCACGTCGATCCGCCCCGAAGCGTTCGAATCGCGCTTCTGGAGCTGCACGTACCGCGCGGGCAAGCTCTGGGGCGCGGCGCACTGCAACAACCCCGTGCGCGCGCGCTGGTACGAGATCGACGTCGGCAACTGGCCGGTCAGTGGCACGCCGACGCTCGTGCAGTCGGGAGACATCATCCCGGCCGCGAACGTGCGCACGTCGTTCGTTTCGATCGGCGTGGACGCGCAGAACAACGCGGCCTGCGTGTACGCGCGTTCGAGCCCCAGCGAATTCTTCTCGATGGCTCGCTCGTTCCGTTTGAACGGCGATGCCGCGGGCACGATGACGCCGGCAGTGACGATGAAGACGTCGACCGGCGCGGACACCTCCGGCCGGTGGGGCGACTACTCGGCGTGCACGCCGGACCCCGTCGTACCGAAGGTCTGGTGGGGCACCCACGAGTACCGAGCCGGCATCTGGTCGACGTGGATCGGCATGTTCGGTCCGTGCGAAGTGCCGACGACGTACTGCACGGCCAAGGTCAACTCCGCGGGCCTGACGCCGCAGATCGGCTCGCAGAACGAACCGTCGTTCGCGACGAACACGTTCGATCTGACGATGACCAACGGCCTCGCCGGCAAGTCGGTGATCGCCTTCTGGGGCACCGGTCAGCAAGCGGCGCCGTTCTTCGGTGGCACGCTCTGCGTCACGCTCCCGATCGTGCGCAGCTCGGTCGCGAACTTCGACGGCACCGGCTCGATCGCGATCAACCGGCCGATCGACATCGACGAAGTGGGCATCGAGCAGTACGCACAGTTCTGGTACCGCGACCCCGCGCACCCGGACGGCACCGGCGTGGGCCTCTCGAACGCGTTGGCGTTCCGGCCCTGCCCGTGAGCTCCTGAGAACCGCGATGCACGCCCCGCTGCGCTCCGTGCGCCGCGGGGCGTGCTCCTTTTCGCCGAGCTTCGAAAGCAGGCATCGCGAACTACGATCTTCGCCATGAAGCTCCTCACGCACGCCTCGATCGTCGCGGCGCTGGCGCTCGTCACGGCCTGCCGCTCCGCGTGGTACCCGTACCGCTTCGCCCCGGCGCCGCTCGAAGTGTCGCTCGACACGCCGCGGGCGCCCGACGCGAAGGGACGCGCGCTCGTCACCGTGCTCGGCATCCGCCGCGAGGACCTCGACGTCGGTCGGCCGGATCAGGTCGAGATCCGCATGCGCATCGAGAACTCCGGCGCGCGCAAACTGACCATCCATCGCGACAGTTTCCGGTTGGTCACCGCGACGATGGAGGATCTCGGCGAGCCCTTCGTCGTCGGCCTCGAACGCGACGACCTCGCGACCGGCGACAGCGCGGTCTTCGACGTGCAGTTCGCGCTGACGTCGGGCAAGAAGCCGAACGAGCTCGGGATCGACGGCCTCAACCTGAAGTTCGAGGTGGACTTCGAAGGCGAGCTCGTCGGCACCGGCATCACGTTCGAACGTCGCAACGAGCCGTATCCGTACTACTGGCACGATCCGTTCCACGGACCGTTTTACGACTCGTACGGGCCGTGGTGCGTCCACACGCACGTCGGCATCGTCGGCCACGCGCGCGACGACTGAGCACGAGCACTACTTCGGCCAGGGCCACGCGACCAAACCGACGTCGAAGTACTGGCCGCCGCCAGTCTGCTTGCAGTGCGCGGCGAACAGGTTGGTTCCCGGCTTCAACGCCGCACGCGCGGCAGGGGACAAGGGCACTTCCTCGTAGCTCGTCGTGTAGCCCGGAAGCTCTGCCGCGAGCACGCCGTTGATCCAGATCTCGCAGTCCTCGTCGTGGTGGACCGAGAGCAACACGTCTTCGGGCGCGGTCGTCGGTTGATACTGGAACTCGCGGCGCAACCAGATCTCCGAGCTCGTCCACTCCGTGCGCACCCACGCGCCGGGCGTGTCGCGCGTGCCGAATCCCGCGAGGCCCTTCTCGAACCGCGAGTCGTCGAAACCTGGGCGTTCCCACCCTTCGCCGGGCGCGGCGAGCGAGTAGTGCCACGTGAGCTCCTCACGCCGACCGTCGCCGACCAACACCCGCAACGCGGGATGCGGACCGCGGTTCGCGCGTGCGAAGAGCGCGGGGTCGGCCTTGAACACTCGGTCGTACGTCATCAGCCCGTTGATCTCGCCTTCGACGTCGGTGAGCTGCGTGTAGACGACCGCCGCGAGCCCGCCGGTCTTCGAGAACTCGTGGCAACGACGCAGCATCGACGTGTAGCTCGTGACGAGCATCTCGGCGCTTCGATCCTCGCGGTAACCCCACGAGTCCGCTTGCCAGAGGTGGTCCTTCACGCGCAACGCGATGCCGCCGAACTCGCCGAGCACCGAAGCGAACGGCGCAGGCACGAGCTGCGTGGTCGGCGCGGGATAGTGGTGGTAGTCGACCACGTCGCCGACACCCGCGTGCGTCCAGCCGGACGCGTCGGTGATCGGGCGCGTCGAATCGAGCCTCCGCACGAGGTCGACGTAACGAGCCGTGTCGTGCTGGCCCCAACCTTCGTTGAAGACGATCCAGTGCACGACGCTCGGGTGGAACTCGCGTTCGCGCACGAGTTCGACGAGCTCGCGCTCGAATGCGGCGGGGTCGGGGTCGCCCGGGGCGCGTGGGCTCGGCATGTCCTGCCAGACGAGCAACCCGAGGCGATCGCAGTGCCAGTACCAACGTTCGGGCTCGACCTTGACGTGTTTGCGCGCGAAGTCGAAGCCGAGCGCCTTCAGCGCTTCGACGTCCGCGGCGAGCGCCGCGTCGGTCGGCGCCGTGTAGAGCCCGTCGGGCCACCAACCTTGATCGAGCGCGCCGACCAGGAAACGCGGCCGGCCGTTCAGCTCGAAACGCGGGAACGGTCCGTCCGCCGCGAGCTCGATCTCGCGCAGCGCGCAGTAGCTCCGCACTTCGTCGAGCACCTTGCCGTCGCGCACGACACGCACGACCAAGTCGTGCAGCACGGGCGTCTCGGGTGTCCACGGCGCCGCGTCGCCGAGCTCGAGCGTCACTGCGCGCTCCGCCGCCCGCGCGCGCTTGCCGAGCTTCGGCGCTTCGACTTCGAGTGCGTCTCCCGGTCGCCAGCCCGCGACGTCCGCGGCGAGCTCGAGTTTCGCGTCCGAGCCTTCGCGCGCGAGCGTGGTGCGCGGCACGAGCCGCTCCACGAACGTGTCCGCGACCGGTTCGAGCCACACGGTCTGCCAGATGCCGGTGACCGGCGTGTACCAGATCCCGTTCGGTTGCGTGCGTTGTTTGCCGAGCGGTTGCCCGCCGGCTTGGGTGGGGTCGAAGACGTCGACGACGAGCTCGTGCTCGGTCCCCGTCGGCTCGAGTGCGTCGGTGACGTCGAACGAGAACGCATCGAAACCACCGGAGTGTTCGCCCACCGATCGGCCGTCGACGAAGACCCTGGCGCGCCAGTCGACCGCGCCGAAGTTCAGCAGCAGGCGCCGGCCACGCCATTCCGCCGGCACCGTGAAACTCCGCCGGTAGACGACGCGTTCGGCGTGCACGCCGACGCCCGAGAGTTGCGCTTCGATGGCGAACGGCACGAGCACGCTCCGCGAGTAGTCGAGCTCGTCGAGCCGACGCGCCTCGTCCGCCGCCGGCAGCGCACAACGCCACGTGCCGTTGAGGTTGGACCAATCCGGTCGCACGAGGCTCGGCCGCGGGTACTCCGCGAGCGGCGTGCGTCGATCCACTTCGGCGGACCAGCGAGTCGCGAGGCGCGGTTTCGTGGGCGACTCCTGCGCGTGCGCCACACCGATCGAAGAGACGAGACCGATACCGAGGAGTGCAATCGTGAGCCGCATCGCCGCTCACGGTATCGACGGCTCTGGTGAGTCGCCATCGAGCTCGACTCCGCACTCGAGCGAAGCGTTGCGGCGCGATGTCGTGCGCGCGCGCGCAGTTCGGCGTGCGCCTGCGCGCAGCGCGACTTCAGCGGGAGCTCAGCGGTTCGTTGGGGGCGCGAGGTTCCGCGCGGATCAGCCGCTCTCGACGACCAGCACCGCGATGAGCGCGAGCCACAACACGACGCCGACCCAACGTTCGAGCAACATCGCGTGTCCGCGGTAACCCCCGAACGCGATGCCTCCGTCCGCAACGTCCCCCGCAGCGACGGCTTCGGCGTCGACGGCTGCGGTCGCACGCGGCTGCGCCCGTTCCGAACGGTAGCGGGCGAGCGATTGCATCAGCGGGCGAGAGGTCGAACGGCTTTCCATGGCGTTTGGGAGGGACGGCGGGGACTAGCCGTGACGATCATTCCTTCCTACGGGCCAATTCGGGAAAAAAGCGTACGCCGCGGCGCGACCCTACAATTCCGTGCGTCCGCGTGAGGACGTTCGCGCCCATGGAAACCCGCCAGATCGAAGTGACCTGTCCCTGCTGCCAACAGCGTCTGAGCATCGACGTGCGCACCGAGCGTGTGCTGCGGCACTGGTCGCCCAAAGCGCTCGACGAAGCCGGCAAGCCGAAGGTCGGCGAGAAGGACTGGGATCAGGCCTTGTCGAAGGTCAAGGACCGAGAGTCGTCCGGCACGACGAAGCTCGACCAGTTCCTCGATTCCGAACGCGGCAAGGCGCAGCGGCTCGAGGAGAAGTTCCGCGAGGCGCAAAAGAAGTTGGATCGCCCCGAAGGCGAGTGACCGCGGACACGGACGGGCGCGACGGTCGCGCGCCGTGGACGACGCGGGCTCAGCTCTCCGCGACCTTCTCGTTCGTCAGTTCGCTCTCCAGCGTCTCGATCACCGGCTTCAGCTCGGCGAGCAAGGACTGGGCGACTTCGAATTGGTGAGCTTGCGCAGCCATCGCCGCGCGGAGCTTCTGTGCGTCGGCTTCGGCGCTCGCGAGCTTGGTGGCGGTCTCCCGCGTCGTGAGTTCACTCGCGGCGACCGCATCCTTGGCGCGTGCGATCTCGAGGTTCAGGAATTCGACGCGGGCCGAAACTTCGGCGAGGCGGCGTTCGCGGTCTTCGAGTTCGTTCTGCCGCTGCGCGAGCGAACGTTCGTAGCCCGAGCCACGCTCGGTCCACTGCGCGATCGAATCGCGCAACCCGCGGCATTCACCGTCGAGCGCATCGATCTCCTGCTGCAGTTTGGCGGCGCGTTCTTCCGCGAGGCGTTGCGCCTCCGCGTGGGACGTGCTCGCCACGCCGAGTTCGTTCGCGAGCGTGTGCACTCGTGCGTCGAGGTTCGCGATTCGAGACTCCGCGGCCGCGAGTTCGTCGCCTTTCGCCGCGAGCGCACGGTCCAGGTCGGCGACGCGGGTCGAAAGCGCGGCGATCGACTGCTCGCGCTCGTTCGACACGGCTTCGAGCGAATCGCTGCGCAGGCGTAGGTCGTCGCGCTCGCGCGTGCGCTCCGCGAGCGCTTCCTCGAGGCGTTCGACGTCGTTCGCGAGGTGCGCGCATTGTTGGGTCGCACTTTCGAGGCCCGCGCGCGTCTTCTCGAGCTCGAGGCGCTGGCATTCGAGGTTGCGGTCGAGTTCCTCGACGCGCTCCTTCAGGCCGTTGTTCGTGCCGAGCACGAGTTCCAAGTCGCTGCAGGCCTTCGCGAAACGGCCCTCGAAGTCCGCGATCTCGCCTTGGAGGTGCTGAGCGTGTTCTTGATGCGCCGCGGCGTCCGTCGCGGCGCGTTTCTCGAGCGCTTCGTATTCGCCCCGCCAGCGTTCGACTTCCTTCTGTGCGTCGCTCGCCTGCTGGAGCACGGGTTCGAGCTTCGCGAGGCGTTCTTCGAGCGCCGCGGCCTCGTGCTCCTTCGCCGACGCGAGCTCGCGCGCCTTGGTCTGCCATTCGCTGACGACGTCCTTCACGCGGGCGAGCTCCGAGAGCAGCGCGTCCGGCGAGCCGGCGTGTTCGTCGGCGCTCGGCGCGGGCGCCTGAACGTCGCCGCGAGCTTCGAGTTCCGCGCACTTCTGCTTCCAAGTCGCGAGCTCCTGTTGCGCGCTCGCGAGTTCGTCCTTCGCCTTGTTCAACGAGTCTTGCAGCGGTTGGAGGCTCGCGATGCGCATCTGCGTCTCCGACAACGAGCGCAATTCGCGTTCGAGCACCACTTCCTGTTCCGCGCGCGTGTTCTCGAGCTTCTGTTTGAACTCCGCGACCGTCGGCGCGTCCGAACCGTCGGTGACGACTTCGACCGCCTGATCGTCGACCGACTCGAGCCACGAGCTCGACGCGTCCGCCGCGACCGGTTCGAGCTCGACGTCGTCGCCCGTGTGCGTCGCGAGCGCGGCCTTCAGTTCCTGGATGTGTTGCTTCTGGACCGCGAAGAGTCCCTTGAACGCCTGCTCGTGGCGATCGAACGAGTCGATCACCGACTTCACTTGGCCTTCGATCTCCTCGTAGGCCTTCATGCGCTCCTGGACACGCGCCGTCATGTCGCGTTCGTCCTTCTTGCGTTCGTCGCGGTACTTGCGATCGAGCACGATCGCAGCGAGCGCGCAGCCGCAGCACATGAAGAACCCGGCGACCAGGAACCACGGAATCGTATTGAAGATCATGAGCGTGTACGGCGCAGACGGACTCGGAGCACGGCGGCAGTCGGGACGACTCCCGCGAGTGTTCCGGGATCGGTCCGAGCGGCTGGAGTCCCGTAGCGGCGAAGCGTCGGTTCCATGACTCGGGCCTCGCGCCGGAACGTTTTTCCGACCTACGGCGGGCCCGGACACGCGATCGGCCGCGCCCGCCGAGCGGCGGCACGCGGCCGATGACGCGCGAGCGCGACGACGAACGCTACTGGACGATCGTCCACTGCACGCCGGCCGAAAGGCCGACGGTGCCTTGGCTCGTGGGATCGCGATACCAGAACTGACCGAAGAGCGTGTTGCCCGCGCCGATCGCCGCGAGGTCCGCGTGGCTCCAGTGGTAGTAGAGCTCGCCCGTGCAGTCGTTCGTCGGCGGCAACGAACCGTACGAGTTCGAGACCGGCGTGCGGATGATCGGCGGCAGCACGCAGAGCTCGCCGCCTTGGAACGGCTTCTGATCGGGGAAGTGCCCGTAGAAGAAGAGCCCGTTCTTGTTGTTGAGCACGTCGAACGCCGCAAGCGTGAAGTCGTCGGGGCCCGACAGCGTCGAGTGTCCGAACACGACGATCGTCGGCGTGCAACCGAGCGAGTTCACCTTCGCGTTGCAGTACACGAGCGGATCCGAGCCATAGGGCGCGAGGCAACCGCTCGCGAGCACCCAGTTGCGCATGTCCGCCATCGAGTTCGGGTGGAAGTAGTTCGTGATGTTGAGCATCCCGCCGCCGCAGAGGTGGCAGTAGCTCATGATCGTGCCTTGGTTGGTGCACACTTGCGCCGTCTGGCAACTGCCGAAGTAGCCGCCAGGCGCGCATTGATCGGCGGGCGGGCAGTAGTCGTGCGTGTGTGGCGCGCCGAAGTTGTGACCGAGCTCGTGCGCGCTGACCATGTAGTCCCACGTTCCCGGATTCACGGTCGGCGGGAACGTGACGCCGCCGTAGATGTTGCCCGCGACCGAGAAGTTCCAGGGTTGGTTGCAGAGGCCGGGCAGCCACGCGACGCCGCCGCCGAGATTCGCGCCGGAGAGGAAGTGCGCGAGCTGCGCGCCCCCGGGCACGTTCCATTGCCACGCGGCCTGGAACTCGCCGAGCAAACCGCCCGCGCCGCCACCTTGCTCCTGCGTGACCCAAGGGTCGTTCGACGTCGTGTAGAACTGCAGGTAGGGGAACGTGAGCACGACGTCGATCTGTTCCTCATAGCGATAGCTCACCCAGCTCATCAGCGTCGTCACGTACGTCATCTCGGCGTTCAAGTCGCCGAAGACCTGGAAGAGCTGGTAGTCGGTCTCGACCGCGACCTTGCACTCGTAGAGCGTCGGCGGCAACGACTTCGTTCCCGGCGCCGGAGTCGTCCCGGTCGGTGGCGGCGAGTACGTGCGCGGCCCGCCGAGGCGCGCGTCGAGCGCGTCGAGTTGGCAGAACGTGCCGAGCGCGCGACCGTCGCGGTTCAAGCTCGACTCCGTGACGAAGTACGAGCGGCTCTGCGCCCAACCGCCGAGTTCCGGCGCGTTGGCGCCCGCCATCAAGTGCACGAGCTCGCCGCCGCTCTGGATCCAACCGCGCGAGCCGTAGCGCGAGAAGCCGAGCGCGACGTCCGAGTGCGGTTCGCCGCGCACGCGGCCGGTCCACACGCTGAGGCCGAGTGAGTCGAGCGCGTGCGGCGCAGGCACGCCGTCGACCTGCACGCCGAAGCGGCGCATGCCGAGGTCGATGCGTTCGAGCTCGAGGTCGACGGTGCGGCCGTCGGGCAACTCGACCGCGGCGAGGTCGACGCGCGAGAAGTTCGCGAGCTCGTCGAATTCGGCGAGGCGCGGCGAGAGCTCGATGCGGTCCGCCGTGCGGTCGCCGACGTCGAAGGGGAACGGGCGCAGCGGGACCATGGGAGCGGAAGCAAGGAGCGCGGAAGCACGGGGTGCGCCGAACGCGCCCGCTTCGGCGGTCGCGCTGGGCGCGAGGGACCAAACGACGAACGCGGCGATCAGGACGGTGGACTTCATGCTGGGACCTCGATGCGCGAGCGGATCCAAGCTACCCGAGCACGCGCCGCAGTTGTGCGCCGCGGGTGAAATGTGCCGCGAGCGCGCTTTCAGGCGAGCGGCCGAGACACGAGCCGCAGGCTGTTCAGCACCACGATCACGCTCGAGCTCGCCATCGCCGCCGCGGCCCACTGCGGCGCGAGCGTGCCGAAGCCGACGAACTCGAAGAGCCCCGCCGCCGCGGGCAGCGCGACGAGGTTGTAGCCGAAGGCCCACGCGAGGTTCGCGCGCACGATGCGCCGCGTCGCGCGCGCGAGCTCGAAGAGCGTGACGAGCTTCGCCGGCTCGTCGACGAGCAGCGCCGCGTCGGCCGCTTCGAGCGCGACGTCCGCGCCGCCGCCGAGCGCGATGCCGACGTCCGCCGCCGCGAGCGCCGGCGCGTCGTTGACGCCGTCGCCGACCATCGCGACCGCGCCGTGGCGCGCGCGCAGCTCCTCGAGCGCGCGAGTCTTCTCGTCGGGGCGCAACTCGGCGCGAGCGTCGTCGAGCGAGAGCTCGCGCGCGAGCCGCGCGACCGCCGGCGCGTGATCGCCGGACAAGAGCGCGAGCGCGAGTCCGCGCGCGCGCAAGCCGTCGATCGCTGGTCTAGCGCTCGGCCGCGGCGGATCGACGAAGCCGAACGCCGCGGCGAGCTCGCCGTCGACGAGCATCACGACCGCGGTCTCGCCGCGCTCGGCGAGCGGCGCGACCAGCCGAGCGAGCCGGTGCGCGTCCGACTGCGCCGCGGGCGCCGCACCGGACTCCAGCGAGGGCCGTGCACCGGGCGCCGCATCGCCGTAGCGTTGGCTCAGACGTTCGCTCGCCGAGCGCGGGCTGCCGAGCCACACGCGCACGCCGCGCACTCGCGCAGACGCGCCGCGGCCGGGCTCGCTCGCGAACTCGCTGACGGCGACCGGCTCGAGCCCGCGCGCGAGGGCCGCGTCGACGAGCGCGCGGCCGAACGGATGCTCGCTCTGCGCTTCGACGGCGGCGGCGAGCGCGAGCCGGCGACGGTCGAGCTCCGCGGCGACGTTCTCACCAGGCGCGGCGGCTGCGCCGGGCGCGGCGGCTGCGCCGGGCGCCTCGGACTCGCCGGGCTCCGCGTGCACGATCGTCGCGAGCCGCGGCTCACCGCGCGTCAGCGTGCCGGTCTTGTCGAGCGCGACCACGCGTACGTCGGCGAGCGCTTCGAGCACCTCGGCGTCCTTGACCAACAAGCTCTCGCGCGCGGCGCGTCCGCTCGCCGCGACGATCGCCGTCGGCGTCGCGAGGCCGAGCGCGCACGGACACGCCGCGACGAGCACGCTGATCGCGTGCGACAGCGCGCGCACGCCGTCATGCGTCCCGAGCCACCAGCCGACGAACGTGACGACCGCGAGCGCGAGCACCGCCGGCACGAACACGGCGCTGACGCGGTCGGCGAGGCGCTGCACGCGCGGCTTCGAGCCCTGCGCTCGCCGCACCCACGTCGCGATCCTCCCGACCGCCGAATCGGCGCCGATCGCCGTCGTGCGGATCGAGAGCGCGCCCGACAAGTTCTGCGTGCCGGCGTGCACTCGATCGCCGGCGCGTCTCTCGAGCGGCGCGCTTTCGCCGGTCAGCAGCGCTTCGTCGACGCTCGAGCCGCCGTCGAGCACTTCGCCGTCGACGGGAATGCGCTCGCCGGGCCGTACGCGCACGGTCGAGCCGAGCGCGACGTCCGCGAGCGGCACTTCGACCTCGACGCCGCGCCGCAAGACGCGCGCGGTCGGCGGCGCGAGCTCGACCAACGTCCGCAACGCGTCGCCGGTGCGCGCGCGAGCCCGGGCCTCGAGCCAACGGCCGAGCAGCACGAACACGAGGATCATCATCGCGGCGTGCAGGTGCGAACCGCCGGACGCGAGGCTCGGCACGAGCCAGCTCGCGAACGCCGAGCTCCACGCCGTCAACGTGCCGAGAGCGACCAACGTGTTCATGTCGGGCGCGCGGCGCGCCAGCGCCCGCACGCCGTCGCGCAACACGTCGAAGCCGGCGAAGAACTGCGCCGGCACCGAGAGGACCAACGCGGCGAGCAGGGGCTCGACGCCGCTATGTCCTTGCGACGCAGGCCCAGTCGGCGCATGTCCGGCCGCGCCGTGCTCCACGAGCATCGCCGCCGCGCCGAACCCCAACGCGACGAGGAAGTTGCGCAAGGTCCGCGCGCGCTCGCGGCGCTCGTGCTCCTCCGCGAAGCGCACGTCGCGCGCGAGCGAGCCGCCGAACGCGTCCTCCGGGACTCGATAGCCGGCGGCGCGCACCGCGGCGCGCAACGTGTCGTCGTCGGCGCGGCTCGGATCGCGCGCGAGGGTCGCGGAGCGCGCACCGAAGCTCACGTCCGCCCTCTCGACGCCGGGAACGGCGCGCAGCGCACGTTCGACGCTCTGCGCGCACGCTTGGCACGTCATCCCGGCGATCGGGACGACCAGCTCCTCAAGCGCTCGCTCCGCCATGACGATCAGGGTAGCCTTCGTCCCCCGCGCGCTCGCTCGATTGCGTTCGCGACCCGCCCACGCGCCAGCCGGCGCGCGCGAGAACCCACGACATGAACTCAGGCCGTTTCCGTCCCGTCAAGGCGTACAAGAACGAGGCTTTCATCGCGAGCTCCGACGCGCGGCCGCTGCGCATCCTCGCCGAGTATCTCGAGCCTCAGGCGCGCTTCCGCGAGCTCGCCGTCAAGGACACCATCGTCATGTTCGGCTCCGCGCGGATTCCGTCGCGCGAGCAAGCGCTCGCCGAGCTCGACAAAGTGCGCTCCGAAGGCGGCAACGTCGCGCAGGCGGAGATGAAGCTCCACATGTCGCGCTACTACGAAGCGACTCGCGAGCTCGCGCGCCGATTGACCGAGTGGTCGAAGTCGCTCGAAGGCACGACCGAGCGCCGTTTCGTGATCTGCTCCGGCGGCGGGCCCGGGATCATGGAGGCGGCGAACCGCGGCGCGTCCGAAGCGAAGGGCGTGAACATCGGGCTCAACATCTCGCTGCCGTTCGAGCAGAACGAGAACCCGTACATCACGCGACGCCTCGCGTTCGAGTTCCACTACTTCTTCATGCGGAAGTATTGGTTCACGTACTTGGCGAAAGCGATCGTCGCGATGCCCGGTGGGTTCGGGACGCTCGACGAGTTCATGGAAGTCGTGACGCTCGTGCAGACGCTGAAGATCAAGAAGCCGATGCCGATCGTGCTCTTCGGCGGCGAGTACTGGAACGAAGTGATCAACTTCGACGCGCTGGTGAAGTTCGGGACGATCAGTCCGGAGGATCTGCACCTCTTCTACCGGACCGACTCGGTGGACGACGCGTACCACCACATCACGACGTACCTGCAGAAGCACCTGCTCGACATGGACGTCGGCTTCCACAAGCCGGCGTAGCGAGTGGGGCTACTCGCCGAGGCTGGTGTGGTCGCTGACGATCCGCCAGCCTTCGGGGAAGCGGCGGAAGATCAGCGTGAAGAGGCCCCACATCGGCGGCTTCGAGGCGAACTCGAGGCGCCACTTGCCGCGCACGAAGCCCGCGTCGTCGGAGAGCAGGTGCGGATCGAGCTCGCTGAAGGAGAGCGTGCCCATCTCCTTGTCCGCGGCGGCGTAGCTCGCGCGATAGCGCTCGAGCGTCGGCCGATAGCCCTTCGTCCACGAGCCGCCCGAGAGGAAGTTCATGTCGGGCGAGTCCCAGTAGCCCTCGGCCATGAAGCCGTCGACGTCGCGCGCATTCCACGCCGCCTCTTGCGCGCGGCAAACGGCGACGAGTTCGTCGGGCGAGGCGCCCGCGTGCGCGGTCGAGCGACAGGCCGAGACGCCGAGCGAGACGCAGACCACGAACGCCGCGAGAAATTTCATGCGCGCGAGCCTATCGTCGTCGCGCGCGAAGCCGAACGAATCGTCAGAACCATGGTGTCCTGCGCCCCACGCAACCGCACCGCGAAGATCAGGTTGTCTCCGCCGTGATGTGTGATGCGCGCGTGCGCATGACCAAGACTTCGCGCCTACCGTGACGGGCGTTCACACTCATGCGGCCAGTCGCCGCCACGTTTCACCCCCGCGTTCGCCGACTGGCGTACAACCAGACGACCGCGAACTCCACACCGCCCCGCAGGCCCGCGCTCATGAACGAGTGTGGCTCACGATGGTTGACTCGCGCGCGATTCGGCGCCGAACCGGAATCGAACGGTCGAGAGCCAATCGGCTTCCGGAGCTCAGATCAACGTGCTCTTGGTCGGGCCGGAGTCTTCCTAGAACCGGGTGGCGCACCGGCACCCCGGCGTGGACATGCGTGCCGGCGGCCGGCTAGTCTCGGCGCTCAGTCGATCCCATCCCTGGGCGCGGCGGCGACTTGTGCACACCCACATTGAGCCTAATCCCGCCCGATAGCAAGATCCGGCCGACGCAGTCGTCCGACGGAATGCAGGTCCAACCCAATAGTCGGTAGCCACACCGCCGCGATAGGCCGGAGGAGGAAGAAGATGGCAGACGAGAAGCTTCAGCTGCGAATTGAGAAGCAGCAGAACCCGGTCGCGGACGAGGTCTCTGCGCTCACAGCCGTCGTCCGACCGATTCTGGAAGGGACGCTGTACGCGCTCAAGCATGACCTCGTCGCCCAGGTCGGCGGACACGGCGGGATCACTCTAGAAATGCTGGCACGGCTGTACCGCCCTGGAGATGGGGACTGCGGACTTTGCTTCGAATGGGCGGTGCACGACGCCATGAACCGACGGGATCCTCTCGTCCTTGATCGAGTTGTGGACGCCATGGGGCGCTACTGCAAAGTCCCGGGTAACGCGCCGGCGTCAATTCTCTTCGGAGCAGAGAAGTCCGGCGCGCTCAAGCTCATCGACACAGCGAGCGCGATCCTAACGGATGAATCCCGCGTTCTGGTGGGTGATGTCGGTCAACCCGCGAAGCTCAAGCGATACATGAACCTACTTGGCGCCGCGTTCCGTCGACCCGAAGTGCGACGCGCACTCCCGCATAGCATTTCCGGACTTTGGAAGGCCGACCTGTTCGTTGGCAACACCGACCGAGATCGTTGGATTGGCACATCGGTAAAGATCAACCCCAAGGATCTCGAGCCCGCACGCGGGCTGCGACTCGGAATCGTGCCCGCTCGACAAGGCCGTAGCGATAGGACCTACAGAGACGAACAGCGGAACCTCGTCGTCTGTCCCATCCCGCACGATGCCGCGTTCATGGAGGTCTTCTACCAGGGCTGGGGGATCGTTCAGCAGTTCATTGCCGCCGACGCTAAGCTGCCCAAAGAAGTCGCACTGCCAAGACCACCCGAAAGGCAGGTCGCAAACTACCTCGCGGACCGGCGTAATTTCCCGGTGCTCGAGGTTCTGGACGCGCTTCGACCGCTAAGTCAGCCCGGTCTCCTCGAGACGATGACGCAGGAGGTTGGTGTGGTAGACCGTGGGCGGGAACAGGCTAAGCTTGGAGCCGTGATCGCGCCGAAGGCACTGGAGAAGGATCGCTAACGAGCCGATGTCGCGGACCGGACGTAGGCCGACCGCTGATCGGCGAGGCGTGAAGGGTAGAAGCTAGTGCGTGAGGTTACGATGCCGAGGCAAGCCCTCGAACGCGACGGATACGCGTTTCTCCCACGTTTCAGAGCCGAGCTCGGTTCAGCCGCCGCCTTTGGACTGCTTGGCGAGATCGACGTAGTCGACGGTTTGAACCCCATCCAAACCCTTAGTCCGCGACATGTCCACGACGCAGAGCCGAACACATACAGTGGCAATTTCGGAACTGGTGAATTCCCCCTACATACGGATCTGGCCCACTGGGCGGTGCCTCCACGGTACGTCGCACTCCGCTGCGTGTCCGGTGTCGGCGCCGTTGGGACGACCCTATTTGATGGCTTCGTCGTGGCGAACAGCGTTGGGCGTTCTCGGCTGCGCATGGCACTAGTTCAGCCAAGGCGCCCGCTGCAGAATCGGCTGCAGCTGCTTCGGTTGCTTGACGCTGAATGCCACGATGAGTCTGTTCGGTTTCGATGGGACAGTATCTTTCTCAAGCCGGCGACCGATTTTGCGGCAACGGTAGTCGCAGATGTGACGGCTTTCCTTGCTCGCGCGTGTACCCGCCAGGCGGTGTTAGAGGAGCCGGGTGATACGCTTCTTCTGGATAACTGGCGGCTCTTGCACGGCCGCAGCGCGGTACCCATTGACGCGTGTGACCGCAAGTTGAATCGAGCTTACCTAAAGGGCCTGCACATATGAGTAGTGAAGCCACCGCCGCAAGGATCCATCATCCATGGTCTCGCGAAGCGCTCCTGCTAAAGGCGCAACGCTACGCTAACGAAATGGTCTCGTACCCGCGAGATGACTGGCGCTTCGGACTTACGTCGACTTTCGTGCTCGAGTTTGTTGCTCGAGCGGCGATGGCGAACATCCATCCTGCATTACTCGCAGACATCAAAGATTGGAACAATGTGTACTTCGCACTCGGTCACACACCCACAGCGCCGAAGTACCTGCCTCGCTCCGTGAATACGGCTACGCTATTGGCCCGATTGCGCGACGTCTTGCCGGCGTTTACACCAGAACTTGAGGGGTTTGCTGCACAGCACATCAACCGTCGCAACGAGGAACTACATGCAGGGACTACACCTTTCGATGGTCTGACTACAACGTGGCTCGCCAGTTTTTATCTGACATGCCAAGTGTTGCTTGAGGAGATGGGGCAGAGTTTGGAAATGCTAGTGGGCACCGACGAGGCGAAGCTGGCACAGCAAATGATAGCGGCCTCACGGGACCAGTCGGCCAAGGTTGTCGCCAGGTCGATCGCCGCTCACAAGACTGTGTGGGAATCGAAGGGTGCGGAGGAGAAGATAAGGCTCCAGCATCAATCGGCCGTCTGGGCGACCCGGCAGGAAGGGCATCGCGTCAACTGTCCGTCCTGTGGAAGTGCTGCTCTTGTGGTTGGCGCGCCTGTATCACCGCCAATCCGCAAATTGGACGGTGATCTGATCGTCGAAACGCAAGACTACTTGCCTGCTCGGTTTGAGTGTGTGGCATGTCAATTGAAAATTACGGGTCTATCGCAGCTGACTGCATGCGGCCTTGGGACGATCTACAAATCGACTTCGAACTATGATGCGGCGGCTTACTATGCCCAACAGGATGATTATCGTGGGTACGAGGAGGACAATAATGAACCGTGATTCGTCGCGTGACCTCGGCGCGAAATTGGTCGCTTTGACTCGAGTGCGGCCAATGTGGGCCCTGATGGCACGGCGTCAGCGGAACCGTGCATCAATGGTCAAATCTCTATCGCGACGCGCGTGGGGTTGACCGCCCAACGCCGGAGTTCAGGTTGATTTGCTTTCTAGGCACCAGTCGCGTTTCGGTTTCACGGCGTAAGTGTCGTTTGCAGGAGCGCACGCGATGGCCGCGCCGCGTTCGTGTGATAGGTCCGCATCGAACCAGTGAGTTCCGGACGGTGAATGGTCCCACGCGCAGGCGCGGCGCGGTGGCTAGGCGCTCGAACGGAGTGTCAGGCCGACGGTGTCCTGCGCGGCGTGGACCAGCATGGCGAGGATCAGGTTGCCGCCTTCGCGGCGCGTGACGAGGGCTAGGTAGAGGCCGATCGTCGCCGTCACGGCGATCACCGCCGGTTCGAGGCCGTGCAGCAGGCCGAATCCGAGCGACGAGACCACGTTGGCCCACACGACTGCGCCGGAGTTTCCCGGGCTCGCGAACGCCGTCGTCAGTCGCCGCAACACCAGGCCGCGGAACACGAGCTCTTCGACGAAACCGACCACGCACGAGATCGCCAACCACATCGGGATCCACGCGAACGATGCGGACGCGATCGGAATCTGCTCCTCGAGCGCGTGCGATCCGCGCAGAAGCCATCCGAGCGGCATCAGCGCGAGCCACATCAGGATCAGCGCGGGCACCGCGAGCAGGATCGTCCGCGGCCAACCGCGCGTCGGTCGCGCGCAGCCGAGGTCCGCGAGGCGCTCACCTCTTCTGCGCAGGATCGCGAGCGTGCCCGCGAGCATCCCGCCGTGCGCGACGAGCACGATCGCACCGAGCTCGAGCGGGCCGAACGTGTCGCCGAACGCGCTGCCGAGCGGCACGGTCGCGAGCTGCGTCACGAGCACGACGAGCGCGCACGACCCGAGGTCGCGCCACGCGCGTCGACGTTCGTCGTCGCTGCTCCGCGGTCCGCGCGCCTCCCCGTGCTCTCGCGCGCTCTCGAGCTCGTGCTCGCGCCGCGGCGCCGCGCCGAACTCGTGCTCGGGCGGGTTCTCCGGCTCCGCCGCGTTCACAACCTGCTCCTCAGAGGTGTGGACGCGAGCGACATCGACGCGAGAATAGCGCCCCCGCGGGCGCCGTATCCCAGCGGGCTCACGAACTCCAACGAACCTCACGCCATGGCGACCAGCACGCTGAACTACCGCATCGAAGGCGACGATTTCCAGGCGCTCTTCGTCCACCTGCAACCGGGCGCGACGATGCGCGCCGAGCCGGGCTCGTTCATGTTCATGGAGCCCGGGATCCAAATGGACACGTCGACCGGCGGCGGGATCATGGCCGGGCTGAAGCGCGCGATCGGCGGCGAGAGCTTCTTCGTCACGACCTTTCAGAACCAAGGTTCACGCCCGGCGACGGTCGCGTTCGCGGCCGCGTACCCGGGCAAGATGCTGGTGCTCGATCTGTCGCTCGGCACCGTGCTCTGTCAGCGCGACGCGTTCCTTTGCAGCACGACTGACGTCGACGTGTCGCTCGCGTTCACGCGGCGGCTCGGCGCGGGCTTCTTCGGCGGCGAAGGCTTCATCCTGCAGAAGCTCTCGGGCACCGGCCAAGCGTTCTTGCACGCCGGCGGGTACATCGTCGAGCGCCAGCTCGCTTCCGGTGAGGAGCTGCGTGTCGACACGGGCTGCCTCGTCGCGTTCGAGGAGAGCGTCGACTACGACATCCAGATGATCCGCGGCATCAAGACGATGCTGTTCGGCGGCGAGGGGCTCTTCTACGCGCTGTTGCGCGGCCCGGGGAAGATCTGGATGCAGACGACGCCGTTCTCGCGCTTCGCGGATCGCGTGATGTCGGCGGCGGGCGGCGGTTCCGAGCAGACGCAGCGCGGCGGCAGCTTCCTCGGCGGGATCCTGCAGGGCGAGTGAGCCCGGCGGCGAGCACGCTCCGTCAGAGATAGACGTTGTCCTTCTGGTCGCGCGTGTCGTACGCGCGTCGCGAATCGGCGCGTTCGCGCACTTCGAAGAGCGTCGCGTCGTCGGGATGACGCTCGAGCGCCATCCGTGCGAGCTCGAAGGCGAACGCCGCGTCGCCAGCGTCGAGCACGTGCTCGGCGAGCGCGCCGAGCTCGCGCGCGCCCAGCGCGTCGGGCTCGACTCCCAGTCGCGCGAGCAGCGTCTGGGCCGCCGCGCGACGATCGCGCGACGCGGCCTCCGCGTCGTAGCCGCCGACCAACGCGTCGAGCCAGCTCGTCGAGCCCGGCTCGAGCGATTCGAGCGCGCGCGCGAAGTGCTCGGTCGCCGCGCGCGCATCGCCTTCGCGCAACGCTTCGCGACCGCGCGTCACGAACGTCTCGCCTCGCGTGCACGCGACCGTGCACGCGACGAGGCAGGCGAGCAGGCTCGTGGAGAGCGCGTGCACGCCTGCACCTCGCTCAGAGGTAACCGAGGCCCGCGAGGGCCGAGAGAGCGCCCTTGTCGCCGGCCTTCTCGGCCTCGATCTTGATCCGATCGCCGAGCTTGTGGACGCCTTCGTCCGTCGGGTAGCGCTTCTTGCCGTCGGCGAGCAGCGCGATCGCCGCGTCGAACGCCTTCGTGCCGGTCAGGCGGTTCGCGACGGTGACGTAGTCCTTCGGCGTGACCTTGTCGCCCTTCGCGTTGGCGAGAGCGAGGAACTCGGTCTTCGCGCGCTCGCCGTCGATGCCGGTCCAGGCCTCGATCTCGGCGAACTTCAGCGAGACGTACTCGGCGCTCGCCGGGTCGGCCGACTTCAGCGCCTCTTGGAACTTGGAGAGCGCCGCTTGGTAGTCGCTGCGGCCCAGGTCCTGGTAGCCGGCATCGGAGAGCTCCTTCGTGGACTTGGAGCTGCAGGCGGCGAGCCCCGCGACGAGGAGCAGGGAGAGGGTGAACGTGTGGGCCAACGTGTGGGCCTTGGTGGCGATCATGGTCGGGGAATCCTAGCTCGACGAACGGTGGGAGATCGGGGGTGCGGGGGTGCGAACTTCGACACGGACGAGCGGCCGCAAGTCCTTGTCGCGCAGGGCTTCAGTCGACGTCGGCGGGCGGCCGATCTTCCCGCGCACGAGGCCGAGGCTCCAATCGGGCTCCGATCGGAGTACGATTGGAGCCTTATTGGAGTGTCCACGTGCTTCGCGAGAGCAAGGTCACCGTCAAGATCCCCCGTCCGCTGTACCGCAAGATCCAACACGTGATCGAGGGCTCGGGCTTTTCCAGCCCGACCGACTTCATCGTGTTCGTCCTGCGCGACCTGGTGGGGGAGGCCGACGGGGAGAAGTCCGGCGCCGAGAAGGCCGACAAGGCCGCCAAGGGCGAGTACAGCCCCGCCGAGCTCGACGAGATCAAGCGCAAGCTCAAGAACCTCGGTTACCTCTGAGTCCTTTTCCGCCCCACGACCCATGTCCGTCACTTCCGCCACCAAGATCTCCCCCGTCCACGGCGGCCTCGAGCGCCCCGTCAATCGCCTGACCCCGCGCGACCGCGTCAACCACGCCGCGTGGCGCAAGCTGCCGACGATCGAAGTCAACGAGAACGATCAGACGAGCCTCTACCGCATCGCCGACGGCACGCTCTCGCCGCTGAACGGCCCGATGACGGAAGCGGACTACCGCACGTCGCTCGACAGCCTCTACATCGAACGCGGCGGCAAGAAGTGGGCGTGGTCGATCCCGATCATCCTGCCGGTCACCGACGAAGAAGCCGCCCGTTGCGAGAAGGGCAAGGAAATCGCGCTCGTCCAGGGCGGTGAAGTCTTCGGCGTGCTGCGCGTCGCTTCGGTGTTCGCGTGGGACAAGCAAGAGTTCGTCACCAAGGTCTACGGCACGCCGCGCGTCGATCACCCGGGCGCGCGTCTGTGGCTCGGTGATGCGCGCACGAAGTGCGTCGGCGGCGACATCACGCTCCTGCCGTTCGAAGAGAAGCGTCCGTTCGCGAAGCGCATCCTCGCGCCGACCGCGACGCGCGCGCTGATCGAGCGCAAGGGCTACGAGTTCTCGGTCGCCTTCCAGACGCGCAACCCGCTGCACCGCGCTCACGAGTACGCGCTGGTCTACGGCGCGGAGAAGGTGCTGCGCGACACCGGCAAGAAGGTCGGCGTCATCCTGAACCCGCTCGTCGGCCAACTGAAGGGCGACGACGTGCCGGCGGACGTGCGCATGCAGACGTACGAAGCGCTGGTCGACGGCCGTTTCCTCGGCCAAGGCGACATGGACGAAGCGCTCTGGAAGCAGCACGGCCAAGTGCTGAACGACCAGCTCGAGCTGATCGGCCTCGACATCCGCATGTACTACGGCGGACCGCGCGAAGCCGTGATGCACGCGATCTATCGCCAGAACCTCGGCTTCACCCACTTCATCATCGGTCGCAAGCACGCCGACGCGCCGTACGACGACAAGTCGGCGATCTGGGGCGACTTCGACGCGCAGACGATCTTCCAGAAGCTCGAAGGTCACCTCGCGATCAAGACCGTGAACGTCGGCTTCGCCGCGTACTTCCAGGAGATCGGCCGCGTCGGTCTCGTCGAAGACAACCAAGGCAAGACGCAGGTGACGATCTCGGGCACGAAGATGCGCGAGATCCTCGGTGCGGGCCAGATGCCCGACGATCGCGTGATGCGTCCGTCGACGGCGAAGGTGCTCGCCGCGTACTACCAGTCGCAAGGCAAGGCCTGAGTTCGGGCCTCACTCCGAAACCGCCAGACGAAGCGAGACCAGCATGGGCCTCTTCGACCTCTTCAAGAAGAAGCCGGCGCCCGCGCCGAAGCCGCCGGTTCGACCGATTCCGCGACCCGGCGGCCTCGGCGTGCAGCCGGATCCGAAGGCGGAGAACAACTTCATCATCGTCATCCTCGACTCGTGCCGCTGGGACTCGTTCATGGCGGCCGAGCCGAAGACGATCACGAAGCT
The DNA here is from genome assembly GCA_023150475.1 of Planctomycetota bacterium. Taxonomy (GTDB): domain Bacteria; phylum Planctomycetota; class UBA1135; order UBA1135; genus JACRIN01. The sequence goes on from JAKLKU010000022.1 coordinate 32,800, forward strand.
CTCCGGCGGCAAGGTCGAGAAGCGTTACACGTACGCGTCGTGGACGGCGCCGTCGCACTACAACTTGCTGACGGGCCTCTTGCCGCACACGACGCCGCCGAACGTGTACGCGTCGGAGTACTACAAGGAAGACTTCTTCAACTACAACACGCGGCTCGGCGCCAAGGGCATCGAGTTCGCGAAGATGGTGCCGGCGCTCTGGCTGCCGGGCTTCCTGCGCAACACGCTCGGCTACTCGACGCACGCGCGCGTGTCGTTGCCGGTGCTCAACCCGAAGACGGGCATCAACCGGGACTTCGACACGTTCCAGTTGATGGATCACCACAACGACATGCGCTCGATGCTGCCGACGATGAAGTTCGACGAGAAGCGTCCGGCCTTCTACATGCTGAACGTCGGCGAGACGCACTATCCGTACGCGTTGCCCAACGAGGACTCCTCGATGTGGCCGCGCATCTCGGGCGTCAACGGCGTCTTCAAGAAGATGGAAGAGTCGATCGACGACAAGGGCAACCTCATCAAGGACGACACGCAGTTCTTCGACTCCGAGAAGATGGAGCAACTGCGTCAGCGTCAGATCAACACGGTCAAGTACCTCGACGGCGTGTTCGCCGAGCTCTTCGACCTCGTCCCCAAGAACACCCACATCATCGTCACTGCCGACCACGGCGAGTTGTTCGGTGAAATGGGCTACTTCGGCCACGGGCCGATCATGCACGACAAGTGCTTCGAGGTTCCGTTCCTCGAAGGCAAGATTCGCTGAAAGGGCCTCCCCACCAACATGTCCGACAAAGGTTTCATTCTCTGGTTCACCGGTCTCTCGGGCAGCGGCAAGAGCACGCTCGCGAGCTACCTCATCCCGCTCTTCAAGGAAGCCGGCAAGAAGGTCGAACTCCTCGACGGCGACGAAGTTCGCGAGAACCTCTCGAAGGGTCTCGGCTTCTCCAAGGAAGACCGCGACACGAACATCCGCCGCATCGGCTTCGTCGCCGACCTGCTCGCGCGCAACGGCGTCGTCGCGATCACCGCGGCGATCTCGCCGTACCGCGACATCCGCGACGAGTGCCGCAAGAAGAGCCACGCCGCGTTCGTCGAGGTGTACGTCGAGGCGCCGCTCGCGGTCGTCGAAGAGCGCGACACCAAGGGCCTCTACAAGAAGGCGCGCGCCGGCATCATCAAGCAGTTCACCGGCATCAGCGACCCGTACGAAGAGCCGACGAACCCCGAAGTCGTCGTGCACACCGGGTCGGAGTCGATCGAAGAATCGGCGCAGAAGATCCTGAAGTACCTGAAGGGCAAAGGCCTCGTCTGAGACGAGCCCGAACCTCGCCGCGGCGCGCCCGATCGACAGCGATCGAGCGCGCCGCGGTGTTTTGGTGCGTCGCTCGAGCGGTCGCGACCGCTGCGAGCCATCCGGGACGGCGCGGAAGAGGGAATCAGGAAGTGATCGTGGAACGCGTGCAACTTCCCAGCGGCGGCGGCGGCGAACCACCTCGTCCGCATTTCCCTCCACAGGAGTATTCACATGTTCGCGATCCGTTTGCTCATCGCCCTGTCGCTCGCGGCCACGTGTGCTGCGCAGGGTCTCGATGTTCGCCTTCACCAATACGACTGGCCGCTCAGCGACGGCTCGATCGTCGAGTACTCGCGCGCCGGCGCGTTCGAGCTCTTGTTCGACGACGATGACGATCAGTTGCTGACCGCGAACGGCGGAGGCTTCGTCAACATCGTCCTGCTCGACAATCACACCGGCGAGATCAACTGGCTCGTTCGCAACCTGTTCATCTCGTTCTCGTCGGACGCGCGCATGCACGAGATGCCGTACGTGGTGCAGTTCGGCATGGGCGACGTGAACGGTCTGCCTTGGGGAACGTCGGTGCTGTCGACGTCCGTATCCGCCAATCCGGCCAGGTCGATGCCGATCGACTACATCCAGGTCGTGGATGCCGAGCCCAGCTTCTATCCGTTCATGATCGCGGGTTGGATCGAGAACGACGGCGACTTCGATGCTGCTGCTCTGTCCGTCGATCCGAACCAAGTTGCGCTCGATTCGATGGGTGGCACGCAAGGTCCCGGCGGCAGCGACCCGACGCCGGTGTGCTCTGGCGGAATCGCCGATCTGCCCGGCGGTATCCCGGCGCCGAGCGCCGGCGGTAACGATTGTGGTCCGGCGTCGGTCGCTGGTTCGATCGCGTACATGGCGAAGCTCCATGGCCGCCCCGTGCCTCCCGTGCAGGACATCTTCAAGGGTCTGAAGGACTGCATGGCGACCAACGCAACCGGCACGAGCACGCAGGACCTGCTCGACGGCAAGAACGCCTACACCTGCCGAAACGAGCTGCCCATCTGCAGCGAGATCCTCGAGGGGCAGGGCTGGGGCTGCGTCGTCGCGACAGCGCTCCAGATGGGAGGCGACGTCGAGGTGATGTTCAAACGAGGTACCTGCGAGAAGCCCGGCGCCGGCCACATCGCGATGATCCGCGGCATCATGGTCTTCAGCGACGGCACGACCATCATCGAAACGATGGAGCCGGTCACCAATGCCGACGGCACGACCGAATGGAAGACGACTCCGATCGTGGTCGAGTCGAACGGTCAGATGACCAATGCTCTCACCGGCCAACCTGAGGGCTGCCTGAGGAGCTACTTCGCCGAGCTGTGGCAGTCGGGTTGCGTTTGCGCGGGTTGAGCGCCGCGCGTCGTGACCACGGCTCGCCTGCGTTGCTCGGCCTCGACGCGGAGCAACGCTCGAGGCTCGGGCTCCCGGTGGCGCCGGACTCGGCGTCGGCCCGAGCAACGGTGAAGAGCGCTCTCCAGCAGCCGATTCGCGACAGCGTCCGCTGACGCGAGCCGGACTCCCACCGCGGCGCGCCCGATCGACAGCGATCGAGCGCGCCGCGGTGCGTCGGTGCGTCGGTGCGTCGGTGCGTTGGTGCGTTAGTGCGCTGGTGCGTTAGTGCGCTGCTCGCGCGCTCGTACTCGCTGCGCGTGGACTGGCCCGGCGCGGAACAGGAAATCAGGGATCGATCGCGGAACGCGCGCAACTTTCCGGCGGCGGCGGCGGCGAACCACCTCGTCCGCATTCTCTCTACAGGAGTATTCACATGTTCGCGATCCGTTTGCTCACCGCCCTGTCGCTCGCGGCCACGTGTGCTGCGCAGGGTCTCGATGTTCGCCTTCACCAATACGACTGGCCGCTCAACGACGGCTCGATCGTCGAGTACTCGCGCGCCGGCGCGTTCGAGCTGCTCTTCGACGACCGTGATGTTCAGTTGCTCGCCGCCAACGGAGGCGGTTTCGTCAACATCGTGCTGCTCGACAATCACACCGGCGAGATCAACTGGCTCGTTCGCAACCTGCCCCTGTCCTTCCAATCGACGGCCGAGATGTACGAGATGCCGTACATCGTTCCGTTCGGCATGGGCGAGAAGAACGGGATTCCTTGGGGCTTGTCGGTGCTGTCGACGTCCGTTTCCGCGAAGCCGGCGCAATCGATGCCGATCGACTACATCCAAGTGATGAACGCCGAACCCAGCTTGTATCCGTTCATGATCGGCGGATGGATCGACGATGGCGCCGGACTCACTGCGTCGTCCGGGGACCCGAATCAAGTTTCTCTGGATGCGCAATGCGGCTTGCAAGGTCCGGGCGGCGACGAGCCCACGATCGTGTGCACGGGAGCGATCATCGACATCCCCGGCGGCGTCCCTGCGCCGAAAGCCACCGGCAACAACTGCGGTCCCGCGTCCGTCGCGGGCTCGATCGCGTACATGGCGGCGCTGAACGGCCGACCGATGCCTCCGGTGCAACAGGTCTACGAGGGACTGCGGGACTGCATGGGTACCGACGCCAACGGCACGACCACTTCGAACCTGTTGAGCGGCAAGAACGCGTACACGTGCCAGAACGAGCTCCCGATCTGCAGCGAGATCCTCCAGGGACCCGACTGGGTCTGCACCGTGGCGAGCATCTTGCAGATGGGCGGTGACGTGGAGCTGATGTTCCGCCGCGGAGATTGCAGCCAACCGGGAGCGGAAGGCCACATCGCGATGATCCATGGCATCGCGCGGTACAGCGACGGCACCATCATGGTCGAGACGATGGAACCGACGATCGAGCCGGACGGCACCACGTCCTGGGCGAAGGTCCCGATCTTCTTCGACCAAGGCGGCGGCCTCCTGCTGGATCCGTCGACGGGCGCCAACAAGGGTTGCCTCTGGGGCTTCTTCGCTGAGATCTGGCAGAGCAGTTGCTTCTGCGCCCACTAGCCGAGTGACTCGCCGGCGCCGAGCCTCGGCGCGCTCTCGCGGTCGCAGTCGCGGCGGCGGCGTTCGCGGCGAGGCTTTCGCGCCTGTCCGTTCGTCGAACTCGAAGCCGGAAGCGTGGTCCGTCGTCAGGATCGCGCTTCCGGCGTCGCCGTATCGTCGCGACGACCACGCGGTGCCGGATGCGAGCGCGCGACTTGTGGGTGCGTGATCCCGGAACTCCGCGACGGCGAACGTCTCTGGGACACGAGTCCGTGACCTCCGTTCGACGTCCGGCGACACCTCTCCGCGGCGTGCGCGATCGACAGCGATCGAGCGCGCCGCGGTGCCTTCGGGGCGCACGACGTGGAAAGCGCTTCTGCGGTTCGTACGCAGGAGGTCCGAGAGCGGAGTGCCCTCTAGTCGGTGGGCGTTCGGTCGCATGGCGGGTTCGCGGCGCGTGGGCGTAGCGTGGACTCGTTCGGCCGCTCGCTGCCGGCTCGCGCCGGTGCGCCGAGACCGTTCTACGTCTCTCTCGAGCCTGGCCAAGGAGGCCACGATGAAGCTCTCGCTTCGCAGTCGGATCTTCCGCTTCGCCGCGCGCATCGCGGCGTGGCTCGCCGGCGCCGCAACGGCGTTCGCCGCGAGTCAGACCCAAGTCACGGTGCTCGACCCGACGCCTGGGTCGACGCTGCTTAGGTGCACGACGACGGGCTACGAGACTCGCGCCGTCGACATCGGTGGCGCGAGCTTCGCCGAGCTCTCGCTCGCCGAGGAAGGCTATCTCGATCTCGTCGGTGCGCCGCGTCTGCCGCACGTGTGCCGCAGCGTGATCGTCCCCGACGACCAAGACGTGCGCGTCGACGTGGTGTCGGCGCGTTGGCACGACGTGACCGGCGTGAACGTCGCGCCGGCGCGCGGGCCGATCTCGCGCGCCGAGGATCCGGCGAAGGTCCGGTACGTGTTCGGCGCGAGCTACGCGCAGGACGCGTTCTTCCCTGGCGTGCTGGCGACGGCGCGTGAACCGTACGTGCTGCGCGAGAAACGCGGCGCGGTGATCGAACTCGACGTGCTGCAGTACAACCCGGTGACGCGCACGCTGCGCGTGTACGACGAGCTCGTCGTGCAAGTGACGAGCAGCGGCGCCGCGAAGAGCAACGTGCTCGTCCGCGACGTCGATCGTGCAGACGCTGAGTTCGAGCGCATCTACTCGCACCACTTCGTGAACTACGTCGCGACGAAAGCGATCGCGTTCACGCAGACGGGCTCGATGCTGGTCATCGGCGACGCGACGTTCCTGCCGGAGCTCGCGCCGTTCGTCGCGTGGAAACAATCGCGTGGGATGCTCGTGACGACGGTGCCGGTCTCGTCGATCGGCAACAACGCGACGGCGATCAAGAACTACGTCAAGAGCGTCTACAACGCGGGCAACCTCTCCTACGTGTTGCTCGTCGGTGATGCGGCGCAAGTCGCGTCGGGTTCTTACTCGGGCGGTTCGTCCGACCCGTTCTACGGGCAGATGACGACCGACTACTACCCCGAGGTGCTCGTCGGCCGCTTCTCCGCGCAGAACGTCAACGACGTGCGCACGCAGGTTCGGCGCTCGATCCAATACGAGCAACAGAACCACGCGCTCGCCGCCGGCGGCTGGAACGGTTGGGGCATGGGCATCGCCTCGAACCAAGGGCCGGGCCACTTCGGCGAGTACGACAATCAGCACATGAACAACATCCGTCAGGACTACCTGACGTACGGCTACTCGACCGTCGACCAGATCTACGACCCGACGGGCACGAAGGCGATGGTGTCGAACGGCCTCAACGCAGGTCGGCGCAACATCAACTACTGCGGGCACGGCAGCGACACGAGCTGGGGCTCGACCGGCTACAGCAACAACGACGTCGCAGCGTTGCAGAACGTGTTGCGTCTGCCGGTGATCCACTCGGTCGCGTGCGTGAACGGCAACTTCGCGGCGGGCACGTGCTTCGCCGAAGCGTGGTTGCGGTCGAACTACAACGGCGAGCCGGTCGGTGCCGCGGCGACTTACATGTCGTCGATCAACCAGTACTGGAACGAGCCGATGTACGCGCAGGACGAAAGCGTCGACCTCTTCGTCGCCGAGACGTACTGGAGCGTGATGGCGAACTGGACCGCGGGGTCGTGCAAGATGGTCGACCTGACGGGTTCGGCCGGCGTCGACATGTTGATGACGTGGCTCTGCTTCGGCGATCCGTCGCTGCGCATCCACGGGACTCCGCCGAAGCCGCCGACCGGCTACTGCACGTCGAAGACGACGTCACAGGGCCTGTTGCCGGCGATCGGCGCGTTCGGTTCGCCGAGCGTCGCGGCGGCGGACTTCCACCTCACCTGCAACTTCGCCGTGCCGCAGAAGAGCGGCATCCACTTCTTCGGCGGCGCTCCGCTCGGCGCGCCGTTCCTCGGAGGCACGTTGTGCGTGCAACCGCCGCACGTGCGCGGGCCGGTGACCGCATTCGACGCGTACGGCACGATGGTGGAGACGATCGCGCTCGATCCGAAGTACGTCGGCTCGACGCTCTACTTCCAATACTGGGGTCGTGACCCCGCGCACCCGGACGGCACCGGCGTGATGCTCTCGGACGCGTTGAGCATCGACGTCGTGCCGTAGTTCGGGGCTTCAGAGAGAGCCGTGGACCGCGTCGGGGCGTGAGCTCCGACGCGGCGTCGTCGCTGGAGCGCGTGCCGTCCGGCGCGGCCGCGTCACTGCGCCGTGATCCACGCGAGGCAGTTCGCCGTGTCCGACAAGTCTGGAAGCGCTCGATCGGCGCCGGCCGCAGCGAGCGTCGCGACGTCGAAGCGTCCGGTCGCGACGGCGAGGCAGCGCGCGCCGTGCGTCTTGGCGCACTCGACGTCCCAGGGCGTGTCGCCGATGACGAGCACGCGTTCCGCGGCGAGTTCGCGCCCGAAGCGTTGGCGAAGCCGCTCGAGCGCGATCGGCAGGAGCGCGGGGCGGCTCTCCGCGTCGGAGCCCCAGGCGGCGACACGGAATCTCGCGGGATCGAAGCCCGCCGCGATCAACTTCTGCGCGCCGGTCTCCGGGTAGTTGCCGGTCAGGACGCCTAGCACGATCGCCGGGTCGGATTCGAGGGCGTCGACGAGCTCGAGCGTGCCCGGCAACCGTCGAGTCCGGGCCGGATCGGCGAGCTTCTCGGCCAGCCGGTCCGCATAGATGCGCCGGAAGCGTTCGTGGTGCGTCTCGGGTTCCTGGACGTCGTTCTCCGCGCAGAGGCCGCGCCAGATCAGCGGGTCGAGGTTCCCGTCGATCCGGGTGCGTTCGTGGCGGAACCGGCGGCCGAAGACCGCTTCACAGGCTTCCAACATGGCCTCCCAACCCGCGCGGCGGGTCAGGAGCAACGTTCCATCCAGGTCGAAGAGCACGAGTCGCATCGCTGGCGGAAGCTAGCGCGAGCGGCTCGCGGCGGCATCCCGATTCCGGCGCCGCGGTCGGCCCGAGTGCGCGGCCTTTCGCACCGACGCTAGGATGCTGCGCCCGCCCCTCGCTCGCAGGCTGGATTCGCAACATGCTCCGACTTGCTTCGCTGTCGGCCTTCGCGGCCGGGACGTTCCTTTTCGTGTCCACTGCGCATGCGGCGGCCGGCGACGGCCTCGCGTGGAACCCGCGCAACGTCGAGCACCTGCTCAACCGCGCCGGGTTCGGCGCGACGCCCGCCGAGATCGAGGCGGCGCTCGCGAAGTCGCCCGAAGCGTTCGTCGACGAGCTCATGACGCCGAAACGCTCTTGGGAGCGCGTCACTCCGGTGCTGATCCGGTGGGAGGACTTCGACCTAGATCCTCGCGGCATCCCGGTCGAACCGGAGAAGTCGAAGTACAAGGGCATGGCGCGCGCGGAGATCCAGAAGATCGTCCAGCCGCTGCGCGGCGCCGATCGCAAGCAGTTCCTCGAGTACGCGGACAAGTGGTTCGACTCGATGCTGCGCCACGACGACCCCGTGCGAGATCACGCGACGCTCTTCTGGCACGGCTTCTTCACGACGTCGTTCGCCGTCGTGCGCCGGAAGTACGAAGTGATCGAGCAGCACCAGTTCCTGCGCGAACACGCGCTTTCGAGCTTCCGCGACTTGGTCCACGGCATCGTGCGCGACCCGGCGATGCTGCAGTACCTCGACAACAACACGAACGTGAAGGGGCACGCGAACGAGAACCTCGCGCGCGAGCTGATGGAGCTCTTCAGCCTCGGCGAAGGCCACTACACCGAAGTCGACGTCCGGGAAGCGGCGCGCGCGTTGACCGGCGCATGGGCGGATCCGGAAGGTCGGTTCCAGTTCCAGGCCGAGAACCACGACGACGCCGCGAAGACGATCCTCGGCCGCACCGGCAAGTTCCGCGGCGAAGAGCTCGTCGACGTCATCCTGGAGCAGGAAGCGTGTCCGCGCTGGGTCGCGCGCAAGCTGCTCGCTTACTTCGAAGGCGTCGAGCCGTCGGAAGCGCGCGTCGCCGACTACGCCGCGTTCCTGCGCGCGAACGACTTGCGCATCGATCTCTGCCTGAAGCGGCTCTTCCTCGATCCCGCGTTCTATCGCGACGAAATCGTCAACGCGCGCGTGCAGGGCCCGATCGAGTACGTGATCGGGATGTGCCGCAAGCTCTCGATCCAGCCGCCGCGCAACTTCGTGTTCGCGGTCACCGCCGATCTCGGCCAGTGCTTCTACGATCCGCCGACGGTCAAGGGTTGGGACGGCGGCGAAGCGTGGATCACCAACGCGACGTTGCTCGGCCGCGGGAACGTGGCGGGCGTGCTCGTCGGAGCGTTCGAAGGCGTCGAGCCCGCGTCGGACATGGCGCTGCCGATGGACGACGACCTGACGGTGCGCGTGCGGGAACTGACGATCGCGCAGCTCGAGAAGCTCGCGCACGTCGGCGACTGGCAGCCCGCGTTGGACCTCGCCGGTTCGCTCGCGCGCGCAGGCGCGCGCACGGACGACGCGGCGATCGACTGGATGCTCTCGACGTGGCTGTCGATCGAACCGCCGGCCGAGACGCGGGCCGTGCTCGCGCAGAACCTCGCGCTCGCGCGTCGCGAGACGCCGCTCGGTGACGCGCCGCTCGCCGACGGCGGACCGGAGGCCGAGAAGGTCCTGCGCCGGCTCGCGCACGTCGTCTTCAGCCTGCCGGAAGCCCAACTGAACTGATCACCATGACTTCGCAATCCCTCTTCGATCGTCGGAACTTCCTGGTCGGCGGCACGGCGCTGCTCGGCGGTTGCATGGCGGCGTCGAACGCGCGGACGCAACGCGACGCGACGACGGCGCGCGACGCCGACGGCCGCATCCTGGTGCTCGTCGAGCTCTACGGCGGCAACGACGGGCTCAACACGATCGTGCCGTATGCGGACGACGAGTACTGGCGTCGGCGGCCGGTGGTGAACGTGCCGAAGGACGGTCTCCTCGGCATCGACGACTACTGCGCGTTCAACCCGCTGCTCGCGAACGTCAACCGCCAGTGGCACGACGGCCGCCTCGCGATCGTGCGCGGCGTCGGTTATCCCGAGCCCGTCTACTCGCACTTCAAGTCGTTCGAGATCTGGCACACCGCGCGTGAAGCGGGGCGTCCGTCGGGCGACGGTTGGATCGGGCGGTTGCGCAACACGGCGTGGAAGGACGATCCGCGCGCCGAGCTCGTCGTGCACGTCGGCGGAGCCGTGCCGCACTCGCTCCACTCGAGCGAGCACCAGACCGTCGCGTTCGCGACGCCGGAGAGCTTCGTGTGGGCCGGCGATGCGCTCGCGCAGCAGGCGTACGAGCAAGCGGCGGCCGCGACCAGCGGCATGTCGCCCAAGTCGGGCCGCGATGCGATGCGCGCGCGGCTCTCGCGCACGCTCGCCGATGCGCAAGTGCTGTCGCCGCGCGTGTTGAAGGCGACGCTCGAGTACCAACCGCAGGTCGAATATCCGACCGACGAGTTCGGCCGCGCGCTGCGTTGCGTCGCCGGCATGATCGACGCGCGCCTCGGCGGTCGCGTCTACTCGGTCCAGCTCGGCAACTTCGACACGCACGCGACGCAGGCGGATCCGCAGTCGCGGCTCCTGTCGTCGTTCGACGCTGGCATCGGCGCGTTCCTCGCGGACTTGAAGGGTCGTTCGCAGGAGAAGGACGTGCTCGTGTTCGCGTTCTCCGAGTTCGGCCGCCGCGTGTCCGAGAACTACTCGAAGGGCACCGATCACGGCGCCGCGGGTCCGGCGTTCTTCCTCGGTGCGCCGGTCAAGGGCGGGTTCTACGGCGAACATCCGTCGCTCGCCGAACTCGACCGCGACGAGAACCTGATCATGAACGTCGACTTCCGCCGCCTCTACGCGACGGTGCTCGAGGACTGGTTCCGCGCGGACGCGTCGGCGGTGCTGCCGAAGCGTTACGAGCCGCTACCGCTGCTCGCCTGAGCGCTCGCCCGAGAGTTCGCCCGAGCGTTCACCGGGCGCGTCCGAACTCGCGTTGCCGCCGGACTTGGCGGCGCGCGCGTCGAGCACCAACTCGCGCTCTCGGCCCGGTTCGAGCGACACAGGGCGCTCGCGAGCGAGCTCGGCGGCGTCGTCGATCGTCGCCACGTCCGCGAGCGGCGCGACGAGCGCCTGGAGTTGCCACACTCCGTCGGCGAGCGGCACGGTGAACGGCAACGCGCCGCGGAAGTCGCGCGACCACACGCCGATGCCTTGATCGAGCGTCGCGTAACGGCCCCACAAGCCGGTGCTCGCCGCGTCCTTCGAGCGCAGGGAGAACTCCGGCGAGACCCAGCGCAGTGCCCCGAGGTCCAGCGTCTCCCCGGGCTCGACCCGGAAACGACCGAGCACGCGCGAGCCGCGGGCCTTCGCACCGACTTCGAGCTCGTACTCACCCGGCGCGAGCGCCGCGGTCTGCCAGACCGCACGCGGATCGTCTTCCGGCAAGTCGACGCGCACGCCCCGCGCGCCGAAATCGCCTCGCGCGCCGAACGTCGCGAGCGCGCGCACTTCGGCGTCGCGGATCGGCTCCCCGGCGCCGTCGACGAGCTCGAAACGGATGCGCGCCGCACGCGGATCGATCCGCGCGACGAGCGCCGTGTCGAGCTCCGAGGGCAAGATGCCCGCGAGCGCGACGAACTGCGTGCCGCTCGCCGGATCGCACGCGATGACGTCGAGCGGCGCGATCGGCGCGCCGCCGAAACGGAAGGCACCCGCAGCGTCGGTCGTCGCGAGACCGACGCAGTCCTGGGTGCGCGCGTCCTGGAGCTCGAGCGTCCAGTTCGCGAGCGGTGCGTCGTCCGAGTTCACGAGTCGGCCCGCCAGCGAACGCTCCGCGAAGAGCGTCAGTCGGCACGACACGGGCTCGCCCGGTTTCGCCGTGATCCGCTGCGTCGCGAGCGGCAACGCGCCGCCGCCCGCTCCGATCAGCAGCTCGATGGGCTCGGTTCCCGGGGCCATCACGTGGTTCTGCACGTGACCTTCCGCGTCGGTCGTCGAGTCGCCGCGGAAGCTGTTCGACGCGGCGATCGAGACCAGCGCATTCGCGATCGGCGCGCCGTCGCTGCCGAAGACCCAGACGTCGACCGGCAACGCGGTGCCGAAGTCGATCGTGGAGCGCACGTCGAACCCGGAGACCTCGAACGCGTACTGCAGGTCGCCGAGCAGCTCGATCTCCGCGAATTCGGGAGCGGCCTCGTCGCGGGTGGGTTGCGGCCACGGCGGATTCGGCGTGATCCACTCGTCGTGCATCCACGCGTTGCGCTGCTCGTCGAACTGCCAATCGACCGTGTCGAGGTCGGCCGTCGTGTAGGCCAACCGCAAGCTGCCGTTCTCGGCGCCGTTTCTGAGCACGAGCCCGGTCACGCGCAACTCCGTGTGCGTCGTCGTCGGCGGCGACATCGCCAGCACGAACGCGTTCGTCCCGCCGGCCGCGAGCCGCACGCGGCGGATCGGCGTGGAGCCGAAGCCTTCGCGAGTCACCCACAGCAACCCTTCGAATCTGGGCGCGTGGGCGCGCCAGCGGACGTTCAGATGGCCGGTCCAGTCGGTCGTGCCGAGGCGCGCGAACGGACGGCCGAGCGGCGCGAGATACACGTCGGCCGCGGCGAGCGGACGTTGATGCGCGTCGAGCGGTGCGACGTCGAGCTCGAACTCGAACGGTGCCGTGCCGTTCGCGGTGGGCTCGCGCGTTTCGCGCGCCTGCGTCGTCGTCGGACCGATCGCGGCGCGTCGTTCGGCGTCGACCGGCGCCGGCGGAGCGATGGGGGCGTCGGCCGTGGTCATCGCGGCGGGCGCACGCTCGGCGGATGCCGCCGCCGGCGTCGAGCTCTCGAAGCTCCGCCAGCTCCACCACACGATCCACAACGCGGCCGCCGCGACGACGATCTTGCTCTTCAGACCCACGATGCAAGCTCCGGTCAATGCGCCGCCGAGCGCGGTGCGCCACGCAGGTTCGAACCCGATCAATGCGAGCAACGCGCGGTTCGTGCCGCGCTCGTGCGTTCCGAGCCTGCGCTCGAGATCCGCACGCAGTTTCGCGTGGGCGCGGTTCAAGCGACTCTCCACCGTCGCGAGCGGCGCGCCGACCCTCGACGCGATCTCGCGCGGCGGGAGCCCTTCGAAGTAGCGCTGCCACACCGTCGAACGGTACGGCTCGTCGAGCGCGAGCAGCGCTTCGACGACCGCTCGCAGGGTGTCCGCACGCGACGCGTCGGCAGCGCCGGCGAGCTCGCGTTCGGCTGCGTACGCGTGTTCGTGCGACTCGCGTCTTCGTTGCGAACGCCGGCGCTTCGACGCGAAGCCACGCGCGACGGTCGCGAGCCAACCGCCGAAGCGCTCGAAACTCGTCGGCGGCGCCGTGAGCGCGCGCAACCACGTCTCCTGCTCGATTTCGTCCGCCTCGTGACGGTCGCGTGCGAGCGCGAGCACGAGCGTCCGCAGCGAGCCCGCGTGGGCGGCGATCAGCGGCGCCGGGATGCGCTCGTGGGGGTCCATGGCGACGGTGATTCCATTCTGGAGGCGCTACCCCCGGTCGCGGCGTGAGCTTGGCGGCCGGCGAGGATTTTCCCGCGCGGTCGGAGTCGTTCGAGTCGGTGCGGCGGCGTGCGCGCCGTGGTCCGCGCTCGGCCGCCGCAGGCGCCACGAAGGAATGAGCGGATCGTCACCCGGCCGAGGCACGAATGCGGCGTCCTAGGCGCGCCTTGGCCGAGCCCGGCTCCGGCGCACGGCCGCCGGGTGGCCGCCACGCGCGAATCACCCGCGGCACCCGGCTAGAATCCTCCGCCCGTTCCGACCCCCGCAGCCCGCCGATCGTGGCGTGGCCTGGGATCGGCCCGCGGGCCTCTCTCCCGGATCTCCAGAGCCCGCCGAGCCCGTCCGATAAGGCCGGGCGCGGTCTTTCGGGCCCTGCCCTTCGTCCGCCCACATCGTGAAATCCCTTCCGTCGATCGATCCGCGCGCGCTCCGCGCCGCGAGCCGCACCTTCGTCCTTGCCGCGCTCGGGCTCGTCGCGTTCGCGCCGACCGCGCACGCTTACATCGGTCCGGGCGCGGGCATCGCGGCGGCGGGTTCCGTGCTCGTGCTCGCCGGCACGTTCCTGCTCGCGATCGGCATCGTGCTCACGTGGCCGCTGAAGGCCGCCGTGCGCTACGTCGCGAAACGCGGCGCGACCAAGCCCAAGGTCAAACGCGTCATCGTCATCGGTCTCGACGGTTTCGATCCGGGCCTCGCGAAGAAGTACATGGACGAAGGGCGCATGCCGAACTTCGTCAAGCTCGCGAAGGACGGCATCTTCTCGCCGCTCGATACGGCGTGCCCGTCGATCTCGCCCGTCGCGTGGTCGACGTTCGCGACCGGCGTCGACGCGTCGCGGCACAACATCTACGACTTCCTCACGCGGGATCCCTGCTCGTACTTCCCGATCCTGTCGTCGACCGACATCCGCTCGGTGCCGCGCACGCTGAACCTCGGCTTCGCCAAGGTGCCGTTCGGCCAGAAGCCCATCTATCGGAGCCTCCAGAAGAGCCAACCGTTCTGGAAGTTGCTCGGCGAGCGCTACGTGTGGTCGTCGATCATCCGCGTGCCGATCACCTTCCCGCCGCAGCCCTTCAAGAACGGCACGTTGCTGTCGGGCATGTGCGTGCCCGACCTGCTCGGCACGCAAGGCACGTTCTCGTTCTACTCGACCAAGACGCGGCCCGCCGGCACGCGCATCGGCGGCCAGCAGTACCAGATCCGTCGCAAGGGCAACGTGATCGAGTCGAACCTGACCGGGCCGCGCGGCGGAGACGGACACCCGCTGAAGTGCCCGTTCACGCTCGAGCTCGACGACGCGCAGAAGCGCGTCACGGTCAAGATCGGCAAGGACACCGCGACCGTCGGCGTGCGCGAGTACACGCCGTGGATGGTGATCCCGTTCGGCAAGATCCAAGGCATCGCGCGGCTCTACGTGCAGACGTGGGAGGGCGACGACTTCGAGCTCTACGTCACGCCGATCAACATCGATCCCGACGCTCCGGTGATGCCGATCAGTCACCCGTTCGTCTATTCGATCTACCTGGCGAAGCTGCACGGCCGTTTCGCGACGCTCGGGCTCGCCGAGGACACGTGGGCGCTCAACGAGCGCGTCGTCGACGAAGAAGCGTTCCTCAAGCAGGCCTGGCTGATCTACGAGGAGCGCAAGAAGCACCTGTGGGATGCGATCGAGAAGACGAAGTCGGGCTTCGTCACCGTCGTCTTCGACACGTCGGATCGCATCAGCCACATGTTCTATCGCTACCTCGACCCGACGCACCCGGCGAACGTGGGCAAGGACACGACCAAGTTCGTGAACGTGATCCCGGACACGTACGCGAAGATGGACGAGCTCGTCGGCGAAGTGCAGCGCAAGCTCGGGAACGATCCCGACACGGTGTTGATGGTCATCAGCGACCACGGCTTCTGCAATTTCCGCCGCGGCGTGAACCTCAACACGTGGCTCAAGGAGAACGGCTATCTCGTCCTGAAGGACGGCGCCGAGACTTCGCCCGACTGGTTCGCCAAGGTCGATTGGTCGAAGACCAAGGCGTTCACGCTCGGCCTCACCGGTGTCTTCATCAACCGCAAGGGTCGCGAAGGCAAGGGCATCGTCGAGAAGGGGCCGGAGCTCGACAAGCTCTGCCACGAGCTCAAGGAGCAGCTCGAAGCGCTGCGCGATCCGGTCGATGGCCAACCGGTGATCAAGGAAGTGTTCCTGACGCGCGAAGCGCACAAGGGACCGTACGCCGACCTCGCGCCCGAGCTCCTGATCGGCTACCACCGCGGCTTCCGCCATTCGTGGGAGTGCGCGACCGGCGCCGTCACGAAGGAAGTGTTCAGCGACAACACGCGTTCGTGGTCGGGTGACCACTGCGTCGATCCGCGGCTCGTGCCCGGCGTCTTCTGGTGCAACCGGAAGATCGACAAGCCGAACCCGGCGTTGATCGACCTCGCGCCGACGGTGCTCGACCTCTTCGGCATCCAGATCCCGCACTACATGCAGGGCAAGCCGCTCTTCGGCGGCGCGCCGGCGGCGAAGCCCGCCGCGCCTGCGAAGCAGAAGGTGAACGCATGAGGTTCCCGCGCTGGACGACCTATCCGGCGGTCGCGCTGCTCGTCGGGATGATCGTGATCGCGGTGCCGACGCCGCGTGGATTCCGTTACGACAGTTCCGTGCCGGCGCCCGACCGCCAGCGCGTGGTCGTGATCGGCGTCGACGGACTCGACCCGGAGATCCTCGCGGAGACGATCGAGCGCTATCCCGAGCACACGAAGCACTGGGCTGCGCTCGCCGCGATGCAGGGCATCCACTCGCTCGGCACGTCGAATCCGCCGCAGTCGCCGGTCGCGTGGTCGAACTTCATCACCGGTCGCAATCCGGGCGGTCACGGCATCTACGACTTCATCCACCGCGACCTGACGACGCGCATGGCCGTGCCGTCGACGACCAAAGCGACCGAAGCGCACTCGATCTCCCTCTTCGACGGTTGGATCCTGCCGCTCTTCGGCGGCGACACGCTCTCCAATCGCAGCGGCGATTCGTTCTGGAGCCTGTTGCGCAAGGCCGGCGTCCCCGCGGACGTGTGGCGCGTTCCGGCGAACTTCCCGGTCGAAGAGTCCCTCGGCCTCTCGTTCTCCGGGATGATGACGCCCGCGCTCGACTCGGCGTACGGCGAGTTCACGTTCTACACGACGAATCCGCCGACCGACGCGCGGCTCACCGAGCACAAGATTCGCGCCGTGTCGGTGCGCAACGGCGTCGTCAACTCGTTCCTCGAAGGACCGCCGAACGCGTTCAAGGCGGTCGACGAGAAGACGCACGAACCGCCGTCGGTCACGGTGCCGCTCAAGGTCTACGTCGACGAAGCCGCGGGCGGCGCGGCGGTCGAGCTCGACGGCCAAGTGGTCGTCCTGCGGCCCGGCGAGTGGAGCGAGTTCGTCTCGGTCAACTTCAGCTCGTTGCCCGCGCACCTCGCGGACGTCGGCGGCATCGTGCGCTTCTACCTGCGCAGCGTGACGCCCGAGTTCGAGATGTACGCCTCGCCGGTCAACATCGATCCCGCGGCGCCGGCCGCGCCGGTCAGCGAACCCGCGGACGCGAGCGCCGAGCTCGCCGCGCTGCCGCCGGACGGCATCGGTCCGTACTACACGCAAGGCATGGCGGAGGACGTCGGCGCGCTCAAGGCCGAGATGCTGACGCCGCCCGAGTTCATGGACCAAGCGCAGCTCGTCCACGACGAGAGCGAGCGCATGCTCGACTGGGCGCTCGACCGCTACCTCGAGAAGCAAGCGGGCGGTCTGCTCTTCTTCTACTTCTCGTCCGTCGACTTGTGCTGCCACATGATGTGGCGCCACTCCGACGAGCAGCACCCGCACCACGATCCGGTCTTCGCCGCGCAGGACTCCTCGAAGTGGTCGAAACGCGCGGGCAGCACGTGGAAGGACACCGTCCACGACCTCTACTTGCGCATGGATCCGGTGATCGGCCACATCGTCGAGCGCGTCGGCCCCGATGCGACGCTGATCGTGATGAGCGACCACGGCTTCGCGCCGTACCGCCGCAAGTTCAGCCTCAACACGTGGCTGCTCGAGAACGGCTACCTCGTGCTGAAGGACGGCGCGACGAAGGAGCTCGCGGAAAGCGATCCGAAGCACCGCCCGGTCTACTTGAACGAAGTCGACTGGTCGAAGACGCGCGCGTACGGCATGGGCTTCCAAGGGCTCTACCTGAACCTTGCCGGGCGCGAGCTCGACGACCCGCAGACGCCCGAGGACGAGAGCGGCATCGTGCAGCGCGGCGCGGAAGCCGACGCGTTGACGGCGGAGCTGAAGCAGAAGCTCGAAGCGTTGAACGACGAGAAGACCGGCGAGCGCGTGGTCCTGCGCTGCGACCGCGCGGGCGACGTGTACTCGGGCGATCGCGTCGCGGACGCTCCCGATCTCGTGGTCGGCTACAATGCGAATTACGGCAACAGCGACGAGGCGTCCGTCGGACGGATCCCCGACGCCGTGCTCTCCGACAACCTGGGCGGCACCTTCAACGGCAGCCACTTGATGGCTCCCGACGTGGTGCAGGGCATCCTGATGTCCAACCGTCCGGTGCGGCCGGGGACGCACGGTCTCGAGGACCTGACCGTCGAGATCCTCTCGCGCTACGGCGTCCAACCGGGGCCCGGCATGACCGGCCATCCGGTGCTCCAGTGAACTCGAACGAAAGGAACCAGCCATGTTCGGCGGACCGAAGATCAAGATCGACAAGGACCTCCTCGAGCGCGTGAAGAAGATCAGCGAGCTCGCCGGCTACGCGAGCCCCGAGGAGTTCATCGTGCACTGCGTCGAGAAGGAGCTCGCCCAGTTCGAAGGCGCGCAATCCGACGCGGAGATCACCGAGAAGCTGAAGGGCCTCGGCTACATCAGCTGACCCCGCGCTCCCCATCCGCCACCGTCCCCCGGGATGAACGCGCTCAACGCCTTCTTCAACACTCTGTTCGACTGGGTGCTGCTGCCGCTCGAGAAGATCGGGCCGCGCACGGCGCTCGTCGTCGTCTCCGGCGTGTTCGGCGTGCTCGCGCTCGCGATCTTCAAGTTCATCTCGTTCCAGAAGGGCATCGCCTCGGTCAAGGACCGCATCAAGGGTCACATGATCGAGATCCGGATCTTCCAAGACGATCTCGCGGTCGTCGCGAGCGCGGTCGGCAAGGTGCTGTTCCGCAACGTGCAGTACCTCGCGCTCAACTTCGGCCCGTTCATCCCGCTCGCCGTGCCGTTCCTGTTCGTCAGCGCGCAGCTCGTGACGCGTTACGCGTACGAACCGGCGCGAGTCGTCGCGGCGGACGCGCAGCTCTTGCCCGGGCAAGGCACCATGCTCGAGGTGCGGCTCGCGGAAGGCCACGAACGCGAGATCGCCGAGCTCGAAATCGTGTTGCCGCCGGGCGTCAAGGCTCTGTCGCCGCTGGTGCGCAACGAATACGAAGGTCGCGCGTTCCAGGAGATCGTCGCGAACGTCGCGGGCGAGCACGTGCTCGAGTTCCGCCTCGCGAACGGCGCTCGCGAGACGAAGACCTTCCTCGCCGGCCGCGTCGAAGGCGCCGCGCCTCGCGCGATGCAGCCGCGGCGCGTCACGACCTCGGAATGGTGGAACCTCGGCGCGCCCGAAGACTGCGCGACACTCTGGCCCGCCGAGCCCGCCTTCGACGGCGCGTCCTCGTTCCGCTCGATCGCCTTCCGTTACCCCGACAGCGACCTCGGCTGGTTGCCCGGCGGCGAAGGCGGCGTGTTGCTCGTGTTCGTGGTCGCGTCGATGGTCTTCGGCATCGCAGCGCTGAAGCCGCTCGGCGTCACGATCTGATGTTCTCCGCCGGCATCGAACGCGCGATCCACGTCTCGATCGCGGCGCACGCGGGGCAGAAGCGCAAGGGCTCGGTCGACACGCCCTACGTCGTCCATCCGATCCACGTGGCTCTTTTGCTCGCACGGCACGGCGCGGACGAAGAGCTCGTCCAAGCCGGCTTGCTGCACGACGTCGTCGAGGACTGCCCGGACCAGTGGAATCTGGCGCGGATCGCCGAGGAGTTCGGCCCGCGCGTCGCCGCGATCGTCGGCGACCTCACCGAGGACAAGTCGAAGACTTGGGAGGAGCGCAAACGCTGGGCGGTCGAGCACGTCGCGCACATGTCGACGGAAGGTGCGATGGTGAAGGCCGCCGACAAGCTCCACAACCTCTCCGCGTTGCTCGAAGAACTCTCGACGAACGCCGATCACTCCGCCGTGTGGGCGAAGTTCAAGGGCGGCCGAGAGCGCACGCTCGCGATGTCGGGCGAACTCGTCGACGCGCTGCACGCGCGCCTCGGTTCGACGTTGTCGGCCGAGCTCGCGCGCACGATGCAAGCGCTGCTCGACGTTGCTCGTTGAAGCGTGCCGAGGTCGGCGCGAGGTGTGCGCCGAGCTCGTTTGCCCGAACTCGACCTCGGTTCGTTCAGGCGCTCAACGCGCCGGAGCTCTCGAGCGCCGCGAGCACGCGCTGCTTCCACGCGGCGCGGCAGACCACGAGCTCGTGGTTCTTCGGGTCGGCTTGGTTGTAGCGGTGCTCTTCACCGCGCAGCTTGCACACGACCCAGCCGAGTGCGCGCGCGATCACTTCCGGCGCGCACGTGTCCCATTCCTTCAGGCCCTTCTTGTGCACGTAGACGTCGGCGTCGCCGGCGAAGAGCCGCGAGACCTTGTAGCCGACGCTGCCCATCGGCAACTGCTCCTTCACGCCGAGCGCTTCGCAGAAGCGTCCCGTCCACTCCGGCGTGTGGCTGCGCGACACGACGATCTTCGGCGACGCGGGCGACGGCGAATCGCCGCGGACGAGCTGCTTCGCCGGGCCGTGCGCACCTTCGATGCCCGCGCGTTCGTGACCCGGGAGGCACACCGCCCACATCACTTCGTCGGTCGCCGGCAGTGCGACGGCGCCGAGCGCGGGCCGTCCGTCGAGCGTCAGCGCCACGTGGACGGCGAAGTCGTGGCGCACTTCGCTGAACTCCTTCGTGCCGTCGAGCGGATCGACGATCCACGCGCGGCGCTTGGCGAGCCGCTCCTTCGAATCGGCGGTCTCCTCGGAGAGCAAGCCATCGTCGGGGTAGCGTCCGCGGAGGTACCCTTGGAGGAAGCCGTCCGCCGCTTGGTCGCCGATGTCCGCGAGCATGGCGTCCTTCCAACGGCCGCTCGCGCGTAAGCCCATCGCTCGCCGGCCGGCGATGCGCGCGGCTTGGATCGCGAAGGCCAGGTCTCGGTCCAGGTGCACGGCTTCGGACGTGTTCGTCATGGCGCATGTGTCGGCGAATCGCCGTTCGAAGTCAAGCGTGCGCGGCGTTCCGCGCAGGAGCGCGTGACCGGTTCACTTGCCGCGCGCGGCAGTGTCCTCGAGCAGTCGTTTCGCGATGGCTTCGGCGAGCAGACGATTCCCTTCGTCGCCGAAGTGGCAGTTGTCGTAGTAGAGCGTCTGCTCGACGTCCGCGAAGATCCGCGAAGCATCGAGGAACGGCACGCCTCGACGCGCGAGCTCGGCGCCGCCGGCGCGGAGCAAGGGATAGCCCTTCTTGGCGCCTTCCATCCACGACACGTGGGCCGTTCCGTTCTTCCGTTCGTCGTCGGTCAGCGGTTTCGAGCCTTCGTCGTGCAGCGTCGGCTGGAGCACGTGGAGGAAGCGGATGCCGCGGGCACGGCAGGCGCTCCACATCGAGATCGAACCTTCCATCCACGCTTCGACCGAGCGCCGCCGAGCCTCTTCGACGCCGCCACGGAATGGCGGACCGCGCTCCACGCGCCCGACGTGCTCGTTCGCGAAGGTCTGCGTCAGCTCGTCGTAGGCGCTGCCGGCTTCCGTCTGCAGTCGTGCGAGCCGGCGGAGCACGAGAGTACCCGCGAGCGCGCTGCCGTCGAGTCTCCAATCGAGCGCGAACTTGCCGAGCTCGACGACGCGGCGCTGCTTCGCGCGAACGTCGACCATGCGATCGAGCACTCCCGGTCGCGAGAGCGGATTCGCGGCGAACAGCAGCCAGTTCGAGCTCCACGGATAGAGCGGGTGCGTCCGCTCCGCGAAGTTCTGCGCGGCGATCGCGACGTCGTTGAAGCCGTCGATCAGGATCACGATCTCGGGCTCGACTCCGATCGAGAGCTCGTACGCGAGCACGTTCGCGGACTGAGGTTGCTTGTACGCGCCGCGGCCCCCGAGGAGGATGCGGATCGGGCCCTGTCGGAACTCCGGCGACGCGCGCAGCAGTTCGTTCATCCGGCGCGTGCCCGTGCCGCAGAAGAGCGCCGACACCGAACCTCCGACGACCAACACGTCGACGCCCTTCTCGGCTTGGCTCGCCGTCGCGTCCCTGCTCATCTGCGTCTGCATCGCGAGCGTGTCGAAGCCGAAGTACGGGTGCAGCACCTCCGTTTCGCCGGCTTGCGTCTCCGGGGCAGGCGACTCTTGCGTCGTCGGCAGGCGGCTCGTCAGCGAAGTGACTCGCGCCGTGATGTCGCCGCGCACGGCCTCGCCGTCCCAGGCTCGTCCGTCGACGGCGAACCAGATGCGCACCCCGACTTCGAGCAGCGCGAGCAGGATCGAGACGCTGCACGCGGCGAGGACGAGCTTGAACGGCAATCGCCGCTTCGGCGCCGAGGTCATCGTCGTTCGCTCTGGCGTTTCGCGCGTTCCGCCACGAACGCGCGACCGATCTCGACGGCGAGCAACTCGTAGCCGCGTTCACGGAAGTGGCACGTGTCGTAGTAGAGAGTCTCCTCCGTGTTCGCGAACACGCGCGTCGCGTCCAGGAACGGCACGCCACGCTCCGCGAGTTCGCGGCCGACGCGGAGGAGCTCGGGGTAGCCGAGGTCCACGGCGACGCGCCAGGACTCGTCGGCGACCGCGCTTTCACGCTCGCGTTGCGTCAGCGGCTTCGAATCGGCGAGCAGCGCGGTCGGTTGGAGGATCTCGAGGAAGTCGATGCCGCGGTTCTCGCACAACGCGTGGAGCGAGATCGCGGATTCGCGCCACGCGCGGACGAGCACTCGGACCGTGTCGGCGTCCGTCGCGGGTTCGAACCGACCGGCGAGCGCTCGGAACGTCGTCGCTCCGCCGACGGCGCGCTGCAACTCGGCCGCGGCTTCGGTCGCGGCGTTGCCGAGCCGCTCGATGCGCGCCGTCGCGATCCACGAGGCGAGAGCGGAGCGCTCGAGCCCGAAGCGCGCGTACGTTTCGGCGCCGTCGATGACGGCGAGCTGACGCTCGCGCAGCGTCAGCGCCGCGTCCAGCGACTCTCCATCCGACGCGACCGCGCCGGCGAGCGCGATCCAGACGTTCGCGCACGGGTAGGTCGCCGCGACCGATTGACGGACGTTCTGGAGCCCGACCGCGACTTCGTTGAAGCCGTCGAGCGTGATGACTGCGTCCGGTTTCGCGCCGGCGCACAGCATGAACTGCAGGACGAGCCACGCTTGCGGAGCCTTGTGGGCCGCACGACCGTGTTTGGTGATCTGGATCCGCCGGTTCGCGAGCTCCGGATCCTTGCGCAACTCGGCGACGAGCTTCTCGATGCCCGACTGCGCGAAGTTCATCGCGACGGACCCACCGAGCACCATGACGTCGTACGTGTCTTGCGCGGTCTGCGAACGGTAGTACTGCAGCTCGACCGCGAGCGCGTCGAAGTAGCCGTCGAAGTCGTAGCCGAAGTAGGGGTGCAGGACTTGTCCCTGCGAACGCGCGTTCGCCGTTTCGGCAGCGTCGACCCGGCGCGCGTTCGGCACCGCGTCGACCAAGCCGGAATGCAACGTCCCGATCCGTTCCGCGGCGGCCGCGGCGTCGTACGGCTTGCCGCGCACCGCGAGCAGGATCCGCGTGCCGAGCTCCGCGAGTGCCAAGGCGCCGACCAGGCCGACGAGCACGGCGACGATCCGCACGAGCGGGCGTCGTCGCGGAGGCGAGTCGGTGGCGACGCTCATCGGCGCACGAGGATCCCCGGCGTTCCGAAAAGCGTCAAGCGTTCCAATCGTTGAAGCCCTTCATCGCGCCGAACCGCAGGCCGTTCTCGTAGACGCCCGTGCGCCGGCCGTCGAGCTTCCCGTCGCTGCGGAAGTAGAACCACTCGCCGCTCTGCGCGCCGTGCTTGAACTCTCCGACCCAACGCTTCTTGCCGTTGCGGTACCACGCCGTGCAGCGGCCGTGCAGTCGACCGGCGACATACGAGCGTTCGCGACGCTTCGAACCGTCGAGCCAGTGATCGACGCGCCGTTCGACGTTGCCTTCGACGCAACAGTCGTAGCTGCGCGCGACGAGCGGCCTTCCGCCCCAACTGCGGACGAAGAGCGACACGAACCACGCGTCGGCTTCCGCGAGCGTGCACCAAACGTCGTGGAGCTCGACGGTCCGGCGGCGCATCAGGGTCGCAGCGTGACGGTCGAACGGGCGTGGTCGGCGATCGCGCGCTCGCTCCAATGCACGGGGCGCATCTTGCCGGCGACGTATTCGTCGAGCTGATCGTCGAAGTGCTCGTCGAAGGGATGTCCGGATTGCCCGCCGGGCAGGATCGCGAGCGAACGATCGCCGTCGCCGAGGTCCGCGACGAAACGCATCGAGGCGCCGTGTCCGACTTCGACTTCGTCGCCGCGCCACCAGCCGGTGAACACGCACACGGTCTGCGCGGAGCCCGGCATGTCGAACGGTCCACGCTCGAAGAGCCCACCGACCAGCGGTGCGGCGGCGAGCGGGTGTTTCGGCCGCCAACGGTTGTACGCGGTCCAATCCCAGCGCTCTGGTTCGGCGCCGAAGCGCGTGCGCACGGCGACGAGCGCGTTCGAGAGCGCGCGTTCGAGCCGATCGCGTCGTGTCTCGATCGCCGACGTGCCGACGTCGTCGCACCAGCGTTCGTCCAACGTGCCCGCGAGCAGGCGTTCGAGCGCGTCGGCCTTGCGCAGGAGGCCCATCGGCGCGAGGCCCGCACTGCGGAACTCGTCGTCGAACACGGCCGAGCCGAGCTCGCGTTCGAACACGCCGAAGAGCGCAGCGGGTCCGCCTTTCTGCATGCGACCGTCCCAGCCGCGCAGCAGCTCGACTGCGTCGCGCGCGTCGCCTTCGAAGTCGCGCGGCAAACGTTCGACCAGCGCGAGGGCGTACTTCGAAACGATGTCGAGTTGCAGTTCGGCGAGCTTCGCCGCCGTCCAATCCCGGGCGCCGTTCACGCCTTCGCGGATGCGTTCGATGCGCGATGGGTTCGCGAAGTCGCCGGACAGCGCGGCGAGCGAGTTCCTGGGCCGCGTGTCGTCGTTCGCGGTGGCGACGAACCCGTCGCTCGGCCGCACGCTGCGCGGATTGGCGTCCGCGGGAACCAAACCGCGCCACTTCCAGCGTTCGTCCCAGCCGGGCGCCGGGAACGCGCCGTCGCCGCGACCACGTTCCGGCGCGCGACCGAGCAGCGTGAACAGCACGTCGCCGCGCGAGTCGCCGACGACGATGCTCTGGATCGGCGCGACGAAGGAGGCGATCGCGCGCGGCACGTCCTCGATCGTCTTGGCGCGCGCGAGCGCCACGAACGGCGCGAGCGGATCGAACGGCGTGTACGCGGTCCACGCGAGCGATCGCGCGGGCAGACCGCGGTCCGCGATCGCGGGCAGGAGCACGCCGAGGTCGGTGCGGCCGAGCGTCACCGACACCGGCTCGGCGCCGTCGATCGCGATCTCTTCCACGCGCGATTCGCAAGGCACGAATTCGTCGCCGCGGCGGACCGAACGGCCGTCGGGCGCGAGCTCTTCGACGAACACGTCGGTCGCGTCGAACTCGCCGTTGGTGAAGCCCCACGCGACGTCCTGGCCACGGCCGATCACGACCACCGGCAGGCCCGCGAGCGTCATGCCGTACGCGTCGTAGTCCTTCGCGCGCAGACCGGCTTCGTACCAGAGCGCGGGCAGCCCGAGCCCGAGGTGCGGGTCGTTCGCCACCAATGCCACGCGTTCGGCCGAGCGACTCGCGTCGACTGCCCAATTGTTGCTGCCGCCTTTCTTCTCGGGCGCTTCCGGCGCGGCGCCGGCGGTTCCGGACGGCGCCGGAAGCGTCGGCAACGACAGCTTGGCGCGGGCTTCGAGCGCGAGCTTCACGACCGTGTCGTCGACGAGCGCATCGCTCTTGCCGGCGAGGTCGAGCGCGCGTTCCTTGCCGAACGCGCCGAGCCACTCGAAGCGCTGTTCCTCGTAGTAGCGCGGGTAACAGAGGTCGCACGCCATCAACACGGCGAAGCCGAGGCTGTCGACCGGCGTCCACGGCGCGACTTCGTCGACGAGCAAGTCGAGATCGCTCGGCAGGTCTCCGCGATGCTCCGCGAGCCACGCGTTCACGCCGAGCGCGTACGCGTCGAGCAACTCGCGGCTCTCCGGTTCGAGCGCGGCGAGGTACTTCTCCGCCGTGCCGCGGATGTCGAGCTGGCGCATGCGCACGTCTTCGGCGAGCGCCGCGACGCCGACGACCTCCGCGAGTCGCCCGCTGGCTCGCCGCCGGCCCAGCTCGAGTTGGAACAGGCGATCGTTCGCGTGCAACCAACCGAGAGCCGCCGCGACGTCGCGCAGACTCTCGCCACGGACGTGGGGGACGGCGTACTCGTCGAAACGCACTTCGACGGGCGCGCGCAGGCCTTCGAGCGTGAATTCGCCGGTGCGCGTCGGCAAACCGGATCGGCGCCATGCTCCGACCCAGAACGCGACCGCGCCGAGCGCGAAGCAGAGAACGATCGACGTCCAGATCGCGAGCGTTTTCCAGCGCATCGTCGTCAACTACGCTTCTCTCGCGAGATCGGACCTTTCCACGCCCCGATTCCACCGGCGAGGTTGTAGAGCTCGCGGTAACCCTTCGACGTCAGGAAGTCGCACGCTGCGGCCGAACGCCCGCCTCCAGCGCAGTAGAGCAACGTGCGTTTGCCGTCGTTCGGGAGCTCGGCGAGCCGCGCTTCGAGCTCGTCCACCGGCACGAGCAGCGCACCGGGCAGCACGCCGCCCGCCGTTTCTTGCGGCGTGCGCACGTCGACGATCCGCAGCGCGCCCTGCTCGAGCATGCGCGTCGCTTCGACGCCGTCGACGTCGCGCCACAATTGACCGTCGAGGATCATCTCGCGCGTCGGACGCGCGCCTTCCGCGACCGACGCGAGCAACTGGCGCGTGATCGCCACTTGTTCGGAGAGCTCTTCGCGTGCCGCGTTCGCTGCTCGTTTGGCCTCGAGTCGTGCGTCCTCGAGCTCCCGTGCCGCGGCGCCGGCCTTCGCCAACGCCGCGAACGCGACGATCAATGCCACTGCCGCGATCGCGACTGCCGCCCAGACCATTTCGACGCTCCTATTCGCTCGCCCGCTGGCGGAACACGGCGACGCTCGCCGTGAAGCCGTGGAGGAAGTTCCGTCGGCCAACCGGCCCGATCTCGCCCATCGCGAAGAAGCCGGCGATCGGCAAATCGGTGTGCAGACCCTCGCGCACGCGCGTGACGTCGTGATCGCGAGCCGAGAACATCCGCGAGCCGCGACCGTTGCACGAGAAGAGCAGCGCGCCGGCCGCGTTCCCTGCGCCGTGGATCGCTCCGCCGCCCTGCGTGGTCACGAGGTGCGCGAGATCCTCGCTCGCGGAATCCGCGTCGCGCACGAGGAACTGCAGCGTCGCGCCGCGGCGAGGCACGTCGTTCACGGCGATCGCCTTTTCCTGCGGTTGGACGCCGACGATCTGGCGCACGAGGAAATCGCCGCGCTCGAAAGTGCTCTTCGACGGATCGATCGCGAGGCCGACGAACGGTTGGCGTTGGAAGAGCTGGCGATCCTTCGGCGGCAGGTTCTGGAGCGTCTCCGCGAGCACTTCGATCGCCGTGCGTCCACCGAGCTTCTGCACCAGGTTCTCGTGGCTCGCCGTGACGACCCACGGCTTGCCGATCGGCCGGCAACCTTGGCTGACCACCGAACGTACTTCGATGTCGCCTTCGAGCACGACGCCGTACGCACCCGCCACGCGCAAGCCGTCGGCGGTGATCAACAGGTTCTGACCGGGTCCCATCCCGCCGCTCGCCATGCCGCCGATCGCGGGCACGCCCGGCAGCTTCTCGTTCAGGACGCGCAGATAGTCGTCCGCAGGGAACGAGAACGGGTCGGCGAAGAGCACGATCGAACTCTTGTGCGGATCGCCGATCGGCGGCAGCGCGCTGAACTTCGGACGTTCGTCCGAGTCGAACTGCACGGTGCACTCGAAGGTCGTGACCCGCGTGCCCGGGAGCGACGCGGCCCACACCGAGAGCGCGGGCTCCGCTTCGACCTCGCGCGTTCCGCCGATCACGGACTCGCCGGTGCAGCCGACGAGTGCTCGCGCGCCGAGCGCGCTCGCGATCCGCGGACCGAGCCCCTCGATCGACGCGCCGTGATGGTGCGAGACGAACACGGCGACCAAGTCGGGGCTCGCGCCGTCGAGACCGGCGAGCACACGTTCGATGCACTGGCGCTCGGCCTTCGCCGAGTCGGGGTCGACGGACAGCGCGGCCGCGAAACGAGGGGGGCGATTCGGAGGCATGGTTCGAGACCGCGTGGAGCTCGCGCGGTGCGCCTCATCTTACGCTCGGGGCGCTCCGGACCAGCGTCGAGAGCCGGCCGCATCGTCGGAGCGACCGCTTCCCGCAAGACTCACGCGAGTTTGGGCACGTCGCGCAAGAGCCGCACGTTGCGAATGCGCAGGATGTCGACTTCCGCGTCCTGATGCGTGACGTTGACGCCGTACGTCGCGGCGTCGCGCGCATAGTGCTCGGCGTCCTCGCCCGGCTGCAGGGCGTGGACATCGCAAGAGTGCAGCAGCGCCTTGAAGCCGTTCGACGAGTCGAAACGACCGATGTACAGGGTGCCGTCGGTTTCGATCACGACGTTGAGTCCGTGGGGGACGTCTTGGATCTTCATGGCCGCGCGCATGATACTGGCCCGCGTCGCGGTCTCGCACGCCGCGAGCCCGGCACTCTCGAATCCGCCCGCCGCGGAGCCCGGATCCACGATCCCGTTCGCGCGCGGACGAGACCGTCGGAGCTCGGCCCGCCGCCCCGAGCGCACGGCATTTCTACGCCGCTGTGCGAGCACCGCGAGTGGAGAGCAGCGGGGCTCGGCTCCATGGCGATTCACTCCCACGATGCCTAGGATGCCGGAATGCAGCTCCCCGGCACCGGCTTCATTTGGTTCAACGGCAAGATCGTTCCGTGGGCGGACGCGAAGGTCCACGTCGCCACTCACGCGTTGCACTACGGAACGGCGATCTTCGAAGGCATTCGCGCGTACTCGACCCCCAAGGGACCGGCGATCGTCGGGCTGAAGGAGCACGTCGCACGGCTCTTCCAGTCGTGCGTGATCTGCGAGATGCCGCTCGGCTACTCGCACGCCGCGGTGACCGAAGCGATCGTCGAGATCGTCCGCAAGAACGGTTACGACTCGTGCTACATCCGACCGCTCGTGTACCGCGGCTACGCGATGCTCGGCGTCGATCCGACGAACTGTCCGGTCGAGATGGCGATCGCGACGTGGCCGCACGGAGCTCACTTCGGCGAAGACGCACGCGCCAAGGGCGTCAAGTTGGGCGTTTCGAGCTGGCGGCGCATGGCTCCCGACACGCACCCGGCGCGCGCCAAGGCAGCCGCGAACTACCTGAACTCCGCGTTGGTCATCGGTGAGGCGCGGCGGCACGGCTACGACGACGGGATCGCGTTGGACGTCGACGGCTTCGTCAGCGAAGGCAGCGGCAACAACGTCTTCCTCGTGCTCGAAGGCATGATCCACACGCCTTCGGCCGGCTCGTCGATCTTGGCCGGGATCACGCGAAACTACGTGATCAAGCTCGCCAAGGAGCACGGGCTCGAAGTGCGCGAGGAACGTGTGCCGCGCGAGATGCTCTACGCGGCGGAAGAAGTCTTCGTGACCGGCACCGCGGCCGAAGTGACGCCCGTGGCGTCGATCGACGGGCGCAAGATCGGCGCCGGCACGCGCGGGCCGATCACGACGATGCTCCAAAACGAGTATCTGGGGATCGTCACCGGCAAGGCTCCCGACCGCCACGGCTGGCTCACCTACGTGCGCGCCTGAGCGCGCCACGCTCGAATCACGAGTTGAGGCGTTGCGGCCGACCGGCCCGTCGCGGGCGGTTCGTGGCCCGTTCTGCCGCAGCGCGGCTGCGCGCGCCGATCGGCACGGCCCGCGTCCGATACTGGCACGCATCCGTGTGCAACGAATCTCGAGTTGGGTGCAACCGCAGCGGTGCAAGCGAGTCCATTGAGGAAGCCCCGCAGTGCCCTCGAGAGCGGAGGTCCACCCGGCGGCGCGCGCCTCGAACGAGAGCGGGCGTTTTCGCCGTCGAATTCGGACCGGCGCGACCGTGGCGGCGCGCTCGTCGCAGGAGCACACCGCGCGTCGACCGCGGCACTTGCGCTCGCACCGAGTGCCTGGCGGCGCCGCTTCGTTTGCGCGTGCAGTGCTCACGCGGGGCTCGCCACGCGTCGTCGCCGTCGATTCCCTGGCCCACGGTCCGAGGCCAGTATCCGTCTTGGTGCAAGCGAACGTGGAGCGCCGCGCACGGGTGAACATGTCGGCGGCTTCATCGCCGGCCGAGCGACGATCGTCCAGACGCCTCCGCGCGTCGAGCGGCCGACTCGGAATTCGAAAGCGTGCGACGAGTTGCCGGCGCGCTCGCGCGGGTAGGACTCTCGAACGCGATCGAAAGTCGATGTTCCGGATGAGCGCGGTGTAACCGCGCGACTCGCAAGTCGGTCATAGATTGCGTTCCTCGCGCGCGAGTCCCTGGCAGGGGTTCGCGCAGGGATCCGACGAGCGCGGTGCATCGCGCGCGAAGGTGCGTGCGTGGGCGCGCATCGACACGTGGGCCGCTTCGTCGTGCGTCGCGAATCGATCGACAGACGAAAGAGGCAGGCATGTTGGTTCCCCTTCGCAATCGCTGGACGTTCGGCGTGGTCGGCAGCGCATTGCTCGCGGCGAGCGCCGCGGCTCAGAATCATCCCAGCACGACGTTCTTCGGCGGCAGCGCCCACGATCGTGTCCAAGGCTGCGCCGTCGACGGCCAGGGCCGGATCTTGGTCACCGGCAACACGGGATCGGCGAACTTCTCGTCGGTGCTGCCGCCGTCGAAGGCCGGCTACCAGAAGGTCTTCAAGGGCCAGAGCGACGCGTTCGTCGGTGTGTTGTCGGCGGATCTCTCGACGGTGGTCGCGTGGACGTACCTCGGCGGCACCGCGGACGAGCGTGGGTACGGCGTCGCGGCCGACGCGCAAGGCCGCGTGTGGGTGGTGGGGTTCACCGAGTCCGCGGACTTCCCGGTCACCAACGGCTCGAAGTGGAAGGGCTCGAAGGACGTGTTCGTCGCGCGCTTCTCGTCCGACCTGAAGTCGCTGCAGATGTGCACGTATCTCGGCGGCTCCGGCGAGGAGAACGCGCGCGGTTCGTTCGCGATGGATGCGGCGGGCAACATCTACTTGAGCGGCAGCACGGGCTCGCTCGATTTCCCGACGACCGCGGGGGTGTCGCAACCGAAGCACGCGCCGGGAAGCGCCGGGTCTTGGGACGGCTTCGTCGCGAAGCTCGACGCCGGCGGCCAACTCGTCTGGTCGACGTACCTCGGCGGCAGCGGCGAGGACGGCGCATACAGCGGGCTCGTCCTGGCCTCCGACGGTTCGATCGTGTGCGCCGGCATGACGAACTCCGCCGACTTCCCCGTGACGCCCGGCGCGTACCAGGAGCACTACGGCGGCGACTCGGGATCGGACAAGTACTCGGGGGACGGCTTCGTCGTGCGACTGTCCGCGGATGCGCGCAAGCTCGTGTACTCGACGTATCTCGGTGGTTCGGGGGACGACGCCGTGTCGGGCAACGATGCGCTCGCGCTCGACGACTACGACAACGCCGTCGTGATCGGGCAGGCGTCGTCGCACGACTTCCAACTGCCGGCCGGAGGTTGGCAGCCGACGCACACGCCGGGCAACTCGCGGGACGGTTTCGTCGTGCGCCTCTCGGCGGACGGGCACCAGTTGCTCGCCGGCACGTACCTCGGTGGGCAGGACCACGAGGAGCTGTCGGGCCTCGACGTGGATTCGAGCGGCAACGTGTACCTGAGCGGGAACACGGGCTCGATCGACTTCCCCGTGACGGCGGACGCGACGCAATCGAAGTACGCGGGCTCGACCGACGCGATCGTCGTCAAGTTCTCGGCCGACCTGACGGAACTGCTCTACTCGACGTACGTCGGCGGCAATGGATCGACGGGCTTCGGCGACCGAGGTCGCACGCTCGCCCTCGGCGCCCAGAACCAAGTCGTCTTCTCCGGCGACACCGACTCTCCGAACTTCCCGACGACCGCCGGCACGTTCGATCCGACGTACGACGGCGGCACGAGCGACGGTTTCGTCAGCACGCTCTCGCTGGGCGACACGTACGTGGTCGGCAAGGGCAAGCTGACGTCGCAAGGGAAGTTCGCGACGCTGTCGTGGAAAGGAACGCCTTCGATCGTGGGGCAGAACTTCGTCATCGAGGCGAAGAGCGCGCTCCCGAACAAGCGCGGGATGCTGGTGTGGGGCGCCGCGATCGTCGCGCAGCCGTTCAAGGGCGGGACGCTCTACGCGGAGAAGCCGGTGAAGCGGCTGAAGACGAAAGTCGTCGATGCGACCGGGGCCGTGCAGTACGCGATCGCACTCGATCCGACGATGGCCGGCGAAACCCGCGTCTACCAATTCGTGTTCGAGGACCCGAACCAACTCGACGGCACGCAGACGGCGTTGAGCAACGCGCTCAAGGTCGTCTTCACTCCGTGAGAGCAAGGCCGAGCGCGCCGCACGCGCTCGGCGCCGGCGTGGCGCGGGCGAACGCTCTCCCGCGAGGCGACATCCTCGCCAGCAGTGGCAGAGCCGACCGCACGCGCCGCGCCCGACACCGTGTGACGCGCCTCGGTCGCCCAAGGAAAGACGCCTCCGTCGACGCGAGGTCGACGGAGGCGTCTCGGTCCGCTTTCGCGGTCGTTCAGTTCACGGGCACAGCACGATGTGGATGCCGTCGGTCAGGCTCGTGTTGTTCGGCGGCGAGAAGCCGGGGTCGCGCGCCCAGTACTGACCGTCGAGCGCGGCGCCGGAGATCAACGCCGGATCGACGCCCGTCGCGATGTACGCGTTGAAGTCGAACGAGTACGCGCCCGAGCAATCGTTCGGCGG
Source organism: Planctomycetota bacterium (assembly GCA_023150475.1). Taxonomy (GTDB): domain Bacteria; phylum Planctomycetota; class UBA1135; order UBA1135; genus JACRIN01. The sequence goes on from JAKLKU010000022.1 coordinate 65,276, forward strand.
CGGGTTGCCGTCCGACGACTGCAGCGACGTGCGCTTGATCGGCAGCTTCACGCACAACGTCCCGCCTTGGAACGGCAGGGCTTGTTGACCGTTCAGGCTGTAGAAGAAGAGCCCGAACTTGTTGTTGAGCACGTTCGTGGCCGTCACGAAGAAGCCAGCGCCGGCGCTCGCGCTCGGCGTGCCCGACCAGCCGATCGCCGGCGTGCAGCCGGAGCTGTTGACCTTCGCCGTGCAGTAGGTCGTCGGCGGCGTGCAACCACCGCCCGAGAGCGAGATCCGGATCGGGCGCGAGACGGCGACGTTGCCGGGCCAGTCGGTGAACTCGAGCTCGTAGCAGAGTTCCGCGCCGCTCGTCGCGTCGACGGCGAAGCGGTACTGCTGACCACCCATGTAGAAGGCGTTCTGCGTCACGGCGCCGCCCGTGACGATCACTTGCGCATTGAAGCCGCCAGTGCTCGACACCGAGTAAGTCCCGGGCGTCACGAACGTGAACGCGTACGTGCCGCCGTTCGCGATGTTGCCCGAGCCGAAGACGTACGGCGCCGTGTTGAGGTCGACCGACTGGTTCGCGCCGGAGTTGTTCGTCCAAGTGACGGTCGTACCGGCGACGACGGACACGACGGACGGCGTGAAGCCACCCGGATCGATCGAGGCCGCCGTCGCTTGCGCCGTCGGGTTCAGCGCGTAACGGACCGCGCCCTTGACCCAGTTCTGACCGTCGTCGACGACTTGGTCGCGGACCTTGCCGTGCAGCACGACCGGTCCGGCCGCAGCCGTGGTGAACGTCGATTGGCTGACGATCACGGGCGGCAGCGTGTCTTGCGCGCCGCTGTTCTTGTACCACTTGTCCGCCCACTGGGCCGCGCCCGACTCGCCTTGCGCCATGATCAGGTCGTAGCGCCCGTCGTTGTCGAGGTCGGCGACGGTGCAGTCGAGAGTCGAGTCGCTGACGAACTGGATCGTGCCCGTCGACACGTCGGTGAACGAGAGTCCGCCGTTGTTGCGGTGGATGTACTCGTGGCTGCCGAGCGATCCGACGATGGCGTCGTAGTCGCCGTCGACGTCGTAGTCGAAGAGCGCGATCTCGTTGTCGTCGACGCTGCCCGGGACCGGCGTCATCTTGGTGAAGCCGAGCGTGCCGCTCGCGACCTTCTCGTTGCGGTAGGCGCCTTCCTGGAAGCCGGTGACGCTGACGAAGAAGAGATCGATGTCGGTGTCGCCGTCGAGATCGCCGCAGTCGGCCTCGTACGTCGACGTCGTCGTGCCGGTGATCAACGCAGACTGGTTGGTGAAGTTCGCGGCACCGTCGTTGAGCATCAAGTAGTGCGAACCGCCGGCGTTCGACTGGCGGCACACGCCGAAGAAGTCGAGGTCGTTGTCGTTGTCGACGTCGACGAGCTGCACGTCCATCTGCGAGCCCTTCGCCGGCGCGCCGAGCTTGGCGGCTTGCTCGGTGAAGTTGCCGGTGCCGTCGTTGATGTAGAGGTGCGGCGCGGCGGCGGTGGTGAAGTACGCGTCGTTGATGATGACGTCGAGGTCGCCGTCGTCATCGAGGTCGCCGAACTGCGCGCCACCGGCGGAGTGGGCCGTGTTGAAGCCGCGCGCGGCACCTTCGAAGGTGAAGAAGCCCGGGTTGGCGGCACCTTGGTTGTGATAGAGGAACGGCAGGTCGGTCCCGAAGCCGTTCGCGAAGAGCGCATCGATCCAACCGTCGTTGTCGATGTCACCGGTCGCGACGCCTTTGCCATTCGAGAGGTGCGTGCCGAGTCGCGCGATGCTCTCGTCGGCGAACACGCCGGGGCCGGTTTCGACGAGCTTGTTGATCACGAGGCGGTTTTGGCGCTTCGTGCCTGCTGACATGAAGCCTTCGCCTTCGTTGAAGAACAGGTCGAGATCGCCGTCGTTGTCGACGTCGGCGCACTCGAGACCTTCGGTCCATTGAGCGCCGTGCGGAAAGACCGGTTGGAGAGTGAACTGTTGCGCGAAAAGCGCGGGACACGAAACGACCGAAGTCGCGACGATTGTCGCGACGCGACGCGTGGTGAACGTCATGGTGCGCGGATCGGTAGGGCTGGGGACGAGAGGGACTCGGACGGAGAGCCTCAAGTCTACCCGAGCACGTGGAAACGGCTTCGTCCGCGAAGCTCGCACGACCACTTTCTTACGCGAGCAGAGCGGAGCATGACGGAGCGTTTCGTCGGAAGCTCTTTCCATCGTCGCGACGTGCGCAGTCGCTCCGCCAAAGCGCGAGGGGCGGCTCGCGGCCGCCCCTCGTCGATCGGAGTTCGCCGTCCGTCGCCGCGCGCGCGACGGACGTCGGCGTTCAGGGTTCGATCACGACCTTCAACGCGTTCGAGAGGCTCGTCGCGAAGCCCGCGGGATCTTGCGGATCGCGTGCCCAGTACTGGCAGCAAACCTGCGCACCGGCGACCAGGCTCGGATCGTTTCCGCTCTGGATCCAGGCGTTCAGGTCGAACGCGTAGGACCCCGAGCAATCGGTGCCGGACGCGCTGCCGCCGGACGCTTGCACGCTGGTTCGCGTGATCGGCAACGCCACGCACAAGGTGCCGCCTTGGAACGCGAGCGACGCTTGCGTCGAGCCATAGAACAACAGGCCGAACTTCTGGTTCAGGACGTCGTTCGCGCCGATGACGAACGATTGCGCGGAGCTCGCGCTCGCGAAACCGGAACCCGAGATCGCCGGCGCGCAGCCTTGGCTGTTCGTCTTCGCGACGCAGTAGTACTGCGGCGTGCCAGGGCACTGCAGATCGAGCACTTCGACGTCGTCGACGCCCGCTTCGACGAGCGAGTCGTTCTGCGAGTCGTCCGCGACGAAGCGCAGACGCACCGTGCTCGTCGGCGCGACGAAATCCGCGACGCGCACGACGTGCTGGTACCAATTGCCGGACGTTTCCGGCCCGGTCGGTCCGACGGTCTCGACCGTCGTCCAGCTCGCGCCGTCGTCGTTCGAGATCTGCACCGTCAGAGTGTCTTCGTTGCCGAACGTTCCGGCCGAGTTGTGGAACCAGCGCCAGTAGCTGAGCGCGGGCTCGGCGAGCGCGGCGAGATCGTAGGCGGGCGAAGTCAGCGTCGTCGTTCCGCCATCGACGTCGCCTTGATTCGCGCCGCCGTGCGGCGGCGTCGCGCCCGTGACCCAGCAGAGCGTGCCGGTGAGCGTGTGATCGGAATCCGCCTGCGCGGTCGTGCCGTACGGGTCCATGCGGACCCAGGCCCCGTCGGTCGCCGTGTCCGACGGATCACCCGCCGTCCAACCGCTCGCGGTCTCGAAAGCGTCGGTCGCGACGACGTTGAGCGCCGCGGCGTAGACGCTCGACAGCGGAGCGATCGTGCCCGCCTGAGGTTCGATCCAGTCCCAACCATTCTGAGAACGCGCACCGACGTACCAACGCAACGCGGTGCCGCAGGGACCGGCCGGCAGCAGCGCGTCGTACTGGTTTCCGCCGAGCGCGACGAGCGGCGTCGATTGCCAGCCCTGGCCGACGTCGTAGAAGAGCTTCTCGCTGCCCGCTTGGACGCTCGAGCCCGATGCAGGCGCGATCTGCACGCGTACCGTCTCGCCGTTCGGATCGACTTGCGTCGGATAGCCGTTCGGGAACGTGACCGCGAGTTGCGGCGCGCCGATCCACCAGACGAAGAGGCCCTTCTCGATGTCGCTGCCGATCACGACGTTGCTCGGGAAGAACGGGTAGTTGTTCCAGAGCCCGTTGAAGGTGTTGTCGTCGTTGTCGGGCCAGGTGTCGAAGTACGCGATCTCCGTCGGGCTAGTCTGATTCGTCTTGTCGAAGACACGCAGTCCCGACGTGTAGTTCGCGGCGTACAGGCGATTGCCGCGGACGTAGAGGTTGTGGCCGATCGCGGTGCTCGAGTTGACGAACGTGTTGACGTGTTGCGGCGCCGACAGGTTCGTCACTTTGATGACGTAGGTCTTGGTGAAGCCCGCGCCACCTTCGTCGAACTCGTCGTCGATGTAGAAGTACTGCTTGTCGTCGCTCAACCAACCTTGGTGGCAGTACTGCGCGCCCGAGTACGAGATGTGCCCGAGCACCGTGATGTTCGACTTGTTCGTGACGTCGAGGATGTCGAGTCCGGTGCTGTTCCAACCGTTGTTGTAGCCGCCGCAGCAGAACGCGATCTGCTTGCCCGCGTACGTGCCGGACGTGTACGTGTAGACGGACGCTTCGTGCACGTACTTCGTCTGCCATTGGCCGACGAAGGTCGGGTTCGCCGGGTTCGCGAGGCTGTAGACGCGCAGTCCGTTGCCGTTGCCACCGGCTCGATACAAGAACCCGCTGGTCTGGTCGACGGCGAGCGTGTGCGTCGCTTGGTCGCCGCCCGACGTCACGGTGTTGACGAGCGTCACGATCCCGGAGTCGATCTGCGACATGTCCATCACTTGGATGCCACTGCCGCCTTCGCTGGCCGCGTAGCAGTAGTTGCCGTACGACTTGACGTCGCGCCAGAGACTGGTCGGCCCCGTGATGGCGGCGACGACCTGCGCGGCGCCCGGATTGGTGATCTCGACGAACACCGTCGCGTTCGAAACGCCGATGATCGCGTACTCGCGGCCCGAGCCGGAGACGTGTCCCCAACACGAGTTGGCGCTACTCGCGCCGTTCTTCAGATCGGCGAGCGGCAACCACGACATCAACTGCACACCGTTCGCTTGGAACCCGAGCAGGTTCATCGCCTTCTCGGCGCCGCCGAGATTCGTCGCGCGCGCGCGGGTGAACCCGTGGCCGGCGTACGCAGGCCGGCGGTCACGCAGTTTGCCGTCGCCGTCGTGGGCGAAGGCGAGAGTCGTCAGCGCGAGCGCGGCGACGGTGAAGACCCAACCTCGATGCAGCATCTCTGGCTCCGAATAGGGGGAACGGACGGGATCCCGTTCCATGCTACTCGGCGCGCGCCGACGCGGCAGGGCGGTCTCCGTCGCTGGATGTCTCCCGCCGCGACGACGAAGTCGTCACGGCGAGGTGTGGGCTCGTCCGCGGCGCGTCGCGCGTGCTGCGCGCTCCGGCTGCCGCTCAGAACTCGACGCTGAACTTGATCGCGTTCGAGAAGCTGTCGGTGAAGCCGGCGGGGTCGTTCGGATCGCGGCTCCAGTACTGACCGTAGACCAACGTGCCGAGGTCGAGCGCGGGGTCCGCCTGGCTTTGCAGGTAGTCGTTGAACTCGAACGCGAAACTGCCCGTGCAGTCCGAACCGGACGCCGAGCCGCCGGACGCTTGCACCGCCGTCCGTTTGATCGGCAGCGTCATGCACAGCGTGCCGCCGTGGAACGGATTGGCGGCTTGCGTCAGACCGTAGAAGAAGAGTCCGAACTTCTTGTTCAGCACGTTGTCGGCCGTGATCCAGAAGTCGATCGACGGCGAGAGGAAGCTCGGTCGGCCCGTGAAGCCGATCTGCGGCACGCAGCCCTGCGAGTTCGGCTTGCCGCTGCAGTACGTCGCGGGGCCGGGCATGCCGGCGACGCGCCAGACGAACAGCCCTTTTTCGATGTCGAAGCCGAGGACCGTGCCGCTCGGCAGGTACGGATAGACGTTCCACAGCCCGGCGAACACGGCCGAGTCGTTCGACGGAATCGTGTCGAACGAGTAGTACTCGCTCGGGTTCGTCGGCGTGAACTCGGTGTTGAAGATGCGCAGACCGCTCGTGTAGTTCGCTTCGAAGAGCCACTTCCCTTTGACGTAGAGGTTGTGGCCGATCGCCGTGTTGCCGTTCGTGAACTTGTTGACGACCTGCGGCGACGCGAGGTTCTGGATGTCGATCACGATCGTCGTCGACGGCAGCGTGAAGTCCTGTTCGTCGAGCTCGTCGTTGACGTAGAGGTACTTGAAGTCGCTCGACGGCCAAGCTTGGTGCGAATAACCGGCTTGGGACCAGCTCGTCGAACCGAGCACCTTGATGTTCGACTTGTTGGTGACGTCGAGGATGTCGAGGCCGGTGTTCGTGAAGCCGCCGTTGAAACCGTCGCAGCAGAACGCGATCTGTTTGCCGGCGTAGGGGCCCGACGTGTACGTGAAGACGCTGACTTCGTGCACGTACTTGTTGTTCCAGCTCGCGACGAGCGTCGGGTTCGCAGGGTTGGACAAGCTGTAGATGCGCAGGCCGTTGCTCGACCCGCCGGCGCGATACAAGAAGCCGCTCACCGTGTCGATGCAAAGCGTGTGCGTCGCGGACACGCCGCCAGTCGTCACGGTGTTGACGTGCGTGACGACGCCATTGTCGATCTGCGACAGATCGAGCACTTGGATGCCGCTGCCGCCCTCGCTCACGGCGTACGCATAGTGCTGATACGTGCGCACGTCGCGCCACAGACTGGTCGGTCCGGGAATCACCGTCAGCAGTTGAGCGTTGCCGGGATTGGTGACTTCGACGATCGCCGTGCCGATCGAGAGCCCGGTGAGCGCGTACTCGCGTCCGGACGGCGAGACGTAGCCCCAACCACTGTTCGCGTTGTTGATGTCGGTGCCGAAAGTCGACAATGGCAGCCAGCTCATCAACTCGATGCCGACCGCCGGGAACGCCGTCGCGGCCTTGTGATCGCCGCCGTCGACGTCGCGACGGTAGGCGGGGCCGCTCCAACGCTCGCGGGGATCGACGGACTTGCGATCACCGTCGTGTGCGGTGACGAGCGACGAAACGGTCAGTGCGGCGAGCGAAGCGACGAGACAACGACGAAGCATCGGATCCTCGTGGGTACGCGGACGTCAGGGGGGAAAAGGATGCTAGCAAGCGATCGCCGACACGGTCAGTGGCCGTCGCCGCTCGATTTCGCGGGCTCGGGCACCGCGGAAAATCTCCATACGAACAGGCCCTTCTCCAAGTCGACGCCGACGAGCACGTGCTCGTCGAGCGTCGCCACGTTCCAGAGCCCGGAGAGTCTCGGCGTGTCGTCCTTCGGCACGGTGTCGAAGTGCGCGAGCGCTTCACCGGTGGAAGCGTCGAACACGAGCAATCCGCGCCTGCAAGCGGCGACGGCGATCCGTGCGCCGAACGGCGCCGCGTGTTGCGCGACGCCGACGCGCACGAGCGGCGAACTCTCGCGTGCGAGTCCGTTCCGAGGCGCGGTCGAGAGGCGCACGAGTTCGGTTTCGCTCGGGCCGTTCGCGGTCGCTTCGCGCTCGTCGAGCGCGAGGATGCGCTCGCCCTCTCGAGTCCAAGCGAGCACGTGCGGCGTGCCGCCGTTCCACTCGACGCGGCCCAGCGTCTTCGGCGCGCGCGGATCGGCGAGGTCGAGCCATTCGACGCCCGCTCGCGTCCAACCGTCGTTGAAGCCGTTCGCGCACGCGGCGCGCGTCGAGCCGTCGCTCGACAGCACGAGCGAGTCGACGTAACGCTCCCGCCAACGCGCGACCAGCTTCGGCGCGCGCGGCTCGCTCACGTCGTACGTCGCGAGCCCCCCGCGCCCCGCCGCGACGTAGAGCCGCCCGCGGGCGTCGTCGAGCGCGAGCGCAGGTTGGGTCGCGTCGCCCGAGTCGAGTTCGGCGAGCTCGCGCACGTCGCCGTCGGCCGTCGGCGTCGGGGCGAGCACGGTGATCCGCCCGCGCGAATCCGTCGCGAACACCGCCGCGTCGTTCGCGACCAACGCGCGTGCCGTCGAGGGCTCGAGCGCGACGCTCCCGAGTTTCGTCGCTCGCTCGGGATCGGTGACGTCGACACAGACGATGCCGTGCGACGTGCCGACCCACGCGTGCACGTTCGTTCCGGCGCGTCGCACGGCGAGCCCGCAGGCCGAAGTCGCGTCCTTCCGCAGTGCCCCGAGCGACGACCAACTCGTCAGCGCGATCCCGCGCGCCGGGAAGAGCTCCGACTCGCCGTGTTCCGCGCGGCGATACGCCGCCGCGCGCCAGATCTCCGCGGGATCGATGTCGCGCGCGCCAAGCTCGTGTGGCACGGCGAGCGCGAGCATCGCGATCGAGTTCAGAGCCCGATGCTGAACCAAAGCGCGTTGCTGAGGCTGTCGAAGAAGCCCGCCGGGTCGTTCGGGTCACGGCTCCAGTACTGGCAACGCACGTGCGTCGCGGCTTGCAGCGCGGGATCCGCACCGCTCTGGACGTACGCGTTGAAGTCGAACGCGAACGTACCCGTGCAATCTGCGCCGGAGCTCGACCCGCCGGAGCTCTGCACGCTGGTGCGCGTGATCGGCGACTTGACGCAGAGCGTGCCGCCGTGGAACGGCGTGTTGGCCGCTTGCGCGCCGTAGAAGAGCAAACCGAACTTCTGGTTCAGGAAGTTGGTGCCGCCGATCGTGAACGGCGACGCGGAGCTCTCGCTCGGGCTGCCGCTCGACGTGATCGCCGGCACGCAACCTTGGGAGTTGGCCTTGCCTTGGCAGTACGTCGTCGGCGCGGGCAGTCCCGCGACGCGCCAGACGAAGAGGCCTTGTTCGATGTCCGAGCCGAGGATCGTGCCGCTCGCGAAGTACGGGTAGACGTTCCAGAGCGAGTTGAAGCTCGCCTGGTCGTTGTTCGGATACGTGTCGAACCAAGCGATTTCCGTCGCGCCGAGCGGATTGGTGACGTCGAAGATGCGCAGACCGCTCGTGTAGTTCGCCTCGAAGAGCAGATTGCCCTTCACGTAGAGGTTGTGACCGACGGCCGGGTTGCCGTTCGTGAAGCTGCCGAGGTACGTCGGGTTCGAGAGGTTCTGGATGTCGAAGACGATCGTGCGAGTCGGGAGGTTGAAGTTCCCTTCGTCGAGCTCGTCGTTGATGAAGAGATACTTCAGGTCCTCCGACGGCCAGGCCTGGTGCGAGTAGCCCGCGTTCGGCCAGAACTTGTTCGACATCACGACGATGTTGTTCTTGTCGGTGACGTCGAGCACGTCGAGCCCGGTGTTCGCCCATCCGCCGTTCAAGCCGCTGCACGCGAAAGCGATCTGCTTGCCCGCGTACGGCCCGGACGTGTAGGTCACCGGCGTGACTTCGTGCACGTAGCGCGTCTGCCATTGGCCGACCAAAGTCGGGTTGGCGGGGTTCGCGAGGCTGTAGATGCGCAAGCCGTTGCTCGAGCCGCCGGCGCGGTAGAGGTAGCCGCTCGCTTGGTCGATCGCGATCGTGTGCGTCGAGAGCGAACCGCCGGTGGTCACCGTGTTGACCAACGTGACCTGCCCCGCATCGATGTTCGCGAGGTCGATCACTTGGATGCCGACCGAGCTTTCCTTCACGGCGTACGCGTAGTGCGAGTACGTGCGGACGTCGCCCCAGAGGCTGCCTTGCGCGGAGATCACGCCGACGAGCTGCGCGTTCGCGGGATCGGTGACTTCGACGAAGCCGGTGCCGTTCGAGAGCGAGATCAGCGCGTACTCGCGGCCGGACGGCGACGTGTAGCCGTAGCAGCTCGCGCCGTTGACCTGGTTCGCGCCGAAGACCGAGAGCGGCAGCCAGCTCTGCAGACTGATGCCGTTCGACTGGAACGCGCTTGCGGCGAGCGTGCTGCCGACGCCCGGCTGCGACGCGCGCCAGGCTTCGCCACGGTACGGCGCCTTGCGATCGAGGATCTTGCCGTCGTCTTCGTGCGCGAAGGCGAGCGAGCTGACGAACGTGGCGAACGCGAGTGCGACGACGGAACGCTTCATCCAGGAACCTGCCGGCTGGAAGTGGAAGAGGGGGGACGGACCGTTCGGAGGATAGCCCTAGCGACGGGCCGATGCTGTACGACGCAGCGAGCGCCCGAGAAGTTCGCTCGGAGTTCGCGGATCCCACGAAGTGCGGTCTCGCACGCTCAGCGTGCGCCCGGCGGACGGCGAAGTTCTTCGGGCGGGTCGGTGCCGTCGAGCGTGCGCAGGAACTCGACCAGGTCCGCGATCTCGACATCGGTGAGACCCAGCGGCTGGAGGATCGTCTCCTGGTGGTGTCCGACCGGCAGCGCGCCTTCCATCGTCGAGTAGAAGCGCACGACCTGTTCGAGCGTCGTGAACTGGCCCTCGTGCATGTACGGCGCGGTGCGCGCGACGTTGCGCAGGCTCGGCGTCTTGAACTCGCCCCACATCTCGGGCGCGGAGCGCACCGTGGAAAGCCGCAGGGCCGCATCGCCGTCGCGCGCGTCGCTGAAGCGCGAAGCGGCGTTGAACGGGTGCTCCTTCACGAGCTTCGCGCCGGCGTGGCGTCCGGAATCACGCGGCGGCGGGCCGGCGAGCGGCACGAGACCGAGCGCGTGGAACTCGCCGTCGCTGAAGTTCGGCCCCGAGTGGCACAACCGGCAGTTCGCCTTGCCGACGAAGAGCGCGAGCCCACGTTGCGCGGAAGGCGAGAGCGCCGCGAGTTTCGTCGTATCGCCGTCGACGAGCCCCTCCACGAAACGATCGAACGGCGCGGGCCCGGTGACCAGCTTGCGTTGGTACGCCGCGAACGACTTCGCCAGGTTCGCGAGCACGACGTCGATCGCGTCGCGGTCCTCCTCGCGCATGCCGAGCCACGCGGCGTTCGCGCTCGCGTTCGTCGCCGACGGCTTCGCGTCGCGCGGGAAACGCGTGCGGTCGGCGACGTCGGGCGGCGCGCCGAAGAGCTCGGTGTACGCCGCGCGCAGCGCCGCATCCTCGGCGACGAGCGCCGCGGCGCCGACACGCGTCGCGCCCATCTCGGCGTCGTTCTCGAGCGGCCCGGGCGCTTGCGCCCACAACGTGTCGGCGCGGCCGTCCCAGAAGAACCAACGGTTGTAGGCGACGTCGAGCACGCTCGGCGTGTGCCGCTCGAGCTTCCCGAGGCCTTCGCCGAGCTGTTTGCCGTCGGTGAACGCGCGCTCGGGCTCGTGGCACGTCGCGCACGAGATCTCGCCGTTCTTCGACCAGCGCGTTTCGAAGAACAGCCGCTGCCCGAAGGCGGCCGCTCGGGGATCGTCGGCGACGCGGTTCGTCGGATCGGCGGGCGGCGGCGGTCGCGGCGAATGTTGGCGGATGCGCGTCAGCGTCTTCGCGTCGAACTCGGGCGCGGCGGCCGCCGGGTCCTGCGCCGCCGCGACGATCGCGGGGAGAGCGCAGAGCAGCGCAAGGCACGCGACGAACGACGCCCGACGCTTCATTCGAGCTCGACGTGGACCTGGGCGCGCTCGGTGAGTTCGTCCTTCGACACGTCGAAGTAGAGCTCCCAACGTCCGGGCATGTGGAAGAGCATCCCCTGAGCTTCGATCGAGCCGTCGTCGCGCTTGACGAACTTCGGCGCGCGCGCCATGCCGTGGCCGTGATCGGGCATCGCCGCGTCGATCACGAGCTCGACGTCGCGCAGCACGACGTCCGGCGCGTCGGCGGCGAAGACCCACGCACGGAGCGAGAACTCGTCGTTCATCGGGATCTCGGCGGGTTCGGTGCGCCAGCGCACGAGGTAGGCACCCGCGCCGCTTCGCGTCTCGCGCGCGCCGAGCCACGCGGGCGGCGGAGCTTGCGGCGCCGGCTTGGGTGCCGGGGCTTCGGAGTCGGACTGCGCATGCGGCTCCTTGGCGCGCGACGCGTTTTCGCGCTGCGCCGGGCCGGCCTCGATCACGTCCTTGAGTCGCGTTTCCTGCGCGCGCGGCGCGCCGCAGCTCGTGAGCACGAGCCCGAGCGCCGCGAGGAAGAGCGAGAGCTTCATCGATTGCCTCCGCGCAGCTCGCGCGTGAAGAGTCGCGAGCCGAACCAACCCAGGATCTCGCCCGCGCGTTCGCCCGCGACGCCGCGGATCACGCCGCGGTGGTTGCCCCAGTCGAGCACGACGAGCTCGCCGCGGCCGTCGAGCGCGAGTCCACGCGGCTTGAAGTACTGATCGACGCCGAGCCCGGGCGCGCCGATGCGCGCGTCGAGCTTGCCGCCTGCTTCGAGATTGCCGGCGACCGTGAAGCAAGCGAGCGTCGCCGTGCGCCGATCGCTCACCCACACGCGGCCCTGCGCGTCGACGGCGACGCCACTCGGCGCGAGGAGCTCGTGGCGACCGAGCGTCGTGCGCTCCTTGCCGTCGCCGCCGAAGACGCGCACGACGCCCGCGAGCCGATCGGCGACGTACACGTTGCCCTGGGCGTCGACCGCTAGACCGTCGACCGACTGGAACGGCGTCGCGCCCTGATCGAGCTTGCCGACGAGCGCGAACTTCGCGTCGACGATCCACACTTCGAGGTTGCGCGGGTCGCAGACGAAGAGTCGGCCCGTCGCGTCGAGCGCGAGCGCCTCGGGCTCGATGATCCAGCGCGCGCCGAAGTCCTTGCCGAGCGCGTGCAGCTTCGCGAAGTCGAGCGAGCGCGCGAACGCGAGCAAGTAGGGGTCGAAACGCAGCTCGCCGGTGTAATCGCCGACGATCGCGAAGGTCGAGAGGCGCGCGTTCGCCGGATCGCTGACGTGCACCAGCTTGCGTTCGAGGTCGAGCGCGGCGTCGTACGGCCGCAGGAGCTCGCCCGGACGCGTGCCGTGGATGCCGGTGGTCGTGATCTGGATCGGTTCGGGCAATTCGGCGCGGTAGAGCGCGAGCTGCGACGCGCCCGGCTCGAGCACGACGATCAAGTTGCCCGCGGCACCGAGCTCGGGCCCGAAGTGCGCCGAGACATTGCGCTCCGGCGGCAGCGGCGGTGGTTGCGTCGGATCGGGCGGCGGTTCCGGCCCGAAGACTTGGACGCGGTTCTCGAAGCCTTCGCAGAGCAGCATCTGCTTGCCGTCCGCGGACAGCGCGATCGCGTCGGGGTAGTGGATCTTGCCGTTGCCTTCGCGCGGCAGGAGCGAGTGCACCGCGATCTCGTCCTTCCAGTTGCCGTCGAGGTCGAAGACCTGCACGCGGTGGTTCTCGCGGTCGACGACGTAGAGGCGTTCGCCGAGGAGCTCGAGCGACGACGGGTACGCGAACTGACCGGGGTAGGGTCCGAAGTCGCCGAAGCTCGCGAGGTGTTTGCCGCTCGCATCGAACTTCTGCACGCGATGGTTGTCGGAGTCCGCGACGAAGACGTTGCCTCGAGCGTCGACGGCGACGTCGAGCGGCGCCAGGAACTCGCCGTTCGCGCTGCCGCGCTTGCCGATCACGACGAGCGGCTTGCCGTCGAAGTCGAGCACCTGCACGCGGTCGTTGCGCGAGTCGGCCACGTAGAGCTTCGCGCCCGCGATGCAGATCCCGCGCGGCGTGTTGAACTCACCGGGCGCGGCGCCGCGGCGGCCGATGCGGCTGCCGTCCGCGAGCACGATGCAGTGAGCACCTGCGTCGGAGACGAACAGCCGTGCCGCTTCGCCCTCCGTCGCGGCGAGACCGCGGGGCTCCACCACGCTCTCGGGAAAGCTCGCGCCCCAGGACTCGCTCCATTTGCCATCGGCGTCGAGCGCACGGACCACTCGGTTCTCTGCTTGGGCGATCCACCAACCCGCGTCGATGGCGATCGCAGCCGACGGCTCCTCGAGCCCATCGACTTGGAAGCGGAACTCCGCGAGCCGCGGCGGCGCGGGCGCGTCCTGCGCTCCAGCGCGAGGCGCGAGTGCGGCGAGGGCGAGAGCGACGGCGGCAGGGAGAGCGCTTCGGAGCAACATACGGCGGCCAAGATAGCCCGCGAGCGCCCGGCTCGTCGCTACGCCTGCTGACGAGAGCGTCCCGGCCGGTCAAGATCGTCGCGGCGTGCCCGAACTACCCGACATCATCGTCTACGTGACACATCTCGAAGCGCGGCTTCGCGGTGCGCGGCTCGAAGGCGTGCGGCTCGCCAATCCGTTCCTGCTGCGCTCGGTCGAGCCCAAGCTCGCCGAGTTCGCGGGCCAGCGGATCGTCGGGTTCTCGCGCCTTGGCAAGCGCATCGCGTTCGAGTTCGAAGGCGAGCTCTTCTTCGTGCTCCACCTGATGATCGCGGGGCGACTGCATTGGAAGGAACGCGGCGCGCCGCTGCACAAGAAGCTCGCGCTCTGCGCGTTCGACTTCGACGTCGGCACGCTCGTGCTCACCGAGGCCGGGAGCAAGCGTCGCGCGTCGTTGCACGCGGTCCGCGGGCGCGCCGCGCTCGCCGCGCACGATCCCGGCGGGCTCGACGTGCTCACGGCGAGCTTCGAGGCGTTCGACGAGCGCCTGCGTGCCGAGAACCACACGCTCAAACGCGCGCTGACCGACCCGTCGCTCTTCGACGGCATCGGCAACGCGTACTCCGACGAGATCCTGCATCGCGCTCGGCTCTCGCCGCTCGCGTTGACGCAGCGGCTCGATCGCAGCGAAAGCGAGCGTCTGCACGCCGCGGCGCGCGAAACGCTCGCGACATGGATCCGAAGGTTGACGGAGCAGGCCGGAAATCGGTTCCCGGAAAAAGTGACAGCCTTTCGTACGGACATGGCGGTCCACGGACGGCATGGCGAGCCGTGCCCGGACTGCGGAGCGCCGGTGCAGCGCATCGCATACGCCGACAACGAGTGCAACTACTGCGCGCGATGCCAGAACGAGGGGCGTCTGCTCGCGGACCGTGCGCTTTCGCGCCTGTTGAAGGATGACTGGCCGCGCACGCTCGACGAGCTCGAAGCCGCCAAACGGCGGCGCAGCGCCACCTAGCGAGGTGGCGGTCTCCTTGTAGAGTTGAGTGCCCAGCGGTGTGCCGTTCCGGCGGCCGCGTACCCACAGCATTCGAGGAGTCAGCTCATGTTCACGATGCCTCGCGGATCGTGCTTCTTGATCAGTGCATCATTGGCGGCGTGGCTCGCGAACGTCGCGCCCGCCCAGTCGAGCGACGTCGTGATTCGGCAGTCGGCCGGCGGCAACGTCCTGTCGTTCGACGGCGTCGAGGGCTTCCACACGACGGTCAACGCCGTGACGAACACGAAGAGCTTCGAAGTCGGCAGCGTGCGCGTCGCCGTGTGGCGCGAGCGCGTCGGCTCGAACGACGTCGGTTACTACGCGATTCGCGGCGCCGACGGCGCGACGCACGTCGTGCAGGCCGACTACACGATCCTCGCGCGCCGGGCCCAGTTCGACCCGGCCGTCGCGACGCCGAACTTCACGGGCTCGGACATCGCGTGGGACGGCGAGACGTTCATCGTCCAGTTCGAGACCCAGCCGCTCTTCGAGTACCAAGCGGCGCTGCGTGCCGCCGGCGCGCAGGTCTACAACTACTTCTCGAACCACGCGCACCTCGTGCGCATGACGCCGGACGTCAAGGCCGCAGTCGAGAAGCTGCCGTTCGTGCGCTGGGTCGGTCCGTTCCACGGCGAGTACAAGCTCGACGACGTTTCGCTCGCCGAGCTGAATCACGGCACGCTCGAGACCAAGCGTTGGTACGTGCAAGTGTTCGAGCGCGGCATGGTGCAGAAGCCTCTCGTCGCGGCGAAGATCCGCGCGCTCGGCGGCAGCATCGACGCGATCGACGAGAACGGCTTCCTGCTCCAGGCGACGCTGTCGCCCGGTCAGCTCGAGCGCGTGCTCGGCTTCGACGAAGTCTCCGCGGTCGACCCGTGGAGCATGGCCGAGCCCGACATGAACAACGTGCGCATCACGAGCGGTGCGAACGCGCTCGAAACGATCACCGGCTACAGCGGCGAAGGCGTGCGCGGTGAGGTGCTCGACGGCGGCGTGCGTTCGACGCACACCGACTTCAACCACAACGGCGGCATCACGCTGCACGGTGCGCCCAACACCGACGTCTTCCACGGGACCTCGACGACCGGCATCGTCTTCGGGCGTGGCGCGTCCAACGCGCTCGCTCGCGGCATGTTGCCCGACGGCGAAACCGTGTCGGGCTCGTACCACAACTTGATCAACTTCGGCGGACCGACGAGCCGCTACACGCACACCGCTGAGCTCGTGAACCCGCTGCTCGGTTTCCGCTGCGTGTTCCAGTCGAACAGCTTCGGCAGCTCGTTGACCTCGAGCTACACGTCGATCTCCGCGGAGATGGACGACCTCATCTTCCTGAACGACATCGTGATCCTGAACTCGCAGTCGAACGCGGGCTCGACGTCGTCGCGGCCGGAAGCGTGGGCGAAGAACGTCGTTTCGATCGGCGGCGTCAACCACAACGACAACACGAACCCCGCGGACGACTTCTGGGGCGGCGCGAGCATCGGGCCCGCGCAGGACGGACGGATCAAGCCCGACCTGTGCCACTACTACGATTCGGTCTTCACGTCGGACGCGGGCTGCGATACGTGCACGACGACCGGTTTCGGCGGCACGAGCGCCGCGACGCCGATCACGGCCGGCCACTTCGGTCTCTTCTTCCAGATGTGGCACAACGGCGTGTTCGGCAACTCGCACCCGGGCGCGACGGTGTTCGACAACCGGCCGCACTTCACGTTGGCGAAGGCGGCGATGATCAACACGGCGACGCAGTACGCGTTCTCCGGCACCGGCCACAACTTGACCCGCACGCACCAAGGTTGGGGCCGCGTCGACGTGTCGACGCTCTTCAACCGCGCGCCGAAGACCTTCTGGGTCAACGAATCGCACGTGCTCGACAACCTCGAGACCGCGACCTTCCAGGTCAACGTGGCCGCCGGTGAGCCCGATCTGCGGGTCACGATGGTCTACAACGATCCCCCGGGTGCGCCGTCGTCCGCGCAGCACCGCATCAACGACCTGTCGCTCAAGGTCACGGCGCCGAACGGCACGACGTTCTACTGGGGCAACAACGGCTTGCTCACGGGCACCGTGTCGACGAGCGGCGGCAGCTCGAACGTGAAGGACACGGTCGAGAACGTCTTCGTGCTCTCGCCCGCCGCCGGAACGTGGACGATCGAAGTGGTCGGTTCGGACATCAACACCGACTGCGTCGGCGCCGAACCCGGCAACAACGCCGACTTCTCGCTCTGGGTCACCGGCGCGACGCAAGTCTGCCCGACGCCGGTTTCGTACTGCGTCGCGAAGCTGACGTCGATCGGCACGTTGCCGACGATCTCGTCGAGCGGCGCGCCGTCGTACTCGCAGAACAACTTCTCGCTGACCTTGTCCAACGGCACGTTGAACAAGTCGGCGCTGGTGTTCTGGGGCAGCGTGCAGCAGAGCTCGCCGTTCCACGGCGGCACGCTCTGCGTCAAGCCGCCGCTCGTTCGTGGCTCGGTCGTCACCACGAGCGCGACCGGCGCGGCGAGCTATCCGTTCCAGATCGACGCCGCGGACGCGGGCACCACGCTGAACTTCCAGTGGTGGATGCGCGACCCGACCGATCCGTTCACCGACGGTTTGTCGAACGCACTCGCCGTCACGTTCTGCAACTGATCCCTCGGGCGATCGAATCGCGCCGCGCCCGCCGAGCCCGTGCTCGGCGGGCGCGGCCGTTTCGTGCCGGCGACGCCAAGCGCCAGTGCTCGCCGTCCGCGCGCCGCGCCGGTCGCGACGCTGCGCCGCGCGACGCCCGCGAACCGACGACCGCGACGGTCGACACCGGCGCGCTCTTCACCGCGTCATGCCTCGCGCCGCGTACGCGCCGACCTAGCGGCCCAGCCCCGGCCCGATAGAGTGGAACATCCTGCGGCCGCCGCTTCGGCAGCCGCTCCACAACAGCATTCGAGGAGTCAGGCTGATGTTCACGATGCCTCGCGGATCGTGCTTCTTGGTCAGTGCAACCTTGGCCGCGTGGCTGGCGAACGTCGCCCCCGCGCAATCGAGCGCAGTGGTCGTGCGCACGACGAGCGCGGGAGCCGAGCTCTCGTTCGACGGCGTGCAGGGCTTCCACACGACGGCGAACGCCGTCACGAGCTCGAAGAGCTTCGAGGTCGGTGCCGTGCGTGTCGCCGTGTGGACCGAGCGGATCGGCTCGAGCGACGTCGGTTACTACGCGATTCGGCTCGCCGACGGTTCGACGCACGTGAAGCAGTCCGACTACACGGTCGCGCTGCGGCGTGCGCAATTCGACCCGGCCGTGGCCGCGCCCGACTTCTCGGGCTCCGCGATCGGCTGGGAAGGCGAGACGTACGTCGTGCAGTTCGAGACGCAGCCGCTCTACGAGTACCAAGAGGCCCTGCGCGCCGCCGGAGCGATCGTCTACGACTACTTCCCGAACCACTGTCACCTCGTGCGGATGTCCGCCGAAGTGAAAGCGGCGGTCGAGCAGTTGCCGTTCGTGCGTTGGGTGGGTCCGTTCCACGGTGAGTACAAACTCGATGCGGTGTCGTTCGCGGCGCTCGAAAGCGGCGCGCTCGGCGAGCAGCGCTACTACGTGCAGGTCTTCGAACGTGGCTTGGCGCAGAAGGTGCTCGCCGCGGAGAAGGTGCGCGCGATCGGCGGACGCATCGACGTGCTCGACGAGCATGGTTTCCTGTTCCAAGCGACGCTGTCGCCGGCGCAACTGCGCAAGGTCCTCGGCTTCGACGAAGTCGCCGCGATCGATCCGTGGGGCATGGCCGAGCCCGACATGAACAACGCGCGCATCGTCAGCGGCGCGAACGCGCTCGAGACGCTCGCCGGCTTCACCGGCACCGGCGTGCGCGGCGAAGTGATGGACGGCGGCGTGCTCGCGACGCACGTCGACCTGCAACACGACGGCGGTATCACGTTCCACGGCGCGACCGGCACCGATTGGCACGGCACGGCGACGACCGGCATCGTGTTCGGCGACGGCACGAGCAACGCGCAAGCCCGCGGTGTGCTGCCGGACGGCAGCATCGTGTCGGCGCGGTACACGAACCTACTGAACTTCGGCGGCACGACCAACCGTTACGTGCACACCGCGGAACTCGTCAATCCGCTCTTGCCGTACCGCTGCGTGTTCCAGTCGAACAGTTGGGGTAGCCCGCAGGTCACGAGCTACACCACGCAGTCGTTCGAGATGGACGACATGATCCTGATCAACGACATCCTGATCCTGAACTCGCAGTCGAACACGAACTCGACGCTGTCGCGTCCGGAAGCGTGGGCGAAGAACGTCGTTTCGATCGGTGGCATCAACCACAGCGACAACCTGAACAAGGGCGACGACTTCTGGAACGGCGCGAGCATCGGCCCCGCGGAAGACGGCCGCCTCAAGCCCGATCTCTCGCACTTCTACGACGCGATCTTCACGTCGGACTCCGGTTGCAGCACCTGCGTGCAGACGGGTTTCGGCGGCACGAGTGGTGCGACGCCGATCACGGCCGGTCACTTCGGCCTGTTCTTCGAGATGTGGCACAACGGGTTCTTCGGCAACCCGCACCCGGGCGCGACGGTGTTCGACAACCGTCCGCACTTCACCTTGGCCAAGGCCGCGATGATCAACACCGCGACCCAGTACACGTTCTCTGGAACGAACCACAACCTGACGCGCACGCACCAAGGTTGGGGCGTCGTCAACGTCCAAGCGCTGCACGATCGTGCTCCGAAGACGTTCTGGGTGAACCAGACCGAAGTGCTCGACAACCTCGAGACGGCGACCTACCCGCTCGACGTCGGCGCGGGTGAGCCCGACCTGCGTGTCACGCTGGTCTATCGTGACGCGCCGGGCACGGTGTCGGCCGCGCAGCACCGCAAGAACGACCTGTCGCTCAAAGTGACGGCGCCCGACGGCGTGACGTTCTACTGGGGCAACAACGGACTCGCGGCGGGCAACTACTCGACGACCGGCGGCGTGGCGAACACCAAGGACACGGTCGAGAACGTGCTCGTGCGCCTGCCCGTCGCCGGCACCTGGACCATCCAAGTCATCGGCTCCGACGTCAACACCGACATGGTGTCGTCCGAGCCCGGCAACAACGCGGACTTCGCGCTCTGGGTGACCGGCGCGACGAAGCCGTGCCCGGCGCCGACCGCGTACTGCACTCCGAAGCTGACCTCGATCGGCACGCTGCCGACGATCGCGTCGGTGGGCAGTCCGTCGTTCTCGCAGAACAACTTCTCGCTGACCTTGGCCAACGGCACGTTGAACAAGGCGGCGATCGTGTTCTGGGGCACCGGCCAACAATCTGCGTCGTTCCACGGCGGCACGTTGTGCGTCACGGCGCCGTTCAAGCGCAGCACGGTGCTCGGCACCGACGGCGTCGGTGCGGCGAGTTACCAGTACGTGATCGATGCGCTCGACGTCGGGCAGACGCTGAACTTCCAATGGTGGATGCGCGATCCGGCCGATCCGTTCACCGACGGCCTCTCGGACGCGCTCTCCGTGAACTTCTGCAACTGAGCGCAGCGTAGAGAGCAACTTCTTCGCGAGCCCGTCGAGCCAGCGCTCGACGGGCTCGCGCGCTTGTAAGAACGACCAAGCGCGCCGCGCACTTCGACACGATGCGCGCGCAGCGGGCTCGAGCTGCGTACGCCGCGCACTACGCATCTCGACGCACGTAGCTTCGTCGATGGGGGTGGCGGTGCCACTCGAACGGCGAACGCGCCGGTGGCGGCTCGACACTTGCCTCCGTGGGGCTCGCCGCGGCGTGGAAGTTCGTGTCGTGGCGTGCGCGCTCTCCACCGACTCCGGAGCGCGCCGGCGGAGCGGGAGAGTTTTCGCGCTGCGCCCGTCAGGAGCTCGATGACTCCGAACATGCTGCGCTCCTTCGTTTCTCGCGTTTCGTTCGTCGCGTCCGCGCTCGTCGCGATCTCCCTGTGCACGCCGAACGCCGACGCACAGACCATCAAGCTCGACGACGGTACGCCGGGCTTCGCGCTGTCGTACGCGTTCCCCGAGGACTACTGCTGGTTCAACGTGCTCAACGCCGGCGGCACGCAGACGATCACGTCCGTCGAAGCGATCATCGGCGACGTTCCCGACGGCTGGCCGATCCACATCTGCATCTGGCGCGATCTCGGTCAGATGGGCGATCCCGGACAAGGGCTCTTGCTCACCAAGGTCGACACGGTCGTCAAGAACTCCGGGAAGCAGCTCCTGACGCAGTACGCAGTGCCGCCGACCACGGTGACCGGGCTCTTCTTCGTCGGCGTGTATCTGACGACCGACGGCACGTTCTCGATGTCGACCATGGATCCGCACACGAACCTGCCCGGACGGTCGTGGTTCACGTGGGCGTACGGACCGGGCACGTTCGATCCGTCGTTCACGGGCACGTGGTCGTGGTGGGCGCCGCAGACCGTCGGCTTCAAGGGCGTCTGGATGTTGCGCGCGAACGGCAGCAACGGACCGACGCCGGACGTGCGTTGCGTCGCCAAGGCGAACTCGCTCGGTTGCACGCCCGTGTTGACGTGGACGGGCACGCCGAGCGCGAGCGCGCCGAACGGTTTCACGGTCGGGGCGGCCAACGTGCTCAACAAGAAGACCGGCCTCTTCCTCTACAGCTTGACCGGCTTGCAGCAGACGCCGTTCGCAGGTGGCTACCTCTGCGTGCGTCCGCCGTTCAAGCGCACCACGCTCGTGAACTCCGGCGGCAGCCCGACCGGCGTCGACTGCACCGGCAACCTCTCGATCGACTTCAACGCGTACATCGCGAGCGGCGCCGATCCCGCGTTGGTCGCCGGCGTCACGGTCGACGGGCAGTTCTGGTCGCGCGACTCCGGCTTCACGCCGCCGAACAACGTCGGCTTGAGCCAAGCGGTGCACTTCGGTCTCACCCCTTGATCGAAACGTCCGCAGGGGACGTTCGATTCACGCGCGGCGCACGGAGCTCGGCTTCGTGCGCCGCGCACTCGTTCTCGTCCCAGGCGTCGCAGAACGCACGAACCGACGCCGCGTCGTTCGCGGATCAGCGCGTGCGTCGGTATTCCGCGCGGACGAGTTGGAGCGGTTCGCCGGCCGAGCCGCGGCCCCAGATCTCGCGCGTGTAGCGCTCCGCGTCGACGATGCGAAGCACTTCGGTGGTGCGCGCGCGGGCCCCGCTCGCCGGGTCCTTGGTCTCGACTTCGAAGGCGATCGTGCGTGCGTCGGCATCGAACGCGCCGGTCGCATCGACGTGGCCGAGCGAGAGCGAGTCGAACGAACTCGCCTGGAAACGCTTCGTCGCCGGATCGAAGCCGATCACTCGTAGGCTCTCGACTTCGAGCTGCTCGCGTCGACTGGTCGCTTCGCAGCGCAGGAACCGTCCGCCGATCGTCCATTCGTTCCGCGTGACGCCGCGCCAGTCGCTCGGCGGTTCGCCTGGCAACGTGAAGTGCATGTCGAACTCGAACTCGCCGACCAAGTCGTCGAGCAGCCGATGCTCGCCGCGCGGCCTAGAGAGCTCGAGCAAGTTGCCGAAACGTTCCGTGCTCTGCGCCGCGGGCGCCGTGCACTGCCAACACACGAACGTCACTGCGGCAAGCGCCGCGACGAGGTTGCTTGCGCCGTTCAGGCTCGCACCGTTGCGCATCGGAACTCCTCCTCGCGCTCTCTCAGTTGTTGCGGACGACTCAGGCGACCGACGCGAACCGCGCACGCAGCCACGCGCCGAGCGCTTCGATCTCTTCGAGGCACACTTGGTGCGCCATCGCGTACTCGTGTCGCTCGAGTGGATAGCCGAGCTCGAGCAGCCGATCCATCGCCGCGCGTCCACGTTCGATCGGCACCATCGGATCGAGCTGACCGTGCGCTTGGAAGATCGGCAGCTTGCGGTTCGCGGGCGACAGCCGTTGCACGAGCTCGTCCTCGCAGGCGAGGTACGTCGAGAGCGCGACGATGCCGAGCAGACTCGCTTCGTGACGCAGTCCCGCCTGCAGCGCGATCGCGCCGCCTTGGCTGAAGCCCGCGAGCACGATGCGTTCGCACGGCACGCCGCGACGATTCTCGCGGGCGATCAAAGCTCGCACGTCCGCGACCGAGCGCTCGACACCGGCCCAGTCGTGCATCTTCCGCGGCTCGAATCCGCGGATGTCGTACCAGGCACGCATCACCATGCCGCCGTTGATCGTCACGGGGATCTTCGGCGCGTGCGGGAAGACGAAACGCACCGGCACGCGCGGATCGAGAGCGAGCTCCGGCACGATCGGCGGGAAGTCGTGGCCATCGGCGCCGAGTCCGTGCAGCCAGATCACTGCACAACGCGCGGGCCCCTTCGGTTCGAGTTCGACGCAGGAGAGCAGCTCGTCGGTCTTCATTTCG
The DNA here is from genome assembly GCA_023150475.1 of Planctomycetota bacterium. Lineage (GTDB taxonomy): Bacteria > Planctomycetota > UBA1135 > UBA1135 > JACRIN01. The sequence continues at coordinate 88,129 of JAKLKU010000022.1, forward strand.
CGAGTGTGCGGGGTTCGGGTTCGAACTCGAGCGTCGGGCGGCGGCACACGCTGCACGAGAACAGCACCGGATCCGCGAGCGTGTCGCACGACGGGCAGCGGAACACGAACTCGGATCCGTGCGTGATCCACTCCGCGAGTCGCGCGTGCTCGCGCGCGCCGAACGTGCGCGTGCGCGTCGACGCCTCGAGCGCACGCACCGCGAACTTGAACGCCCGAGGCTCGTCGTTCGCGACCCAATGTTCGAACCCGCCCGCGTAGATCCACGGTTGGAGCGCCTCTTCGACACGCACGGCGGCGAGCAGGGTCTCACAACGTTCGAAGTCGGCGAGCGGCTCCATGCCGGCGAAGATCGCTTCGACGCGGTCGCCGAAACGCAACCGACCGTAACACGCGAGCGCGGCGAGTTGCACGTAGGCGAGCGCGTCCCGCGGCGCCACGCCGTCGAGCGCCGGAGGGAGCAGTTCCTTGCCGCGCGCCGCGTCGAAGCCGTCGACTTCGACGTACCAGGCCCGCGCTCGGCCGACCCAGTGCAACGCCGCCGCGCAGTGCGCGACGGTCGAACGCGCCGGCGCGAGCGGTTGCGCGTCGAGCGCCCACTCCGCGCCCGTTGGCGGTCTCGCAGACGGCAGGAACGGCGCGCCGAACGCCGCGGCGACGTGCGTGCGCACGAGCAGCACCGCCGTGTGGAAGCGTTGCAGCCGCGCCGCGTCGTCCCGCGGCTCCTCGAGCGAACCTTCGAGCAGCTTGCTCGCGCTTTCGAGCTCCTGGCGCGCGATCAACGTGGTCGCGTGTTCGAGATCGACGCGCCACTCCTCGTGATCGCGCGGCGCGCTGCATCCTCCGGCGAGTCCGGCGCACAGGAGCATCCACTTCGCGCCGTTCATCGTCCGACTCCGACGCAGAAGTCCTGTTCGCGATCGTCGAGCGTGATCGCGAACGTCACCAACGACTCGTCGATCGCGAGCGCACGGGTGCGTCCGCCGGCCGAGTGTTCGATCGTCGCGCCGTCGAGCTCGAGGTCCGTGTGCGAGCCGAGATCGAAGTAGAGCCACCCGCTGGTGCCACGCGGCGAGAGCAGCCCGGTCGCGAGACCCTTCGACTCGACGCGTTCGCCGTAGCGTTCGGCGACGCGTTTCGCGACCACCCGCGGCGGCAGCGCGGCGAGCGTCGTGCCGTCGGCGAGCACGAGCTCGGGCGCGAATCGTTCCGGATTCAGCCACGCACGCGCTTCGTCCTGGCCCGGTCCGCGCAGCGCGACCGTCACGGCGATCGGCAACACGTCGGCGGCGCGCGCGAGGTCGAGGCCGAACGCTTCGTCGTAGTGTTCGTCGAAGCGCGCGGACGCGAAGACGAGGCCGTCGAGCTTCTGGGCCGGGAAGCCGTGCGCCGCGGAGGGCGGTAGGACCGAAGGCGGCGCTTCCGTGCGGAGCGGGCCTGCGCAGGCGACGCACGACACGACCGCCGCGCCGAGGATCGAACGCGACATGGTGGGGATGCGGTGAAGGGCCGCAAAGCCTAACAAGGCGCCGGCGGTTCCGTCGCGAATCGCGCAGCCGCGGCGCGCCGTCGCCCCGGTCGATGCCCAAGCAATGCCCGATCAGTGCCCGATCACGAAGCGCAGCGCGTTGGTCAGACTCGTCGTGCTCGGCGAAAGCGGGTCGCGCGACCAGTACTGGACGAAGACCTCTTGGCCGAGGACGAGATTCGGGTTCGCGCCGCTCTGGATCAACGCGTTGAAGTCGTAGCTCAAGCTGCCGGAGCAATCGTTCGGCGGCGGATTGCCGCCCGTCGCTTGGACCGACGTGCGTTTCGTCGGCGGCGCGACGCACAGCGTGCCGCCTTGGAACGGCGCGGCGAGCGCGTCGAAGCCGTAGAAGAGCAGGCCGTTCTTGTTGTTGATCACGTTGCTCGCGCGGATCTCGAACGGCGTCGTCGCGGAGACGCTCGGACTGCCGCTGTAGGTCACGTAGGGCGTGCAACCCAGGCTGTTCGCCTTCGGCGTGCAGTAGATCGCGGGCAACACGGGGAACAGCGAGAGCAAGTCGAGCCGTCCGCCGTCCGCCACGCCGGCGTCGGAGAAGACGCTGCCGACCGCCAAGTCCGCGCGACCGTCGCCGTCGTAGTCGCCGACGCCGAGCACGCAGGAGCCCAAGTGATCGTCGGGACTGCCGGTGCGCCAGCCGAGTTGCTCGTACGTCGCGCCGGAGTACACGTAGACCGCGCCGTTCTCCTGGCCCAGGAACTGTGCTTGCCAGTCCGGCGCGCCGACGAGCATGTCGCGACTCCCGTCGCCGTTCAGATCCGAGGTGATGTCGACGCTCGAGCCGAAGTGCGCTCCGGCGCGCGAGTTCTCGAAGCTCGCGAGGTCGTACGGCGCCGCGCCCGCGACGAGCCTCGCACCGGAGAACAGCGTCACTTCTCCGCCGTCGACGGCTCCACCGTCGGCGTAGGGCGCGCTCGCGAGCACGTCTTCGACTCCATCGCCGTCGACGTCGCCGTCGGCGTTCAAGGCCGAGCCGAAGAGCGCGTTCGCTTCGGTGCCGAACAGCGTGCGCCACGGCGTCAGCGTCGCGCCCTGGAACACGATCACGCGCCCGGCGTTGCCGCTCTGGAATCCGTCGAAGTAGGGCGCGCCGACGATCAACTCGAACTTCCCGTCGTCGTCGAGGTCCGCGGCGGCGACCGAACTGCCGAAGCGTTCGCCCGCCTGCGTCCCGTAGAGCGCGCTGACGTACCAGTTCTGCTGCAAGTACGCCTTGCGCGGCGACAACACGTACACGGCGCCCGCGTCCGTCTGCTGGAAGTCGTCGAGCGGCGAGCCGACGAGCACGTCGGTGTAACCGTCACCGTCGTAGTCGCCGGCGGTCGCGAGCGTGCTCGCGAACATGTGTTGCGCGATGAAGCCGAAGCTCGCGAGCTTCTGGCCGGTCGCTCCGGACAGGAGGTCGAGCGTTCCGACCCAGCCCGCGATCCAGTCGTAGTCGAAGGGCACACCGACGGCGAGGTCGGACTTCCCGTCGCCGTCGATGTCCCCGACGTTCACGATCGCCGCGCCGAACTGCGCGCCGGGCTGGGCCGCCACGTCCTTCGTGACCCACAGGAACTGCGAGCCCGTGCCCAGCGACAGGTGGCGTCCGGAGACCGCGAACACCGAACCGTCCTGATTCGGGCAGGTCGCACCGACCGCGAGGTCCGCGTAGCCGTCGCCGTTCAGGTCGCCGACGCTCGCGATCGAGCCCCCGAAGCGATTGCCGGGTGTCGTGGTGACCAACGTGCGCAGGATCGATTGCGCGGAGGCGGCGGAGACGAGCAGCGTGGCGGCGACGCACGCGGCGAAGTGGCGGCTCATGGTGAGGTCGCGAGGGCGCCCGGGCGGCCGTGAGCGCCGCGGATGCGGGCCACGCCGGCTGCCGAAGCGGCGCGTTGCCCCGGCCCGAGCCCCATCCGGGCATCCCGTCGCGCGTGACGCGGAAAACGCGAGATCGACGCGAAGCGGGCGGTCGAATCGCGACGGAGCGCTGCGGCGTGGCGTCCGGCGCCGAGCGGGCCGGCGGGAGTCGCGCGGCTTGCGCCGGCGATCGGGATTCGGCGGTCGAATGCGCCGGAGCGCCCGCGCGCCGTCACGAGTGCGTCAGCGTTTCGGACCGAGGTACGCGAGCTCCATGCGGAACACGCCCGGGGCTTCTTCGCGGACGAGGCCGAGCTTCGGCGAGAACCAGCGCGTCAGCGTGCCGTCGCTCGACACGAGCACGGGCTCGTCGCGGCCCGCGAGTTCGCTGCGGAACGTCGCGAGTTCGTCCTTCGACGGGAACCACGACTTCGCCGGCGGCGTGAGCGCCGCATCGGCGCGCCACAGCGCGACTTTGACCGAGCTCGCGTGCTCGCGCACGTCGAGGATCGGCTTGCCCGAGCGCGTGAATTGATCGCCGCGGCGCGCGAGCACGACGCGTTGCGCGTTCGACGGCGTCAGCCCGTCACCGACGTAGACCGCGCGCCGGATCTCCCAGTTGCGTTCGTCGCCTTCGCCGCTCTCCGCGACGAGTTCGTCGACGTACCACGCCGTCGTCTTGCGCAGGAGATCGCTGTCGCGCCACACCGCGATCCAACCGGTCGCGAGCGGCAGGTTCGGGCTCGTCGCGAGCGCACGCTCGAGGGCGAGCGTCGCGCGCCAGTCCGCGTGAGGCTCGGACTTCGCGAGCGCGGGCACGGCGAGCTCGCCTTGCGCCGGTTCGTCGTCGCAATACCAAGCGCGCGCGGCGAACCAATCGGCGAGCGGCGCCGCCGCGGCGTCGGCTTCGCTCCACGTCTCGAGCAGGTCGGAGTCGCACAGCGCGTTGACGTCGAGCACGCCGTTCTTCACGAGCTCGAGCTCGAGTTGCGCGCCGACCGCGCCGGTCCACTCGTCGAGGTGGCCGCAACCGAAGCGCGCGACGTGCTCGAGGATCGTGTCGGGTTCGGAGGTCTGCGGCAGGGCGCGCACGCGTTGCCAATCGTCGACGTGAGCGCGATCGATCTCGCGCGCCGCGGCCGCGATGCGTTGCGAGAGTTCGGCGAGCGCCCGTTCACCGGCCGCCGCACGATCGATGCCGTCGCCGTCCTCGAGACCGCGCGCGTTCCACGCGTTCGCTTCGACGGCGAAGCCGCGTTCGAGCGCGGCGAGTTCCGCGAGCTCGGTCTGCGCGCGCTGCAACGCGCTGCCGGGATGCGCGGCGCCTCGAGCGTCCTCGAGCGCCGCCGCGGCGAGCGCGAAGTGCCGCATCCACGCCGCCGCGCGTTCGCTCTCCGCGCCGAGCGCGTCGCTCTTCGCCAGCGCCTCGAAGTGCGCGAGCGCGTCCTTGCCCTTGCCCTCGCCGACCAGCGTGAGCAGCCGCTCGAAACCGCGCGCGGCGCGGGCGCCGGGCGTGTTCTCCGCGAGGATCTTCAGTTTCTCGCGCTCGAGCTCCTTCGCGCGGTTCTGCGTCTCGACGAGCGAGACCGCGAGCTTCTCCCGTTCGCCTTTCGTCGCGTCGAGCTCACGGCGGATCTTCTCGAGCTCTTCGCGCGATGCGCTGCCGTCCGCGCGCTGTGCGGCGAGCGCGAGTTCGCGCTCGAGCTTCTGGCCGAGAGCCGTGATCTCCTCGTCGCGTCGACGGATCTGCTCGTGGAGCTCCTCCATCTTCGCGTTGCAGTACTGCTCCTGCTCGCGTTGCGCGCGGATCTTCTCGAGCTCGGCCTGTGCGACGTTCTCGGCGAGCTTCTGACTCTCGGAGCGCTGCTCGAGCCAGAGGAATCCTTCGGTGATCGCCGCGATGCCGAGCACGCCGAGTCCGGCGATCGCCCAGCGCGGCATGCGCGCCTTCCCGGCGCCGGCCGACGTCGCTTGCACGGAGCGCGCGAGCACTTCGGCGTTCTCCTCGCGATCGCCGACGCGAGCGACGAGAGCTCTCACGCGTGGATCGTTCGCGCCGCTCTCGCCGACCATGCGTTCGACGAGCGCCGCGACCGCCGCGAGATCTCCCGCCGTCGTCGGCGCGGCCGCGACGCCGGTTTCGATCGGATCCGAAGCGAGCAAGGTCGCGAGCCCGAAACCGGCGAGCCGCACGTGGATGCCGTCGGGGTTCTCGGCCGTCTTCGGCACCCGCGCGGCGAGCCACACGTGCCGCGGTTCGATCGCGCCGTGCGCGAGCGACTTCGAGTGCGCGACGCCGAGCGCCGCGAGCACCTGCCGCGCGATTTCGAGCGCGACTTCGACGCGCAATTCGCCCTCTCGTGTGAGCCGCGTCGCGAGCGATTCGCCTTGCACGAGCTCGGTCGCGACGAACAGTCGTCCGTCCTCGAGTCCGCCGACGTCGACGATCTCGACCAAGTGCGGCGACACGAGACTCTGCGCCGTGCGCAGGTCCTGGAAGAAACCGTCGATCGCTTCGCGCGGCCGGCCGACGCGCGCGAGCAACACCGACAGCGAGACTTCGCGGCCTTCGCGCGCTCGATCACGGGCTCGATAGGTCTTGCCCTCGCGCGCTTCGAAGAGCACTTCGACGGCGGCGAAACGCGCGGCGAAATCGCGCGCGGAGAGCGGCGCCCAGAGAGGCTCGGATTCGTTCGACGCTGCTTGCGGACCTTCGTCCGCTCCGGCGGCTTCAGCGGTCATCGTTCGAGTCGGCGGCGCGAGGAGCGCGCCCGTTCGCGCTCGACGCCCGAGGATCCCGGGCGATCATAGGAAGCGATCGGGCGCGAAGCGCGCGTCGAGTCGCGCCAATTTTCGCGACCACGCGACCGCGTTCGACGCGGCGAACGAACGCTCGTCGCGCGCGAGTTCGACGCGACCCGCGCGCGCCGCGCGCACCGCAGGACGCACGGCAGGACGCACGGCAGGACGCACAACGGTTCGCGCGAGCGACAAACGCTGGCGCCACTCGCGACGGGGTCGTGAGCCGGCGGCTCGTCGCCGCGCACCCAGTGGAGCGCCGGTGTGTCGGTGCCCCAGCGCTCCAGAGTTCCGGTGCTCCAGCCCTTCGGTGCGTCGCTCGTCCGTCGGCGCCCGCGTCTCGGCAGCCACGGTTCGTCAGCCGTCGTCCGACGCTGCGGGCCCGTTCCGTCCGATCGCCATCTCGCTGCGAGCGTGCGGGCGCTCTCGAGTCTCGAGTTCACGCGTCTCGTCGCGCGGTCTTGCGCCGCGACCGACACCACAACTCGCAAAGACGTGTGAGCTCGACGCCGGCGCGCCGCGGCGCCCCGCGCGCGTCGTCACCACCACCACGAGACGCCTGGCGACCGCGGCCGAAGATCCAGAAGAACTCCGAGCGGTCGTAGAAAAGTACCAACGTGCAATGCGAGCCGGCACCGTCGACTACGGCGCTTCGGAATCGGCCGGGAACATGGGTTCCCGCCGAAGACGTCCGCGTCGTCGGCGTCGCGCTGCACGCCGCCCACGCGCCACGCCGCGCCACGCCGCGCCGCGCCG